>JAOACE010000013.1 GCA_026418015.1 Leptospiraceae bacterium | reverse complement strand
TCCTTTGGTTGAAATCCCTCAAATCAATAATGATGATATACGGAATGAGGGAGATCAGACTCCTGACATTCCCGTAATACAGAATTATTCATACACGAAAAGTGCATTTTATCAACAGAGAAGAGTTTTTAGCAGTTTTTTAGATCAATTTGGTTAATTTTTGTATTATATTAAGTATTTTTTATTATATTTATTTATATATTTTCTTTTATAAACTCAACTTACCATAAAAACATTGTTCAAACTAATTTTTTACCTATAATTTTATGCGTATAGGGTATGCTGTTATTTTGTTCTCTAACCATAATTTATAAATTTTATAAAATTTTTGTATTTTAGCTTTGTTAGTGCCAGCATTATAGACTCTATAAATATAAAAATTTTGTCCGTTTTGTTTTAGAAATTGCCATTGCTTCTCGGACAAATCAAACCATTCTTTGCTTTCCTCAAAAGAAGATTTTACTTCGATGTATTTTTTGGTTTGATTTTCTTCTATTATAAAATCGTAGCCTTCTCCCGTATCTCGATCTTTATTTGCCCATATAACTTTTGCCAAAATTTGATTCTCATGAATAAATTCAAAGCCATCTTTGGTTTCTCGAAATTCTGCATATTGAAAATTTTTCATATATTCTTTTTTTAAATAATAAAAGACAAACTCTTCGCCCCATCTGCCAACACGCTTTTTTCCCTCTGAACTTAAATCTCTTTTCTTTTTTTCTATTGTTTTGTCGTGTGAATGTTTATAAAATTCGCTACTGCTATGTTCTCTATATTCGTAATGCTTTTCTTTTATTTGATAATCTTCGATAACAGCTTCAACCTGTTGTGGAGAAACAGAAGGTGTCCAATCTGTTGTTTCTTGGTTTTGCTCGAACGATTCGTTTATTTCTTGTTGAATTTGTTCTTCGCTATTTCCTTTAATGATGGTCGTTAAATTGTTGAGGTTAAATTTTCTATCAAATCTATTAGACCCACCGATAGAATATCGATTTTGTGATTGAGTTTCTCGCGTTTTTGTATTGATTTGATATTCGCTTTCTTGTATTCCGCTTTCGTCATAATGAATTTCCATTTCTTCTTCGATTTCGTTATTTTGATTCATTCTTTCTTTTTCTACGTTAGATTTATCTTTTATTAAAAATTCTTTTAATTCTAGTTGTTCGTGAAGTGGCAATTCGGGAATCTCTTTTTTCTTTAAATATTCTTCGATTTTAGAATCATCTTTCTTGTGAAATAATATTGTAATAAAATCATTTTCTGATAATTGTTTTCCAAGTTCGATAGCAATTAACTCTGTATCGTCGATCCGATCCTTTTTAATGTATAATTTATTTCCAACCAAAAGGATGTCTCTTTGTGTATCCACGCTATAATTACCAAGATTCAACTTAACTTGTAGTCTATTATAACTATAACATTCTATTAAAAAAAATTTTTGTAAAATGCCTTCTGTTTTTAGTAATTGATAATGATTATGATTAGAATTATATAAATTACGTACAATATAAGGCATAAATTTTCGTATCGTTTGTGTTAGTTCTTCTTCGTAAGTTCCTTTTTCATCATTTATTAATTGTTTTTTAACAGATTTCGAAAGATAGGGTATCTTTATTGATTCTAGAAAAAACGAAATTCGATGGTAATCATCATCGGGTACTTTAACAAAATGTATCTTATTCTTGAACAATTCATAAAATTCTTTGTTATCATTTATATAGATGAAGTCTGTAGATTGCCATTCGTTTTTATTAGACCAAAGTTTTATATTTTTTATAAAATTTTCCCACCAATCTTCTCGGGAAATTAAACTTTCTGTTTCGCTTGGATTTAAGTATCGATTTAATTCCTGGTAAATTTTCCATAATTTTTGTTCTTGTTCTTGGGTTAATCTTTCTTTTGATTCTGACATTTTCAATAAAACATCCGCATAATCTTTCGGATGAGCATTTTCGTTTACTTTTAATTGATCTACGAAAAAACTTCGTAATTCGGAATAATGTTTTTCTAAATATGCTTTATGTTGTCCAAAAATAATGCTCATATCTTTCCATATAACTTCTTTAGAATTATAATAGAGTTTTTTAGAATCTGACACATAAATAATCGCGTTTTCCCTAAAAGAATCAACAATTCTTTCTGATTCTTTATCAAAATTTTTATATAAAAATTTATATAAATTTTTATATATTTCTAAATCTTTATGTTGATTTTTTACTAAAACTTTTAAATAATTAAGTACAACATCTACCTTTGCTTGGGTATTGATTCCAAGAGATTCAATCAAATCCTTATTTTTGATTTCGATATTTACATAATGAACAGAATCACCCAAAAGATCCCTGATTTCTTTTTTATCTAAAAATACCTCTAATGGTTTAGAAAAACTTGATTTAGAATTATAAATCCACGAACTATTTTTTAATAAAAGTATCCAATTAGCATCATAATCATTATTTGATTTCGATTTAACACCAGACCGATAGCTCCATTCATAGATAAATTTTTTATATTCTTTTAACTTTTCCCAATTAGAATCTAAGTGTTTAAGTAAATATTTCGATCTTTCTTTATTTATTTTTTGCAATAATTTTTCTAGATCTTCAGATTCGAAATTTCTGAACCTTTCTACGTAACCTTTATCTCCCTTTCTTAATCTTTCTAAATCTTGAGTTGTTAAATCATGATTTTTTGTTTCTTGGATTCTTAGAATTTCGTTTACACCTATCTTAATAAAAAATTTTTGCCATTCTTTTATTTCTTTGCTTTTTTCTTTCATATAGTTTTTTTTATCTTTATATCGCTTGAATTTTTTGTATGTTTCTAAGATATCTTCTATGTATTCGTTATGGATAAAATATATATCTTCAATATTTTTAAATAATTTTTCTAAATGATTTTTATTTCCATATTCTTTCGATAAATAGATTTCATTAGGTTTTTTGTATTCTTCTTTGTTATCTATAAGTTGATAAGATTTAAGGTACAAAGATTTTTTTAATCTATCTAAAGGTTTTTCATTAGAATAATTAGAGTAAAAATAATAGCTTTTTTTTAATTCTTCATTATTAAATCCTTTTTCATAATCATCTAAATGATCTTTAATATAACGAATATATCCAATTCGTTTTTCTTTGCTTTTGTTTTTGAATGATCCATCATCATAAATTTTTAGTATATGATTATCTATTATATCATAAGGAGATGCATTCTTGACTCCTAATTTTTTCAAGAAATCGTTGATTGCTTTTTTTTGCTCTTTTTCGTCTTCTTCTGGTTGGATGGTTTCTCTTTTGATAACTCTTAAATCTTTTTCGAACCCATAAGTAGTTCTTTTATCTAAGGGCAGAAAAACTACATCCTCTTGAATAGAAGTTAATTGCCGATTTTCTAAACGTATGATTTTAAGTTCTCTGATTTTTTTGAGTTGTTGATCATCATTCAATTTTTTGTTTAAATATGCATAAAGTTTAACAAACCATTCATCAGGTTGACCTTGTAGCCAATCTGTATTTTGTAATAATTCTATTAATTTATCTATATCGAATTGAGGTATTTCTAAATGTTTTAATACTTCTTCTGGAATTGATAATTTATCTGATATATATTCTTTGTTAAAAAATTTTCTTAAATCATCATTAGAAACAATATTTCGAATTTCTTTATTACCAATATACAAATCCTGCGGTTTTCTCCATTGATTTGATGCGGACAAAATACATTCTTCTTGTTTTAATTTATCGTAAATTTTATCAACTAATTCAGAAAAGAATGGATCGGTAATTTCTTTTTTTGCTGGTAAATAATTATAATAGCTCTTACTTAATTTTTCGTCTTTTTTGAATTCTTCTATTGATTTTATTAACACATCAGGTATACTATCGCGAAGCCATATATTCCATTTCTTATCCTTGTGTATTTCTTCGCGATTGGCCGTAACCAAAAAATCTCCTTGAATTAGGAATTTAAAACCATAAGAGCGTGTAGGAAGAAACACAAAAACTTTCTGTTCTTCGTCAGTTTTCGCATCGCCCTTTTCATCTAAAGGGAATGCAAGCACCAATTCTGTTTCTTCTATCTCATTTCTTTTGTCTTCTCTAACTTCTTTTGGAACACTCAAAACTTGTTTAATTACTTTATAATTTTTTTTAATGTTATTATATTGTATAATCCTTATACCATTTTCTTCTTTAAGAATAATTTTATCCATAGTTTGATTGATAATATTATGAATTTCGATTCTTTTCAACTTACGCAAAAATAATATCAAAGTTGGATCGAGTTCTTGAAATTTTTTAAAAAAATCTTCGGATATATCTTCTCTCAACGGTAAAACGATATTTGTTAAACCTAAATCAACATAATTAGGAACATTTTCTATCCAATAGGGAACTATATAACTTAAAGGAAATTCCTTATCATTTCCGCGTAGTTCAAACCGAAAACCATTAGAAAAAATTTGCTGTGTATGGGATATGCGAAAGACAGATTTAAAACCAATTCCTTTTTCGCCAATATATCCCATTTTTTTGGTTTTCGTACTATTTGCAACATCACACAAAGCTTGTACGTGTTTTTCGCTAAAACCCTTTTCGTTATTTTGTACTAAGATTTTATCCTGTTCAATAATAAATCGAATAAAAGGTTCTTTAACAGTATATTCATTATCATCAGCATTTTGGATTAATTCCATTACAAAATGAATTTCTTTTGAATATAAATCTACCGATAGTTGTTTGATTGCTCGAGCTAGCATTTCATGCTGGTTATTTATAATTTTTTTTGCTTCGTCATCCAATTCTCTATCAATTCCAAATTCTTTTCTTATATTTTCTATGATTTCCTTTGGCGTTGACATATTTTCTCCTTTTGGTTGGTTTTTCGAAATTTTTTTTGTAGAACCAATTGAATCATAATATCTCTTTATTTTGATAGGTTTTCAATATAAATATATTATATAGCTTATTAGGACAAATTTTTATTTTAATGGGAAAAAATAAAGAATTTCGATAATCTCATTTGATTTTTATTAAAATGTTTGTAAGTATCTAAACATCAAAACTTGTTTTTATATAAATGATCCACGATCGTTTTTACTTCGTCGATAAATTTTTGATATTTTTCCATAGATAATTTATCGGTTTTATAAATTATCAGCAATCCATTATACAATTCAATTTCGATATCCTGATCTTTCAATCCATCAAGAAAATCTTCTCTTACAGAAAGCGAAGGAATTTTCTGGGAGGTTTTGATGATTGCAATAGTATAATTATAAATTCTCTTTCTCCTCCCAGATCTTATAATAAAACTATAATCAAAAAAAACATTTTCGTATCATTATACAAAAATGAAAAAATATTCTCGATATCATTAGAATAACCTTGATTAAAAAGCTCTATATCTGCATTCGAAATAATATCTATAATCTCTTTTTTCCTTGCCATCTTAAATCCACTTCTTCGAACAAATTCTCGGATTTCTTTTCTTCTTTTTTTCTGGAAACGATAACTTATATAGACTAGAATTGCCGCATAAAAAATAATGCCTATAATAGTAATAAATATAATAGAGAGAGTTAAAAGATCGATTCCTAAATGATCTTCTATCTTTTTTAAAATGTCAATTGCAATAAACAAATCAATAAACCCATACACTTTATAGAAAAAAATTAATAGTGCCATACTTTTATTTTTTTCGATAAAAATTATTTGTCAATAATTATATTTTTGTAATTTTCAAAATATAAAATATGAGTTTCTAATTTTTTACCTCAAAAAATGATTCTAAAACGCATTTTTTATATTATTATATAAGAATTTTTTAATTTATTTTAAAATTCATGGTTGTTTTTTAGGTGTCTTTCGTAATATTGTCTTCCCTCTTTGCTAATTTCCCAAATACCACGCGGAGAATCTTTTTTTAGTAGTCCTTCATGAACTAATTTTAATCTTTCAAAATGTACCCCTTTTTCCCATCTTTGATCCCCATACTTCAAAACATCACGATCTATATCGGTAAAGTATTTCTTCATTTTTTGTTCTACATAATCTAGTACTTCTTTTGCTGTTGCACTTCCATTCATTTTTATCAGTGCTTCTAAGATGGGCGTTCGATATTCTTTTTGGGGTATTCCCCCATGCACTCTTTTTATATGTTTATAGGGTTGTGATTTTTCTTTCACGATTGTATTATTTTTTTCGTTTAGCCTATTATAAGAACCATATCTTTTGCAATATCGATGTACCAGTTTAACGTCGCTCGTAAAAGACGGATTCTTTCGCCATTAAAAATCCACATCAAGAAATACAGCATCGTCCACAGAATCGATTAAATTTCCACAATTTACTCAATTAGGCTGGTAATCCAATAAATCTTTTTTTTGTTCTAACGATAATTTGTGGAGATTTGTATTAGATAGTTTAAATAGATTGTTTAGTGCTCTCTCCCATTTAGAAAAACGTGTCAATAACTTAATCCTATTATCTGTGCCAGTACCAGAAATAGCATTGATAAATTCCTCATCAAAAGTCATTAACCACAATAATTCTTCTCTTATAACATCTCGATTAGACAAAATATCTTCTTCGTTATATAAAACAAAACTCCACATAAGAATATCATAGAGTCCATTATTAAAGTTGGTTTCGTAATAGCCGAAGGGCTTTTCTTTTGTGCCAATAATAAAACGACTAAAAGCATTTTCATCAAAAATATTTTTGATAAAAGATACACTTTTTTTAGACTTTTTTCTTCGTCTTTTTAGATTTCAGTATTTCGCCATTTCGTTATTCAAGAATCTCTTCATGGGTGATTTATAGTTTTGATAAGACTGATGTTGAAAGGCAAGAAAGCGTAAAACGAGTTCTACATCCTTCATTCGTTTGTGAGGTTCGCTTAATTTAATTATATACAACAAATCTTTTTCTTTTATCTTCCGTGATAAATACAATTTCGAAGTTCCTGAGCATTCAATTGAACTGATCCGGTATTCAAGCGTTCGAAGATTTCGAATTTTATATCGTGGGAAGATTTTTTTTAACTGGATTACGCGAATTGATGCATTTTCGAATTTATGTTTTTCTTTTGGTGGAAGATCTTGAAATTTTCTTCCTTTGATTTCTTCTAATGATTTCTTCTAATACCATCAAATGATTTAAGCTAAATTTATTTTCGAAAAAATCAAACAAAGCAGTTAGACGTTGCTGTCCATCGACAACAGAATATGTACCATCATGTTCTTTGTTTAAATAGATCACTGGTAAAGGAATATCCATAAAACAGATTCCACCAAAAGATTGGCTTTTTTATTATCCCAAACCTGCAATCGGTTGTAATATCAACTTATCCATTTTATGGAGTCGATAAAGTTCAAAGATGCTTCTATCTACTTTTTCTGTGTAGATTCGTCGTTCGTTTTCTTTAAGCCTAAGGATTCTTCTTCCTATTCGTTCAAAAATGAGTCTTTGTTCATTTTATTAAATCATCGAATCTTTTTCATATAATATTCCTAACGTTAAATTGCTCTCCTAAATCTATGTTGGATTTCGCATTTATATATAAAAACTGAATCTTCCTTAATTTTATTATATATATTGAAACAGACATTTTTACGAATTTTATAGAATAGAGAGAAATAGTGGTATACTCATTTAAGAGTATACCACCAAAATAGGTAAGGTAGGATTTTTTTATCTTTTTTGGGGAATATACCTGAATTTTAAATCGCTCCAGCAAAATCTTTGGTATCTACTTCCTTGTTAATGGAACATATATAGTCGCGATTCATTCTTCCAATAAAGTCTTTTCGAATACCTTTTGGACAAACTGCTTCGCATTCGTATTGATTGGTGCAGTTTCCGAATCCTAACTCGTCCATTTTTGCAATCATTCGTTGTGCTCGTCGTTTTCTTTCTGGCTGTCCTTGTGGCAACAACCCTAAATGAGAGATTTTTGCAGAAACAAACAACATCGCAGAAGCATTTTTACAAGAAGCAACACATGCACCGCATCCAATGCATTCTGCTGCATTCATAGCTTCGTTCGCTACTTCTTTGGGAATGAGTATATTGTTTGCATCTTGGGCGTTACCTGCTTGAACAGTAATATATCCACCTGCTGCTATAATTTTATCAAAAGCACTTCTATCCACCATTAAGTCTTTAAGAACAGGGAATGCTTTTGCTCTAAAAGGTTCTAGATATAATTCATCTCCATCTTTAAATTTATACATATGGAGCTGACAAACTGTGGTTCTTCCTTCTGGAGAATACTGTCTTCCATGCGCAACTCCATTTATCATAAAACCACAACAACCACAAATTCCTTCTCTACAATCATGCTCGAAAGTAACAGGTTCTTCGCCTTTTTCAATCAATTGATTGTTCAAAACATCTAACAATTCTAAAAAAGACCAATGGGTACTTACATTATCTACCTCGTATCGTACAAATCTTCCTTCGTCCTCTGGACCATTTTGTCTCCAAACATGTAATATAATTTTCATAACAACTCCTTGTAATTATTTATAGCTTCTAGTTGATGGTTTTACCACTTCGAATTTTAGGTCTTCTTTGTGTAGTAGAGGGGTATTTCCCACACCTTTATACTCCCATGCAGCAACATAAGAAAATTTCTCATCGTTTCGGACTGCTTCTCCATCGGGGGTTTGATATTCTTCTCTAAAATGTCCACCACAAGACTCTTCGCGATGGAGTGCATCATAAGCCATAAGTTCTGCAAATTCAAGAAAGTCTGCAACTCTCCCTGCTTTTTCTAAGGTTTGATTTAGTGACTCACCAGATCCTGTAACTCTTACTTCTCGCCAGAATCTTTCGCGAATTTCGGGTATTTTTCTTAATGCTTCTTCTAGACCTGCTTTATTTCTAGACATCCCAACTTTATCTAACATCAATCGACCTAATTCCATATGGAAATAATCCGGCGATTTCGAACCATTCACTGATAATAATTTTTTAATATTATCTTCTACTACTTTTAATGCATCATTGAATTCTGGTGTATCATCAGAAACTTTATTCCAACCTATTTCTGCCAAATAACCACCGATTGTATAAGGTAAGATAAAATAACCATCTGCTAATCCTTGCATCAAAGCACTAGCTCCTAATCGATTTGCACCATGATCCGAGAAATTAGCCTCTCCAATGACAAAGAGTCCAGGAATATTACTCATCAAATTATAATCTACCCATAAACCTCCCATCGTATAATGAGGTGCTGGATAAATTCTCATAGGTACTTCGTAGGGGTTCTCGTTGGTAATTTTTTGGTACATTTCGAACAAGTTTCCATAACGTTCTGCTATCTTATCTTTTCCTAATCGTTTTATTGCATCTCTAAAATCTAGATACACTGCATAAGGCTTATCCCCTGGACCAACTCCTCTTCCTTCATCACACACATATTTTGCAGCACGAGAAGCGATATCGCGCGGTACCAAATTACCAAAACTTGGATATTTTCTTTCTAAGTAATAATCTCTTTCTTCTTCGGGAATATCATTAGGATGTCTTTTATCGCCTGGTTTCTTGGGTACCCAAACACGACCATCATTTCTTAAAGATTCGGACATTAAAGTTAATTTGGATTGATAATCTCCCGATGCTGGTATACAAGTGGGATGAATTTGTGTATAACATGGATTAGCAAAATAAGCACCTCTTTTATATGCGCGATAAGTTGCAGTAACATTACAATTCTTTGCATTTGTTGACCAGAAATAAACGTTGCTATAACCACCTGTTGCAAGAACAACTGCATGTGCACTATGTTTAGAAATCTTTCCTGTTACCAAATCTCTAACAATAATTCCCTTGGCATGCCCATTTACAATAACAACATCTAACATTTCGTGTCGATGATACAGTTTTATGTTTCCAGCATCAACTTGTTGCATCAATGCTTGATATGCTCCTAATAATAATTGTTGCCCTGTCTGACCTCTTGCATAAAACGTACGAGAAACTTGTGCACCACCAAAGGAACGGTTTGCTAAATACCCACCATATTCTCTTGCAAAAGGAACACCTTGTGCAACACACTGATCAATGATGTTTACACTCACTTGGGCTAATCGATAAACATTTGCTTCTCTTGCGCGAAAATCACCACCTTTAATGGTATCGTAAAACAAACGAAAAATACTATCGCCATCTCCTTGGTAATTTTTTGCAGCATTTATACCACCTTGCGCTGCAATACTATGTGCTCTTCTTGGTGTATCGTGAAAAGTAAAAACTTTAACGTTATATCCTAAACCTGCCAAAGTAGCAGCAGCAGAAGCACCAGCTAATCCTGTACCAACTACAATAATTTCGTATTTTCTTTTGTTTGCTGGATTAACCAATTTTAATTCGAATTTATGCTTATCCCATTTTTGTTCAATTGGTCCTGTTGGAACTTTTGAATTTAAACTCATACTATAACTCCTTTATAAAATTTTTTATTTAATAATTCCCAACAATATCGATAAGGGAATTAATGTATAACCAATAAAAATAAAAATAGCAAATGCTCGCGAAAAACGAATCAATTTGGGAAAAATATTTTTTGTTGTCCAACCTAAAGTCTGAAATACACTCTGAACAGCATGATCTAAATGCATTGCAAGTAGCAACATTGCTATAATATAGCTTAGAGAAATAATGGGGTTTCGAAATCCATATATAACCATCATATAAACATCGGGTCTGCCTTGGGCATCGGTTAATTTGGCTTTAAATGTTTCTGGTTGCACAACTCCTAAGGTATAATGTAATAGATGATAGATTACAAATGCTAAGATTAAAAGACCAGAAACTGCCATGGTTCTTGATGTAAGGGTCGCTCTAACATAATCTTTCTTTTTGTAAGGAATTGGTCTTGCCTGTTTATTTTCTATATTCAATTGAATCGTAAAAAATACGTGCAAAAGAAAAATGACAATTAATCCAATGCGAGCAATCCATAAAAGCCCACCTAAACTCTGTAATTTTGCTGCATAAGAATTCATTGCATCTGGACCTAAAAACATATTCCAGTTTCCTAACATATGTACAAGGATAAACAGGATAAGCAACAGCCCTGTTACTGCTACAATCGTTTTTCTTCCTACGGAGGAAGTCACCAAACGTTTTAAAATCATACAATTAATCTCCTGTGAAGTTTGATTTGAAAATCATTCATTGGTTTGTTTATCACATTTTCTTTAATAAATTTATGATGTAAAGAAAAATTTAATGATTCATAATAATAAAAAATTTTGAATTTTAATCATTTATAAACCTATTGATAGTTTTATAATAATTATTTATATATTCATTGATTTTTTTCTGTAAATCAGCTCTTTTATCAGAAGCATATAAGATACTTCTACCAACGTTTATAATCGCTCGATCTTTAAAATAAGTCATGATAGTTTCTAAATCTCCTCCTTGAGCACCAACTCCTGGAACTAGAATTGGTATATCCCATAAAATTTCTGATAATCGTTTGATATGCATTAATTCGTTGGTTGCACCTACCACAGCCCAGACATTATCATACTTTTTATTCCATTCAACAATTTTATTCGCTACAACTTCGTATAAAGGAGGATTTCCATAAAATTCAAAATTCTTATTAGATGGATTAGAGGTTAAACATAATACAATACTTCCCTTATTTCTATATTCCAAAAAAGGGAGTATCGTATCTTCTCCCATATAAGGATGTAGTGTGATTGCATCGAAATCGAAGTATTCAAAAAAAGCTTTCGCATATTTTTGAGACGTATTGCCTATATCTCCTCTCTTTGCATCTGCGATAAGAATTTTTTCTGATTTCTGATTGCGAAAATATTTTTGCAGCTTTTCGATTAGTTCCCAACCTTCTTTTCCATAAGATTCATAGAACGCGAGATTTAGTTTATAAGCAATTGCAGATTCAAATGTATATTCAATAATTTCTATTAAAAATTGATAAATTCCTTTAATATTTTTTTCATAACCAGTAGGAATTAAATTCTCGTCTGGATCTAATCCAACGCATAAATTTTTTTTACTTTTTAAAATTATTTTTTTAATTTTATGATTATAAGTTGACATCGAATTTCATTCATTTATTTTTGCTTTTAAAATTTCAATAAAAATAAAGTTTAGCGCATCAAAAAAAAGGAGGACCTTGTGGCAAACAACGAAATAAAAGCTAGAAACCTTGCAGAGCTTTACAAAGAAGTAGCAGAAAAATATGGCGATAGGCCAGCATTTGCAACAAGAAATAAAGATAAGGTTTTTGAACCTGTTTCGTTTAAAGAACTTTACGAAATGGGGGTTGCTTTAGCTACTGCCTTTATCGACTTAGGAATTGAACAACGCGAACATGTTTGTTTATTTGCAGATAACCGTTTTGAATGGATTTTGGTAGATTATGGTATTCAATTGTGTGGAGCTGCGGATGTACCAAGAGGAACAGACATCACTGATGGCGATATACAATATATTGTGCCTCACTCTGATGCCAAAGTAGTAATTGTAGAAAACCAAATGGTATTAGATAAAATTCTAAAAAATAAAGCGAAATTACCCAACATAAAGCATATTATTATAATGGATAAAAACACAAAAGCTCCAGAAGGAATTCTACACTTATATGATCTTCTCGAAAAAGGAAAAAAACTTAGAGAACAAGGCGATAGACGCGTAGAAGAAAGAATGGCGAATATTAAAGAAGACGATCTTTTTACACTGATCTATACCTCAGGTACGACTGGTACACCCAAAGGTGTAATGCTTATGCACAAGAACATGATTTCTCAAGTGAAAAATCTTCCACCGAATATCAAGTTATATCCAACAGATAGAATTTTATCAATTTTACCCATTTGGCATATTTTCGAGAGAATGTTCGAAATGTTATCCATTTCTAGAGGAATTTGTACTTATTATACAAATGTAAGAAATCTAAGAGAAGATTTAGGCATTGTAAAACCAACCTTTATGGCTTCTGCACCAAGAATTTGGGAAAGCGTTTATCAAGGAATTTTATCCAAAGTAGAAAGCTCTCCTCCTGTTAGAAAAGCCTTGTTTAATGCTGCGTATTATTGTTCTAAAAAATTCAAAGGGGGAATTCGCTTCTTAACATTTAGAGAGTTAGACACAGTGGGAAGAAATCCAGTACTATCTTTCTTCTTGGGAATATGGCATTTACTTATGGTAATTATTTTCTTTATCCCCAACCTAATTTTAGATGCAATTGTTTTAGCCAAAATTAGAGCAGCTACTGGTGGTAAGTTAAGAGGTTCTGTTTCTGGTGGTGGAGCATTACCATTACATGTAGACGAATTTTTTAATAATATTGGAATCCCCGTACTAGAAGGTTACGGAATGACAGAAACCTGCCCTGTGTTAGCAGTAAGAACCTACAAAAAATTAGTACCAGGTACTGTGGGTCCAATCTATCCCGGAACAGATTTAAGGTTAGTAGATATCAACACAGGAGAAATCATCTATACAACTGAACCTGGTGGTCCTAAACGTCGCGGTGTAAAAGGAGAAATCCATGTAAAAGGTCCACAAGTAATGAAAGGATATTACAAAAATCCCGAAGCAACCGCAAAAACCATTAAAGATGGTTGGTTAAACACTGGCGATCTTGGTATGATGACCTTTAATAATTGTCTAAAAATCGTAGGTAGATCCAAAGAAACAGTTGTTCTGTTAGGTGGAGAAAATGTAGAACCAGTACCTATCGAAAATCGTTTATTAGAATCTCCTTTAATCCATCAATGTATGGTAGTAGGACAAGATAAAAAATATCTTTGTGCCTTAATTGTTCCTTCTTTAGAACAGTTAAAAGATTATGGTTCAACATACGAAGAATTAGCAAAAAATGAAGAAGTTCTAAAACTACTAAGAAACGAAGTTAAACGATTGGTTTCTGGAGAAGCTGGTTTTAAATCCTTCGAAAGAATTGTTGATATTCGATTAGTACCTAAACCCTTCGAAGTAGGTGATGAATTAACCAATCTTTTTAAATTAAAACGTCACGTAATTACAGAAAAATATAAAAACCTTATAGAAGATATGTATAAAGAATAATTTAATAAATATCCCCATAAAGGGGATATTTTTATATTTTAAGAACTGCCCTATATCTTACTCTGTTTTCTTTTACTTTTTGAATAGCTTCGTTGACGTTCTCTAATGGAAAAACTTCTGTCTTAGCTTGTATGTTATGACGAGCAGCAAATTGAAACATTTCGTAAATCATTGATGGACTACCAATTGCACTTCCACTAATGATCTTGTTGTTTAAAAGCATTGGTATAGGAATATTGATACTTCCTCCAGCACCAACAAAGTTTAACTGACCATTTGGCTTTAATAAAGAAATAAAAACCTTCCAGTCCAAATCCACAAATACCGTAGAGATAATAAAATCAAAATAATTCTTGTATTTATTAACAGATGTATCTTTAATCGAAACAAAATTGTGTGCTCCAAGTCTTTTTGCTTCTTCTTCTTTATCTTTGGTAGAAGAAAATGCTGTCACTTCACAACCAAAAGCATGAGCAAATTGAATTGCTAAATGACCTAATCCACCAATTCCTATGATTCCCACCCTCATAGATGGTTTTACATTATAGATTCTTAGTGGATTATAAACTGTTATTCCAGCACACAATAGAGGAGCAGCGTTTACAGAATCTAAATTATCAGGAACGGGAATTGCAAACTTACTATTTACAATGATAGAATGAGCAAATCCTCCTGGCCTTCCCACACAAGTAGGTTGATTTCTGCTACATAATTGTTCCATTCCTTTTAAGCAATATTCACAATATCCACAACTATCCGCTTGCCATCCTATACCAACTCGCATTCCTTTTTTTAAATGCTTTACGTTTTTACCTGTTTCTTCTACTGTTCCAATAATTTCGTGCCCCGGTATTAAAGGATATTTACTTATACCCCAATCATTGTCTATTAGATGAATATCGCTATGACAAATTCCACAATGAGTAATTTTTACTTCTACTTCGTTATCCTTTAAAGCTGGTTTTTCGTATTCATACTTTTCCAAAAGGGATTTTTCTTTTAATGCTGCATAACTTAAAACTTTCATAATATCAAATTAAAAAATAATATAAAACCAACAACTAAATTAACTATACAAACTGATTTTATTTTTTCCATTATTTTTAGATATATACAAAGCTTTATCTACTTTTTCTATTAAAAGATTGGAATTATCTTCTCGGTAGTATTCGGTTAAACCAAAGCTTGCTGTGTTCATAGAAACTACTATATTATTGTAATCCACATAAACTTTTGATAAATTCTCTTTTATCCTATTAGCAACATTTAAAGCTTGTTCTTTTCTTGTTTCTGGAAGCAAAATTAAAAACTCCTCTCCTCCCCAACGCGAAACGATATCAATCTTTCTTACTGATTGTTTTAAACATTTAGAAAATTCTTTTAATACCTCGTCTCCATAATTGTGACCAAATGTATCGTTGATATGCTTAAAGTCATCTATATCAATCATTAATAGCGAAAAAACATGATTATACCTTTGGGCTTTTTCTATTTCGTATTGGATTAATTCTAAGATTTTTAGACGATTATATAAATTTGTTAAAGGATCGCGAATAGCAATTTCTTGTAAAATTAACTTGTCTGTTATATCATTCATAATATATTGATAACCAATTAAATTATTTTTATTATCATAAATTTTTTGTATTACGGTATCTGCCCAAAAGAAATGATTTTTGGTTTTTATCCTGATTTTTCCTTTCCAAATACTTTGTTCTGTTAGAGTAAATTTAATATCTTCCCAAAGTTTTTCTTCAGAGTTTTGTATTAATAATTCAGTAAAACTACACCCTAAAATGTGAATTTTATCAAAATCTGTTCTTTTAGTAAAAGCTGCACTAACATACAAAACAATATCTTCTGTATCTGTGATTAATGTTAAAACGAATTCATCGATAATGTTATAATATCTTTGTAATATGTTTTTTTCTTCTATGTAGAATAAATAATTTTGGACCTTCGCGATAAGCTCTTCTTTTACGATTGGTTTATGAATATAATCAACCGTACCTAAATTATATGCTAATTGTAGATGAACCTTTTCTTCGGATGCTGTAACAAAAATAACGGGAATAAAAGATAATAGAGTATCTTGCCTCATTTGTTTTAAAAGATCGATGCCAGTAAGATTCGGCATATGAATATCTAATAATACTAAATCGGGTAATTCTTGTTTGATAATGTCTAATGCTTTTTGCGAATCAGAACATTTAATGATTTCTATATAATTATTCCCTAAATATTTCTCGATGATTCTTAAATTTAAGATGGAATCATCCACAACAACAATTTTTTTATTTGGCGAAAACATATTCTTAATATATTATGACGTAGAATTTTGATTTTGGATAAAAATAAAAATATTTTTTAAAAATAGTCAATAATAATTTTGTTTACAGAATATTTTTATTAATCAAAATTTTTTTATATTTATAAAATATTAATAATTCCTTATATTTTCGAAATTCTCTTAGTTCTAAATATTTCCAAACATTTTTTATTCTATCTTAACATTCGATAAATCCCAGACATGAATTTTATTTTCTCCACTTGCAACAAGATATTGATTATCAGGGGAAAAAGTAACAGACGTTATTATATCTCCATCAGTTTGTAGTTTAAAAATTTCTTTGTAATCTTTAAAATTCCAGAGAATTACTAATCCCTTCATCATTCCTGCTGCGAACCACTTACCATTTGGAGATACTGATACAGTCTGTATAGGAATTTTCACATCGATAAGTTTGATTTCTCTTGCAGTTAATATATCCCATATTTTAATAAATCCATCCTTACTAGCTGCTATCAAAATTCTACTAGATGGATGGAAAGAAAGTGCTCGAATCTGTAATTGATTTTTTGGTAGGGTTGATACTTTACCACTAGAATGATCATAAATTTTTACATCTCCATTAGAAGTAGAAACCGCAATAAAATTACCATTTGGCGAAATTTCCAAAGGCGGCACACCAATAACATCGATAGATTTTATTTTTTTACCCGTTAGAACATCCCATAATTGAATATTTTTTGTTTTTCCTATATCTATGGTTGCTATATATTTACCATTAGGAGAAAAACTAACAGAACAATTAAAATGGTTGCTATACCCAGGAATTCTATAAATTTCTCTATAGGTAGATAATTCCCAAACTTTTATAGAATTTTCGTCGCCTCCAGTTGCAAGAAATTTTCCATCCGAAGAAAACCTAACAGTATGAACAAAATGATTGTACCCTCTTAATGTTTTAATTTCTTTTTTTGTAAGAAAATCCCATATTTTCGTTTTGTTGTCTATACAGACGATGCAAGGAACTTTCCATCTGGCGAAAAAGCAACAGAATAAATTAATCCTTTATGTTCTCCAAGAATAAAATGTATTGGTAAATTATTCGAAAATAAATTTTGTCCAAATAAAATCAACAAAAGTAAATATATTCTTTGTAAATTCATTCTTATCCTCCTTTGATTGATCAAGTTATTTGTTTTTCTTAATTATAAAAACTTATACCGACTTTTGTACAAATTTTTTTATTTTGCTTTTAAAAATTTTTTAAAAATTTCGTCAAATATAAGCAGAATGGAATCACAACTACTTATTTGGGGAATCACTTTTTTAACCATTGGATTATCTATTAATGTTTACCAGAGTAAAATTTTTTATAATCTTTTTTTTATAATCTTTATAAATCTACCAAAGATAGAACATACTTAGGGATGATTTATATTTTATTCCTAGTAATGATATTGATACTCTTCTTTATCGTTGGTTATGGAATCGTTTATCTAAATCATATCAATCAATTGTCTCTATCTACTATTAGTTCATTTTTAGAAAAAAATTTGGTTTTGTTGATTCTTTTTTTTGGTTCTATTTTTGTTTTTATCATAAATTCTAGCTTTTACTTGATACTCAATAAACTATTTTCTATCAGTTATTCTAATGATTTTTTGGAAAAAATCTTTAATACCCTTCCCACATTTGTTGTTCTTACAGACCAAGAAGGTAAAATTATCAACATTAATGATAGTTTTTTAGCAAAATTCCAGCTTAAAAAAGACAACTTATTAGGCAAAAAACTTTCTGACATAATGAAAATTGATTCTGATGTCCAAAATAACGAAGTAGTATATTTTATTCTAGAAATCAACGGAATCAAAGCCTACATTGATTTTACCATACAAGATATAAACCAACTCAATAAAACATTCAAATTCTTTTGCTTTAACAACATAACCCCTTTGGTAAATTTACAAAAGAAAATTCAGAAAGAAAAACAAATTCTACAACGTTTTTTCTCTCCTAAAATTATCGAGCAAATCTTCGAAGATCAATCAAACGATCAAATCGAAATTCAGCTACAATACATTAAAGGTACAAAAACAGAAAGAATCATTGTTTTTATTGATCTAAGAAACTCTACCAACCTATCATTAAATACTGAACCTCACGAATTTGCTACAATTCTGAATAGATTTGCACATATGGTTTGTGATTATGTGCTAAAATGCGGTGGTATTGTTCATAAAATCTTGGGAGATGGTATTTTAATTACATTAGAAAAAAATCAAGCTAATATTCTACCCTATTGCTTTAAAAATATTTTTGTTCAGTTTAAGAAAGATCCTCTTTTGCAAGAACAATCTTTTGGAATTACCTGTCATTATGGAAATGTTTTTATGGGATACATTGGCTCAGAACACTTAATAGATTATACAGTATTAGGAGAAGCAGTCAACATAACCTTTAAATTGCAAGAATTAGCAAAAAAACTTTCTTATCCGATTATCATTACAGAAGATGTGATGAATTTCTTTTCGCCAGAAAAAGATTTCAATAATTTTGTTATAAAAAAATTTAATAATGTTTATTTAGAAAAATAT
Organism: Leptospiraceae bacterium; assembly: GCA_026418015.1. Classification (GTDB taxonomy): domain Bacteria; phylum Spirochaetota; class Leptospiria; order Leptospirales; family Leptonemataceae; genus SKYB61. The sequence continues at coordinate 487,331 of JAOACE010000013.1, read as the reverse complement.
AATGTTTCTTTTAATATTTTTGGGTTAGAACCGATGAATTTAGAATCAAAAGAAGTTACTGACTATGGAAGTTGTAGTTTGCCATCGAAGGACAATTCTTTAAGATAATGAACCAATCCAATTAGGGCAAGGCGATAACCTAATATTCCCATACCACTGATTACGGCTAAAGCTTTATCGCTTAAATAAGAATGATGACGGAATGGTTCACGCGAATATATATTGCTAATATGGACTTCTACAAAAGGAACGCTGATAGAAAGTAATGCATCGCGTAAGGCAACAGAAGTATGTGTTAATCCTCCGGGGTTGATAATTATACCATCATAGCTATTTTGAAAGTGTTCCTGAATTTTATCGATCAAATTACCTTCGTGGTTAGACTGAAAAAATTCAACCTCTACACCTAAATGCTTTGCATCAATACTTAACTGATTTTCTAAATCTTTTAGAGTAGTTTTACCATAAATATGAGGCTCTCTAATTCCTAATAGATTTAAATTAGGTCCATTTAATATTAATATGCGTTTAGACTTCATATCTTTAACCAAATAAATCTTTTTGTAGCATCCACGCGTCAAGAAAATCCTGGATATCCAATTCTAAATCGTAAACGGGATTTCCAATATCTTTTAGATAAATGTATTTGATTTTTCCTTTTTGGTTTTTTTTATCGTAGATCAGGTGATGTGCTATTTCGTTTGCTTTTAGGTTTGCTGTATCTAAGGGAAGTTTTAACAATCGCATTATTTGGATCACTTCTTCGATGATTTTATCCGATAGTTGAAATTTCTTTTTAGAAAGTAGTAATGCTGTAACAAGCCCACGACTTACCGCTTCTCCATGAGAAAATTCTTTATAATTGGTTAAAGATTCTATTGCATGTGCAACGGTATGACCTAAATTTAAAATCGAACGTAATCCAGATTCTTTTTCGTCCTTAGAAACTACCTCTGCTTTTACTTGGATAGATTCATAGATTAAGCGATTCCATAATTCAAAATCCCATGTTTTATAATCTGGTTGGTTAAAAACTACTTTTTTAAAATTTTCGTAAACATTTCTTTTGAGTAAGGCATGTTTAACCATTTCTGCTAAACCACAAATCCATTCTTTTTCGGGAAGTGTTCTAAGAAATGCCAAGCTACACAAAACAACACGAGGTTGATAAAAAGAACCTATCATATTTTTTCCTACATCTACATTGACAGCAACTTTACCTCCAACACTAGAATCCACCATCGCAAGTAGTGTTGTAGGAATCTGCACAAAACCAATACCGCGAAGTAAGGTAGACGCGATAAAACCAGCAAAATCACCAATAACTCCACCGCCAACAGCAATAATACCACTTTTACGATCCACTTCGTATTGTATTAAGTCTTCGTAAATCTCTTGGGTATATTTAATGTGTTTATATTCTTCGCCTTTTGGTCTAACAATAATTTTCGATGGTTGTAGTTGATTCGCTAATGTTTGTATTAATTCCTTATGATAAGTAAAAACATTGTCGTCAGTTATAAGAACATTTTTTGTAAATCGAAAGTTTTTTAATAAATCAAACCAGTCTTTTTTAAAATCATCAGAAAAATAAATATTATAGCTTTTATTGATGTGTTCTTCGATAGGTATAAATAGTTGTTGATACATAAGGATATTAAATTAAAATTTCGTCAAATTGACTCTTAATTTTATCTAACGCTTTTTGGGCAGCTTGCTTTTCTGCGCGTTTTTTGGATGTTCCACTGCCGCGAGCGATTTCTATTCCATTTATAACAACGCGATAAACAAATTCCCTTTTGTGATCTGGTCCTTCTTGCGATACCATTTCGTAAACTGGATGAGTATGATATTTTTTCTGTACGAGTTCTTGTAATGCAGATTTTGGATCCACTGCTCTACCTGGTTTCGTTAAATTTTTTAGTCTACTTTCTAACATGTTTAAAACAAACTTTCTTGTTTCTTCCAAACCTAAATCCAAATATAATGCTGCAACAAAAGCCTCAAAAGAATCTGCTAAATTCGAAGGTCTTCTTGCACCACCACTTTTCTTTTCGCCTTTACTCATTTTTAGGTATTGACCAAAACGCAATTTTCTTGCAGCACTTGCAAGGGACGTTTCCGAAACAGCTGCGGATTTAATTCGAGCCATCTGGCCTTCGTTTAAATGAAAATTTCTGTATAAGTAATCATTCACAACAAATCCGATTACTGCATCCCCTAAGTATTCTAATCGTTGATTGTTGAGTTTATGTGCATTGGGTTCGTTTGCAAAACTACTATGAGTAAACGCTAAGTCGTATAATCGATAATCTCTAAATCGTATACCAAGCCTTTTGGATAATTCTCGAAGTTGCTCTAGCCTTTCTTTTGTTAGTATGATCTTTTCGACATGGTCGGAGTATTGCATAACATAAAAAAGACCGATTTTCTTTCTTACTACCACAGGATTTTGATAGCAAAAGAAAATCGGCCTTTATTCAAAAAAAATTATTTTTGATGTTCTTTGATGTACTTAATTACATCGCCAACTGTTTGGATTTTTTCTGCATCTTCGTCAGAAATTTCGATTCCAAACTCTTCTTCTAATGCCATTACTAACTCTACTGTATCGAGAGAATCTGCACCTAAATCTTCGATAAAATGTGCATCTTCTGTAATTTCGGACTCATCTGCACCTAATTGTTGTGCAATGATGGAACGAACTTTTTGAAATAATTCATCTGCCATGGTCTTCTCCTTATTTTAATTTTTTGTTAAAATTTATGATCCTATTTTTTTATGCAAGTTTAAAATCAATAAAATTAAACATAAAACTAAATTTTTTTTAATTTGGCCTAAATCCACCACCATTAACATCTATCACCTGACCAGTAATGTAAGAAGATAAATCCGAAGCTAAAAATAAAACAGCATTTGCAATATCTTCTGGTTGACCAGGTCTTTTTAACGGAATAGATGCAATCATTTTTTCTTTAATTTTGTCTGGAATTGCATCTGTCATCGCGGTTTGAATAAATCCTGGAGCAATTGCATTACAACGAACACCTCTTGCTGCACCTTCTACAGCAACAGTTTTTGTAAAACCAATCACACCTGCTTTGGATGCAGAATAATTTGCTTGTCCAACGTTTCCATTTTCTCCTGCGATAGAAGATATATTGATAATCACTCCACTTCGCTGGTTCATCATAATCTTAAAAGCAGCTCTTGTGCATAAGAATGTTCCTGTTAAATTTACGTTGATCACTTGATCCCATTGTTCTTTGGTCATTCTTAATAACAGTGTATCTTTTGTAATACCAGCATTGTTTACTAATATATCTACTTTACCCCATTTTTCTTTACATGTTTCGATCAATTTGTTTGCTTGTTCTTCGTTAGAAATGTCACATGCAAAATAGGTAGTTTCTACATTATATTTTTTAGAAATTTCTTCCGCTGTTTGTTTTGCTGCTTCTTCGCTTATATCGTTGATTAGAACCTTTGCTCCAGCTTCTGCTAATTTTTCTGCGATTGCTTTACCAATTCCGCGTGCGGAACCTGTTACAACAGCAGTCTTATCTTTTAAATCGATTGTTATCATAAGATTCTCCTTTTATTAGAATTTATAGACAAACCTTTTTAACATAAAGTAAAGTCAAGTAAAGCATGAATAAAATTGACTATAATATCAAGTATTTATAGATAAAAATGAAAGCCAATCGCAATACCTATGTTTGCATCTAATCCATCCTTAGCCAAAAGGTTTAAATTGATTTCTCCAAAAAGATCCCATTCATTCTTTTCGTAATAAACTAAACCAAAGGGAACTCTAACACCGGGATAGAGAGATTTGTTTTCTTCGAATATGCCGCGAAAAATCTTTTGTTTTCTTGTTCGTTCTTGCATAAGAAATGCTCCACCTGTATAAAGTTTCAGTCCTTGATTGATTTGATAAAAATCGTACAATACACCAGCATGAAAATATGCACCATCTTGAAAAATTCCCAACGTTGATTCTATGGACATCTTTTGATCCCATTTATACTTAAATGTTATTCCAGTAGGATAAAAAAGAGAAATTCCTAATCCTAATTTTTTTTCCTCCGAATATAGCCCCTTTGTTATGGCAAAACAAGATAAAATAACCACACTTAAAATTATTTTTTTCATAATTTATAAATTTTTTTATATACTTTATTAAGCAACTATTTTATATTAAGAATCCAACCCGAAAAAACAATTTACAAAATTATACAAAAAAATATTCGATTTATTATGCAAAGGCAATACAAATATTTTGATTTCGTAATGGCAGCATTTGTAACAGTTCTTCTTACCTCAAATATTATAGGTGCTGCCAAGGTTGCAAAAGTTTTTGGAATCGAATTTGGAGCAGGTGTTTTCTTTTTTCCTTTTAGTTATATTTTTGGAGATGTATTAACAGAAGTATACGGTTATGCTAAAACGCGAAGAACAGTATGGGCTGGTTTTGCTGCATTAGCTTTTGCATCAATTATGAGTTATATAATTGTAAAAATTCCACCTTCTCCGAATTGGAAATATCAAGAAGCTTACGAAATTGCGTTTGGAATTACCCTAAGAATAGCATTAGCTTCTTTAATAGCTTATTGGGCTGGTGAATTTGCAAACTCTTATGTACTAGCTAAAATGAAGGTATGGATGAATGGCAAAATACTATGGATGCGAACCATTGGTTCAACGATTGCAGGACAATTCGTAGATTCTTTGATTTTTTATCCTTTCGCTTTCTATGGATATTGGGACAATCAAACTATATTAAGCGTAATGATGAGCAATTATGTTCTAAAAGTAAGCTGGGAAGCAATTATGACTCCATTTACTTATATCGCAGTTGGATTTCTAAAAAAAGCAGAACAAGAAGATTATTATGATTATCATACAAATTTTACACCATTTTCTATTAAAGACGAATAATAATTTTATTTAATTAACTTATTTTATAAATATTTATTACATATTTCGAATAATTTTTTGATTTGATCCATATTTTTCGCGAAGGGATCAGAAACTATTTTTCTGTGTTCAAAATATTTTCCTGTGATAGATCTTATCTCTTCCGAATATACTAAATATGCTGGGGTATTCGCAGCATCCATTGGGCTTTCAAAACCTCCAAAACCAAGGTCATTACTTAATTTGGAATTTGCATCACCCGGATGACAAGCATTAACTAGTATATTTTTTTCTCTAAGGATTTCTGACCAAATGACTGTTAACATCCTTTCTGCTTGTTTACTTTGTCTATAAGCGATATGGTTATGATAAGGTCTTTTCTCGAATTGTAGATCGGCCAAATCCAAATCGCCCGCCCAATAGCTTGAAACATTCACAATTCGCGCACCATTTTCAAAATACTCTTTTAAATACGCAATCATTCTATGGTAGCCTAATATATTTACAGCAAACTGACATTCTAATCCTTCTTCTGTAATAATTTTTCTTTTGGGTGTTTCGGAAGCATTGTTGACTAATGCGTAAAGTTTGATAGAATTTTTAGAAAATAGGTTATTTATTGCTTGTTGAATCGAATGCTTTGATCGTAAATCTGCCAAAAATATCAAACACGTATTCTTATACTGTTTTTCTAAATTTTGTTTAAGTTGATTTAATTTCATTTCGTCTCTACCGCCTAGAATTAAATAAAAATTCTTTTCTGACAAAATTTTGCAAATGGCACTTCCAATTGTACCTGTTGATCCCGAAATTAAAACCCACTTCATAGTTTTTATGATATATTTTTAGAATTTAAAGTCAAACTTTTATAGAAATAATGATGCTCTACAAAAAAATGAATTGACCAAATAGTTAATTAATGAATATAATAATAAATATGTTAGCAATTATAGAATTCTTTCTTCGAAGAAGTATCTTTGGAAACATTTTAACAGTAATATTAATCGGATGGGGCATTTATGTTGGATTAACCATCAATCGAGAAGCTTTTCCAAACATTGACTTCGATATAGTTCTTGTCACAACTGTATTTCCCGGCGCATCTCCAGAAGAAGTAGAAAAACTTATCACAAATCCAATAGAAGATCAACTAAAATCTGTAGAAGGTATAAAAGAAATTCGTTCTTCTTCGATAGAAAATCGCTCAGGCATTACTGTGATCATCGATCCCGATACAAAAAATCCAAGAAAAGTTGTGGAAGATATTCGCTCTGCTGTGGATAGAGTTACGGATCTTCCAGCAGATGTAGATAAACCATTGGTTTTAGAAATTACTTCTTCTTTAACACCTGTCATAGAAGTAAGTTTATTTGCTGACGAAAATAAAATTGATTATCGAACATTAAGAGAACAAGCAGAAATCTTAGAAAATGCCCTAAAACAAATTGATGGCGTAGCAAGAATTGATCGAAGAGGCTGGTTGAACCGAGAATACATCGTTAAATTGGATCCTATCAAGATAAAAAACAATTATGTAGGAATAGAACAAATTCTAGCAGGATTAAAACAAAGAAATATCAATTTTCCTGGAGGAGAAGTAATTATTAACGGAGCATCTCAGGTATTAAGAACCGTAGGAGAATTATTAGAACCAAAAGATGTAGAAAATTTCTTTATTCGTTCGAATGAATTGGGTCAAGGTATAAGAATTCGCGACGTAGGAAAAGTAGTCGATGGATTCGAAGAACCATTATACATTTACAGAACTAACGGCAAAATTGCTATAAATTTGATTGTTTTAAAAAAAGAAAAAGGAGATATCATAAGAGTTGTTGAGGAAGTAAAAAAAGTCGCAAACAATTATAAGCAAAAACTCCCCGAAGGTATAGAAGTTGAATTTATTAACGATCTTTCTTATTATGTTAAAAGACGATTAAATGTATTGTTCAACAATGCTATTGGTGGTTTTATATTAGTTGTAGGTTCTTTATTCTTTTTTATGGGATGGAGAACTGCATTAATGGTTGCATTAGGAATTCCGGTTTCTTTGGGTGCTGCAATGATTATATTTAACGCATTAGGAGTTACATTAAACTTAATCTCTATGGTGGGAATGATTATTGTTGTAGGTATTCTTGTTGATGATGCAATTGTTGTAAGTGAGAATTTTTATCGATATTTGGAAGAAGGTTATTCAACCTTGGAGGCTGCCATCAAAGGGACAAGCGAAGTCGTTGCCCCTGTTTTTGCTTCTGTAATCACTACAATAGTTTCTTTTGCTCCTTTATTATTCGTTACTGGTATTTTTGGTAAATTCCTTTTCACTATTCCCTTAGTAGTTATAATTACTTTATCAGCATCTTTGTTCGAATCTTTTTTTATTCTTCCTTCGCATTTGTATGATATCAATAAATATGCATCCCATGAAAACGAAATAAAAGGAGAAAGTGGATATTTTTATAGATTCCGTAAAAAAATCTATGAACCAGCATTAGCATGGATAATCAATCATCGTTGGCAAACATTGATTGCTCTTGTAGTCTTATTCATAACTTCTATTGTATTGCAAGTTACAGTTGGTAAATTTAAACTATTTACTGGTGCAATCGAAGCATTTATTATCAAAATGAAGGCTGATCCTTCTACACCGTTAGAAGACATGGATCGATTTAATCAATATATTTCCAAATATGTAGAAACATTGCCCAAAGAAGAAATAGAAAATTTTCGAACTGCAACAGGAATTGTTCAACAAAATCCAACCGATCCATTTACTAAACGTGGTTCCAACTATGCAATGGCAATCATTTATCTAACACCAGAGAATAAAAGAAAAAGAAGTGGCGAAGAAATTGTAAATCAAGTACGCGAAGAAATATCTTGGCTACTGGATGCTAAGTTTAAAGATAATGCTAATTTAAAACAAAATCCGTATAAGCCTAAAATCTTTCCAGAGTTTATGAATTTATCAGGAAAATTAGAAAACCTTCAAGTTGATCTACTAAGAGGAGGTCCTCCAACAGGAAAACCAGTTGCAATAGAAATTCGCGGTAAAGATTATGATGTCTTAGAAAAAATAGGTGAAGAATTCAAAGAGCGATTAGCAAAAATAAAAGGTGTTAAAAATATCGACGATGATCATGAATTGGGAAAAAAAGAAATTCATCTAAAAATCGACGAACTTACTGCCGCCATCACAGGAGTAAGTGTAGAAAATATTGCACTTGCTGTTAATACAGCCTTTAGAGGAACAGCTCCTACAACTATAAAAAAGGGAACAGAAGAAATCGATGTTCGCGTAAGGTTTGATGATAGTTATCATAAAAATATCCAAACAATCAATCATATCTATGTTTTAAACAGAATGGGGCAACTAATTCCAATCAAGCCATTAGTAAAATTCGAAACAAAGCAAGGTTATGTTGCATTAAATCACATAGATGCAGATAGATCCCTTATTGTTCTTGCAGATATCGACGAAAAAACTACCACATCAGCACAAGTAAACAAAGAAATTCAAAAATTTATGAATCAAATTATCGAAAAATATCCTGGATATACAGTCAAGTTAGGTGGAGAAAATAAAGACACGGAAGAATCCTTAGAAAGTTTAAGAAAAGCTTTAATCGTTGGTGTTATAGTAAACTTTTTGATTCTATCTTCTTTGTTTGGATCTATCTTATTACCTTTTACTATTCTTATGACAATTCCTTTCGCTATCATTGGAGTAATTCTTGCTTTTATTGCACATGGTCAACCGATCAGTTTTTTGGCATTGGTAGGTTTTGTTGGACTTTCGGGTGTTGTAGTAAACGACGCAATCGTTATGATAGATTTTGCTCAAAGTTTACGAAAAAACAACCCCAATATGTCCATAGAAGAAGTGGCTCTAAACGCTAGTTCTATGAGGCTTCGAGCAATCATACTTACTACTTTAACCACTGTTTTAGGTTTGCTACCAACAGCATATGGTATAGGTGGTAGCGATCCCTTTCTCGTACCCTTAGCATTGGCATTCGCATGGGGACTTATGTTTTCTACATTATTAACGCTATTCATCATTCCAGTTTTATATATCAAAGCTGTAAATTTTACAATTTTTATAAAAAAACTATTAAAACTAAAAGAACATTAATAAAAAGAGTTGAAAATTAATAAATCGATAATAAACTTTCTTTAAGTTAAGACTGAATAATTAAAAGGAGTTCATTTATGTCAGAAATGGCAAAATTAGTCGTGAGAGGTAAAGAAGTAGAGTTGCCTGTTATAGAAGGTACAGAACACGAAGTTGCAATAGATATATCTAAATTGCGAGCTCAAACTGGTGTTATTACTTTAGACGATGGTTATGTTAATACTGGATCATGCAAGAGTGCAATCACCTTTATCGATGGCGAAAAAGGTATATTACGATATAGAGGATATAATATAGAAGAGTTAGCAGAAAAATCCACCTTCTTAGAAGTAGCTTATTTATTGATTTATGGAGAATTACCAACAAAAGATCAGTTCGAAGCATTCCGTACAAAAGTCACACGACATACGATGATTCACGAAGATTTAAAACGTTTGTACGATGGATTTCCAAAAGATTCGCATCCAATGGCAATTCTAAGTTCTATGATATTAACGCTTTCTGGATATTATAATGATCAAATGGATCCATTAAACCCAAGCCATAGAGAAATTTCGATGATTCGATTATTAGCAAAAACACCTACAATTGCAGCATACTCTTACAAAAAATCCATTGGACAACCTTTTGTATATCCCAGAAATTCTTTAAGTTATGTTGCGAATTTTCTCAACATGATGTTCTCTGTTCCAGCAGAAGAGTATGTTGTTGATCCTGTTGTAGAAAGAGCGTTGGATATTTTACTCATACTCCATGCAGATCATGAACAAAACTGTTCTGCTTCTACGGTTCGGTTAGTTGGTTCTTCGAGAGCAAATCTGTTTGCGGCAATTGCAAGTGGCGTTTGTGCATTATGGGGACCTTTGCATGGTGGTGCTAACCAAGCAGTAATCGAAATGTTAGAAATGATTCATGAAGATGGTGGAAACGTAGAAAAATTTATTAATATGGCAAAAGATAAAAATAGTCCATTTAGATTGATGGGATTTGGTCATAGAGTTTACAAAAATTTCGATCCACGAGCAAAAATCATCAAGAGAACAGCAGACGAAGTTTTAAACAAATTAGGTATTAAGGATCCTCTATTAGAGATAGCAAAAAAATTAGAAGAACGTGCTCTTAACGATGATTACTTTATCCAAAAGAAACTCTATCCAAATGTGGATTTTTATTCTGGTATCATCTATAAAGCGATAGGAATACCCAAAGAAATGTTTACAGTTATGTTTGCTATGGGAAGAATGCCCGGTTGGATTGCTCAATGGAAAGAAATGATCGAAGACCCAAATACAAAAATCGGAAGACCAAGACAAATCTATATAGGTGCCACACAAAGACCTTATGTTCCTATAGATCAACGATAATCATAAAAAAGGGGATGATCCCCTTTTTTTATTTTTATAGAATACCGCTACCTGCTTTTGCAGACTCAACTTCTTGAAACATCCCTTCGAACAATACACTCGATAAATATCTTTCTGCTGCATCGGGTAAGATTACAACAATCAGTTTTCCTTCGTTTTCTGGTTTTTGCGCTTGCCTTAAAGCTGCAACCATAGCAGCACCACAAGAAATACCGCATAGAATACCTTCTTCGCGTGCTAAACGTTTCGCCATTTCTATTGCTTCGTCATTGCTTACAGTTTCCACCTCGTCCACTAATGATAAATCTAAATTCTTAGGAACAAAACCTGCACCAATACCTTGTATTTTATGTGGACCTGGTGTTGGGGTTTCTCCACGCAATGTTTGACTAATCACAGGGGAATGAATTGGTTCTACTGCAACAGATTTAATCTTTTTCCCTTTGGTTTTTTTGATAAACCTACTTACACCAGTAATTGTTCCGCCAGTTCCAACCCCAGAAACCAATATATCGATCTGACCATCTGTATCGTTCCAAATTTCTGGACCTGTGGTTGTTTCGTGAATGTAAGGATTTGCAGGATTTTCGAACTGTTGGGGCATAAAATAATGAGAAGGATCACTATTCACTATTTCCTGGGCTTTTTCTATGGCACCTTTCATTCCTTTTGCTGCATCTGTTAAAACAAGGTTTGCACCTAAGATCTTTAAGACCTTTCTTCGCTCAATGGACATACTTTCTGGCATTGTCAAAGTTAATTTATAACCACGTGCGGCAGCAACAAATGCTAATGCTATACCAGTATTTCCCGAAGTTGGTTCTACAATTTCCATACCTGGTTTTAAGATGCCTCTTTTCTCTGCATCCCAAATCATACTTGCACCAATTCGACATTTAACAGAATAAGCCGGATTTCGACCTTCTATTTTTGCCACCACAGTTGCATAAGCACCTTTTGTAATTTTATTTATACGAACTAATGGGGTATTTCCAATGGAAAAGGAATTATCTTCATATATTCTCATACCTATCTCCTTGATTTCTTATATTCCTACAAATTATATAGGAATAGTCTAAAAGGCAACAATTTTTTATTAATTAAACCAAAATCAGTTAATTTTTTTTGTCAAGAATATTACAATAATTTTTTTTTAAATTTAAATCAAATAATTCAAATTAAAAATATTTGAGCAGGATATTATTAGGATCAACGTCAATTTGTTTATCAGAATTTATATCAAAATAACTTATAATGGGAACATTAGATAATTCGTTAATAATTTTTCTTGAGTCTTCTAAATATGGTTCGCGATGTTCTCCACAAAATACTAACCCAACAATAGATATATTTCTTTTCTTTAGAGCTTCTATTGTTAACAAAGAATGATTGATACTTCCCAAGATACTTTTTACTACTACTAACACAGGAATGTTTAAATCTTTTACAAAATCAACAAATAAATATTTACGAGTAATTGGAACCATGATGCCGCCTGCCCCTTCAATCACCAATTTATAGTGTTTTTTGTAATTATGATAATCGTTGAGAATTTGTTCGACAGAAATTTCTTTATTTTCTAGTTCTGCTGCAAAATGGGGGCTTACTGGCTCTTTAAACTTTAAAGAAGGTAAAATATAGCTTTCGTCAACTTCACTAAGGATTTGAACAGTTTTAGAGTCATCATCAGGTGGATAGCCAGTTTGTATAGGCTTCCAATACTTTAAATTTTTTATGATATTTTTATATTTTTTAATCATATAAGCACAAGTAATGGTTTTACCCACCCCTGTGCTTGTACCAGTAACAAAAATTGCCATTCTTCTAGTGAAATTCTCTTTGTGGTTCTTGTAATGGACAAGGAGTATAATGTCTTAAATAGAAGTTTAGGTTCTCTGCTAAAACTTTTCTACTTTCACCAGGCATAATGATTTGAGAAATAGATCCTAAAGAAAGTGCTTCTTTGGGGTTCATCAATTCTTCTTCGTATCTATCCGAAAACTCTTTATTGATTTTTGCTAAGAGTTGTTGTGCTTCTTCTTGTTTTCCTTGTGCCATAAGCTTTCTTACCTCTGCTCGTGCAGCTTTTAGCTCTTCTTTATAAACAAATTCTCTTCCAGCTGGCCCCATTACTGCTACTCTTGCTGTTGGAAAAGCAAAAACCATGTCTGCTCCAACATGATAAGAATTAAAAGAAGCGTAAGCACCACCAAAAGCATTTCTAACAATCACCAAGAAGCGAGGTGTTCGTAAATCTATAATAGCATCCAACAATGCTCTACCTGCTTGAACAATTCCCCCTGATTCTTGTTCTTTTCCAGGAAGAAAACCCGTTGTATCTTCAAAAAAGATCATTGGTATATTATACAAATTACAAAAACGAACAAATCGCGCACCTTTATATGCAGCATGAATATCAATTTGACCACTTGCAACAGCAGAATTATTTGCCATTATTCCAACAACATGACCACCAATTCGCCCAAATGCACAGATTAAATTTCTTGCTCGTGTTTTTTGGATTTCAAAAAATTCTCCATGGTCTACGATGTTTTGAATCATCAAAGTAATGTCGAAGGGCGTATTAAAACCTGTGGGAGAATTAAATGTTTTTCTTAGTAATATATCTTCTTCATAAATAAATCTATCGATAGGATCAGAAGTAGGATAATACGGCGCAAAGCTGCGATTGTTATCTGGAATATATTTCAAAAGTCTTAAAGCTTTTCTTAATGCATTTACCTCGTCAGAAGCAACTATATCGACAACACCACTTTGACTATGAACCTTAGGACCACCCAAATCATCCGGAGTAATATCTTCGCCTAATACCTCTTTTACAACTTGTGGACCTGTTAACCCAAAAAATGTATCCTGTGGCTGAATCATAAAAGAACCTTGTCGCGGCAGATAAGAACCACCTCCCGCATTAAAACCAAACATAAGCATTATACTGGGAACAACACCAGAAATTTTTCTTAAAGCACAGAATGCTTCGGAATATCCATCCAATCCACCTACACCTGCAGGTACATAAGCACCAGCAGAATCATTCATTCCTATAAGAGGAATGCCCTTTTCGCCAGCCAAATAGATCAGACGTGCAAGCTTTTCTCCATTCGTTGCATCCATGGAACCTGCGCGATTAGTAAAATCATGTCCATAAATTGCTACATCTCTTCCATCTATATTGATGATTGCTGTTATAATACTTGCTCCGTCTAAGTGCTTACCCCAGTTTTGGTACAAATAAGTGGGATATTCTTTGGTTAAGACTTGAATTCTTTCAAAAACTGTCATTCGGTTTTTATGGTGTTGAACGATAATTCGCGATGTTCCACCACCTTTTAAGGGTTTTTCAATCAATTCTTTACCCATCCACAATGCTTTATCGTACGGTGTTACTGGGATTTCTTTTTTGTCTTGTTTTTTGAAAGGATTGTCTAATTTAGGAACGATATCTTTTATAAATAAATCTTTTTTTTGTTTTGTAAGTGTTTCTACCATAATTAAAAATAAAGTTTATTTTTGCTTTTAAAAAGTCGACTATTTTTTGATTGATAGAATTAAACTTGTTTTTAGAATTGTATTAAATGGAACCTTTTATACCACCAGGATTTAGTTTGCCTTTACTATGGACATTAGATATTTCTTTTCCTATCTTAGCAAAACTGATACAAAACTTAGAAGAGATCGAAATTTCATCAGAAGATAGACAATATCTAAGAACATTAAGGAATAAAAGATTGATTTATGCAAGCAACCACCCAACAACAACAGAACCAATTGTAGCTTATTATGTTGCTAATGTAATGGGAAGTCGATTTAATTACATGGCATCGCGACAAGTATTTGATTGGGGAAATGGACTTGTCGGAAAATTCATCCAAAATGTAGGAGCGTTTTCTGTTCTTCCCGGAGCTTCTGATAAAGAATCCATTCGAACAGCAAGAAAAATTTTATCGAATCCCCAAGGAAAGTTAGTACTCTTTCCAGAAGGTGAACCAACTAGCGGAGAAAACGATCATTTAATGCCATTCCAGCCTGGTATTGCGCAACTAGCTTTTTGGGCTTACGAAGATGTAATCAAATCTGAACCAAACGAAGACATTGTTATCTTACCAGCTTTTGTAAAATACATTATGAAAGGTACAGATGCCCAGATAAAAGGCGAACTACACCAATCTTTAAAAAAGATAGAAGCTCAATTAGGAATTGATCCAAAAAATAAAAATTTACTTAGAAGATTTTTAACCATCGGAAGAGTGTTATTAGAACAAGCAGAAAAGACATACCAAATTCTTCCAGAAATAGATAAAGGATGGGATTATCGAATTGGAAGAATCCGCCATCAAATATTAGATAATGTAGCAGAAAAACTTAAAATTACTGGGTACAATAAAGACACACATGCAATAGATAAATTGCGATATTTGCTTTCCATTGCTGAAATGATCACAGTACAATATCCTGATCCACGATTACCCAAAATTACTCCAAACGAACTAGAATGGATGAAGAGAGAATGTCTTAAAGCTTATAATTTTATTAGTATTCATACCGAATATTTGATTTCTTACCCAACCGCAGAACGGATGTACGAATGGCTAAAACATTTCGAAGAATATCTTTTTGGAGAATCTAAATTTCGGCCAAGAAAAGCCGTTGTAAGGTTTAGGCCTGTTATTTCAATTAAGGAACATTATCCAGAATACCAAAAATCCAAAAAAAATGCTGTTAAAGAACTAACATCAAAAATGAAACGAGAAATCCAAATCTTACTCGAAGAGTGTAAAAATTTAACTAAACCTATTGTAAGACCATATGACGTAGGCGAAGATTTGATTCAATGATTGTATAAAGTTCAAAAAATGCTTGTAATTTCTAGAATGTTAATTTGAATTGTAATAGTTAAACATTAAACTAAATTTATGCAAAACAATAGCATTATAATAGGCAATGCTGGCGGTTTTTGGGGTGATGATTTTGATGCTTTTAGAAAACAGCTCGAAAGCGGAAAACTTCACTACCTAACGCTCGATTACTTAGCAGAAGTTACGATGAGCATTCTTCGCAAACAGCAATTAAAAAATCCAGGAGCAGGTTACATTCCCGATTTTGTCTTACAAGTCCAAAACAACCTAGATTTAATCTTAAAAAACAACGTAAAAATAATCACAAATGCTGGAGGATTAAATCCAATAGCCTGTGGAGAAAAGATTTTGGATATATTAAAAAAACATCATTTAGAAGAAAAAATCAAAATTGCTGTAATTTACGGAGACAACATCCTTCCCAACATTGATTTTTATAACGATCAAGAATTCACAAACTTAGATAATCCTAAGGTTCAATTCAACGATATTCGTAAGAATCTACAAATTGCAAATGTTTATTTTGGTGCAAAAGCAATCGTAGAAGCACTAAAAAATCATGCAAACATCATCATTACTGGCAGGGTGTCGGATGCAAGTCTTGTTATGGCACCGATGATATATGAATTCGACTGGCAAGATAACGATTGGGATAAACTTGCAAGCTCTCTTGTTGCTGGACACTTGATCGAGTGTGGAACACAATCCACAGGAGGAAACTTTACCGATTGGCATTTCATTCAAGACTGGAACATAGGATACCCATTGATAGAAGCCTTTCCTGATGGCACTTTTATTCTAAAAAAACATAAAAATACTGGAGGTATAATTAATAAAGATACGGTTCGAGAACAACTTCTCTACGAAATCGAAGACCCTTATAATTATATTTCACCAGATGTTATAGCAGATTTTAATTCTATTCACATTCAAGAAAAAAACGACAATGAAGTTTTTTTTAAGAGTATCAAAGGCAAACCACCTACCAAATACTACAAAGTTTCTATGGGTTATCATGATGGTTATAAGGTCTTCGGCGATTTAATTGTTTCTGGTCCGAAAGCTATACAAAAAGCAAAGATACTAGAAGAAATGCTTTTGAACAAGCTTTCGAAAGAATTCTATCGGTTTAACGTTTCTCTGATTGGTTATAATAGTTGTCATAAAAACCTAATTTCTTTTAACGAAGCAAACGAAATTTTATTACGTTTTTATGCTCACGATTATGATCAAGATAAACTAGACGAATTTACAAGAAAGATTCCCTCTCTAATTCTTAGTGGCCCACCAGGTATTTCTTATACTGGTGGAAGGCAAAAAATAAGCGAAGTGATTGCTTACTATCCCACTCTAATAGAAAAAAAGAAAATAGAACCGAAACTTCTTTTTCTAAACCCAGAGAAGACTTATTGGAATGTATCTATCGAACATCAATACGAAAAAGAATTGGTTCCAACAAAACCACAAACAAGCTCACATAATAGCATCAATTTAAACTTTGATTTTTTGTACAAAAATCAACATAATTTAACCGAAGTTCATTTTTACGAAATATGTCTAGCGAGAAGTGGCGACAAAGGCGATAAAATCAACTTAGGAATTATTGCAAGAAGTAGAGCTATCTATGAATTTTTAAAAGAGGTTTTAACAGCGGATTATATAAAATTCTTATTTCGAGAAATCTGCAAAGGAAGAGTATTAAGATACGAAATTCCAAACTTAGAAGCTTTTAATTTTATTCTAGAAGAAAGTTTAGAAGGTGGAGGAACACGTTCCCTACAAATTGATGCACAAGGCAAAACAATCGCACAGGCATTTTTGAACCAAAAAATCAAAATTCCTAAACATTTATTAAATACAATATCGGAGTAGTCGTATGAATTTTGAATTAAGCGAAGAACATTTAAAAATAAAAAACTTAGCAAGAGAATTCGCGGAAGGTGTAATAAAACCAAAAGCTAAAGAATTAGACGAAAAAGAAGAATTTTCGGTAGAAATCACCAAACAAATGGCAGAATTGGGGTTTTTAGGAATTACGGTATCCGAAGAATATGGGGGAATGGGTTTAGATTATCTTTCGTATATATTGATTGTCGAAGAAATCGCTCGCGTTGATGGTTCGCATGCTGCAACTGTTGCTGCTCATAATTCTTTGGGAACAGGTCCCATTTTTAATTTTGGTAATAAACAACAAAAGGAAAAATATCTTCCAAAAATATGTAATGGATATCTTTGGGCATTTGGTTTAACAGAACCAGGTGCTGGATCGGATTCTCGTGGGACTAAAACTATCGCGAAAAAAAAAGATAACTGCTACATTATTAATGGTCAAAAAACCTTTATCACTAATGGAGATACACCACTAACAATAGGTGCTACTGTTCAAGCAGTAAGTGGAAGTGATCCCAATTCCGAAAAAAAGGAATATACCTGCTTTCTGGTAGAAAAAGGTACACCGGGTTTTTCTACCAGAACGATGAAGGGAAAATTGATGTGGAGAGCATCCAACACATCAGAATTATTTTTCGAAGATTGTTGTGTTCCAGAAGAAAATATCTTAGGAAAATTAGGAGAAGGTTCCAAAATCATGCTTTCTACATTAGATTCTGGTCGATTAGCCATAGCAGCAATGGGATTAGGTTGTGCACAAGGTGCTTTTGAATTAGCGTTAAAATATGCAAAACAACGCGAACAATTCGGAAAACCTATTGCAAACTTTCAGGCAATTTCCTTTAAACTTGCAGATATGGCTGTAAAAATAGAAACTGCAAGAAATCTTTTATACAAAGCTTGTTGGTTAAAAGATAACAAAAAGCCTTTCTCGATGGAAGCTGCCATGGCAAAACTATATTGTTCCGAAGTAGCAAAAGAGGTGGCAGACGAAGCTGTACAAATTCATGGTGGCTATGGATTAATGAAGGAATACGAAATCGAACGTTTTTACAGAGATCAAAGATTACTACAAATAGGAGAAGGTACATCAGAAATACAAAGAATTGTAATAGCAAGACATTTGGGATTAAATCCTATTTTTTAATTATTTTTTTATTTATAAATATTTCTTAATATCCTAATATGATGGTTCTTAGACGTTTTGTTTCTTCTTTGTCTGGTGCAAGATCTATCAGTCGGTTTAATGCCTTGATTGCTTTTTTTCTTTGATCTAATAAATTATAACAATTCACTAACGTAAATAAATTCGATATGTGTTTTGGATCTCTTAAATCTAATCTTTCTGCTAACTCCAATGCTTTTTCGTAATTCTTCGTAATTAAATATGCACGCGAAACTTTATACAAAATATCGTTGTTGTAAGGATATGCTTCTAAATATTGTTCACCTTCGCTAATAACCTTTGCATACTGTTCTAATATGTAATAAGCATTGATAAGCTCTCGCTGAACAAATTCTAAATTGTAATATTTTTTGTTTATATCTTCTAAGTAACTTTTTAGCTGTTGCCAATCTTCTTTATGGATTAAATATTTTATTCGTTCTATAATGGTTCTTTTTTCTTCTGGTTTAATGTTTTCTTCTGTATTACCTAATTCTCCTTCTTTATACGATGCTCTTATGATAGAAATATCATCCATTAGTTTTCCCGTATTCTGAATTTCTTGAACAAGTTTTTCTAAATTTCCTTCCGCACGTTCTACCAACCTTAAAAATAAAGTTTCGTCTTCGTTAATAATTTCTTGACCATTGCTTTCTAAAATAAGATCATCCTTACCATCAGATCCAATAAATATTACATCATTTGGTTCTAATTTTTTTACTAGGATATAGACCTTTCCTAATACACCTGGGGTTCCAAATTTTCGAAACTCCGTAGTATTGTCTAAAAATTCTGCCTTGCCATTCCTATACAACACTGGATAAGGATGCTCTGCGTAGATAAAATATAGAGTTCCAGTAAATTCTTCCATCAACCCCAAAAATCCAGACAAAAGCATAGAACAATCAAAAGATTCGAAAACCTTATGGATCTCTATAAACAATTCTTTTAACCATTTTTCTGGAAAACTATTCTGATATTCTGGATAAAGCAAAGTCCTTGTTAATATCGCTTTGATGATCACACCAGCAACCAGAGCTCCACCAGCACCTTGTAAGGATTTCCCCATTGCATCACCATTAAAAATAAATACATAAGGTTTGTTTTTTAACGTAATATCCTGGACTATATTTATATCTCCACCAATTTCCCTTTTCCAATTTCGAAATTGAAATTCCTTTTTTTCTTTAATAAAACTTTCGATTGCAATAACTTCTGAATGTATGCTTTCTATCATCAAAGGTTTTATTAAAAGAGATGTTAAGAAATAATCTCCATCTTGTTGTTCTTTTAATTTTTGGATTTGTTCTAATGATTGCTGCAACTCTCTTGTTCTTTCTTTTACCTTTTCTTCTAAGTGTAAATTTAATTCCTCTACTTCTCGATAAACACGCAAAAATTTGTTAGCAAGAACAGTTGCAATTCCCATTACAAAAGCAAAAAAACCATATCGTGCTAACTGATAGTTTTGTAATCCAATATTCATTGCACCTAGTATATCCCAAGTAATCGTTATTGCCATTATTAACATTCCAATAACTAACCTACGCGAATCTTGATTCTTCTTTTTTGTAGCATAATAAACAACTATACCAACAGAATATAACATAACAATTAATGCTGTTTTTTGCCAATAGCTTAAAATTTCTGATGCAAAATAATAAGAAAAAAACCAGATAATTACTATATAAAAAGAAATAAGAGCGGATACACCTAAAGCAAATTTTGTTAACTTTGAATAATGAAACTCTTCGAAGAACAATAAAGCCCATAAAGATGCTGCAAAAACAAACGAATAATCCAACTTTGTGATAAAAAAGCTATCTAGATTCAAAGTTTGAGCAAGATAATAAACATAGGTGGTTCGAACAATATAATATAACGATAAAAACAAAGAGAACAAACCAAACCATAGGTTATATCGCTCCTTAGGTCTTTTTACATACAATAAAAAATGATATGCACCAACAAAAAAATACAAGAATAAAAGCATAAACGAAATGGTTTCGTTATATACTTTTAAATGTTCTTCGTAATAATTAATCTCTAAGTGAACATCATCCAAAGTATCATCCAAACGAACCATATCGGGATAAACAGCATATAATACGAGGATTAGCTGATTATTTTCTTTTAATAGTTCCTGAGGTAGTTTAACAATTGTATGCCTTCTAAACCCAGTAGATAAATAAGTTTGTCTTTCTAAATCTATTTTACCCAATTCAGCAAGCTTATTACCATTTAGATAAATTTCTAGGTTCATGTTAAAATATGGTATATGTAGAGATAGTTCCTTATTGGGGTTTAGGTTTATTTTTTCTAAGTTAAATTCATGCAGTAAAGATATACTAAATAGTTTTGAATTCCCCCCAATTTTTTTGAATTCAAAAGGTATTTTTATCGACTTCCATTCTTCGGTATTAAAATCTTTTAAGTATTGATTGTTTTTATCATAATCCGGAATATAGAAGGGTTTTCCCTCTTTTGTTGTAATTGAACCTATGCGCGCCTTCCAATCTTTTAATACATAACCCGGGTTTGGTTTATTATCGAAAATATTGTAAGTCTGAGCATGAATAGGTAAGGTTAAAAACAATGCAAAAAAAATCCCACTCTTCCAAAGGTAATTTTTGTTTATCATTGAGATGTAATTTTTCTTAATGGTGTACGATTTGCAAGAAATCTTTTTTTTTCTCCATTAAAAAATTCAATCGTAATAATTTTTTTTCCTGCAACCTCCTCGATTTCTTTTAAAATGCCTTCTCCAAATTTTTCGTGAAAATATCTTTCGTTTATATTCAACTCTTCTTCTTGTATGGTATTAGATAATAATCCTTGCTTCTTTGGCATAAAATCGTTTAAGTTGTTGATTTTTTTTTCTATTTTTAACAATTCCATCTCTTCTAAAAATCGCGAAGGAGCTGAATAATTCACTTGTCCAAATCGATTTCTTCTTTCCACATAGCTAATATACAATTTCTTTTTTGCACGAGTTATGCCAACGTATACCAATCGTCTTTCTTCTTCTATGTTATCCTCCATAGAAAATTGGTGCGGTAAAATTCCCTCTTCTAACCCCGTCAAAAAAACGACAGAAAATTCGAGCCCTTTTGCATTATGTAAAGTCATCAACTGTATTCCTTTTTGATTTGATATTTGATCCGAAATTTCTTCGGAAGATGTTAACAAAGAAATATCTTGTAAATACTCAGATAATGTAATTTGTTTATTGTTAGATTTTTGTTGTTGCTCGTAATCTATCACACTTTGGATGAATTCTTTTATATTTTCTATTCTGGATAAATTTTCTGGATTTAGGTCTTTTTCATAGTATTGAATCATTCCAGATTCTTCGATAATGGTTTGAACCAAATCTCCTAAATTGATACGATTTTTTAATTGATACCAGCTTTTTAGTAATTTCAGAAAGTTTTCTGTATTTTTTGAATTCCGAAACTTTTTTTGCTTTATTGCTTCTTCGAATGCTGTTATGTAGTCTAAATTTTTGGTTAGTGCAACTTCGCGAATTGTTGCTAATGATTTCTCTCCGATTCCTCGCGGTGGATTTTCTGTCATTCTTTCGAAACTTTCGAAATCATAAGGATTGTTAATAAATTGTAGATAACTTAATACATCCTTGATTTCTTTTCGTTCAAAGAAACGAATACTACCATAGATAACATAAGGAATTTTGTTTTCTCTAAAAACTTGTTCGAATATTCGCGATTGAGCATTTGTCCTGTAAAAAATTGCTATATCTTCTAAATTATATTGATTTTTTAATTTATAAATTTCGTAAACAATTTTTTTAGCTTCGTCATATTCATCCATACATTTGAATAGAGTAGGCTCTTCTCCGTCTCCAATCATAGAATATAATTTTTTATCATTTCGGTAAGTATTAAAACGGATTAATCGATTTGCCAAGTTTAGAATTTGATTTGTACTACGATAGTTTTCTTCGAGCTTGACGATTTTTGCTTCGGGAAAATCCTTCTTAAAATTCAGAATGTTTTCTACTCTTGCACCGCGCCAAGAATAAATCGATTGATCATCATCCCCTACTACAACAATATTTCGATGATTTTTTGTAATTAGCATTGTTAACAAATACTGAATATAATTTGTATCTTGGTACTCATCAATCATCACAAACTTCCAACGATTTTGGTAAACCTCTAATATTTCTGGATAATCAAGTAACATTTTTACTGATTCGTACAACAAGTCAGCAAAATCGAAAGCATGATTGCTTCGCAATTCTTTAATGTATTTTTCGTAGAATTGATACAAAACCTCTATGTGTTTTTGATGACTATACTTCTGATAAAATTCCTCTGGACTTAAAAAATCATCGCGTGCTAAATTGATTCTTTGCAAAAAATCACTTATAATTAATTCGGAAGTATCGATCCTTAGGGTTTTGAATATCTTTTTTGCAACACTTTTTTGTGATGTAGAATCATAAATACTAAAATTGGAACTAACGTTTAACAAATGATAATTTTCTCTTAATAGTTGTAGACCAAGACTATGGAAAGTTTTAATGGTAACCTTTTCTGCATAAGGTCCAATCAATTGATGAACGCGTTCCTTCATCTCTTCTGCTGCTTTATTAGTAAATGTTACTGCAAGAATAGAATTAGGTGCTACATCCAAAACCCTTATTAAATACGCAATTCGATGAGTAATAACTCGCGTTTTTCCCGAACCAGCTCCAGCATAGATCAACATCGGACCAGTAAAATGTAAGACAGCATCTTGTTGTGCAGGATTCAATCTTTCTAAAAATTCTTTTTTTAACAATTCTTTAAAATGGTTCATAATCTTTTCTACGAATCTTTTAATTCCTTAGGGTTTGGATACATCTTTTCTAAATCCTCTGTCCAAATCAATCCCAAGGATTCCCTTTGAACCATAAACTTCCATTTTTCTTGTAAAGCCCTTTTCTTTGCTTCGTCGTATTTTTTTAGGATTTCTTCTTTATTTTCGCAAACCTTATACTCTCCAAATAATTTCTCACATTCAAGCAATGATAAACGTAACTGACTTTCTACTTTCCGAAGAGAATAAGCAACTTCTTCTAAAATCTCTTGCTGGATAGATTTATTAGCATCTTTTCTGTATTGGTTTAAATTATTTATAATTTTATCTAAATAAATATTTTTTTCTTTAGGGTCTTTTTGTTTTAGATCTTTTACAATCCTTTGCAAAAACGAATCTGCCATAGTTGAATTCGATTAATATATAAAACAATTCTTAAAATAAAAATCAAGATTTTTTTGCTTGCAAATATATAAAATTATTTTATATGTTTATTTATCAAATCTATGTCAAAAGAAATTTTCAAGAGTAAAATTGGTCTTTTTGTTCCCTGCTATATGGATCTATTATACCCAGAAGCAGCGTTAAAATCCCTAAAATTTTTAGAACACTTAAATTTAAACGTTTCTTTTTTGTACAATCTTACCTGCTGTGGACAACCTTTTTTTAATTCTGGCGAAACAGAAAAGGGAAAGTTTTTTATGGATCAAGTTTTGAACATTCTAAATGAATATGATTATATTATCGTATTAGCTGCAAGTTGTACAAGCATGGTAAAAAATCATTATCAAAATTTTATTTCTGATATATCCACACAAACTGAATTAAAAAACAAGGTTTACGAATTTACAGAATTTCTTTATGATATTTATAAAATTCATAAATCAAAAATAAATTTAGTGCAAAACAAAAAAGTAAGTATTGTATATAGCTGCCATGGACTTAGAGAACTGCAACTAGCAAAATCTAGTGAACTTAGGACGAACAATATAAACAAAGTAAAAGAAATATTAAATATTATTCAAGGACTCGAAATTGTAGAAGTAGAAATGTGGGATGAATGTTGTGGTTTTGGAGGTACATTTTCTTACTACGAAAATGATCTAAGTGTAAAAATGGGAAAAGATTTATTAAATAAATTTATAAATAAAAATATTAATACTTTAATAGGATATGATTTAAGCTGTCTTACACACCTAAAAACAATCACAAATAAACAGAATGAGAATGTTGAGTTTTTTTACATTGGAGAAATTTTGTACAATTCATTATCATTTATTACGGAATAAAACAATATGAAGCACCAAGTATTAACAAAAAAATTTTTAGGTTCCGAAGAAAGGGTTAACTGGCACAATCAAGCTTTATTGCATGTCCGTTTTAAAAGAGATAACACAACACAAAAAATACCCGAATGGGAAGAATTAAGAGAAATTGCATCGCAAATTAAACTTCATGTTTTATCTAACATAAAAAAATATGTAGAACAGTTTTATATTAACACGACAAAAAATGGATTTATTGTACACTTTGCAAAGGATGCAGAAGAGCTCAACTCTATTGTGTACCAAATTTTATCACAAAACAACATTAATAGAGTTGTTAAAAGTAAATCTATGTTAACAGAAGAATGTGGGTTAAATCCATTTTTAGAAAGTCGCGGTATAGAAGTAATCGATACAGATTTAGGAGAAAGGATCGTACAATTAAGAAAAGAACATCCATCCCATATTGTTCTACCTGCAATTCATCTAAAAAAAGAAGATGTAGCAGAGACTTTTTCTTATTATCTAAACACAGATCGAAATAATGCCGATCCCACTTACCTTACAAGAGAAGCGCGAAAACATCTAAGAGAAAAATTTTTACAAGCACAAGCAGGCATTACAGGTGTAAATTTCGCGATTGCAGAAACTGGTGGTTTTGTCGTATGCACAAACGAAGGCAATGCAGATTTAGGAACAACCATACCTAACATTCATATAGCTTGCATGGGAGTAGAAAAAATTATTCCTAAATTAAAAGATTTGTCGATCTTTTTGAGAATCTTAGCACCTTCTGCAACAGGTCAATTGATAACTTCTTATACTACTATCTTCCAAAAACCAAACCCAAATCAAACTGTTCATATCGTCATTTTAGATAATGGACGTTCGCGTATTTTAAAGCATGATGATTTTCGCAATTCTCTTAAATGTATTCGCTGTGGAGCCTGTTTAAATACCTGTCCTGTTTATCGAAGAAGTGGAGGTCATTCCTATCATGCTACAATACCAGGACCAATTGGAAGTATTTTGAACCCACATAGAAATAAAACAGAATTTGGAGATTTGCCTTTCGCAAGTACATTGTGTGGTTCTTGTTCCAACGTTTGTCCCGTAAAAATTGATATACACAATCAATTATTTTTATGGAGACAAGAACTCAAAGATATTAAAAAGATGCCCAAGTCGATCTTTTCCTTTTTAAGAAACTTTATGTCTGACCCAAAAAAATTTATGATTTTACACAAAATAGCAAGGTTTACTACAAAATTTACACCACATTTTATCGAAAAAAAGATTAAAAGAAATCTTCCCGAAATTCCCCCAAAAACATTTCGACAAATTTACTTGGAGCAATATCATGACAAAATTAAATGATTTTATAAACGATTTTCCTCAAATAGAAAAATATCCTTATCCTAAATATACTTTTTCTTCTAAAAAGATTTCGAAAGAAAATTTAATCCAAGAATTTACACAAAATTGGGAATTAGCAGGAGGTAAATCATTAAAAATATCTCAGAAAAAAAGGTTGTTTCAAGAAATTTTAAAATTTGGCTTTTTAACCCAAAATGCAAGTATATATTCTACTTTTTCGCTAGAAATTGATTCGTCTATAAAAGGAGAATTTTCTTTTCTTAAAGAAAAAGAAATTCAAAAACCACAGGATTTCGATAACTTAGATGTTCTTTTTGTAGAAGCAAAACTAGGAGTTGCAAACCAAGGTGCTTTATGGATTCCTAAAAACACACTTCCTTACGATGCGGGATTATTTTT
Organism: Leptospiraceae bacterium; assembly: GCA_026418015.1. Lineage (GTDB taxonomy): Bacteria > Spirochaetota > Leptospiria > Leptospirales > Leptonemataceae > SKYB61. Next base: position 461,118 of record JAOACE010000013.1, on the reverse strand, counting down.
ATGTAAACATCAAGTTATCTTAATCAATAAAAAAAGTTTATATTACAACATGGAAGAAGCGATAACAAAACACACCAAATTATTTAAGCACGGAGGATTTTGGATCGCTGGTCCATCCAAAACAGCAGATATCGAACAATCACTTGTAATTGGTGCACATGGTCCCTTAACGTCGATAGCAGTTCTATACTAAAAATTATTGCATTTATAAAGAATTTATAAAATCATCTCTTTAAGATGGAATTAAAAAATAAATATGTCTTGATCACTGGGGGATCTTCTGGTATTGGAGAAGCTCTCGCAAAAGAATTAGCAAAGTTTGGTTCTATTCCCATCCTGATTGCTCGACGAAAAGAAGAACTAGAACGCGTAAAAAAAGAAATCAAAGAATCAACTAACATTGATTGCTATATATTTTCCGGAGATATAACATCATCCCAACATAGAGAAAGATTAAAAGAATTTGTTATAACAATTCCTCGTATCGACATAGTAATCCATAATGCTGGTATTACCAATCATGGAAAGTTCGAAAATTCTACCGAAGAAGCTCTAAGAAAAACCTTCGAAATCAACTTTTTTTCTGTGGTTGAATTAACGCGCATTCTACTTCCAATACTAAAAAATAATCCCAATAAAAAAATGATTTGTCTTGTATCTACCCCAAGTAGTTTATATGGAATCCCAGAACGATTTGCTTATTGTTCAAGCAAAGCAGCTGCACAATTATTTTTAGAAAGTATCTCCCAAGAAGTGTATCAAGATAATATCGTTGTTTCTATTTTTTTTCCAGGATATACAAAAACCAATTTAAGAACAAGTGGTATTACAAGTGATGGAAAACCTTTATCAGAAGAACAAGAAAAAAACGCAAAAGAACCAAAAGAAATAGCAGTAATCTTTCGAAAAGCAATCCAAAAAGAAAAGAAATATGTTTTTACCAATTTAACAGGTAGAGTGATTTTTTATTTACGCGTTATTGCTCCTACTCTATTAGATCGATTAATTCGTAAAAAAACAAAACATTAAATTTTTTTTATTTATGTTTTATAAAATAATTATATAATTTTTTTATAAATAGATTTTATCATATTTTTTATAAAATTATTTAATCATACTATATCAAATATATTAAATTTGATCTGCGTAAACAAATTGTATCGTTTTAGTTTTTATCCATTTGCTTCGAATAAAATCAAAGAAAATATATTCTTTTAAGCGATTATTATTGTCATAGATATATTCACATTTTGATTGTGCATCGCCGGTAGTTTTAATCCTTTCGACTAACTTATCCTGCTGATATTTATATTTAATTTCCATTAATGTTGTATTTTTTTCTTTAAATTCTACGGATTCTATTAAGCCATTTTTTAGTTTTATCACAAATGGTTCGGAGATACCTTTTTGGTTCTCTCTTCCTGTAATTTGATTTTTTTCGTATTTGTATTTTCGTGAAAAAACCAATTCGTTTGCATCGTACACATCAATTTGGTCTAATACATTATTCCTAAAATGCCTAACTTTTTTTGCAATGATATTTCCGTTAAAATCTTTATAAGTTTCTTCAATAACATTGCCTTTTTCGTCGTATTTATAAAGCACTTCTCCTTTAAATTGGTTTTTTGCATCGAAAATTTTTTCTGCAATCAACCTACCATCTTTATTGTATTGTAAAAGGGATTTTTCTACGATTTCGTTTTTTTCATTTAAAGCCATCAACATATAAGGTCTTCTTTGAATATCAGAATTCCCATAAAGCAATGTAGGTCCCAAAGGATTAAAAATTCCCGGTTCATATAAATCAAACCCGGAAGGTTTTTCCAAAGGATAAATAAAACTTGTTGAAAAAAAAACAATCATTGTTAGAAAAAAATGCTGAAACTTCATCTTGATGAATATTTCGGAAAAATAAGAAATTTACTAAATACTAAATAACTCTTTGGGATCTTCTTTTGCTAACAAAATTTTCGTTAAAAGGTATTTCCAACCGAGCAATGGTCTTATCTTTATCAATGATAATTCTAAAATAATTTGGATCAATCCCTTCTCCTTTAAGAAGAATAATTACAAGTGCAAGTCCTAATCCAGCCCCTTCGGATTCTCCCTGCATTGCTTGATCCATGTAAAACTCTGCTAAATCATTGTATCCCATAGCTCTTTTTAATTTTTCCCTCATAACTTTTTCTTCTTGTTCTGCGATAGAAGAATTATTAATAACCTCGATTCTTAAGCCATTTTCATCAAATTCAAAATCTATTAAAACATAAAGTCCTTTTTGCTTGGCTTTTTTTCCGTATTCTATTGCCATTTCTTCGCTAAAATGTTTTTTATATTCTTCCATGCCTTTTTTATAATCTTCTGGATCAGAAATATTGTATCCTCTCTCTTCGAAAAAAATTCTTTTTTGGTTTGCCTTACAACCATTTATCACAAGTTCTTTTAATATTGTATAGAGAGAATGAATGTATCTTTCGTGCTCTGTTTTTTTTAGAATACTTTCTAATGCATATTGAATATGTTTTTCTACCGTATCGGTCATTCTATGGGTTTTTAATGCTAAATAACGACCATTCCTAACAGCAATTTCGATGTTCTCGTTAATCTTTTGGACAATTACATCTTGTGACATTATTTTACATTTTTTTTATTTTTTAAAAAAATCAACAAAAATTTAATTTTTATTGATTCTTAAAAATAGATTTATTTTACGTTTTTGCATGAAAATCATCCTAGTACGACATGCCAAAGCTTATGAATCAAGTGAAGATCCCCAAAGAAATTTAACCGAAGAAGGAAAAAAAGAAGCTCAAATTATAAGAACTTTTATACAAAAAACTCGTTGGCAATTTAAGGAAATCTTAACAAGTCCTATTTTAAGAGCTAAACAAACAGCACAAATCCTAAACCAAGAATTCAAGATTCCCATAGAAGAAAAACTGGAATTAAAACCTAATTCCGCACTATTTCACTTTAACGAACTGTTATCAAAATATCAAATGAACGATTCACTGATTTTTGTGCTTCATATGCCAGATATTGTAGAAATCGCGTCGGAAATATTAAAAATTCCTTCAAACAACCTATTCTTTTCTACCGGTTCTGCTATTGGAATAAATATTACCAACACAAACCCATTAGAAGGCATCTTGATTTTTCATTATCAACCTAATTATCTCGAATAGGGTTTAATATTCTTTTAAAAACAGCTGGATAATCGATTTCTATAATGTATTTTTTGTGAATCATATCATATCCTACAAATTCAACCTTGCTTTGGAAATAGCAATCATAATTCCCTTGTCTTGTTTCGAAATCTAAACGAACTTCGTATTTTAATTTTTCTATATCGGGAAATTGATCTTCAATTACTAATGCGATTTTACTTACTGTTTCGAATAATAAAGAACAATTTATTTTATTATTTTTATAAATTATTTTTATTTTTTTACTACCATTTAAAATTGGCATAAATATAATATTTTTTATTGTTAAAAAATGTCAAAATAATTATGATATAGTTAAAAGATTTCAAGATAAAGATGATTACGTTTCAGTATTAAAAAAAAAGATTGCAAGTAAATTTTAATAAATAATTTTGTTATTATGTCACTAGTTCCAATGAGATTATTGTTAGATCATGCTGCGGAATACAATTATGGTATACCTGCTTTTAACGTAAACAATTTAGAACAGGTATTAGCCATAATGGAAGCAGCACAGGAAACAAATAGCCCAGTAATTTTACAGGTTTCACGTGGTGCAAGAAAATATGCTGGCGAAAATTTTATTCGTCATTTAATATTAGCAGCAACAGAAACATGGCCAGAAATACCTGTTGCTCTACACCAAGATCATGGTAATAGCCCTGCAACATGTTATTCTGCCATTCGATTAGGTTTTACAAGTGTAATGATGGATGGCTCTCTTTTAGAAGATGGTAAAACCCCAGCAGAGTTTGAATACAATGTTTCTGTAACGAGAGAAGTCGTTAATGTCGCGCATAAACTTGGTATTAGCGTTGAAGGAGAATTAGGTTGTTTAGGCTCGTTAGAAACGATGAAGGCCGACAAAGAAGATGGTCATGGTGCAGAAGGTACTTTAACAAAAGAACAGCTCTTAACCGATCCAGACGAAGCAAAAAAATTCGTAGAATTAACCCATGTTGATGCTCTTGCTGTTGCTATTGGAACAAGTCATGGAGCATATAAATTTAAACAAAAACCCACAGGAGAAGTATTAGTTATTTCTCGAATCAAAGAAATCCACGAAAAGATACCCAATACACACTTGGTAATGCACGGTTCATCATCTGTTCCCCAAGAACTTCGACAAAAAATCAATGAATTTGGTGGAAACATTCCCGAAACCTATGGAGTCCCTATCGAAGAAATTCAAAAAGGAATAAAATCTGGGGTTCGTAAAATCAATATAGATACCGATTTGCGATTAGCTTGGACAGCTGCGGTAAGAGAGGTAATGGCAAAAGATCCTTCGGAATTTGATCCCCGACAATTTTTAAAACCAGCAATCAAAGCAATGAAAGAAATTTGCAAACAACGCTTCGAAGCATTTTGGACAGCAGGAAATGCAAGCAAAATCAAACCTATTCCTGTAGAAAAATTTGCAAGTTTTTATAAATAATGTCAGAAACATTCCTAAAAGATATATTAGTTTCCCTTTCTACTAAAGGGGTTAAGTTTATCGTTTTCGGGGGTGTTGCAGTAGTGCTACATGGTGTAGAAAGAATGACACTAGACTTAGATATTTCTTTACAAATGAGCAAAGAAAACATAGATTTATTTTTAGAAGTAATGTCGGAGTTTCAAATGACACCACGCCCCCCTGTTCCAGCAGAAATTTTATACGATCAAGAGCTGATAAAATATATTATAGAAGAAAAAAATGCATTGGCTTTTACCTTTATAGACAAAAATAAACCCTATAAACAAGTAGATGTATTAATTCATCCTGATCTTAGCTACGATAAATGGATCAACAAAACAGAAAATATTGAAATCTTTGGGCACACTATTTGCATACTCTCTAAACAAGCGATTATTGAGCTAAAACAAAATTTAAAAGAACCAAGGGATAAAGATTTGATTGATATAAAAGAATTAAAAAAAACAATTTATCCTAATAATTAATGTTGACAAAAGGAGTGAGAAATATGATTATGTCTAAAATGCAATTAAAAGAAACACTTAAATCCATAGATCCCAAAGAATTCGACGGTCATACAGAATTCCATCGATTGTCATTAGATCAAAAGCTAGTGTGGATTATGCAAATTTCTTTATTTATTTTCGAAGTATGCAACGCGATAATCAAAGATCAAAATTTTATTTTTAATGCTTAAAAAAGAATATAAATTTGAAATTCTTGACGATAACTTTAAAGACGAATTACGTACTTTTTTTAAACAATTAGAAGAAGAATTACAAAAGCCCAATTTTGGTGATTTTGTATTTCAAATTATTTATGAACTTATCAACAATGCTATTAAGTCCAATTTAAAACGCATCTTTTTTATAAAAAATAATTATTCTTTCGAAAATACAGAAGAATATTCAAAAGGGCTCGAAGAATTTAAAAAATATTATCAACATCTGTTTAAAAATCAAAATTTACATAATCATAGAGATTTAACAAAAAAAGAGGAATGGATAGAGGCACTAAAAGACTTAGGTTTAAAAGTTCATCTAACAGTTGACATCGATACAAAAAGAATTTTAATCTATGTTATAAACAATACAAGAATACTTCCAGAAGAAGAAAAACGATTAAGAAAGAGTCTTTCCATTGCAATGCATTCGAAAGATTTAATCGATTTTATGATCCATTACGGACAGATAAACGAAGAAGGAGAAGGATTAGGTTTACCTCTTGTTGTGCTTTTGATCAAAGAAGCTGGTTTTAAACCAGAATATTTTAGAGTGTTTAAAGACGATCAAAATACCATAGCTCGAATCGAATTTCCTTTATCTTCGGAATATATTCCTATTAGAGATCGCAAAAATATCATATAAAATTATTTATAAATTTTTTTAATGATAAATTCGCAATTATTAAAACGACTAACGTGATAAAAAGCGTTATAAATAATAAATAAAAAAAACCATTTTTTATCAAAAGAGGAATTAATAAAGAAATCATACCACCACCAATAAAAGGAGCGGACATTGGAGCTGCACTCCCATAAACTAATATTGCTTGTTGAGAAGACTTATCGTTTATCGTTTTATAAGAATTCAATAACATTAATCCCGTAGCTGTGGTGCCTGTTGCCATACCATAATTGATTAAAGAAATCTCCGGATGTTCATCGACAAATAAAGGAGAGATAATAAATGCAAATAATGATGTTTGAATTCCTCCCAAAGAATAAATGACGACAATATCAATCGATTTTATTATAATACTAAGATTCATCGTTGCAATGGCAGAAAGAATCAACAAGTCCAAAACAATTCCCGTAAAAATCTTTATACCTACAAAAAGGGTTTCCTCTTTTTTAAAATAGATAAAAAATATTCCTCTTAAAAAAAACGAAACAACAATCACGAGAAAAAATAAAGGTAATTGTTCTATAAAATTTTTTAAAAATTCGGATAAAAAATCTAAGGATTCTAAAACCTTTTTTAAATAATAAGAAATCGCAACAGGTATGATAGATATTACAATACCATAGACCATTTTAGTGACATTTAACTCACTTTCTTGGGGTTTTGGAAATTCGTTTAATTCAAAATTGATTTTTTTTTTTACTTCTTTACTTTTTAGAAAATTTACAAGAATGATTCCACTTAAATTTCCCCATAACAAACCGACGGTAGCAGAAATGATTGCTAAATCTCCTGCTTCTGGAATCTCCAATTGTTTTACAAAACCAGAATAGGCAGCTGCGCTTCCATGGCCGCCTATCCAACCAATTTCTATTAAACTACTCAAAATCAAATAGGGAGAATCCTTCCCAAAATAAAAATAAGAAATCGTAAATCCCATCAGTAATTGCAAAATTGCTATAATCCACACAAAAATTCCCTGCCTAAGAACACGAAGATAAAACCTAGAATTTTTTATATCCACTGCTGGGCTCGAAAGGATGATTCCAGAAAACAAAAAAGAAATCAACATACTTGGCAATATTTTTAAATCATTGTATATTTCGTTAGATATGATGGAAACTCCCTGATTCCCTAAAAATAAAAAAAATAAACCAGTAAGAATCGAAGGCTGAATCAAAAACTTCTTAAAAAAAGAAAAATTATTGTATATAACTAAACTGATAAAATATAAAATAGCCGTGATTAAAACTGTTTCCATCTATTTTTCTAACTCTTTCAATAGTTCTATTTCGTTGTATCTTGCAAAATAAATCGCAGCAATAAACGATAGAATAAAACCAGCAATTCCTGTAAGTCGGACACCCAAATCATTTCCAGGATCTTTTCCAAAAAGGATCAAAAGAGCAAAAAGAAAAATTCCAAAGGTTTGGCCTATTTTTTGTAAGAAGGTTCTCGCTGCGAAATACATTCCCTCTTTGGGTAAATTGGTTTTCTTTGCGTCATATTCTGCAATATCAGCTAATATTGCATTGGGCAAAATACTTACAAAGGCTAATGGTATAGAATACAAAATAATGACTCCAAAAGCCTGAAGATCAGGTGAAAAAATTCTGTTATAAAATTTTTCTCCCATAAAATAAATTTGTAAAAAGACGATGCTCATTACAGCATAAGAAATCACAACTAAGATCTTTTTCCCTACTTTTTTTGCTAAGATGTTTACGACAGGATACAACACAAAAGAAGTTAATATCATAATGGGTAATAGGATTCCTACGATATTTTCGCCTTTTACTTTATCATCGGGAAACAATAAAACTGTTGTATAAAACAACAATCCAGTCATTATAATAGTTAATGAGGCAAAATAAGCAAAATCTGCAATGACATAATACCGGAAATATTCGTTTTTAAAAGTGCTTTTTAGAGATTCTAATATAGGTATATCGATTGGATTAGATTTACAATATTTTTTTTCTTCGATAAACCATATAGGAAAATACATTAGTATAATAGAAATTAAGCAAAATATACCAATACTATATTGCATCGATGTTACAGCATCTAAATTCAATTTATCTTTAAGAAGATTTGCAACAAGAGGTACTTGAGCTGCGGTCATAATACCTAATGCATAAGTGATAGAAATATAAGTCGATAAATTTAGGCGTTGATTTGCAGTATGACCAAGTTCAGCTAATAACGCGAAATAAGGTGTTACATACATGGTTAAGAAAAGAAAGAAAAGTAACTGCACGGTAATGATAAATACAACATTTAAAGTAGATTGATCTTTTTCTATGGGGAAAAAGATCAAAAAACAAAATAAAGCTGATGGAATTGCACCCCAATTTAAAAAGGGTATTCTTCTTCCTTTCGGATGTTTTAAACGATCGCTCAAACCTGCAATTATTGGATCTGTGATAGCATCAAACAAACGTCCGGATGCTGCGATTATCGAAAGGATATTCAAAAATCCCAAGAAGGTTACCTGTGGAATAAAATATGGTAAACCTGCATTTTCTGGTGGTGCATAGAAATAAACTAATTGTATTCCAATTATGTTGATTAATATCGACCAACCATATTGTCCTAATGCATATGCAATTTGTTTACTTAAAGGTAAATCTTGAACACTCATAATTCCCCCTAACACTAAAATATTTTTGTTTTATTTTTTTACAATTATTTATTATTTATCTATGATAATTTTTTTAATTTTTTGATTAAACATTGTTCTATTGCGTTTATAAAATAATTTATTGATTTCGAAAATATTCTGATTTTTTTGTATCATTATGGGATTAAAAGATAAACTAAAAAATTTAAGCGAAATGAAAGAACTAAAAGAAGAAGCCGAAAAATTGCAAGAAATCATCAATCAAATCGAAAGTAAGGACGAAGCTGGCAAAGGAGCAGTAGAAGCAGTTGTTAATGGCGAAGGTAAAGTAATACAAATCATACTAAATGATAAATTTTTTCAAGAAACTGATAGAGAAAAACAACAAAAATGGATTACAATGGCAGTTAATGGAGCAATAGAAAAAAGCAAAAAACGATTAGAAAAAGAAATGAAAAGGCAAGGTGGATTAGGAAAATTAGGTCAGTTTTTAAAATAAATGTTTTTAAAAGAATTAGAATCTTTTATCGAAATTTTTACGCGATTACCAGGCATTGGAGAAAAAAGCGCAAGAAGGATTGCATTTCATTTACTAAAAAGCAACAAAGAAGAAGCCCAAAGACTTGCTTCTTCGATTTTATCGCTAGTAGAGAAGATTCAATTTTGCGAAATATGCGGTGGCTTCTCTTTGGAACCAATCTGCGATATCTGCAAAGACGAAAATCGCAACAAAGAAATTGTATGTATTGTAGAAGATCCATCAGATATTTTTATTATCGAATCTACGAATGAATTCAATGGCATTTATCATGTTTTAATGGGAGCATTATCTCCCCTCGATGGAATTGGAGAAGACGACTTACGTATAAAAGAATTAGAGCAAAGACTAAAAACCGGAACCATCAAAGAATGCTTTATTGCAACCAACCCAACGTTAGAAGGAGATGCTACTGCCGACTTTATAGTTAGAAAATTTTCGCATTATCCTGTGACTTTTTCTCGATTAACTCATGGGGTTCCCACAGGTTCAACCCTCGAATTTACAGACAAACATACATTGTCTATGAGTATCAAAAATAGAAGAATTTTAAAAAATGAATAATTAATAATTTTTATAAAATTTTAAAATAAATATTAAATACTTTCAAATAATATAACTTTTTTATAAAACTTTGTATAATATCAACAATTTTGATTGACTTAATCGAATTCTGTATTAACTTTAATTTAACTAAAAAAGGAGGAAGATAATGGCAATAACATTACCAGAATTACCTTATCCAAAAAATGCTTTGGAACCACACATATCAGAAAAAACATTGGAATTCCATCATGGAAAGCACCATGCTGCATACGTTAACAACACGAATAATTTGATTCAAGGAACACCCTTAGAAAAAGCAGATTTAGAGACCATTATAAAAGAATCTGCTAAAGATTCATCAAAAGTTGGAATTTTTAACAATTCTGCCCAGGTATGGAATCATACCTTCTATTGGCATTCTATGAAGCCCAACGGAGGTGGAGAACCACCAAAGGCTTTACTCGATAAGATTATTGCTGATTTCGGAAGTTTCGATAATTTTAAAAACGAATTCAAACAAGCAGCTGCAACTCAATTTGGCAGTGGTTGGGCATGGTTGGTTTTAGATCCAGCAGATAAAAAGCTCAAAGTTTTAAAAACCCCAAATGCAGAAACCCCTATCACAAAAAATTTAAAACCCCTTATTACAATTGATGTTTGGGAACATGCTTATTATTTAGATTACCAAAATCGAAGACCCGATTACATAGATACTTTTATAACAAAATTAGTGAATTGGGAATTTGCTTTAAAAAACCTCGAAGCTTAAAATTTAGTGGGATTAATTCCCACTAAATTGTATATTTTTACCATTCCAATCCCTCGAAAATAGAATTGTTTATAATCATACCTATAAATAATTGGATTGATGACCATTCTAGAAAAAAATCGTTTTTTTAAATATATATTTTTTCCAATAATTTTTTATTTAGTATTATTTATAATTGTATTTAATAAAATTTATATATTAGATCATCATTTTATTAACCATGATAATTTTGCTCAGTTTTATGTATATTTTACACAAAGAGGATTTTGGAACAAATATTTAGGTTTTGGTTTCCCTTCGTTTGCAGAACCACAATGGCAAACATTTTATCCCTTTAAATATTTATTTCCACCAACTTTAACTGGGTTTGATTATTATATCTTACACTTTATTATGATTGGTGCTTATTTTACGTTTTTAGTTTCTTACGAATTTTCTAGAAACTATTTAGGTTCTTTAATTAGTGGAATAATTTTTTCTTTAAGTGGTAGTATTGCTGGACAAATCAGTATGTTAAGTATTGTTTCCACCTCTGTATTTTTGCCCATAATTTTTTATTTTTGTTACAAATTTCTTAAAGAGAATTCTTTCTTTTGGTATGTTGGTTTGATTTTTTCTAACTCTCTTACTTTTTTATCAGGACATCCACAAATTCATCTTCAAATATTGATTTTTATTTTTCTTTATGCAATGTTTGATTTGTTTCTTACCAAAGATAAATCCGAATATAGAAATAACTTATTGAAATTTGGTTTATTATTCCTTGCAATTGTTTTTAGTTTACTCATAGTTTCTTTTCAGTTATTGCCATTAGTCGAATTGACTCAAAATTCTTTTCGCAAATCTAAGATCAGCTTTGTTGCCTTTACAGAATACGAATTTCCTTTAAGAAATCTTATTAACTTAATTTTTCCCTATTTTTGGGGAGGAATTGCAGAAAATCAGTTTTTTTATTATGTAATTCCCCAACAATACTACCATATTGCATCGCATAACTTCCATGAACTTTACCGATACTTTAGTTTATTTGGAGCATTTTCTTTAATCGTAATCTTCTTTATAAAAGATAAAAGCTTTCGTTTATTTTCAATTTTTAGTTTGGTTTTTTTCTTTTTGTGGACATTAGGCAGCCAAACAATTTTTTCTCAATTACTTTATAAGTTGCCTGTTATAAATACCTTACGAGGTCCTTCGCGACATTTTTTAGAAATTACTTTTATTGTTTCTATTTTATCTAGTATCTTAATTGCAGAACTAAAAAGCTTGTTAAAAATTCGTACATTTAAAACTACATCAATTTTATATTTATTATTTCTATTCTTTCTACCAATTTTATATTTTTTGATCTTTCCCGAAATTTTCGAAAAATACAAGACATTACAAAATATAAGACTTTTTAATTTGTCATTAAATAATGGAATAATATTTCAATATTTTATATTAATATTTTTATTAATAATATTTATATTTTTTGTAAACTATAAAAGATTATCTATTCTTATTTTATTTCTTGTGATAATCGACTTAGGCATAAACATTCAATACATCGATTCTGTTTTATATGCATCGAAAAAGGATTTAATCTATAAGAATGATAAAATATCAGTCAGCGAAAACAAAAGAATTTACTTCCAAAAACCTTGTTTGATCTATAATTCTAGCAAATGCCCTTTTTATCCGTATTCTAATAATTTAAATGCATTGTATCGTATTCCATCTTCTGGTGTATACTCATCGTTAGCGAACTTTAACGTTGTAGCTTTTAATTTTTTGGCTTCGTCTCTTAATCATATACTTCCTAAATGGAATGTGGAAAAAAGCTTTTTTTATTTATTTGCTGATGATTATTTTTATTCTTATTATCTAACAATAAATAAAAATTATCATTCTATCTACAATATTACTATACCAAAAGAGATTATAGAAATCTTAAACTCCAAAAATTATCAAATAAAATTATACTTTAGTTTAATGAATAACCCAAAAATCCACTTAAAAAAAGATCAAGTAATATTAAAAACTACTATCAACAACAAAGATACCATAGATTTAATGTTCGAAAACAACATATCTTGGTACGAAAATGATTGTAATAATCTTCGCTTGAATAATTTCATTAAACGAATCAATAGAACCAACTGTGAATATATCTATTTTTTCGAAAAAGAATTAACAAATCACACACAGAATATTCAAATAAAATTCGAACCATGGATGAACGATTTAGAAATTCGATTTGTATCGCTAGAAATTATCGATACAACAAACAATAAACGTTATTTGTTTAATGGAGATGCATTCTATGAACCTAATAAAGATCAACAAAGCATTTCTTATTTTTATTTTCCTGATAATAAACTTAGTAATGATATAAATTATATTAAGAATTATTACTTAAACCAAAATTTTCTTATTAAAATGATTGAATATAACAATGTAGCACCAAAAATTTTTTTTACGAATACAATAAATTTTCTAGAAACATCTGCATTTTTATACAAATTGTTTGATGATAATTTTAGTAGTAATATCGATCTACAAAAAGAATCTTATATTCACCTAAAAGATGATGTAATTTTAAATAATAGTTATTCTAATTCCAATGCGAAAGTTACTCTGCTAGAAGAAAAAGAATATTATTTAAAATTAGAAACAACAAACTCAAATTTAGGATTTTTAGTACTTTTAGAGAACTTTAACTCTTATTGGAAGGCATATATCGATAACAAAGAAGCAAAAATATATCCAGCAAACATTGTGGGAGTAGGTATAGTAGTTCCGCAAGGTAAACATACAATAGAATTTAAGTTTTATCCCAATAGTCTTATTAAAGGAATCATTGTTAGTATTTTCTCTTTGTTGATTTTAATGATTGCTTTATTTTTTCTCACTAAAAGAAGATTGATTGATTTCTAACAAATTATAAGGATCAAATTTTTCTAAATGTTTGCAATAGAAAGAATCATTTTCGATTTTTTCTCTATAAATTAACACATTAACTCTATCATAGTCTTTTACTAAGGGATTTAAATAAAAACTCTTACATGAATTTTGATAAGCATTTTTTAAATAGATTCTATCTGGCTGATAGATATAAAGATTAATCCAGTAATCCGCTAATATAGAATAATTTTCTTTTTCCCATGGAGAAATATAAACAAGTACTTTTAACAAATTTATTTTCTCTTGGATTTGATTGATTCTTTTGCTAGTATCTATATTTTCTTCTCGTTTTACCTCGTAAAAATATTTTAATTCATCTAATGTTTTGTTGTAATAGTAATCTAAATATACATTTCTTTTTAGTTCTAATTTTACGAAAAAATATAGATTAAAAATAATAGAAATATATATAAAAATTTTGATAAATCTTTTTAAATTTTGAATCTTTGGCCTAAAACTTTTGTTTAAAAAATCAAATTCTAGCTGTTGATTTCTATATAATAATACTACTGCAATAAACCAAAAAATATAACCAGTATATTGACTAAACATAAAAGGTTCTGTTATACCATGAAAAATACCAATTACTATAATAGAAAATAAGACATAATCTCTTATATTAAAATTTTTTAAATGAAATATTTTATAAATTATATAAAAATAGATTCCAAGAAATACCAAACCTCCACCAATAAGAATAGAAATTATATCGTTATGTGCATGTGTACCGAAAAAGAACTTATAGTCTGTAAATGCTAAATATGGGAAGGTATTTATATCAAAAGTTAAATATTTATACAAAAATCCCCACTCGTATTCTCCCAACCCAAAGAAAATATGTTGTGGATTCTTAATAAAATATTGCATTATTACATACCAATAAAAAAAACGTGTCATAATAGAACTATTTTGAGAATAAACAGCATAATAAAATAAAACAAAATACAGACAAATATATATAAAAACAAATATAAATAAATATAAATTGTTTTTTAGATCATTCGATAAATTTAATTTATCCCAATAATACTTAGCCAGAACCAAAATGATAGTTAATGGAATTGCAAGCATGGTTGTTTTTGCATCAAAAAGTATAATTACATAATAGCAAAAGAAAAAAGTTATAATTAAAAACAAAAAACGAACAATTTTTTTCTTTCTGTTCGATTCTTGAAAAAAACCTAATAATATAAAAAAGATTGACCAATCAAAATACATCGCAAAAAAATTTTCGTTTGCTTTACCAATGATATTATTTTTATGCAAAAATATCATTAAAGTAATAAAAAATAACTGAATAGATATATAAGAAGATAGAACATATAAAATTCTATCAAAATGACGATTGTTTTTAAAAAAATACAAGAAAGATAGAAAAGAAACAAGATAAATAAAAAATTTAAACCAATGGAATATTATACTGCCTTTGGGAATTACGTAAAAGAATTGAACAATTCCTATTAATAAAAGAATAATATAAAATATATATAATAATCCTATCTTATTAGGTTTTAATATCAAGAAAATGTTTCTGTTAATAAGAATTTCTAAAATGATTAAAAAAAATAAAAATATACTATACTCTCCAAAAAAATAATGATCGTACAATAAAGAAACGGGTGTTACTAAAAGAGCAAATAAAACCAAGATGTTTAAATAATTTAAGTTTTTTCTAGATGTTAAAAGCAAATATAAAAAAAATACAAACTGAAAATATATATAGTAATGAACTTTTATACCTTTAAACTGTAAAATTATAAAGCTCAACAAAGTAAGATGATTAATAAAAATTAAATAAAATGTTAATCTTAAATAAAACAAAAGATTTTCGCTTTTTTTGTATTTTAAGTAAAACAAAAGAATAAAAACAAAATCGAGGATCAAAATGTTTAGAACTTTCGTATAGTCGTTATTAACACTTAGAATATAAATTAAAACAATAGAACCAAATAGATAAAAAATATAAAGATACTTATTTTTCATAATATAAAAAAGATAAATCTTTTTAAATTTTTATCAAGACAACGAATTTATTCTTTTCTTTAAGAGAAATCATAAAAAAATGTCAACCAATATGGGTTTAATTGTCCAAAAATATGGTGGAACATCCGTAGGTGATACAGATAGAATCAAAAATGTTGCAAATAGAATCAAAATGTATTACGATCAAGGGCATGATTTAGTCGTTGTTGTATCTGCAATGGGACATACGACTGATCAACTGATAGAAATGGCAAAAAAGATCCATCCATTCCCAAAAGCGAGAGAAATGGATGTTCTTCTTTCTACAGGAGAACAAGTGTCGATCGCACTTTTAGCTATGGCATTAGATTACATTGGAGTTCCAGCAATAAGTTTTACAGGTGCCCAAGCTCAAATTCTTACAGATAAAAAACATTCCATGGCAAGGATTCAATCCATCGACACAGCAAGAATTACAGAACAATTAAAACAAAAAAAAGTAGTGATTGTTGCTGGTTTTCAAGGAATAGACGAAGACTTTAACATTACCACATTAGGCAGAGGCGGATCGGACTTAACAGCCGTTGCATTAGCTGCTGCATTAAAAGCTGATGCTTGCGAAATTTATACAGATGTGGATGGAGTTTATACAACAGATCCTAATAAAGTTCCATCAGCTAAAAAAATCTCGATGATTAGCTACGAAGAGATGCTGGAATTAGCACGTTTGGGAGCAGGTGTATTACATTCCCGAAGTGTTGAAGTTGCATCAAAATACAATGTGATTATTCACGTACGTTCAAGTTTCAATAACAATCCAGGAACATTAGTAGTGCCGGAGGAGAAAATCATGGAAAAAGTACTCATTAGAGGTGTAACTTTAAAAACTGACGAAGCAAGAATTTCTGTCATGGATATTCCCGACAGACCAGGTCTTGCAGCAAATTTGTTTAACCGTTTAGCAAGAGCAGATATCAACGTAGATATGATTGTTCAAAGTACAGGAAAAGATCAAAAGAATACCATCTCTTTTACTATACCAGTAGATAGCCTTTATGTTACAAAAGAGATTGTAGAATCTTTCATAAAAGAAATGGGAGCAGGTTCTTATGATGTTGACGAAAACATTGCAATTGTTTCTGCTGTAGGAATCGGTATGAAGTCTCATTCCGGTGTTGCTGGCAAAATGTTCGAAGCATTAGCAAAAGAAAACATCAACATAGAAATGATCTCTACGTCCGAAATCAAAATTTCTGTTGTTGTTAAAAAGGATGTAGGGAAAAAAGCATTACAAGCCGTTCACGATGCTTTCGAATTAGATAAAGTAAATTCTTAATGGATCCAAGACCCATTGGTATATTCGATTCTGGAGTAGGCGGATTAACTGTTCTTGCAGAATTAATCCGCCATTTACCAGAAGAAAATTTTATCTATGTGGGAGATACTGCGCGTGTTCCTTATGGTTCGCGTTCAAAGGAAACAATCATAAAATATAGTTTAGAAATCGCGTCTTTTCTTGTAAAACAAAACATAAAATTACTTGTTGTTGCATGTAATACAGCATCAGCTCATGCTTTGGATGTGCTAAAAAAAACCTTCGAAATTCCCGTAGTTGGAGTAATTGAGCCCGGAGTAGATGCATTTTTTCATCAATCCAACCAAACCTCTGTTGCCATAATTGGAACAAGAGCTACTGTAAAATCACAGAAATATCCCAATCTTATCCATGCTCGCGATCCCGAAATATTTGTATTCTCTAAACCATGTCCTCTTTTTGTTCCCTTAGTAGAAGAAGGATGGGTCAATCACCCCATTACAAAAAACGTGATAAAAGAATACTTACAAGAAATCGTGGACTTAAACATAAATGATTTGATTCTTGGTTGTACTCATTATCCCTTGCTTAAACAAGATATTCAAGAAATATATCCTCATTTATTTCTTATTGACTCTTCGATAGAAACAGCCAAACATGTAAAAAATATTCTCGAAAAAAATAAAATTTATACAAATAAACACCTATCACAAAATCCTTTAACGATTTACTTAACAGATATTACCGATAAAATTCCTTTCTTAGAAAAATTATTTTTAGAAAAAGATGGTTTTTTAATCGTAACAGAAGATTATGCATTTTTAAAAGATAGACCAGAAATAAAATTTCCCATCATTCTTAAAGAACTCTCACTTGAAGAATTATCATTGGTTTAAAAAATATTTTCAAGATTGATTATTTTTACTTGAAACACATTAAATCAAAAATAAAAGAAAATTATGTTCAAAAAAATATATTTTTATACAAGTAGCATTAAAGGTAGAATTGCTCTTTTTACTTTTTTTATCATTGTGGTATTTATTTTTATTCTATCTACCATTTATAGCTCCCAACAAGAAAGAACTCTTCGGAATGCCTTCGAAAAAGAAATAAGCCCTTTTTTGTTTCCTGTCCAAAATCTTGTATCGGAGATAGATTATTATGGCGATGTATTAGTTCAACTCGAAACATTTCGCATTAAAGAAGAAAAATCGAACAATAATAAAAATTTAGATCCCAAGAAAAAAGAATTATACGAAAAATCAAAAGAAAAAATCATCACTATCTTAGAAGAAAAATCCCAAAGAAAATTACAAAAAAGCGAAAGAGAAAATCTTTTTTTTCTGGCACAAAACTTGGCAAAATCAAAAATAGAACAAAAAGAAAACGAGTATTTAATCTATAAAAAACAGTTTGATGATTTAATTCGATTCATCTACAATTATGAAGAAAAACAAAGAAATTTTTTCTTAGGTTTAGATTTTAATCAATATAGAATAGAATCCATCAATACGTTAAGATGGCAAAGATTCGACACTAAAAATCTTTCTGTTGTTAATGAACATTCTCCTATAAATAAAATTAGTTGGCAAAACCCATTAGTTAAAGATCCCCTTAATAAAATCTATGAACAATACAAAAACAATGAACCGCTAATTGAACCTTTTAGCACGCAATTTTCGATCGATAACACTGATTATTTTTTAATATTAAAAACTATCTACCAATATCCAGCTATATATGAACGTAGCATTAAAATTCTTCAATCATTGCAATCAAAAGATAAATACCAATGGAAAATACTTTCAGGTAAAATTAAAAATATAAATCTTAAAATAAAAGAAATTTATAATAAAATTATACAAATCGAAAACAGCGCAAGCGATAGAAGCAAATTGTACGAAGACGAAAATTATAGATTATTGTTAAACAATT
This sequence comes from Leptospiraceae bacterium, assembly GCA_026418015.1. Taxonomy (GTDB): domain Bacteria; phylum Spirochaetota; class Leptospiria; order Leptospirales; family Leptonemataceae; genus SKYB61. The sequence goes on along the minus strand of JAOACE010000013.1, from coordinate 442,419 downwards.
TGCAAAATCTATTAGAAAAAAAGAAAAACCTAATAGAAAAGCATTCCTACGAAATATTGAAAAAATACAACTCAGCATTTTTAGATTATTTCAATCAAAAAAACGATATTGAATCAAAAATAAAAGATAAACAAAAGCAATTGACTGCATTATCGATAAACAACACCGAAGCTCGCATCCCTTTAATAAAAGAAATCAATTCTCTAAAAAAAGAATTAGAAACATTAGAAAATCAAAAAAAGCAATGGGTATTTGACGAAAATCTACAAATACTAGATGCATATCTTTATCTACCAGAAAATGTTTTATACAAAAAAATATTTTTAGAATACAATTTTGACCCGAACCGCTATACAGATTATATAAAATCCCCAACTGTAAGAGAATTCTATAAAACATTTTTTCAAGATTTAGAAGATTGGCTTTTTTCTCCTTTTGAACAAAAACAATTCAATAAATATTTTTACAGAGGGTTTGTTATTTTAGACAAAAAAGAGGCAAGAGACATATTTATAGAAATTCATACTACGGACATAGAAGAATTAGCAAAAAAAAGTTTAACTGAAAATACTGCTGGTTTTACGCGAATCATTACAGAAATGCGAAAATTCAAGAATCAACTTTCCTTAGAAAAAAGTAAATTTATCGATACAGCTATTGCATTAGGTGCGCGATTTTTAATCATCGCGATTTTATTTAGCGGGATTTTGATTAAAAAACTACAATTTATCATAACACAAATCCTAAAAATCGCCGATGGCGAACTAAATATTTTTATCCCATACAAAGGAAAAGATGAATTAAGCCAATTAGCAGAGTCAGTAAATTTGATGGTTAAAGGCTTAAAAGAAAGAGAAGAACTAAAAAAAGAACTTAATGCAGCAGAAGAAATTCAAAAACGTTTGCTTCCTACTTCCTTTCCACAAAACATCAAAGATCATCTACAAATAGCATCGTTTTATAAAGCAATGAATGGTGTAGGCGGTGATTATTATGATTTTATAGAAGCTAACGATAAAGAGATTGTGTTTATCATCGCGGATGTTTCTAGTCATGGTGTTGGACCAGCCTTGATTATGACTTTAATGCGTTCTCGACTTCATTCTATTGTTAAGCAAGGTATAACGGATCCATTAAGAATTTCTATGATATTAAACGAAGATTTACACAACGAAACTCCACCAGAAATTTTTATCACTGCTTTTATTGGTAGCTATAATAAAGAAACGTCTACACTACGATTTGTTTCATCAGGACATCTTCCAGCAATCTTAATTCGCGGCGATAAGATCAATTTTTTTCCTGTTGGTGGTTTACCCTTAGCAGCGATAGGAAATGATTTATATCAAACAACAATTAAATCCCAACGAGTGGAATTAAAATCTAATGATATATTTATTCAATATACAGATGGATTGATCGAAGCGATGAATCAAAATCAAGAACTCTATGGAAATGAACGTCTAGAAAAATTTTTACTGAACAACCTTTACAAAGAACCCAACGACCTATTAAATTCTCTTATTGTAGATGTGGAGAAATTTACTGGAAAAAAAATCATTACAAATACGTCTTTTTCGGAATTAAACGATGATATTGCTTTGATTATTCTAAAAAAAATATAATAAAAAATTATACATTTTAAAATTGGTTGTCTATAATCAAACAAAAAAAAATTTGAATTCGAAATCATGAAGACAATCCTAGTAACCGGTGGAGCAGGTTTTATTGGCTCTCATTTATGCGAAGCTTTATTAAAACAAGGCCATTATGTAATATGTTTGGATAACTTTTTTACAGGAAGAAAAGAAAATATTAAACATTTGATGGATTTTGATAATTTTGAATTAATTCGACATGATATCATCGATCCTATTAAATTAGAAGTAGACGAAATCTACAACTTAGCATGTCCTGCAAGTCCTGTTCATTATCAGTATAATCCTATTAAAACCATCAAAACATCCATTCTTGGTACGATGAATATGCTTGGATTAGCCAAAAGGGTTAAAGCGAAAATTTTACAAGCAAGCACATCTGAGGTCTATGGAGATCCATTGGTACATCCACAACCCGAATCCTATCGTGGGAATGTAAACCCAATTGGTCCTCGCGCTTGTTATGACGAAGGTAAAAGAGCAGCAGAAACCTTATGTTTTGATTATCATCGGCAGCATAAAGTAGATATTCGTGTTGTTCGAATTTTTAATACATATGGACCTAACATGCAAATTAATGATGGAAGGGTTGTTTCTAATTTTATTGTTCAAGCATTAAAAAACGAAGATATAACAGTTTATGGTGATGGTAAACAGACACGTTCGTTTTGTTATGTGAGCGATTTAGTTCGCGGAATGATCGATTTTATGAATCAAGAACAACATCCTGGTCCAATAAACTTAGGAAATGATGGCGAGTTTACTATATTAGAGTTAGCAGAAAAGGTGATTCAATTAACACATTCTAAATCAAAGATCACTTTTAAACCTCTTCCCGAAGATGATCCTCTCCAACGTAAACCAGATTTATCCTTAGCACGTAAATTGATCAACTATGAACCAAAAATAAAACTCGAAGAAGGATTAATCAAAACCATTGAATATTTTAAAAAGAGGTTATATGCCTAAAATAGTAGATCATGATAAATACAGACAATATGTATTGGAAAACTGTGTAGACATTTTTTTTCAAAGAGGGTATAGAAACGTTACATTAAAAGATATTGCAAAACACTTAAATGTTTCTGTTGGTTCTTTGTATTATTACTTCCCGTCGAAAAAACATCTATTTATAGAAATGTATAAAATGCTTCAGAAAAAAGCGAAAGAAGAATTTCATGAAATATTAAAAGATTGCAAAACTCCTTACGAAAAAATAGAAAAGTTCGTTAATACCATATTAGAAAATCCTACAACTGTTCAGAAACAATCTATTCTAATATTCGATTTAGTGCGAGAAGAATCGCCAGAAATTGTAAGAAAATCTACGTTTCAGTTTATTAGACAGTTCGCATTAATCTTACAAGAAGAATTAGATATTTCTTTTGAACAATCGCAGATGATTCTAGTTTTTGTTGCAGGTTTAATCCAAGGAAATTTTATCTTAAACAAGAAGTTTTTTCGACCACCAGTGAAAGAATTTTTGGAACTTTTAAAAAAAGATTTTAAATAAATATTATTAATCAATCTTATACTCTTCTTTATTAAAAAGAAAATTGATTTTATATAAGTCAAACTGATAGTTTAAATATTTTATAAGTTTTTCTTTATTTTCCATATAATAATTGATTCTTAAAAGATCTTCTTCTAATTGCATAGATAAAAGATTTAAAATCTCTTTCGATGTTAGATTTCTATTTATAAAAAGATTTTTATTTACATGGACATCATAATAATAATTTTTATAAAACGAATCTATAATATAATCTGGAACATTATGAATAAATACCTTCTTTATTTTGTTTTGATAAAATGTAGAAACAATACATTCTTTATCGAAAAAACAAATTTTATAAATATTTTTTATATTATATTTTATTAAAAATTTTTGCAAAATTTTATCAATATTATCATACAGAAAAATATCATTTATAAAATTAATATAAGAACGATCAAATACATAATAACTTATTAAAACGAGGTTCTTTTCTTCTGCTAAATTTCTAAAAAATGGCAAAGAAACTATATCTCCATTAGAAATAATGACGATTAAGTTTTCTTTTTGGATTTTTTTGGGAACATAAATCAGAAAATAATTTGTATAATCATAATTGATATTATAGTCCAAATCTTCAATACCCATGTAATAAATTTTGATATTTTTAGCATTCTTTTTCTTTTCTTTAAATTTAATTTTATAAACTAAATTTTCTTCTATTTCTTTGATATCTATATCTAATTCTTCTTTTCTTAAATTGCGAAAATACAAAAACGGAGCAAAAATTCCACTATAACTTCTAACAGGAAAAACTGAATAAACATTTTCGTCTGGGTTAAAATAAAATATATCGCTGTAAAATTTTATAATACTTTTTAACATTTTTTCTTGGTCTTTATCAAGATCTCTTAACATTTGGGTTTCTTTAAAATCTTCCCAATATTTTTTTATATCTAATTTATATTCTTGTTTTAGAAAATCATAGAATACTCTTTTTCGAAACAAAAACAAATAAAAAGAACCTTCGCTTAATTTTTTTTCTGGAAAAATTATCAACCCACATTGTTTTTTGTCGTTATATCTAACAGATAATGGGTGTAGTTGATTATGGTTCGAATCCCACAGAACAAAATAAGGATTATTAGAAGAAAGATTCAAAGGAATTTTATTTTTATCGAAAATACATTCCGTTTTTATAATAATTGGTGATGTACTACTTACTCCATCAATCACCATCGGATAATAATTTTCTTTCGCTTTAAAATCTTTACATACTGGCTCGAATAAAGTTGTCCTTAGAGAAGATCGTTTAAAAAATTTTATATTCGGAAAAATATTTTCTTTTGAGCAGTCATCTGACGATAGAAAAAAATCATATGCATAGAATTTTGGGTTTTGAACTATGTTCGTCAGATAGAATAAAATTAATAAAAAAATACATTTTTTTTTAAAATTTAAAAAAAAAGATTGAACCTTTTTCAACATATATTAGTCAGTACTTAATAGAATAGGAAATTTAAAATAATTTTTTCTATCTCAATTTGTAAAATGATTTTTAGGTTTATTTTTATTTCCATTTATTAAAACTAGGAGGTTCAAAAACATGAAAAAGACATTAATTATTTTAAGTTTAGTTGCGATTTTTGCAGCCTATTGTGGTTCAAAAAATGAAGCACGAAGAGATGCTACCACAGTAGGTGAAGCAGGTTGGGTATTCGAAGGTTGGGCATGTGCTCCCGATGCAGCAGAAGCAAAAAAAGGTAGGAGTCCAGCTCAATATTGTACAGAAGATAAACCAAAAGATTACTTATATTTAAAATTCTCTGCGGCAGCATCCGAAAAGGCAATTCAAAGTGGAAGACTTGCTCAAATGATGGCTACTTGTAGAGATGCTGCATTAACACAAATAAAAGGCGATGGATTATCTAAAATTATCGGTGATTATCTAGAACAAGCATCTGGGGTTCAAGATGGTCAATCTACGGGAGTTGCAATCGTAAGACAAAGCAAAGGTTTAATTAAAGGTGTTGGTATCTATGATTGCTGCGCAATTGATAACAATACTGGTAGTTGTGTAAAACCAGGCGAAAAAGAAGATTGGTCTCAATGTATGTGCGTCGGTTATATGAGATTCGAAGGTGGTCAAAAGAAATTCGAAACAATGGCTCAGCAAGTAAGTGCACAATAAACATAAGGGGAAAACCCCCTTATGTTTTACGATTAATTTTCATAAAGATTTGCTAATAAATTCCCTTTAAGTCTAATCCATTTTCTATAATATTCCATTCGCTTTAAACCTTTTTCCACATAGTCTTTGTTGTGGGTTTTACCAAAAGGATTACCCGTATTGTGCATTTTAAAACATATTTCCCATTGTTTTTGTTTAATATATTTTAAATAGTGCCTTCTTATATAAGCAACACTCCATAACAAATGATCACTACTTCTTAAATCTTCGATGGAACAACCCAATTCTAAACAATGGTATCCCATTATTTGGGTTAAGCCATAACTTGTTGCTAATTGTCTTAATTCACTTTCTGTCAAAGAAATAATTTTTTCGCGAGGAATACTATTAAATGGAGTTCCATTTTGTTTTAATTTTAACAATCTTTCGTACACCTTTTGTTCAAAACGTTCACTATCCCAATTTCCAGGAGGATACGATTCCAAAGATATTAATGCTGCAAGATACTCTGGTGGAATTTCTGTCCCCCAAGTTGCGTATTGAATATGACCATGAAACGATTGGTATATATGATACATTATAGCATCATCAACATCCCTAAAACAAGAATTAATAAATATAATTGATAAAAATAATATAATTTTAATCTTCAAGTTGGTTCAAAATTTTTTTTATCTTTTTTATGTAATTTTTCGTTTCTGTAAAAGGAGGTACTCCATTGTATTTATCTACATTTCCTGGACCAGCATTATATGCAGCAAGCACTTTGTCCAAATCTTTATATTTTAAAGCAAGTGTTTTTAGATAGTGGATCCCCCCTAAAAGATTCTCTTCAGGGTTTTCCCTATCTACATTTAATAACTCTGCTGTGTTAGGCATAAGCTGCATCAATCCATATGCACCCTTAGGAGACAATGCTTTAGGGTTAAAATTACTTTCTACTTTTACTATGGCTTTTATTAGGTTTGGCGATACACCCTCTTTTTCTGCAATATCTTCTATTAGGTTGAGTAGTTCTTTTTTTGAATATTTTCCAATATCTGTCTCGGTTCTTTCCTTTCGATAGCGTTCGACTGGATTAATTTTATCTTTTGATTCTGATTCAATCTTTTCTTTGTTTAAAGTATTTACTTGTTCTAAAAAACTTTTTGGTACAAACCTAGTTTGAATAGAATTGATTTTATTTTGAATTTCTCCAATTCTTTTGTATACATTTTTTATTCCTTCGATTTCCATAGCATATACCATTTTAAGAGGATTGAAATAAAATACAACTTCTAAATTATTGTCGTATGGATAAAATTCTTACATCAATCATTTTTTGTATTAAGATCAAAAAAAACTCTTGCTCTTTTTTCTTATTCATAATTTTGTTTATATTCAATGAAGAATAAAAAAAACAAGATCGATTTTACAGTTGGAGAAGAAATCATTGATAATAAAGAAAAGCCAAAAACCATCAATAAAAACTCCATCAATAAACAAGGTAAAGAAAGAGCTGCCAAATTACTTATCGCGCTTGGACCAGAGCAAGCTTCTTTAATCTTAAAAGAATTATCAGAAGAAGAAATTCAAATTTTAGTAGAAGAGATGTTAAAAATAAAGCGAATTTCCGAAAAAGAAAAAAAGGAAATATTAAAAGAATTTTACGAAAGCCTCAACGACGAATCTATCTATACAACAGGAAAAGAAGAAGCAACAAAAATATTAGAAAAAACCTTTAATAACAGCCCTCAAAAGATAGAAGAGATCATCAAAAAAGCAGAAAATCGAGATTTACAAAAAGAACTTCAATTCTTAGAAAACTATGATCCCAAGATTGTCGTATCTTTATTACAAGACGAACATCCTCAAATTATTGCAGCAATATTATCATTACTAAGACCCGCTTTTACTGCACAATTAATAAAATTATTCTCTCCTGAATTAAGAAAAGAAATTGTTTTTCGCATTGCTCATTCTGCATCTTTTATTCCCGACATTCTAGAAAAGGCAATCGAACAATTAAAGTATAAACTTACAAAAAAAACAAACGAAATATATTCCGAATCAGGTGGTATACAAACAGTTGTTTCGATTTTGAATCATCTCGATCGAAAATACGAAAACGAACTATTGGAATTTTTAGAAGAAACAGATCCAGAACTATTAGAAAGAATCAAATCTCGTTTATATACTTTCGAAGAATTAGAAAAATTAGAAGTCGAAGAGCTTCGCATTTTATTATCAAAAATTGATGCAAAAATCATTGCAACTGCACTACTAGGTATGCCAGACGATTTTAAAAGGAGCTTTTTTAACGCATTATCTCAGAACAAAGCTTCGGATGTTTTATTCGAAATGGATATTCTCTCGAACATACCAGTAAAAAAAATCCAAGAAGCAAGAAACTACATATTAAAACAAGCCAAACTTTTAGACGAAGAAGGAATCATTATAATAAAAAAAGAAAAAGAAGAATTTTTCGATTAACCTAGGATTTTTTTGTAGAATTTAACTGTTCTAATGTTTTCAAATAAATCTCTTGGAGTTTTCTGTATTCTTCTAGTTGTTCTTCTCTTTTGTGAACCATCTTAATTAAGTGATTCAACAATTCCATCGTAAATTGCGGGTTGGACTGAACTAATGCCTCTAAATGATCTTTGTGTGCAACAGCAACTATGGTATCTTCTAAACATTGTGCAGAGGCAGAACGCGGTGCATCTGATACAACTGCCATCTCTCCAAAAATTTCTCCTGTTCCTAACTCAGCTATTTTTTGCATTCTTCCATTATCAAATTCTTTAAATATACCCACTTTACCTTTTTTTATTAAATAAAAATGCCTTCCAGTATCTCCTTGATGAAAAATAAATTCCCCTTTTCTATAAAGTCTTTCGTTTTGCATTACAGTTAATGGTCTAACAAATAAAGCCCTTATTGCTTTACTTCCTGGTAAGTTCAATAAAAAGATAATTCCTTTTATCAATCGATATAATAAATATCGATAGTAAAAAAAATTAAATTGTTTCGAAAATCGATTTAAAGATACAATAATTCCTGATGGATACTCTGGATGTTGGTTAGGAATATATTTTATAATCCGCGCATTTATTGGATAAGAAGTGTGATTTTTATAGCTAAATATTAATAGCACAGATTCCTTTTCTACAAATTGTTCTTCTGAATGTAAAAACGTGGAATAAGGATTTAATTCATAACAAATTGCTGTTGTAACACTTCGATTTGGTAATAATATTTCTACATCTAATACTACTGGTATACGAATTTTTTTATTTTTAAAATATTCTGGGTTTACGCTACCAAGTGTCAAAAACATGAAAAAAAACGACAAAGGCATGATAAACAATAATGTGAATCGATATTGTACGGGAATATTAATATAATTTAAATAAAAATCCGGTTTATACAAATATAAGCCTACTGGTATCAACATCGCAAAAGCAATGAACAATTTAATGTAATCTTTTTGGAACCTAAAAAAAGATATTCGTGGTAAATTTTTGGTTCCCGAAGAATATAAAATCCATTTTGAATGTCCTTTTTGAATTTGTAGCGTAATCCAATCTTCCAATCGTAAGCTTTCTTTTTGTAAATTTTTTCCATCAGGATATATTAGAATTTTTGAAAAAAATACTTCTAATATAAATACAGATACTACAATCACAAAACCAATATAATAAAAATATGTTTCTTCTCGCTGTAATGTTAAAAAATCATAAAGTCCGTGTAAAACAATTGGAATCAACAATGCTTTAAAAAAATTGATGATTTTATTTCTTCTTAACGAATAAAAAATTGCTAATCCCATATAATAAGATTGAATACCACAAGTAGATAGATGCATCGGCACAGAAGAAATTAAACGCAAATATGTTAGTTGTGGTTCGAAACGAATTAGATAAATAATATTTTCTAAAAACGCAAATCCAGCAGCATACTGTATCCCCGCTACAATAATTTTAACTAAACTCTCTTTTCTTTCGAAAGAATAAATCAATGTTAATATCAACAAAAAAGACATGAGTTTTTCTATGGTAGCTGCCTTAAAAAAAATATCTAAACCTTCTAATGAAGGATGAAAAAGTTTTAAAAACCAAGGTGCAAGTAGTAAGATCAAAAATCCACCTAATAAACCTGTTAAAAATGCCTGTAAAAATTCTAAAAATGGTTTGATCTTTCCATAGTAAATTAAATAAAAAATCAAAAATATAAATTGTATTAAATTGAAGTAATAAAAATTAATACTCATGTTTTTTTAATTATCGATCAAAATACCCTACTATAAAGGTTTGTCTACAAAAATTATTTCTGTATTTAAGTAATAGTTATATAATTCATCGAAGATTTTATTGATAGTTTCTATAGAACGTTCATTTTTTGAATTATCTTCGATTTGTTTTGCCAATTTTGACATATAATCAAAACCATACGAACCACACGATCCTTTTATCTTATGAGAAATAAATCGTATACCTTCAAAATCTTTATTTTGAATTGCTTGCTTTAATAATTCTAAATTCTTTTGTGTTTCTTGTTTAAAAAGTGGAATTAAATCTTCAAGCTCTTTGGATATTTCTATCTTATGCTTCATACAATGTTTTATTCATAAATCAAAATTCATTGATTGTCAATAATAATATTTTTTGTATCGATCAACTAAAATAGGCCTTTCTTTTTGTATTGCTTCTACGAGTTTAAGATCAATTGTATAATCTTTTAATATTTCTTGATCTTCTAGAAAAATTAATTCTTCTCCATCGGGATTAAGAATTGCACTTTTTCCGTTAAACTCTAAATCTCCTAATTTACCAATACAATTTGTTGCTGCAACATAAGCTAAGTTTTCTATTGCCCTTGCTTTAGAAAGTAGCGTAAAATGTTGTATTCTTCTTGTTGGCCACTGGACAGGAATTAAAAACAATTTAATGAAATCATGATAGTTTTCCCAAGAATATTTATTCATATAATAAAACAATTCGGGAAATCTTATATCATAACAAATAGCAAAACCAATAATCCATCCATAATACTTGATCACTAAATAAAAATTTCCATTTGTAAAATATTTTCCCTCATTAAAACCACCCCAATCAATTAAATAATGTTTATCGTACCAATACATTTCTCCATTTGGAAGAATAAAAAATAAACGATTATAGATAAAATCTCCTTCTCTATAAGGTAATGTCGTACAGATTGCTGTTTTGTTAGATTTTGAAAGCTCTTGTAATATATATAAATATTTATCAACTTCTTTTAAAAAATTTTCTAAATATTTTAAATTAAACCCAGTAATAGACATTTCTGGTAATACGACAATATCGTCATTTTTTTTAGACAAAAAATCTGCTATCTTTTCTATGTTTTTTGTTGGTTCTTTTGGATCGATTTCAAATTGCATCAATCCAATGGTTATTTTTTCTTTTTGTTCATTCAAGTAGTTCATATGCTACTCTCATTGCTGACCAATTTTCTATTTTTTCTTTTTTGAGTTTTGTTTGTATTCCTCGATAGGTTGTTAGTAAATTTCCGTTTTCTTTCGATTCTGGAAATAATTCTTCTTTTGCTTTGTTCCATGTCTGAAAAATATCAATCGGTCTCTCGGAAACAAAAGCTTGAATATATTCAGTGCCTGTTGGTGGTGTTAATTCCCACTCAAAATCGTCCTTTGGCGAAGGAAAGATATACTCTTGATCAATTTCTACGGGTTCAAAGCCAGAATATTTATTCGGATAAATCATCGTAATTTTGCCCGTTGCATCGATAGAAAAGAGTTGTATGTACACTTTTTTTGATTGAGCATGTTTGTGTGCTACCACTTTAAATTTTATTTGGAGAGTTTCTCCTACTCTATATTGAGGTTTTTCTTTGTTGAGTTTTAATAGAATTGTATAAGGGCTTAGTGGATTGTTTAAGTTTAAATAAATATCTAATTGATGAATGATTTGTTGAGATAAATCGTTCAGTGTATTTTCGTAATCGCCTTTGGATCGACCTGCCCCTATGATAGTTCCTGTTTCTGTTTTAACGATCCGAAAATTACCAACATAGATGTTATTTTCTTGTTTGTTGATGTTGTAATAAATAAAATAATGAATTCCTTTTAAATATCCTAATTTTGCTGCTTCTTCTTGGTTTACCAATCCTGTTTGACTTTTTTGTAGCTCTTTGTAAATATCCTCTATTTTTTCTTGTTCTACGATTTCGTATCTTTTCTGAGAATCTAAAATAGCAATCATATCTTTTCCAAATTTATTGGATAACTCTGATTTCTGTGTATCAGAAACTACTGCAATTGTGTTTGCATTTAATAACGATATGTTAAAAATCAATACTAAAATGATTTTTTTTAAAAGTATCTTCACATTGTAATGAAATATTTTTTGTTAAAAAATTTTCAATTATTTTTTTTGTCTATTAAATAAGCAGAACTTTCGTCTATTTCGTATTTAAAGATTTTATAAAATTCAAGACTTTGGGGAGTAAAATCTTTAAAGATATTTTCGTTTACATATTTTATCGTGCGACACCTAAAAGAAAACAAAAAGAAATGAGATTCTTGTTTTTGTCGAAATTCAAGACCATAATCCCATATAGGTAAACACTTAGCTCTAAATGCAGGCGTATATTCTCGATTTTCTATTATCAACCTTTGTAAATTTGTTATTATATCTTCTTTATAGATTCTATATTTTTTTGTATAATCCTTGTAAGGATCAATAGATTCAAGAGTTTCTGGGTAAGTATAAAAATAAACACCTTCTTTTTTTTGAATTGTTTCGATGGCTCTGTTATTTAAAATTATGATCTTATCATTAGAAAATAAAAAAGTAGGCAGTATAAAGCTACCTACTATAAGTAACACTAATGGGTGTATTATTATTTGAATTTTCACTAATATATTGACAATGTTAAGCTAAAATTTGTTCAAATTTTTTAAAACATGTGGTTGAAAGAAAAATTCCCATTTGATTCGTATTCAGATCTACCATAGCTTATGTTGATAATTGTGTTTCTTTGCCATACGAATCTTATACCACCACCCATTGCGCGATGGAAATCCTTCATAGCAAATTCTTTATAAGAAGGAGCAACACGTCCTACATCATAATAACCTAATAGAACAAAATCTATACCACCTAATGCTTTTACCCTGAACGCAGTTAATCGCAATTCTGTATTAAATACGCCCATCACTCTATCTACGAACTGATTTGCTGGATATCCTCTAATTCCATTATTTCCACCCAATCCAAGTGCACTTTCTCTCATTGTGTAGATTCTTCCAGCTTCGAAAAATGGTACATCTCCATCAGTTTTTTGAGTCTGAATTCTATAAGCAAAAACCAATTCTTGGTTCATTGGTTTAAAAATACCAGATAAAATTTCTATGTATTGTCGATAAGTTAGTGTATATCGATTAAACGTATAATTTGATCCTGTTGATTTTCCTGCACCTTCGTAATGGATATCTGCAAAAATCCCATCATTTGGGTTTAATTCTCTTATTCTTGGACGAGAATCATAAGCAAACGCCAACCGAATTGTATTAACGTAACGTGGTTTTTCTGTTGCATCATAACCAACAGGTTTTTCATGATCAATGAGTGTTTCAATATTGGGATAGGTTTGTCCTTTATCAACATCTCCTTTATAAGATTGAATTCTATATCTTTGTAGACGAACACCTGCAAACCACTTGAAATTTGTATCTCCAATAAAATCCTCTGTTGTAATCGTAAAGAAAGGTTTTATGCTATCGTAATTAAAATATTTATCTTGTGATTCTTTTAATTCTTTTTCGCTTTTATTATAGTTATTTGGGTCGAGTAGATTGTTGTTGTTCAAATAATTTGCATTTAACGTTAAATATTCGTTTATTTTGTATAAAGTTGGAGTAGATTGAATGTTTTCGTTGATAGGTAATTCTCCAGCTTTGATTTTCTTTTGTCTTGGAAGATCTTGATAGTTGCTATAACCATAATATTGAGCGTTTAAATATCTTTCAATTCCAACGTTCATTCTTACACGGAAGGGTGTTCCTAAAAATTTTAAACTATCCAAAGAAAACTCATGATATTCAAAACCTTTTGTAGTTCGGTAAAATTGACCATAGGATTGGTATTTAAACGGCGCATAACCTTCTTCGTAATAGGTTCCATAAATTCTTACACCATAACCAAAACCATCATCAGTGCTAAAGCTAATTAAAGGTAAACCAGTAAATTTTAAGCCTTTTAATTCATCTTGATTTTCCTGCGCGAATAAACTCAATGCTATAAAAAATAAAACAATACTAATAATTTTGTTTTTCATATCCCCCTCCTAATATACCTTTTTAATTCTAAACGAAAATGTTAGACTTAACAAAGAACTTCCTGACTGCACATCTATACTTAAAGTACCACGTAATCCATCTTCAAGAACGTCAGCTTGGAAACTTCTAAGAGTAATTGTAGCTGAATCCTGAGTTATTGGACTAGGATTGACTAATTTTAGAATTCTCGCGTAACCATTTCCTGTTTCTGGTCCAACACTAACAGAAGCGGAAACAGGTATTTCAACTTTTAAAGGCAAGTAGGTACTTGGATTTGTAATTTCGATAGAAATTTTACCTGTTGATGTTAATGAATCCACTATCACAAAAAGATTTTTATCTCTTAAAGATAAAAGGTTATTATAGTTAGTTTGATATACACTACACGCTGTTAAATCTTGTACTGGATCAGTAGAAGGTGTATCGCAAGTACTGTATTCCATTATACCTTCCCAAAAGAATCCGTTTAACACCTTTTGGTTCAACAAAGCTAATAAATTATAGTCTTCCCGAGGTTGATCTACATCAGATCGAACCAGATTTTTACAATTAAAAAAAACTATAAGCCACAGGCTTATAAAAATTATTTTTAATGTTTTCGCATTCATAGCTATTTAATTTTTAAATTATTTATAAATGGTCAATTCCATTTTTTTGTATAATCATTTTTTTATTTTATTTTGATTATTGATTCGAATAAAAGATCATTTTCCAATACAGAACATGGAAAAAATTCTTCCTAGTATATCTTCTGTCGTTATTTCGCCAGTGAGTTCTGCAATATGATTTAATGCTTCTTGTAATTCGATTGCAACAATTTCATCTGGTGCACCTTCGTCCCAAAGCGATTGAACCTTAGTTAAAGATTCTTTGATTTTATTAAAATGATAATTATGTCTTTCTTCTAAAAGAAATGGATCAGGAACTTGGAACTGACTTTTAATTGCAGATTCTATGGATTGTTTTAAATCTTCGATTCCTTCTCCCGTTTTACAAGAAATATATTTTACAACAATATCATCGTGAATATATTTTTTTAGTTTTTCTTCGTTCCAAGAATCTGGATGCAAAGAATCTTTTTTATTGATAATATGTATAATTTTTTTATAATTATCTTTATAATTTTTTATATATTCTTCCAACTCTGGAACAAAAGAATATTCTTTTATGGAACCATCTATTACATGCAAAATCATCTGGCTTTTTTCCATTGCTTCCTTAGATCTTCTTATCCCTTCTTTTTCTATATGATCTTTTGTCTCTCTTAAACCAGCAGTATCGATAATTCTTACCAACATTCCAGCTAATTCTATCTCTTCGGATATATAATCTCTTGTTGTTCCTTCGATATCCGAGACAATAGAACGATCCCAACCTAATATTTTATTCATCAAGGATGATTTTCCAGCGTTGGTTTTTCCCACTAACGCGATTTGAAACCCTTGCGAAATATGGGAAGCTATCTTGCTTTTTTTTAAGACATCATCTATCATGTTAATAATTTGAACAATCTTTTGTTTTAGCTTTTCTTTTTCTGAGTAATCAATGTCTTGATCGGAAAAATCCACTTCTGCTTCGACTTGTGCTTTTAGTAAGATCAACTCGGAGCGAATTCTATTGATCAATTTATATAAATCACCAAAATAAATTTTTTTTACTGCATTTAACTCGTATTCGGATTTTGCAGTTATAATACGATGAATCGATTCTGCTTTCGTTAAATCCATCTTACCGTTGATAAATGCTCTTCGAGTAAATTCACCTGGTAAAGAGGGACGTGCTAATCCTAAATTACTAACAACATTGATGATTTTTTTTGCTATCAATGGATTGCCATGAATATGGATTTCTGCCATGTCTTCGCCAGTATATGTATTAGGCGATTGAAAAAAAACAATCATTCCATCATCAATAATTTCATCGTTAAAAGATATGATTGCTCGCAGAAACTTTCTTGCATTTTTAAAAAGATATTCTTCGTCGATCTTTTCTTTTGAAGAAGGCTTTAGTATGATTTGTTTTAAAATCTGTGTAGTATTTGATCCACTGATTCGAATAACAGCAATAGCGCCCCTTCCTACTGGTGTGGAAAGGGCAATAATGGTATCGATGTTATGCATAGAGTACTAGATATCATTGAAAATATCTTCTTCGAAATCATCTTCGTATTTTTTATTATATTCTTTGGATTCTATTTTTATAATTCTTACTCTTTTATACAAACCATTTCCTTCCGATTCTGTTGTAACCCTTTTATCTTTTTCCAGCTCAAGATGAATAATTCTTCTTTCGTAAGGATTTAGAGGAGACATCAAATAAGAACGTCCTGTACTACTTACTTTATTTGCTAAGTTTCTTGCTAATTTTTGTAAAAATATCTTTCTTTTTTCTCGATAATTTGCAACATCAACAAGAACCCTTTTGTTTTTACTTAATATTTTATTAAGAATTAAGTTAATCAAAAACTGAAAAGCATCCAAGTGTTTTCCTTGTTTTCCAATTATAAAACCAGAATCTTCGGAATTTATGGAAATTATATAGTTTTCGTGTGTTTCCTTTACATATTCTATTTCTATTTCGATACCTAGTTTATTAAAAGAAGTATAAGTTATACCTCTTATTAAAGTAAAATCTGGAAGTTCTTTGGTATATTTTACTTTAAGGAAACTGGTTTTTCTGGATAAAATTCCTAACAAACTACCTTCGTATTCATATTCTAATTTTTTTTCGTCAATATCTAAAATGCGAGAAGCCTTTTGCAAGGCTTCTGATTTTGATTTTCCTTCGATTTCGAGAATATACATATTCCACCTCTTTATTTAGATAAATATTTTGATTCAATTTTAAAGGGATTGAAAATAGTGAGGTCCTCATGCTTTTTCTTCTTTCGAGAATTTTTCTACCGCTAATTGCCAAACTACCGAAATGATATTTTGAACAGTCCAGTAGAGTGTAACTCCACTTGGCATACTCCAAAAGAAAAAAATCATTATTATAGGCATAAAATACATTAAAAATTGTTGTTGAGGATCAGTTGTGACTGTGGTCATTTTTTGAAGTAATAATTGAGACCCCACCATCAATAATGGTAAAACATTTATGTGTAAATTTTTTACAACGAACAAATCTTTTATAACATATATAGTATCTGGCTGAGATAAATCCTTCATCCAAAGAATAAAGGGACTTTTCCATAATTCTATAGAATCAGAGAAAGCACTATACAGAGCAATAAAAATAGGTATTTGTATTAAAATAGGCAAACAACCCATCGCTGGATTTATTTTATGCTTTTTATAAAGATCCATAACTTTCTTTTGCCTTTCTGTCGGATCTTGATATTTTTCGTTTATTCGATCGAGCTCTGGCTTAAGTTGATGGATTTTTTTCATGGTTTTTGCTTGAACCTGGTTTAGAGGGTATGTGATTAATTTAAAAAACAATGCAATAAGAATGATCGATACACCATAATTATTTACGTATTTGTTGATAAACTTCATCATTAGAATGATTCCATCTCTTAGTTTAGAAAATAATGCCAAAAATCCAGAAGAATAAATCACATCCCTAATACTCGATTCTGGTTCATCTAATCCAAATTCAAGTTTGGCGATATCTTTGTTAAAGAATTTATGTTCCTCATCACTTCGAAGTCCCGTATAAACTATTTGATCGATAATTAAAGCATCATTTCTTTTTTTATCTTCTGTTAAATAGCCATTTATTCCTTTTGTAGATTCTGTTGTATCTGAATTTAAATATAGCAAAGTTCTTAATTCGTCGGATTCTTTTTTGGATAGTTTTAAGTCCAAGAAAACCACTGTATAAGAAGAACTTCCATCCATTGGTGCTCTATTTTCTAAGACTATTCCATCAGGAAAATGTACCCCATTAGAAGAAGGTAGAAACTCAGAATAAGAAATAAAATATCGACTATTAACACCAACGTATTTTAAGCTATCCAATTTTTCTGTTTTTATGGTATACTTACCCTTAGGAGAAGCCCCACAACCTAAAAATCCTCCACTTGAAACTTCGAAACCATGAAGAACTTGTAAACTATTATCATAATTATAAAATCTTCCATAGGTATACATGATCCTTGAATTTTCTGTATCTTCTGGTTCTGGTCCTAATGCAGTAAATGTTTTATAGAACAAATCTCCATTAAGAATAAAATCTTTATCCGTCTGGTTTTTAATGATAGTTATCTGATGAAAAAAATTCTCTTTTTTTAAGAATCGATAAATCTTATAGATTGTAAACTTATAATCGTTAAATTCAATATCTTTCGAAAAAACTACCTGAGTAAGATTGTCATTTATGTTTTTTACTTCGCTTTGGAATAAAGCATCGTTTAGAATTGGTTTAACCATCTGATTTTTATAAAGATGTGGTTGAAAATCCATTCCTTTATATCGCGTTATTTCCAATGCTTGATATTTCTTTTCGAACTCATCTTTTGATTGATCAATAACACTACTAGGAATCTTTACATTCTCTCCACCTTTTAGATAAATTCTTTCTATTCTTCCGCCCAAGCTATTCAAGATAAAAATATTTTTTTCGTTTTCTATTACGATTTGTTTTGGGTTGCTATCAATATTTTTAAAGTTAAAATCATTTTGTTTTTCTGCGGTTTGATTCGATAAAGGATTATTTTGTAATTCTTCGGTTTTATTTGCCTCACTTATTTTGCTGGGAGGTTTTGATAGCTCAAGATATTGAAATAAAATAATGGTTAATACACCTATGATTAAAATAGGAATAAGTGAACTTACCGGATTCTGATTTTTATTTTGTTCTTCCATATAAAATTCCTTTACGAGTTATTTTTATTAATCTTCTTTAAAAAGATCTTGATTTGACTTAAAATATTATCCATTTTGTAATCTTTATTTTTTATTCTTTGGGTACGTGGTAAGATTGCAATGTTATAAGTAAAGAATTTTAACTGATCATTTTTTTCTAATTCTTCTATGGTTTTCCACATAGCTTCCCGTACCAACCTTTTAAACCGATTTCTTTCGTGCCCTCTACCCCATTTTTTAGAAACACAAGGAATAAACCTAATTTCTTTTAATAAATTTTTTTTATAAATTATCTTTAAATCTGGGGTGTAAAATACATTATTTTCTTCGAATAATTCAGAAATTTCTTTTTTGTTTTTAAGAATAAATCTTTTTTTACTTTCTGAAGACTTCGTCGGATACGGTAAGCTTCCATCTTCCTTTTTTTCTTCTATTGGATAATACCTTTCTTCCATTTTTTGTCGACATTCTTTTTCTAAAACCATGGGTTCTTAACCTAGATATCTTTGAAGGCTGATAAGTTCTCTTCATCACAAACTCCTATAAAAAATAAAATTACGCTTTACTCTTTATATAAATCACTATTTTTTTTAACTATAATATACGGTCAAATATTTCATTTTGTTGTTTTCGTTATGTAGCATTCAAATTTTTTTTTATTTTATTGTAAATATTGAATGTGAATAACTGAGCCATTATTGTGAAATTCATTTCGGACACTTAACATAAGTGTGAGTAATTTAAAAAGTTACTCACATTCATTTCACAAAAAAGTTGACCACATTGGTTTAATAGAAATCTAAGAAATTTATTTCGAAATATCCAAAAAAAACCGAAAATTTAGAACAAAATGAATTTTATGAAAAAGCAACAAACAAAAAAATGTCACAAAATCACACGTATAAAACAATAATATTAAACAATAAGATATAAATGTTTTTTAAGGAGAAAAAAGATGGAATTTATCATAAGCAAAAATGAACTGTCAAAAGCTTTAAGCACAGTAACATCCATTACATCATCAAAAGAAATCAACGATGTTGTTAGCAATGTTTTAATAGAAACAGAAGATGGTGCAATATCTATCACAGCAACGGATTTAGAAAGATCTCTACGGGATAAAGTTCCTGCAAATGTCATAAAACAGGGAAGCATTTTATTACCAGGAAAAAAATTAGCTGATCTTGTAAAAGGCTTTCGCTACGATACAATGAAGTTTCTTGTAGAAGATTCAGACAAAGTAATAATCCAAAACGGTAACGAAGAACAGGAAAAAAAATTCAAGACAAACATAGAAATAATGGGAAAAAATGCAGAAGAATTTCCTATGCCTTTTCAGTTAAATGGTTTGGATTTTTTTTCTGTTAACCCTGTTATCTTTTTAGAAATGTTTAAAAAGGTATTGTATGCAGCTGCTGTAGATGATGCAAGAGTGGTGTTCAATGGTATATTTGTTGAGCATAAAAATGATTTACTCCATTTTGTAGCAACAGATGGAAGAAGACTTTCTTTGATCAAAAGAATTGAAAATAATTTCTTAAAAAGTAGCTCGATTATTATTCCTTCGCGATCTGTAAAGGAAATACAAAAGTTATTGTCGAACGCATCAGAAATGCAAATTGCTCATGACGAAGAGAACCATCAGATTTATATTAAAACTGGCGATATATATTTTACAACAAAGCTCATCGAAGGAACTTTTCCCGATTATAATTTAGTTATCCCCAAAGATCAACCTCATAAAGTAGAAATCTATCGCGAAGATCTTATCGATGCGATAAAACAAGCAATGGTATTTGCACCAGATCCCAATAAGCAAGTTCAATTACATTTTAAAGATGGTTTATTGATGGTGGTTTCTGCGACACCAGATTTAGGTAAAGTAGAAGATGGATTAGAATGCAATTATTCTGGAGAACCAATTGCAATTGGGTTTAATTCTAATTATTTACTCGATGTGTTGGAATCTTTAACTTGCGATAAAGTATTGATGACCTTTCTTTCTCCTGATGCACCAGCGATGTTTTTTGATCCAACTGATAAAGAGTTTTTATCCATTGTTATGCCAATGAAAATTTAAAAACATAAAGAAACAAGTGATTATAAAATCTCTTCACATAGAGAATTTTAGAAATTACACCCAAGAAGATTTGATTTTTTCTAATTCTTTGAATTTTTTTATAGGAAGAAATGCTTCGGGCAAAACAAATTTAATCGAAGCAATCGGTTATTTTGTTTTGTACCGTTCTTTTCGAGGCATATCGGATCCCGAACTAATCAATTGGAATAGCAATTTTTTTTATTTAAGGTTGGAACTCATAAATTCATACGAGTCAACCTACGAAGTGGGTGTAGAGAAAATAAATCAACAATATCGAAAAAAAATCAAGAAAAACGGAAAAAAGGTAAACAAACTTTCGGATATTATTTCTGACATCATTGGTGTTTTTTTTGTTCCCGACGATTTGGAGTATGTTGAATCTACCTCGAAGCGCAGAAATTTTTTTGATTATCTTTTCTCTCTAATCGATGTTGAATATTTAAATGCACTTGTTGAATTCCAAAAATGTTTAAAACAGAGAAATGAATTGTTAAAAAGGATTCTAGAAAAAAAATCAACCACAAATGAGTTGGATTTTTGGGATAACAAAATCATCGAGCTTTCTCTGGTGATTATGAAAAAACGAGAACAATATATACAAATCTATAATAATTTTTTTCACAAAAGAGCAAAAGAGATTTCGAATCAAAATGATGAGATTTTTGTAAAATTAGAGCAAAATGATTTAGGTACTTTTAAAAAAATGTTTTTAGAAAATCGATACAAGGATATTTACGCGGGAACTACTACCATTGGGATTCATCGAGATAAATTTTTTTTCTTAGATAAAGATAATAAGGATATTGGATCGTTTTTTAGTCAAGGTCAAAAACGCACAGTTGCCTTATCACTAAAATTAGCTCAATATGATCTTTTGTTGGAAAATTTCAAAATTAAACCTATATTGTTTATAGATGATGTAATAAGAGAATTAGATCAATATCGTAGAAAATATTTTTTGGATTTGTTGTTGGATTGTGGTCAGGCATTTTTTACAACACCAAATTTCGAGGATGATATGAGAATGTTTAAAGAACTAAAAGGAAATAATTGCAAGATTTTCGAAATAGAAAATGGTAACGTAAAAAATGAATTTTGATTTATTTTATACATCAAAAAAACCTGTTAGATTATCGAAAAAAGAAGGAGAAAAGGTTTTAGAGCTTGTATTTAGGTTTAGCCAGGATGTAGATAAAAAAATCGAATATTTTTTATACCATAATTGGGATAACTTTTTTGGAAAATTTCAAAACCGAATAGAATTAGTTTATGTAAAAAACAAGATATTGTATTTAGAGGTGGATTCTTCTGTGGTGTATCAAGAAGTTTTATTTTTGTTGCCCCAGATTAATCAAAAGTTATATTTAACAACAGGAGAAAATATCAAATCGATTAAAATGATCTCTTATCAAAAATTAAAAAAACAAAAAGACGAACATACAGCTATTAAAAAAAATTCTTTTGCTCCAGAAAAAAAAGAGACAATCAATCAAAAACTGATCGAAGATATAAAAAAAATATTAGGCGAAAGATAATATGTCTTTAATAGCATCTATCATAGGACTACTTGCTAGTGCAGTGTTGATTCTCTATATCTTTGATCTATTCGATAAAACAAAAAATCAAAATATTGTAAGAAATGAACCAAAGACACCAGAAAGTTTACAAAGAGCGATAAAAAAAACGTTAAAAGAAAACCAACAAAAAGAAATAGAGAAACGTTTAAGAATATGCCCTATATGTGGAACTATATTGAATCAAACAGATTATTTAATTGCAGCATTTGACGAAGTAAAAGATCCGACGAAAAAAAGAAAAGTTCATATCTATGGATGTCCCTATTGTATAACAAATGATGGTGTGTTAAAAACAAAAGGAAAAATCGATCCTTCTCAATTAAGTTGATCAAAATTTAGATGGAAAACTTAAAAAATTATAGTCAAAATACAAAAATATAAAATTATTTATTATATGAAGACAATCGTAATAACTGGTGGGACAGGTTTTATAGGAAGAAGGCTATCTGATTATCTAAAAAATAATTATAAAATTATTCATATATCTCAGAGTGGAAGAGCTTACAAAGATATACCATGCTACAAATGGGATCCCAACAAAAAAACGGTTTCAGAAGAAGGAAAAAAAGCCATCCAAAATGCAGATGTGATTATAAATTTATCTGGTGCTAACATAGCCGAAAGAAGATGGGATGATCAATATAAAAATATAATCATACAAAGTAGAGTAAATAGTACTTCGTTTTTGTGCGAACTATTAAACCATAATCATTTAGAAAAAAGGCCAGAAGTTGCAATTCTTGCCTCTGCAATTGGTTATTATGGAAATAGAAATGACGAAGTTTTAACCGAATCCAGTTTGCCTGGAAAAGGATTTTTGGCAGAGACTGGTATTCAATGGGAACAAGCATCTATTGGTCTTCATCCAGAAATCAGAAAAATTCAGTTGCGAATAGGTTTTGTGTTAGATAGTGTAGAAGGTGGTTTCCCTAAAATGATCTTACCGATTAAGTTATTTGTTGGTGCAATACCAGGTTCAGGAAAACAATACGTAAGTTGGATACATATTGAAGATTTACTTCGCGTATTTGAATTTTTTATCAATAATCCCAATACAAAAGGAATTTATAATGGTACAGCACCCCATCCTGTAAGATTAGAAGAAATTTTAAGAAAATCAGCTCATTATTTAAATCGACCATTGATATTACCAAACATACCAGAATTTATCATTCAACTAATAATGGGAGAGATGGCAGAATTAGTTTTAAGTAGTCAGAATGTTTTACCTAAGAGATTACTCGAAGATGGTTTTGAATTTCGTTATAAAACCATTGACGATGCATTAAAACAATTACTAGTAGAATAACAATGGAACAAAAATCTATACCAGCTAAAGAAATATTAGAAAATTTAAAAATAAAAAACTTAAAATATCATATTTTTCTTTGTGCTGATCAAACAAAACCGAAGTGTTGTAGTAAAGAGGTAGGATTAGAATCTTGGGAATATTTAAAAAAACGGTTGAGCGAATTAAAACTATCCGAAGAAGGAATCGTATTTAGAACCAAGGCAAATTGTTTAAGGGTTTGTTCTGAGGGTCCAATTATGTGTATCTATCCAGAAGGCGTTTGGTATAAAAATTGTACGCCTTCGGTAATAGAGGAAATTATTCAAAATCATATTTTGAGTGATAAAAAAGAAAAATTAAAAGATTATAGAATTTACTAAAATATTTATAAAAATTCATTAATGACCATTTCGTAATCTGGTTCTTGTGCAACTGCATATACTGGAATGCCACAATTTAGAATATGCTGAAAGGTTGTTTTACCTAAACATATAAAGCGACCTTCTTCTACAAAATTTTTTAATTCTGTTTGATGATGGTTTAGGGAACGATAAAATGCATCAAAAATCGAAGGACTACCAAAGATAAAATAAGCTTTTTTTGGTAATGAATCGATTTCGTTTTTTTCTAATATTCTTGTTTGAGTTTCGTATCCAATCCATTGTTCAATGCAGTAATTCTTTTCTTTTAAAAAATCAAAAAACTCTTTTTGACTCTCTTTGGCAGTAACAGAAATTATCTTTACTTCGCTTGGAGAAAAATTTAATTCAATCTTTTTTGCAATTCCTAATGCTGTCCCATCATCACTCAAAATTATGCGATTATCTTTATTTTCTGGAAAAGTCGTATTAAAGACTTCTAATGATTTCTTTCCGTTAAGAAAAATAACATCGTTTGAATTAAATGAATGGTTGATGTTTTTTAAACTTCTTATTCCTTCTGCACTAAAAATAGTATAAATATTTATATTATTATTTAAATTAGTTTTGTTTATAATATTTATTATAAAATTATCATAATATTTAGTATCGATTATATTTACGAAATATATATTGTGGTTGATAAATTTATTTTTTAAGACGTCGTTTTTTTGTTTTTTGCCAAATACTACGATAGGTAAATCTTTTGTCAGTTCATCGTAAACAAAATCAACTAATTTTTCTTTGGATTTATGGAATCGATTTATATAAAAGTTTTTTTGTTTTTTACTATATGGATAATCTTTCCCAACAAATACTTTCAGTTGATAAATATTATTTTGCTTATCGAATTTAGCATAAGTTCCTAATGGTAAATGGCAACCACCTTCTAAACGCGAAAGAATTCCTCTTTCTATAGAAATTATATCTTCTACTTCTTGATTATGAATCTTTTTTAAAGCTTTGATTATTTCTAAATCATCTTTTCTGCATTGGACAGCAAGTGTTCCCTGCCCTGGTGCTGGAGGAAACCATTCTGGATCTAAGGGAATGATTTCTATGTTTTCTAAAAATTCTTTTTCTATCCAATCGTTTTGTAAAGATAATCTTTCTATACCAGCACCAGAAAGTAATATGGCATCTGGTCCTTCTTCTTGGAAAAGCTTTTTAATTCTTGTTGGAACATTTCCTCGTATGTCGATAAAATTCAATGAAGGGCATAAATATTTTAGAAGGGATTTTCTTCGAAAAGACGATGTTCCTACTTTTCCATCGTGATGAATGTAAGGAAAATTTTCTTGATATTTTTTGCTTTTAGGAAATATCCAATAATCTCGAAAATCAAGTCGTTGGGGTAAAGCTGCAATCATCAATTCGTCTGGGGATTTCGTTGGTAAATCTTTTAAAGAATGAACTGCAATATCTGCACTTCCATGGATTAACGCTTCTTCTATTTCTTTTGTAAATAAGCCTTTAGTTTCGTCACCTTTTTTTGCGATTTCGGAAAAAGAAGCATAGTTAACATCTCCCGTTGTTTTAATGATAACAATTTCTGTATTATAGCCAAGGTTTAATAATTGTTCTTCTACATATTTTGCTTGGGCAAGTGCTAAATGAGAACCACGTGTCGCAATCCTTATTTTTTTCACTATTGATGATTTTTTTTGGTTTTAGTTCTTAGCAATTAAATAAAAATGAAATCATGAAATTTTTTGTTTATAGCTTGGTTTTTATATTCTTTCTAAATTGTGTTACTGTTGATGAATCGGGTAGAATTATCAGTGGACCTAAATTTTTAATCAAAGATCAAGAAACAAAAAAATGGCGATTGAACGAAGTTTCCTTAGGTCCTCGCTGGTTAGAAAAAGAAAAAGAGATAGCTATTCTAATCATTCCGCGCGATTATGAATTACCAGATCAATATATTTTAAAGGATTTACCACCAGTAATGAATCAAGGAAGACAGGCATCTAGCACAGCATTTGCAGCAGGATATTTAGCTTTGAGTTATTATTATCAAAAATTTAAAAATACCAAGAATTATTATTGTTCTCCATCTTTTATTTATAATTTACTCAACAATGGTAAAGACGAAGGAATAGAAATCCTCGATGCACTAAATTTAATGAAAGATTCTGGTTGTCCACCTATAAGTTTAATGCCTTATAAAGAATTTGACTTTAAGATACAACCGAGTCCATATGTAGTAAAATCTGCTCAACAATATAAAATTCAACAATTCGCACGTATTGATCCACTTGATATCTATCAAATCGCTACATTTCTCTACAACAAAAAAATTGTTATTTCTACTATTTATATTTCTGAAAATTTTATCAATTTATCCAAAGATCTTTATGAGCCCGAAGGTAAATTTATTGGTAAACATACAATTGCAGTCGTGGGTTATGATTTAAAAAAAAGAGCCTATTATATTCAGAACTCTGCTGGCAAAGATTGGGGAAAAAACGGCTATACCTGGATTCCTGAGGAATGGTATAAACGTTTAGTTATAAATGCTTATGTTATTGTTGAATAATTTTATAAATGTTATTTATTTGTTTCTAAAGCTTTGATTCTTTCGTAAATTTCGTTGTAGCTTAATTCGATTTGCATTTCTTTATCCTTTAATGTGTAAAGAGGAACTTTCGTTAGTTTGCCTTTGGGTGTATACCTTCCAATATATTTTAGGTTGTTCTTTGGTAATTCTTTTGCAACATTTTCGTCAAAAACAAGGGTATGTTGAATCTTTCTAGAAACTGATTGTAGTCTTGCTGCGGTATTTACTGGATCTCCGATAACAGTGTAATCTTTTTTGTATTTTGAACCTAAATTACCTTGTAGCACTTTACCTTTACTCATACCAAATCCTGCGAAGACTAGGGAAAATGGACTTTTTGATTCGTAAGATTCGCGTAACTCCTTTAGTTGCGTAGAAATATTTCGAATGGATTCTACAGCAGGACTAACTTGATTCGAATCAAAAATTGCTATAAAACCATCTCCCATTAAACGAAGAACTTCTCCACCAGATTCATGAATTTTATCGATAGATATTGTAAAGAATGATTCTAATAAATTGTAAAAAGTTTCTTCTTTTAGTTTTTCTCCAAAAGTGGAAGAGCAGAAAAGATCTCCAAAAACAATTACCTTTTCTACTTGTTTTACGGTTTCTTCTAAGGGATTGTTGCCTAATCGGAGGGATTTTATCACATGTTCTGGTATGTATTTTTCAAAAATTATTGCACCTTGTGTAATGGCATCGAGCATTTCGGATATTAGTTCAATTAGATATTCTTGTGCTTCTTCGAGAATAACAGTATTCATTGCTCAATTGGAATATTTTCTTTCGGGAATATTTTTTTCTACTTTTAGAATATAAATATCTCTATGTCTAGGGTCTTGCAAAATCTTTTCTAATCGTGCATCTAATTTGTCTTCTGGACCTTCGATAATTTGATAAAATATATTCTTGTAAGTAAAAAGAACACCTGTTAGTCCATCTCTTTGGTTATTTCTTACAGATATTTCTCCAATTTGATTAATCTCTTCTTTTGTAAGGGTTTTAGCGAAATGACTTATATATGTGACTCTTTTCATAATAAGTATAATATACAATATTTGAATCATAAATCAATCAATTTTTATTAATAATTAAAACAAAATTTATATATGAATTTTATTTAGTTAAATTAGTAAAAATTTTTTAAAATTAATTCAATATCAGATTATATAATTTTATTATAAATTATTTTTTATAGTTTCTGTAATAACTTTTAGTAACTTGATCCTACCAAACCACT
Source organism: Leptospiraceae bacterium (assembly GCA_026418015.1). Taxonomy (GTDB): domain Bacteria; phylum Spirochaetota; class Leptospiria; order Leptospirales; family Leptonemataceae; genus SKYB61. The sequence goes on along the minus strand of JAOACE010000013.1, from coordinate 414,753 downwards.
TATAGTTGAATTCAATAATATGCCAAGGTGCATAATCAGTATTGGTTTTTTTATAAAGTTCATCGAAGGCTACTCTGTATAAATCCCATTTTTCTCTATTTCTCCAGTCTTCCTCGGTTATTTTCCATTGTTTGTAAGGATTGTTTTGTCGTTCTTCGAATCGTTTTAGTTGTGTTTCTTTATCTACATGTAGCCAACATTTGATTAATATATAGTCCCATTTTGTCAGTAATGATTCGAATAATGCTATCTCTTCGAAAGCATTTTGCCATTCTCCCACAGTGCAAAATCCTTCGATTCTTTCTACAAGTAAACGACCATACCACGTTCTATCGAAAATCGTAATCTGACCATATTTGGGTAGATGTGTCCAAAATCTCCATAGATAATGATGTTTCTTTTCTCTTTCGTTTGGTGCACTTACAGAAATAATTCGATAATAGCGTGGATCTAATTTTTTAACAATTCTTCTGATAGAACCACCTTTCCCTGCAGCATCCCACCCTTCTAATAAGATAATAACCGGTTTCTTTTTTTTCTTTAGTTTTTTTTGTAAACTCGATAACTCTTTTTGGTAATATTCTAATTGTTCTTTGTATTCTGTTTCTGTAAGAGATTTATTTAAATCAATGGTGTCTAAAATGCTAGGGCTATTTACATTGATTTTGGGATCATAAATTATTGGTTTTTCGCTCTTTTCTTTTACTATTTGTTCTACCTTATTTTTAAAGACTAAAAAAATGTTTTTAAGAGATTCAAATTTATTCGTATTGTTGAGAATATTCCATTCTTTTAATAAATTAAATTTATAAATTTTTTTATATATTTTAGATGGTTTTTGATTATTTATTAGAAATTTTATAATTAAAACATAAGAAGATAGAATCTTTTCTATTATTTCGATTTCTTCTAAGGAGATGTTTAAACTATACCAGCTTTTGTCTAAGAGATAGATTTGATCAAAAGAAGGTGTTTTTTCCAAAAAGAGAAGTATTTTTGGTTTACCATTGCATTTAAAAATGCTCTTATTAACAGAAATAAAATGATATCCTCTTGGTTCGAGGGGGTCTAAAAATTTGGTTATAAGCTCCTTTTTGTTTTTTGAATTTTTCCCCTCGATGAATATCAATATAGGTATTTTGTTATCTTTTGCTTTTCTTTGTAGGTTCGAAACCTCTAATTTTAATAAATCTAGTTCTTGATCATTTGCCATATTAGAATTTATACATATATTCAATGCCAAGTTCTCTTACAAATTCGCTGTTTTTGGGTAATAATCCCGTAGGCTTGATCTGTGACAGTAAAACAGGTGTAAGATCTCCTTGCGAGACAGCAGATAGGTTTATGTTTTCGTCTGGTTCAATTTTTGGTAATTTTAGGTTATGATATTCTTGTTTGTATCTATAAACTACGCGAACAATTTGATTTGGGTCAATTTTATAGCCATAAGAAAGATAATATTCATAACCTGGAATTTCTAAAAATGCTGGACCATCGGTTAATTTGGATTGAGGAAGAATAGCCGAAATAGCAAGGGGATTAATCGTCCCGCTATTTAGAATATTAATAAAATCTGTATTAATACGATTTTCTTTTAGTTTATAGCTGACAGCACCATAACCGTAATGAAGATCTATACCGATAAAAACTAAGTTTTTTTCTAAAAATTCATAAATATAATTAACGCCAGCTTTTAATTTTAACGCAGCTTCTAAATAATCTAATTGGTTTGTTACGTAAATATTTGCAGTATTTACCAACGTTTTATTTTGGGATGGATTGTTTTGATGAATTTCTATGTATAAAGAGTTTAGGGCTTCGATTCCAGAAATTGTTGCTTTGTATTGATAAATATCTAAACCCAAACCAAAGCGAAAACCTACATTTTTAAAGTAGGGATGATTTTGCAGTAAATAATAATCGTTCTGGTAGCCGAAAAAGATATTTTTTAGATCTTGTTTTGAGCTAGAAAGAATACCATCTGAATTATTAACAATGGTTGTAGTGATGGTATCTGTTTGTGTTTTAAAAGTAGTATTTGCTGATTCTATGTTATTTTTATACGCTGGAAAATAATTGGATTTTGATGTGATAATATTTATATAGAAATCAGAACATTGGTTTTTACTACATTTTGGTGTGGCAAACTGATAAGAAACACCTTTAATTTTTTTGGGAGAATCGTTTAAAAATAAATTATATTTCCCTTTGATTATATCGCTTATAAAAGTAGTATATGGTATATCTAATGCATTTTTTATTGTTGCAGATTCCCAATTGACCGTAGAAATTTTAAAATTCCAGTGATTGATGGATTCTATATCAAAGTTATTAAAAGGTGCATTTTCTTGGGCTTGTAAGCTTAACACAAAAAATAAAAAAATAAACAATGTTTTTTTCCACATTATAAACCCCCCTAAATTTTTTTGTTAAAGATTATTTTTTTGTCCAATCATTTGACAACATTTTTTTTGTTCTTTCTACAAAAAATATTTCTATGGGCTGAAGGTTTTTAATCGGTAACTTTCCTCTTGGTTCAAAATGATATTCATTATAAAGTCGGATCTCTTCGAATACATTTCGAGAAATGCTTATTTTTTGGGGTAATGAAATACTTTGTAAACGTGATGCAATATTTACAGAATTTCCCCATATATCAAAAACAAATCTCCAATCTCCAATTACTCCACTGATAACTTTTCCTTTATCTATTCCTGCTCGAATATACCAATTATGACCTGTTTTCTCTAATAAATGACTTTGTTCGTTATTTAATAAATCAATGATTTCTAAGCAAGCATCTACACATTCTTTTGCTTGCGAATATTCAGAGAATAATCCACCTGCAAACATGTAGCTATCACCAATAGTTTTAATTTTTTCTAAATTATATTTTTTAATAACTTTATCAAATTTATTAAATAATTCGTCTAGAACACTAAAAACGATGTTAACGTTTGTTTTTTCCATAATAGTGCTAAAAGAGACAAAATCAATAAAGACAATCGTAACATTCTCGTTAATAAAAGGTTCAAAGCGATTTTCTTTACGAAGTTTATAAGCCACATGTATTGGTAAAATTTTTTGTATTAACTCGTCTAATTCTGATGTTGTTTGCTCAATTTTTTTGCTTTTGATAAAATCATTGAGTTTGCTTTTAAAAAAAATTACAGAAATAAAATAAGATATTAATATTAAAATAGGAATATTGATATAATGGGATGTTAGAACCTGAGGGTTTGTTTGATACTGAGGTAAAAAGTAGAATAAAATTACAGAAACTATTATGTAGAGGATTAAGCTATCGATAGGAAATAGATATAAAAGTACCGATACTCCAAAATATCCCATGATTATAACAGTAATTTGGCCATTTGCTTTTTGATCAATTAATGTAGTCCAGATCAATATTAAAAATAAAAAGAAAGCAATGAGTAAAAAAAAGAACCTAAAAATAAGTTGATTCTGAATTCTACGAGCTATTAACTTCGAAGAAATAATCGTAATCGCACAATAAAACAAAAATACTATATGTGTAATTGCTAATTCTTTTGCATAAACATCAAGGGTATTATTTAAATATCTTGTGGCATCAAAAGTAAGAATTCCTATTAACCCAATAGATAAAACATAGTTAAAGATGATTAATCGGGAAATGTTTGTATTGGCGATATCGTAATAAAAAAATACTTTCTCGACTTGGTCATCTAATAATTTTTCTGGATAGAAGAAATCCGAAATGATTTTAAAAAAATTTTTCATTTGAATTTATTTTTGTAGTAGAATTCTAATTGTCAAATAGGTTTTTTATTTGAATATTAAAAAAATATAAATTTTTTTAATATTTTAATTTCGAATCGAAAAGAAAAAAAGTCTACAATGTCATTTTTTTTGTTCTATTATATAAAAACACATTGATTCGAGTTTTTGCAATATTACTTTTACAATTTCTCGGGAATAGGAAAATTGTTTTTAATAAAAGAAATTAGAATTTTTTTCATGTTGCTGTTATCTTCTTGAAATTCAAAAACCACTAAATAGCGATTTTTTTCTGACTTATATATATCTTTGATTTTACCTGTTAAAAAGAATGTTTGATCTTCTAAATTTAATTGTATTTCTACTCTAAAGTCTTCCCAAATAATATTTGGTATGTTATGTTCTTTTAACAAATCGCGTAAAAGTTTTTTAATATCAACCAGTGAATAAATCTTGATTCCTCTTAAAGATAACTTTTCGCTAATAAAATCGATTTCATTTGTTTCTATTCCTAAATTTATATGTTTGAATTTTATTTTTCCCGATACTTTTGCTAATGTCATTAGATTGAAGGATAAAGGTTCAAAATCTGTTTTAATTATAACATTGATAGTATGATCTTCTACTCCGATAATTTCTCCTATGGTTTTATAATCTCCAGAAGAGGATCTATAAAATATCATTTCGATTTTTTTGGATAAAAGATTTTCGCTTTTTAGCAAATTTATCCTAATTTTAGGAATTGGTTTTTCTTCTACGGATTCGACAAAACCTATAGTAAAAAAACTACTTGTTAATACAAGCACTGGTTCGTATATGTCTAAATCCTTTATGGAAGAGATAGCAAAGGTTCCTAATTCAAAAAAAAGATTTCGAAGAATGTGTAAAAATAGCTGATTACTGTGTTTATCATTCTGTAAAACTTTTATATACCATTCCAACAATCGCTTTTTTAATAACTTAGAATTTTTTATTTCTCTATTTCGCGTAAAAATAGAATAATTTTGTTTATAATAATTATAAAAATCTAATAATAATTCTATTTCTTTAACGCTTAACTTCTTTTGTTTTGATATTGTTAAAAAAAATAAATAGTTCTTTTTTTCGAGGTATTTAAAATAATAAATGGTATTAAATATCAATATAATAACAATTAAAACGATAAGTAATATCCAAACATGAACAATCTGAAATTCTGGCCATTCAAGTATTTTCATTTAAATCTAATTTATTTAAACTTGTATTAAATTCAATTAAAATAATTAAAAATTGAATCTTGTTGACAATAGAATTAAAATAAATTATAAAATTAAGTATGAAAAGAGTATTAGTTCCTTTAGCAGATGGTTTCGAAGAAATGGAAGGGATTATTATTATAGATGTGTTACGTAGAGCTGGGTTAGAAGTTATTGTAGCTGGAGTAGATAAAAAAGAAATTGTTGCTTCGAGAAATACAAAACATATAGCAGATTATCTTTTAGAAGAAGTAAAAGGTTGGGAATTCGATGCAATCGTTTTACCAGGCGGTTCAGAAGGGGCAAAGCGATTAGCAAACGACGAAAGAATTAAAAAGATCATCGAGGATTTGAACGAAAAAAATAAACTCATCGGTGCTATTTGTGCAGCTCCCAATGTTTTGTTAAAACATAACATAATAAAAGATAACGATAAGTTTACTTTACATCCCAATACCTTACCCGAAAAATACCCTGGTCAGTTTGTAGACGATAGGGTTGTCAAAAACAATCATATATTTACGAGTAAAGGTCCGGGAACTGCTTTTGAATTTGCTCTTGCTATTGTAGAAGAGTTATGTGGTAAAGAAACGAGAGAAAAAGTAGAAGCCCCAATGTTTGTAAAAAAATAAGAAGATCCAGCTACTAACTGGATCTTTGTTTTGATTATCTTGCTGGTTGTTGAGGTTGAGTTGGTTGTTCTTCTGCAATTGGTTGTGCTGGACCAGGTGCCTGAGAACAATCTCTTAATTCGTAGATTTCTGGTCTTCTTGCATGTTGACGCAATACTTTTATCAAGCGATTTTTTGTTTCGCAATCTGCTTTGTCAAAGTCAACTTGGGCACCATCAAAAAATGGTTCAAAAATATTTGTGAGGATTCTTAATTCATCAAAAAATACATACACTGTTTCTAATGAAGTTTGAGGTGTTGAACGTATTTTAAATTGTTTAAATACAAGTGTTTTGATTTGCGGAAAGGAATCTACTTCTTGTGGAATATATTTTGGTATAGTAATTGTCATAGGTCGCCAACCAACGAAGTCTATTGAACCAAATTTAAATATATGGGTGTCGCCTTTCCAGTCTTCGACCCATCCTTCTAATGTATATTCATTCCCACGTCCAAGAACCCATACGGAGATTTGATGTACCATACCAGGTAATTCTACGCCTACTATACAATCGATCATTTGTGCTCTTTGTGTTCTAAAAACATTCGAAAGTGCCGGATTTTGATAACAAGATCGGGCTTTATAATTTTCTGCTAATGCAATTTCGTTTAAATAAGGTCTAGGTCTTTCGATTATATAATGATCTACCGCAGGTGGTCTTATTGTAACAACATTGTAGCCTGGAAATGTAAACGCAAATTTTACTCCAAGAATTCGAACATCGTCTCTACCAACGTTGTATTTAATATCTGCTGGTGAACCTTTAATAAGTTTTACTTCTCTTTCTGCTTGTAAATTCGATGCAGATGGTTGGTATGGACCTCTTGTTTTAGTATCTTTATCTGTTATAACCTCCCATCCATATCCACCACCAGAATAGTCTCTGTCCCAGCTTTCCACAGTGATTGCTCGTAATTCGTTCGCAGATACGTCGTTTCCGATTGCTGTCTCTATGCCTGCTCTTACACCATCTATCATGATTGATAAGGAAATTGCACCTAATATTATCAATGTAGGGAAAATATATTTTTTAAAATTCATAACTCAACCTCTTTATTAAATTAATATCGGAATCTATACAAATATTATTACCAATTATCTTTGATTTCTGAACCAGGATAAACAAGTTCTGATCTATCTACCAAAGCTTTTAATCCATCAACATAGAAATAGAATTCTCCACCAACTTCATGTACATCACTTACAACAAAAATACTGATAAATTGTAAATTCTTATCGATTAGTGCAAATCGTGTACTTTGTGGTATCCATCCAGGAACTGCAACAGTAAATTTTCTCCATCCAAAGAAATCCAATCTACCCAATCGTATTTTGTGTATCCCACCTCTATAATCGCGTATCTTTAAATACATCGTATGACGATAATTTCTTCCTAATACCCATATAGAGAATTGTCGAACTTTTCCTTTTAATACATAGGGGTGTGGTGGTTTAACTTCTACTCTGTCAAAACCTCTATCTATAAAATAGGTTTTAACTCCTAATATGTGATTGGGGTTGTTGGGATCAACTTCCACAGAAAGAGCTTCTCCTTCTGGTGGCCTCATATTTTCGTCATCTGTTGCACGAATCTCTCCACGTTGAACCAATTTTAAGGTTTTTGTATCTCCCAAAGGTGATGTTGCTTTTGCATGCCAATCCTCTGCTTCTTCGAAATCTTCTAAATCAATTTGGACAAGAGGACTTTCGCTAGAAACATCTTGCCGTGGAGGTTGGGTTGGTTGAGTAGGTTGTTCTGCTGGTTGTTGAGAGAACAAACCATAAGATAAGAGTAACAAAATAATGCTAACTATTTTTTGGTAACGAATCATAATACACCTCATTGTTTTTTATCGGAAAATTAAAATAAAACTTTTATGTATTAACCTATTAATTTGAATTTTTAATAAAGAAAATGCATTTTTTTCTCTTGATCAACAAAATTTATTTTTTGATTTTAGCTAAAATGTAGCATTCGGTCGTTTATTTCGTAGACCAATTTTGAAAATTCTTCTCTAACAATTGAATATTTTTTAGAACTTTCTTCGAATATATTGATTTTTTTTCTCATTATACTCGAAATAACGATACGATCACTGATAAATTGTTGAAAAATCTTGTTAGGGAATTGCTGTTTTAGTTTTTCGTATTCTATTTGATGTTCTTTAATGAGTTGTTGTTTTTGTTGTTTTACTTTGTTTAAGACAATCCCTAGAAATTTAGTATTTCCAAACCAACTATTTACAAAATTTTCTATATGATGAAAAATAAAAGGAATACCAAAACTAGAAATAAAATCTGGTATAGTGGGGATAATATAATAATCACTGGCTAAAATAGCATTTCTTGATAAAATATAAATATTGGGGGCACAGTCTAGTAATATAACATCAAATTGATTTTCAATTTTTTTTATAAAATTTTTTAATATTAAATAACGTTGTTTTTCGAATTCTTCTACGGATAAAAGGATGGGTTTATTTGCTACAAGCTTCATTTCGAATTCTGGTAAGTTTAAATGACCTGGAATTAAAAACGTATTGGAAGATTGTTTAATTGGACAAATCCAAGAATCATCAAAATCCCATTTTCCTTTGTAGAATTGCTCTATGATATTTGTGATAGAACCCTTGTTTTCGATATGATCGATCCAATCGATTTCTTTTAATGCGCTTATTGATAAACTACATTGTGGATCCAAATCAATCATTAAAACTTTTTTGTTTAAGAGATTGGACAATCCATAAGCTATATTGAGTGTTAGGGTAGTTTTTCCTACTCCACCTTTATAATTGATAATAGAAATTACAATAGACATTATAAAACATTATCGGTTTTTATAAAATAATTTTTTAAAAACATTTATTTAACCTAAATTGATATTTTTAGATTCTATTTATTATGATTGATAAAAGATTTTTTTTGCGAAATCAAATAGTTGAACGATTTTTTTTCAATAAAATTCCACCAAGAAACTATATGATAAATATATCGGTCTAATAGGTTATGAAGCAAAAAACTATCAACATAATTTTGATGCTCATTTTAGGAGTAGGTTGGGCTAACTGTTATAGATTCCATCACATGCCGCCAGAAAAAAGGATGGAAAAAATGGTAGAATATTTAAAAAGCGAATTAGACTTAACAGATGCACAATACAAGCAATTACAATCAGTTAAAGAGAATATTCTACAAAGATATAAATCTATTAAGAAGCCACCATTTTGGTTTAGTGATGATTTTTTATCTCAGTTGGAAAAAGGCACGGTAGATAAAGAACAAGTAAAAAAAGAGGTAAAAGAATTTCATAATGTGATGTTAGAGAATCGCTTAAAAGATATTGACGATATTTCTTCATTTGTTAATACATTGACGCCAGATCAAAGAAAAAAATTGGCTGATTTGGTACGCGAACATAGGGAACATTTTAAAAAACATCATATGCAATAAGGTATTATGGATCAAAAAGAAATAGAGGATTTAATAAGCAAAACAAAGAAATTAGTTTTAACAACTATCAAAAAGTATATAATTGGAGAAGCAATCAGCTACATTGATGATATTGTGCAAGAAGTTTATCTAAGACTGATCGTTTCTCTAAAAAAAGGTCAGTTTAAAAATAAAAGCAAATTGACAACATATTTATATCAAATTGCAAAAAACGAAACACTTCGCGTTAACGAGAAGATCATAAAAGAAAACCAGAAAAAAGAAAAAATAAACCAATTTTGGCAAACAACCAAAGAGCTTTTTTATCTGGAAAATTATCAGACAGTTTTGTTAAAGGAAAAAATTTTGTTAAATTCCAAATATCTAAGTTCTACTCAAAAAGAAATCCTGGATTTATACCTGCAGGGTTATAAACTACAAGAAATTGCAGAAAAACTAAAATTGCAGGAAGGTACAGTAAAATCTAATATATTTCGCATAAAAAATAAAATAAAAAAATACGAAGCATAAAGAGGTTTTATGGGAAATCAACAAATAGAATACGAAATCGATAAAAGAATAAAAAGCGAATTATGGGATTTAGAAATTGCTAAAAAAGTTAACAAAAAATATTATATTTATAAATTAAAAAATAATATAAAAATAGCTTCATTTATTTTATTAATTTCTTTATCTATATGGGGCTTTGTACATAGAAATGATCAAAAAGAAGAGCAATTAGAGATTCTAACAAATCTTTATTATCAATATCATTTTCCTATAGACCAATATCTATATTACGAAGAATGATCTTCTCTTTCTAATCTGTCTGGTGCTTCCATTCCTAACAGGTTGAGTCCTTTTTTTAGGCAAATCTTAACGCCTAAAAGAATTGTTAACAAGAATTTTGCTTCGCTTTCGTTTTTTTCTATAATTTTGTTTTCTTTTTGGGAATAGAATTTTGATAAATCGTTAGCGATTTGATACAAAAAGAAAACCAATCGATGAGGTTCATAGTTAATGGCAGATTCGTAGACTTCTTCGATAAAACGTGCAATATTCAACAATAAATTTCTTTTGTAATCGTTTGAATCAGAAACCATTTTTTTATAGGTGATTTCGAATTGACTTATGAAAGAATAAATGTCATCGATTTCTTTTAAAGAAAGTAAATCTTTCTGAGTAAAAGAAAATCTTTTTTCTTCTTCTATCTTACGGAAAATAGATTGTATACGAGCATGAGCATAAGCAACATAGTAATATGGATTTTTTTCGGAAGTATCTTTTGCTTCGTTTAAATCAAAATCAAGGTGAGCATCGAAGGATCGCATAACAAAGAAATATCTTGCAACGTCTATGGGAACTTCTTCGATTAATTCTTTCATACGAATGATTTTTCCTAAACGCTTACTCATAACTACTGGTTTGCCGTCTTCTAATAGAGTTACTTGTTGTGCTATCAATATTCTAAAACGATCCTTAGGAAATCCCATTGCTTCTACTGCACCTTTTAGTCGTGCGATGTAGCCATGATGATCTGGTCCCCAAATATTGATTATATCTGTAAAACCTCGATCTATTTTGGATCTATGATAAGCAATATCTGCTAGCAAATATGTCGGCTTACCATTGTCGCGAATTATCACTCTATCTTGATCATCTCCGAAATCTGTACTTTTAAAAAATACTTTATTGTCTTTTGTGTAGATAAAATTTTCTAAATATTTTGTTACTTCTTGAACTTTACCGGATTTATGTAAACTGCTTTCTAAGAAAAAATTATCAAAGTGTACGCGAAAATTTTTTAGATCTTCCTTATGGGTATTCAAAAAATATTGTATTGCTAATTCCGAAAGTTTACGAGCAATTTCTGTTATTGGTTCGTTTAAAATTTCGTCCAGATGATCTTCTGTTAAGTCTTTTCTTTTGCTTATTTCCTCTAAGCGATGGATTTCGTTTTCTGGTATTTCGATTGGTTGAATTTTTTGTATTTCGTTTAAAGCATCGATAATGTATTCACCATGATAAGCTTCAGAAGGAAAGGGTAAACCTTCTTCTTCGCGATAAAAAACTTGATTTTTTTCTTTGATGGAAAATTTTAATTTTATTCCTTTTTGTTCGAGTAAACGAAACAAGCAACTTATTCCTAGAAGCTCTACCTGATTGCCATAATCGTTTACATAATATTCTCTGTATACATTCTCTCCAATTGCTTCCAGAAGGTTAGAGCAACTATCACCTAATGCTGCTGCACGGGCAGATACAATGTTTAATGGACCTGTTGGGTTTGCAGACACAAATTCAAAAATAATTCGTCGAGGGTTTTCTTTTTTTTGATTTCCATAATACTCTTGTTTTTCTAAAGCATCAAGAAGGTATAGAAAAAGTAATTTTTTGCTTATAAATACATTAATAAAACCTGCACCAGCTATATTGATTTCTTCGATTAGATCATCAAACCTTAATGAATTTTGCATAAAAGGAATATTTTTTGTAATTCCTAATTGTTCTTTGTTTATTACTATATTTTTGATTTTTTCTACCAATAGCTCTGCTAACTGCCGTGGATTTTTTGTTTGAAAAATTTCGCGAAGATTTTTATCCATTGCAGATGTACATGCATAATCGCCGAATTTTTCTTCTCGTGCCTTTTCTATTCTTATTACAACATCTTTTAGTTGATTCGGATCAATTTGTTTTTCTTTGGCTAATTCCATTAAACTATGATAAAAAATATTTTCTACGATATTTTTTAAGGCAATCATTAGGTTCAAAATTTTTATATCCAACTAATAGCCAATATAATTTTATTGGGGATTTATTAAGATAAAATCAAAACTAGGATTATAAAAATCGTAAATTTAGAGATTTATTCAATCTTTCTACAATATTTCGAACTTTTTTAAAATTGCAAAAAACTTTTTATCCACTTAATGTTTGATTATTTACGTTTATTTATTATGCATTTAGTCATTAACATTCTATAAGCATGCACATTTTTTATACCTATATCGTTAATAATGTTTTAGAAAAAATAAAAAAATGGCATAAGTTCAAAAAAAATAAAAATTATGGAGTATTAAAAATCGAAAATGGATTGACAATTTTTTAAAATTGTGGTATGGCATAAATTATGAATCAAGTTCAGAAAAAACCCCAAGAAATAGTTTTTTAAAGGCCATTGGGGTAGGTGCTGTTGCCACCTGCACGAGTTCAGTCTTTAAACCTTTAAGAGCGGAGCGTAACTTCCCATCTCAGAAAGGGAAGAACCGCTATGTTTTTGTGGTGGATGTTAGAAAATGCATAGGCTGTGATGCTTGTGTTGCTGCGTGTAAAGCAGAAAGGAATACTCCCTTGGGAGTTTTAACACTGGGGTGGAAAAGTGGGAAATAGGTTATACAGATCCCGCAACGGGAGAGACAAAAGTAAAAGTTTTGAACGTTCCCAAACTCTGCAATCACTGCGAAAATCCACCCTGTGTGAAGGTGTGTCCCGTTCATGCTACATTCAGAGACGAAAAGGATGGACTTGTTCTTCAGAGATAGAATTCTCTCTGATCCTAAAAGAGATACAGGTGCACCATATGCAACCGCAAATCAATTTGCAAAACTTCCAACGGGAGTAGTCTATCCTATGATGGAATGGTTTGGTGGAGGCGTAGCTTTCTCTAGCGGAAACGTAAAGATAGTTAAGGTTTAAAAGGCTAAAAAAGGGAGCTCTTCTTGGGCTCTCTTTCTTCTTTCTTTTGCAAAGTTAGAGAGATAAATTCTTTTTGAGTTTTTTGTATTCATACTACGAATGCTCTTTTTCTCTTTTAAATTTTGGGAAAAATTAAAGATTATAGCTTTGAATTTGCATATTAATAAATTTTATAAATTTCTTTAAACATAAAGAAACACAAATTTATAACAACAAAATCGTCAGAAATTTTTTTGTTAAATCTTAATTTTTATATTAAAATTCAATGAATGATATTTTATAAAGTTTTTGTTCACAAAATTTAAAATAAACTTACAAAAAATTAATTAAATTGTAATATTTTATTTACTTAACTTTTTGACAATACAATGTTTTTTGAATTCATGATTTCTATGAAGACAAAAATATTGTTTTACAGTGCTCAACCCTATGACATAGAGTTTTTTAACAAATGGAATAAAAATTATGATTTTCAGATTGATTATTTAGATATTCTGTTAAATCAAAAAACGGTACATTTATCTAACGGTTATGATGCGATTTGTATTTTCGTTAACGATAAAGTGGATTCAGAAGTTGCTAAAACATTAAGCGAAAATAAGATCAAAATGATTGCTTTACGATGTGCTGGTTTTAACAACGTAGATCTGGAAATTACAAAAAAATACGATATAAAAGTAGTAAGAGTACCAGCATATTCTCCTCATGCAGTTGCAGAACATGCAGTAAGTTTAATTTTAACTTTAAACCGAAAAACCCATAAGGCTTATAATCGCATTCGAGAAATGAATTTTTCTCTGAATGGTCTAATGGGCTTTGATCTTAAAGACAAAGTAGTAGGCATCATCGGAACAGGAAAAATTGGATCAGTCTTCGCCGAAATCATGAAAGGATTTGGTACAGAAATCATTGCTTACGATCCATTTCCTAACCAAGAACTTGTAGAAAGAAATCTTTTAAAATATGTTGAACTGAACGAAATTTTTTCAAAATCAGAAATTATATCTTTACACTGTCCATTAACACCAAAGACAAAATATATCATAAACGAAAATTCTATTCAAATGATGAAGGATGGCGTAATGATAATCAATACGGGAAGAGGAGCTTTAATAGATACAAAAGCCGTAATCAATGGTCTAAAAAAAAGAAAGATTGGATATTTAGGCATTGATGTATACGAACAAGAAGAAAAATTATTTTTTAAAGATCACTCTTACGAAATCATAGAAGATGATTTAATTGCAAGGTTGATTACGTTTCCAAATGTATTGATCACCGCACATCAAGCATTCTTTACCGACACAGCAATGAACGAAATTGCAAAGGTAACATTAAATAATATATATGAATATTTTTATAACAAAAATTTAGTAAATCAAGTAGCATATTAAGAATTTTTAAAAATATAGATAAAAACTAATTGAATTCTATTATAATAAATTTATAAAATATTTTTTAATATAAACAGAAAAATTGTTTGATTTTTTCAAAATATTCGTATAAAATTAATTTAAGGTTAAAGGAGGTAGTATGAAAAAACTATTTTTGTTTTTTTGGATTTTGCTTGGAATTGTTACGACAAGTGTTTATTCCCAAGAAAAGATTAAATTTGGTGCTGCTCTTTCTCTTACTGGTAAGCTAGCCAAAGAAGGAAATTTAGTCAAAAATGGGTATGAACTTTGGAAAGAAGTAGTAAATAAAAAAGGTGGAATCAATATTGGTGGCAAAAAGTATCTAGTTGAAATTATATATTACGATGACGAAAGTGATCCTAATAGAGCTGCTAAACTTATCGAAAAGTTAATTACAGAGGATAAAGTCAAACTAATTCTTGGTCCTTATGGCAGCGATTCTGTTTTTTCTACTTCTGCTATTACAGAAAAATATGGTGCTCTAATGGTACAAGGTGGAGCAGCGGCTAATAAACTTTATACAAGGGGTTTTAAAAACTTATTTGGAATTTACACTGTGGCAAGTGAATATATGGCAGATGCTTTATCTTATCTAAAAGATAAAAATCCAAAACCATCCAAGATAGCTATTATTTATTCTAATGATCTTTTTTCTACACAAGTAGCACAAGGCGCAAAAGAAACTGCTCAAAAGCTTGGATATAATGTGGTAGCATATCAAGATTATCCCAAAGGTACACAAGATTTATCAACGGTAATTGTCCAATTAAAAGAAAAAAATCCAGATATTATTATTGGTAGTGGTCATTTTCAAGATTCAGTTGTGATTGTAAAACAATCAAAAGATTACAAAATAAATCCCAAAGCATTTGTTTTTTCCGTAGGTCCAACCTTACCAGATTTTATAGATTCATTAAAACGAGATGCTGAATATATTATTGGTACTGCTCAATGGACCAAAAATCTTAAATATAAAGATCCAGTTTTTGGCAGCAATGCAGAATTTGTTAAATTGTACCAACAAAAATATAAAGAAGATCCGAATTATCATTCAGCTGGTGGTGCAGCAGCAGCTGTTGTATTCCAAAGAGCAATAGAAAAAGCTGGAACATTTACCGACATACAAAAAATTAGGGAAGCCCTCGCGAATTTTAACGAAGAAACATTATTTGGTAAAATTCGTTTTGATTCTACTGGAAAAGTTATACAAAAAGGGATGGCTATTATTCAAATCATCAATGGCAAACATGTCACTGTATACCCTGAATCTGCTGCGGAAGGTAAGCTTATCTATCCCAAACCCGATTGGAAATAAAATTTTCTGGCGAGCTTTATAAACTCGCCTATCTTTTATCCATCAGAAAGGAGCTAAAATATGCTATTTCAAATTATTGTTAATGGTATTCTATTAGGGGGATTTTATGCATTAATTGGTCTTGGTTTTTCGTTAGTATGGGGTGTGACGAATATAATTAATCTATCGCATGGAGCTTTTGCATTATTAGGTGCTTACATAACTTATTTTATGTTTCAAGCATTTCATATCGATCCTTTTTTAACTCTACCATTTAGTTTTATTATTTTGTTTATCTTTGGATATTTACTTCAATGGTATGTGATGAATTATGTTGTAAAAGCACAGATATTTATGCTTCTAATTCTTACTTATGGAATCGAAATTTTCCTTGTGAATTTTATGACCACTTTCTTTTCTGCTGACTTTCGATCTGTTACACCAACCTATGCTGGTAGCAGTTTAGAAATTGGTAATGTAATCATACCTTATATAAAACTTGGTGTATTTAGTTTATGCTTAATCATTACAATTGCTATAAGTTTTGTGCTCGAAAAGACTTGGGTTGGGAAAGCAATAAGAGCTACATCATTAGATTTAGAAGCAGCAATGATGGTAGGTATAAGTCCAAAAAATATCTACGCGATTACATTCGCAATGGGTGTTGGATTAGCTGGATTGGCAGGTAGTTTACTTTCATTAACTCAGGCTTTTTCGCCAAGTATAGCAAGTGGTCTTACTTTAAGAGCATTTATTGTTGCAATTCTTGGAGGATTAGGAAGGATAGAAGGTGCTTTTTTGGGTGGTTTAATTTTAGGAATCATCGAAACAGTAAGTTCATACTATATTGGAGAAAGTTATAAAAACGCTATTGCTTTTGGATTAATGGTATTTATGCTGATTGTAAAACCTTCTGGACTTTTAGGTAGAAAATATTACGCGGAGGTAAAACATTGATTAGCAAAAAATTATTATTATTCATTGGATTTATCGTTATTTTGATTGTACTACCTTTTTTGGTAAGCGGATACTGGCTTAGGGTATTGACGCAAACATTTCTTTTTGCTGCTATTGCAACTGGTAGTAATATCATTATAGGTTTTACTGGTTATCCTGCTTTCGGAAACATTGCTTTTTTCGGTGTTGGAGCTTATGTGACAGGAGTTTTAATGACAAATTATTCTTTTTCCTTTTTTACTACATTACCTATTGCTTCTCTATTTGGTATCTTGATAGCCACATTATTGGGATTACCTATTTTACGACTTAAAGGACATTATTTTGCAATTGCAACAGTTGGAGTGATGGAGACTATAAAAGAAATTGTTGATAACATGACAGAAATAACAGGTGGAGGGCTTGGTCTTACTTTGCCCATTATGCAAGGAGAACCAGAATATATATATAAATTTTTTTATTATACTATGCTACTTTCTCTTCTGTTTTCTCTTTTGATTGTGTATATCATTTCTAAGATAAAACAAGGATTTGCTTTACGTGCTATAAGAGTAGACGAAGATGCAGCAAGTGTAATAGGAATTCATACTTCCCTTTATAAAACCTTTGCTTGGGCAATAAGTGCTGGACTTGTAGCAATAACAGGAGGGATTTATGCATATTGGATTAGTTATATAGATCCAACAACAGTTTTTGGTGGTACTTATCCAGTAAAAATGTTCGCGATGATACTTTTAGGTGGTAGTACGAGCGTTATTGGTCCTATGGTAGGTGCATTTATTCTAGAAATTATTTCAGAATTAGTTTGGAGTAAATTCATTGAAATTCATGGAATGGTTTTGGGACTTTTGATTGTATTTATCATATTGTTTTTACCAAAAGGAATTTTCGAAACTTTTAAAGGTGGATTCTCTATTAAAAGGTTAATTAACAATTTAAAAGAAAATAAGCTTTGATAAAGAGGTAAAAAAATGGTAATATTAGAAGCAATCAATGTAGCGAAAAGCTATGGAGGACTTAAAGTTTTAACAGATGTAAATTTTCAAGTCAACAAAGGTGAAATTTTGGGAATTATAGGTCCTAACGGTGCAGGTAAAACAACTTTTATGAATTTAATATCTTGTCTTACACCTATTACAGGCGGAGTAATAAAATATAAAGGGGAAGTAATCAACAATAAAAAACCTTATGAAATAGCAAAATTAGGAATTGCAAGAACCTTTCAGATAGTAAAACCTTTTACTGGATTAACCGTGTTAGAAAATGTAATGGTAGGAGCCTTTTATGGAAAAAATCAGGTAAATTCCAAAAAAGATGCGATAAAAATTGCCGAAGAATCCTTAGAAATCGTAGGACTTTCGGAATTTAAAGATAAAGATCCACGTATCTTACCACTTGCTAAAAGAAAAAAGTTGGAAGTAGCGCGAGCTTTAGCAATGGGACCAGAATTGTTGTTACTGGATGAAGTAATGGCTGGTCTTAATCCTAAAGAATTAGATGAAATGCTATTAGAAATAAAAAAATTAAAAGAAAAGGGTATTACAATCATTGCTATTGAACATGTGATGAAAGCAATAATGGAAATTTCTGAAAGAATTGTTGTACTCCATTTAGGAAAAAAAATAGCAGAAGGTAAACCAGAAGAGATTGTTAGAAATCCCCAAGTAATCGAAGCTTATTTAGGAAGCAAATATAAAATGGAGGAATAAAAATGGCATTATTAGAAGTAAAAAACTTGAATTCTGGTTATGGTGATGTTCAGGTTTTAAGAGATGTTTCGATGGAGATAAACGAAGGCGAAATAGTTGCTCTATTAGGATCCAATGGTGCAGGTAAAACCACTTTATTTAGAACTATCATTGGACTTAATAGAGTTTGGAGTGGAAAGATCATTTTTGATGGAATAGATATCACAAATGCACCATCAGAATTCATTGTTAAAAAAGGAATAAGTATTGTTCCAGAAGGTAGAAGACTTTTTGCTGGAATGACAGTAACAGAAAATCTTACTATGGGTGCTTACGTTAACAGAAAAAACATAGAAATAAAAATTCAGAAGATATTTGATCTTTTCCCGAGACTTTTCGAAAGAAGAAATCATTTAGCTGGCGATTTATCTGGTGGAGAACAGCAAATGTTAGCAATTGGTAGAGCTTTAATGAATGAACCAAAATTATTATTAATAGATGAATTTTCTCTTGGTCTTGCACCAGCCGTAGTAGAATCATTAATTAAAATAATTAGCGATATCAATCGGGAAGGTGTTAGTATTTTGATTGTAGAACAAGATGTACAGATGATTTTAGAAATAACTCATAGAGCTTATGTTATCGAGGTTGGAAGTATTACCATTAACGGTAAATCTTCCGAACTTATGCATGATTCGAGAATTAAAGAAGCATATTTGGGCATATAAATATAATAGAAATATTATAAAATTATATTACTAAAAATTATTCTATTCATCTAAATAAAATTCAAACATAAAACGCATTATTTCTTTTTAAGAAATCATTTACATAGTCTTTTTTTTCAATAATTTGGATTTATGAAATCGATTTTAAAATCACTTCCAAAAAACGAAAAGGTTGCACTGGCATTTTCTGGTGGTTTAGATACGCGAACAGCAGTTGCTTGGATGACAGAAAATGGTGTAGAGGTTTATTGTTATACAGCAGATTTAGCTCAACCAGACGAAGATAATGTAGAAGAAATTCCTAAGATCGCTTCTCTATATGGAGCAAAAAAAGCCATCTTGATTGATTGTAAAGAAGAAATAGCACAAGAAGGAGTAATCGCTATTCAGTGTGGGGCATTTCATATCACATCTGGTGGATTAAAATATTATAACACAACGCCAATTGGTAGAGCAGTAACAACAAAAGCAATTATTCAACAAATGAAGAAAGATAACGTAAAAATCTTTGGTGATGGTAGTACATATAGAGGCAATGATATTCAACGTTTTTTTCGATACGCAAAGTTGTTCTATCCAGAAATACAAATCTATAAGCCTTGGTTGGACCCAGCCTTTGTAAATCAATTTGGTGGAAGAAAAGAAATGGCAGAGTACTTGGAAAAAATTGGAAAACCTTATAAATCCAGCGTAGAAAAAGCATATAGCACAGATTCGAATTTATTGGGTGCAACCCACGAAGCAAAAGATTTAGAATATTTAGATCGTTCTTTAAAAATTGTAGAACCTATCATGGGAGTACCGTTTTGGAAAATGCAAATTGATCCAGAAATAATCGAAGTCGAATTTCGAAATGGTAAACCATATTCCATCAATGGAAAAGTATATCCATCAATGTATCAATTAATGAAGCACGCGAATCAGATTGCTGGACGACATGGTTTAGGTATATGCGATATGATCGAGAATCGCGTAATAGAAGCAAAGAGTAGAGGAATTTACGAAGCACCTGGTATGGCTTTATTACATATTGTCTATGAACGATTACTGCAAGTATATTGGAACGAAAATACATTAGATTTGTATTATACATTAGGTCGAAAACTTGGTAGACTTTTATACGAAGGTAGATGGTATGATTTAGAAACAGTTGCCATTAAAGAAGCATTGTTGAAGATTTCTTCGATGATCTCTGGTAAAGTTACCATCGAATTAGAAAAAGGAAATAATTATATTATACTTAATACAGAAGCAGAAAAAGGAAATTATAACCCAGAAGCTTTATCCATGGAAAAAACACATTCATCATTCACAGAAGAGGATCGTATTGGACAGTTAGAGGTTCAAAATTTAAGTATTGCTAATAACAGAAACTTATTGGAACTCTTAAATCTATTAAAATGATTTTTTTATAAAATTATCTAAATATTCCCAATACATAGGATGATCACTAATCGTATTGTGACCTGTATTGGGAATAATATAATAGTTCAGGAATTCACGATTTTTTATAAATTTTACTAAATTTTCTGTGGAATCTTTTGGTATCACTTCGTCATATTCCGCAGCCAAAATCAATATAGGAATCTTTACATTTTGAATATATTTGTAAGAAGGGAATTTATGCTTTAAAAGTATAGAAGTGGGATAGATAGGATAGAATTTTTTTGCAACATTTTCTATACTATCGAATGGTGTTATAAGAATCAATTTATCGCATTTTACTTTGGTTGCTAAATAACTTGCAACACCACTACCAATACTCCTACCCATAAGAATCATTTTTTTGTTGTTAAACTCTTTTTGGATTTCTTGGTATAACCATTCCGAAGATTGATAAAAGGTTTTTTCCGAAGGCTTACCACTACTTCCGTTATAACCTGGATAATTTAGTAGGAACCAATTGTATTGTAAGATTTGAGGATGTTCTTTTAGTTCCATTATGGTGTAAACGGTATTTTCTGCATTACCACCAAAATAAAGTATTACTATATCGGATGTGGTTTTATGCTCCCAGTAGGTTAAGATCTCTTTATCAATGTTGATTTTTTTAAAACGAAAACGAGGATCAATCTTTTCAATATATGCGATTTCTTCTTTATTGTATGGAACAGGGTAAAAGATAATGTTTTCTTGAAAAAAATATAAGGTACAACCATAGAAAATATATATAAAAAAAATAAATAAAAAAATTAATTTAAAAAATGTTATCATTAATTTTTATTAGCAAGTTGTTGAATTCGAATGTATAATAAATCAATATCTGGTGGATCGATACCCGAAATTCTCGATGCAGATTCTAAATCTTTTGGCTGGTATTTTTTTAGTTTGTCGATGGCTTCTTTTTTAAGACCTATGACTTTTTCGTATTCGAAATTTTCAGGAATTTTGATCTTTTTGTATTTTTCTCTTCGTTCTATAAGTTCTAATTCTTTTTTTACATATCCCTCGTATTTGATTTCTAGTTCTATGACTTTTTTTATATCATCCCGAAGAGATTTTAAATCTTCCATAAATATTTCTAAATCTTCGATGAATATATCTGGTCTTCTTAAAAATTCACCTATTGTTTTACCATAATGTTGTGGAATATCTTCTATATTTTTTTTGTTCAACAAATCTTTGAATTCTTGCGTAGGTTTTATTCCTATGCTAAATAATTTCTTTTTAATTCCATGGATTTTTTCGTATTTGTCTTGCATTTGTTTATATTCATCTTCGCTGATTAAATTGAGCTTATATGCGTATTTCATCAAACGATAATCTGCATTGTCTTGTCTTAATAGTAATCGATGTTCTGCTCTACTTGTAAACATTCTATATGGATCATCAACTCCTTTGTAAACAAGATCGTCTATTAAAACACCGATGTAAGCTTCGGAACGCGAAAGAATCAAAGGCTCTTCTTTTCTGAATGCACATAACACGTTGATTCCAGCCATAATGCCTTGTGCTGCAGCTTCTTCGTACCCAGTAGTTCCGTTGATTTGACCAGCGAAATATAGGTTTTTGATCTTTTTGGTTTGTAAGTCTGGTGTTAATTCGCGTGGATCTACATAATCATACTCTATTGCATAACCTGGCTTCATGATTTCTGCTTCTTCTAGACCGGGAATTTTTCTTAAAATTTCCCATTGAACATCTTCGGGCAAACTCGTCGAAATACCATTAAGATAGACTTCGCCTGTATCGACCCCTTCTGGTTCTACAAATATTCTGTGTTGTGGTTTGTCTGCAAATCGAACAACTTTATCTTCTATGCTGGGACAATATCGCGGACCAACACTCTGAATTTGTCCAGAATACATGGGCGCGCGATGTAGATTTTGTAAAATGATTTTATGTACGTCTTCGTTTGTATAGGTTATATAACAATTAATCTGTTGTTGAGTAATTTTTTCTGTGCTATACGAAAATGGAATAGGATCTTCGTCTGGTGGTTGAATTTCCATTTTACTAAAATCAATAGTTTTTTTTAGTACTCTTGGAGGTGTTCCAGTTTTTAGTCTGCCAACTTTAAATCCATAATGCATTAGACATTCCGAAAGTCCCATTGCAGCTAATTCAGAAATCCTTCCGCCGCGAGTTTTGAATTCTCCAATGTGAATCAAGCCTCGAAGGAATGTTCCTGTTGTTAGTATTACATAGTCAGCATAAATGGTATGACCTCTGCTTGTGATTACACCTTTTACCGTATCATTTTCTATTAATAATGATTCTGCTATATCTTGTCTTAATGTAAGGTTTGGGGTTGCTTCTAAGTACCACTTAACATGATTTTGGTAGGCTTTTTTTTCTGCTTGTGCGCGTGGAGCCCACACTGCTGGTCCTTTAGAACGATTGAGCATTTTAAAGTGGATACCAGTTTTATCGATAATCTTTCCCATTATACCACCAAGCGCATCAATCTCTTTAACGATCTGACCTTTCGCAATTCCACCAATCGCTGGATTAC
Source organism: Leptospiraceae bacterium (assembly GCA_026418015.1). GTDB lineage: Bacteria > Spirochaetota > Leptospiria > Leptospirales > Leptonemataceae > SKYB61. The sequence continues at coordinate 391,922 of JAOACE010000013.1, read as the reverse complement.
AAGACATTTGTCCAATCGTGTCTAAGTTCATTGTGAGTAGTAAAGTTTTCATTCCGCCTTTCGCAGTGATATGAGCTGCCTCACTACCTGCGTGGCCACCACCAACAACAATTACATCAAATTTATTCGGAATAGGATATTTTGCTGACATAATTTCGCTACATAGACAAATAATTTTTATTAATGTAGAAAAAAAGTATTTTATCTCTAATTGGCAATACAAAAAATCATGATCTCGAAATCCTTTTATGAGGTATGTATGAATCAATATCAAAATAAAACTATTATCGTAATAGGTGGTGGAATCTTACAAGTTCCTCTAATTCAAACTGCTAAATCGATGCAATTGTTTACCATTGTATTTGATATGGATCCTTCTGCACCAGGAATGCAGTTGGCAGATCATCCCGTAGTAATGAGCACCAAAGATGTAGAAGGTTGTGTTCGAGAAGCTGTAAAGTTATCTTATCTACGAAAGATTGATGGTGTAATAACCGCAGGAACAGACGCAAGTAAATCGGTAGCTGCAATTGCAAATGCATTAAACTTACCTGGTATAAGATATTCTTCAGCAGAGGCAGCAACCAATAAGGTCTTGATGCGAACGACACTAGCAAAACATCATGTACCAGTTCCTAAATTCAAATCGATATGGAACCTACAAGAAACATACAAAGCCATCGATGAAATTGGTCTTCCTGTTGTATTAAAACCAGCAGAAAACATGGGAGCAAGAGGAGTAATCAAAATCAGTAAGAGAGACGAAATTCCTAGTGCATACCATCATAGTAAAAGATTTTCACCAACGGGAGAACTTATTGTAGAAGAATACTTAGAAGGACATGAATTATCCATCGACGCATTGGTTTGGAATAATCATTATCAAATTACAGGTATTGCAGACAGAATCATTATTGGTGAACCTTATTTTTTAGAAATTGGACACAATATGCCATCATCTATGCCAAAAGAAATATTAGATATGGCTTCTAAAATCATGATCGATGCAATTAAGGCAATTGGAATCACCTTAGGTGCTGCGAAAGGGGATATAAAAGTTACAAAAAATGGAATATATGTTGGAGAGATTGCCGCTCGACTATCGGGTGGTTTTATGTCTTCTCATACTTATCCCTTATCTTCGGGCGTAAACTTGTATAAAAGAGCGCTTCAAATTGCCTTAGGAGAAGAACCAGAGCCAATAAAAGAAGATTTTCAATATGTATGTATAGAACGTGGCATATTAAGTCGCCAAGGAAAACTTATCGCAATTGATGGAATAGAAGAGGCAAAAAAGATTCCGGGAGTATGCGATATTATCATCACGAAAAAGATTGGTTCTATTTTAAACTACCCAACAAGTAATATCGATAAAATAGGACATATTATTGCACGAGGAAAAACATTAGAAGAAGCTATCGCAACTGCAGAGAAAGCAAGAAGTCTTATTCAAATACAAATTGATGAATTAGAAGGAATTGATTGGAAACAAATAGAAGATAATGCTCGAAAGAAATTTTCTAAGGATGTATGTTGGGTCTGTAAAGTATGTGATGGAACCAATTGTGCTAGCAATGTCCCAGGTATGGGGGGAGTAGGAAATCAAAATTCTTTTATCGATAACATACGATCTTTACAAGAATATAAAATCATTCCAAGATATATTCATCCCCAAATACAACCAGATATAAGAATAGAACTTTTTGGAAAAGTTTTAAATACACCTATTATGATTGCACCAATGACAGGAGCTTCTACAAACTTAAAAGATGCAATAACCGAAGAAGAAATGATTGAATTTTTTCTAAAAGCTACCAATAGCGAAAATAGCATTACTTGGGTGGGAGATGGTGCTTCTATCGATAAATATAAACTAATTTTTTCCAGTGTAAAAAAATTCTTTGGAAATTGTATTGCTATATTTAAACCAAGAGAAGATACAGAAGAAATTATTAAACGCATTCAAATAGCTGAGGAAATGGGTTTTGTTGCTGTTGGAATGGATATCGATGCAATTCAATTTAAGACATTAGCATTAAGAAACCAAAGAGGAAGAGCTCGTAGTATTCAAGAATTAAAAGAAATCATTTCTTCTACGAAATTACCCTTTATCTTAAAAGGAATTATTTCTGTTCAAGATGCAATTGCAGCAGTAGAAGCTGGAGCAAAAGCAATTGTCGTTTCTAATCATGGAGGAAGAATTTTGGATGCAATTCCTGGAGTAGCGAGGGTTCTGCCAGAAATTTCAAAAGAAGTAATGGGTAAAGTTACCATTTTAGCAGATGGAGGTATCAGATCCGGAAATGATGTATTCAAAATGTTGTGTTTAGGAGCAGAAGGTGTATTGGTGGGTCGTCCATTTTTAATTGCTGCTGTAGGAGGAGGCGATTTAGCAATTCGACATTTGTTTAAACAATACAACGAAGAATTGATCAAAATTATGAAGTTATGTGGTGTAGAAAAAATATCACATTTAAACATGGATTATATAAGGAGATTCTAATCTCCTTTCCAATTTCTTATTTTCTTTAATAAACCTTCCTCTTGAAGTCTTAACACAACCTTACAACTATTTTGATGAATCTCTTGGAAAACAATTTTGCTCTTTTCCAACAAAGGTTGAAAAAATAAACTCCAAAATATCAATTCACCCTTAGAAAATTTTTCAGGATAGTCTTCGTTAAATGTTTTAGCATTAGATTTTACATTACTTCTTATCGATTGGTGTGTATGAATCATCACAGAAACAAGTCGTTCTTTTGCAATATTTTCTGCTCGAATCAAACATTTCTCTTGCATTGATGGTTTGTCTTCTGCATCATTTCTTAGTTCAGAAATGCCTATGGTTTGTATTACATTATGATTCAAAAAACCTTCATCTTGAATGTTATAATCTATGTATTTTACAATAAAAACAGAACTTTGATTACAGCTAATAAATAAAATCAAAATCCACATTCTTAAATACAACTTCATCAAATAACATAAATTCTTCTTTTAACATAAAGAAAAGTATAAAAACTGTATTTGTGATTTTTTTAGAAGAATTAAAACAACAATTGCCTCAAAACTATTCTTTTTTAGAGATGGTTTTGGATATATATAATTTAGATTTCGTAAACCGCTACTATCTATTCTTAAAAGAAAACAACGAAACCTATGGTTTTTTTTCCAAAGCAGATAGTTTAAGAATCGCAAGTAGGCATGTGTACGAATCGATGGTATATATTTATTACCTATATTCTAATTTGCGCGTTTCACGTGAAACGTCTTTTTTAGATGTAGGGACAGGACCAGGGCTACCTGGTTTTCTGTTGTATTGTTTAAAAGAAACTCCTAAGATTACTCTTTTAGATTCTTCTCAGAGAAGGTTGAAGATTCTCGAAAACTTTATTAGAGATATGGGATATAAAGATATAAAAATTGTATACAAAAGAGTAGAGGAGTGGTATCAGAGATATGATATTTGTTTAACAAGAGCACTGATTCCTTTCCCATTTAGTGCAGTTCTTATGAGTCATGTTTTCGAAAAGTATATTGCAATTTTCTCTGCAAACCTGCCTACTGAACCTTTTGTTGATGATTATTTAAAAAGATATAATCTAAAAATCGTAAAGGTTTATAGTGTTCCAGAATTAGAATTTTTGGGAGAAAGGCAGTTGATTTTACTTTCACATATAGATAAACAAAAAAAAATGAAACCCATCAATTGGAAGACACTTAGGAGAGAAATGGATGAGTATTATAATAGCAATAGCCAATCAAAAGGGTGGAGTAGGAAAAACAACTTCGACAATTAATTTAGCGGCATATTTGGGCAAAAAAGACAAGAAGGTATTAGTAGTTGATATGGATCCCCAAGGTAATGCATCTTCTGGTTTTGGGTTGGATATACACAAATTGAATAAAACCATTTACGAAGTTTTGATCGAAGAATTTTCTGTTGGAGAATGTATTCTTACAACAAAGGAAAAAAATGTTTCTATTTTGCCATCCAATGTAAATTTAGCTGGGTTGGAAGTTGATCTTTTAGAATTAGAAGATAAGCATGAACAATTAAAAAAAACCTTGAATTCCATTCGAAATCAATATGATTATATATTGATTGATTGTCCACCGAACTTAGGTATTTTAACAATCAATGCATTGTGTGCGGCGGATGGAGTAATCATTCCTCTGCAAACAGAATATTATGCTTTGGAAGGAATTACACAATTGATTCGCGTCATTGATCGTGTTCAAAAATCATTAAATCCTTCTTTGGTTTTAACAGGGGTATTATTGACTATGTTTGATCAAAGGACAAATTTGTCTAAGATGGTCGTAGATGATGTTCGAGCTCATTTTAAAGATAGAGTATTCGAAACCATCATTCCTAGAAATGTAAAATTATCCGAAGCTCCCTCTTTTGGACAAAGTATAGCAGTTTATGCTCCGGAGAGTCCTGGCGCTATTGCTTACGAAAAAGTGGTTGATGAATTAATTCAGCGAACTTAAAAGAGGCTATTATGACACCAAAACGAAAAGGATTGGGTAAAGGACTTGCGAACCTATTACCAGATTTAACTGATACTGTTGAATCTTCGCAGAATGAATTTCAATACATTGATGTCGATAAAATTGAGCCAAACCCAGAACAACCTAGAAAACGATTTCAACAAAATGTCCTACAAGAGCTTTCCGAAACCATCAAAAACGTTGGGGTAATTGAACCTATCATAGTTCGAAAAGAAAACGATAAATATATTTTGATTTCTGGTGAGCGAAGATGGAGAGCAACAAAACTTGCTGGTTTTAAAAAAATCCCTGCTATTGTAAAAAATGTTGATGAAATAAAAAGCGCAGAATTGTCTATAATAGAAAATATTCAAAGAGAAGACCTTACACCAATTGAAGAAGCAAGAGCGTACGATCGTTTAATCAAATTAACGAATTTGAACATCAAAGAAATTGCAGATAGAGTAGGGAAAGATCGTTCTACCATTTCTAATTTACTTCGTTTGTTAAAACTTCCTGAAGAAATACAACAATTAGTAGAAGAAAAAAAATTAACAGCTGGGCAAGCTCGTCCTTTGCTTTCTATTGCAGATAAAAAAATGATGGTGCATTTAGCGAATAAAATTGTTCAAGAAGGATGGAATGCTCGGAAAGTAGAAGACGAAGTAGCAAAAATCACCAATCCTGTATCCACCAAAACAAAAGGCGAAGGGAATGATAAAGACCCATCTATATTAGAAGTCGAAAAAAAGATCCGATCAAAATTTACCACAAAAGTGGACATAATTCATAAGAGCAATGGATCAGGAAAAATCGTCCTTCATTATGCAAATTTAGATGAATTTGATCGTATTATAGAACTCTTAGGAATAAAAATATAATCAATCCTTTATATGTTGATGATTATACAAATGGTCTCTACAATATTCATGATCCTTACATTCTACGCAATAGCGAAAATCCATGTAAGGATCATCTTGTTCTGTTTTTCCACAGATAGCGCAACGATGGATAGGTTCACTTTTATCTTTTAGTTTTAATTGATATTTGATTTGATGTATTTTAAAAGTTTGATTTTTTAAGTTTGGAAATACGATAAAAATCAGAAAATTGAGTATACCCAAAACAGGTCCTAGTATCGGTAAGATCGAACCAATTTGCATAGAAAGCATTATAGCATTATATACTAAAAATATACCTGTAAATATACCAATCCACTTCATCTTGATGGGCAAAATAAAAAATAAATAGATTTCCATGTCGGGATATAGAAAAGCAATGGCAAAAAAAACAGAAAGATAAACATAGTATGCATCTAGTGGATAAAAATACGTACCTAAAATAATGAAAATATAACCACTGAAAATAAATAAATTGTATTTAAGTGTACCTAATTCATTTTCTAACATGTTGCCGAATAACCAAAAAACATACAAAAATAAAATAAGGGATAATAAATCATTTGTAATGCGAAAAGGGAATAAAAAGATTTGCCACCATTGTTCTGTAAAAAGCATTTGAACCTGAAAGGAAGGATAAGAGGTGTTTGTGATAATATCTAGTAGATTTACCACAGCCATGAGCAATGTTAATACATTTGTTAAGTTTGCAATTGTGTATTTTTCCAACTTAAATTTCTTGTTCATAGAATTTATAAAATATTCAAAGGAATTGCTATGTCAATAAAGTATCTTTGGATTTGCTTAAAATGGGAGTTTAAAATACAATTTCGTTCGTTACAAATCATATTCATGTTGTTGTTTTTTTCCTTATCGTTAACGGTGATTTATTATTATTCCCTTCGATCGAATGTTTTCTTAGACGAAAAGAATTACTATGGTCTATTTTTGCTTTCTATTTTTTTTATGGTAATTCTTCTCTCTGGTCGAGGATTACAAAGAGAAAAAGAAGCAGGATTTTATAAAATTATTTTAATGAGCCCTCTTCCGAGATGGATATTCTACCTAAATAGAATTTTTGTAAAATCCATTATTATAATGTTCATCATCTTAATATTTCAATTTATTTATAAAATTTTATTAATAGGACAAATTTATTTTTTTAAGAATGATTTATATATAGTGTTGTTTTTTTATCCCTGCATTGTGAACTTATTAGCAATTGGCGAAATTGTTTCTTTGTTGTCTTCGGGTAATCGTATGAGGGAATTGATTTTACCAACTTTGTTTTTTCCTCTCGCAATACCCATTTTTATTGTATATGCAACCATTATTAATGAGCTTGTTCAAATCGAAATGAAATTAAATTTCTTACTTACGAGAAATTTTATTTTACCTATAATCTTATCAATAATTTATGTTCTAGTGGGTGTTTTATTTTTTAATTATTTATCCGTAGACGAAAGCTAAAAAGGAAAACTTATGAAAAACATTACTTTGATTATCAACATAATTTTTGCTTTTATTCTGATTCCTATAACTATATTAGCGTTGGTTTATCCACCAGTAATTGTGTCGCAAGGACAAGCTCATAGAATATTTTATATTCATGTTCCAGTAGCTTGGGTATCGATGTATTCTCCGATTATCGCTTCTGTTGCTGGTATGTTGTATTTTATCACTAAAAAGTCATTTTACGATCGAATTGTAGTAACATCTATGAAGATTGCTTTTATATTTGCATTAGGAGTGGTAATAACAGGACCCCTTTGGGCATCCACCGAATGGGGAACATTCTGGAATTGGAAAGATCCCAGATTGATGAGCTTTTTTATTTTGATCTTAACTATCAGCAGTTTTTTTGTCGTAAGAAATTTTACAGATGACCTTCAAAAAAAATATATGTATAGTGCGATAATGGCTATACTCGCGACATTTGCTTCTGTATTTACTTGGTTTTCTATTAGAATATTAACACCCGATACACATCCAGGACCAGTTCTACATACGATGTCTCCAGAAATCAAAAGAACCTTTTGGCTATCTGTATTAGGATATCATTTCTTTTTTCTTGTAATGTTTTATCTTACTTATCAATACGAAAAAATTCAAGAGTTATACCAACAACTAAAACATCACTAAAAGGAGAATCAAATGAAGCATCTAATAAAAATATTTATACTTATTCATGTGTTTATAGCTTTTTATTTACATGCTGAACCTATATCCAAAGAAATATTAGAAAATAAAATAGAAGAATTAAAAAAACTCGATCCAGCAACGCGAAAAGAAAAAATTGAATTGTTAGATTACGAAACATCAGCAAGTATTTTAAGTTATTTAAGATATAAATACATTAAAGAAAATCCCGAAATGGGAATTGTTTTTTCTATGTATGATCACATATCGAATTTGAATGCAATTGAACTATCCCAAAAAAGACTCAATCGATTATTGATCGTAATTGTGTTTATTCTTCTTCTTTTTTCTGTTTATCTAACTTATATTCTAATTAGCCAAAATAAAATCATCAAAGAGTTAAAAGAGTTTAAAATTTCTAATACAAAAAGTTCAAACAAAAATTTCGAAGTATTTAAAGGGTGATGTTCTATATCGATAGTTTTAAGCACCCTTATGTGCAATTAGAAAAAGAAATCATTCTACCTTCGGTTTCCTTAGTGAACTTTGAACCTCTTGAGGCAAAAAAAATTTATCAGTTGTTAATCGATTATTTTCCTTCATTTACAGAGGACTTTAAGATTATCCATCAAGATCAAATTATTGGACAAAAAAAATATTATTCTTTTTTAAAAGTTAAAAATTTTGATAAAATTCATATAGGATTAGAACTAAGAATTCTTTCTTCTTATGCAGGTGGTGCGTCGAAAGAAGAGCTCTTAGATAATCCCATACAGAATTATTCACCATCTTTTAGAACAAACAAAATCTATTTTTTTTTGTTTATGTATGCAATAGATAACTATATTTACGAAAATCAAACTTTTAAAAGCATAGAATCTTATTATATCGATTTTATCAGAAACTACCGAATTCCTTACACCGATATTAAAGTAGAACCATGGACCGTAAACCTTTTTGACGATTTAGAATTCGAAGAGCTCATAAAAGACATAGAAAAAAAAATTCCTTATGAATGGAACGCGAAAGTATGGAAAAAACCATTTACCATAGAACGAGCAACATTAGCGTTAAATTTAATTCATATAGATCAGTTTGAATATTTAGTAGAAGATTTTATAAAATTTATTTATAATATAAACAATCAAACGTTTGAATCCGATACATTCAAAGTTTATTTTTTAGATTGGGAGATAGAACGATGTTTATCAAAAAGCGGAAACCTTCACTGGAAGTTTACCAAAGTACCTTTTATAAATTTATCTTTTTGATTTTATTTATTTTTGTTTTTTCTTGCAGAACACCAGTTTATAAAAATACCTATTGCCAAGAAAATAAAAACATTCATAAAATTTTGCAATCTATCAACATTGATTCCAATAAATGGATATTGGTGAGCTTAAATATTTCAAATAGAGATTATAAAAACGAAATCATACACGATACAAGGTTGATTATGGCAGAATTAAAAGGCGAAGAACTTTTTTTTAAAGACATAAAAATTATTGGCAGAGATGATTATCCCTTTAAACCTATTTCTTTTGCATATGACGAAAAATCAAAAACCTTTTATTTGCTAAATATCGCATTCAATTTGCAACGTTCTATCGAAATCTATTCTCTTAAAGAGGATACATTAATTTTTAAAAATCGATACAGATCAAAAACCTTTCAAAATTTGGTATCAATTACCTTTTGGAAAGATAAATTGATTGCATTAAATTATCTTGATAATTTTCTTGCAATCGATCCTACCATTTTTTATGAATTAAAAAACGAACAATTTCAATCCATAAAATCAAAAATTACAAAGGCAGAAAGGATTAAAAAGATCCATAATGAACTTTATGCATTTATTCCAGAAAACAAAGAAATTGTTCAACTAGATGATCAATATAACATAATCAAAAGAATTCAATTCGATTTATATCCTTATGATATGTTTTTTTATAATAATAAATTTATAGTTTTATTAAACAAAAAATATATTCATATTTATAAGAGTTATGAACAAGACAATTTTATTAACAATCCATCTTTTGTTTATTCTATTCCAGAAAAATCCATCGCGCAAGATAGAAAATTTAAACTTACAGACACTGATTTCGAAAAATATTTAATCAACAATCATCCTTATTTTGATCTATTCTATTTTTCTATTCCTAAAAAAAATAGTATAGAAATTATATTAAATCAATATACAATTTATTCTAATCGTTGTAGTATAACAAGTGATTTAGATAGATAGCGTAAATGTAATAAAATGTGTTCTTTTAAAGATAAATAAATTTCTTTCGTAATTTCGAGATTTTCTTTGATTTCGTTATGTTCTTTTGGTAATTCCAACAATGGAAACATATTCAATTCTTCTTCTAAAAAAAGCTCATTTTCTAACTTAGATAAAACTTGTAAATCCCGAATTTCTATCTCTACTTTTTTTTGTATATCTTCGATTGTATGTAAAATATAGTTGATTTTTTCTATAAAATAAATAAATTTATTTTTATTAGTTTCTAAGATTTTTTTAACATCATGATGATTTTTATAAGAAATATTTAGTTTGTTTTTTTTGAAGGGAATAATGCTTTTAGATAATTCTTCTTCGTTTTGGATGATTTTGAATTTATCGATATAGCAACCATCTCCATACAAAAGGTATAGGTTTAAGTGTTGGTAATTGATATAATTTTTCTCGAACCATTTTTTAAATATTAATAATTTATCGTTTGTAATCACAGGCTGATTTTTTAGGTTTAAACAAATCTTCTTGGGTGCAGAGATAATTTGCTTATAGTTATAATTTTCTAATGAATTTAAACGATTACTAAAATAGATCATTCGCGATTCTATGCTAGAAAATTTTGTATGAATTACTCTATTCGGAAAGCCAAAATCCAGACCGACAAAAAAGATATTGGAACACCCTAAGTAATTGGCAAAATCCAATGCAGAAGTAGAAACAGAACCACCACTTTTAAGAAAAGAAATATCGGGAAATAGTTTTTTATATATATAAGAGACATAGGGTAAAGTGTTATTGAATACAAAAACATTCGAATAATACTTGGTATAATTTTTGATTGTAAGATAATATACAACGGGATCGCATACTAAATGAAATGGCTTATCAAGATGCTTTTCTAGATGCAAATAATTGATTGCTTGTGCATCGATGGAAATCACAAAATCTGGAATAATGTTGTGATAAATTAGCGTATTTAATGCAGTATCAACACAAATAATGACTGTTTGATCTTGATATTGTTTTATGCTATTTATCCATTTATCTAACGAAGGACCACCACAAACGATAAAACTTGAATAATTTTTATAAATATTATTTAAATAATTAATAGATAAAAATTTATTACTAAAAATTAAATTTTTATAAAAGTTCGAAACCCATATTTTTTCGAATTTTTTTGCAGTATGATAATTTACTTGATAATAGAATCGTTTTCGGTAGAATAAATCTATTAAAATAAGATCCTCTTTGTTGATTGCATTTTTTAGGTAAAACAATTCATACGATAAGATATTTTTTTTTAAAGAATGAATAAATTCAATGTTTAAAGAAGGAATAAAAGAAATTCTTTTAGAATAGTTTTGGTGAAACTCATTAAAAACAGCGGAAAGACGTTCTATTGCCTTTTGTAGAATGATTTCTTCTGGTTCAATCCATAAAATATTAAAATTTGTATGTTTTAAGATTTGTTCAACTATATATCCAATGCCAACCTTATAGCATAGAATCATAGAAACTTGTTGCGAAATATTCTTGATCCAATGCGAAAATTGTCGTTCTGCTTCTTTTATAGGATCATAATAACTATGTAAAAATTTATGATTTATTTTTATATTAAAAGGTAAATTATTTTTATAAATTATTTCAATATGTTGATTCTCTAATGATTGCATAATATCGTTTCTGGATTTTTTGGATTTCTAGATCCATATCATAGAGTTGTGAAAAGTTTTTTGATGTTAATGCAGCATCAAGATTACCATAGAAAAAAACTTTTCCATTTTTTAGCAAGATAGCTTTTTTGATAAAATTTGGTATTTCTTCAATTCTATGTAAAACAAGTATGATAAAGTTTATTTTTTTTGCAATCTGATGAATAAATTGTTCGAACTGAATCCGACCTTTAATATCTAATCCATCAAAAGGTTCATCTAAAACAAGAATTTTTGGGTTTTTAATCATACTTCTTAGTAATAAGGTTCTGTATTTTTCGCCTGTCGATAAATGTAAAAATTTTTTATGATAATCTTTTTCCAATACAGAAGGTATGTACTCTTTTAAAAACGACATGGCAATTTCTTTTTGTTTGTGAGTTGCTTCTGTGTAATACCCCAATTGGTCGTAGAATCCTGTGCATAGTGTTTCTAGTATACTAATTTCTGGATGATAAGCTTCGAACCATGTAGCGATTTTCGGGAAAAAATAACCAAATAAATGTTTCTGGTGCGCAGAAAAATATCGATTATGATTGATTTCTAATTGCGATTTTCCTGTTGTTGGCCAATCCAATCCAGTAATTATACTTAATAAAGTTGTTTTTCCAGAACCATTTGGTCCTATTAATACATAATGATTTTCTTCTAGTTCGAGGTTTATATCATCTAATAAAATCGATTGATTTCGTATATAATGAATGTGATCTAAAATTAACTTCATTCGTGTTGATTTTTTTCTATGTATTGTTTAATATAATTTAATTCTTTTTTTGTGTTTGCTTCGAAGATGATTCTTATAATAGGTTCTGTATTGCTTGTTCTTAGATGTACCCAAGATTGATTTTTATAAGAAATAAAAAAACCATCTTCTTGATTAATGCTTTCGATTTCTTCTTCTGAATAAAGAGAATAAAATTTTTCTATCCAATCATTCAATATTTTTTCTTTATTTTCGAATTTATAAGGGATTTTTAGTTTTTCCATGTAGAGAGATGGCATTAAAGCAAGTAGATCATCGATGGATTGTGAATTCATTGCAGTCATTGCAGATAAAATGTATGCTATACCAGTTAAAGAATCTCTGCCCATAGAAGGTATTGTCGGATCGATTACACCACCATTTCCTTCACCACCGAATTTACCTCCCACTTCTAACATCTTGTTTAAAACATTTACTTCGCCCACTGGTGCTCTTAATACTTTATGTCCTTCTTTAGAAGAAATCTTTTCGAGAATTCTCGATGTAGAAAAATTGACAACAAAGTTTGCTTTTTTCTTTAACGTTAATTTTTTTCCTAAGTAAGCTAATCCTAATGTATATTCTTCGTTGATGGCACCTTTGGTAGGAGATCCACAAACAAGCCTATCTCCGTCTGGGTCTAATGCAAAGCCTACATGAGCTCTTTCTTTTTTTATGATCTTCGAAAATGTATTTAATGCCTTAGGTGTTGGTTCAGGTGGTCGATTAAATTTTAAAGAAGATTCACAATTCAAAGGAATTATATCGCAGTTTAATTCTTTTAATAAAATTGGTAATGCATAAATACCACTGCTATTAACGGGATCAATTACTACTTTATATTTCTTTTGTTTGATTTCGTTATAATTAGTTAGTTCTTTAAGTATGGATTCAACGTGTTTCTCGATTCCATTATAGGGTTGAGAATTGATTTTTAAGGGAAATCCTAAGGGTAATTCTGTCCTTAAACCTTCGAAAAGTTTTATATAATCTTCTTTATCGTAAAAAAAACCACCCTTTTTTAAAAATTTTATCCCATTCCATTCTTGTGGGTTATGACTTGCTGTAATAATAATTCCAGCATCAGCTTTAGAAAAATAACAAGAAGCTTTGATTGTTGGTGTTGGTGCTGTTCCTACGTTCAAAACCTTTTTATTATAAAAATTTAATAAATTTTCTATAAAATTGCTAAGTAAAGGTGAACTGCTTCTTCCATCATTACCTAATAGAATGGTTGTACCTGAATTCTTGCAAAAAGCTTCTATGATTTCTAATAGCATTTTGGGAGAAATGCCATCAGGAAATTTTGCTCTTATTCCAGAGATGGAAATCATTAAATTACCTTGTTCAATTCTTTTAAGATAATCTTCTGGTATAGAAAATGGATGATTATGCTTCATATACTTAAATTTTCTTTTTATTGGTTCTTTGCAACAAGAAAGTTTTTAAGAAAATAGGTTTTACGAAAAAATTCTATATAAAATTTAGGTACTATGAAGAATTTTTTAATTTATTTAATTCTTTTAATTGGTTTTATACATTGTAATTTATATTACAGTACAGATGCAAACAAGAATATCGAAGTTCAAAAATTCGAAGAGAAAAAAATCGAAAATAAAAAAAACAATGTAATTGTTGTTTCGAAAAAATGGAATAATTTAAAATTCTTTTTTATCGGGAAAGAAGTAAATGATGATCCAGTATTAAGAGAATATCAACAAAAACAATGGTATGTTGATTCTATAAAAGCAATTCAAACGATGCAAATGTCCTTAGATCGTAGAAAAGATGTGATAGAAAAATGGCATAGAGAATATTTACAAGAAACAAATTCTGTAAACAATGCTGTTTATTTATTAAGTGGTGCAGATTTATATCATTTTATTTTATTTTATCCTAATGCAGAAAATTACATTATGTTGGCGATGGAAAATACTGGCGCTATTGATGAAAACTATAAAGAAGAGGACTTAAAATATGGAATCATCAACGTTCAAAATATTTTAAGTAATTTAACTCATTCGGGATATTTATTTTCGCGAACCATGTATCAGTATATGATAAAAAATAAGTCGAATATTTTTTCTGGAACATTGCCAGTATTACTCTATTTTATTGGGTATTTTGGTTATGATATCATCGATGTTCAATCAATGTGTTTAGCATATAAGGAACAAAACTGTATTATACCTGGTTTAAAATATCAAATCGTCGATAAAAATCAAAAAATCAGAAATTTATTTTATTTTTCAAAAAAATTATCGCCAGAGGATTTAAAAGAAAATTCGGAATTGGATGTTTTTTTTAAAAATTATACACACAAAGGATTGTTTTTAAAAGCTGCGGTATATTTGCTACACTATAAGCATTATCAAAAAGCGAATGAATATTTAGTAAAAAATTTTGATGTAATTGTACAAGATGATTCAGGAATACCATATAGTTATATTAAAAATGCTCATTATCAAATAAAATTGTTTGGAGTTTATAAAGATCCTACGGTTTTAAAAGAAACTATTAATCCCTTCCAAAAAGATCTGGAAGAAGATATTAAAAAGTATTCTAAAGAATTACCCTTTAGTTTTGGGTATGCAAAAGCAAGAAAAAGTGGTTTATCAAATTTAATTTATGCTTATAGAAATTAATTAATTTTTTTTATCAAAATATTTATATTTCCTTGAGGATACTTAGGTTGATATTGGATTTCGTCTACGATGGATCGTACTAAAAATAAACCTAAGCCTCTTGGTTTTCCTTCTGTTGAATGTTCCATCAAGTTTGGATTAGATGTTTTTGATAAATCAAAATGAGGTGCATCATCGTATATTTTTATAATGATTTTTTCTTGGTTTAGAACCTCCACTTCGATTTCTATTAAGTTATTTGGGTTGAGTTTGTAACCATGCTCAATAATATTCGATAGTATTTCATCTACTACTAGGACAATTCTATTTCGTTCTATTAATTCGATAAAATGGAGTTTGTCTTCCAGAACACTTCGAATTCTATCCAGTTCGGAAAGTTCAGATTTTACAACAATTTTAAAGTTGATTTTTGATTCATCCAAGGCTTATGATAATTCCTTAATAGCATCTTCTGTTTTAGAATAAATTTTAAAAAGATTCGTAAACTTTAATAAATCAAACACATCTTTTACTTGTTTTTGTAGACCAACTAAAACGAGATCCCCTTTTTTGCTTTTTGCTTCTTGTAAAAACTTTAAAAAAACACCAATACCAGCCGATGCAATGTAATTTAACTTTTCTAAATTACAAACGATCTTTGGATATTTTGTTATTGTTGTAGAAAGTATTGATGTTAATTCGGGAGCTGTTTTTGCATCTAATTTTCCTTCTATGGTTAAAACGCAAACATTGTTTTGGACGTTTTGAGCAATTTTTAAATCAGAGTTTGACATATAATCCTCTTTGTTAATTATTTATTTACTAAGCCATGTTCGAATATTTTTACAATTTCTTCTACTTCTTTTTCTAGTTCTTCTTCTGAAATTTTCTTTTCGTTCCAGTTGTTGATAATTTCTTTAATTGCACCAAAAATAATATGAGCTGCTATCTCTGTATTATCAATTTTAACGATTTTATATTCTTTTCCTCTTTGCAAGATATCTAATACTGCTTGGTAGAAAATTTTCTGATATTTTGATACTATCTTATCAAATTCTTCGTTTAATCCAATGGGAGACTGAATAATAATTTTTAATAAATCTTGGTGTTGATAGAGCGTTTTAAAAAGCGATTTTAAACTTTGCTCCATGTTTTTTTTAAAGTTATTTTTGCTTGTTTTTGCTTCTTTGTTGAGTCGAATTAAGTCTGAAAGTAAATGTTGGTAGAGTTGAGCTGCTAATTTCGAAAAGATTTCTTCTTTGTTCTGAAAGTATAAATAAAACGTACTTCTAGATAATCCCGTTTCTCTAATTATATCCGATATACTGGTATGATAAAATCCTTTTTCTATAAACACCTTTCTTGCAGAATTTAGTATGGCTTCTCTGTTGAACTTCTTTTTTTCTTCTCTTAATCCCATATAATTATGCCAATAGTAATTTTTTAATCTAATTTCGGTCAAGCTTATTTTAGAATTTAAAATTTTTGAAAAAATTATCAAAAAAAATGACAATACTGTTATTATTTTTATTGACGTTTTTTTGGTAATAGGTTTTATGGAAAATGAATGATGATTCATGATAAATTTTATTCAGAATTTATGATGAATCATCATAACTAAATTATTTAAAGGAGAAGTATATGGCTAACTTTTACGAAGACAATCAAGACCTTCAGTTTTATGTAGAAAAAGAAATTCCTTGGGACGAAATCGTTCGTATTGTGGAATTTGACTATAAAGCATTAGATGCATTTTCTTCCGCGGAAGAAGCAAAAGAATTTTATAAAGATATTTTTAGAGAAGTAGGTAGATTATCGGCAGAAGAAATTGCACCTGTATCTCAAAAACTGGATGAAAAAGGTTTGGAATTCAAAAATGGCGAGGTTTATGCACCAGAAGAGTTCAACAAAATTTTTGAACGATTTAAAGAAATGGGTTTATATGGCATGTCTATACCCAGAGAATTAGGAGGTATGAACTGTCCGTTTATCATGTATTTTATCAATGCAGAAATGATTGCTCGCGGTGATAGTTCTATAATGAATCATTATGGATTCCATACAGGTATCGCGTTGGCTTTATTAAAATATTCAATCGAAGAAGGAACAACAGAATTTCAGGTTGAACCACCTCGATTGATTAAAACACGTTTCGAAAAAGAAATTCAGGAAATTGTCGAAGGAAAAGCATGGGGTAGTATGGATATTACCGAACCAAGTGCTGGTAGTGATATGGCCGCAATTCGTACTTATGCTGAACAGGATAAAAATGGACAATGGTATGTTACTGGGCAAAAGATATTCATTACTTCTGGGCATGGAAAACACCATATCGTAATAGCAAAAACAGAATTCGACGGAGATGATAAATTTGCTTATGGATTGGACAGATTATCTTTGTTTTATGTACCAGCATGGGAAGAAGACGAAAATGGAAATAAAAAAAGACACATAGAAATCATGGGATTAGAGAAAAAATTGGGGATTCATGCTTCTGCAACAGTTGCATTAAACTACGAAAAAGCTCCAGCACAACTTATTGGTAAAAGAGGTCAAGGCTTTAAGCTAATGCTTTTATTGATGAACAATGCGCGAATCAGTGTTGGATTTGAAGCATTAGGATTGTGCGAAGCAGCTTACAGAAAAGCAAAAGAGTATGCCTCTTTAAGAGAAAGTATGGGAAAAACCATCGATAAACACGAAATGATTGCAGAATATTTAGACGATATGCAAACAGATATTCAAGCAATCAGAGCTCTTGCAATGCGATCTGCTTATCACGAAGAAATGAATCAACGCTTAGAAATATTACTATTAACATTACCAGAAGGATATCCCGGTAAAGATGAGTTCAGAAAACAACAAAAATATCACGCAAAAAAATCCCGCGAATTAACACCATTGTTAAAATATATTGCTGCAGAAAAATCCGTAGAAATTGCAAGAAAAGCAATCCAAATACACGGTGGATATGGATACATCAAAGAATATGGTGTAGAAAAATTATTAAGAGATTCGATTATCTTCCCTATTTACGAAGGAACAAGTCAAATTCAATCTTTGATGGCTATGAAAGATTCAATGATGGAGATCATAAGAGAACCACAAAGTTTTATACAAAAATATATTGCTGCAAGATCCAAAGCATTAATCAATCCTGATCCACGCGTAAGAAGGGTAGCAAAACTAGAAATAATTGCTTATGATGTATTACTCTTATTGTTAGCAAGGGTAGCTGCTTTAAAAATCACCACATTAAAAGATATTCCCGTAGAAAGATGGGTAAATGTTATAACTTCTAATTGGGATCCAAAAAGAGATTTTGCTCCTTCTCTACTGCATGCAGAAAGATTAACAAAAATTCTTGTAGATAAAGCAATCTGTAAGATTTTATTAAGCCAAGCAATTAGATATCCAGAAAGAGAAGAATTATTCTTTAAGTATTTAGAAAAAGCTGAATTACGTGTAGAAGCAAACTATCGAGAAATAACTACATTGGGAGATAGAATTCTAAGAGAATTATCAAACCATATGGATAGAATTAGAGTAGCATAGAGGAGTATTTTTTATGGAGTTGATAAAAATACCTAATGTGTCACCATTATATTTGTTAGAACAAGTTGATGTGTTGAAGTCCATTGGACATGCCGCGATTCAGGGATTAACTCAATCAAGAGATAAAAAAGTAAACATCGAAGAATTGCTGCAAAAAACATTTCCAGAATATTATCAAGTTCTACAGTCGCGTTCTAACAAATTGATCGATGATTACTTAAAATTTCTAAAAGCGAATGTTGCTGCTTATAAGGGGGAAGTTCCTTTTCATTTCTTCCCCCAATGGGCTTTTCCTGTTATAGAAAGGGCGTTAAGCGATTTACCTTTTAACTTTATAGAAATTATGAATGCTGGCTATAAAGCAGAAATCAATGGACCAATCCCAAGAAACGAAAAAATCTATGTAAAAGCACAATTACAAAAAATAGAAGAAAAGAACAATATACTATATTTTACTACCAAAGTGGTTTCGGAAACAGAAACCTCGAAAGAAGCATTGATTGCATATCTAACAACATTACTTCGATTACCCAAAAAAGAGAAATCTAATACATCAGAAAAGAAAAAAAAAACAGTACAAGAATATGTTGTACCTTTCGAAGCAAAAGAAATAGCAAGCTTTAATTTCCCATCGAATACTGGATTAAATTATAGTCTTCTAAGCGGTGATGTTAATCCAGTACATTGGTTAGAACCTTATGCAAACATGATGGGATTTAAAAGAGTGATTTTACATGGATTTGCATCTTCTGCATTTAGTATAGAGGCAATCAATAATAACCTTTTTGCTGGGAATGTTTCTAAAATCAAAGAAATAGAAATTAAATTTACTAAACCATTACTCTTACCAGCAAAACCTAAACTATATTACCTACGAGAAAACAATCATTTTTATTTAGCAGACGCAAAATTAGCAAGAGCTTATTTAGTAGGAAATTTTAAAACAAAAGAATAAAGGAGGACTAAAATGAATGATATATTACTAGAATTAGAAAAAAATCCCTTAACAAAACAAATTGCAACGTCCATAGGTATTCCACTTCCACCAATTTTAAAACGCTATAAAGGACCATGGAAAGAAAGAATATTAGAAGATAAAAAAATCAACGTTGGTGGTTATGGAAAAACAATTGTCCAAGATATATTAGCAACTACACTTTTAAAAGCTGGTGCTCAAATTTATATCGATCCTTCTATAGAACAACAAGTACGTTCCATATACGAAGAGATTAGAAAAGGCATAGGGGGTATATTTTTACAAGAACAAGAAAAATATCATGCATTGGTGTTTGATGCAACAGGAATACAAAATCCAGATGAATTAAAATCTATCTATTATTTTTTCCATAACAACATTCGAAAACTTGCATCTAACGGACGAATCTTGATTATTGCAAAAGCAGAAGAAGATCAAAAAACAATCGAAGGAGCTGTGTGTTCAAAAGGATTAGAGGGATTTACAAGAAGTATTGCTAAAGAAATCGGAAAAAAAGGTAGCACAGCAAACATTATTTATGTACGCGAAAAAGCAGAAGAGCGAATCGAAGGCGTTGTAAGGTTTATATTGTCTGAACTTTCTGCATTTGTAGATAATCAAGTTTTTAGGGTGTCGAATTTAGCTAAAGCTCCCAAAGAAATCCCATTTTATCGCTCACTTGATAGAAAAAATATTTTAATAACTGGTGCGGCGAGAGGAATTGGAGAAAAAACTGCGGAGTTGATTGCACAAGAAGGAGCAAATGTAATATTATTGGATCACCCTTTAGCAGGCGAAGATTTAGGAAAAGTTGCAGAACGTTTAAATGGATATCCCATATTGGATGATTTAATGGATCCTGAATCTTACGCAAGGATTACTGATAAAATCAAAGAAAAATTCGGAAAATTAGATGGTGTTGTTCATAATGCTGGTATAACACGCGATAAGACTATCGCGAATATGAAAGAAGAACAATGGGATCAAGTCTTACAAGTAAATTTAAAAGCAATATTGGGATTAAATAAATCACTATTGGATAATGTATTGGATGATTTTAGTCATATTGTATGTCTATCTTCTATTTCTGGAATTGCTGGTAATTTTGGACAGACCAATTATTCCTTAACTAAGGCAGCATTGATTGGTTTTGTTAAGCATCTCTCTGAACAAGTAGGAAAAAGAGGTATTACTGTTAATGCTGTTGCTCCTGGATTTATCGAAACAAAAATGACAGCTGTGTTGCCATTATTTGTAAAAGAGGCTGGCAGAAGGTTAAGTAATCTATCTCAGGGTGGACTTCCAGAAGATGTTGGTCAATTAATTACATTTTTGATTTCACCAGGTAGTTATGGAATTACTGGTCAAGTGATTCGCGTTTGTGGTGGAGCACTTTTAGGTGCATAATTTTAAAAGGAGTAAAGTTATGGAAATATTGAACAAAAAAAGAAGAGCAGTAATTGTTAGTAGTATTAGAACACCCTTTACAAGAGCTTTTCAAGAATATTTAAAACTAGATACAATAGAATTAGGAAAAATTGCAGTAAAAGGTTTATTGGATAAGACCAAATTACCTTACCACGAAATTGATCAAGTAATTTGGGGAGCTGTGCTTCTACCTCATACTTATCCAAATATTGCACGCGAAATATCATTAGATTTGAACCTACCGCGAGAAATAGAAGCATTTACTGTTACGAGGGCTTGTACATCTAGCTTACTATCTGTGACTCTTGCAGCTGCTGCAATAGAAAGAGGCGAAGCAGATGTTGTAATAGCAGGAGGAAGCGAATCTATTTCCAACGCAGAAGTGAGCTTACCAAAAAAATTAGTTCGAGCATTAGCTCCTTTGGTAATGTCAAAAAAAGCCACTCCTATGGATTATCTTAAAATACTTCCAGAGTTAGCGCCCTTTACAGATCTAATTCCCAAAATGCCCGATGCTCGCGAAAGAACAACAGGCCAATTAATGGGAGAAGCAGCAGAAGTAATGGCAAAGAAAAATAATATTTCTCGCGAAGAACAAGATCAGTTGGCTTATGAATCTCATATAAAATCTGCAAGAGCATACGAAAAAGGAAGGTTTGATAACGAAATAATTCCCGTAACTGTGAATGGTAATACTGTCTATCGAGATACCATTGTAAGAGCAGATACAACGTTAGAAAAATTAAGACAACTTAAACCAGCTTTTGCAAAAGATGGAACAATTACAGCAGGTAATGCGAGTACACTAACTGATGGGGCAGCAGCAGTTTTATTGATGAGTGAAGAAAAAGCAAATAAATTAGGTTATGAGCCATTAGCATATTTTCTAAGTTGGGATTATGTTGGTGTTGATCCAGCAGATCAATTATTGATTGGTCCAGCAATTTCTATTCCTAATGCACTCGATAAAGCTGGATTAACCTTGGATGACATAGATGTGTTTGATATTCACGAAGCATTTGCAGCACAAGTATTATCTGTTCTAAAAGCATTAGAGAGTGATTCTTTCGCGAAATACAAACTAAAAAAAGATAAAGCAGTAGGGAAAATTCCACGAGAAAAAATGAATGTTAATGGTGGTTCGATTGCTATTGGCCATCCATTTGGTGCTACGGGTGCAAGGATTATCGGTAATTTAGCAAATGAATTAAAACTTTCTAAAAAGAAAAGAGCATTGGTGGGAATTTGTGCAGCAGGTGGTTTAGGAGGAGCTGCAATTTTAGAAGCTGTCAACTAAAAAATGACAACAATGTTAATAAATAAAAAAGCAGTCGCTTTTATGCGGCTGCATATAAGGAGAGTATATGTATCAAAAAATAGCAAAAGAAATATTGTATGATATTAGAAAAAAGGCAGAGCAAGGTATATTGCAGGGGGAAGAATTTCATACAAGACTTGTGGAAGAAATAAGACAACTTCCATTGCCATTTTTAGAGAATCCTATCATAAAAGGTATTTTAAATGAACAAATTAAACAAATTCCCGAACTTTATAATACCTTACTTCGAATCAACTATGTATTGTCCGAAATTGTCGTAAATTTACTATCAGAAAATTCAGAAAGATTTATAAAAAATCTAATAGAATTGTTGGATTATCGTATCCATTGGGATGAATTTCCAACAAGTTATAAACCTTCTGGTATTCATAACCCTAAGATTGTAACTGCAAAAGAAGCCGTATCTCTTATAAATGACAATAGTGTTGTCTATACAAGTGGATTTGCTGCTAATGGAAGATGTTCAATTTTTTTTAGAGCGCTACGCGAGGTCTATTTAGAAAAAGGACATCCAAAAAACCTAACTTGGATAAGTGTTTCTGCACAAGGTGGTAGAGGTAAAGCACCTGGAACAATAGAAGAATTAGATGTTCCTGGTTTGTTAAAAGAGTATATTTGTGGTCATTTAGAAACTGCAAAAAAATTGTTAAAACTTGCAGAAGAGGGACATTTAGAATTACATACAATGCCACAAGGAGAATTAACCTTTTTAATCGAAGCACAAAAGAAGGGTGTTTATTCTATCTTATCAGACACTGGTATTGGAACATTTTTAGATCCGCGAGTTGGAAGTGGTTCGAGGGTTACATTTACGAATAAAAATTATATAAATGTAAAAAATAATCTACTAGAATATAGTTTACCTAAGATAGAATATGCGTTGATTTCTGCACCTTATGCCGACGAAGAAGGAAATGTTTACTTAGATAAAGCAGCAGTTATAACAGAAATCTATGACGCGATAGACGCGGTAAAATATAACAAAGGTTTGGTCTTGATTGCAGTTAGTGATATCATACCTAAAAATAAATCGAAGATTTCTATACCATCAGAAAAAGTTGATAGAATTGTCGTTAATCCTAAGAATGAACAAGTTGGTGGTGTTAAACAAAGAAATTATTGGAAAATGTTTTTACCTAAGGTAATCCAAGAAAAAGAAGAAGGTGGAATCGATGATATTAATTTCGCTGTTTCCCAGGTTAAGATTATTAACAACATATTAGGAATAACACCATATCGAAGAGAAATTGACAATATCTTAGCATTGCTTGCTACTTATGTGTTCGTAAAAAACATCGAAAAAGGCTCTATCGTAAACATTGGAATTGGTTTACCAGAAGAAGTAAGTAGAATCTTATACGAAACAGGTTTATATAAAGATTTGATTTTTACGACAGAAAGTGGTGTATATGGTGGTCTACCTGTTTCTGGAATCTTTTTTGGTGCAGCGGTTAATCCAGATATGATTCAACAAAGCTCTTGGATGTTTCATCAATACGAAAAAGAATTGGATGTAACAGTGCTAGGAATGTTAGAAACAGATTCCGAAGGTAATGTAAATGTATCGGCGAAAGGACCTTCCATTTCTGAATTTGTAGGACCAGGAGGATTTCCTAACATTACAAAATGTGCAAAGACAATTATTTTTATTGGTCCATTTATGTGGAAAAGTAAAGTTCTTATTACAGAGAAGGGATTAAACTTACAAAAGCCAGGTAAGAAAAAATTTGTATCGAAGGTATCTCAAATCACCTTTAATGCGAAACAGGCATTAGCTAAGAGTAAAAAGGTTTTCTACGTAACTGATGTGGGAATATTCAAATTAACAGATAAAGGCTTACTTTTAACAGATGTTTTGCCTGGAATTGATGTAGAAAAAGATATTTTAGCGAATAGCGATGCAGTCATTCATATTTCTGATAAACTAAATATACTGGATATCTCTTTTGTAACAGGAAAGAATTTTTCTCTAGGTGAATTAAAATCCAGTAAGAAGAAAAAATCCATTGAACCTAAATCAAAAACTAACAACAATGTCATTAGTTTAGTTTCCTAAAAAATATACTAACAGGGGGTTTATATGCCATTTCATAGAGATAGTGCAAAACAAATTGAACAATTAGTAAAAAATTACAAACATAACGAGATAGAGAGAGTGCAAAATAAGGCTTTGTACGAAAAATATTTTCATCTGTTTATGAAGAAGAATGAAAAAAACATCAAAAATGTGTTAGATTATTTGTACACAGTCGATGGAATTATTCCTTTCTTTTTAAAAGGTTTGTTAGGAGAAGCACCAAAATTTCAATTTAAAGATTATCATAGTTTTATTTCGTCTATAAGCAATCGATTAAATGATCAAGAAATATATGGATATTTGCATAATTCTTTTGGTATATCGAAAGAAGAATTCGAAGCAAATAAGAATGATTTTTACATTCTTTATAAAAATATTCATTACTTCGAAACAAATTTAAAAGTAGTTCTCGATATAGTTTTTGAACGACTTGCAAAAAATGCTTCTATCTTGCCAGATTTTATCATTGCGAAAATTGCTAGCATGGCTCTTACACCTTATATGTGCGCTAATATTGTTCGGTTTATGCAAGAGAAACAAATCATTTCTTTAATGCAGCATTTCGATATAAATTTTTTAACAGATGTTGTAAATGAATTAGAACCCAACTTTACTCAAAAATTAATGCCAACAATTCAACAAAAACAAGTAGAAGATATATTTAAAACAATGCTGCAAAAAGGGTATTTTTCTAAGATCGCTGCTATATTTGAACAATATAACGGAAATTTAGACATCTACAAACAAGCTTTAAAAAAACAACTAACATCACCACAGATTGCACAAGAAATTATTCACAAGGTTTCTCCTTATTTTGTTGACGAAAATAAAAAACAAGAATTTATTCAGTTTATAAATTCTTAGTCGCATGCCACGTCGTTTTAGTTTCTTATGGGTTTCCATAAGAAACTTTTTTTAATTTTATTATAAAAAATAATTGACTAAATTTAATAGTATTAAATGATTATTTTTGTGAAAAATTATCTTCTGTTAATATTGGTTATCGTACTATATTTTATTTCTTGTAGTGGTTATCTCGTAAAAAAAGAACCAAAATCTTATCCCGAAGCAGAAGATGTTTCTCAGATTCCAGCAATTGTAAAACGTTACAAAAGTGTAGAAAGTATGCGCGATTCTTCGCAAGATAACTTAGACGTAGAACAAAAAAGT
Source organism: Leptospiraceae bacterium (assembly GCA_026418015.1). Classification (GTDB taxonomy): domain Bacteria; phylum Spirochaetota; class Leptospiria; order Leptospirales; family Leptonemataceae; genus SKYB61. The sequence continues at coordinate 366,519 of JAOACE010000013.1, read as the reverse complement.
GTTATTCAACAACAAGAGGCAATTTATAATCAAGAAAATACTACAAAAAGACAAATTATTTATGAATCACAATTAAACATACAAGTTCGAAGGATAGAACATGCAATTGATAACATTAAATCTATCATCGATTCCTATAAAGGATATATTGAATCTTCCCAGATCCATCAAGAAAGAAACGAAGCACGAATTAAAATAAGAGTTCCCGTAGATAAATTTTTTAATGCATTAGATGATTTATTCAAAATCGGTTATATCTCTTCTTATCAAATTAGAGCAGAAGATGTTACAAAAAAACTTCAAGATGTGGAATCGCGGTTGAATACATTAAAAAAACTTCGCGATAGACTATATGAACTCTTTAAGAATGTTAAAGATGTAAAACAAAAAGCGAAAATTCTAAAAGAAATCAATCGTCTAACAGCAGAAATAGAAGAGTTAGAAGCAAAGCAAAAATTTTTAAAAGACAAAGCTACCTATTCTACGATCGAGGTTTATTTATCAACCAAAGAGAGGGAAGAAAATTCTATTGTAAAAATATCCCCTTTTGATTGGATAAGAAAAATCGATCCATTAAAAAGAACTATTTTTAACACTGATCTAAGTTTTTACGAATCGTTTGTAGCAAAAGAAATTTTTGATTCTATAAAAATCCCTTCTGATTTTTTTAACAATAAAGAAAAATTTATAAAAAATGATGATTATATAATTTATAATTCTTCTGGTGTTGGTATTCGCGTGGGTTTTATCGAAAATGAACCTGTTGGCTCGAAAGATTTTTGGTTGTTGGCATTAAAAGAAGAATTTCTTAAAAGAAAATACAATATCTTGATGGAAAAAAAAGGATCGAAATTAAATTATCTGCATACAGAAATTATAGATGGTGTAAATCAATATTACTATACAATAGGTATTTGGACAAAGCATTCGCGAGATAAATCTTATGTAGTTATAAACGAGATCTATTATCCAGAAAAAGAGTATTTTGAAAAGTATAAAAAAACCATCGAGGAGTTATTTTAATATGCATCGATTTATGATTTTATTTTTGTTCACTGCCTTTTTTCTTTTTCCGAAGGATTTAAAGCAGGATTATATTCATACAAAAATTAGCTTAACGATTAGGGTATCTTCTCCGGAACTGGTTCGAAGAGAAATATTAAAGTTTACGAATGAACAAAATGGATATATTGCTTCGTTTAGTAATCAAAGAATAGCATTGAGCTTTCCCAAGAGGATTACTAAAGAAAAAATATTAAATTTTCTAAATAATCGAGGAATCATAGTATCTCAGAATTTTTCTTCGGTGGATTATTCGGATCAAATCTTATCATTACAAGTAAGTATAAAAGTAAAAGAGCAATATCTTCAGCAGCTAAATCAATTAACACAGGAAGCTTCGTTAGTTCAAACATTAGAAATGGAACAAGAAATATCCAAAGTAATACAAGAATTAGAAGAATTAAAAGGAAATTATAATTACTACTTAGAGTTAGCAAATTCTATGAATGTAGAGATTCAATTTATCAACATAGAAAAAGGAAGTTTACCTAAAAAACCCTATCCTTACTGGGTATCTAAATTAGGAATTTTTAATTTTTTGGAGAGATTCCATGAAAAGTAAAATCTATCTCATTATCGTGTTAATTTTTATCAGTTATTGTATAACGAATCAACCGAAAGAAAGTTCAATTTTTGCAGAATATACAAATAAATGTTCATCAAAATTAGTTCGTGATGAGAAAGAATGCTATTTAGAAAAATATATTACCCCAGAAGGTGTCAGAATAGCAATAAGAGAAGAAAAAAACGAACCATTTTCGAATTCCATCCAAGTTTGGAAAGAGAGCATATTAAGTTATCTAGAAGAGAGTGGATACGAAATCTTAGAAAAAACATCTAAAAAAGAGTATGAATTTGTAAAAACCAGAGCTCAAATAAAAGAGAATCATTATATTTATGGGCTTGCTTTTTCTATAAAGCCAACTGATCCTAAAAAAATCTATTTAGTAGAATTTTTTGGGGAGGAGAACACTTATAAAAAATACGAAAAAGAAATTATACAAATAATTGATCATTTTTATAAAAAAAAATGACTATCCAAATCGTACCTATTTTCGGATTATAATATCATTCAAAATTGAAATACAAAAGTTGGTCCGATTAACCAGTATCTAATAGTACCCACACTTCTTTCGCTATATTCGTAAAAAAAAGATAGTCCCATATACTGAGAAAAGATAAGGTTAAATACAGCATTAGATACCCATCGATTAAACGTTAGATCTCTTCTTAGGTTTATTCTTAAGGAAACAAATCTTCGATAGTCCATAAATAAAGATAAAGCGAATCGATTTGCAAAATATTTTTTTCGAATCGTATAATTCAAAGGTAAAATATTGCTATTTTCTATGTTATATTGTAATATGGATAATGAATCAAAATTTTGTAAAGCGTTGTTAGAATCAACAGTTCTTGCTATACTAGTCTGTAAATCTGTATTTACGCGTTCAAAACCATAAGAATAAATTGCATCGATTTTCCAGTTTTGTATGGGAAGTTTATAAGAGATTCCTACATAAGGGTTGGGATCTTCCACATAAACCTTTACGTTCACTTGGGGGATTTGAACAAACTGATTGGTAGAGTAGCTATACAGAACAAAATTGTTTACGATAGAATAATCATGCGGACCATTTCCTTGAAAATACGACATTCCTGTAAAGATTTCTGATTTTTCGTATTTCAAAAATTTATATCGCAGAGAAAAGACATGACCAGTTACTTCTGTTTTTATATTTTGAATATAATTATACAAAGAAGTGCTATCTTTGTTGGGATACATAGGAAAGTAGAAACCAACATAGAGTATTTGCCAGTCGGGATTAAATGCCATAAATTCAACACCAGAACCTTTACCACTCCCAGAGAAGCTTTTACTTCCACTATGTAGAACTGGCTTGTCGTTTTTATATTCTATAAGTCGAAAAGGAATTTGATTTGCATTATAGCCTTCTCCCCAAAATGGAGAAATCGTATAAAACCATTTGTTAAAATCAAAATTGGGTTTTTCTAAACTAAACAAACTAACAGGAAATAAAAATAAAAACAAGGATTTTTTAAGATATTTAATAGTCATAAAACCATAATTTAGAAGTTTTTCTTTTTGTAAAGCATTTATGATTTTAATCCATGGGGAGAGTAGATCACAATTGGTTTGTCTTTATGCTCAATTTCAATATCTGCGCCTAGAATTTCTTGTAGTTCTCCTTTATCTAAGAAAATCCCTTTACATTTAGGACATTCATCAATTTCTACTTGTGAAATTGGAAAAATTTTTGTCTGCATAGGTGTATTGCATACAGGACATATAAGAATTCTTTTCGGTATATTTGTTTGTTTCGGATGTTTCGACGAAGAAAAAGTATTTTCGAATTCTTTTGGTTCGATTTTCGTTTTTTTATGACTTTCCACGTAAGAAAGAGGTAAAGTTTTATGAATATTCGACTCTTCTTTGATGTCTTTTTTTAAGATATTTTTTATAATATAATCCCACATAATAAAATTTGATAGTAATGAGAGTATTTTAAAATTAATTGAACTTATGATTATTGTCAAAGAATTTTCTTTCGAAGCAGCGCATTATTTACCCAATTTACCAGAAAGTCATAAGTGTAAAAGATTACATGGACATTCTTTTCGGTTCGAAGTTCATGTAGAAGGGAAGGTCGATCCTGTTTATCGGTGGGTGATGGATTTTGGTGAAATTTCTAAAATTGTAAAACCCATTGTAGAAGAGCATTTAGATCATCGCTTATTAAACGAAATAGAGGGATTAGAAAATCCTACATCAGAACAGATTGCTATTTGGCTGTGGAAAAAAATCAAACCATTATTACCAAATTTAAAGCAAATTGTTGTTCACGAAACTTGTACTGCTCGCGCGATTTATAACGGTGATGAATAAAAGGAGTAAAGTATGAAGCCCAAAGCAGTCGTCTTATTAAGTGGAGGAATTGATTCGGTAACAACCCTATATTATGCAAATCAAGAGTATGATGTTTATGTTTTATCTTTCGATTATGGTCAAAGACATAAGTATGAATTAGAACTTGCAAAATACCATGCAGAACAGGTAAAAGCGAAGGAATTTTTTATCGTAAAGATTCAGAATGAAATTTTCAAAAATTCTGCTTTAACAGATAAGACGATTCAAGTTCCAGAAAATAGATCCATTGATAACGAAATTCCGATTACCTATGTTCCTGCGCGAAATCTAATATTTTTATCGTTTGCAACAGCTTTTGCAGAATCTCGCGATATCATGAATGTTTTTATAGGTGCGAATGCGTTGGATTATTCGGGTTATCCTGATTGTCGTCCAGAATTTATTGAATCTTTCGAACTTACAGCAAATTTAGGAACAAAAGCAGGAGTGAGTAGAAATGTTTTTAAGGTTCATGCACCTTTAATTGATAAAAAAAAGTCAGAAATTATTCGTTTAGGTTTAGAGCTTGGGGTAGATTTTAGTTATACTTCGAGTTGTTATCAAGCAGGCGAAGATGGAAAACCGTGTTTAAAATGCGATAGTTGCCAAATTCGATTAAAAGGATTCTCGGAATTAGGTATAGAAGATCCATTAGTGAAAAAATATAAATTATATTAATTATATGAATATAATATTTTTAGATCGCGATAATACAATCAATTATGATCCTGGATATTTATCCGACCCAAATTTAGTGCAAATTTTACCCTACGTGATTGATGGTCTAAAATTATTAAACAATGCTGGATATGAATTCATTATTATTACCAACCAATCGGGAATAGGAAGAGGATACTACAAAGAAGAAGATATGCACAGAGTAAATCAGCGTATTTTGGATATATTAAAATCGCAGAATATTTTTATCAAAGATATATTTTTTTGTCCACATACGGAAGAAGATCAATGTATGTGTAGAAAACCAAAACCTGGATTAATTCTGCAAGCATTGGAGAAATATCCTACTATAAACCTAAAAACAAGTTGGATTATCGGAGATTCTTTAAGAGATATCTTTGCAGGAGAAAATTTAAACATTAAGGGCGTATTGATTGATGCAGAAACGAAACCTATCGAAAAAAAGCCAACCAACCTTATTTATGTTGCAAAAAACCTAAAAGAAGCCGCAGAATGTATTTTAAAATTTGTTTAAAAAAATTTATTGTATATTTTACAAATGGTGAAATAGTTATTTATTTATGATTTCGAAAAGCTGCTAAATTTTCTATAGAAGTTTTACTTTATGTAGTAATAGAAAAATCACCAATTGCATGACGTATGCCATGCAATTTTAATATCGCGTTTTATTGAATTGTCACAATGATTTCTTTGATTTCTATTTGACCATCAAGTTTCTTTTCTTTTTTTTCATCAGCGCTAAATCTGGATATTTTGCCTAATACTTTTAGTTTTTGATTTGTGTAGAATGATCCAATAAAAGAAGTTAATTTTCCAGAGATTTCGTATTTTTCGTTATTATCCAAAATAAAGATTAATGTTTCTTTCTGGTTGATATTTTCTTTTTTTACTAAACCAACAACTTCGTTTTCTTGTGCGTATATACTCATCGCGAAAACAATCAGTGTCGTCAAATAAAGTATTTTTTTTAGTAGCTTCATACTAATTAGACATTATTTTATTCTATTTAGTTCATCAACAAAAAAATAATTTTAACATACAATGGTTGGTAAAAGGAGCATCATAAAATTGTTATTTTATAGATTGGTTTTTTTGGTCTAAAAACTTTAATAGATTGTAACAAAATTTTAAATAAGGTGTATCTATTTTATATTTTTTTGCTAGATTTAATGGTTCTCCGACTATCGCGTCAATTTCCATTGGTTTTTTATTTTCGAAATCGATCAACATAGAGGTTTTGTATGGCTTCATTTTTCTTGTTCTTTCGATCATATCTTGGACGATTTTTTTATTTGGAGCATTTTTTTCGTGTTGAGCAATTTTATAGATATCGAGCATCAACAATTTTGCAAGTTCTTCTGTGTAAGGGGATTGAATTAACTCATCTGTGGTAGCTTGATTTCCTAATACGGAGAGAGTATTAAACGCGATATTCCAAAAGAGTTTTTCCCAACGAGCTTTTCTAAGGTTTTCTGTGTATTCGGTTTCTATACCAGCACTTTGGAAGATTTCTACTATTTTTTTTGCTTCGCGTTGATGTTCTTTGAGTAATGCACCTATTTTTATTTTTCCATAATCAATATGATGAATTTCTTTCGGTGATATACGATTAATGCAGGTAAAAGCTAATCCACCGAGAATAACTAAATTCATTTTTTTGTATAATTTATTTTTATTTATAAAAGAATAAAACTTTTCTTCTTGGTTGATTCCATTTTGTAAAAAGAGAATAAGACTATTTTCTTTTAAAAGAGGTTGAATGATTTCGATCATGGGAATATCTGGTAAGAGTTTTGTACTTACAATAATTAAGTCTGGAATTTGCATTTTTTTTGTGTCGTCGAATACTTTAATGGAAACTTCGAAATCACCCCAAATGCTTTTTATTTTTAACCTACCAGAATTAAGAAATTTAGATAAATATTCTACTTGATATCCTGCATTTTGTAATTTAGCTCCATAGAAACCTCCAACAGCACCAGCACCAATTATTGCGATTGAACGAATATCCATAGTAAAAAGTATAATTATGTAAAAATTAAGTCAAATGTTTTTTAGATGATAGAATAAATTTATATTATGAATTTAAAAATTTTTTATATATCCTAACCAAAAGGGTAAAATTTTCTCTTGAATAAACTGAAATTGTTTTTGAATAATTCCTTCTGGGTCGTATAAGATTTTTGCATATCGAGCCAATTCAACTTGTAGTGCAAAACCTTTAAGCCACTTTTCTTTCGACCATAAAAACAAATCCCAATCCTCTGGTGTGTTAAAGTCTGGTATTTCGCCATCGTAAATAATTCCTATATCGTAATCAGAATTCAAAGAATTTTTTAATTCTTCTTCGGAGAATTTTACACGAGAGCCAAAGAAAACTATACCGAGTAGTTTAGAATTATCTTGATTTTTGAATTCTTCTTGAATATAATTTTTTATTTGATTTTCTGTCATACTTGATATTTTTTTTATTGATAGAAAAATTACAACTGATAATTTATAATAAAAAATATGGATGAATTGGAATTTGATAAAACCAGGAAGGCAATTAAAGCTCATGAATTAAGTGAAGAAGAGCGAAAAAAGTTGCTGCAAACCTTTGTAGAAAAAGGGGGAAAGGTACTTCAGGAAAAATCTATCAAAAAAAATTTAGAAAATCAGCCAAAACTATCATCACAACAGCAAAAAAAAGGATACGATGATAGAAAATTGCCTTCTCAAATCCTAAAAGAAGAAAAATTAAAAGAAGCAGAGCGATTAGCAAAAGAAAAGGTAACGAGGGAATCTATTTTAGAAAAAGCGTCTTCGCCTTTGGCTATTTTTAGTCTAAAAATGCAATTATGGTTTAAGGGGATTACTTATTTTAATAAAGAAATTTTAAAACCGTCATTTTTATCTTTTTTAAACCTTGATTTTAAAAAGTCGATTTTGGAATGCAATATCTTGGCAACAGAATTTTTATCTGATCCTAAATACATGGAAATTTTTAAAAAAACCTATACACCCTTATATTTAGAATTGTTAAAACGCGTCTATCTTTTATACGATAGAAATTTGTTGAATAGTTTAACGTCTTCGCAGATCAATAGCGAAGAGTCTGTTTCTATCGAAATCATTCGGATTCCAGTTTTTCATTTTTTAAGAAAGCTGTATTGTTTTAAACCATTTGGTGAACTTACCTTAAAACTTTTATTGGATTCTATCGATATTCAACAAAATATACAAAAAAAACCATCAGATATTTATAAAAATAAAAAAAAGAGAATTCAAGAAAGTTGGGATGTATTAATGTATAATGCATTTCCGAAATTTATTCTAATTGCTCAATACTTAGAAAAAAAGAAACTAGAACCATTTACCGATTTATTCGAAGAAATGATCGATGTTAAAATCGAAGATAAAATAGATCCAAAACGATACCAAGATTTTAAAGATGTGAATTTAGAATCATTAGGAAAACTTGTATCTTCTAAAACAGACCAACAAGAACCAAATAAAACCATCAATCAACAAGAAAGCGTTCAACAAACTGCTGTAAAAGAAAGCGAACAGAAAGACGAAGCAGCCAAAAAAGAAGAAATACACAATAAAATCTATCAGTTTGGACTTCGCATTATTAGCCTCTTTACTCTTCGACAATTAAAAGCAATGTACGATCCAAAAGATGAATTTAAGTTTAGTGATTTTCGAGATAAAGTTTGGATTTCTTATTTATTGTTAAATTTTTTTGATGATCAATTTGGTTTTATCTTTCTTACAAATAAAATTCAGATTAATACATTTATGCAAGGAGGAGTTAGAGTAAACTTAAAAAATGATATGTCCATTCTTTACGAATCTTTTAGAAAAATTTATGCTCAGTTTAAGAAATATTACGAAGATTATAGTGAATATCAAAAAATAAAAAACGATGAGTCAGCAAACAAAAATTCTTTGGATTATCAGAAGAAGTTAGATTACTTCGAAACAAGGCGAAAAACTGCTGCAAAAGAGACTTATAAAATAATGTTGGAATACATAACTAAATGTAGACATATTTTATTGATTTTATTTAAGGATTTACGCGAAAAAAATCAGTATATCTTAAATCCAGAAGATGTAATTGAATTAGAAATAGACGAATCGAAGAGAAAACTAATGCATAAAAGAAAAGTAAAAGAAATTATAAGAGATGCTTATGCAACTGCTTATACAATCGCATATAAAATGGAACAAGGCGAATTAACATTAAGAGAATTAGAGTTAACAGAAGAAGAGCTTCAAACGCATTTTGGAAACATTTAATAGCATGAATCAGAACCAATCAATTTATCAAGAAATACTCGTAGAGATATCAGAGGAATATCTAAATAAAATTAATGAATATTTAGATAATTATTTTATAAATAATTTAATAGGATATTACGAAGTTGTATATGACGAAGAAGAAGTAAATACTAATAATAAAAGAAAGAAGATATTATTTTATTTTCCTGTAAGTGACGAAAGAGCCCGTTGGGAAGTAGAAACAGTTCTTCTTTCGCTTAATATAAACGATTACTATATAGAAGAAAATCTTATTCAAGAAAGAAATTATTGGGAAGACTATAAAAATTCATTTATGCCGTTTATGATCTCGAAAAATTTTTATTTAGTACCAGTTTGGCATAAAGAGAATATCATTCTAAAAGAAAATATTATACCATTATACATTGAACCCGGAATGGCTTTTGGGACTGGGCTTCATCAATCAACTCAATTGATGATTCAATGGATAGATGATAACGACATACAAAATAAAATTGTTTTGGATGCTGGTTGTGGATCGGGTATATTATCGATTGCAGCTTTAAAAAAACATGCAAGATTCATCTATGCTTTTGATATCGATATAAATGCGATTGAATCAACAAAAAAGAATTTAAGTTATAACTCATTAGAAGTAGAACTTAACAAGAAGATCTTTTTGTTCGAATGCAGTTGGGATGATCCGCGAATCATCAACCATTATGACATTATTTTGGCAAATTTAACTCTTCCAGTTTTTTTAAAATATCAAAATTACATAAAAAATATTTCAACAGAAAGGCTGGTAATTTCTGGAATTGGAACAGAACAAATCGCCGATATAGAACAAATCTTTAAAGATGCTTTTTCTATAAAATCTACGTTAGAAAAAGATGAATGGGCTCTTGTAGAACTTAGAAAAAAATAATTATTTCTTTTTACCAGCAGTTCCTTTTACAAACGCTCCTTTATGAACTTTTGCTTTAAACATTTTATCGCGAATTTCAATACAAATTTCGTTTTCGGTATTCTTAAAATTAAAGGGTAAAAAGGCAGTTCCTATACCAGTTTTAAGCGATGGGGAATATAATCCACTCTGAACTTCTCCGATTATATCTAATTCCGTTAGCATTTCTGGTAACAAACAAGGTGGTGAACTAAAACCTTCTGTAAATTCTTTACCATAGACTTTATAGCCTTCGCGTGGGATTCCTTTATCGATCATAACAAAAGGTACAATGATTTTTTCTGGATTGTTTTTTTTCTGGTTAAGAAGCTTTTCTTTTGCGTAATAATTTACATCTTTTTCTTTAACAATCCATCCAATACCACTTTCTACTGGGGTTCGATCTTCTTTTAGTTCGTGTCCATAGAGAGGATACATTGCTTCTAACCGAAGGCTATCGCGAGCACCTAATCCACACGGAATTACTTTATGATTTATAAACTCGTTCCATAGATGAATGGCTAATTTATGATTGCATAAGATTTCGAAACCATCTTCGCCCGTATATCCAGTTCTGCTGATTCGAACAATTTCGTTATGATATTGAATATCAGAAAAATAATAATATTTAAGTTCTTTTATAAAATTTGCATAATCTTTAAAAATTTCTATGGTTATATTCTCTGCCTCTGGTCCTTGAATAGCTAACATAGAATATTCATCGCTTTGGTTGATTAGTTCTAATTCTTTTCGCCCTTGATGTGATTTTTCTTCGTTAAGATATTGCCAAATTTTATCAACATTACTAGCATTGACGATGATAAAAAAACTATCGTTTGATTCGCGAAATATTGTTACATCATCTTTTACACCACCATCATGGTTTAAAATTGCATTATATCGAATTTGATATATTTTTTGATCTTCGATTGTATTTGGAGTAAGTTGTTCTAAAAAAGAAATAGCATCTTTTCCCTTAACTTGAATTTCTCCCATATGGGAAACATCAAAAATTCCTACATGGTTTCTTACTGCCAAGTGTTCTTCTATAATAGAAGTATATTGAACAGGCATTTCCCAACCTGCAAAGGGAACCAACCGAGCTTTTAATTTTTTATGTTCTTCTAATAAATAAGTGCGTTTTAGCGTCATAAAATCCTCTGTTTAATAAATCTAAAAAAAGATTAGAATCAATCAAGTCAAATGAATAATCAAAAATTGTCACTCTTCTTAAAGAAATAATATTTGACGTAAGAGTGATTTAAATTTTCGCTTTATCAAGTTATGAATCAACAAGTTAAAGAAAATATAAAAGAAATTTTGTTTTATTTTAGCATTCTGCCATTCATTTTAAATTGGATAGTAGGATTATTTTATTTAGAAGAAGCAGAAAAAAAACCTTATGTTTATCGTAGTTTTTTTGTTTCTTTGATTTTTTTGTTTAAGAGTTCGTTATTCTATGTTTTATATTATTTTATTACAAGCCTATTGAATTTTTCTTTTTTTAATTATCTCTTTTTTTTGCTACAATTGATTTTAGTAATTTGGTATGTTGGTATATCAATTTTACAAATTTTATCTTATGCGAAAAAACAACATTTTAAAATTTTCGATAAATTAGACTTTTATTCGAACAAATTGATTTTAATTATAGGAGAAAGTTCATGGATATAAAAACAATTTTAATTGTATTCTGGACAATTTTTTTGGCAGAATTGGGCGATAAAACGCAATTGGCTACTTTGCTTTATGCTTCGAACAAAGAAAAAAGTCTTTTGGATATTTTTTTGGGTGCTTCTTTTGCATTGGTTTTAACGTCTGCTATTGGGGTTTTTGCTGGATCGTTTATATCTCAATATATAAGTGAAAAATATCTTAAACTGATTGCTGGTATTGCGTTTATAATAGTTGGTATTTGGACGATTTTTTCGGATTAAACGTCCATTACTGAGTTTTTAGTGTAGCGATTTCTTTTAAATATGCTTTGATAAAATCATCGATTTCTCCATCCATTACACTTTCTACGTCGGAGGTTTCGTAATCTGTTCTTAAATCTTTAACAAGTTTGTAGGGATGGAATACATAACTTCGAATTTGATTTCCCCAAGAGACATCTTTTTTTTCTCCAGATCTTGCTTCTATTTCTTGTTTCTTTTTTTGTTTTTCTAGCTCATACAACTTAGATTTTAACAATTTTAGAGCTGTAGCTTTGTTTTTATGTTGCGATCGTTCGTTTTGACATTGAACCACAATGCCAGTAGGAATGTGTAAAATGCGTACAGCAGAATCTGTTTTATTCACATGTTGACCACCAGCACCACTAGAACGATAGGTATCGATGCGAAGATCGTTTTCATCAATTTCTATGTCAACACTGTCGTCAATTTCTGGTGCTACATGAACAGATGCAAAGGATGTATGTCTTTTGTTGTTTGCATTAAAAGGGGATTGTCGAACTAAACGATGGACTCCATTTTCGCATTTTAACAATCCAAATGCATTTTCTCCTTTTACTAATAATGTTGCAGATTTTATCCCAGCTTCTTCTCCAGGCTGATAATCAATCACTTCGTAATCAAAACCTTTTTTCTGAATCCATCGCGTATACATTCTTAATAACATATCTGCCCAATCTTGACTTTCTGTTCCACCTGCACCAGAAACGATGGTTAAAATTGCATTTTTACTATCGTCTTCTCCTAAAAGTGCTAAAGAAATTTGAATATCTTCTAATTTTTGTTTTAATTGATTCAGTTCTTTCGATAATTCTATTAAGGCTTCTTCTTCGTTTTCTTTATGTTCTTCTTTTACTAAATCAATCATTATGGGAAAATCGTTTATAGCATTGTTTAAATCCATCCATGGTTTTAGGTTTTTTTCTAATGAGGATTTTTTTTGACTTATATTTTTTGCATTTTCTGTATCATCCCAGAAGTTCGGTTGATTCATTAATTGTTCTAAATCTTTTAATTCTGCGATTTTCGCATCAATTTGATTTTTGTTCCAAGTAGTAAGAAACTGATTTTTTAAATTTTGATATTCTTTTTCTAATTCTCTCCAGTTTTTATAGATGTATTCGTCCATAGAATCATTTTTTTCTGTATCAGTTCATTGAAAATCAAATTAATCTTTGATAAAAACCAGAAGGCTGACACCTTCTGGAAAAAAATCAAACTCTTTCAACAACGGTTGCTACGCCCATTCCACCACCAATACAAAGGGTCACTAATCCATATCTTTTGTTGCTTCTTTCTAGTTCATCTACAATTGTTCCCAATAGAATTGCACCTGTTGCTCCAAGGGGATGACCTAGTGCTATCGCTCCACCGTTTACATTTACTTTTTCTCTTGGTATACCTAATTGTCGCATTGTATAAATTACAACAGCAGCAAATGCTTCGTTGATTTCCCATAAGTCTATATCTTCTACTTTTAGACCTGCTTTTTGTAAGGCTTTTTGGGATGCTGGCACTGGTCCTGTTAACATAATTGTGGGTTCTGTTCCAACTGCCGCGGTAGATACAATTCGCGCACGTGGTTTAAGATGATATTTTTTTACTGCTTCTTCGCTTGCAAGTAAAACAGTAGCAGCTCCATCTACGACACCAGAAGAATTTCCCAAAGTATGGATATGGTTGATTTTATTTACTTGTGGATAAGTCTTTAACGCAATAGCATCTAATTCTTTTTCTCCAATTGTTTTGAATGCTGCGGGAAGGTTGGATAAAAATTCAAAAGTATTTTCTATTCTTGGATGTTCGTCTAATTCTACAAAGCCACCTTTTTCTGCTGGTACGGGAATAATACTTTTTTTAAAGTAGCCATTTTGTATTGCGTTATGAGCATTGATTTGACTTTGTTCTGCAAAACGATCAGCTTCTTCGCGTGTAATATTGTAAATGGTTGCGATTAGATCCGCAGAAATTCCTTGTGGAACGAGGTTAAAATTATTTTTTAGGGTTTCGTTACCAACACTTAGATCCAAACCTTCTATGTCTGCGCCCATTTTTACACGACTCATGGATTCAACACCACCTGCAACAACTATATCCATCATTCCAGAACCAATCATTGCTGCAGCATTCTGAACTGCTTGTAAACCAGATCCACAAAATCGATTTAATGTATATCCTGGAATAGAAATAGGTAAACCAGAAGCAAGTACTGCATTTCTTGCGATACAAGCACCTTGTTCACCTACTTGAGAGACACAACCCAAGATAACATCTTCTATTAGTGCTGGATCGAGTTGATTTCTTTCTGGGATAGATTTTAAACAATAGGCTGCTAAATCAACAGGATGTAAATGAGCCAATGCTCCTCTTTTTTTTCCTTTACCGCGAGGTGTTCTTACTGCATCAATAATATATACGGGATTCATGTTTCCTCCAAAAAAATTGATTTTTATGTCAATTTTTTTCTAAAAACAAGAATTTCAAGTGTTTTTAACAAAAAAGAGTTGTCAAAAAAGGGAAATATTTCTAAATAGACTTGGAGCAATAATTGGAATTATTATGCCTCAGACAGATCCAAAAAATAAAAAGAAAGATGTAAAATCCAAAAAGAGCGAAATTAAAGAAAAAAAACCAAAAAGAATAGAAAATGATATGGAATCATTAAAAGAAAAGAATTTGGAATTTCAGGTTAATGATTATATTGTTTATCCATCCCAAGGTGTAGGTAAAATTATTGGTATAGAAAGTTTAAAGGTTTCCAACCAAAAGAAGCCCTATTATATAATTCACATTGTTGATAAAAATTTAACCATCAAAATTCCAGTAGATAATGTAGAAACTGCTGGAATAAGACCTGTTATAAAAAAAACAGAAGTAAAGAAGGTTCTAAAAATCTTAGAAGAAGAACAGGATGAATTAGAAGAAGATTGGAAAATCCGATATCAGAACAATTTAAACAAAATAAAATCTGGTTCCATTTTTGAAATAGCTCAGGTTTGTAGAAATCTTTATAAAAGAGCCAAAGATAAAGAATTATCTTTAATGGAACGCCGTCTATACGAAACAGCCTATGCCTTGGTAACGGGAGAGCTTGCTATAGCTAAAAATATCCCATTAGAAGAAGCAAAAAACCTGGTTTCTGAACTACTTTCTAAACAATAGTCTGAGTGCCTAATAAATTCCAATAGCTCCTTAGAATAAAACCTAAATTAAAAGGAGTTTCTTATGTTAACTTATATTTTAGTGCCTCTTGTTTTAGGCATATTTGCTTTTGGCATTTCTTATTTAATTCAATCAAATTTAATCTATTCTTCTATTGTTGGTGGTGTCTTTTTGATACTATCAGAGATCTTAGTAATTTTCAACCAAAAATTTACGAAAGATCAAAAGCGAAAATGGATATTTGCTCTTTTAGGGATTGGCTTGGGGTTTGTCTTTAATTGGTTTTTTTATAGTTTAATTCAAAATATATTTATGGATAGCTCAGAAATTTTAAGGAATTGGTATTTTGATATATTATTGCTATTTCTTTTTCTTGGGGGCTTCTTTGGATATTTTTATGGTTCTCTACCATTAAGTAATGTTATATCTCCTAATGAATTTGCAAAAGAAGAGCCTGTTGGTTCAGAAAAGATATTGGATTCTTCGGTGATTATCGATGGTCGAATTCTAAAAATTGCAAAAACTAATTTTATCGAAGGTCCGTTTATAATACCAAATTTTGTGCTTAGAGAAATACAATTGATTAGCGATTCAGCAGATCCCATTAAACGCAATCGCGGCAGACGTGGTTTAGATATGTTGAATGAACTCCAGCAGTTAAATAATATAAAAGTTAAAATTAGTTATATTGATTATCCAGACATTAGAGATGTTGATTCGAAGTTGATACAATTAGCAAGAGATATTGGTGGTAAGTTGATTACAAATGATTTTAATTTGGAAAAGGTTGCAGAAGTTCAAGGTGTGCAAGTGTTGAATTTAAATGCTCTTACAGAAGCATTAAGACCGATTGTTTTACCGGGCGAAGAACTTCGAATACAAGTAGTTAAAGAAGGAAAAGACGAAAATCAAGGCATTGGTTATTTAGATGATGGAACAATGGTTGTAATAGAAGATGGTAGAGAATTAATTGGAAAGGTTGTTAAAGTAAGTGTTACTTCCATTATTCAAACCGCTGCAGGGAAAATGATTTTTACAAAAGCAATTGGACCAGTTTCGGAAGAAGAACTTCAACAACAAAATTTAAAATTAGATCAAGACTTAAAAAACAAAAAACCCAAAGATAATATCCTTAAAAGAACTAAAAGATAAAATATTTATCAAAAGTACCTCGAACAGAGGTACTTTTTTATTGATTGGGAAGAATTGCAATATCTTCTACTTTATCAGAATCATTATCAACACTTACTAATCGAATACCAGATGTATTTCTTTTTTGTATCGATATTTCTTCGATTCCTAGACGAATAATATTTCCCGATGAAAGGATGATAAACAATTCATCATCTTTATTAGCACAAGCAATAGCGGAAGGATATCCTGTTTTTTCGGTATTTTTAAAATATGTCATACCTTTGCCACCTCGCCCTTTGACAGAAAATTCTTTTTCTTCCATAAGTTTTCCATAACCATTCTCAGATACTGCCAATATATATTTTTTCTTACCGATTACATCCATTCCGATTACTTCGTCATCTTTTTCGAGTTTAATTCCAATGATGCCAGCTGCATTTCTTCCTTGGCTTCTCATTTTTCCTAGGTTTGTTCTAAGTGCTAAGCAATGTTTTGTTGCAATAATAATATCATCTTTGGGGTTTACAATGCAAACTTTTACAAGCTCGTCTTCTTTTCGCAAGTTAATGGCTGTAATTCCTTTCTTTTTAGAATTTTTGAATAGCTCTAAATCTGATTTTTTTAGAATTCCTTCTTTACTAATCATTACAATGGCTTTATCCTTAGAAAAATCTTCTACGGCGCAAACGGTTGTAATAAATTCATCTTGGGCAAGGTTTAATAGTGCTTTTAAAGATTTACCGCGAGCATCTCGCGAAGCTTCTGGAATTTCGTGCACCATAACGCTAAAAACTTTACCTTTGTTAGAAAATAATAAAAGGGCATCGTGAGTAGAAGCATGTGCTAAAATTTTTACTGTATCTTCTTTACGAAGTGTTGTTCCTTTTATACCTTTTCCACCTCTTTTTTGTCTTCTAAAAGAATCAATGTTGGTTCTTTTTATAAAACCATCGTTAGAAATTGATATAATCACATCTTCGTCATGGATTAAATCCGTTACTTCGAATGATGTTGTATCTACGGAGCTTTGATCAATTTCGGATAGCCGTTTAGAATGATCCTTAGAAATCTTTTCTAATGCTGTATTCAATTCTTCTTTTACGATTTGGTATTGGCGCTCCTCTTTTGCTAAAATATCTTTAAAGTCTTCGATTTTCTTTTTTAATTCTTCTAATTCTTCGATGATTTTCTGACTTTCTAACGAGGTTAATTTTTGTAATCTCATGTCAAGAATTGCATTAGCCTGAATTTCTGTAAGTTTAAAACGTTTGATCAATCTCTCTCTTGCTTCTTCGACTGTTTTAGAAGAACGAATGATTTTGATTACTTCGTCGATAAAATCTAACGCAATCTTTAATCCTTCTAATATATGAGCTCTTTTTTCTGCTTCTTCTAATTCGTATTTAGTTCTTCTTACTATAACTTGTTTACGATGAGAAATATATTCCGTTAGGATTTCTTTTAGGTTTAAGATCTTAGGTTGTCCATCTACAAGTGCTAAGAAAATGATTCCATAGCTTACTTGTAGTTGAGTCATTTTATACAACTGATTCAATACAATCTGTGGATTAACATCTTTTTTTAATTCGATTTCTACGCGAATACCATGTCTATCGGATAAGTCCTTGATATCTGCAATTCCTTCGATGATTTTATTTTGAACTAATTCTCCTATTTTTTCTAATACATTTTTTTTGTTTACTTGATAGGGAATTTCTTTTATCACAAGTAGAGTCTTTTTTTTCTTGGTTTCTTCTATGTCGATTTTGGCTCTTATTCTAATAGATCCTTTGCCAGTTGTGTAAGCTTCTTTTAATCCTTCGCCACCAATAATAATTCCACCAGTGGGAAAATCTGGTGCGGGGATAATCTTCATTAATTCTTTTATAGATAAATTTGGATTATCAATTAGAGCGTTAACTGCTTTAATCACTTCTGCTGGATTGTGTGGAGGAATGTTGGTTGCCATCCCTACTGCAATACCACTTGAACCATTGATCAATAAATTAGGAAGTCCAGCAGGTAAAACAGTAGGTTCTTCTCTCGTATCATCAAAATTTGGGATAAAATCGACCGTATTTTTATCGATATCGCGAAGTAATTCTTCTGCAGCAATTGTTAATCGAGCTTCTGTATAACGATAAGCTGCTGGACTATCTCCATCGATAGAACCAAAATTTCCTTGCCCTTCGATCAAAGGTATGTTCATTACAAAATCTTGTGCCATCCTTACTAAGGTTTCGTATACAGCCATATCGCCATGAGGATGGTAATTACCTATTACTTCCCCAACAATTTTCGCACATTTTACAAAAGGTCTATCGTGCCTCCATGCCCTTTCGTGCATTGCATATAGAATTCTTCTGTGAACAGGCTTTAATCCATCTCGAACATCAGGTAATGCTCTACCTACAATGACGCTCATCGCATAATCTAAGTAGGCAGATTTCATTTGATTCTCTAAATCTACCTCGACTATGCGATTACCCTTTTTGATTGCTTCGCTTATATCGGGCATTATGATTGGATTAAAATGTTCTTCGTTTCTATTTTCCATTAAGGACATTTTTTTTTCTAATGATAAACAGAAAATCAATAAAAACTTTTCAAATTTTAAGCATTTATTTTTTTGAAGTCATGATAAATTTTGTTTTATCTTTGCATAACTTGATTCGTTGGGCTATTTTGATTGTAATTGTTGGGTTAATGATCAAAGTCATTATCGATATACTTGGAATAAAAAGTAAAATCAAAATGAATGAATCCCAAGCGAACAATTTTCTAGATTCGTCCAAAATTATTTTAAGAAAGATTTCTTTGGTATTAACCATACTTGTAAATATTCAATTTTTGATTGGGTTCACATTGTATTTTTTAAATCCCAATATAGTGGGACTATGGACTGATTTTACTATGGTTATGAAACAAAGAGAATTAAGAATCATTGTGGTGGAACATCCCATATTAATGTTGATTTTTGTAGGATTAATACATTATTTAAATGTTTCTGTTAAAAAGATAGAAAACCTAAATCACTATAAAAAAATTATCATTATTAGTTCAATTTCTTTAATAATTTTAATATTAGGAATACCATGGTTTAGACCTTTAATAAGAATTTAACAATATAGTTAAAAAATAATTTACAAATTGTTAAAAACTTAAATATTTGTTTAGACGAATGGATCATCGATTTTTGTATTTTTATATTGTTCCTTTTGCTGCATTATTGGCAGATATCGCTATTTTGATTGTTTTGTATTTTAGTGGAGAACGTAGACAATCTCGCTTTACCTTAACTATGTTTTATGTTGGGATTGCTGGATGGAATCTATATTTATTTTTAACATATATTGCACCAACACCAGAGCAAGCCATTCAGAATTTATTTTATATGTATACATTTCAGTTATTGATGACAAATTCTTTTTTATTGTTTAGTTTAGAACTTAGTAAGACATCTATCCCAACAATAGAAAAAATCATGAAGATTTCTTTGTTTTTTTCTTTTGTATGGTATATACTTCTAAATTATTCTTATTTTTTTTCTTCTCGAAACAATCTTTTTATCAACGGTGTAAATAAGTTTGATTGGGGTTTTTATCCTAATGCTGGTTATGGTTCCTATATAACAAATCTATATTGGTTATTTGTATTTATAGTTAGCTTTTATTACCTATTTGTGTATATCAAAAATCATCCAGAGGATAAAAGAGTAAAAATTATTACAGGAATTTTTGTTTTAATTGTATTAGCTTCTATAACTAATTTTGTCGCTCTATGGGGATTTAATACATTGCCTATTGGGAATGCAGCAGATGCTGTCTTAACAACCATTTTGGCAGCAATTTATTTTAGAGAGCAATATTTAGAAAATAAAGCTAAGTTTTTTTTAAAAGTTAGTGGAATCATATCTGCTATTGCTCTTACATTGATCATAATTTGGATATTCTCTGATTTAATTCATGTCATTTACGAAAATAAGTTTCTATTTTTCTTGTTTGCAGTTATAACGTCGTTTTTATCATTACTATTTTTTAATATTTTATTTTCTCCTCCTGTACCGGTTGGATCCTTCGAAAAGATTTACGAAAAACTTAGAAAAGAATATGGGTTAACCCATCAAGAAGCAATGATTTGTCGCTATGTATTAGAAAATAAGGACAGAAAAGAAATCCTTAATATTTTGAATATTTCTGGTAACACATTAAAAGTGCAGTTAGGCTCTATCTATAAAAAAACCATCGAAAAGCATAACAATAAATCCGATTTAAATCGCAATAAATTTCCAATGTTAAAAAGATTTTTAGAAGAAATTATATCAAATTTATAAAAATAATTAATAAATTAAATTTTCTAAATAATTTAAAATTTCTTTTAGTTTTGATTCTTCCTCGTTAACAATAGTGATATGTCCCATTTTTCTTTTTTCTTTGGGCTCTTTTTTCCCATAATAATGGAAATAAGTTTGTTCGATTTTTAAAATTTCTTCGATAATTTTTGGATTTTTGTCTAATTTGTTAAAAGATACAAGGTTGAGCATTCCTGCATGATTCAATAAAATTGGTGGATGAACAGGAAGATTAGAAATAGCACGGATATGTTGTTCAAATTGGGAATAATTACATCCTTCGATGGTAAGGTGACCAGAATTATGTGGACGCGGTGCCATTTCGTTAAAATATATTTTATTTTTATGATAAAAAAACTCCATCGTTAACAAACCAATGTAATGGTAATCTATTATAATTTGTCTGATCTTTTCTTTTAATTCTTGGAGTTCTGGTATATCAAATGTTTTTAAAGATAATGTTTTTCGTAGAATACCTTCTTTATGTTCGTTAATAAAAATAGGAAAAAAAACTACATCGATCTCGTTTGATGTTTTTTTATATCCACAGGCAATAATACTAAATTCAAAATCATAATTGATCTTTTCTTCGATAATTACAGAGATTTGATGGGTTTTAAAAACACCAAAAATTCCTTCCAAATGATTTATAAATTCTTCTAACGCTATGTAAGAATAATTAAAATGGATTTGAAATTTGCCATCATATCCACCTTCGGAGGTTTTAATGATCCAATCACTTTTTGTTTCTATTAAATTATTGTATAAATTTTTTATAAAATCTCTATTATTTTCGATTGTGTTTATGGGATAGATTTTAGGAATTGCTACATTGTATTTTTCTACGAACTTTTTTTCTTTGTTGCGATTTTTAGAAATTTTTAGAATATCTGGGTTTGGAAAAACAGGTTTTTGGTTTTGGTAATATATTAATAATTCTGGTTCTATATTTTCGAATTCGTAGGTAATTACATCAGCATATTGGATTAGTTTTAAAAAAGCTTCTTCGCTGTCGAAATCATCAACAATAGGAAAATGACAAATTTGCATTGCTGGTGCATTGGGATCGGGATCTAAAACAGCAATCTTAAAGCCTTTTTTAAAAGCTTCATAAGCGAGCATTCTTCCCAATTGGCCACCACCGATAATACCTATTGTAAAAGAGGTTAAATTCATAGTTCTATGTTTTTTTGTTCTAAGACAGAATTTTTTATGCTATTGTAAAATTGATGAAGTTTTTCTCTTAAATGCGGATATTTGTTTGCTAAAATTCGAACTGCTAACAATCCAGCATTTTTCGCACCAGAAGTTCCAATGGCAACAGTTGCAACTGGAACTCCCGCCGGCATCTGAACAATCGATAATAAGGAATCTAAACCGTTTAAACTTTTTGATTGAACGGGAACCCCAATTACAGGTAAAGTTGTTAGAGAAGCTGTCATTCCAGGAAGATGTGCAGCTCCACCTGCTCCTGCGATGATTACTTCTAATCCTTTTGTTTCTGCACTCTTTGCATATTCGAACATCCATTCTGGTGTTCGATGAGCAGATACAACTTGTATTTCGTATGGAATTTGAAATTCTTTAAGAATTAATGCTGCTTCCTTCATCGTTTCGAGATCGGATTGACTTCCCATTATAATACCAACTATGGGATAATTGGGTAATTGATTCATCCTAAGTCTGAATTTTTATAATACATTGCAAGGTCAAATAAAACTAAATTCTATAAAATGTTTTTATTTTTGGAAATGATTACCTAAATATTTAAGTATCATAAATTTTTTTTATTGTATATTTTATAAAAAATCTTTATTAATTTTGGATTGTTGACTTTGTTTAAGGATTTTAAAAAAACATTTTTGCTACCAAGTTTTTTTCTTTTTAGTAGTTCGAGTGCAGCAAAGAATTGAATACATCCTTGCATTTCTTTTTTTTGGGAATGATTTTCTTTCTGCCAAAAAGATTCTAAATATTCATGTGCTTCGAAATATTGATTGTTTTTTAAATATTCTTTACATTTCCACAAAATGGGATGAACCTTCATTAACAACCGGAAGTTGTACTATATCCACAAGTACAATTTACATCGATGGTTTGATTGTACCCACTTATTTCGATAGGAATTTCTGATAATACCTTTTCTGGATAACCATCATAAACATCATCGTATCTACATTGTAATAAATAACTTCCAGGCATGATATCTTGAAGAATGTTGTCATTTCCGTTTCGTACTGGTGTTGCAGCTAATGGTAATAGATCATTATCTTTATTGCAACTTCCATTTCTGCATTCATCTCGGTAATACAATGCATAATAATGTCTTGTTGTATATGTCCCTCCACTAATTCTTATTTTATTCGACCAACTGGGATAGATCATTCTCATTCTTACTAATAAGTTTCCTCCACTATAAACTTGTGATTCGTGTTTTTTTCTCCAATCACTAATACCTACAAAGGTAAAATATTCCCCAGTTGCTGAATCTTGATAAGAATGAAGCATAAGATTTTCTTTAAGATTAAATCGAAATTCTACAATTGTTGGTATGTATTCGGCATAAATGGTTACATTTTCGGTACCTGGATAGGTGATATGGTGAAGTGGAAATAGTTGTGGAGGTAAAACTGCAATCGTTCCACTATCTGCATCGGGATCGTAGTTGAGTAATCGCATAATATCTGCACCTGGGTATTGAACATTATCAAACCTACCAATGTAATCTGTACTTCCTAATTTTGCATAACCAGTAAATAAACCGCGAAAGAAGACTCCACCATGTAGGTATATACCAGCACCAACATCGCGAGATGGATAGATAACGCCTGTACCATTCATTAAAAGATTAAAATTCAAAAAACCGTTATTCTTTAAACAGCTATTTAATTCTGTATTCGTATTATAAATTTTATTACAATAAACTTGTCTTGTTGGTGCTAGAACATCCCAAAAATCTTCTGAATCCTTTTGATTAGTTATATTTGATAAATTTGATAATGGTGCTTTTGTTGATACACGGATTTCTCCAATATCTAAAAAAATTGCTAAATCGCTATAACTCGGTACACTACTATTATTGATGGTTTCTGTTGTAGATGCGTTATTGTTATCTACAAAGATTTGATTATTGTTAATTTCGCTAAAATCTAATGGTCTATCAGAAGCATAAGTTCCTTTTAATATAACCGTTATTTTATTGTTAAATAATAAACTTAACAAAGGTTTTGATGAGTCCTTTTTGCATTGTAAAAAAAATGTTATAAAAAAAACATATAAAAATATTAGTGTGTTTTTTTTTATATTTTTCATACCTAACCTCAAATCATTTAAAATAAAAAAGATACCATTAAACCAAAATTATATACTGTACCATCTACATTTTTATATTGTAAACTATTATAAGTTCGCGGATCGAAGGTTCCAGGATACAATAATAATAGCTCTAATGTATCGGGTTTTTTTCTAAAACTATCGTATATATAATATCCATCTAATCGAAGTCCAACTTTAAATCGCTTGCTTGCTAATATAGAAAATTCTAAACCACCGTAAAGAATAGGATCCCAACCACTAACATTGTATGGTCTTATTTGTAGATAAGTAGCACCAGCACCAAGCTTTCCCAAAAGCTGAAATTTAGTAAATGCAGGAATTGGATAGCATAAAGAAAAATATACTGGTATAGTCAATAATTGTTGTGTTGATAATGATTGATAATTTCCATAAGAAAGACCTCCCTCTAATAAAAAGGGAGATGGCCAATCTAACCGATAGAATAAACCAAATCCTAGACTAGAATCTAATGTATTTGCCATTTTAGAATTTGGAGCAGGGAATGAGCCACCAACCCAAAAACCAACTTCATGTTTTATTCCTTCTTCGAAAGTTTGAGAAAACAAAGGATTGTAGATATAAAAAATCATTATAACAATTCTTAACAGTCTTGTGATAAATAACCTAAAATCCATTCTAATGCAAAATTATTTGTGGATATTTTCAAGTCGAATATTATTTTTCATCAAATCTTTGTAATAGGAACTTCCAAAGACAGGATAGTTTTCTAATAGATTTAATCCACTATTTCTAAGTTCTGGTATATCTGGATAATATGCCTTTCGAAAATATAATCCTTCTGGTGGAGCAGTTCTTCCAGCTTTTGTTCTATCTTTCGATTCTAATATTTCTTTAAAGGAATACATCAATTTATTTTTTGCGCGATCAACAATGGTTCCAACAATTATCCTAACCATATTGTGTAAGAAAGCATTTCCGCGAATTTTGATAGAATACAATGGTAAGTTTAAGAATGGTTCATAGATTTTATCAATTTTTATGTATTCAATATATCTTACAGTATTTTCGTTGGATTTTTTACAAAAGGCTTTATAATCATTCTCTCCGGTAAGTTGTTGAACTTCTTCATGTAAGGATATTAAATCGAGTTCTTCGTATAAATGCCAAACTTTATTTTCTAAAAAAATAGGATTTTTTCTACCACAATAGATTAAATATTCATATTCTCGGGCAATACAGTCAAACCTTGCATGAAAATTATTTGGAACAGAATGAAAATTCATAACACTTATATCCGGTCCAGCTAATGCATGAATAGAATTAATAAACCTGTCTATGTTCGTAATTTCTCCGGGAGATTTAAAACTTATAACTTGTCCCGTTGCATGTACACCAGCATCGGTTCTTCCAGCTATTGCAATTCTTAAAGGAGTACGAAAAATGATTTTTAATGCTTCTTCTATCTTTGCTTGTACGGTTACTTCGTTATTCTGAATTTGCATTCCTTCGAATTTTGTTCCATCGTAAGCAATAGTTAATGCGTACTTCATGTCTATTCAGCTACTTTCACACCTGTGATTTGTTCGATTTTTGCATTAATGGATTCGTATAAGTCCCTTGCTAAGTTAATTAAAACAGAAGGTTTTGCTTTAGATGCTTTCCCCATTCCGTATAACTTTCCTACTAATCGTTTGGATTCTTCTAATATTTTTAATTTTTCTTCATCGTTTTTTGCTAATTCGTCTAAGAATTTAAAATTGAAATAACCGTTTAAGTAAATTACTCCATCAAATCCCCAGTTTTTATCTGTATCTGGACCTAAAAGATGAACAAATTGATCGTGAGGTTCGCTTCCAGAACTCATGATATCCATTAAAGTTTTGTAATAATTCATCGCTTTTAAATATAAAAATTTTTGTATTTTATCATAGCCAATATCGGGAAATTTTTCGTGCATATCTCCTAATAACCATGCTGCTCTAAGAGAACAAATTGCTTTTTTAGGTGTTGGAGCTACTTGATATCCACGTTTTTGATAACAATCAATTGCCAGAATGTAAGATGCCGAGCCAGTTACCAAATTTCGATTATCTTCGAAGTTCAACTTACCGAATATTTTTTGAATCCCTTCTTTTCTTGAATTAATTTCTGATTTAATCTTCATAATTTCTACATCTTGAAGTTTGTTAAAATCATCGCCGAAAGAAGCATAAAAACAACTTGGGCAAACAGATATGGGATAAATTAATGGAATCACAACACCGAATTTTTTAGAGGGAACGTATAACCTACGAAGTTCAGGTGTTAAATTCCCAGCAATTAATCTTCCTCCTCCTGTAAGAAGCATTTCTTTGAAATACTTCGCTCCACATATTGGACATATAACTGGATCCTTCATTCTGTAGGATATATTTCTTTGGTTATTATTCATCAAAACCTCCAGTTTTATCCATATTATCTTTAAATTTATTATTTGAATTGACGTAAAAATAAAAAGATACTATAATTTTGCTATATTTATTTCCGATATAAAAGTAAAGGATATCCATATGGCAAAACAAATTTTAACAATATTCAAAAAAAATACCCAGATTTTCTCTTTAAAGAATATCTTTTTATTATTGATGATTTTATTTTTACAAGCATCTACTTTGCAAGCTGAATCAGCTGGAGAAAAAGCAGTATTTCATCGTAATCTACTAATAGAACATTTAAGAAAGTTAAGACCGATGGTATATAACTTCCCTTGCGATCCTTTCCCAGAATGTTTGCCAAGTGATCCAGAAGAAAGGATAAAAAATCCTGGCATACATGTAGGTTTATATCGTAAAGCGAAAAGAATCTATCAAGAAGGTATTGTATATCTTTACGAAAAAAACTATGTAAATGCATATTCGCGATTTTTAGAAGCAGAAGCTGTAATAGATAAATTATTGGAGTCTTTAAGTCAGCAGTATATCGATAGAGCAGAGTTAATGTTTAGAGAAGCAATCGAGAAAAAAAATCCCAACGATCCAAATGATATGTCATTAGTTGATATTTCGATGGATTTTGGTACAAACTCGAAATTAAGAAGAGATTTCGACAAAGCAAGAGAAATCCCCTTAGATCCTCGAAGGTATGATCCAAGAAACTTCCACTGGGCTATAAACAAATATAAAATCGAGCAAGCATCTCAAAAAGGTTATGAGTTTTTAGGTTTGGCAAAACAAGCTCGACAAAAAGCCGTCGAATTAGAAAGAGAAGCAAACAAAACTCAAAAAATTGCACCAGATGTTTTGGTAAAAAGAATTGATTTATACATGAAAGCTATTGAACATGCAAAACAAACGAAGTTAAATGCAGAATTTGTTTTCGCGTTAAAATATCCCTACGATAACTATCCTTTGTTTAATCAATTTGGTAAAACCGAAAAAATCGACGATAAACAAGGCGAAATTCCTTCTTTACACGGCGTTAAGATGAATTGGTCGAAAAATCCCTATGTATATCCAAAAAATCTTCATCCCATTTTTGATTTTAGAACTCCAGAGAAGTGGCACGTAGATACTGTCGATGCTAGAAACATGCGATTTGATGATGAATTCGATGTTATGATTAAATTTAGATATTATAAGAATAAAAAACCACCAGTAGAAATTTTAGAAGATAAAAGTCCACCCAAACCAAAAAATCCTCTACCAGATACATAAAAACAATTATTATGAATTGCGGTATTTTACTGCCGCAATTCATATGTTAAATTTATAAAAAATATATAAAAAGTTTTATCATAAATAACTCAATAATTCTAATTGACTGCTTGTTAATATTTCAAAATTTGTTTTTTTATACAATAAGGAGGGATTAAGAATGAGAAAGATAATCCAAATAACTTTAATTTTATCAATCATTTTCGCTGTGGGATTTAACTGTAAAAGTAAAGATAAAGAAACACAAGAATTAATCCAAAAAGCGAATCAAATTTTTAAACCATTGCCAGATAAAATGCCAGGCTTCGAAAATGTAACGAAAGAGCAAATTGAGTTAGGAAAATTACTCTATTTCGATAAGAGATTGTCTGTTAACGATCAGCAAGCATGTAATAGCTGTCATGTATTAGATAACAATGGACCAGGTGTCGATAACAAACCTGTATCTGATGGAGCATTACCAGGAAAAAAAGGCGAAAGAAACGCACCAACTGTACTTAATGCAGGTTTCCATATTGCTCAGTTCTGGGATGGAAGAGCAAAAGATTTAGTCGAACAAGCAAAAGGTCCAATTTTAAACCCAGTAGAAATGGCAATGCCATCAGAAGCAGCAGTAGTAAAAAAAATTTCTGCAATTCAAGAATATAAAGATTTATTTCCAAAAGCCTTCCCCAACGAAAAAGAAGCAATTACATACGAAAATATTGCAAAAGCTATAGCAGCATTCGAATCTACTTTAATAACAAAAGATAGATTTGATGATTTCTTAAAAGGCGATGCAAAATCTCTAACACCAGAAGAACAAAAAGGCTTAAAAACCTTTATGGATGTTGGTTGTATTCAATGCCACAATGGTGCATTATTAGGAGGAAATTCTTACCAAAAAATGGGTAAATTGAACCCTTACGAAACAAAAGATTTAGGAAGATATAACGTAACAAAAAAAGAAGAAGATAAATATATGTTTAAAGTACCCTCTTTAAGAAATGTTGCATTAACTGCACCATATTTTCATGATGGACAAGCAAAAACATTAGAAGATGCAGTAAAACAAATGGCATGGTTACAATTAAACAAAAAGCTTACTGACGAAGAAGTTCAAAGTATCGTGGCATTCTTAAAATCTTTAACAGATAAATCTCGCGAAGTAAAATAATTCTTTAACCTTGGGTATTTTTGCCCGAGGTTTTTTATTCCAAATTTGAAAAATTATATAAAAATATTTATAATATATATATTATTATTTTTTTATCAATTATATGCTGTCGAAGAGTGGATATATATTTATCATCCTACTCTAAAAGATCCTTACGTTCGAACTAAGATTAATGATTACAAGATCATTTCTATAACTGGGTTCAAAATCGATCAGGAAGGAAATTTATCCCAAGATGTAAATTTAAAATCATACGAAAATATTCTAAAAAATAAAAATGTTTATCCTCTTGTTACTTTAAAGAATACAAAAGAAGGCATTCAATTTTTAAAAAATTCCTCAAATTATCCAAAAGCAATTAAGAATATTGTTAACTTAATAGAACCCTTTTCTGGTGTACACATAGATTTTGAGTATCTATCAGAAAAAGAAACTCCTTACTTTAAAGATTTTCTTAAAGAATTGCAAAATGTCCTAAAACAATCGAATAAAAAATTAACCGTAGCAATCTTCCCACCTATATGGGAAATAAAGTATAATAAATTTCATAACTTATCTATTTTACATCCTTATATAGACGAAATCGTTTTAATGACTTATGACTATCATAATCCTAAAACAAATCCAGGTCCAGTAAGCGAGTTAAGTTGGGCAGAAAAAAATATTCAAGAATCATTAAAGTATTTTAAACCACATCAAATTTATTTAGGCATTCCTCTTTATGGGTATGAATGGGAAATAAAAACGAATCGTTCCCGAATTGTTGATTTTTCTTATTCTAAGAAAATCCTGTATTCTAACGAAATAAAAGAAGTTCAGACATCGTTAAATTTTGGAACAAAGATTGTTTATAATAAAAATCAAAAGGTTTTATTTTATCCAGACTCGAATTTTCGTAAAGAAATGATCAACTTAGCTCATCATTATCGATTAAAGGGTATTGCATATTGGCGATTAGGTTTTGAAAAATAACTTGCTTCAATCCAAGTTCTTGATATTTTGAAAAAATATGAAAAATCCAACATACACAATTGTTTTTTTAATAATTGTTTTGATGTCGATTAAAAGCATTGATTCGCAAGAAAAAATCAAATCCACTCCAAAAGGGAAAGAGTATACATATTTTGATGGAAATCAACAAATCAAGGTTTATTTACAAGAGGATTTACTGGCAGAATTACATCCTAATCGTTCATACATAAAATCTTATGATTCCAATGCAGTGCCCATAAAAAAATCCGGAAACGTAAAGATCTATCGCGTACAAGATAATAAGATAAAAAATCAAGTTATGCAAGGAAGATTTACAAAAAATATTGCTTCCGATATTCCTGTATCAGAAGTCTTTTTATCCGAAAATGGAACATTGATGGCATTACCTGGCAATCTAATCCTATTGTTTAAAGAAGAAGTAAAAGAACAAGAAATTCTGAATTTTCTCGAAAAAAGAGGTTTGACGTTGATACAAAAACAGATGCTGGCTGGTAAGACATTTTATGTGGTAAAATACAAACCGGGCATTGAATGTTTAGAATTAGCAAATCAATTAAAAAATGAACCAATTGTAGAATTTTCCCAACCCGATTGGTGGAAGGAATATTCTTTAAGATAGAATTATTATTTTGATTTATTCTGTTGTTTTAGTCGAAGACGAATCTCTTTTGCTCTTTTGCGATTTAGTTCTAAAACTTTACGTTGGTGCTCCATTTTTTCTTCGGACATTTCTATCTGAAAAATTTTCTTCTGAATACGTTCTGGTAAAACATACCAACTTGCACTCGAACTTACGTGTAGCTCTTCTTTTTGTGTTGTTGGATCGATGGTATAGATGATTCCTCGTGTATAGATTCTTCTTTTTCGTACGGCAGTTAACCATGCGCGTATATAAACTGGTGTATTTAATGGCACAGCTTTATGATAGTTCATGTGCAATTTTTCTGTCATTACCACATGCCCAATATGAAAACATAAACATCCTTGTGCTTCGTCTAATAAAGATGCCAAAATTCCCCCATGAGAATATCCGGGAGCTCCCTCGTATTCTTTACGTATAATATATTGAAATCTTACTTCGCCAAACTCTTCGTCAAAAGTAAAGTCAGCCCTTAAACTAAAAGGATTTTCTCTTCCACAACCAAAACAATTGTTATGATGCCAATCCGTTCCATATTTACTAGGAAAAGCTACCAACTCTTTTTTCGAATCCATATTTGACATACAATATCCAAAAAAAAGTGATTGATAAATCAATCAATAATTATGTAAAAAATTTGATAAATTTTATTTTAAAATTTGCACAATTCTATGAACGAATTCTGCATCTTCCAAACATTGTTTTGCATCTTCTTCTGTGTAATTTTCTGTAGGAATAAAGTCGATGTCTCCGTAAAAGGATAATTCTCTTTCTTTTCTTAATCGTTTAGAAATCATTGCAAGTTTATCGATATGTGGTTGGATCTCTGGTTTAAATAAGTCTTTGTATTCTATTAATAAACTACTTACATCGTGCAATTTGGGTGGTTCAATACCTATGTATCGAAGCATTCCTTTTAAAGCTAATTCTACTAATTCTTGTGTTTTTCTAACAACATCTGAATAATCTTTTTCGTTGAAGAAAATATATAATACTTTAATTCGAGCATCAATTTTTTTAAAATAACTTTTTGCTAAATCCAAATTCGTCATAGGAGCTTGATTTCTTCGCCAAATTGATAATCTTTTTTTAATTTCCAGTACCAAATATTCCCTACGCGAATTCTTTTTGCACCTAATTTTTGTAAATTTTCTTTTAATTTATTTAATATATCTTTAAAAAAGTTATCTTTATCGTATAAAATAATTCCATCTTCGATCATGTCCAAAAATAGAGGACTTCCTTTTATTGCTTCTTCTGGCGATTTAATAATCGTAGAAAGATACATCTGATTTAATTCCAATGATTTTAACAATGATTCCATCTTTTCTTCTACTGGCATAAAATGGTTGATCCGTTTTATTCTTCCATTCGGTAAATTGTTCGCAATAATTAGTAGATCAATATCCGAATCTTCTCTAAATGTTCCTCGACCAATAGAGCCAAAAACGATCAAAGAAATTAAATCATCTTTGTAGTGATCCCGTACAAGTTTATTTAATTCTTCTAGAATAATTTGAACTTTGTTTTTAAGGTTCATTAATCTTATAATAAGTTAATTGAAGAAAAATTTCAAGTTTATTTTTTCTATGTTAACAAAAAAACAATATAATATAAACATTTACAAGAAATAAGTTTTAAAAAAATTGATGTTATGAGTCAAATACTAGAAGATTTGAAATATACCAAATCCCATGAATGGATAAAAATTGATGGTGATGTTGCAATTATAGGCATTACTGATTTCGCTCAACATTCCTTAGGAGATGTCGTTTATTTAGATATTAAAAATGTTGACGAAAAAGTAGAAGCTGGTGAATCATTAGGAACAATTGAATCGGTAAAAGCAGCAGAAGATATATATGCACCAATTTCGGGCGTTATTGCAGAGAAAAACGAAGAGGTAATTCAATCACCAGAGAAAATTAACCATGATCCCTATGGAAGTTGGATCCTAAAAATCAAAGATTTTAACAAAGAAGATTTAAATCGATTGTTGTCTGCGAAAGAATACAAAGAATATGTGGATTCGTTAGAACAACACGAAGATTAATAAAAGGAATTCGATATGAAGTATTTGCCTATTTCTCCCCATCAAGTTAGTGAAATTTTAAACCGTTTAAACAAAAATCATATAGATGAGTTATTTTCTCATATACCAAAAGAATACTTTAAAAATACATCTAAAAGTCTAGATCGACCAAAAACAGAACACGAAATAAGGCGATATATAAAAGAAACGATTTCTCTATCCAACCTCGTTATTGCAACTCATGAAAATTATATGGGTGGAAATGGACATGCTCACGAAATACCATCAATCATCGATCCAATAATATCGCGTGGGGAGTTTTTGACTGCTTATACACCTTACCAACCTGAAGTAAGTCAAGGGACACTCCAAGCCATGTTCGAGTATCAAACCATGATGGCAGAGTTGATGGGAACAGATATTTCTAACGCTTCTCTTTATGATGGTTCAACCGCTGTTGCAGAAGCAATCTTAATGGCTTGTCGCATTCAAAAAAAATACAAAGTTTTGGTTTCTTCGCTTTTTCACAAAGAATACATAGAAACCATTAAAACCTATTCTGAATTTGGTCCCTTCGAGTTTGAATTTATTAAACATAATGATCTTGGACAAATTGATATAAACGATCTAAAACAAAAGATAGAAGCTCAAAAAGAAAGTCTTTCGGCTGTTGTTGTTCAATCTCCTAATGCTTATGGCGTAATCGAAGATTTAAAACAGATTTCGGAAATTGTTAAAAGTCATCGCTTAATGTTTGTTGTGGCAGTATTAGAATCCATCAGTTTAGGGTTGTTGGAAGCACCAGGAAAATATGCAGATATTGTTTGTGGCGAAGGGCAATCTTTTGGAATTCCTTTAAATTTTGGTGGTCCTTGGTTGGGGTTTCTTGGAACAAAAAACGAATACATAAGAAGTATGCCAGGTCGATTGATTGGTATGGGGAAAGATAAACATGATAACAGAGCATTTGTAATTACTTTATCTGCTCGCGAACAACATATACGAAGAGAAAAAGCAACGTCGAATATCTGTACAAATCAAGGTTTAATGGCATTACGCGCAACCATTTATTTAAGTGTAGTAGGTAAATCGGGATTAAGACAGATTGCTTTAAGATGTGCAAAATTAACTCAATATGCTAAACAATTACTAAAAAACCAGATGGAAGTGAAAATTGTTTATCCAAATTCTCCTGTGTTCAACGAACTTTACTTAAAAACACCTATATCTGCAAGAAAAGTATTTGAACGAGTATTAGAATCCCAAAATCTATTTGTAGGTACAGTAATGGACGAAAATCATTTATTGGTGAGTTTTAACGAAACAATGACCAAACAAGATATCGATCGATGGAAACAATCCTTAGTGGCAGCATGTAAATAGGAGATTATCATGAATAAAATAAGACAAACAAGAAATGCGCAATTATTCGAAGAGCCTTTGATATTTGAACTTTCCCAAAAAGGAAAAACGTCTTTTACTATTTATAACGACGACTTAGAAGATATAGAATTAAACCTACCTAAAGAGCTTTTACGCGAAGACATCAATTTACCCGAAGTTTCTGAACCAGAAGTGGTACGACATTTTACGCGATTATCGACTTGGAACTATGGAATAGATCTAGGATTTTATCCACTTGGTTCCTGCACAATGAAATATAATCCAAGAATCAACGAAGAGATTGCGAATAATTCCTATTTCTTACAATTACATCCAGCATTAGAAGAAAAATACATTCAACCTTTGTTAAAATTGGTATTCGAATTACAAGAATTGATTAAAACTATTACAGATATGCCAGCAGTAACATTACAACCAGCTGCAGGTGCCCACGGAGAGTTGACAGGAATTTTTCTAATCCGAGCTTATCACAAAGCGAAAGGAAATAGCAACAAAGATACAATTCTTATTCCAGATAGTGCCCATGGAACAAATCCTGCTACTTGTTCTTTTGCTGGTTTTAAAGTAAAAGAATTAAAATCTACGAAAGAAGGCACATTAGATTTAGAATTGTTTAAAAATTCTATTGATGAACATGTTGCTGCATTGATGATTACCAATCCAAATACCTTAGGAGTTTTCGAAACACAAATTGGAGAAATTGCCGAAATCTTACACCAAAACGACGCTTTGTTGTACATGGATGGAGCAAATTATAATGCTCTGATTGGTAAAATTTCTTTATCGAATATGGGGATCGATGTTGCTCATCTGAATTTACATAAGACATTTAGTACTCCTCATGGTGGTGGAGGACCAGGTGCAGGAGCAGTGGTTGTTAGCGATCGTTTAAAAGATTTTTTACCTGGTCCAATTGTGGAATACGATAAAGAAAAAAATTATTATTATTTTTCTAATCCATCTAAAAGTATTGGTAGAGTAAAAGCTGGCTTAGGACATACAGGAATGTTGATTCGTGCATTAACCTATATTCTTAGCTGGGGTAATCAAATCCATAAAGTGGCAGAGCATGCAGTTTTGAATGCTAATCTAATCAAAAAAGAATTAGAAGATGTTCTAAAGGTTGCTTCCGAAAATCCTTCTATGCACGAAGTGGTGTTTAATCATTCTACTCTTAAAAAATTAGGATACGAAACCATTCATCTCGCAAAAACATTGATTGATTATGGTTTCCATCCCCCAACGGTTTATTTTCCTCTAATTGTTCCAGGT
Organism: Leptospiraceae bacterium; assembly: GCA_026418015.1. GTDB lineage: Bacteria > Spirochaetota > Leptospiria > Leptospirales > Leptonemataceae > SKYB61. The sequence continues at coordinate 331,532 of JAOACE010000013.1, read as the reverse complement.
GCAATTATGGTTGAACCAACAGAAACAGAAAGTCCAGAAACCATTGTGGCATTTACGAATGCAATCAAAGATATTATCAAACGTATGGAAAATAAAGAAGAATCATTAAAAGAAACACCCAATAATACATTCGTAGGGAAAATAGACGAAGCTGGAGTTGCAAGAAATCCAATATTAAATTACTTTACAAAATAGACGATATTTTTTATATAGAATAGAATATAGCTATGCAATGGGAAAAAATTTTAAAAGATTCAGTACAAGATGGAACTATTAGGGAGTTGCATTTAAGACATATACCCACATTAAAAACATGCGAAAATTGGAACGATGTAGAAGAAATTGGTTTGGTGGATCACAAGACAAAGTATGCTCATTATAAAGGTATATTGGTAAAATATGGTGATAGGATCTTTTATGTTCCAGAAAAAAGAATGCAAGCATTAGCACCTTATAGGCCATGGAAAACAAAAAAGGTCATTAAGGTGATAGATGTAGAAAAATAACTTTTTATTCCATTTGAGCTTTAATAATTCCTCTAACACTATTTACAAGAAAGATTTGATCTGCGTTTTTTAACTCTTCTAAACTAATATTTTTTTCTTGGATTTTCCATTTTTTTATGATTTTTTTCCTTAGAATGCCATCCAGTAACCCAGCAGCTACAGGTGGTGTGTAAAATAGTCCATTTTTTTTAATAATGATATTGGTAAAACTTCCTTCTGTTATATAGCCATCTTTATTTAAAAAAATTACTTCATCAAAATGATTTTTATATTTTTCGAATTCACTTTGATAAATTTCACGATTGGATGTTTTGTAATATAAAAAAATATTATTATAATCAGTTTTGATATTGGATATACCTATTCTATAATTTTTTTTATAATTGAGTTTCGAAAGATGAACATAAATTTTCCCATTTTTATAAACGCGAAAATGTATTCTAATGGGATATTTTAAATGCAATAGATATTTTTTAATTTTTATAAATTTTTTTATAATTTTATTTTCTTTTATAGGATATTGAAAAAACATTTTTGTTTCTTTAAGCCTTTTTAAATGAGACTTTTCGTAATAGATAATTCCTCCAGAAAATTTCATTGTAGTAAATATATAATCTGGTTTTAATTCTTTTTGTGCTTCTTTTAAAAATTTGATTTTATTCATGCATTCTTTGAATTCTTTTCTTGGTAAAGAATCATAAGTTATACCACTGCCTACATAATAATACGAATTAAGGTTTGAACCTATAATGGTTCTTATAGCAACATTAAATTTAGAATATTTATTTATCTTCCAACCAATGGAACCTGTATAAATTCCTCTACGATAAGTTTCTAATTCTTGTATATATTTGATGGAACTGATTTTTGGTGCACCTGTTACAGAACCTGATGGGAATAATGCTTCCCAGAAATTTTTATCGTTAGGTGGTACTCTTAACGTCGAAGAAATTTGGGATATCATCTGTATAATAGTTTCGTAAATTTCTATTTTAAACAAATGATCAATTTTTACTGTTCCAATCTTAGAGATTCGACCTAAATCATTTCGAATTAAATCGACTATCATTGCATTTTCTGCCAATTCTTTCTTAGAATTTTTTAAGTATTGCACTGCTTGAATATTTTTTCTTAACGATGGATATTTTTTCGAAGTTCCTTTCATTGGTTTTAAAGTGGTTTGATTATCTTCGCAGTAAAAAAACATTTCGGGCGAAGCACAAATAATAAAAAAATCATCATTTTGAATAAAAGAAGCATTCCATGACTTTTGTTTATTCCATAATGCATAAAACAAATTTAAAGGTTCACCATATGTTGAAAATTGAACTGGAAAAGCATAGTTGATTTGATAAACATTTCCCTTATGAATATAATCGCGAATTTTAATTATTTTATCCTTATAGTTTTTATAGGTTTCGAACACTTTAAAGTTATTAAGATAGATATTTTTCGATATCAAACCTAAATCTTCGCTAATTCTGTAAGAATCAAAAAAACCACCAAAAATCAATGGTAATTTTAATAAATATTTATTATTATTATTTATTAAATTTAATAAATAAAATCCTAAATCGTAAGAGAAAAAGCCAGCGAAATACTTGTTATAACTTTTCCATTTATCAAAAAAATTTTGTATTTCGCGAACTGTCATTAAAACATCAAAAGATTCTTCTAAACAAATTTTTTCTATTGGGTTTTCGAATATAATCCAATAGTTTTTTTTATTTTTTCGAATGTTGGGATCAAGTTTTAGAGCTTCTTCGTAAGAAATAGGAAAAATAAGCTTCATAAGTTCCTTGTTTATAAAATCTTACTTTAGGACAAATAAAAATTGACACATTCGATTTATATTCTAGTATAAGTTGTATGGCAGAATCGAACAGAATTATCCCTTTTATAAATTGGAATGAAAAAGATATCTTTCAAGGTTTAAAGGTATTGTTAAGTCCTATTTTAAACATTATTGTAGATATAAAGCACGAAGGTTTAGAAAAAATCCCTTCTTCTGGCGGAAGAATCATTATTGGGAACCATCGTTCTGATATGGATCCCTTTATTATTGCTTCTATTGTTCCTTACTATATTTCTTGGATTGCCGCGGAATATACAAAGAAAATTCCTGTTTTCGAAACGTTGATGCAGAATACTGGTGTGATTCCCATGGATATACATGGAAATGTAAGTATAAGTTCCATAAAAAAGATTATGACTGTATTAAAAAAAGGAGAAATCTTAGGCATTTTTCCCGAGGGGCATGATTATATGGTACAAAATGATTTTGCTGCACCTATGGTTCAATTTCATTCAGGGTTTGCTATTTTCGCTTATAAGGCAAAAGCTCCTATCATACCATTTGTTATAGTACCCATCGAAGAAGAAATTACTGCAATTCCATTACCACCGGCAATTCGACAAGCGATGGGGCTTCCCGAAGAAGTAGTTAAGATACCGTTAAGAGTGCAATACAAAAAAGTAAAAGTAATATTTGCAGATCCGATTTCCGAAAAAGAATTTTCTGGATTAGAAGAAGATAAAGCAGTAGAATATATAATGAATCGTTCGCGAGAGATCATGGAGAATATACAAAGAAAAGAAGGTATGTTAGTTTAATTGTTTTTGATAGAATTATTTCCAGTATCCGAATAAATTCTGAAAAAACTCAATAATGCTAATCCATAGTTGGTAAAAAAAGCCATTTTGATTGTATCGAGAGAGCATTTTTTTTGCTTTTTCGATTTCTTCTGCGGTAAAGTTCATTCTTGCTTGGTTTTCTTCTAGTTCTATTAGAACACGTTTTTTCTTATCTTTTACATCGATAATTTTTACATCGATGGTTTGCCAGCCCAACTTTTTTGCCGCTTTATAGCGTCGATATCCAGCAATTAGTTCGTAATCCTGATTTATCAATATTGGTTGTAATTGACCAAATTCCGACATAGATTCTACTAAATCATCCACATCTATCTTTTTGTTTCGAACGCGTGGTGGTATCTTTATATCTTTTAATGGAATTTGCATATATGCCACAATAGAAAAATAAATTCAACTTGCAAACAAAATAAACAAAATTTTCATCATTTTTTGATGAATCTATCTCGAGATACTAAAGAATTTCCTTTGACAGAAAAGACTCGAATCTTGTTAGAATTTATTTCTGAAAAACGAAAAGAACGCCTTTTAAATGTTCTTTCTAATAGGACGCGATTTATTACAGTAGTGTTAGAAGATATTTTTGATCCTCACAATGGTTCTGCCTGTCTTCGCTCTTGCGATGCAAACGGGATTCAAGATATTCACATTATAGAGCGAAATAATTTCTTTACTACCAAGGAAGGAGTTTCGATGGGAAGTGGAAAGTGGTTGAGTCTTTATCGATATAATCAGAATATCTACAAAGAAGACCCGACTCTATATTGTTTTAATCATTTAAAAAGCAAGGGATATAGAGTTTTTGGGATGAGTTCCTATCCCATAGAGGGCAAGAAAAATTTTACTTTGGAAGAAATTGTTCTCGATTGTCCGAGTGCATTTGTTTTTGGTTCAGAAAAAAATGGTTTAAGTTCAACTGCATTAGAGAGCTTAGATACATTTATTCAAATACCTATGTATGGCTTTGTCGAAAGTTATAATATATCTGTTGCTTGTGCCATCACAGTCTATACATTGACTCAAAAATTACGAAGAACCAACATCGAGTGGGGTTTATCATCACAAGAAAAAGAAATGATTTTATTCGATTGGTTAAAAAAGGATCTTCCAGGGTATGAATTGATCTTAAAACATTATCAAAAAGATAAAATCTAATTGTCTTAGGATGTTTTAATAAATAATTGGATATAATGTCTGTACCATTTATTGATTTAAAACGTTTCGAAGATGGAATCATAGAACAATATACTGCAAAGGTTAATGAAATCACTAAAAATACGCAATTTATCGGTGGAAAGGAAGTCGAACAATTCGAAAATTCCTTAAAAACTGACAACTCTGTTGAGTTTGCTATTGGATGTGCAAACGGAACAGATGCAATACAATTAGCATTGCGGGCTTGTGGTGTCGGTCCAGGGGATAAGGTTTTATTACCAGACCTTACTTTTTGGGCAACATTCGAAGCAGTCGTTAATGTAGGTGCTGAACCTATTACTGTGGATGTTGATCTTCAAGATTTGCAAATGGACTTTTTTTTGTTTCAGGAAGCGGTAGAAAAATTTAAGCCCAAGGCAGCTATTCTTGTACATTTATATGGTTGGACATCTCAATATGTTTACGAATTTCGTAAATATGCGAAAGAAAAAAATGTTTTATTAATCGAAGATGGTGCACAATCCTATAGGGTAAAAGTGAATAATGAATCCATCTATAAAAATGCTTATATTTCTACCATAAGTTTTTATCCTGCAAAGGTTTTTGGTGCAGCAGGAGATGCAGGAGCAGTTCTAACAAATAGCAAAGAATTGGCAGAAAGAGTTCGTTCTTTAGGAAATCATGGTAGAGAGTTACATTATTCTCATGGACTAGTTGGGTGGAATTCGCGTTTAGGGAATTTGCAAGCATCTTATTTAAACATCAACTTTCCTTATTTAAACAATAGAATACAGTCTCGTAGAAGGATTGCAGAACGATATAGAAATGATTTAAAAGAATTTCAAGTTCATACAACACCTGGTTTAAAATCGCTTGATGGAACAATTTTAAAATCAAGTAAAACGGGCATACAGATAGAAGAAAATGGATATTTAAACGTAATTTTGATAGAAAATGAAAAAAGAGAAAAACTAATTGAACACCTAAAAAAACATCAAATTGGTTATGGTATTGTATATCCAGAAGCAGTTTCTGAACAAAAAGGTGCAAAGTCATACCTAAAACATAAAATTGGCGGCGAAAATGCGAAAAGGATTACTCAGTCTGTAATCAACCTCCCTTTATTTCCTTACATGACAGAAGAAGAATACGAAGAAATAATTAAAGTAATGAAATCTTTCTAGTAAATTATTGTTTTTCTACTAATCGAAAATGGAAGCGTTTTAAATACCTAACTATTTTCATAAAGTAGTCTTTATTCCAGATAAAATCACTAAATTCTGGATCTATTAACGATATCATTTCTCCGGGTATCCAATTTACAATTTGGCCATCTTGATCTATTATCCGATTTTGAATTAATGCATCGGAAATTTCTCTTACACCATATCTTCGCAAATCTCTAAGTAATGCTCGAAAAAACGCTTCTCTTTGAGGATCATAAAAACGAAATTGTCGATGGAATAATATAGCATCGTGAAAGTATTCTGGAATATTGAATGCTCCTTTAACTCCTAATCCTAATGCAAGGTTGAATACAAAGTCGGCAACTTCGTTAAAAATTCCTAAGCCTGGCGCATCTTGTCCCGGAAATAATGGTTTTCTTAATTGATCTTTTCTTTTGGGATCTCTTGTCATTAACCAGTCAATGTATAATAATTTTCTAGAGGGAGCACCAGGAGAAAAGCGAAACCTAAAATAAGATAACTTTAACCTTATATGAATAAGAACTTCGCCTTTCGATTTTACAAAAATTCGTTGATCCATTTCTGAAAGATATTGTAATTCGAGGTTAAATTCGTCGTATCCTTTTAATTTGATCTTTTCGAATACACCAGACCAATTCATTAATTCATAAATTTCTTGTTCAGAAAATTTACCAAAGATATAGGTTTTATTTCCTACTTTGCCTTCGATTAATGGTTTTACATGTAAATCATCGAGTAGTTCATCATTAGTAATTTCTGGTAATTCAATATTTTTATCTGTATTCGGAACATTCTCTGGGGATTTTCTTTTTTTTTCTTTATCCGACCAAAAATCTTCTAATTTTCCAAATAAACTCATAGGAAAAAGCATCTTATAATTATTGTTGGCATATTTTATTACATCTTAATAAAATTTTTTTGAATAAATAAATTTTAATAGAGTTCTGCCATTACTTCTGCTGTTTGTACGTGTAGATTTACTGTATCTTCTGTATTCATGGCATATCCACCAGCAAGAACAATTACAATAGGTTTGTCTGGCATAAAATCTCGTACCATAATATCTCTTTTTTTTAAACCTTCTTTTGTTACAGATAAACCACCTAATCTATCCATTTCGTAAGGATCTACACCGGCTACGTAAAAGATAATATCTGGATTAAAATTTTTTTTAATATAAGCAAGACTCTTTTCTAAAAGGTTCAAGTATTCTTCGTCTTTTATCCCTGTTTCTAAACCAACATCTAAGCTACTTTTTTCTTTTATGGGATAATTCTTCTCTTCGTGCATAGAAAATGTAAATACTTTTTTATCTTTTTGGAAAATTTTTGATATTCCATTTCCTTGATGAACATCTAGATCAATAACCAATGCTTTGGAAATTTTTTTTTCTTTTTGAAGAACGCGTATCGCTACTGCAACATCATTTATATAACAAAATCCTTCTGCATGGTCAGCAAAAGCATGATGAAATCCTCCTGATAAATTCATTGCTCTACCTGCATCTAATGCTAATTCCGCAGCCAAGATTGTACCACCTGTTGCTAGAAAAAATGCATCAATAATTTCTTTGTTAAGAGGTAGTTCACTTCGATAGACTCTTTTGGAAAACCTTAAATAAATTAAATCGTTTAAATATTCTTTGTCATGAACTAATTTAAGTTGATCAATAGTTGCTGGAACTGGTTCAATAAATTTATGATTTTCGAAACGAGGGTCCTCTTTGAGTTTTTTGTATATTAAAGAAAATTTGATAGCTGGAAAAACATGTCCTTGTAGTGGTATATTATAATTATCCGAATAAATAAAAATAGGTTTGAGAATTTTGTTTTTAGTCATTTAAATCCATTAAAATTTGCTTGATTTATATTTCAATAAGATTCAATTATTTTTATATCACAACAACAAGAGAGCTAAAATGGAAAAAGAAAAAGAATTAAACAATGAATTTAACCTACCTATTGTTGGGAAAAAAAGAATAGCATTGTATAATGGTTTTGTAGGTCAATCTGATCGCGTAGAGATCAAAGGGCAGGTTGTTGATATTCCTGTATTAGAAAATTATCTTAACGAAAATTGGGATATTTTTTGTATGCTACCACAATCGATGATTAATAGATTTCGCGCAGTTCAAGATATCAATATGGGAATAGTTAGAAATCCACGTATACAAATTGATATTATTCCATACGAAGATAAAAGCATCGATAAACTTCTAGATGTTAAACCAATTGCTTCTGTACCTAATCTTACTGCAAATACTTTTGGAATTTTTGAACTTCCATTAAAGAAAATTGTTCCTAAGTTAGAATCTGGAAAATATTTGATTCGAACCCACCTAAAAGGAACAGATTCGATTCGTCAAAATTTTCTGGATCTTGCTTTTTTAACAACAGGTATGAATCCACTATTTTCACAGGAATTACCTATCGGTTTTGGAAGGTTAAGTATTTTACCCAATAATTACGAAGATTTTGTGATTATATCCGATATTGATAAAACATTTTTAAATACGAGGTTTGAAGATCGACAGGGATTGTTAGAAACATTGTTAGAAAGGATAGAAAATAAACAACCTATACCAGGAATGGACGAGTTATACAGAAAAATAAAACATTACGAATATCCTCTAATCTTTATTTCTGCATCCCCTTCTTTTTTTCATCGCGTATTGGAGGGTGTCTTTAAGAGATTCCAAATACCTATTGATGGGTTATATTTAAAAAAGGTTACAAACCCTGTTTCGAATATTTCTACAAAAATCTTTAACGTAATTACAAATATCAATGAATATTTAAATCAAGGTATAAACGAAATGTTGAATCGCTCTGTAAAGTTCTTGAATGCAACGATGCAAACAATGGTAGACCAGACGGCGTATAAATTAAAGGTATTATTGTTTTTAAGAAAAATGCAACCTACGTTTGCAAAAGAAATTTTTATCGGAGATAATACAGAAAGTGATTTTTTAATTATTACGTTGTATCAATTGCTTCTAACTGGTGCAATAGAAGAAGAACAAATTGTAAGCTTTTTGTATAATCTAAGGTTTAAAGGGAAAGATGCTATAAATCGAGATTTGGCATACCAAATTTTTCAACTAGTAAAAGATAACTATCAGATCCATGGAAAAGTTAACCCAATATATGCAGCATTCATACATAGAGCGTATCCTATACCCGATCAAAATGGTATTTACGAATTGTTAGAAGAGACATTAGGAAAATCCATCGATGAACTGATTAATTTAAAGATTAAATTACCTGTTGTTTACGAAAATATGTGGGAATTAGCATTAAACCTCTATCAAAAGAATGTATTGAACAAAAATGATTTAATCGAATTAGGCAGATATTATTCAAAAATCAACCCAGAATATAGGGAAAAAATCGAAAAGGATATTCCTAAATAAAAAAAATCCCCAAGAAAGAAGGGGATTTTTAAATAGAGGCTTTGAATAAAATTATGGCATTATAGAGATAATTTCGTCTCTATTGACAAGCGTTACTACGTGTTTATATTCAGCAGATTCTTTACCATATTTAAGCTCTGTTGCTCTTAACAAATGGACGTTTTTCTTATAACGGAATCTTAGCATTTGATCTTCTGTTCCCATTTTATATTTTTTAATCATATTTTCTTGGAATGCATAAGCTTGGGATAAATATTTATGAGCAGGATATTCTTTTTCGTTTTCGTCAATTTGAATGTAATGTTCGAGAACAGGAATTGTTTGAGGAATATTTCCTAAATCGTATTGATACATAACCCAGTTTCTATATACAGCAGATAATAATTTTTTAAATGGCTCTTTTTCTCTAAGGTCTGGATTAATGATTTCATCTAAATAATTGATAGCGCGAGTAAAATATGTTACTGCTTCTTGTTTTGCTTGTCTTTTCATTCTGTTTATCGTTCTCTCTTCTTGTGCTTTTCTATCTACTACTTGCCAGTACCATTTTTCGTTGAATCTTCTAGTTTCCGCACTTTGTTTTCTGAGTAGTTCTACTTCGTCCCTCATTTTGATGATAGAATTAATGCCAGCTTGAAAAGAAGATAATGCCAATCTGTATTTATTGTTTGCAAATGCTTTTGATAAACGATGTAATTCAGTAAAAGAAGGATCATAGTCGCGATAATCCGCATTTTTCCAAAGTTCTTCTGCTGTTAAATTTCTTACTCGTACACGCTTTTGTTCTTCTGTTAATTGAGTTTCGTCCACTTCTTCTGTTACAAGTTCTCCTGGTGTTGGTTCATAAGGAGTTGGATTTGCTGGATTAATAATAGTACTTGTTGGCTGAGTCGGTTGTGTTGGTTGAGCAGGTTGTTGCTGTGCCGTTAGACTTCCTATTGTGTAAAGTAAAGTTGTTAATAAGATAATTTTTTTCATAATTATCACCTCTATAGTTTCTTATTTTGATTTATCGGTTTTTAAAAAATAAAAATAAATGCAATCCATTAAAAAATTATTGATTAAAGCATAAATCTACTAAAAATGTTTAATCAATTAAAAAATAAAATAAGATATTGATAAAATCAAGAAAAAATTTATAGAATGAAACACTTTTTAGAAGATATAAAACTCGATTTAGAAAGAAATGCTCCTCACTATGGAGATGAGTCATGTACTGTTTGTAATGGATTGGGAATTATTTTAGATCCTTTTGCACTGCCGGGTGAAAATTCTTACAAATTATGCACATGCGTAGAAAAAATGACTTTATGCGATGGCAATCCTCCATACGAATATTTTGATTCAAAAGATAACTGTATGAAGGAATGCCCATCAAAAAGAGCACGATTAGCATTAAAAAAAATCTTATTTTTACAGAAACTTTCGGGAATTCCATCAAGATATAAAGATAAATTGTTAACTTCTATTGATGTGAACATTACAGGAAGCGAAAATTTTTTATTTGCCATAGATCATGTTTATGCTGTAATAAAAGAATATCCCAAGAATAAAAATACTTATGGTTTATATCTTTATGGAAGGACAGGGACAGGAAAAACGCTTCTATCTTGTATTATCCTAAACGAGATGATTCGTTTGTATCAAATCCCTGTTAAATATGCAAAGATTTCTCGCGATATATTAGGGAAGATTCGCGACACTTTTAATCCACAGTCAGAATATTATGGAGAAGGACGAAAAATCGAAGAAGAATTAGCAAACATAGAAATATTAGTGATTGATGATTTTGGTGTTCAAAAAGATAGCCCGTGGGTAAATAATGTTCTTTATGATTTAATTGATTCACGGTACGAAAAAAATCTTTTAACCATCCTTACATCCAATGAACCAATGGATTCTTGGAAAGAAATTTCTAATGGTAGGGTTTTTAGTAGACTAAAAGAAATGTGTTTAGAAATTCACCTTGATGCAGAAGATTACAGACTTAAAAAATCAAAATCTATTCATTAAATCTTTATCGAAAGTATTGCTTTCCTTAGGATCGAACATCGAGCCCAAATCAGAATATATAAATAAAGCAATTGATTATATCCATAACGAAGGATATTGCAAAGTTATTAAAACATCTTCTGTATTAAAAAATCCCGCTATTCTTTATAAAGAACAAGATGATTTCTTGAACCAGATCATCGAAATAGAAACAATTCTTACTCCATTTGAGTTGTTAAATTATCTAAAACAATTGGAAATAAAAATTGGAAGAAAACATCGTTTTAGGTATGGTCCAAGAGAAATTGATATTGATATTTTGTTCTACGAAGATTTAACGATAAATACAGAAAACTTAATAATCCCTCATCCAGGTGTATATGATAGAGAATATCTTAAAATATTGCTTAAAGAATTTGAGCTTTCAAAATATAATTTTAATCCATAGTTTAATTTTTTTTACATTTTGCCATTCTATTCAAGATAAAAGTCAACAGATAGATGCGATGATTATTAACGATTATTTATTTTTTCGCGACAATAATATAAAAATTTATTATAAAAATTTTAATGATTTAAAAAAACTTCCAGCAAGTGATCTTTCTTCTAATGAATGGAACCTTTATGCGATTTATTACTTTTATGAAAATGAATTAGATTACTCAGAATATTGTTTCGAGATGGCATTAAAAAATTCCGATTTTTCTGAACAACCCGAACCTTTAACATTAAACGAGCCGTTAAAAAATTTTTTGAACCTTTTATTCTTCTACGAAGTTTCCTCGAACAATGGATTATTAAACAAAGATAAACAAGAAATGTATATAAATCAATATATTCATTTAGTTCAAAATAGAGATGATTTGATGATTGTCACATTACAAGAAATACGAAAAAGAAATTTAAGTAGATTAGAGCTAACTTTATCCGAAAAATATGTTTCTTTTAGAAAAGATAGGAGACTTTCAGACAACTTTCTTTACGAATATTTGCTAACACTAATCTATAATCATAGAATAGAGTTAAAACATTATGATCTTGTTAAAAATATTAACAATGCTTCGTTAAAAAAATATTTAATAGATCAAATTACAAATTATTTTTATAAATATAATCAACTAAATTATATTAAATTCTACGAACAATTAGAAAAAGATTTACTAATTAGTAAAAATGAGATAGACAAACCAAATCATGTTTATTATTACGAAAATTTATTTATAGCATATTATAAATTATATAAACAAAATCAGATATCCAAAATACCTTCTAATATAATTCAAAATATCGAAAAAATACAATATATTCGGTTAGAAACTTATCAATCTTACTTGGATTATTATTTTAACGAGGAATTTTTATACTCAAAAGACGATGTTTTAAAAGTACATATTAAACCTGAGTGTAATCTAAACATTTTCGATATATTATGTTTTTATAATACAAAGCTAATCGAATATAAATTACAGAAAGAGATTTTTGGCACATATAATCTAAAAAAATTAAGCAGTATTAAAAAATCTCTTCTGATAAAATGAAAAATATTTTGATCATAAAACCTGGTGCATTAGGCGATACGATTCTATCTTTTGATCTACTAAAAAATTTAAAAGAATATGGTTTTAACATTAATTTTGTTGGCAATGCTGATTATGTTTCTTTAATTTCGTATTTTAATTTAGGTAAAGGAATATCCATCGATCAGGCTTTATTTTTACCATTGTTTTTGGAAGAAGATGATTTTCGAAACATTGGAAATAAACTTAATCTTTTGTTGGATTTTTTGGAACAATTCGACATCATAATTCTGATCTACCATAAAAAAGAAGAACTCTATGAACGTTTAAAGCGATTTACAAAAAAAAAGATTATTTATCTATCTTCTATTCCCACGAAAAAAGTATCTGTAAGACGTTATTTACTGGAATCAATCTTATATGAATTAAACCTACCGGTAAAATATTATAATTATTGTTTGAATTTTTCTAAAAAAAACAATGATATTTTAATTCATCCTGGGGCTGGCTCTAAACATAAAATTTGGGATTGGAAGAATTATTTTTTGCTAATCGATTATTTATTAAACCATAATATGAATATAACCATCGTAGAAGGTCCAGCGGAACCCAATACCAAAGAAAATTTTTACATCTATTTTAAAAATTTTATAAATTATATTAAGATTAGTACAACGTTTGAGTTCATACATTTAGTCCAAAATCATGGCTTTTATGTAGGAAATGATTCTGGTTTAACACATTTAGCATCGTTTTTGGGAATAAATGGAATTGCGATTTTTGGAACAACTGATCCGTGGTTATGGCATCCAATTCCAGTAATAAAATGTCTCTACGAAAGTAGAGAAGATGGGATTTTTTTCCCATCTTTCGAATTTTTGCGAGATTATATTCGTTTTACAGGGTTTTGATTTGAATTTTTTTCACAGTGGGTTGAATTTTGGGTAAACGTAATTTTAAGATTCCATTTTTTACAGTAGCTTCTATTTTGTCTTGATCAATTTCGTTTCCTAATTCAAAAGAACGTTTGTAATCACCAATACCATATTCGGAATAAAATAATCTATATCCTTCGGGTACATCTACATTCACCTTTGCAGTAATGGTTAGCACATTTTTTTCTATGGTTACAACAACATCGTTTTCGCTTGCACCAGGAATTTCTGCGTATAATAAATATTCTTCGTTATTTTCGAATATATCTACTGGTGGAGTATAAAAACGTCTTGCTTTTTCTGCTTTCTCTACTTGTTGAATTTGATCTTTTTTCATTAGTGCTGTCATATCCAACCTCCTTTTTAAGTTTTATCTAATTGGTTTATAAGCAATAAAAATGCCATGTAGATGCTATCAGAATACAGAAATAAAATAAAATATTGAAATAAAAATATAACAATATGTCGTAGAGGAAGATTATAAGTTATTTATGTAAGTTAACAAGTAATTACGAACAAAATTGGTATGCCAGTTAATATCACTATGATCATAATTTCCTATCTTTTTTCTATCTCTAAGGGGATTACCATCAAGAATTGCACTTCGCGAAGGAACAATACAGTCATGGGATGCAAAGTCATTTAAAACAGAACAAAACGTTAAAAAATTCTGGTTGGAATCCGAGGCATAAGTATTACCACCGGGAATTTCGCCATACAAAGCATAGATTAAATCGTCTCTATCTCTCTGTTGATTTATGTTATAAAGCTTGATATTAAATGCACCATTAAGACTAAAATCATAGTTATCCCATGCCAAGTCTCTTCCACCTTCTGAATCTGTTAAAAAATTAGCCAAAGAACCTAAGACAGTTTTATTTTTTTGGTATTGTGGACTTGCCCAAGGAGAACCATGAAAAGGTGTTCCAGATGTTATGATTGCTTTGATGTATGCTGGTCTTTCGGAATAGTATAGAGCAAAACGGCTTACTAGTCCTCCCATGGAGTGAGCAAAAATGATAACATTATTGTTATATTTATGAAACAGGTCATCCATTAAAACTCTAAGTCTATAACCGTTTGTATCAATTGGATCAGATGTTAAATAATCAAATGTATATACTTCGTAATTGCTGATCAATAATGCAAATTGAGTTGTTGGAACAAAATGTCCCCAGTTTGTGTTCAATGCTCTATTTTTTAGTTCATCTATTGTTGGGTAACTTCTATTGCTTCTATCGTTGTAGTTCCATCCAGAAATTAAAATGATCTTGGTTTTGGAATTATCAACTATCTGAGGTGTTGCAACATCAATATAAGCAATGTTGGTTGGATCATTAACAATATTGGGGTTGAATTTATAGATTTTTGCCCAATAATTTCCTAAGGATTCAATTAGACCTAAGGAAGCAAGTAAACTATAATCATTTTTATTTTTTGTACTGCAATTCAAAAGCGATATTACAAGAATAATACAAACAAAGTTATTTTTTAGATGCATGGTATAATTTTTTTTGAAATTAATACAATTCAAGTAAAGTTATTTCCGGTGGACAGTTGATTCTTAACGGAAACCAATGTCCTAATCCACGATTTACATAAAGATGAACACCATTTTCTGTGTATAAATCTACATAATATTTTAAGAAATTCGATGCTAACGAAAGGGAAGATTCTCGATTTTCGCTTAGCATAATTTGACCACCATGGGTATGACCTGCTAATACCAAATGTATTGGTTTTTTCTTTAATATTTCGAATTCCGCAGGATGATGATTCATTACAATATTGATTTGATCTTTTTTGATTAAATTTTTATACACAGATTCAAAGTATTCTTCTGTAAATTGGGATCGTGTTTTTTTGGTTTCGAAGTGTTTGATGGGATAATCTAATCCAATAATGTTGAGGGAATATTTGCCTCTTTTTATTTCGCTATATTGATTTACAAGAATATTGGAATTCGTCTGTTGCAATGTTTTTATTAAAAATAAAGGTGAATCAATATGATCGTGATTCCCTAAGATTGCGTAGACAGGAGCAATTTCGTTCAATTTTCGAAAATACCATCCCACCGTCGATAAATACAACCGAGAATTGTCTAAGATATCCCCTGTAACAACAATTATATCTGGTTTTAGGGACAAAATCATTTCTAATGTAGGCTTTAAATATGCTTCGTTGATCAATGAACCAATATGAATATCAGAAATTTGGACAATTCTAAAACCACTAAAAGCAGATGGAAGACCATCGATTTTAATTTTTTTCGAAAACACTACAAAATCTTTCGAGCCTAAATACATCCCCGAAAAATTCATCCCTGCTGCTAAAAAAGGAGTAGAATCTAATATTATAGCAGCAGAGGTTGTTAAAAATGCTTTTCTCGAAATAGAAGATGAATTTTGTTTTTCGGAAGATGGATTAATTTTAGAAAAAATATAATATAAAATATATAAAAAAATAAAACAAATTATCCAGAACAAGAAACCAAAGAAAAAAGCATAATTCCAAGAAAGTAAAAAATAATAAATGGGCTTTAAAAATCCTTGTATCTCTATGTAAAAACGATTGCGAGAAAATAAAAACAAAATCAAACCCAACTTAGAAGAAATTGCAATAAACCAATATACCCACGAAAATATTTTTTTATACTTGTCTTGAACAATTCTCTTCGACCATCTTTTATATATGATAAACTCAAACAAAATCAATAGCAATAAAATACTAATAAAGAAAACCTGAAAAAGTAATATTCTACTCATAGTTGTATAAATTATTTAATAGAACATTGTTTACAAAGACAATCTTTTTTTGTATATTGATTGACTTTTGAACATTCTACTACATTGTGAAATTATGCAAGATATTATTGTTGGAATTTTTATTAGTATTGTGACAGGTTTGTTAACCGCTTTTTTTACGTTTGGGATTTTGTACTATTATTTTAAGAAAAGTTTTAAACAAAAAGCAGAATTACTGATAGATGAATATATTCTAATTTTTAAAGAACGATTGAAAGAAGGTTTTCATGAAGCGGGAAAAGAATTGTTGCCAGAATTCAAAGAAGAAGTTAAACGAGGATTTAAAGAAGCAATCAACGAATCAATTAGTCCTTCTATGATAGAAGAAACAGCGAAAAATATTGCAAAGACAAGTACATCGATCATTCAAAATAGCATCAACTTATTGACTGGTAGGTGGGAAGATAATAAATAAACTAAACTGTTAATGCATATAAATTTAAATGTCCAAGAGAAAATTTATCTTTGAGAATCAAATCATAATTCGAAAAGAACCAATGCTTTCTTTCGCTTAGGGGTAATTCTTCGGATTGGTTTTCTTCAAAAGAGGTATTTTCTATCCAATAGATTTTGTCGTTTTTTGTTAAATGGGGAAAACTTACAGAAAAAAACCTTTCGCCGGATTCAATTAATGCTCTATGAACATCAATTTCGATTAAGAATTGGTTGAGTTCACTAAAAAAATTTTCGGAATCTAAGTTAGGAAAAATCCTTATATTCTCTTTATCTAGTTTTTCTAATGGATAATCGTTTTTGTATTTTTCTTGAATTAAAAAATAAAATGGTTGGTTAGTTTTTTCTGTAAGTTGCTTTTGTTTTTTAAAAAAATTTATAAAATTACTAAAATATCTACCTAATATCAAAATTCGCTTAGGTTGATAGTTGAAATATTGAAAATTTTTATAAATATCTTTGTAGAATAAAATTAAGCCTCGAAGAAATTCATCGTAATAAACTTTGGGATAATCATTGTACAATAGTTGTGTATTTTTGTTTAAATAATCCATGCTCTTTTCGACAACCGCTAGCTCTTCGTCATCTAAGTTTATCTCTCTTAAATCTAACGAAGGTAAGTCGATGGATGTGGTTCCGGGTCCTACAATTACTGCATCAACTTTTGCACGCATTAACATAGTAATGAATTTTCCTAATTTACCAGTAATAGAAATCGATTTGTTTGAAACCCCCATTAAACCATCAGGCATAGTGGCAACTTTGATGTGATATATAGGCCTTTTCTCTTTTATAACAGAAAAAAAGGGTTCTAGTGCAAAATGGGGTTTTTTAAAAAACGATTGAACCTCAACATCAAAACCTTTTTCTATTAGATATTTTATTCCAGTCTTATTAAGATATGGATCGAAATTTTCTACGAAGATTTTCTTAATTCTATCTTGATAATGGTTGATTCTTAATACACATGGTTTAGTTCTTCCATAAGTGGAACAGGGCTCAAGAGTCACATAGAGATATAGATGATTTGGATACTTATGAATCTGATGATCTATTTCGTCAAGTGCAACGATCTCTGCATGTCTTAGACCAGGTGGTTCTGTTGCACCAGATGCAATAATTTGGTTTTGATAAGTTATAATCGTGGCAACAGGTGGATTAGGAGCAGTCCTTCCTATTGCCAAGAGAGATTGTTTCCATAGTTCTTGATAAAAATTAAGTGGCAGCTGACCGCTTAAGGCGGAATTTTTCATATATATACATAATTGGTGTTGCAATTGTTATCGAAGAATAAGTACCAATAATAATTCCAAATAGAAGCACTAAGGAAAAATCAATTAAGGATTCGGCTTTGCTAATCACGATAGCGATTAGTGATAACATTGTTAAAGAAGATGTAATAATCGTTCTCGAAAATGTTTCTACAATCGCAGAATCTAATAAAGATTGATTGAGCAAATCGTTTTTATCTCTTATCTTTTTGCGAATTCTATCAAAAATAATGATGGTATCGTTGATGGAATATCCTAACATTGTTAAAATCGCAGCGACAACAGGAATGGATGGTTCAATTCGAGCTACACCAATAAACCCCATGGTTATAATTAAATCGTGTACTAATGCAAGTGTTGCTCCCAATGCGAAAGAAAAATCAAAACGAAAAGATACATATACAGTGATGAGTACAAGAGTCCAGAAAAGTGCAGATAGAGCAGTTTCGAATAAATTAAACCCATAACTTGCAGAAATAATTTCTCTTGATATAATATTTTCTTTGGGAATGTTTATATGTGGCAAAAGATTTAACTCTAATTGTTCTGCAATATTTCTTTCATCTTTGGCTTGTTCTTTTAAAAGTTCTCTTACTTCTGGGCCAAATTCGATATCGTATTTATTTTCTTTTAAGTCAACCAGCCTTACACTAAATTTGTTGAATCCAGCTTTTTTTACACCATCTTCTACATCATTTTTTGTTTTACCTTCTTGCATAATTAAGGTAATTCTAATTCCACCATTAAATGTGATGGATTTTTCGAACCCACCATAATATAAAAATGTAATCAGATAAAAACTTATGGCTAATATAAGGGAAAAAGCTAAATAAAAATTTTTATATTTCATTATCTTCATTTTTTTTCTCCGAAGGTAATTCCTTTTCCAATCCAGATTTTTTTGAGCTTAAGTCCATCAATGAGTAATTCAAATAAATACTTAGAAACATATAGGGATGTATAGATGGATGTTAAAAGACCAAAAAATAGAGTAATCGCAAAACCTTGAATTGGTCCATCACCTGTATAATAAAGGATTACAGCAGAAATGAGCGTTGTTATGTTGGCATCCAATATAGTCCAAAAGGAGTCTTCGAAACCAGCGTTAACAGAAAATGCTGTGGATTTTCCCATTCGCAATTCTTCCCTCATTCGTTCGTAGATGATAACATTTGCATCAACAGCCATACCAACTGTTAAAATCAATCCAGCAAAACCTGGTAATGTTAAAGTAAATTCTAATAAAGTTAACAGTGCAGATAATAAGACCAGATTGTAGAATAAAACGATCACAGCTATAATGCCAGCAACTTGATAATATAGAATCATAAAAATGTTTACCAATAAAAACCCTAAGATAACTGCATATACACCTGTTTTAATAGATTGAAGTCCAAGCGTAGGACCGATATAAGAAACAGAAATAATTTCTAATGGTAAGGGTAATGCACCTTCGCGAATCACATTAGCAATTTCTCTTGCATCTTTTAAGTCAAACTGACCTGTTATAACTCCATTACCTCCAACAATTGGTCCTTGGATAACTGGATCAGAAACAACTCGATCGCCCCATAGAATAGCTAATCTTTTCCCTATATTTTCGCGTGTTATCTTTGCAAATTTTTCTGCGCCTTCCGCTGTTAAAACAAAATTGATCTGATACCATGTGCTATTAGGATTAATCGCTTCTCTTGCATCTGCCATATCGCTACCATCTAATACTACTGGTCCAAGAACGCGAAATTCATAGGGTAAATATTTTCCTTGACCCGTTCTACTTTTTCTCCAATACAAAAAGATTTTTCCATCTTTTTCGCTTAAGTTTGCTTTATTTTGAATTTCTTCTAATATTTTTTTTGCTTCGTAAAAATCGGGTCTTTCTTCGCGATAGATTTCTTGTAATTTTTTAATATAAGATAAAAATTCTGGTGTATTAAGGCGATTTGTCGCTTCGTCGTTTACAAGTCTATATTCTACGGTAACTGTGCTTTTAATGATTTCTAGTACTTCTGCTGAATTTGCAACGCCTGGTAAGTCTACGTTAATGCTATAACTTGATGGTTGAATGCGAATTTCTGGTTCTGTTAAATTTTGGTTCGATAACCGTTTTTCTATAATAGAACGTGCTTCTTCGAGTAATTCTAATTTTTTTGTTTCTGATAGTTCAAAATTCCTGTTGATATTTTTGATTCTATTTTCGATTTCTTCTTTTTCTTGGGCAGAAAGTTTTTCGTTTTTTAATTTTTGTTCTAATTCTTCTAAAATGGGTTGATATTTATCTTTAAGGTGTTGAAGATAAGCATCATAATCTGCACGAAAAATTGCCCTCATACCACCTTGTAGATCTAGACCTAATTTTAAAGATAGCTTTTTAACTCCAGATTGAGAAAAAAAACCTAGGAATTTTTCCACTCTATGGGGTAGAATCTTGGTTTTTCTGTTGTCAACAAGATTAGGAAAACGTTGTGTAAATTCATTCAATTTCGTTGGTGTAAAAAATCTTTGTTCTACGGTGCATTTTCTTTCTTTAACCGGATCGCTTTCCAAACACTTCGATTGTGGAAAGAATCCTTTTAATCCATTTTCTGATTCTAAAAAGTTTCTGATTTGCTCTTCTGTAATAACAATTTTTTGACCATCTTCTGTCCTGTAATATTCTAAAAAATGGATTTCTATTTTTCGGATATCATAGTTTGGTAAAAGCAATATAAAACTTATGATCAATATCCCTAATACTATAATTGTTTTACCTATTAGTTTACTCATTTTATCTACTTCCTTATTCGATATATAAAAAATATTATAAAAATTATTATTAATAAAATTATATTAACAACGTTTTTATTCTCTAATAATTCTTTAATAGAAAAGGTTTTTTTGGGTTCTTCGTTGATGATTTCTTTTTTAGGTTTTTCTGGCTGCTCTTTTTTTACTTCTTTTTGTGGTTGATTTTCTTCCGGTTTATTGTCCACAACAATCTTTGATTGTTTTTTATATCCAGGTAGAACTTCTTTATATGTATCTGGTGGGGAAGTATCAGGTGTTTGAGGCTTGATAACGCTAATATTTAGAAAAATCAACAAAGCTAATATGGTGAACTTTCTTATCATTTTATTCTTGATCTTGGTTTTGTGGTTTGTTTCGTAAATCATAAATAGTTGATTTTAAAACTTCCATTCTTGCATTATTCTGAAGGTTTAAAACCACTGTATCATCTTTAATAGAATGAACAGAACCGATAATACCAGCTTGTGTTATAACTACATCGCCCTTTTTTAAACGCGCTAATAAATCCTTTCTTCGCTGCTCTTCTTTTCTTTGTGGACGAATAGAAAAAAAGTATAATATTGCAAAAAAAATCAAAACCATTATTAAAGGATAATATGCAGTCCACAACGAGGGTTGTTGTCCATTACCAGAGGGTAAACTTGGTGGCTCTGTTGCTTTTTCTTGAGCCAAATACTGAAAATAACGTGGTTCCATAGAACAATATTTTTTTTTTAACAAATGGAATCAACATAATTTTTTAAGTTTTAAGTTTTTAATCAAATAAAGTTAGTATTATTATTTTATTGACGATTAAACTTTTTGATTATCTATGTTAATCCTAATGGATAAGAAAAAAATCAAAGTTATATTTGTATGTCATGGAAATATATGCCGATCTCCTGCTGCGGAAGGAACATTAAAAAAATTGATCCGCGATAGAGGTTTAGAAAACGAAATCGAAGTTGATTCTGCTGGAACAAGTAGCTACCATGTGGGAGAAAAACCTCATACTTATACAAGAAAAGCTGCGGAAGAATACAACATAACATTAGATCACATAGCAAGACAATTCCAACCTCAAGATTTTGATCGTTTCGACATTATTTTTGCTATGGATCACTATAATTACGAAGATATATTACGATTAGCAAAAACTCAAGAACATAGAAAAAAAGTACATCTATTTCGCGAATTTGATCCACTTATCAAAGATAAAAATCAGATTCCCGACGTACCTGATCCTTACTACGGAGGATATAATGGTTTTCAAGAAGTACAAAAAATTGTATTAAGAACGGCAGAAAATATTTTAAACTATCTTGTTGAACTTCTAGATAAGACTCATAACTTAAAAAATTAATGTATCGATTTTATTATAAATATTTTCCAATTTATCTAGAAATCCTCATATTAGAAAAACAATCCAGCTTTTTTATTTATAAGATAAATTTTATATCCAAGCCAAAAAAAGCTAGAATAGATAAAAATAATCAATTGATAAAATTTATAAATAAAATAAATGATTATTTTGATGCATATTTTTATGATAAAAAAGCGATTTCTCCACCAAAATACGAAGTTTATGGAACGCCTTTTCAGAAAAATATTTGGAATACATTAACAAAAATTCCTTTTGGTAGCACTGTATCTTATAAAGAATTAGGCATTTTATCTGGTTATAATTCTAATTATTCGCGAGCAGTGGGAAATGCATGTAACAAGAACCCTATTCCTATTGTTGTACCATGCCATAGGGTTGTTGGAAAAAATCATCAATTATTTGGATTTTCAGGTGGAATAGAAATTAAAAAATGGTTACTCGAACATGAAGGTTGTAAAATCTAAAAAAGCATTAAAAGAAGAAATTCATAGAGCAAAAAAAGAAGGTAAAATCATTGGATTTGTACCTACGATGGGATATTTACACGAAGGGCATCTTTCTTTAATAAGAGAGGCAAAAAAAGAATGTGACTACATTGTAGTTAGTATTTTTGTTAACCCAAAGCAGTTCAATTCCGAAGAAGATTTAAAAAAATATCCTCGAGATTTCGAAAGGGATCAAGGTTTGCTTAGACAAGAGAACATAGATTTATTATTTCTTCCAGAAATCGAAGAAATTTATCCAGAGGAGCCCAAAATCTATTTGGATATTCCTTCTTTAACGAATAAATTATGTGGTATTTATAGACCTGGTCATTTCCCAGGGGTTTTGTTAGTGGTTTTAAAATTGTTTCATCTTGTAGAGCCTCATAAAGCATATTTTGGAAAAAAGGATTATCAGCAATACTTAATCATTAAGCAAATGGTAAAAGATTTGGATTTAGATATAGACGTTATAGGATGTTCTTTGATCCGCGAAGAATCAGGTATTGCTTTAAGTTCTAGGAATGCAAGACTTTCTCCGAATGGTTATTCCGATGCACTTCTAATTTACAGAGCATTGAATATCGCTAAAAAAGAATGGCAAAAAGGCGAAAGAAACCCAGAAAACCTAAAAGAAATCATAAAAGATATTGTGGAAACAGGTGCACTGAATAGAGTTGAATATGTAGAAATTGTAGACCCTAATACATTAGAAAGTGTAAAAGAAGCAAAAGAAGGTGATCTTATAGCAGTTGCAGTTTACACAGAAAATGTACGTCTTATCGACAATATAGAACTTAGAGGCGAATCATAATGAAAATTAATAAAATTAATAAAATTAATTTTATAATTATAATTATATTTTTTTTACTACTTGGTGGGAGTATATCTATGTTTAAAAGCTTCGAAATCAAAAATAAGGAATTGTCGAAAAAGTATCGCATTCCTTATCCTGCGATCATGGCACATCGTGGTCTTTCGTATTATGCCCCAGAAGAAACATTGCCAGCATATTTATTAGCATTAGAAATTGGAGAGGATTTATATTTAGAAGCAGATATTCAGAGAACTAAGGATGGTGTGTTGGTTTGTTTCCATGATGATGACTTAAAAAGAACCACCAATATAAAAGATGTTTTTCCAGATAAAATAGATGCTGGCATAGGGGATTTAACCTATAAAGAATTATTACAATTGGATTTAGGAAGTTGGTTTAACGAAAAATTTCCCGATAGAGCTCGAGCATCCTTTAAAGGATTAAAGATTTTTACATTAGAAGAATTGGCAAACTTAGCAAAAACCAAACCAACATTAGGATTGTACTTAGAGACAAAATCACCCCAGAAATATCCTGGTATAGAAAAAGAACTTGTTCTTTTGTTGTATAAAATGGGCTGGATTGATTCAGAACAAATCAACCCCCAACTGTTAAAAGAAAAAAAAATCAACCTAAAAGATAAAGAAATTTCTTCCTCTACTTATTCAAAAGTGATCTTTCAATCTTTCGAAATTGAAAGTTTAAAGCTTTTAAAAGAATATGCACCTGGGGTTCCCAGAGTCTATCTAGTTGATGAAGATATGCAAAAAAAGTATGGAGGATTTTCTAAATTAGTGGAAATGGCAAAAAGTGTAGATGCCCATCTTGGACCATCAGGTTATATGGGATATCCGTGGAATATTCGACGTTCTCTTGCAAACGATATTTTAACTCATCATTATACAATAAACGAAAAGTATCAGATGAGATTACTTCGAATTTTTGGTAGCAGTGGAATTTTTACCGATAAAGCAAATGTTGCATTACAATATTTTTTTCCAGAAAAATACCCCAAAATAGATGTCGAAGAACTTTTTAAAAAAATCCAGTTTTAAATATGCAGTTTTTTCCCAATGTAAAATTTTATAAGTCCTTTTTGAATGTTAATCAGATTCAAGAAGGTAAGATACCTCCAATTCCAGCTGTTGCAATTGTGGGTCGCTCCAACTCAGGAAAATCATCGCTTATTAATGCTCTCTGTAACCAAAAAAAATTAGCATTAACATCAGCAACACCTGGTAAAACAAGAACTATCAACTATTTTTATGTACCATCCAATAAGTCACATTATAAAGAATTTTTTTTAGTAGATCTACCTGGCTATGGTTTTGCTCAACTATCCAAAGCAGAAAATGAACAACTGCATTATGTTATTGATCAATACATTGCAAATGCACCTTTCTTAAAGATGATTTTACTCATCATGGACTCAAGAAGAAAGTTGGAAAAAGAAGAATATTCGATTTTAAATTATTGTTTAGATCACGATAAAGACATTCTTTTGATCCGAAGTAAGTGGGATAAATTAAAGCAAACCGAAAGAGATCAATTACTAAAAGAATGGAAAAACGAACCGATACTTTTCGAAAGAACCATACCAGTATCATCGTTAAAAAAAATCCACATCGATGTTTTGGTAAAAAGGATTATCGAGTCAATCAATCAATAGTTATAAAAAAATTTTCACTAAAATTATTTTATAAAAATTGTTGACCATAATATAGCTAAAAAAAATTTGGTAATATGCCAACATATACATACCAATGCAAATCCTGTGGACATAAATACGATAAATTACAAAGTATTACTGCTGAGCCAGATAAAATTTGTCCAGAGTGTAGTGGAGAAGTAGAAAGATTGATTGGTGGAGGTGTAGGAATAGTCTTTAAAGGAAGTGGATTCTATGTTACGGATTATAAGAAAAATTCTAATAATGGGGATTCAAAAAGTTCTTCCCAAAATACAAAAACAGAATCAAAAACCTCCGCGTAGAGGAAGACTTTTTCTTTTTTCTATTTATAAATTAATTTATAAAAAATTAATGACGTTTTAATTCGAAAAAAATGTTTGTAACTATATGGAAAAACAACAAGTTAAAATTGGCGTTATCGGTGGATCTGGATTTTATCAAATAGAAAATATAGAAATCATCAGTGAGTATTTTCCCGAAACACCATGGGGAAAGCCATCCGATGTAATATTCATCGGAAAATATAATCAGATAGAAATTGCATTTTTATCCCGTCATGGACGTGGTCATTATTACAATCCAAGCGAAGTTCCCTATCGTGCAAATATTGCAGCATTAAAATCCTTAGGAGTTGAACACATAATTGCATTTTCTGCGGTTGGTTCACTAAGAGAAGAAATAAAACCCAGAGATTTCGTTTTGCCTTCTCAAATCATCGATAGAACAAAAGGTATTAGACCGCATACCTTCTACGAAAATGGTGTGGTTGCTCATTTTATGTTTGCTGATCCTTTTTCTTCTGTTTTGGCAGATGTAATTTACAAACATAAAGATGTGCTCAACGTTCCAATGCATCGCGATAAAACATTGATTTGTATGGAAGGACCAGCTTTTTCTACCAGAGCAGAGTCTCATTTATATCGCAGTTGGGGAGCAGACATAATCAATATGAGTGTATTACCAGAAGCGAAATTGGCACGCGAAGCAGAAATATCTTATCAAATGGTATGTATGTCCACAGATTATGATTGTTGGAAAGAGGATGAAGAAGCAGTTAATGTAGAAATGGTGATAGAAAATTTGCATGCAAATGCAGAAAATGCTAAAAAATTGTTAAAAGCGGTTGTGTTAGATGTATACAATCTTGCAAATCCATATAAAAATTCTATCCATAGTTCTATTATTACAGTACCAGAAAAAAGAAATTCAGATCAAATAAAAAAACTAAAATATCTCTTTCCCGATTTATAAAATTGATTTAATTTATTATTAAATGAAAAATCATCCAAAAACAATCTTAATTACTGGTGCATCGAAAGGAATAGGGAAGGCAATTGTAGAACGCTTAGGAATATCAGGAAACGATCCGAAAAATCATCTGTATCATGATTTTATATTAACAGCAAGAAGCAAAGACGTAATACAAGAACTTGCAAAAAAGATAGAAGAAATAGGCGGTAGAGCAATTGCGATTCCCTGTGATGTTAAAAACGAGGAAGAGATTCAATCAGTCGTAGAAAAGGGATTAAAAACCTTTGGTAAGATTGATGTATTAATCAATAACGCGGGAATCGGTAAATTCAAACGCGTTGATGAGTTTACTTCCCAAGAATTTATGGAAATACTCCAAGTAAATTTGATGGCACCTTTTCTTTTTACCAAATATGTTGTTCCTTCTATGATTAAACAACGCGCTGGGCAGATCATCAACATCTCTTCGGTGGCTGGTTTAAATGGCTTTAAAACAGGTACTGCCTATGCTGCTTCTAAATTTGGTTTAAATGGTTTTACAGAATCGTTAAGAGAAGATCTAAAAGAATATGGAATTGCAGTTTCTGTCATTTGTCCTGGGGGTGTAAGGACTGGTTTTGGTGGTATGGATGAAAATGCAATCAAAGATTTTTTGTTAGAACCAGATGATGTTGCATATACAGTAGAATATTTAATTCACGAATCCGAAACAGCTAACACAAAATTGATTGAATTAAAACCCAGAAGAAGAAAAGAATTTCGCGGATAGATATTTCACTAATTTTAGTGTTGATCATTAATTTCTAGAAATTAAACATAATTTACAAAACAATAAAATCTTGACACAAAATCTAAAACTTATAATTGATTTATCATGAAAAATTATTACCTTTTAATTTTATTTTTGATTGGGAGGCAGCTTATGGCATTAGAATTATTCAGTCCAGCATTCCAATCTAATAGCATGATTCCTTCGCAATATACTTGCGATGGTTCGGATATTTCTCCTCCTTTGCAATGGAAAAATATCCCCGCTGGTACAAAATCTTTTGCATTAATCATGGATGATCCTGATGCTCCCGTAGGTCTATGGGTACATTGGGTTTTGTACAACATTCCTGTGGAAGTTACATCTCTTCCAGAAAATCTTCCTAAAACCGAAACAATCAAAGTCAATCAGCATACCTTAACACAGGGGAAAAACAGCTGGCCTAAGATTGGTTATGGTGGTCCATGTCCACCAGACAGAGAGCATCGCTATTTTTTTAAGCTTTATGCTCTTAAAGAAAAAACCAATTTTCCTGTTGGACTAACAGCCAAACAATTAGAAGAAAAAATTCAACCCTTAATTATAGAAAAAGCAGAACTTATGGGAAGATACGATTTAAAAAAAAGGCGAAAATGATGGATTAATATTAGAATAGTTTGAAATCATTTCTTTTAAAAATTTTGTGGCTTTATGGACAAAGAATCTATTTATGAATTTTTTAAAACAAGCTATAATTTACAAATACAAGAATTACAAGCAAATATCAACAACATAAAAAAAGACTCTCTGTTAAATGCAATTGATATCATTCTTAATTGTAAAGGCAAATTAGCTTGTTCAGGAATGGGAAAGTCTGGTCTAATTGCTCAGAAATTAGCTGCAACTTTTTCTTCTTTGGGAACGCCAGCCTTTTTTTTACATCCGGGAGAAGCACTACATGGCGATTTAGGTGTATTGCAAAAAGACGACGTTCTACTTGTTATTGCAAAAAGTGGTGAATCTGACGAAGTTGTCCAAATGCTACAAGTGGTAAAAAAAATGGGAAATAAAATCATCAGTATATTAGGAAATCCGAATTCCCGAGCAGGCAAACTATCGGATGTTATTATCAATGCATTTGTAAATAGAGAAGCAGACCCACTAAATTTAGCACCAACTTCTTCGACAACAGTGTCGTTAGTAATTGGAGATTCCTTAGCATCTACTATTGCAAAAGTAAAAAATTTTAAACCAGAAAATTTTGCTTTTTATCATCCTGCTGGACAATTAGGTAAAAGGTTGTTATTAAACGTAGAGGACTTGTTGATTTTGGATCAAGGAGAACCGATTATTTCTGTATCTGCAACGATGAAAGAACTAATAGAAACGATTACAAAGCCTAACTTAGGTGGCGCTATTGTTGTAGACAATCATCGAAAAATTATTGGCATTGTCACTGATGGTGATTTACGAAGAGCAATCTTAAAATTTGGCAATATTCTCGACAGAAAAATCGAAGAAATTATGACAAAAAATCCCATTTGCGTAAAAAAAGGAACCAAAGCAATCGATGCATTACACATAATGGAAGATAGACCATCACAGATAAGTGTTTTGCCCGTTGTTGATGATGAAGATAAACCCATTGGTTTGATTCGAATCCATGATTTAATCAAAGCTGGATTATAATAAAAATCAGAATTATTTTAATAAAAAATGTTTGCAAATTTTAAAAATAATTTTAGTTTAAATTGTATGAAGAACATAATGTTTATTTTAGTTTTTTTATTTTATATAAATTGTGATCTTTTTTTTAGATCGAACAAACAAGATTTTGTTAAAACGTCGAATTCTATCGAAGCAAAAAATCAAGACGAAATCCAAGACAGAAAAAATACCATCATTTTGACAACATTAGAGTGGCAGCCTTATATTGGTCAAGATTTACCCAATTATGGATATGTTTATCAAATAGTTAAAAAAATTTACGAACAAAAGAGTTATAAGGTAGTAATTAAATTTTATCCTTGGGCTAGAACCATGCAATTAGCTGCAAGTGGAGAGATTGATGGCTATTTTCCTGAATATTATAACGAAGATCTAAAAAAAGACTTTTATTTTTCTGATCCATACCCTGGTGGTCCTGCTGGTTTTTATGGAAGAAAAGATATCAATTATAAATTTAAAACACAATACGATATGAAAGATTTCCATGCTTTAACTTCTTATCGTATTGGCATTGTAAGAGGTTATACCAATACAAAATATTTCGATAGTGCTAACTATTTACAAAAAGAAGAAACCACCGATGATTTAAGTAACCTAAAAAAGCTTTATTATAATCGCGTGCAACTAATCTTTATCGATCCCAATGTTGCTAATTATTTGATTCGAACTTACTTGATTAAACAATATCCTGATTTTTTCGAAAAAACTTATTTTATTACTCCCGAACTGGAATATAAATTTTTGTATGTTTGTATATCGCGAAAATCTCCTTATGCTCAAAAAAAATTACAAGATTTTAACGCAGGTTTAAAAGAATTAAAACAAACAGGAGAGTTAAATAAATTATTAAGAGAAAACCACTTTAACGAGAAAGGAATTTGGAATCCTTCCCTATAATTTTTCTAAGGTAGAAGATTGTTTTTTGTTTAAGAGTAATTCTAATTTGTTGACTTTATCATCGTCAAGTTTTACTTTCTTTGCTTCTTGTAATAGATAACTACTTCTGTTTAATTCATTTTTTGCAAGATAGGATTTTATCAATATATAATAAATGGGTTTGATAATTTCTATTCTGTTTAATAATCGTTCGCCTATTTCTATGGCTTCGTCGTATTTTTTTAGTTTATAGCAACTTGCTGCATAGTAGTAGAGCAAAGAATTATCAGAACCATATTCTTCTACATAGGGCTTTAGAAGAATATAGATTTGCTGAAATTTTCTTTGTCGGATGAGTGTATGAATTTCTTCTATTAACCGATGAGTATGATTTGCAGGAATATCGTTAATATGAGGTACTTCTTTGTGTATAACATGAAATTTTAAAATACTTATGTCATCGATGATTTTTCCCTTTTGTTTGATGGCTTCTATGATTAATGGTAATTCTCCTTCGTATTTTTCTACCAATCTTAAAAAAAGTGTTTCGTCTTCGTTTATGTATTTTGTTCCATCTTCTGATTGCATTTCTATATCGTCTTTACCATCTGAACCAACAAAAAAAATGTCTTGAACTTCTAGCTCGAATACTTGTATCTTAATATCTTGTTGAAAAACTTTTGGATAACCAATTTTTCTTAAAATATAATTATTTCCAATAAAATCAGCCTTACCTTTTCGATAAACAATAGGATAGGGATGCTCAAAATTCACATAAAACATAATTCCAGAATTTACATCAATAAGACCAATGACCGCCGATAACATCATAGATCCTTGAAAAGATTCGAACAATTCTTGTATTTCTAAACATAAGTATTTTAGCCAAATTTCCGGATATTTATTTTGGTCGTCTTTACGAAATTCTAATCGTTTTAAGATTGCATACAGAATGGAACCTAATACAAGAATACCACTTCCACCTTGGAGAGATTTCCCCATCGCATCTGCATTAATAAATAAAATGTAATCTCTTTTTCTTAGCTGAATTTCTTTTACTAAGATAAAATCACCACCGATTTCTGTGTTGTATTTTTTGTAAGTGAATTTTTTCTTTTGATCTAAATAATGCTGAAGGATATAGTTTCTACTTGGAAAATTGATATAACAAAGAGGGCGAATCAATAAACTTGTAAGATAATAATCTGCATCCTGTTGAATTTTTAGTTCATTGATTTCTTTGAATGCTTGATTTAATCGGTTTTTTTGTATAATTGTTTCTACGTAAAAATGTGCAATGATTGTAATTAATATTAAAATAATAAAAGCATAAAAGTAAATATATATATTTTCGTTAATCCAATATACTTCTATCGTTCCAATGTTTTCTTTTTCGTAAAAAATAGGTTCTTGTAGAGGATATGTGCGAATTAAAAATAAAAATTTTAAAACACTTTGTGTTAGAGAAAATGTTTCTGTTTTTTCTATGCTTAAAAATTCCTTACCATTGGGATGTCGTATAACAACCTTGTTAATATTTTGATTTTTTATATAAACATCTAAATATTGTTTGGCAGAAGCATCATCCAAATTCCACACAAAAAATTGGATTAGCTGGGAGAGATTTTTTGTTTCTAATTTGCTTTTTGTAAACGTGTAAGATTCAAATACAACTATAAATACAATAAATACCAAAATATTGATCAAACTTATTATACTACGTTTTTGATACCATTTTCTTTGCATAATTTTTAAATCCAAAAGACGAAAGATAATCTTCCGTCTTTTATTCTATGGTTGTTTGATATCCAAAAGATAACCACCATAAGTATTTTGGTAAGCTTTGACGTGGTGTATAAGTATAAGGAATGCCAGTCTGATTTGTAATCAAATCACTTATTTGGGCATTAATATATTCATTAACAGGACCAATGGTTTTAGATGGATCTGCTACCTTGCCATCGTAAATTGTACTTTTTCCGTTTAAATCAATGGGAAGATGTGTTTTATAAACTTCTTTTGTAATTGCATCGCCAGAACCCCAGTAATATTCTTGTATTTTTAAATCGGGACAATATGCCGCGTTCAATCCAATGTAAATACTACTTTTATCTGTAATACTTTTCGATACTGTATAATTTAAAGTAACATCGCTTGCACCTTGGACCTTATCCATCACATAATATCCCGCAGAAATTGTATAGGAGGATTTAAGTCCTTTTGTTAGTTCATATTCTCCCCCATAAGATAACTGATAATATGTCGTATGGATTTCTAAATCTTCGTAAATCCCCAATTTTAATGATGTTAGAAAAGGTGGTGCATAAGTTATATATACCTCTGTTCCATAGGGTGTACCTCTTGCTACGGTATTAGCATATGCATAATGATAAATACCAAAACCAATTACTCCTACATTTTTGGTTTCTTTTTCGTATCCTATGGTAATATCTAATTCGTCATTTCGCTTTAGACCGACAGATTCCTTGTAGAAATTGGGTGCTTGTTGATAATTCGAGACATCATTTCCCAAAGAAGCGAATTCTGCCTTTAAATCATTGATAAAATTAAAATTTGGATCAAGTAAAGATGTTCTACCTTGGATAAAATTGCCACCAGGTTCTTTTTGTAACCGTTTGTCTATGTCTACATCGTTTCTTCCTTTTAGTGCGATCGAAGAAAAAAGACTTACATAAAAACCGTCGGCTGGGGTGTGCCAAGTAATTGTTGGTTCAAATGCCCATGTTCCTGTATGTGGTCCATAAGACTTTTGTTTTTGTAGTGCATAATTTCTGTAGAAATCATGACCTCTCCAAACATAATTCGAAACCACCGAAAGGTTTATATCAATACTCCCCTTATCTTCTTCTTCTTTTTGTTGGGAAAACGCAGGATTTATTACCAGCAAAAAACAAATACTAAAAAATAATACTTTTATAATTTTACGTTCTAACATACTCATAAAAAACATTATAATGATTCACTTTTTTTTTGCAACATATATTTTTTATTTTTTTTGAAAAAATTTCGATTAATTAGATATTACAAAAAACTCAAATATCTAACGTCATAACGAATGCATCTATGTTGTTTTGATAATATTTTTTTCGAACCTGGATTATCTTAAAGTTTAATTTTTTGTATAAGTTTATGGCGGGTAGATTTTGTTCCGAAACTTCTAAAAAGATCTTTCGATAGTTTAGTTTTTTGTAATCATTCAGGATTTGACTTAAAAAATCAAAAGCCAATCCGCGACCTCGAAACTTAGAATCTATCACGATTTTGTGTAGTTCCAACAATTGTTCCGAATCATTTTTGAAAAATAATGCATAACCAATAACATCAAATGGTAATAAAATGTCCTTTTGGTTGTTTATAATATTCCATGTATGATTTTGAAGGATTTTTAGAATGGTTTTTGGCTCATAGATTAAGATAAAAACATCGTAATGATGATAGCTAAAAAAGTTCTGAATTTGTTCTTTGGTGTATTGGTCTTCTTTTAGCTGATTTTCTAGTTGAAAAATTTTCTCTATGATTTGTTGAATATTTGTGTTTGACATAAATTTTTTCTTATGGATTTTTATGTTAGTTCGAAAATATAAAAAAGTTTTTACTATGCAAGCAAAGTTCCTATTAAAATCCAAGGTAGTTTTAATCTTGTTAGTTTTAAATTTTACTTCTTGCGATAACATAAAGAATCTTATTCAAAATTGGTCCTTTGAGCATCGTCGCGAAAGAAAGATTAAAATCAACGAAGAAGATTTAAAAATGTGGCAAAATCAGTTAAAGGTTTCCGAAAAAGACAGTAAAGAGTTGTACGAAACCATTCACAAATATGCACAAGAAAAAAAGCTACAAGGAGAGTTGGCTTGGAAAATTGGCAAAGCTTTGTTGAGTCAAGGTTCTTATGAACTTGCAACAGAATATTTTAAACAATCTGTAAATCAGCAATTAAACGAACCAGAAGAAAAACTCAATCTTTACGAATCTGCTCTTCCTTATTTTAAGAAAGCATTGATGTACCATGAGCTACTACCAGATTTACTTTACGAGGCAGGTATTTGCTACGGAAATGCTTCTCGCGTATTAGGGTGGGAAGAGGAACGTTTAAAAACAGCATTGTTTCTTTTAGAGCGCGGATATGCTGCTTATCCAGACGATATTCGCTTTGCATATAGTTTGGGTGTTTTGTATGGAAAAATTCCCACAGAATCAAAAGATGTTAATAAAGCCATCGCTTACTTGGATTATGCAATAAAAAAAGAGCGATTTTATACACCTGCTTATTTTGCAAAAGCTCATATCCTTGTAGAAAATGGAGAGTTCCAAGAAGCATTTAAGATTTACGAAGATATTACAAAAATCATCGAAGAAATGTATTCCAGAAAGATGTTAAAAGGCGACATCAAAAGAAACCGAAGCTATCTACAAGCATTAGAAAACATGAAGAATCTTCAATATTGCATAGAAGGAAAGCCTGAATGCAAGATTCCGGAAAATTAGAAACAGCCTTATTTTTTTCTGCATTTCCTTATCGACGTAGGTTTCTTCATTTTATCAAAGAACATAACAAAAATATTACTATTTCTAACGAACCATGGAATGTAAAACAAAACATTCAATTATTAAAATATTTTTATAATAAAAATCAAATAAATTATGCGATTTCTAAAACCCAAAGATATTTAAAAAACCAAAAAAATTTCCATTTTAACCAAATTATCTTGTGGAATGAACCAGAATATTCTTATCTATTAAAACAAATTTATGATCCTCCTATTGTTTTGTTTATAAAATCTTCTAATGGAAAGATGCTCAACTTTAACGAATATGACAGTATATCCATTGTTGGTACGCGAAATCCCTTCCCAGTTTCCCTACTTGCAACAGATAGAGTAGTAGAATTATTTTCTATCTTTAAAAATAGTGACGAATTGGTTAAACAAATCGGAAAAGTCCATCAAACCCAATTAAAACTTTTTAGAGAAAATTTAAGAAAAAATCAAAAAATGATTGCAACTGTTTCCGGTTTTGCAAGAGGAATTGATTATAGAGTGCATAAATCTTCTATTTTTTTTAACGTACCAACAATTGCAATTTTAGGTTCTGGAATCGATTTTGTCTCTCCAAAAAAGCACTTAAAATTATTCTTAGAAGCAGTATCCAATCATCAGGAATTTTATTTGGTGAGTGAGTTTTTTCCTTCGTACAAAGCAGGAAAATATACCTTCCCTCTGCGAAAT
Source organism: Leptospiraceae bacterium (assembly GCA_026418015.1). Taxonomy (GTDB): domain Bacteria; phylum Spirochaetota; class Leptospiria; order Leptospirales; family Leptonemataceae; genus SKYB61. The sequence continues at coordinate 296,639 of JAOACE010000013.1, read as the reverse complement.
CGAATTATTACGGGTTTATCCCAGTATTTGTTCGTAATGCAAGCGGGCGAAAAAAGTGGTGCATTGATAAGCACAGATTATGCATTACAAGAGAATCGCGATATATACTGTTTTGATCACCCTTTTTTCGATAATTTAATCCATAATGATGGAAATAAAAAGCTCATAGAAGAAGGCGCAAATGTATTAAAAATCGAAGTATAGGGGTTAGCCCCCTATTACTCGGATAATTTTAAAATTTCTGCCTTTTGATTTCTTACAGATATTAAAGGTATTTTAGTAATTTCTTCGAATGTTTCGTGATATTTGGGGTGATTTGTACCCATCAACCGATCCCAAAAGTTAAAGTATAATCCAAAATTCCAATTTACGTATTGATGATGCATGTTGTGATGTGTGCTTGTATTATTCCACCATGTAAAAGGATTTTTTGTAAAACCTTTAAAATAAAATTCATAACCGACATGACCTAATACATTCATGATAAAAGAAAATGTAATAAAGATAAACAACGCACCATTATGAACTGGCATAATAAAAACAGCAAGAGGAATAATTCCAGCTTCTACAATTGCTTCTAATGGATGAAACGAATAAGCAGCAAAAGGTGTAGGATTATTGGATTTATGGTGAACCAAATGCACATACTTAAAAATTTTCGGATGATGCATTAGTCGATGTGTCCAATAGAAATAGGTATCGTGCAAAAAGATTAATGCAATAACGGAAAACCAAAAGTATCCCCAACCATATTGATTCACATCAGAATATATTTTGGTATAACCATGGATCCTTAAAAAATATACAATCACACCAACAATACCAAAAATAATAATCGTAAGCATAGAATAAAAGATTTCTCTTTTAAAATCTATTGGTTTTGGTTGTCTTTTTTGAATTCTTCTATAAGAAATCTTATCTTTTAGCAAAACCCAAAAAATAATAAATGCTAAACCAGCGATTAGTACATAACGAATCAAATTGATGATTGTTATTACTAAAAAAACGACACCAGTGTTGGCGTAAATTTGTCCTTGAATATATCCCATATTCCCTCCTCAAATATTTTATAAAGAATTATATCAGAGAAAAAAAATAAATCTTTTCAATTATTAAAAAAAAATGATCAATTTTAAAATTGATCATTTTTTTTTTCTGAATTCTGATGGTGTTAAACCTGTAAATTGTTTAAAAGCCCTATTAAAAGCTGCCGCATTGGGATATCCTACTTCTAATGCTATTCTTGTTATAGAAAGATCTTTATCGTTCGTATTTAAGAGTAATTCTTTTGCTTTTTTAATCCTATAAGAGTTTAATAAATCATTGAAGTTTTTATAACCTAATCCTTTGTTAATAATATTTCTTAATTTATATTCTTGCATGTTCATGTATTCCGAAAGTTTTCTTATAGTTAAACCTTCTTCTTTATAGATTTCTTTTACTTCGAACATTTCCATTACTTTATTCAGAATATCCTGAGAAAATTCGTATTGGAGCGTTTTATCTACTTTTTTGGGGTTGTCTTCTTCTGTTAATAGAGATAGATAAGGATATCCAAATAAAAAAAAGACAATACACAAAATCATGATTAGAACTGCGTTGACTAAATTAAAAATTTCTGTGTAGGATAGGGGGCGAAATACTAAATAATACAAAAACATCCAAATAATAAAAATACCAATAATAAATATATGAAATTTTCTTACATCGATTCTTAATATTACTAAATCCGAGTCCTTTTCTTTGTAAGCAATGTAGAGGGAGTGTAAAACCAAAATAAAAGAAAACAAAATATTCGGTACTTGGAAGTAATAACTTTTATGGAGCAATAAAAAAACTTCTTCTAATGAATTGTTCATGTACGAAAGAAAGATAGATACATTTCCCACAATGAATTTTAAAATGCCTACGAATATATGAAAGGGACGAATGGTAAAATGATCGATAAAAATAGACAAAGAAAATAGCCAAAAAAAATACGAGATTAAATTCATTCCTGTATAAAAAATAAAACCTAGAATGTTGTAATATTCATACAAGAGCATTAACCAATAAAAATGATAACAAAGTATTCCGATTAAAAAAAATAATATACTAATAAAGCGAATATTTTTTCGGAAGGATTTTACATAGATTAAAAATATTATGCTAATAAGATTGATGTTTATCCAGATTAGATGAGATTGAATTATTTTCATACTTCTTTTGAGAGAATTTTTATGACTTCGTTGTATATTTTGGGGGTTAGTTTTTCTAAATTTGTTAGAATTTCGTTTAAACGTTCTTCGTCGGAATAATGATAAACCAAAGAATGTAAAATCACTAAATAATAAAAGATTAATCTTGCCAATGTTTTTTCGTAATATTTTTCTGATACTTCTTCTAATTCTTCTTCTAAACGTTGAATTTCTTCTTCTATTTCTTGGATTTCTTCTACAGTAAGTTTTCTAATTTCTGGATAGAAAGATTTTAGCATAATATAAACAGGTAGCCAAGCTTGGATTCTTTGTTGTTGATCTTCGTATAAAAATTTAAGTTCTTTTATAATATTATTTAATATTTTAGATTGAACATCTTCGATAGGAAAATGATTCGCATCAATCAAATAACCATCGCGAATAAGACTGAATCCTTTATAATATAGACTTACATTTCCTTTTATTTCGGCTTCTAAACAAAAAGTATCTCCTAATAAAAAAAAGACGATAGAGTTATGATGATGGAATTGATGATAATAATAAAGCAATTCCCTAGCGCTGGCATAGTCTTGTAAAGATAAGAGTTGTTTTGCTAATGATAAAAGTAATGGAAAATCCGATTCTTCAAAACCTTCTTTATTAAACTTATTTCTTAGTTGAAGAACAATCTTTTGAATGATAAATTTTTTTAGAGTAAGGGTAATAGGATTATGCTTATATTTTTTTTCTTTTAATTTTGATTCGAATTTGTCCCATTCCTCCATTAGAAAAGAAATGGATTTATTTTTCAAGTTATATAACAATGGTTCTCTGTTTTGCCAATATTTAATGGTAAAATAAGCAGAGATAAAATCTAAATCTTCTGGATTTTCTTGTAGTAATTCGCCAACAAGATTAATTGCTTCTGCAAATTCTCCTTTTTCTAATAGATGTGTAATAGAATCATAGTGCATAGATTATTTATAGTTATCGAAGGAAATGGCAAAGTCCAAATCTTGTTCTTTTAGAAATTTTATTACTGCTTGCAGATCGTCTATGCTTTTACTTATAACGCGAACACTGTCTCCTTGTTGACGCGTTTGTACTTTTATGTTAGAATCTTTGATAAGTTTATTGATCTTTTTGATTTGCTCTTGTGTAAGACCATTCTGAATTTTCGCCTTGCACTTTACTCTACCAGAAATATTTTTTTCTATCTCTTCGAATTTAATTGCTTTAAGGTTGATTCCACGCTTTACTAGCTTACTTTGAAACATATCAATCAATGCTTTCATCTTCATTTCGTCAGCAGCAGTTAAGTAAAGTTCATCTTTTTGTTTTTCTATTTCTACCGGAGTGCCTTTAAAATCATATCGCGTGGAAGCTTCTTTTAAAGTTTGGTTGATAGCATTGGCTAATTCTTGCTCATCAATTTTATATACAATATCGAAGGAATGTTCTTTGGACATATTTTGCTCCTTAGGAAAAATTATAAATATGCAAATTTTGCTTTTAATAGTTCTTTTGCTTTTTCTATCGCTTGTTCTAAATCTTCTGATTTTCCTCCACCTTGTGCCAATTCCTTTTTTCCACCACCTTTTCCATCGATCATACCAATGGTTTCCTTTAAGAGTTGATTACAATCTATACCGTATTCTAATGCTTTTTTTGTACAAGTGTACAACAAAGTTCCTTTATCTGTATTCCTTGAACCACAAAGAATCACTGCATCGGGATATTGTTCTTTTATTTTGTCTGTCAATACTTTTAGATCGTTTATGTTTAGGTTATCTTCTATGATAGAAAATACTTTAACAACTTTTAAATCCAACATATGTTGAATACTTTCATTAAGAATTTGGTTGATTTTTTCTTTATTAAGTCCCTCTTTTTTTTGAATTTTTTTGATTTGTTTCTCTGTTTCTGTGATTTGTAATTCTATTTTTTGAATGTTTTTTTCTAGTTCTATGGTTTGGAAGGGATTTGTTTCTAGTTGTTTTTTTATTTCTTCTTTTGTGGTTGGTAAATTTAGCACAATTTCACTCAAGAGTTTTTGAATTTCTTCGTTTTGTTCGCTTTGATATTTTTGTTTAAATTCACCCATGAATTTTTTGAGTTCTTGGATTTTTTCGTAGAAATAATCAATGGTTTTTTCGTTTGCAACTGCTTCGATTCGACGATTGCCAGCACCAGGGCTACTTTCTTTTATAATATGGAAAAATTTAATATCGCCGGTATTGTTAACATGACAGCCACCACAAAATTCAATAGAATATTTACCTTTTTCGCCCATTTCTATGATTCGCACAACATCACCATATTTTTCGCCAAAGGTGGCAATAGCACCAGTTTTTTTGGCTTCTTCGATTGCCATGATTTTTGCTTCGACTTTTGCATGTGCATTGATGGCTTCGATAACCCTTTTTTCTACTTCTTCTAGTTCCTTTTCGCTCATCTTTTTGTTATGAGAAAAATCAAACCTTAAATAGTCTGGTGCAACAAGTGAACCTGTTTGATAGATATGATCCCCTAATACATCTCTTAAAGCTTTATTTAATAGATGAGTAGAGCTATGGTGATAAGTTAAAAATCTTCTACGTTCTTTGTCTATTTCTAATTCAACTTCTTCGTTTTCTTTTAGTGTTCCTTCTATAATTTTTCCGATATGGAGAATAATTTCGCCTTTCTTTTTGGTATCTATAACACGAAATGTACCATTTTTACTTTTGATATATCCCGTATCGCCTACTTGCCCACCGCCTTCTGGATAGAAACATGTTTTATCTGTTATTATGATGATTTCGTTGTCATTATTTTTTCTTTCTATCTCTTTGTGGATTTGATTGTTATATATGATAGATAAGATTTTTCCTTTTTCTTGGTAGTTTTCGTAGCCAGTAAATTCGGTTTTTTCGTTAATGAAAGGAAAATTAGGTGGGAATTGAAAATCTTTCCATTGTTGGTTTTGTTTTGATTTTTCTTTTTGCTCTTCCATTTTTTGATGGAATTTTTCAACATCGATTTTAATGCCTTCTTTTTCTGCTAATTCGATGGTTAATTCTAAGGGAAAACCATAAGTATCGTATAGAATAAATGCTTTTTCGCCATCGAATAAAGATGCTTTTTCTTTTTTGTGCTCTTCTAAAAATTCCTTCCATTTTTTGATCCCTTTGGTTAAGGTTTCTAAGAAGCGATTTTCTTCTTGTAGAATCGTTTCTTGCACAAGGGAGTAATTTTGTTTTAATTCTGGATAAAATTCTTGGTATATTTCTACAACAACAGGATGGATTTTATAGAGTATAGGTTCGTGGATTCCTAATTGATGAGCAAAAAGTAAAGCTCTTCTTATAATCCTACGAATTACGTACCCACGTCCAGTATTTTCGGGAAAGATTCCATCAGAAATGGCAAATGTTATCGATCGAACATGATCCGTTAGTACGCGAAGAGCAGAAAGAGTTAAGTACGAATTATCTAATGTTTTATTCAATCGTTTTTCTATTTCTTTTTTGAATGCATCTTGAATTTTGTACAATTCATCTGTTTCGTAAACACTATCAGTTTGGTTTAACAATGCAATAATTCTCTCTAAACCAGCACCTGTATCAATTCCTTTCTGAGGAAGTGGATGTAATTTGCCTTCGGTATCTTGAAAAAATTCGTTAAAAACAAGGTTCCAATATTCTAAAAATCTATCACAATCATTTCCTGGTTTACAGGTTTTTGGGTTTTTACAGCCTGTTTCTGAATAACAAATTTCTTCGCCTCTATCTAAATAAAGTTCTGTACAAGGTCCGCAGGGTCCAGAATCACCCGCAGGTCCCCACCAATTATGTTCTTTGCCTAATCGAATAATTTTATGTTTGGGTATTCCAATGTTTTTGTTCCAGATTTCGAAAGCTTCGTCGTCTTCTTGGTAAACTGTCACATAAATTTTTTCTGGGTCTAATTCCAAAACTTTTATAGAAAATTCGTATGCCCACTCGATGGCTTCTTTTTTAAAATAATCTCCAAAGCTAAAATTTCCTAACATTTCAAAAAATGTGCAATGGCGTGCTGTTTTTCCAACACTTTCTAAATCTGTTGTTCTTAAACATTTTTGTATTGTAACAATTCTGGGATGTGGTGGTTTTCTTGTTCCGTTAAAGTAATCTTTAAAAGGTACCATTCCAGCAGAAGTAAACAATAATGTAGGATCATCCGAAGGAAGTAAACTTGCTGAGGGCAAATGTAAATGATCTTTAGATTTAAAAAAATCCACCCAAGCTTTTCTTAGTTCTTTACAATTCATTTTCTTCATATACATATAAAAAAGGAAAATTTGTAAATGTTGTTTAAAAATCTATCTTTTTTTGATGTTTTTTAACCAAAAATGTATTCAACAACTAAAAATAAATTGATTTGACAAATACTATCATATCAAAAGTTTTCGTTGATTATGAAGTCAACAAAAACAAAAATTATTCTAGGAAGTTTATCCATTTTAATTTTGATCTATGGGGGAATATCGTGGTACTTTTCGAATCAATTGGTATTTTTTACTGTAAGAACACACGAAGACGATATAAGGGATTATAAAATCCATAGCATAGAACAAGTAGGGCTCGAGAAACCAGAAGATTTTATCTTAGAACTTGACGATATCAAAATCTCTGGATGGTATTTTCCTGGTAAGAGATCGTGTGGGGTAGTCTTTCATCATGGATACAAAGGAACAAGAATCCGTATGATTACTTATACACAGCTATTTAAAGATTTTCAATGTCATTTGGTGATGTATGATGCAAGACATCATGGTAAAAGTACAGGGAATTTTGGTACCTTTGGCTATTACGAAAAATTTGATTTGTTAAAAATGATCGATTGGTTTAAAAATAAAGCAAACCTACAAGATGAACAAATTGCTTTGTTTGGCGAAAGCATGGGGGCTGCAACCGTAATTCAAGCAGCAGGTTATTCGAAAAGAAAGTTTAAGATGATATTAGCAGAATCACCCTATGCAGATTTATATACCATAGTAAAAGAACGATCGATGGTTTTATATCCTAAGCCAGCAGTTATTTTTCTAAAAGGAGCATTTTTACTTTCTGAATTAAGAACTGGTGCAGATTTAGATGATGTATCTCCACAGAAATATGCAAAAGATATTAGAACGCCTATATTAATCTATCATTCGAAAACAGATGATTATACACCTTATCATCATTCAGAAGATATTTATAAATCATTACAATTAAACGAAAAAGAATTGATTTTAACTGATTGGGGTTCTAAACATGCATACTCTATCGATGACAATTACGAAAAATACCAAGAATATTTTAAAAATTTTATAAAAAAATATCAAATTAATTTTTGATATTCAATTTCTTTTTTACATCTAATCGAACCTTTGCCATATTCAAATATTTTCCAGGACACTCTGTGTTCTGGATTTCTCTGTGACCAATGATACGTTCTGGTGGAATATTGTATTGTTTTGATAATTGAACAAGAAGATTTATCAATGATTCGTATTGTTGAGGAAGAGGTGGATGATTGTTTAAATTTCCAACAATTACAATTGCAATAGCAAAGGTATTGACCCATTTATTACTCGTAGAATATCCTCGTCTTCGTTCCTTCCAAAGGTTACTTTCTTCTATTTGACCTGGTATTGTCTGAAAGGATCCATTATTTATAACAAAATGATAAGCGATATCATCCCAACCACGTTCTTGTTGGTGTATTCGCCGATAATATTCCAGATTCCCCAAATCTGATGCAGTGTGATGAACTATAATATATCTCCATCGCTTTTCTTTCCACCAATAGCGAGAAAATATCCCAACTACTAATAGAGTTAAAAAAATAACAAACCATTTAGCTAATTTTTTCCAACGATGATTTTTCATAAATTAAGATATACCCTTTAAATTGGGATAAAATCATTGATCAACTGAAATATTCAAAAGCATTGTTTAAAAAATATTGACGTTTTTTTTTATTATTTTTCCTTGTTATTTGTGAAATTATTTCAAAATTTTATTGTTGGGTTATTATTTTTTGGATCGCTTGCACTAGTGGGATATTTTACCATTGTTTCGGAAAGTGGTCCTTTTGCAAAAAAAGGTAAACAATTAGTAATTTATTTTGATCATGCAGAAGGAATCAAAGTGGGTTCTAAGGTTACTGTATTGGGTGTGCCTGCTGGAACCGTTGTGGATATGGATTTAGTTTCTGTGGACGAAAATAACATCCCTGTGCCAGATTCTTCTCCTAAAAGGGTTAAACAACGCGTTGCAATTGTAGTAGAACTAAAAAAGGATATTATATTTTTCGAGAATTATTCCATCTCTTTAAAAAATGAATCTATCCTTTCTGGTAAAGTCGTTGCAATCGATCCCGGTAACAGCGAACCCGTTAAAGGATATTATCCCACGCGAATCGATGTAATGTGGTATAGTAGTCTAGATATGGAAAGACTTGGTAGAAGTGCCATCAAATCCAACATAAAAGATATAAACGAAGGAAAAACAAAAATAGTTTTATCTGGAATCAATGCAGGGGATCCCATTGCTGGACTGTCAGAATTAATCAGCGAAAACCGCGAAAATGTTAAAAGAACACTAAGCAACATCGCAGAAATAACAGATAAAATCAACCAAGGACAGGGAACAATCGGACAATTGATTAACGACAGTAAATTGCACGACAATGCCAATACAGTTGTTTCGGATGCTAAAATTGTCGTTCGAGAAATGAGAGAAAATTTAGAGGATACCCGCGAACAAGCACCAGTTACAAGTTTTATACGCATTTTATTAACATCGTTTTAGTTATTTTATAAAATTTTATTATAATTTATCAAAAATAATGATCACTTACCACAAAATTATCATTGGTGATTCTCGAAACATGGAATAAATACCAGATCAATCAGTCCATCTTATTATTACTTCGCCACCCTATTGGCAAAAAGATTATGGAGTAGAAAATCAAATTGGTTTTAACGATAAATACGAAAGCTACATCAATCATTTAAACTTGGTTTGGAATGAGTCCTATTCCCAATTTAAAATAGAATCTTTCATCAGGTAAAATTCAAATTGACGCAAGAGTAAATTAGATTTTTCTGTATAGAAGAGGGGGCTTAGCTCAGCTGGTTAGAGCGCTTGCTTGACATGCAAGAGGTCAGTGGTTCAAATCCACTAGCTCCCATAAAATTTATACTTGACATTTCTTCGTAATTCCCTTATTTTTTCTTTTCAAATCCATTGATTAAAATAAATTAGTAGTCTATGTATAGAAAAAACCGTATTTACTACCTAGTTGGATTAGTTGTTGGAACGATTGGTGTTTTGATAACGATTCTCTTAATATGTAAACAAGTTTTTCCAGATATTTGTACTTCTTCTTTGGGGTGTGCTATCGATGGAGTTGATGGATGTAAAGAATTAGGAGAAAGTGGATATTCGAAAATTTTCGGAATTCCTATTGCTTATTTAGGGTTAATTTATTATACATTTATCACGATTTTGTTTGGTATTTCTTATTTTAAAGAAAATCAAAATGATACAACAATTAACCATTCTCGTATTTTGATTTCATATTATGCTGCAATTTTTGGAATAGTTTTTGATTCTATATTAGGGTACATCAATTTTACTAAATTAATTGTTCCTTGTTTGTTATGTGTTTATACCTATTTTGTAACATTTGCACTTTTTATCATTACCCTCGTGTTAAAAAATCGTAATAAACCAAAAGAAAATTATCTCTTAATGGTGCAACAAGGTTTAACTATTTTAGTTATTTCTATTATAATTTCTACCCTAGTAATGGGGATATATTATCTAAAATCGAAATCCCATAAAGAGGAAATTGTAGCAGATGCATTGTTGCCAGAAGGTAAAGTGGAAGAATACTTAAAAGATTTTCGCGCACTAAAAGAAGTAGATTTATCGACGAAAAACCTAAAAACCTTGGAAGGAAATCCGCAAGGTTATATTGTTATTCAGAAATTTGCAGATTTCTTATGCCCACATTGTTTACATACAACTTATATTTTAAAAAAAGCATTGGAACGCTGGCCAGGAAGAATTGTAATTTATTATAGACAATTTCCCTTAGATTCTACGTGTAATAAAGAAATTCAATCACCGCCGAGAAAGCCCTATGGTGATTGGAGGTGTAATGGTGCACAAGCAGCAGTTTGTGCAGCAGATTATCCACAATTTCCTAGATTTTATCATGAAATTTTTGGCTTGCAAGAGCAACAATTGCCCATCGATTTAGAGCAATTAGAACGAATCAGTAAAAATTTAGGAATTCCTTGGGATAGACTTTTCGTTTGTATGACAAGTCCCATTGCTCAACAAAGAATTAATCAAGATATTGAAGATGCAAAAAAAGTAGAGATTAATTCTACACCAACTATTTTAGTAAATAACAGATTAGTTTCGCGTGGAACTCCAGACGAAAAATATTTTTTGAATTTATTAGATGCACTTGTCTACGAAAAAGAAGGGAAAGCTGCATACGAGGAGTTTAAACAAAGAAATAAAAAACAATAAGGATAATGTTATGAAGGTTTACGAAGGCTCTATTTTGAATGCAAGCAGATATAGATATGCAATTGTAGTTTCCCGATGGAATGATTTTATCACGGAACGTTTAAAAGAAGGTGCGTTGTTGGCTTTTAAAAAATATGGTATTCCCGAAGAGAATTATGATATTTTTTATGTTTCTGGTTCTTTTGAATTAGGTGCTACTGCAAAGAAGATTGCTCAGACCCAAAACTACGATGGAATCTTGTGTTTAGGTTGTGTAATTAGGGGTGCTACGGATCATTATGAATATGTAGCTGGTCAAGCAGCAAGTCAGATTTCTCGAGCTACGATGGATACAAATATACCCATCATTTTTGGTGTACTGACAACGGATACGATTGAACAAGCAATTGAACGAGCAGGAACAAAAGCAGGCAACAAAGGTTTCGAAGGTGCAATTGCATTGATAGAGATGTGTGATCTTTACAATCAAATCGAAGGTATAAATAAAACATGAAAAGAACCATCATTGTTAAACTAAAAGAAAGACCAAGGTTCGAAAAAAAATCCGATGCTAAACATCCTAATTTTAACCTAAGAGAAATTGCTTTGCAAGCATTGTATCAAATTGATTTGGGATCAGCTCCATTAGAAGAGGTTTTAAAATTAACGTGGGTTCATAGCAATTTAACAGAAGAGAATAAACAACTAATTTATGATATAGTAGAAGGTGTAACAGAATACGAAACTGATATAGACGAAATTATTCAGCAGTATAGCAAAAAAGATATAAGACAAATTTCTAGTATTGTCCGATGTATATTACGTATGGGGACTTATGAAATCTTAAAAGGAGAATTTCCTGGTCCAATCATCATAGATACTTGTTGTACTTTAACAAGAAAATATGATGATGAAAAAGCAGTTAAATTTGTAAATGCAATTTTAGACAAAGTATATAAATATTTACTTGAAAATCAAGAAGAAAAAGAAAATAAAGGTTAATAGGAATGGAAAAAAACAGAATTCTTCTTGAAAACGAAAATTTGCAAGAAGAATTAATAGAAGTTCAAGAAAAAAAGTCGAATAAATATTTATTCTTGATTGGTGGTGGTATTTTTTTGTTAATTCTATTTATTTTTTTAGCTGGTTTGTATTATTACAACAGCAAAAAAATACCTAATATATTTGATTTTAAAAAACAATTACCAGATATAAGTTCAGAGCTAAAAGAAAAATATTATTATCCCAAAGAGATTACGCCTGCTTTAGAAAAGGGCATTAGTTATTATCGCGAAGGTTTTTTAAACAAAGCAGAGAAATACTTTCAGTCCTTGATTGATTCTACAACAAACGAAAAAGAAAAGGTCGTAGCATATACTTATTTGGGAATTATTGCATTAGATTTAGAAAAATATCCTTTGGCAAAACATTATTTTACACAAGCCTTAAAGTTCGACGAAAGCTACTTGCCTGCAATCGTTAACTTGGCGATTACCGAATATCGATTAGGCAATTTAGATGAGGCTTACGAATTATCAAAAAAAGCAAAAAAAATAGCTCCCGAGGATGCTCTTGTTGCTATTTTAACGGGAAACATCATCATGAACATTAAAGGGGCAAAAGAAGCAGAAGAGGAATTTCGAAAAGGTGTAGAATCTGAACCCAATGAACCTGTTGCGCGATATAATTTAGCAATTTCTCTCATTAGGCAGGGTAAAACCCAAGAAGCTATCTTAGAATTACAGCATTTTCTGGAACTATTTCCTAATCATGCATTAACTGCTAATGTATTGGGATTGTTAGGCCAGATTTATTATTCTGTTGATCAATACGAAAAGGCATTGAGCTATTATAAAAGGGCAGCTGGATTAGCCCCCGATAACGCGAAAATTTATTATAACATTGGGGTGATCTACTTAAAACTAAAAGACGAAACTAATGCCAAAGAATATTTTAAAAAAGCAATGAGTTTAGGTGCAACGGATCCAGAAGTGTTCGAAAAGTTATCTTATGCCTTCGAAGAATTTAACGATATGGAATCTGCAATAAGAACCATGGAACGTTCCATGCAATATAATCCTGATCATATCTCTACGTTATTCCGTTTAGCAGAACTTTACGAAAGAAGTAATAATCTTCTACAAGCGGCAGAAATATACAGGAAAATTGTTAACAGAACTCCAGGAACAGAAGACACCATCAACGCATTGTTAAATTTAGGAAGAATTTATAACAAAATGGAACGATATGCAGATTCTGTTAATGCATTAAAAAAAGCTTTGGAATTAAGTCCAAACCCAAAAATTGATGTGTTTTACGAATTAGGAAAAGCATACTATTATGGAGGACGAAAGGACAAAGCAATAGAAACTTGGAAATTAGCTTTAAATCAACCCTATATTACTCCCGAAGAAAAAAATAAATTTCATATTATTCTTGCAAAAACTTATCAAAATTTAGGAAGTTATGATTTAGCTGTCCAAGAATTAAAAAAAGTAAACATCGACGAAAAGAATGCTTCGACTGTTTATATGGAATTGGGAAATCTTTATAAAAATATAAAAGATTACAACACAGCTGTTTCTTATTTTATAAAGGTTTTTGATTCAATCGATTCTTCTGTGGAACAAAAAAAAGAAGCAGCTGTACAAATCGCCGATAGTTATCTATTGACTAAAGAAATCAACAATCTGGAAATTGCAAAATCGTGGATCAATAAAGCAATACGACTTTCGCCGAACGATCCTAAAATCTTAGTAGTCAAAGGTAAAATTTTGTTGGAATCATCTTCGCAAAGAGATATTGAAAATGTTATAGAAACGTTGCTACCGTTAACTTACGAAGATCATCCACCATCTATACAAAAAGATGTGTATTTAACGTTAGGAATTGCATATTATAAAAATAAAGAATATCAAAGGGCATTACAAGCATTCCAAATGGTTTTACAAATCGATCCATTGAACGAAACTGCAATAAGATATAAAAATACAATCATAGATAAGATGGGGAAATAGTATGAAGAAATTATATAATTTTATTATAATATTCGTAATCTATTCTTCGTCTCTACTATCCATAGATATTTCTAGCGAAAACCTAATCAAAATGATGAATCAAGGTGGCGAAGAAAGAATCAAAGCGATTTGGATTGGTTATCAAACAAAACAATATTATCTTCTAAGAAAAGCTGCAAAATACTTAAACGAAAGTGATAATCCATTAGAACATAGAATGATTTTAAGAATCTTCAAACTTTTAGGTGATGACTTGGTTTCTATACTACCCAATTGGTATATTCTTTTAGATCAATTTATAAGCAACAAGAGGGATAAAGAAACATTGTTAGATAGTTTGGAATTAGCGCGAAAATGGAAAGAGCAACGTTTAGTTTTTTCTATTATAAGATTAACGAAACATCCAGATCACCAAATAAGAAAAGAAGCAATCTTAACATTAAAAGAATTAAACAGCGATATTGTGATTCCTATCATTGTAGAATACTTAAAGTCTAGTAATGAATTGTTGATTCTATATGGACTCGAAAATAGCATATATTACACAGACAAACGATTAATTCCATTTATAAGGGAATTTGTGCTTCATCCAAATGTTACCATAAGAATCTTTGCTATTCGTGCACTATCTAATTACGAAAGCGAAACATTTTATCTATTTAGAAACATCGATAAAGAAGAAGATGATGTAATATTGGCAATGATTGAACTCATTGAACAAAAAAAGTTCTATAACAACTTGTATCTTTTAAACAATACTTTAAATCATCCTAACAAAAATATACGATTAGCAACGATAAGAACATTTAGGAATTTAAAGAATTATTCGTCGATAAGCTTAATTTCGCGACATTTATTGATAGAAAATGACGAAGATGTTATACAAGAAGGCATATTGACATTAATAGAATTAGAAAAGGGAGATCCTTCCCGTTCATTAGTATTTTTATTACAGCATAAAAATAAAGATATAAGAATTCTAACGTTAAAGGCAATACATAAGCTTAACATGCAAAACTATTTAGAAGATTTATTAAATTTAATATATGTAGAAAATAACTCACAAGTGCGTTTAGAATTAGTTTATACACTTTGTCATTTTATTACACCCAAAAATTATCATCAATTTTACGACTTATTAGAGCAACCCTCTCTTTCTAATCAAGAAAAGTATTTGATAATTTCTGTTTTAAAAGACTACGCGAAAGATAATACTCTATTGGATTTAAAAAAATTCGTTAATTTTGATCTATAAATTAAACCAATGGACGAATCTTTCGAAAAAGATGTTGTTGATATTAAGATTCCTGAATCTTTAGAAGAGTCCCAAGAAAAAACTCCCAAAAAGAAAAAGGTTTTCGAAGACGAAATTATTAAATCCGAAGATGTATTGTATTCCAGGAAACAATTAGCTACAAAAGGGGATATAAAACGAATTCAAAAAGCTGGTTTTAAATACGAAGGGAAGAAAGTTGTAACAGATGATGTAAAAAAATTAAAATCACTTGCTGTCGAACCAGATCTTCCTATCGAAGAAAAGTATAATTATTATGTGGAACCAGTTTGGATAGAGTATTATGTTCCTAAGGAATCTCGTTTTATAACAGAAATTCGGTATTTGTACATTCCCTTGATTGATCCACCCTTTGATGATAGATATCCCATTCTAAATGAGCTCATGAAAAAAAACCGTTTTTGTGATTTGGTAAATGTCTTGAATGATTATCCTGAACATACAACCACTATTTTAGAATCTTACAAAGATACATTTCATTTCCACGAAAAAGTAGCACAAACATTAAGGGAAGCAAGGCATAATCCCGAATCCTACAAAGTGGTTCTTTATTTGTGCGAAACAATCATGAAGTTTGAACCAACATTAGCTTACTTGGAAGTATTAGGAGATTATATAAGTTGGAATATCAATTGGTTAATTCGAAAACTGAATGAATTAAACATACCATTTTCTTGCGAAGATGATACTGTTGCATATCTTATCAAACGAAGAAATATCTATTGGGAAGAAAATCAGCTACCTTATGATGAACGTTTCGAAATTTTAGCTGCATTGTTCTATGATCAAGCTTATCCCAATAGAGGATTAGCAATCGAAGATCAAGATTATTTTTACGATATATTTAATAAATAAAATAATTAATTTCTTTGATAAATTAATTATATAATTAAATATTCTAAATTGGTTTTTGGACCAAAATATAAAATGATTGATTCAAATAAAATTATAAAAAAAATATCATAAGATGAAAGATTTTGAGTTTTCTGACGGTATCATACAGTTTATCTACCTAGCATTTTTTATTTTTGTTCTATTTCTAATAAGAAATTTTATTGTTCGATATTTAAAACATAGGATTCATGATTTAAAAGAATATAGAATTTATAAAATATATATAAATTATTTTTTTGTATTTTTTATATTATTGTTTGTTATACCACCATTATTGCCAAAGTTAAAAGAATTAGTAACTGTATTAAGTATTTTTGGTGCAGGTATATTACTAATTTTTAAAGAAGTTATCTTAAATATGTATGGATTTTTTTATTTAATTATTAGAAGACCTTTTGTTATAGGAGATAGAATTAAAATTAACGATTTTTATGGTGATGTATTAGATATTCGTTTACTTGATTTTACTATGCTTCAGCTTTATCCTTTGTATTTAGGAGGTCAAAGTTCTGGTAGGGTTGTTAACATCCCTAATTCTTATGTGTTTTTATATCCACTTTCCAATTTTAGCAAGGAATTTGCCTTTAATTGGTTAGAGATAAAAATTCCTTTAACGATTAATAGCGATATAGAAAAAGCCGAAGAGTTGATTTTAAAAATCATTAACAAACTACTTCGACCTATCGAAGAAGAAAGCGAAAAGATCAAAATTTCTTACGAAAAATATGCAATATACTTCCAAAAAATTCAACCAAGAACTTATATAGAATATAATAAAGGAAGTGTAATTGTTTCTTTACGTTTTTTGTGCGAACCAAAAGAACAAAGAAACATAAAAGATTTATTTTGGAGGGAATTTTTAAAAGTTATCAAAAAGCAAAAAAACATACAATTAGAAACATCTTACGAAAATTTATATGATTTTTAGTTTAAATGATTATTTTATATGGAAAATATTGATATCAATGAATTAAAAAACTTAATGCTCCAAGCTTTAGAGGGCGATCAAGATTCTTACAAAAAATTTTTGATGAATACTTCTAAATTGTTAAAGAATTATTTTTATACAAAGGTTTATGATCAAACTGTGATAGAAGATCTTGTACAAGAGACCTTGATTTCTATTCATAAAGCAAAACATACTTATGATCCCAAACTATCGATTTCGAATTGGATTTTGTCTATTGCTTATCGACGATATGTGGATTACGTTAGAAAAGATATTCGTATAAAAAAATTTGAAATTTCGACTGAAACTTTTAATCAATATGCATCGAATGTTCGTTATAAGACAGAAGAAAACTACGATAATCAAGAAAGAATCAAGAGTATATTAGAACTAATGACAGAAAGAGAAAAAAAGATTATCACACTGTTAAAGTTAGAGAATTATTCTATTAAAGATGCTGCGAAAATATTAAATTTATCAGAAAGTGCAGTGAAGGTTGCAGCTCATAGAGCATATAAAAAAATTAAAAAGATTTTAAGCGAAAATGATATATAATAAAAAAAATACCGAAGAATTAATCGAAATACTTGCAAAAGATTTAAAACCTACAAAACGTAAAGGTTGGAAGTTCCCTTGTGTAATTTGGTGTTCTTTGGTTATACTTTTAATTCTAGTTAATTATTATGTTTTTTCGGATTTTTTTCGTTCCGTTAAACATTCTGTTAAACATTCCTTTTGGGATCTGTTAATGAATCCAATTTTTCTGATTGGTTTTATTGCTTCTGTATCATCCTTTATTTGTGCAATTTTTGCTGCTTTACCTGGTAGAAATTATCTTTTGTGGAAGTATATATCGATTTTATTTTTTATCTTATGGGGCATATTAATTTTATATCAAATGTATGTTCACGAAAATTATGAAATTAGTCTAACGGAATTTTATTATTGCACTACTGGAACCATCATTATAGGCTTAATTTTGTTTATATTTGTCTATAATTTTATTAAAAAACGGTTTGTGATCGATTGGAAATCTACTATATTAGGCGGTATACTTGCATCTTCTATTTCTGGAACAGTTTGTGTTGGTTTTATTTGCCAAAGTCATGAAGCTGCACATATCTTTTATACCCATTATCTACCTGTATTGATTTTATTTTTAATAGGATTTATAATATTTTTTATAAAGAATAAATACTTTCGAATTCGTTCTTAAGGGATTCAACTAAATTTTCGAATTGTTTGTAATTGTTAAGTAAATTAAAATATCGAAGTACTTTGTATTCGATAAAATCGTAAGAAAAACGCTGATTTAAAATTTCATTGATACATTTTGCTAAATATATGGGATAAATCAGGTCAATTTTATCTTCGCTTATCTGCAAAGGTTTAAATTGATAGCGAATTCCATATACAACGTTATTCGGAAACTTCCAAATTTCTGCTAACATCGCACCAATTTCTGGATAACTGATTCCAATCTCTAATTCCTCTAATACTTGATCGCTTAAATTTATTTTATTCTGAGAAAGCCTTCGAATTTTTTTGATTTCTTTTATATCTAAACTCGATAAGACCAGTTTCCCTATAAGATTTAGAATTCCTATGATAAAATTTACTTCTTTTAATTCTTCTTTTTTTTGCAATTTACGAGAGAAAAAAGCAATGCGATTGCTTTCGAACCAGATATTTTCCAAAAATTTACGATCTACAAGATTTTTAAAAACATTTTTCGCAGCATAAATCATCAGTAAATGTTTTAGTTGTTTTAAACCAATAAGGTTGATGGCTAAGTTTAGATTGGGATTTTTATTACGTGTTATGTATCCAGCAGAAGAAGCCAATTTTAAAATCTGGGAAGTTAATGCTGGATCTTTGATAATTTTGTTTGTAATGTATTCTGTTGCAACTTCTCCCGAATCACATTTTTCTATTAAATCCTGAATATGTTCTGGAAAAGAAGGTAAAGCTTCGATTTTATTTATGATGATTTCTTTTAGATAAGTTTCTATTTGAGGTTTGTTTAATTTTAATGGAATTTTAAGAATTGCAATTGTAGAATCGGGTTTAAATTCAAATTTAAAATTATTTTTAGAGATACCACAATTTTCGAGAAGAGATGTGATTAATAATAGTCCAAGGCCACCACCTTCTGTGGAATCAATTTCGCTGTAAAAATTAGGATTGTTAACATCTGCATTTAAACGTTTTTCTATACGTTCTTTTTCGAAAATGTTCACTTTGATGTTATTTTTTATGTAAAAAATAAAGCTATCTTCTAAGATAATGAAATCGATAATTAAATAATAACCATGTTCTTCTAAATTGAATTTGTATTTATCCCAATATTCTAATACTTCTGCTTTGAATTTATTGATATTATCAACATAATCTTTAAAGTTTGTAATATCTAAATTCTTTTCTTTAAAGTAAATGCGTTTTGCAATGGCTTTTAAAAAATTCGAAATCAATTCTAGAACAATTACATGGATTGTTTCTGTTAAAAAGCTTAAATCTAACTCCGAAAGGATTCTATGTAAAATTGCATGAAGATATTGTATAAGGGGATCATGGTTGGTTTTAAACTTATATTGAACCTTCTTTTTTTCTAAAAGTAGTGTGACTATATTTTGAATAGTTATATCATCCTTAGAAAAATCACTTTTAAGTTTGCTATTATTTGGAAAATTTTCCACCACAAATGTTGTATATCTAATGTATAATAAAACGTCAATAAAATATTTATTTCGAAAGACTCGGTTTTTTAAAACCGAACTTTTATCGAATCTTCATTTCTCTGTTTATAAAAAATATTCTATGATACATCAATGCATCGATGGGTTTTTCCCCTTGTTTTAGTTCTCTATTAGCTTGTTCTTCGAATTGTTTTGCTTTGTTAGCATCAAAAATCAGGATACGAAATGTGTTAAAAAAATAATAATCTGCTCTATAATCTGAATAATGATGGCTTCGAAAAATTGTTCTTCGTCTGTTATAGTTAATAGTAAAGGTATGATCTGGAATATGTTTAAATATCTTTGTTCGTTTTTCTTCCGGCGTTGGAGGAATAAAGTTAGTAAACAAAAGCTTATCTGGCGTTGGTCCTAAATCACCGTACATTGTTGTAGGAACACCTTGCGTAGGATATCTCATAATATAGCTTACGTATTTCCAAACTGGTGGGTATACATCGCCAATTACTTTAAGGTTCCCTACAACATTTCGCATTCTCTTGATGACATTATGATATTTTTGATAGTCTGGATCTTCTGGATTCCAGATTTTATCAATAGGAATATCTTTTGGTGTAATCTTAATAAATCTTGTTATATAAGTTCTTTTATCTGGATCGTAAACCCTCCAAGTAGGATAAGGAACAATCCTTCTTTCTTCTTTTTCTACTGCATCGGTTTCGTAGTATGCGATTACCCATACAAATAAATCAATTCTTTCGCTTGTATTATTATCGATGTTAAAAAAAATATCTAAAATTTCTCCTTTACCATCGGGAGAAAATCTTCTATCCACAGAAACGTCGGTAACAGAAATTTTCGGATCTTCCATGCTAACAGGAAAATAATCTTGTATTTTGATTATATCGCCTTTTTCTTTTGGCTGTTCTGTTGTAGTTTCTCTAATGGGAGGATTTTGACCAAATAATGTTAAACTTAAAAAAAATAAAAGAAAACTTACAAATCTTTTCATTGAATACTCCTTAAAAAATCCACCTTATCATTTATATTCGACTAAAAAAAGTAAAAAATTAACAAAAATTGTTTGATATTTTTCTATTGTAAATAAATATTAGTATTAGATATGGAAAAAATTATCATTGAAGGTGTAGAGATAGAGTTAACCCCACCAGATAATATTGATGTAAAATGGGTGGGAAACAATTTTGTCAAAGATCAACTGAAAGCTTCTTGGCTAAAAGTACACCCAAACGATTTACCATTAAATCCTCGGTTGATTGGTAAGCCAGGGGTAGGAAAAACCACCTTGGCCTGTGCTGTTGCGATGGAAATGCAAAAACCTTTTTGGATATTTCAGGCGACGATGGATACAAGACCAGAAGATTTGCTTATAACACCTGTAATCTCTTCCGAGGGAAAAATCAAATATGTTGCGTCGGGAATTGTTACTGCAATGATTAAAGGTGGTGTAGCAGTTTTAGACGAAGGCAATAGAATGGGAGAAAAATCCTGGGCTTCTCTTGCGCCGTTGCTTGATCACCGTAGGTACATAGAGTCCATAATACTAGGTATAAAAATTAAAGCGCACGATGATTTTCGCTTTGTAACAACGATGAACGAAGATGCTTCTACTTTCGAAGTACCAGAATATATTCAAAGTAGGCTTCAACCTTCTATCTACATAGATTTTGCAGATGCCGACGAAGAAGCAGAAATTTTAACAGCCAACATACCTTTTGCTCCACCCGAAGTGATTAATTATGTTGTAAAATTTTTGCAAAGAGCTCATTTCGAAGATGAACCTTTCTCTATAAGGGATGGAATTAATATTACACGATTAATATTAAAACTTGCATATCAAAAAAACTACTTGGATTTGAACAAAAAAAATCAAAAGCTTAAAGAAAAACAATTGATAGAGTTGATGCATATTGCAGTACAGAATATATTAGGAGACGAAGCATTAAGATACTTAGATTAGTATGATAACATCAAACAGTAAAATACTCAATTTGGTAGATCAAGCTGTTAATATTACTCCTAATATTAAAGTTTTACCCATTGTTCATGGTTCGTTAGAATTTACACTTCTTCTAAAAAAACACTTTTTTGATAATCCACCTGATATTGTAGCGGTTGAACTACCTTTTTATTTAGAACAATATTTAGATAAAGTTTTACCATTTATTCAATCTTATCCTGTATTACAAATCGAAGCAGATTTTAAAGGTTATCTTGTTTTAGAACCATTAGAACCTATCGTAGAAGCAATCCGAGATTGTTATGAACAGCAAATCTCTCTTTATTATATAGATAATCCACCTATAAACGCGAACTTAATAAGCTTATATAGATATTTTGATGAATTTCCCGATACTTATAGTCTTCATTATATCTCTGTTAAAGAGTTGTTAGATTTATTAAAAAAATCACAAAGTATGGTTCCGCATCCTATCGATCTTTACAGAGAAGTTTACATGTCCTTAGAGTTAAAAAAATTACAAGAAGAGTATCCTAATAAAAACATCTTACTGGTATGTGGTATAAAACATTTTCATCAAATTGAGTATTTTATACAACAGCCAACCAAAAAATTAGAAGAGTTAAAAGATTCTTTTGAGTTTCAATTAAAACAAAACCAAGCTCAGTTTGATTTGGATAAATTAAAAGTAGAGATATATTCTCTTTCTGAAAATTCTCCAGAAATTTTGTTTCAACCAGGTTATTATAATAACTTGTGGAATAAATTTCGCAACGAACCAAGAAGTTGGAAGTATTTCGATAGAGTTCAACTTCAACGCAATGTTTATAGATTAACGAAGAATGAATACGAAAATCAATCGGGAGAAATTGTTCCTCCTCAAAAAGAAAAATATTTTTTTCAATTCGCGCGAAATTTAAGTATTTTACACAAAAAATTAATTCCTATCCCGTTATTTTTGATTCATGCTGCGAAAGGATTTGTAAATGATAATTTCGCGAAAATTTTTTACGAAAAGTTGATGAACATAGAAAAAGAATCATCTCCTTTCCCGGAATTAACGCTTTCTTTAGAAGAATTGGGTTTAGATTCAGAAATTGTTCGATTCCGAACAAAGCTTTATAAACCTCATACAAAGATGGTAAAAGAAATAAAATCTAAAATCCACAAAGAGCAATATCCTGGACAATGGAGAGAGCTGTGGGATAACTATGGAATGTGTTCTTATCCACCAGAGGACATCATCTTAGAAGAATATGGTAATTATCTAAGAAAAAAAGCGTTGTCTTTGGTTAAATCGTTAGAATCGAAGAGCTTCCCTTTTACTTCGAGTTTGTATGATGGTATTGATTACAGAGAGACGATTCGCAACTATTATAAAAACACAATTTATGTTAAAGAATTATTAAAAAGCAATTGGGATGCTGGCAACATTGTTGTCATTTTTAGTAACGATGAAGAAAAGTATTTCTGGAAGAGCGTCTGGTGGGGAGAGCATGATCAAGAAGGAGATATGGCATTTTATGCAACTAGTCCAGAAGAAAATATTGTAGGACCTGGTATAGCGCGATGTATCTATGGAGGATTTTTATTATCCTATCCACCCGGTAGACTATCTTACATTTGGGAGGATTATGAATTTCGTAATTTTCGAACTGCAAAAGAAAAATTGTTGGCAGCAGCAATCATTTATAATGTTAAAAATACGATTGTTTATGTTGCAGACAAACCACCTACTAAAAAGATGAATTATTTTGCTACGCGATTTGGACAAAAGATTGTTTACATCCCAATTTCGATATTGAACCAGAAAAAATTAGCAAGAATTCGACGATTCCATGTATTAGATGGACATAATCGAAGAGAAGATGCAGATAAATATATTTGGTAGTATGGATTTTTTGGGCAAATAATCTAAATGTTGTTATCGATTTAGCAAAAATTCAGGGTTTCAAAATTCTTGTCAGATTATATTCTTAAAAAAAATAAGATATTCAACATTAGAAAAGAGAAAAAAAATATTGTTTATAGTTTATGATATAATTAATTAAAAAAACGGAAACCTTATGAATGAAACAAAAGCAAAAAAATCTACGAAAGGAAAAGTGAAATTTCCGGAGTTAAAAGAAAAAACCCTTGTTATTGTAGAATCACCCTCTAAAGCAAAAACAATCAACAAATACTTAGGAAAAGATTATGTTGTAGAAGCCTCAATGGGACATCTAATTGATCTGCCAAAATCCAGAATGGGCGTAAAAGTCGACAGTAACTTCGAGCCGGAATATATTATTGTAAGAGGAAGAACAGATATTGTTAACAAACTAAAAAAAATTGCTTCTTCTGTAAGAGATATTTTGCTTGCAACAGACCCCGATAGAGAAGGAGAAGCAATTTCTTATCATATAGCAAATTTTATCAAAGATAAAAACCCGAACATAAAGCGAATTGAATTTCACGAAATTACAGAAAATGCAATCAAAAATGCAATTAAAACACCACGCGATATCAACATGAATTTAGTTTATGCCCAACAAGCAAGACGTGTATTAGATCGATTAGTGGGGTATAATATTTCTCCGGTCTTATGGAAAAAAATAAAACGGGGTTTATCTGCTGGTAGAGTTCAATCGGTTGCATTAAGGTTGATTTGCGAAAGAGAAGAAGAGATTCAAAATTTTAAACCAGAAGAATATTGGACGATTGAAGCAGAATTTTTAGCAAACAAAAAAAAGTTTAAAGCATCTCTTGTTCAAATCAATCAAAATAAACCAGAAATAAAAAACGAAGAACAAGCAAATCGAATTGTAGAAACCTTAAATTCAGTCCCAGAATTTAGGGTTATTTCTATAAAAGTCAAAGAAAGAAGAAGACAGCCCACTGCGCCTTATACAACATCCAAACTACAACAAGATGCTTCTAATCGCTTAGGCTTTACATCTCAAAAAACCATGATGGTAGCTCAACAACTTTACGAAGGAGTCGAAGTAGAAGGCTCTCCCATTGGATTAATTACTTACATGAGAACAGATAGTACACGTGTAAGTCCCGAAGCATTAAATCAGGTTCGAACATTTATCGAAAGAAATTACGGAAAAGAAATGTTAAGCGAACAGCCGCGAATTTTTTCAAAAGCATCTAAGAATGCTCAAGAAGCGCACGAAGCAATTCGCCCCACCAATGTAGAATATACACCAGAAAGGGTTGCTCCATTTTTAAACAAAGATCAGCTTAAACTTTATCAACTGATTTGGAACAAGTTTGTTGCTTCGCAGATGGCAGAAGAGATTTCCGAAACAACATCTATCGATATTTTAGGAAAGTTAGATAGCGAAGAGTATCTTTTTCGCGCGAATTTTAAAAAAGTAAAATTCAAAGGATTTACTCTGATTTACAATGACGAAGACGAAAAAGATGTTTTTAAAGAAATTCAAATCCAAGAAAATGATGTAATAAAATTGCAATCGGTAATACCTACTCAGCATTTTACTCAACCACCACCACGATATACAGATGCTACTATGGTCAAAGCGTTAGAAGAAAGCGGAGTTGGTAGACCATCAACTTATGCACCAACCATTCAAACATTGATCAAACGATATTATGTGGTTAGACAACAAAGAGCATTAAAACCAACAGAGTTAGGAATGCTTGTAAATAAAATGCTGATCAAATTTTTCCCCGAAATGGTGGATATCAATTTTACTGCGAAGATGGAAGAAGAACTCGATCAAATTGCAAATTCAGAATTAAACTGGGTAGAAATGTTAAAGAAGTTCTATGAACCATTTATGAAAACAGTTCAACATGCCATCGAAAATATGGAAGGATTAAAAACATATCTAGACGAACCAACAGATTATAAATGCGAAAAGTGTGGTCGTCCTATGGTAAAAAAAATTGGTAAAAATGGATATTTTCTCGCTTGTACTGGATTTCCAGAATGTATGAACGCAAAATCTATTCCCTTAGGCAAATGTCCTGTCTGTGGAGTTGGTGATGTTGTATTAAAGAATTCTCGAAAAAAACGAAGTAGGCCATTTTATGGTTGTTCGCGTTATCCAGAATGTGAGTTTACAACATGGGATAAACCACTAGAAGGTCGTGTTTGTCCCAAATGTGGAAAATTATTGTTAGAAAAATCCGACAAAGAAAAAGGAAAATACATTGCTTGTTCTTCTTGTGATTACATCGAAGAAGGCGAAAGTAAAACGGCATAGATTTATTTAAGTTTAATAAATGGCAGAGGATCAACTGCTTTATCTGTTCCAATAATCACTTCGAAATGTAAATGATTGCCTGTGGCTCTACCGCTTTTACCTACTAGGGCAATCACTTTTTTTTCTTCGACGAATTGATTTTCTTCTACCAAGATTTTATTACAATGTGCGTAAAGGGTTTGAAAACCTAAACCATGGTGAAGAACAACAAAAAAACCATAACCACTATCTAGAGAATTTTTTACTCGAAGCACAATTCCATCTGATGCTGCTAATATCGGTGTATTTTGAGGAGAAGCAAAATCTATTCCAGTATGAAAATTTTCTCCTTGATGTAGAGGGTCTTGTCTATATCCATAAAGAGATGTTACATTATATGTTCCGGGGTACATGGGAATTCCCTTTGGTATTACATTATAAATATGACTTTTATGCCAAATCTCTTCTAGTAGAAACTGTGGTTTAGACTTTAAGTTTATTAATGCGTTATATCTTAGTTGATTGGATAATAAAATTTCTTCTTCCATTTTTGTGGATGCATGAGCAGGGGGTTGATCTTTTTTGATTTTGATAAAATATTGTTTTTCTACTACATTTTCTAGATTTTTAGGATATATTTTGTGGAGATGATAGTTTATATTTTTTAGTAAGGTTTCTTTGAATTTTAATGAGTAATATAAATTATATAAAATCATCTCTTGTTTTTTTATATACTCTATTTTTTGAGTAGTGATCATCATTTTTTCTATTCTATCGTACAATAATAAAACAACTAATGTTCCTAGAATAATGAAGGGGAAAACAATCGAATAAAAATTAAATTTTATTTTTTTAGGCTCTTTGGTAATATCAGTATATACTAAAACAGTAATTCCTTTCCAACCCCAATCAATGAATTTGGAAATTTTTTTTGACCATTCTCTTTTGATATACTTTTTCATATTTTTTGTAGTGTCATAGATAAATTACTTGATTTTAAAAGCAACAAAAATAGTTTTAATACTTATAATGCGAAATTTGTGGTATAAAGTGAAAGATTTATTCTTAAGAAAAAAAAGTATCGATTCTTATTTAAAATATCCTGATGGTAAGAGAATTTATCGTGATTTTCATGAATTACGAAATAGCATGATGGATCCAGATGGGCTAAAAATCATCAATCGTTTGGTTAGAAATAAATATAGAGCATATTTTGTTGGTGGATGTATAAGGGATCTTTTGCTCAATCGTAATCCTAAGGATTTTGATGTAGTTACAAATGCAACTCCGAAAGAAATAAAACGACTTTTTGCTAATAGTAGAATTATAGGTAAGAGATTTCGTATTGTTCATGTTTATTTTAAATCCAAAAAGAAAGGGAATGAATTAAAAATTATCGAAGTATCTACATTTAGAAAAGTACCAGAACATCGTTTGAATGGTAACTTTAAAGAAATCGATCATACCATGTTTAAGAGAGATAATATATATGGAACGCCCAAAGAAGATGCAGCAAGACGTGATTTTACCATGAATGCCTTATTTTACGATCCCATCAAAGAAGTCATTATCGATTATACAGGAGGCGTAGAGGATATAAAAAATCGCATTATACGCGTAATTGGACCACCAGATATCTCTTATAAAGAAGATCCTGTAAGAATGCTTAGAGCTGCAAAATTTGCTCCACTATTGAATTTTGAGATCGAAAAAAAATCTTTTAAGGCAATAGAAAGAAATAAATACGAAATACTAAAAGTAAACAAAAATCGTCTACACGAAGAATTTATGAAGATTTTTCGAACAGGGATTTCTGCTAGTATAATGGAATCCTTGGCTAAATGTGGATTGTTTGATGTATTGTTTCCCGGTGTTATCGATGCAAGCATACAGAATATGTCAAAAGATTCAAGAGCACAGAAAATTCAGTTTATCGATACCCCAGTTGCAAAACGATTGCAAATAGCAGATAGAATGCTTGCAGAAAGAGAGGATTTGACTTTTAATATTTTTATGTCTTTGTTATTCGCCGATTTAGTTTCTGATGTTTTTTATCCAGACTTTCCAAAAAAAGAAACAATTGATCAATACATAAAAAAAAGATTAGATCCTCTTTTCGCGCATTTACAAATACCTGGAAAAGATCAGGAACGGATCTTTCAGATTTTTATTGCTCAAAGACAAATTGGAAATGTTTCTTCTTCGCAGCGCAAGTTGATTAAGCAAAAACAACAAGACTTTAAAGAAAAGAAATATTTTTTCGAAGCATTTATGGTCTACAAGATTTTTTCTCTTGCACAAGAAAATGACGAGATGATCCAAAAAGCAATGGTCTGGGAAATTGGACCGCGAACAAAACCACCAATGGATGCAAGGATTGTTTCTTTATATTACAAGCCACCAAAATCCACGTTTACAGAATTTGTAGAAGATACAGATCTATGATTTTATTGCATTTGAATGTTTGCTTCTTCTATTAACAATCGGCTTAATTTATAGAGTCCTTTTTCTAGCTTTAATTCATCCAGTAAATGTAGAATAACTTTTACTAAGTCTTCGTAAACAGGATAGATTTCCGAATAACCTTCCGCAGTGATTTTTTTTAGAAAAACAGATTCTTCTTGTTGATTTTGATTGATTTGTTTTCGTATTACTTCAATTAAATTTGGAATGATTTTTTTGAGGTTTCCATCAATTTCGTCCATACGATATAGGATTTCTCCTACTTCGTTTAACAACCTATTTTCTTCTTCTGATTTATTAATTTTTTTTCTTAAATTATTATATAAATCAAAATAATAATTATAATTTATAAATAATTTATTTTTTAGATCCATAGCAAGTTTTATTATTCTTATTAGAGAGAAGTAGTATAAAGGTAATGGAAAGGTTTTAGAAAATTTTTCTATTTCTTTTAAGATATTTTCTGATAATTCGTCGTTAAATTGTTCTAATTCTTCCAAGATAAAGTTGATTTCTTCTTTCTTTTGGTATGTTGCAATATCTTTAAAGATTTCTTTGTAAAACTGTAATTTATCTTCCATCTATTCTAACGTTAAATTAACTTCTTTTGGTAAATTTTCAACGATTTTTTTTAATTTTTCTTTTGCATATTGAATTTGTTCTTCTATTCGAACTTTTGATGTTCCGCCGCGACTAACTTTCTTTTCTACGCTTTTTTTTAAATCAATGCTATTAAAATAAAAATCATCATCAGCAAGATCGGGGTAAATTTCTTTTCGTAGTTCTTTGGGAATATCAAACAAGGTGTAGCGATTTTCTACACAGAATCTTACTAATTTCCCTACGATATGGTGGGCTTCTCTAAAAGGAATATGTTTTTTTTGAACAAGTGCATCTGCTAAATCTGTTGCTGTCGCAAAACCTTTTTGTAGAGATTTTTCTAACTCTTTTTCGTTTACCTTAAAAGAAAGAATCATTAATCGTATTCCTTCTAATATATCTAATATTTCTTCTGATTCTACCAATGGTTTTCTATCTTCTTGTAAATCTCTGTTATAAGTTAGAGGCAATCCCTTTGTTGTAATAAACAAAGCATTAAGGTTACTAATAAATTTAGCTGCTTTACCGCGAATAAGTTCGGCTAAATCAGGATTTTTCTTTTGTGGCATAATAGAACTTCCCGTTGTAAGAGAATCGGGTAATTCAAGAAATGAAAATTCCACAGAACTAAATAAAATAATCTCTTCGCATAATCGAGAAAGATGAGTGGCAATGACAGAAATTCCATAAAGAAAATTCAAAATATGATCACGACTAGAAACAGCATCCATAGAATTTTCGTATAGTTCGTCAAAACCTAATTCATTCATCAAAAACAGCCTATCGTTGTTGTAATTAACACCAGTTGCAGCTCCACATCCTAATGGTAATCTATTAGCTTGTTGATAAGAAAAAATCATACGTTCAATATCTCGTGTAAACATCCAAAAATATGCTAATAAATGATGCGAAATCCGTACAGGCTGAGCAACTTGTAGGTGTGTATAAGAAGGAAAAATATAGTCTAAAAGTTCAATTGAGCGATCGATTAGAACATTACATATTTCTACGAGTTTTTTCGCGATTTCCAATGAAATTCTTTTTACATACAGATGGGTATCCAATGCAATTTGATCATTTCTGGAACGTGCCGTATGCAATTTCCCTGCTGTTGGCCCAATGATTTCTTTTAAACGTTGTTCTACATGTGTGTGAATATCTTCGAGTTCCACATTGATGGGTAATTGATGTTCTTCGATTTCTTTTTGGATTTGTTTTAAACCTTTCAAAATTTCGTTTAGCTCTTCTTGGTTTAATACATCAATTTTATTCAACATCTTTGCATGAACATAAGAACCTTTTAAATCTTCTCTGTATAATTTAATATCTAAAGTAATGGATTCACCTAACTTAATTAACAAAGGATGAACATTCCCTTCGGATCTACCTTTCCATAATGTTTCTTTTGTTTCCATTAGTTTACTTAAACTTAAAATAAAACCATGTCGTCAAACTAAAATCGCTTTAAAAATGGTTGTAGAGTAAAACCTATTTTATAAAAAATGTTTAGTATAATGTCGTTTATATTTGAGTATGAAAGATTGGTCGATAAAAGAAAGAAGAGAATTTGGGCTTCATCTTACTTCGATAGATATTTTTAAAGAATATATTTTGCTAGAAATCCAAGAAATTCTCTATAAATATACATGGGTGGATTTCTTTTGTGGCGAAGGAAATCTTATTCTACCGATGTTAGAAGTAGTGCCGAAAAACAAAAGGATAGATTTTTTTAAAGAACATATATTTCTTTATGATATTCAAAAAGAAATGGTAGAAAAAGCAATCGAAAACGCGAAAAACTATGGAATACCTTCACATCGCAAAAAATAACATCCAGTTAAGAGATACTTTAAAAAATTATCCGGATTTAAAATCTTTTAGATATCCACCTTACCACATTACAAATCCCCCTTATCTTTATTTGGGTTACGTTGTAAAAAATTCAAAAAGAAACATAAAATATTTTTCGGGACAAAACAAAGGATACCAAGATCTATACCAAATCGCACTTATAAACGATCTAAGACATGGACTTGAACAATTGATTTACATCATTCCTACGAATTTCTTGTTTGGTTTTTCTGTATCGAATAAAATTAGAAAAGATTTTTTGCCATATTATAACATCAAAAAAGCAGTGATCTTCGAACGAAAGATATTCGATTTTACTGGTACCAATGTTTGTATCTGTTTTTTCGAGAAAAAAGCACAACCTTCCCAAAAACCCGTCGTATTCCAAGCTTTAAAAATTAATAGCAAGACCACACAAAAAGAATATTATCTATCGCCTCAAAACTTTTACAGAGCAGGCGGCGAATTTGATGAATATGTTTTATGTTTTAAATCATCCAGTCCATTAAAAATTAAGTTCTACTTAACAATAGAAGAAGTGATAAAAAATAAAGGAGAAAGAGAAGTTAAACTTTTAGATGCAAACAATTTTTCTAATGGCAGTTTTAAAATCAATACTTATGGAATAAACGAAAAACTTTATAACAAACTAAAACATAATCCTTTGTTTGTAAGAACGTTGGATACTGGTAGCTGGGATGGTAGAGTAGGAATTTATCACGTAAAAGAAACGTTTGGTGTAGATGGTATAGTTGTTACAAAAGAAAAATATCGTACTCATCCAATACAAATCTTTGTCTTGCCCAGACTTGTCGAAGAAGACCTGATTTTATTAAAAGATTATTTTAATCTAATGCTGGAATATTTTCGCGGTATTACCGATAGTGAATTCTTAACTACTTTTAAATATTCTAATTCTAATTATATTCGTAAGTATTTAGGATTATCCCAAACAAAAAAACTACTAGAAACTTTCCCAGTGCATTTTATACCAAAAGAAGAGAAAAAAATGCTAAAAACATTCATTGAACAAAAAGATATAGAAAATATTAAAGATTTTCTGTTGAATTTAAATTCATTATTTTTTTAACGTCATAAAATTATGATTAACAATATTTTAAATTATCAAAAAGTCATTTCAAATAGAATCAATTTATTTAAAGCGATATCTTATAGATAATTTATAAAAATAATTATAAATTAAATTTTTAATTTTTGCAAAATTTCTTTTACTGAATCGTCTAGTGTTAATAAACTTTCTATATAAATATGATAATCCAAAACAAGGCTTTTTATTTCTATGTATACATCTTTAAATCGTTCAAAAATAATTTCTTTTCTTGCACCAATAGACATCACTAAAAAAGAATTATAAGAAAGAATGATTAAAATATCTCTTTTCTTTAATCTTGAACGAATATAAGAATCAATTTCTAGAATAAAATTGTATGAACCAATATTTCCTAAATAACAAAGGTATCGATCTATATTTTCGAATTTAAAATGTGTAAGTGTTACGGGAATATTTTTTTCTAGATAGATTTTACTTTTTTTTTCTATGAATTCTATTGTATTTTCTAGATAGTCGTAGATATTCCTTTTTAGAAATAATATATCGTTCAGAACCATCTTCCTAACAAAGGGAAAGAATTCTTTAGCAAATATTTCTCCGATCATTTTTTCGCTTTTAGAGGGAAAGATAGCATAAATTTCTAAAGAATTCCAAAGAAATTTACTGTGTTTTAGCAGAGGATTGATAATAATTTCTATTTTTTTCCCAAATTCTAGGTAGGTTTGGTTTAAATATTTGATATGTAGATAAAAGCATCCACTATACAAAAAATAATAATAAAATATCAGTTCTTTTACAGAAGTAGGAGAAAAATTATTTAAATAATTTATAAAAATATCTTTACTATTGGATTCTAAATCTTGTAATGCTTCGTCCCAATACATTTCTAATTCGTTTGAATATTTTTGTAACAATGGGGCATAATTCCATAATTCGCTCAATAATTCTTCTTGTACCACAAGAAGACAATATTTTAAAAATGCTCATTGTAAAGAATATTTTTATTTTATAGTTCTATTGATGGAATTACGATATAATAAAAAAATGGAATTAGCGAAAAAAATATTTTCTGGTGTAGTTTCGAAATTTAACAATCGACAAGAAAAACCGCAATTAACAATTCTGATTTTTTTTATTATTGGTGTTTTATTAATTTTAAGTATGTATTTTATCGAAAGGGACCCTCAAAAAACAGAAGAACAGTCTGGTTTGTTGGGATATTATTTATACTTTATTTTGTATCAGCTTTTTGGTTCAAGTAGTTATTTTGTTGGTCCATTACTAATCGTATTTTCTATTAAAAGCTTTTTTTCTTCGGATTTAAAATACCTAAGAAATGGTATAATAGGCATTGTTTTGTTTTTATTTTCCAGTAGTAGTTTGCTTGCAATATTAGAACATCCGAACTCTGGCTTTGCTGGCGAACAGCTCTTTACAATAGGTTCTTTTTTGTTGGGGAAAATGGGATTTTTAATTTTAATCGTAATAGTATTTTTTATCTCGCTTTTTAAGATGTTTTCTTTAAGGTGGCAAGAATTTTATGATTTCTTAAAAAACAAAGAAGAAAAAAAGATCTCATGGGTAAATCTTTTTGCTAAGTTATTGCCATTATTGGCTTTTTTTATAACAAAAAATAGAGATATGTTAAACAAAAAAAATGAAGGAAAATCAATAAATTCCGAAGATAGAATCAAAACGAATACTGTTAAACAAAAAACTATGAACTTTCTAAAAGATATTTTTAAAGGTAAAGTAGAAAATCCTACACAAAAAAAGATGCCTTGGATCCAAAAAGTTGTAATCGAAGAATCAGAAGATGTTAATAGCGAACTTCATCTACAAAGAGAAGAAATACAAAAAGAAGTTCCTATAAGTTATCCAAAGGAAGAAGCAGTTACTTTATCGCAATCGCACGAAAGTCAAGATATCCTTATAGAAGAAGTTCCAATAAAACAAGAAATTGAAGTAAATCAACTTAACGACTCAAAAGATAATAAAAAGATCAAGATATATTTTGATCCCCAAAAAGATAGGTTTATATTCGAAGACGAATCCTTCCGTAAAAAAAAAATCGTTTTGAATAAAGATAATGGCAATGATTTTCCTTCTACTGTTGATTTATTAGACAAGATGGAGCTTGATCCGGAGATTGTACAAGAAATTGGTTTTAATTATGATAAAAAAGAAAATCAACATATTTCCCAAGAACAACTACAAGTGCACGAAGAAGAAAGTCTTATAGAAGATTTTAGAGAGGAAGAAATTCCTACGATACGCGAAAGTGAGCTTCGAAATTTAGAGATACAAGATACTATAATACAAGAAGAAAATCATCCAAATAATGAAATACAAAATACAAACTTGCAAGAAGATGAGTTTTCCGATATAAGACAAGAAAAAAATGATAACGATGTTGTAAAAATAAAAGAAAGTCCATCGTCTTATGCTTTTAATCCAGAATATATTCACAAAAAAATTCAAGAGCTACAAGAACAGATCATTTCGTCAGAAAACTCCAACATTCCTTATAGACTTTCTGTTAAAAATCTACGTTTAGAACAGGCTTCTTTCCAGGTAAGTAGTCTATCGATCCAACAAGAGATTCAAGAAAACTGGCAAAAATTAGAACAGGTCTTAAGCGATTATGGGATAAAAGGACAAGTGGTTGGAGCAACAAGAGGACCAATGATAACAATGTATGAGGTACGCTTAGAACCTGGTGTTCGCGTTAATAGAATCCTCAATTTACAAGACGAAATAAGAATGAATTTAGCTGCTTTATCTGTTCGAATTGTTGCACCAATACCAGGAAAAACAACAATCGGAGTAGAAATCCCCAATAAAACCAGAGAATTTGTATCGCTAGGAGAACTTGTACATAAAGATCCAGAATTTTTCTCCAAAAAACGAGATATCAATATTCCCTTAGGAAAAGATGTTGCAGGCAAAACAAGATATATAGATTTAACAAGATTACCCCATTTGCTTATTGCAGGTGCCACAGGTTCTGGTAAATCGGTATTCTTAAACTCAGTCATTGCATCGCTACTTTATCAATATTCACCTGAGCAAATTCGTTTTTTGATGATAGACCCCAAAATGGTAGAATTAAAACTTTACGAAGGCATACCTCATTTGTTATATCCAGTCATTATTGATGTTAAATTGGCAGAAAAAGCATTGCATTGGGCAGTAAACGAAATGGAAAATCGTTATAAATTATTTTCTCTCGCGAAATGTAGAGATATTCGATCTTATAACGAAAAAGTCAAAAAAGGTGCTATAAAAGGCAACTATATTCCTTATATTGTGATTATTATAGATGAGCTTTCGGATTTGATGATGGTTTCTGCTCGCGAAGTAGAAGAATCAATTATTAGACTAACCCAAAAAGCTCGTGCTGTTGGTATACACATGATATTAGCAACACAACGACCTTCTGTGGATGTTATCACTGCCTTGATTAAAGCAAACTGCCCAGCAAGGATTAGTTTCCAAGTTGCTCAAAAAGTAGATTCGCGAATTATTCTTGATGTTAACGGTGCAGAAACTCTATTAGGTAAAGGAGATATGTTGTATCGTTCTCCTGCAACTACACTTCCTATAAGAATTCAAGCTCCCAATATAACAGAAGAAGAAATCGAAATCATCGTACAAGAAACACAGCATTATGACTTTGTTGGTTATATTGAACTTCCCGAAGAACAGGAAATCGATGCAGATTTTGGGTTTAACCAAATTGACGAGGATTTGATTAAAAAAGCATGGAAAATCATCCTAGAAACAGGAAAAACATCGACTTCTTACATACAACGTAGATTACGGATAGGATATAATAGAGCAGCAAATATTATGGAGAAATTAGAAGAGATGGGATATTTAAGCCCTGCAATTGGCAATAAGCCCAGAGAAATCCTCAGAAGAGATTAATCATTTAGCACGTTGAATAAAAAGATTTACCATATTGTTTTATAAAAAAAAATTGCTTTTATCATTCTTAACTCGAACGGAAATACTTATGAAAGTTATTAAAATTGTTTTGATTTTTTTTATTTATATTTTTCATCTATGGTCTCAGCAGCCCCATAATTGGAAATCTCATTCTATGGTGGCAAAAGAAGTTATCAAAGTCTATGATTCTTTTAAAACCTACAAAGCAAATTTTAAAATTACTTCTCCCAATAAAGTGATGTATGGAACGGCATATTATAAAGAACCCGGTAGAGTTCGGTTTGAATTTACTCAGCCTTATAGAGATTTAATTATATCAGATGGAAAAATTCTCTGGATTATTATAGCAAACCAAAACCTTGTAGGAAAGCAAGATTTAACCCTAAAAACTAAAAACGAAGACAATCAACCTATATTTGCTGTAATGCCAGGTAGAGGTGTTAAGCATTTGTTCAACGACTATCATTATAAATTTGATGATATAAATCAACCAAAAGAAATCGATGGAAAAAAATACTATGTTTTAGATTTAGAACAAAAAGTAAAGATAGGTGGATACGAAAAAATGCGTTTGTTTATCAATGCAGACAATTTTTTTATAGAAAAATCGATAGCAGAAGGAAGTTTTGGAACAAAAACAACGATTGAATTTAGTAACATCGAAACAAACATAGAACTAGAAGGAAAATTGTTCCAGTATACTCCACCAGATAATGTGAGAATTGTTTTAAATCCTTTGGTTTCGGAGGAATAAAATGGCTGTTTTGGGAAAATTAGGCGAAAAATTAAAAAAAACAAGAGAGTCTAAGGGATATACTATAAGGGAGGTATCGGAAAATACTCATATTGTACCTAAATACATAGAAGCTTTAGAACAGGAAGATTATTCTGTTTTTCCTTCGGAAACCTATATTGTAGGTTTTTTACGAACTTATGCTGAGTTTTTAGGGTTAAACCCAGAGGAAATTGTACGAGAATATAAAGGTTTAAAGGTTCAAATTACAGAATCTCCGGTAGAAGAATTGATGAAGATTTCTAAACCAACATTACAAATTGATTATGAATTAATTTACAAGATTGTTGGAATTGCTTTGATCCTTATAATTGTTGGTGGTGGAATTTATTACCTATCAAGTTTTATTTCTAACAAAAAATTTACTAAATCTTCTTCGGTAATTGTATCTTGTAAAGAAAGAGAAATTAAAAAAATTAATCTACAAGAAAACCAACCATTTTTATCTCTAATGGATATTTCTCAAAATTATGAATTGTCTGTTCCAGAAATGGGAAAAATCAATTTATGTATTTCCGAACTTCAGCTAACATCTGAACCAAAAAGTTTAAAGTTC
Organism: Leptospiraceae bacterium; assembly: GCA_026418015.1. GTDB lineage: Bacteria > Spirochaetota > Leptospiria > Leptospirales > Leptonemataceae > SKYB61. The sequence continues at coordinate 259,618 of JAOACE010000013.1, read as the reverse complement.
GATGCATTTTATCAAGGAAAAGATTATTCTATTCTGACCAATGCGAACGAAACAATTATCCTAAGCAATGTTATACCGGAATTAAATAAAAACCTAGTTCAAATAGAAATCTCTGTTAAAGAGATAATGGAAGATTCGAGCCAAGTAGAAATTGTTGCTAAAAAGAAAGAGATTGGAGACAAGAAGAATATTACAGTGGTCTTAGAAATCATCCAAGATACTTATTTAGAATGGGTAGCAGATGGAAAAACCTATCGTGGTATATTATTAAATCAAGGTGATATGAGAATACTAGAAGCAGAAACACGTTTAGAAATTAAAATTGGAAATGGTGTAGGTGTGAGATATCGATTAGGAGATTTACCTGCAAAAATTGCTGGGCCACCAGGAAAAATTGTAAAATTATCTTTTAGTAAGGTTGCCGATCCATTAGATCCAACAAAGTTTCGAATTGCAGAAAATATAGAAGTTAGTCAATAGCATGAAGTATTACATAACTACTTTGGGTTGTCCTAAAAACGAAGCAGATAGTAGAGAGATGGATAAATCTCTTTTGTTGGAGGGATTTCAGAAAGCGAATAGTCCAGAAGGTGCAGATATTCATATTATCAATACATGTGCATTTATAGAAGATGCAAAGAAAGAAACAATTGATACAATTTTTCAAGCAATCGAAGTTAAAGAAATATTAAAAACCAAAAAGAATGATCAAAAACTCATTGTCGTTGGATGTTTTGCAGAGCGGTATCATAAAGAGATAGAGATTGAAATACCAGAAGTAGATTATATTTTTGGCACTGGATTGTATCATCGAGCTGGGGAATTGATTCGAAATAAATTTCAGATTCCTTTAAAGCAAAATGTGGATTATTATAAGGTTTTGGAATCTATCAAATCTCCCAATAAGTTCTATGCCCCAGTAAAAATTTCTGATGGCTGTAACAGAAACTGTTATTTTTGTGCAATTCCTCAATTTCGTGGGAATTTTCGGTTTAGAGAAAAATCAGAAATTCTTCGAGAAGTTCAAGAATTAGCCCATTTGGGTATAAAAGAAATTTGTCTTGTGAGTCAAGATACAAACTCTTATGGAAATCATTACCAAGAATTTATTGAACTTTTAGAACAAATCGAACAAATTTCTGGAATAGAATGGTTAAGAATTCTTTATCTTTATCCAGATAAAAAAACTCAAAAAATATTAGAAGAAATTTATAAAAAAAATTTTAAAAAAATTGTTCCTTATTTAGAAAGTCCACTTCAACATGTATCCGAAAGAATATTAAAAAAAATGAACCGCTTCGGTAGTTATGAATTTTTTAAAGATCTTTTTTCTATGGCAAGGCAAATGATTCCCGATTTAGAGATTCGAACTTCTTTTTTGATTGGTTATCCAGAAGAAACATGGGAGGATATAGAATTAATAAAGAAATTTATCGAAGAACTTAAAATTGAACATATTTCTTTTTTTGGATTTTCTCCGGAAGAGAATACTGTTGCTTATCAATATGCTTCTAAGGTAAACAAAAAAGAAATTTCTCAGAAGATCAATGATTTACAGAATTTTTATAATGAAATTTTAAAATCTATTATGATAAAAAATTATAATAAAATTTATAAATGTATTTTAGAAAATATACGACCTAATGAACTGCATTTTAGAAGACAACAATCTGCACCAGAAATTGATGATATTGTGATAGTTCCTTTCGAATATAGTGAATGGAAGAAAAAATACAATCATTTACCTAAGTTAGGAAGTTTTTATAACGTCCAAATTACTGGCTCCATTTCTTATGATTATTTAGGAAAAATTGTTTCGAACGAATAGGAGATTGATTATGAATGAGAAATTTAATATTCCCAATATGATTACCTACTTAAGGGTTATTCTGGTGCCAGTGTTTATTTATCTCATTATTTCTCCGAATCAAACCTATAGAATTATTGCATTTATGATTTTTGTAATTGCATCTTTATCGGATTTGGTGGATGGTTATTTAGCAAGAAAATTAAATCAAGAATCCGAGTTTGGAAAATTCCTTGATCCCTTAGCCGATAAATTTTTGGTTGTTGGTGCTCTTATAACCTTTTTATTTTTAACAGAACAGGTGGAAATATGGATGGTTTTGTGCATAGTTGGTCGAGATGTTTTAATTACGATGTTAAGAAGTTTGGCAATTCGTAAAGGTACAAGTATTAAAACCTCTATGTTTGGAAAAGTTAAGACTTTTTTTCAAATGTTTAGCATTATTGTTATTTTATTGAGTTTTTTAGTTATCACATACAAACAAAGAAATATGATAAACGAAATTTACATACAAAAAAAAGAGATGGGATTTTATACTTATCAGATTGCACATGAATTTTTTTTACAATTTATCCATAGGCAATATAATGATCTATGGTTTATCTTGTCTTCTTTTGTGCCATACTATTTAATGTTGTTTACAACAATTATAACAATCATATCCGGATTAAGATATTTAATTACCAATTATCGTTTATTACTACCTCCCTACAACAAAAGGAGCTAAAATATGAAGGAATTCAATGAATATTTAAAAAAAGTGATGTCTTTTGAAGATTTAACAGAAGAAGAGGCCTATTCTGTCATGAATAAAATTATGACAGGAGAAGCTGGAGAAATTCGCACTGCTGGAATGCTTGTTGCCTTAGCAATGAAAAAAGAAACAGGACAAGAGATAGAAGGATTTGCCAAAGCGATGCGAAAAGCAGCAGTACGATGGCCATCTCGCGAAAGATACAATATTTTAGATACTTGTGGTACTGGTGGAGATAATGCGAATTTGCTTAATATTTCTACGATTACAGCTGTTGTAATGGCGACGTTAGGCTATAAAGTAGCAAAACATGGTAATCGCGCTGTTTCTAGTGCTACTGGTTCTGCAGACGTATTAGAAGAATGTGGAATCAATATAGAAATTTCTAACGAAGAAGCAGCTGAATGCTTAGAAAAAGTCGGAATTACTTTTTTATATGCTCCCAAATGGCATCCAGCGATGAAGTATGCAGCTCCTGTTCGAAAGACACTTGGTGTAAGAACTGTATTCAATATCTTAGGACCAATTACAAATCCAGCACCAGTTACGCATCAGATTATGGGGGTATTTAGCAAAGATTATATGCCTCAAATTGCGTTAGCACTTACTGGGTTAGGTAGAGAAAATGCTTATGTGATTCATTCCCACGACGGATTAGATGAGGTTTCCATTGCAGCACCAACAGATTATATACAAATCCAACAAGGAAAAATTGTAAAAGAAGGAACATTTCGCGTAGAAGATTTTGGTATTAAGCCAGAAAGTTTAGATTCTCTTAAAGTAAAAGATAGAAGAGAGTCCGTCGAAAGATTTCTTAGAATCATTCAGGGATCGGGTAATCAAATCGAAAATAGTATTGTTGCAATCAATTCTGCATTGGCTTTAACCCTCTTCGAAGATATTTCTTTAAAAGATGCAACAGAGAAAATATTAGAATTGTTAAAAACAGGTAACGTTTACGAAAAATTTGAGGAATGGAAAAACTTTCGTCCTAAGATCGCTGTAACTTCTTTAGGTAGTTAAGAAAATATACATTTTGATTTTATAAAATAATTATATTAATTGATTTATAATATATATAAATAGAATTATTTAATGAAGTGGAATACTGTTTTAATTGGATTAGGACGCATAGGATGGCAGTTGGAATTAGATCAAAAACGATATCATCCTTGCACACATGCTGGAACAATAAAAGCATTAGAAGATCAATTCGATTTAATTGGGGTATGCGATAGAAATAAAGATAAAGTCGTTTCTTTTTTGAGTTGGTGGAAGAGTAATAAAGATATTGTATATTCTTTTAAGCATCAAGAGTTATTAAAAAATTTAAACAAAAAAATTGATTTTGCTGTTGTATGTACTGGTCCAGATTCCCATTGTCAAATTTTAAAAGATTTGGTAGATTATTCTATCCCTGTAATTTTGATGGAAAAACCTATTGCATATAATTCGCAACAGATAAAAGATATAGAACCCATCCTACAAAATGTTTCCATCTATGTAAATTTCGAACGAAGATTTCATCCAAACTATCAAAGCATCAAACAAATCTTAATGCGAAGAACCTTGGGAGATTTAACAAACATTCAAGGAAAGGTATTAGCTCCTTCTATAAAACGAGATCCTCTTTTAGAAGATGCAATTCATTGGTTAGATTTAATTCTATGGTATGTTGGTAAACCCAAAATACTCTATAGCTACTGGGAATACAATCAAAATGGAATAGAAGAACGTTCCATACATTTGTTAAAAAAAGACGATATACTGATCCAATTAGAATCTGGTGGCAAAAGACAATATTTTGAATTTTCCATGGTGTTAGATTTTACAAGAGGAAGAATCGAAGTAGGAAATACAGGAATTTATGTATACCGAAAAGCAAAATCTTCTCGATACGAAAAGTTTTACGAATTAAAAAAGATTCCCTTTCTGATAAAGTTTAAAAATCCCTGGATAGAAATGTATCAGTCCATCTATCAAAACTTACCTAATAATTTTCAAGATGCTATTTTAGGAATTTCGCTATACGAAGAATTAAAAAATTTTGATAGAAATAGAACCTCCTAATCTTTAACCTCAAATTATAGAAAATGAGACTCAATATCAACTAAAAAATAATGATATAATAGTATATAAACATAATTGATTTGACAAACTTTTATAAATTGTTATAACACTATTTGTTCAATTGAGATAATAGAGGGTTAAATCCATAAATTAAATTTAAGGAGGAAATATGCTCAGTAAATCACAGGCAAGGATGTTCTTTTTAGGGGGAACATTCTTATTTTCGGCTATTTTTATCGGTTTAACGGTAGATACCCATAGGCAATTACCAGAAAGAACCCATACAAAAGATCTAACAGAAGATGTCGTTAAAGGAAAAAGGATTTGGGAAGAAAACAATTGTATGGGATGTCATACAATTTTGGGTGAGGGAGCTTATTATGCACCAGATCTTACAAAGGTGGTAGAAAAAAGGGGCGAGGAATGGATCAGGTTATTTATGAAGGATCCCGAAGCTATGTTTCCTAACGAAAGAAAAATGCCCAAATATAATTTTAGTGATGAACAAATTTCTTATCTAATTGCATTCTTTAAATGGGTTGGTAAAATCGATACAAATGGATGGCCACCAAAACCAGATATTGTTGTACAAACCTCAGTAAAAACAAACCAAGAAATTTCTAACATTCCTGCAAAATTCAACCAGGTATGTAAAGCATGTCATGCTATTGGAGGAAATGGTGGCAATGTTGGACCAGCACTAGATCATGTAGGTGCGAAATACGAGAAAGACTATTTAGTAAAATGGTTAAAGGATCCTCAATCTATTAAACCAGGAACCAATATGCCCAAACTTCCTTTATCCGAAGAAGAAATCCAAGAATTAGCTGCTTTTTTAAGTAGCTTAAAATAAGCTCAAAGGAGGATATTATGAAATACAAATCACAACAAATTGCGTATTATTTTTTTGCAGTTGCAATGCTACTTTTTGCGTTACAACTTGTTTATGGTTTTATCATGGCTTTTTATCGAATCGGTTTTGAATTTTTGCATCCGTTTATCGCGTTTAATACTGCTCGTGCTGTACATACCAATTTATTGGTAGTATGGCTTTTGACTGGATTTATGGGTGCAGCATATTATATCATTCCAGAAGAATCCGAAAGAGAAATCTACAGCGAAAAATTAGCACTATTGCAATTAGCTGCATGGGTGATAGTAGGTGTTATTGCTATTGTGGGATATCATTTTAATTGGTGGGAAGGTAGAAAGTTTTTAGAAATTCCTCGACCATTGGATTACTTAGTTGTGGTGGATGTTTTATTGTTTCTCTATATAATTGGCATGACTGTTTGGACAGCTAAAAAGCATTCTACAACTCAATTGGTACTGTTCTTTGGATTACTTTCCGCGGCATTATTATACCTTCCTGGAATGATTTGGTTTGATAATCAAACCTTAGATTCTTTTTATCGCTGGTGGGTTGTACACTTGTGGGTAGAAGGTGTATGGGAATTGATTATGGGATCTATTTTGGCATTCTTATTGATTAAATTAACAGGGGTGGATCGAGAAGTAATTGAAAAATGGCTTTATGTAATCGTAGGATTAACCTTTTTATCTGGAATATTAGGTACTGGGCATCATTATTATTTTATAGGAACTCCTCAATATTGGTTGTTGGTTGGGGGTATTTTCTCTGCATTAGAACCGTTAGCATTCTTAGGTATGGCATTATGGGCAATTGCTATGTATAGAAAATCTGGTCGCGTACATCCAAACAAGATTTCTCTCTATTGGACAATCGGTTGTGCTATTATGTCTTTTGTTGGTGCTGGATTTTTAGGCTTTGCTCATACCTTGCCACAGGTAAATAAATGGACTCATGGAACGTTAATAACTGCAATGCATGGACATATGGCATTCTGGGGTGCTTATGGAATGTTGGTATTAGCTGTTATTACTTATGCTATGCCGATGATCACAGGAAGAAAACTATGGAACGATATTGTAGGTTATTGGGCGTTCTGGTTAGCAAATATTGGTATGGTTGCTATGACAGGTGCTTTTGCTGTTGCAGGTATATCTCAGGTTTATTTAGAAAAAAAATTGGGTTTAGATTTCTTACTTGTTCAAAAAGAAATAGCAATTCATTTTGTGGGATTAATCTTAGCGGCAAGTTTATTTAGTTTAGGGGCTATATTATTTATCTATCAGTTTATAAAATATGGCACACCTAAAGAAGAAGCAATGTTAGATAAAGAACTTCAAGAAGCATAAAAACTTGAACAAAAGGGAAGCGGGTGGGTGGGGTTACAAATATTAAAGGCATAATATGACTACAAAAACATTACCTTATTATCGCGTTATAGGAAAGGAAGTTGAAGTTTTTGAATATTGTTATAACAATCAACTTCCTCTGTTATTAAAGGGACCTACGGGTTGTGGAAAATCCCGGTTTGTTGAATTTATGGCAGAAAAATTTAACAAAAAGTTGATCACCGTTAGTTGTCACGAAGAAACATCTGCTATTGATTTAATTGGGCGTTTTGTTATTAAAGGTGCAGAAACCGTTTGGTTAGATGGTCCATTAACAAGAAGTGTGCGAGAGAATTCATGGATTTATATAGACGAAATTGCAGAAGCTCGTCCAGATGTGTTGGTAGCAATTCACTCTTTGACCGATTATAGAAGAACCTTGTATATTGATAAAACCAACGAAGAATTGATTGCTAGTCCAGAATTCATGCTGATTGCTTCTTATAATCCTGGCTATCAAGGCTTAGGGAAAGAAATTAAACCATCAACCAAACAGCGATTTGTTTCTTTTCAGTTTAATTATCCTAACCAAGATATAGAAATAGAAATTATCTTAAACGAAGTTCGACATAAAATTAAAGAAGATGATGCTAAAAGATTGGTTTTGTTCGCAAATAAGGTAAGAAATCTACAGGAATTAGGATTGGTAGAAACAGTTTCTACCCGGTTGCTTGTTCATACTGCAAAATTGATTGGTGATGGATTGCCACCGCGATTAGCTTGCGAAGTAGGAATTTTGAATCCACTAACTGATGATCCCGAAATATTAAAGAATTTAAAAGATATCGTTGCATTATTTTTCTAAAATGGAACTTGATCAGAAAATATTTCAGTTTGTATACAATCAATGGAGTAAATTCAAACAAAAGAAGGAACCTCCATATACAGTATACTTTGAATCTTTAAAAGATACAATTCAACTTTGGGTTCGCGTAACAACAGGATACGAAATAGAAATAGCTGTAAATGGTTTAAACCCATACGGAGGATGTTGTGGATTTTTGTTCTACTATCCAGAAAAGATTTCGTTTTTTTCGGAAAAAGATTTAAATGTTCAGTTTTATCTGTTTAAAACTTTATATATGTCAGAAATTCTAAAAAACAATTTGTTTTTAAAAGAAAACATCAATTTTAAAAAAAATACGGAATTATCTTTGCAGTTTTTCCCTTTTGTATTAAAAAATGTTTTTCTAGAATATCCCGAATCCCAAAAAATATGGAAATCGATATCTTCTATTCTTTCGGATCAAGATTTACTCTACGTAAGTGGATTATTATATCCTAAAACAATGATCCATATAAAAGCAAATTCTCCGACGATTGATAATCATCCATTAGAAAGAAATATTCAAACAGAAATCCATCGTTCTCTTAATGTTGATAATATAGAATTGATCGAAGAAAATAAAGAAAAAATTCAAGAATATACTTTAATGCATAACTTCGAAAAGATCGAAACCATCGAGGAGTTTTTAGGCAATTGGAGAAACCTTGATGGAGAAGATGAATTAAAAGAACATGAGGAAGCATTAAAAGAAATCAAACATCAATTTATGATTCGTTCCACAGAAAAAGTCCATTCTATCTATAAAACAGAATTTTCTCTGAGTGGTTATTTGGGAGAAGTTTCGGATCAAAATCTAAACGATGATTATTTTATCTATTATGATGAGTGGGATCAAAAAAAAAGAAAATACAATAAGAATTATGTAAAAGTATACCCTAAGTTTTTTAAAGAAATGAACGAAAATTTTTATCTAAAAACAATCAATAAATATAAAAATGATATTCATAAATTAAAAAAAATAATAAATAATTTTTATAATAAAATTACTATAATAAATAAACAATTTGATGGTATTGATGTAGATTATGATTCTTATGTCGATTATTTTTGTGATCTTTCTTCCAAAAGAACACCAGACGAAAGAATTTATCAAAATAAACGTTTAAAAAACACCAATTATTCTATTGTATTGTTGCTCGATCAATCTTTGTCAACAGATGGATATGTAGAAAATCATCGCATTATAGATTTAGAAAAAGAAGCATTGATTGTTTTGGGAGATGTATTAAAAGATATTCCCATTTATATTAGTATTGCTGGTTTTTATTCTATTACGAGAAATCAAATTTATTTTAATTTGATCAAAGATTTTAAAGAACCATGGGATAATGCTTTTAAAAAAATTGGTGCTATTCAACCACAAGGTTATACAAGAATTGGTGCTGCAATTAGGCATGCGAATTCTTTGCTAAATCAATTTTCTTATGCGCAAAAATGGATTATTCTTTTATCGGATGGAAAACCTAACGATTACGATAAGTACGAAGGAAAATATGGTATATACGACATTCAACAAGCGATAAGAGAAGGAAGAAAAAATCAAATACACTTTTTCGGCATTGCATTAGAAAAAGAAGCAAAATATTATCTACCTTTGATGTTTGGACAAAATCATTATAAGATTCTTGATCATCCAAATCACTTATTCGAAACTTTAACAACTTTAATATTAAAAATATCTCATCAAACCTAATTATACAAGAATTTGTACGGGGGTTCCGTTGAATGCCGCATTAAAACAGATCAAATCTACGCGATGGTTATCTGTTAAATCATTTATACTAGCGTTCGATGTAAGATTTTTCGCATTGATCCAAGAAATATCATCTATAACGCGATGACCATAACCATGTGGAATACTGATTACACCCGGCATAATTTTATCGGTGATATGTGCTGCTATTTCTATTTCTCCATTTGTAGATTTAATTTTGATAAACTGATTCTCTTTTATTCCCATTTTTTGTGCATCTTCTGGATGAATCCACACTTTGCAACGTTCTTCTCCTTTAATTAATCGTGGAATGTTATGCATCCAAGAATTGTTGCTTCTTAACTCTCTTCTACCGATTAGTGCCAAATGATGGTTTAAACCAAAGAACGAATGCATGTTTTTAGAAATTTCTTTTAATCCTTCTACAAAGATACTGGGAAAAAGTACTAACTCCGAAATTCTTTCTTTTAAGTTTGGTTTCAGAGATCCTAAATCTATGCCATGGGGATGTTTTTTTAGTTCTTCTAAACTTAACTTGTAAGGACCATTTTTTAGCATTTGGTTTAATAATTCTTGTGGATGTATAGTTCGCTTTTGATCCATCAATTGACTAAAAATTTCCCAATCGTCGCGAGAATCTTTTTGTTTTGGAAATACTGCTTCGGAAAATTTTGCATAATTCCTTACGGCAAGTGTTAGAAAAGTAATATCGTAATGTTCATGTTCTAAGGGAGAGGTTGGTGGTAAAATAATGTTTGCATATTGATTCGTTTCGTTTTTGTAGAAATCAATGCTTACAAAAAATTCTAATTTTTGGAATGCTTTTCTTAGCTGATTGCCATTAGGCGTAGATAGGACAGGATTACCTGCAATTACAATCATGCCTTTAATAGATTGTGGGTGATCTGTTAAGATTTCGTCTGCTAAAATAGAGACAGGAAATTCTCCCATAAATTCTGGTGTGTTCGTAACCGAAGAATAATATCGTTTATAAAGATTGCGTTTTTCTACTTTACCGATTAAATCAATGGCTGGGGAGGTAAACATCATTCCTCCAACTTGATCAAAATTTCCTGTTAAGATGTTGATCAAATAGATAAGCCATAAAGAGATTGCACCAAAACGTTGGGTAGAAACGCCAATCCTACCATATAAAACTGCATTCGGAGCATCGAGAAATTCTTTATAAATATTGTTTAAATTTTGTTGGGAAATTTTTGTGAATTTTTCTGTAAGATTTTCTAAATTGGGGAACATCGATAATATTTTTTCGATTTCGTTTATGATATTTTCTTTAATCAAATCTTGAAGATGGTTTAAACGAATTGCTTTATGAACATAGATATATCGTAAAAAATTCAGTAAGAAAAAAATATCTGATTCTGGATAGATAAAATAATGTTCTGATGCAAATTCTGCTGTTTCTGTTTTTCTTGGATCGAGAACAACTACTTTTCCTCTTTCTTTAATCGCTTTTAGTCGTTCTCTTATATTAGGAGCTGTCATTAAGCTTCCGTTCGAGGCAAGTGGATTTGCACCTAAAATCAAAAAATAATGTGTTCTATCGATGTCTGGAATAGGAAGAAGATTGGGATGACCAAGCATAAAATAACTTGCGAAATGATGTGGTAATTGATCCACAGAAGTTGCAGAAAAAATATTTTTTGTTTTTAATGATTTTATAAATCGCGAACCATATAGTTGAGAACCATAATTATGAACATTAGGATTTCCTAAATATATGCCAATGGAATCATGTCCAAATTTATCTTGAAGGGATTTTATGTTTTCTTTGGTATAAGAGATTGCTTCTTCCCAATCAATTTCCTGCCACGTTCCGTTTTTTAGTTTTCTTATAGGTTTTTTTAAACGGTTCGGATCATAATAAATGTCTGCAATCGAAGCTCCCTTTGGACAGATGTGACCTCTACTTAACGGATCATTAGAATCACCTTTGATAGATAAAATTTCATTTTTTTCTTCGTCGTATTGTATTTCTAGTCCACAGATTGCTTCGCAAAGGTTGCAAGCTCGATAAATTTTTTTCATAAGTTGGTTGTATAATAAAATTGATTATTAAGTCAATCAAATATAAAAGTAATGGAAAATTTTTTGTAAGAAATTTAATTAATAATTATCTATGAAACATCTAAAACAAATACAAATTCAAATCTTTTTGGCTTGTATGTTGGGGGCATTAGCTGTAATTGCTGGTGCATTTTCTGCACATCTTTTAGAAAGATTTGCAAATCAAAATATCATAACACTTCGAGAACTATCCATTTTCGAAAAAGCAGTAAGATATCAGATGTATCATGCATTGGTACTACTTGTTATAGGGGTATGGAACTTGTTGAGCAATCGTACAGTCATTTCTATCAGTTTTTATTTGATTTTTTTCGGAATTGTATTTTTTTCTGGCACCTTGTATTGGATTGCACTACAACCAATTATCCATCTATCTTTTCCAACATATCTCTTTTGGGTTACGCCATTAGGAGGTCTTTGCATGATTGTAGGATGGATTTTGATTTTTTTTGAATTTAAAAGATTTTATACTTGATTATTTAAAATAAGTTTGACATAAATTCTTTAAAGAATAAATTGGGGTTACAGATGTTTTCTAAACATAAAATAGATAGATTGCTTTCTCTTTCTTTTGCAATAGTACTATTATTAAATCTATTTTTTCCTCTTTTTTTGAATAGTCCTAAACAAAATATTTTTTATTCGATTTTTGCAGAAGAAACAATTCAAGAAGAGATTTGTAGTTCGGATTTTTTAATTACACAACAAAATCAATACATTGTTTGGAAAAATATTCATTCGTCTATTGCGATTTTTAAAGGTAACTTTGATCTTTTTGATTTACCAAACATTCAGCAAATTCATTATAATGCAGAAAAAAAACGTTCTTTTCTTAATTTATCTATATCCCTCCATCATTACAGATCAAAAGATTTTATTCGAGGACCTCCAATAGTATAAGAATTTAATAATTTTTTTAAATAAATAATTTTATTAAATCATTTATACTATTTGGAGGAAAAAAATGAAACATTTATTCAAAATATTGGCAATATATTTTACATTATTTGGTGTAATATTTTCCCAAGAAAGTACTATAATTGTATCCGAAAAACGGGTAAAGCTCGAAGAAATTAACGAAAAAGGTTATACTGAAGCAATCGAGGGATTAAAACAAATCGAAGGTATTCATTTTACAAAGCGAGGAAAATCATCCATAGATTTGAACCTTCGCGGTTTATCTAAGGATAATATTAACATATTGATCGATGGTGATAAGGCTTATGGAGCTTGTCCTAATAGAATGGATCCACCAGCTAGTTTAATTACGTTTGATAACTTAGAATCTATCGAAGTTATCAAAGGGCCTTATGATGTTAAAAATCAAGGAAGCATGGGTGGAGCAGTCTATACAAAAACAAAAGATATTAAAATGGGTTTAGAAAATTCTATTAAATTACAAGCAGGAAGTTATGACGAAAAGATTGCTAGCTTTAGAACTGCTTATGGTTCAGAAGCGTTTAAGATTGCAGTAACAGGTAGTTATCAAGGATATAAACCATATAAAGATGGTAATGGAAATTCTATTACAAAAGTATATCCTGATTTAGATCATCCATTAGCGTATTTTCCTCTTCCAACAAGCATAGATGGTGTAAATTTAGCAAATTTCAATTATGAATATCCCGGTGTAATTCCTTTTGAATTGCAAACTGCACCTTCTTCGAATCGTTATAAATATCAAAAAAGAAATATCTTAACCGAAAAAAAGACTGCTGGTGTAAAAACTATTATATCGATAAACCCACAACAAGAATTAGAAATCGAGGGATATTATTTTACGACAGCTAATAATTTAACTCCCTATCTACTTATGGATATGGTATGGGACGAGTTCAAAAAAGGTTCTATCCAATATTCTATTAAAAATATCAACGAAAACCTTAAAAAATTGTCATTTAAACTATATGGAAGTGATACATTACACGATATGACTGATGAAGTCCGATGTTCTTCTACCACAAATAATACAAATTGTTTAGAAAGCAATTTATCTAGAACATATGGAATGAGAAGTTGGGCAACATCTAGCCTAAATGGTTTTAGAATTGATGCAGAAACGAATATCTTACAAAAAACGAACTTTGGTATAGACACATATTTACGTAGATGGAACATCGAAACTACCATGAGGATGCCATTTCCATCAAATATAAATCAACAAATACCTTCTATGGGTATGGGAATGGGCTCTGGTATGGGTATGGGTTCTATGACTATGGCAAATTATAGAACACAAGGTTCCCTACCAGATACAGAAACAAATAATTTAGGTGTATATGCAGAAAATGAATTCAAAATTTCTAATAAAATATTACAAAAAGCTGGTATAAGATATGATATTCATTCTACAAAGGCAAAAAAAGACAGAAGAATTGTTTATAATATGTATTTTCCAAGTTATGATCCATTTTTGCAATTTCAATATGTTTCTTATACAGAAGCCTTTACTGTATTCGACGCAGAAGTTTATCTTCCACAAAAACAGCCTAAAAGAGATTTTGCAGAAGGAAGTGGTTATATTAAATGGGAATATGAGCTAACATCAGACACAAAAGCAAAATTGGGATTAGGTTATGGTTCAAGATTTCCCGATCCACAAGAACTTTATTTTGCCTTGTTGCGTATGGGAACGATTGCGGCACCAGATGGTGTAGGTAATCCCACATTAAAAGCTACGAGAAATAAACAAGTTGACTTAGGTGCAGAAGTTAAACAAGAAAAATTCAAATTCGAATTCGATGTCTTCTATTCTGCATTAGACAATTATACAGTGGTTCGAAATTCACCCGATCATCTATTAGGAAACATTACCAAAGATGATTTATTGTATCATATGATAGTTGTTCCAGCTATGATGATGGCACCTTCTTTTAATTTCTATCAATACGTAAACGCCTTTGTGACAAACTATGCTGGTATACTTTCTCCTTCTATGATGTATCCCTATGGTAGGTTTGGAAAGACGTACAAACAAGTAGATGCAATTTTATATGGTGGGGAGTTAAACTTAAAATATCAAATATCGGAACAATATGTAGCTAAGGCGGGTTTATCTTATAGTAGAGGAATCAACGAAACAGAAGATACAAACTTACCAGAAATACCACCATTAAAAGGATTGGTTGGAATAAAATATTTAATTCAAAATTATTATGTAGAACTCGAAGGTGAATTTGCAGCAACCCAAAGTCTCGTTGATAAGAATATTGGAGAAAAAAGAACACCTGGTTGGGGTATTGGAAATCTCTATTTTGGGTATGAATTACAAAAAAGCGATAAACAATCTACAAAAATTACTGCTGGTGTTAAAAACATTTTTAACAGATACTATTATGAACATCTTTCTTATTTAAGAGATCCTTATGCAAGTGGTATTAAAATTCCAGAACCAGGTAGAAATGTATTTGTACAATTAACGATGAATTTTTAATTGAATCTTCGTGAAAATTTTATTTTATTATTGTACTCCTAAGTATTAGGTCATGTCGTCGGAGCAAGACCGCCTTTGTGGAGCCATCTGGCTCCAATTTTTTAAAATGCTTTTCAAGCATCAATCAAGGAAAAAACTTAACATATCTATGGATTACTTCGTAAGTCTATTTTATAAGGGCGGAATATTGATGTGGCCCATTTTATTTGTGGGTATTTTATCTTTAAGTGTTTTTATTGAGCGTTATGTATATTTAACTTATACAAATATTTCTAAAGAAAATTTATTAAATATTTTATATAATTATAATCGTAAAGAATCTATAATAGAACAACTAAAAAATCGCTTTAAAAATAAAATTTATAAAAACGAAACATTAATTTTATTAAATTTATATTTCGAAAATCCTTCTTCTAAAAGAGAAATTGTTGTTAAACGCGAAGGAGAACAATTAATCAAAAATTTAAATAAACGTATTTCTGTTTTGTCTTTAAATGCACAGATCGCTCCCCTTCTTGGATTATTAGGCACTGTCATTGGTATGATAGAAGCATTTCAAAATATTTCGGAATTATCTAGTCAAGTTGCGCCATCCATCATAGCTAGTGGAATTTGGGTTGCTATGCTAACAACTGCATTTGGTTTAATTGTCGCAATCCCTAGTTATATATTTTATTTTATCTTGGAATCAAAAATTGAATCGCGAATTGATCTGCTCAATTTTGCTTTATCTTATCTAGAAGAAAAACAAAAGGATATAGAATGATTCAATTTAAAAACGAAAAGAAAAGTTCTTTTCAGATGGATATTACACCATTGATCGATGTGATTTTTCAAGTAATTCTTTTTTTAATATTAAGTGTAGGGAAGATCAATTTTTTTTTGGATATCAAATTACCGAAATTAGAAGAATCGTATACGAGCGAAAACAAAAATGTTCCCATCATTTCTTTGCAAAAAGTACCTACGGGACATTATAATATATTGTGGAACCAAAAAAATATTGGATTATTAGAAATAGAATCTTATCTACAAAAAGAAAAACCAGAAAAATTGATTTTAAGAGCAGATAAGGATATACCTTATGGCTTTTTTATGCAAGTATTGGGTAAAATTCAGAAACAACAAAATGTAGAATTGTTTTTAGAATATGAACTGGATACAAAATAAAATAGAAAAATTGATACTTTCGGGAAATTTATATTATGTAATTTTAATAATTTTTATTAATATATTTATTTTAATATTATTGATTAAAAGTAAAGATTATTCCACATTGGATTTATCATTACAAGGAAAGAATATTGTTTCTGTGCCAGTTAAATTTCTTCGAACACAAAAACAAAAGACAAATTCTTATAATAAGAATATCTTACAAGAGCAAGAAAATCAAAACATACAGCAAAGTTTCGAACAAACTGGTTCAGAAGGTTTATTGCAAGAATCTTATATTGCAAAAGTACTTTCTAAAATCGAAAAAAATAAACGATACCCAAAAATCGAATTGCTCATGGAAAGAGAAGGTTATGTAAAGGTGCAAGTGGAATTAGATTCCTTAGGGAACATTGTACATCTAAATGTATTAGAAGGAACAAATGAAAATTTTATCAACGAAGCTTTGCGTTCTATTAAAGTTTCTGCACCTTTTGATCCCTTACCTGCAGAATTTAAGAATAAATTTATATTTGTTGTAAATATTAAATTTATTTTAAAATAAAATATAATTATTTTTTCATATTTTATATTGAAAAAAACGATTTTTTGTTTGGGAACTATTTGTGATCAAATCAAAATGCTATCATTTTTGTAATCGAGAAATACATTATGAATGTATCTTTTTCTTGTCTTGTTAAGGAAACATTTTTTTTTAACTTCTATGAACCGATTTTTTGTGGTATTTTTTTTTATCTTATGTTTTTCTTTGAATGCTCAAAATATTGGTCCGGTAATTCAAGGAGAAAAAAGACCAACATCCAAAGATCCATCTTATAAGCCATCTATATTACCCTTTTATTTACAAAAAAAAAGTTCTTTAAGCCCAGTAGAATCCTATTTGCTAAATCCAACTCAAACGCCAGAAGATTATGTTAATAATCAATTAAAAGACAAACAACAACTGCATATAAAAATATCTTCGCAAGAAGAAGAATTGTTGAATAGAACCCAACAAGATATTCAAGCAAGAGAATACTATATTCAAAAATATTTTTTACCCCAGATGGGAAGAGAAAACCTCAATGAATTCCATTTATCTTATATTCCAGAACCTGCTTACCAAGAAACACCATGGCAACGAAGATGGATAATATTTATGTTATCCTTTCCCATTACTACGGGTATATCTTATGGTGTTTATAAAACATATAAATCCATTTCTGGTTTAAATCATCAAGAAACAGTGGGAATTTTTAGCATCGGAATGCTTTTTTCTATTTATATCGTTTATTATGACGAAAAATTTAACCAACCATTAGAAGAATATTCTAAATACCTAAAAAGGAATTCAAAATAGTTTATAAAAATTATATATTAAACATTCCTTTGCTAATTTTATAACATAAATTTTTTATCTTATACAAAATAAAAAATTTAATAAAAATATATAAAAAAAATTAACATATTTATATTAAATACATAAAAGTATAAAAATTAAAATAATTTTTAGTTGAAATAAATAAACTTTTAATTTACATGGAATTTATTTGAATATAAATTTAAAAAAGGGAGTTTATATGGGGGATGTAGCAATTTATATTTCTATTCCATTAGTGTGTGCTATTATTGGATGGTTTACCAATTGGTTAGCAGTAGAAATGGTTTTTTATCCTTTGCAATTTAAGGGAATTATCCTAAAAAAACCATTTTTTGTTGAGTTGGGTTGGCAGGGGATTATTCCTAAACATGCAGTAAAAATGAGCTCTTTGATCAGCAACATTTTTAAACAAAAGCTACCACCGATGGAACTATATAACAGGGTGGATCCAGATCAAATCATCAATATTTTAAAAGATTTTATAAAAATAAAAAGTTATAAAATTTTAGAAATTGTAATTAAAAATCATAATCCTAACTTATGGAAAATTTTACCGGGAGTAGTGCGAGATAGTATAATCGAAGATATTAAAAATCAAGTTCCAAAACAAATTAAAAAATTATACATGGATTTTGGAAAGCATTTCGAAGAGGTATTCGATTACGAAACGTTTTTTGTTCAATCTTTAACTGGTCAGAACGTAAAAGCATTGATGGAAATCTTTCAGCGATGTGGGAAAGAAGAATTTGCCTTCATTATTCGTAGTGGTTTTTGGTTTGGGCTTTTGATTGGTTTGGTTCAATTGATGTTTTATGAATTGTTTTCTCAGTGGTGGACTATGCCAATAACAGGCGTTATTGTTGGATATGTAACGAATTGGCTTGCTATTTTGATGATCTTTCGTCCCCTCGAACCAAAAAAATTTTTATTTATCTATTACCAAGGGTTGTTTTTAAAAAGACAAGCAGAGGTATCTTGGGAGTTAGCCGATGTTTTGGATAAGAGAGTCTTTCATGCTCAGAACCTGATTTCTATGTTTTTTCAAGGTAAAACAGGAGAAATTTTTTTAGATATTTTAATAAAAAGAATCAACGCTGGTTTTAAAGAAGTTGTTGAAGATAAACCATTTTTAGTACCGATGGTAATATCTTACGAACAAAAAGAAAAAATTCGTAAAGAAATCGAACAGTTAATTATAGATTCTTTACCAGAGATTTTTGAACACCTAAAAGATTATTTAAAAGAAAGTATTGGGATGAAGCAACTAATAGCGAATTTTTTGGTTTTTTTACCACCAGCAGAATTTGAACGTTTGCTCCATTCTGTTTTTAAAGAAGACGAAGCAACTTTAATCTTATTGGGTGCACTTTTAGGTGGTTTGGTTGGTTTAATTCAAGCAATGGTATTTTTGGTGTAATCAATCAAATGGTTTGACGATATTTCTGATTGATTAATTTTGAACGCAAATGAAAAAGTTTTCTATAATCTCGGGTTTGATTTTTTTCACTTTTTGTGCACGATTTCAAATTTATGATTTATCTTCTAGCAATGTTATTAGCATACCTGTAATAGAATATAACCCCGAGAAGAAGATCAATGATTTCTACATTCCTGTTTTAATTCAAGAAAATTTAGTCTATCGTATTCCCCAAAGCCCAACGATTTACGATAATGAAGTATTACTACCCATTCCAGAAATGAATTTTATCGCGTATTTTCCAAAGTTATCAGATAAGCCAGCTTTCTTGATTACTTCTAAAAATAACAAAAATGAACTTGCTAAAATTTACCAAAATATACCTATTAAGATATTTTCAGAAGGTATAATAGGAGAGTCATGTATTCAAGATAATTACATGGTCTTTCGTATTTTTTTGACAAAAGAAAAAGTAGAACTTAATATACCACCAGAACCAGAAAATCGTATGCCGGCGATTTTGTATCCTCAGACAAAAAATGTAAATCCATCTAGGTTGTTTTTATTGAATAAATCTAATATGTTTGTAGAAAAAGAAAAAGAACGATTACTTTTGGAACCTATTAATGATAAGGATTATACAGAACTTATAAAATTTTATTGTTTTCCTGATTATGTAGCTATTGTTCGGTTCTTGTCCGAAAAAGAAGCAATTTTAAATTTCTATAATATAAAAGATAAGAATATGCAAGATATAAATATAGACATAAAATCATTACAAGATCCTAGTAAAAACGAAATCATCAACATAGAAAATATTTTTGTGTTAGAAAATAGGGATGTTTTTATAGAAGTTGCTTCTCGCGATAAAAAAAGTTATAAAAATATATATAAAAAAATTTATAAATATAATAATAATTTAAATCTGTTTTTTGATAACGATGATCTTGAATCCAGCCTGTTTTATATTTTTCCAGATAATAGTTTTTATTTAGCCAAAGAAGATGATGAGGATTTATTAATTAAAATTTACGATAATAAACTTAACTATCAAAAAAATAATCGTATTAGATTCGATCGAGAAAATAACTATTGGAAGGAATATTGGATCAATTTGGAAGGAAGGATTTTTTCCTCTAAACTACAAGAAAATTTATATTCCATAGTAGAATGGAAATGAACCTAATCACATTTGAACAAGCAAAGCTTATCGATAAAAAAACCATCGAAAAAGGTGTAGACGAAAAAATTTTGATGGGTTTGGCTTCTCAATCTGCTTTAATTTCGATGATGCATTTAAACTTGGTTTCGAAAAATTATTTATACCTATTCTTATGCGGTAGCGGGAATAATGGAGGAGATGGCTTAGCTTTGGCATATTTGTTAGCTGGCACTCCATCGATTGATCAGTGGCAAATTATTATATATTTAAAAGATCAGCCAAGAAGCGAATCTTCTCAGTTTTACTATCAGATGCTGTTAAAAAATCAATTCAACATTAAGCAATTACAAGAGCTTGATTGGGATTTGGTAACTTTATCAAAGTTCGAAAAGATCATTGTAATAGAAGCATTATTAGGAACTGGTCAAAAAAATATAGTAAATGAATTTTATAAAAAAATATTAACAAAAATCAAATTGTTGAAAATTGAGTTTAAAGAAAAAATTGTTCACTTGGCATTGGATTTGCCTGCCGGTCTTTCGGAAGAATACGAAAATTTTAACGAAAAAGATTATCTGAATTTTTTTGATTTACCTATTCCCGATTATATTTTTAATTTTGGGTTAAAAAAGTTGGTATTATTACACCCTTTAATACAGAGTAAGTCTAAAATCTATGTTTTGCCTTGTGGTTTTGATCCCGAATCTCAACAAAGTGTTTTAAGGAATCAATTAGAATTTATCGAATGGGATCAGAAGGAAAATTTCGAAATCTTTAATAAAAGACCTTATGAACATAAATATCAAAGTGGATATGGCTGGTTGTTTGCAGGTTCAAACAATATGGAAGGTGCTGCAATATTATCCACCAAGGCTTTTTTTTATTCAGGGGGAGGAATTCTTCACTTAATACATTTTTCTAAAAATCGTGATTATTTTTTAAACGCAGATCCATCTGTTATATTTCATCATATTGAAGAATGGAAGGAAAGTTATCAAAATCTTAAATTACCAAATAGTATTGTAATTGGACCGGGTATATCGAATATAGATATAGAAAAATATAAAATTTATTTATTAAAATTTTTTAATGATATAGTTCAAAAAAAATACTTCCCAAAAATCATATTAGATGCATTTGCTACAACCTTAATTCTTGACGAATCATACCCTAAAGAATTACTTCCATATACTATTATAACGCCTCATTTAGGCGAATGGAAGCAACTTAACGGTGAATTTCCTTATCTGGTTTCGAATTGGCAAAAAATAAAAAAATTGCACGAAAGACTTGGTGTTTCTATTTTAATCAAGGGCTCGATTTCTTTTTTTATGCCATCTCTTTTATTAAAAGATGCTAAACCTGTTGTTTATGTTTGGAAATATCAAAATCCACATCTTTCTGTTGCTGGAAGTGGAGATGTTTTGACAGGAATAATACTCAGCTATTTTAGTAAAATAAAAGAAATGAACATTTCTGATCTTGTAGAGGGTTTAAAGACAATATTAACTTTGCAGAATCATATAGCGAAAAATCACTCTACCGCTTATGATCAAGTTCAAAATATAAGAAAAATCTTAAATCAAGACTTTTATTAAAAATACATCGAATAAAAATAGTTGAAAATCCATCAATTTAGATTATATAGAATCTATGAAGTATCACTACAAAACACCAGAACAAGTACAAAGAGAAATTCAAGAATATATTCGACAAAACAAAACAACCCCGAACAAAAAAACTTTAATTTTTTTATTTATGAATATTTTGATTTTGGCAACAGTGATTTTAATCCTAGATAAATCAGGTATTTTGTATAAAACATTTCATCATAAAAATATAAAATCTATCAGTTATAGAATAGATGGCAATGTTCTACGAATTCGATTTGATGTTCATAAACCTGTAATTCTTACTTCTTCCAATACAAAAGAAGATTACATATTGCATCTACAAAAAGTAATTCTACAAACTAATGATCAAAATAATTTGGAATTTAGTCCAGTAATAATAAAAACAATTATCGATCAAGAAAATCCTTTTTTAGATATACAATTACCACAATCAATTTCGGCGAATAGTATTCAGTCTGTATATTTAGTTTTGAACAATAAACCGATCGAAGCAAAAAAATATTAATATATTTTATAAATAAATATTATTTATTTTTCTTAGAAATACTTGCATCGATTTCGAGGGGTCCTTCTGTTTTTCCCTGTATAAATTGTTGGACTAATGGATTATCGCTATTTTTGATTTCTTCTGGGGTGCCTATCATTTCTACTTTTCCTTTGTATAAAAATGTGATTCGATCAGCAATATAATAGGCGGAATTCATATCATGTGTTACTACAATTTGCGTTACACCTAATTCATGTTGTAGTTTACGTATTAATTCATTGATAACCTGACTCATTACTGGATCAAGTCCAGAAGTGGGTTCATCGTATAATAATATTTCTGGGTTTGTTGTTAAAGCTCTCGCAATACCAACTCGTTTCTTCATACCACCAGAAATATTGTCTGGTAATAAATCCTTCGCGGGAAGTAAACCTAACCATTCCAGTTTTTCTAACACAATTTTTTGGATTTCTTTTTCTGGTTTTAACCTATGCTCTCTTAATGGTAAGGCTACGTTATCAAAAACTGTCAACCAATTGATTAATGCTCCACTTTGGAAGAGTACTCCCATCCTACTTCGAATTTCTTGTAATTTTTTGGGACTACTATAAACAACGGATTCTCCAAAGACTTTTATGTCACCTTTATCTGGTTTAAGTAAACCGATGATATGACGAATCGTAACAGACTTTCCTGTACCTGAACCTCCTAACAAAACCATTGTTTCGCCTTTTTTGATTTCTAAGTTGATACCGCGAAGTATTGGTCGATTTCCAAAAGCTTTGTGTAAATCGATAATTTCTATTACAGATTCACTCATAGATTACCTCATGGAGAGATTGTAGATAATATTCCACTAAAAGTATTAGAAAGAATTTTCTGCTCTCTTAATGATTCTATTGATTCTCTTAAATCGCGAATCAATAAAATAATTTCTAATAATGTTTTATCTGTGTTAGTTAAAACAATATGTTCGTTTAATAACAACCCAATCGTTCCATTACCTTTATTGATTTTATGGGTAATTTCCGCAGTATTTTTAAAAATTCGTTGAATTGTTTTCCGATTTTCGTAAACAACTTCTGCAACAATTGTAACTGGATCATCATAATTCGATGCAAAAAGAAGCTCTTTTTTGTTCAATGGGATGGACTGATTATTCATTAAAGAAAATAATTCGTTCGGTGTTAAGTATTTTATTTCGATTCTTTTTTGTTCGAATTTTTTCTGATTTTTAATAACAAACTTACTTCCAGGATCAATCTCTATTACTTTTTCTCCTAAAACATTGTTGTATCGCGTATATATTCTATAATTTTCGTAAAATTCTAGTTCTTTTCTTATGTTTAAGATTGCTAATAAAATTTGATCATAAGTTTTGTCTTGGCATAAATCTTTACAATCAGAAATAAAAATAAAATTTCCATCTTTATCTAATGGAAAATAATCTATGTATTTGATATATCCTTGATCAACACCTAAGATTTGTACTCTTGTTCCATGTTGAATATCATGAGCATTTTTTATAACTATGGGTAAATAGTAAGGTAAATTTAGATCTCTTTTAGCTGGCATCACAACTGTAAATGTTCCAATTCCTATGATTACAACCCAAAATACAATTCCTAATCCAATCGTAAAAAATAAAATAATTTTATTAAAATTCATAACTATCGATAAAATATTGCACTAATGAAATAACCAAACATAATAATAAATAGGTAAGATATAACCACAGATTGTCGAACTGCTCTACCTACACCAATTGCTCCACCACTTGCATTCAAACCTTGATGACAAGATATAGCAGAAATGGTAACTCCAAAAATAAATGCTTTAAAATTTCCTACCCAAATATCTTTTAATCCATTTTTGCTTTTTAATGCTTCTAATGCTAAATTGTAAAAGGTTTCGAGCTCTACGCCTAATTGTGTTTTTGCAATAATACTACCACCAACAGTACCTAACAAAGAAGCGTAATTGGATAATACAGGAATCATAATGGTAAAACCAACCATTCTTGGTAAAACTAAAAATTTTACAGGATCAATCGACATTACTTCTAATGCATCGATCTCTTCGGAAACTTTCATTGTTCCAATTTCCGCAGCCATCGAAGAACCAACAGAAGCAGAAAGTATTAATGCTGTCATAAAAGGTGACATCTCTCTCGTTAGTGTTACAACAATCAATTGACCAATGAGTTCTTCTTGACCAAAATCTTTAAGAGCCAACCCACTTTGTAAACTTACAATCATCCCTGTAAAGATTGCTACAATACTTACAACAAAAAGTGATTTAAACCCAGCAATATACATTTGTGTTAGAGTCTCTTGAACCTTAAACCATAAATGCGGTAAACTAAAAAATACGCGAAAGATTAAATACAAAACTTCTCCTGCCCCGAGAAAAGGATCGATAAAATACATCTTAAATGATTGTTTAATAAATCTTACCATTTTTGGATCAAAAAAATATATTTAAAAAGATTTTCAATATTTTATTTTTTCGTTTTCTTTTTAATATACTTTAAAAAGGCTTCTGGGCTTTTAAACAAAACTTTGTAATCTTTTCCCGTGCGAGAACAACTAGTAGGATCATATTCTCTACATATTTTAGGGCGGTTTTCGTAGATGGCACAATATCCATTAGGAAGTAAATTTTCGCAAGGAGTCTTCATCAAAATTTGCCATTGATCGTATAAGTCTAAATAGATTTCTATGTTTTTATGGTATAAATACCAAACGTACATTTGAATTGTATCTTCATTGTCAGGAGGGTCTAATGGAACAGTCACATACATACAACAACCATGACATTGAACACAAATTTCTTCTTGGGTAAGTTCATTTTCTATTTTTCTCTTGAATTTAGGAAAATAAAGTTCAATTTCTGGAACTTGCTTTGATTCTATATTCGTAGATAAAATTTTTTTTTGGTTGATTTTATGCATAATCAACAGGAATTATAAAAACATTAATTTGTAAATTGAAAAAAACCGAAAATAAGAACAATGATCAGGCGTTTTTTTATTTTAACATTATATTTTGGTATTGTGTTAAATTTATCTGCATTTGGAACCTATGCAGAGGGAAGGGCAATCGTTAAAGTAATAAAACTAATTTCTGGTGGAATACTTTTCGAATCTTTCGAGGGGGTTTTCGAAATAGCTTCTTTTGATGATAGCGAAAATTGTGACGAAATCGAAAAATGTTATACTCCAACCAAAAAACAAGTAGAATTTAGTGTAAGAATCGAGAATAAAGATACCATCAAATTTTTACAAGATAATCTTAACAAAGTAATTTTGATTGATTATAAAATCCATCGCCTTGAACCTATTGCTTTGAGCACCAATTTCGAAATCCTTAAAGCATATCCCTTTAAAACGAACCTTGCACCAGATTTTCCTTTAAAGTTTGTAGTCGAAAAAACTGGAAGTAGAAACTATTCATTTTTTGGGAAGGTCTTGCAGATTGAATACAGAGGTACAGCAATAAAAACCTACGAAGGTATTTATTACGATAGACAAAAAGATAAAATTCGTCCTTTTTCTGTTACCAACGAAGAGATGGCGGAATATGTAAAAAAAACGATGGAATATACCAAAGAATATTATATTGGTATTTCTAAATCCATTGTGAAAGGTTTTAGAGAAACAACGTTTGATATTTTCGAAATCAATTACAAAGAACAAGCTGGTGGTTTGTAGTAAATTATTCGTTCTTTTCTTTTAAATAAATGATTTTTTCGATATAGTCCCCATTAATGACGAATGCAATGTTATAACCTGTTTTTAAAAATTCGTCGATCTTAATAGCTTCTTCTAAGCATTTTTTAGGATTACTACATTCATAATACAATCGATAAGAAGTACTTTTATATGCATGATAGTTAGGCCCATGAGTCAGTATAATTGTTAAAAAAAATTGATTATTGATATTTTCGAATAAAAGATGAGAAATAAACCTTCGATTCGTTATTCTGAGCTGATAGGTAGAAGAAACCGGAGGATAAGGAATAGCAAAAATTTGGAATGCGACAAATAATAAAACAAATTTATAGATTTTTTTTATTAAATAGATTTTCAATTTGTTTGATGCTTTCTAATTTAAGAGTTTTAGATGCTTTTTTGTTTTGTTCTTGAATTTCTTTGTATACTTCGCTTCTGTGAACAGAAATATTTTTGGGTGCTTTAATACCTAACTTTACTTGGTCACCTCTTACTTCTACTACTACAATTTCGATCTGATCTCCAATCATGATAGATTGGTTGATTTTTCTTGTTAGTATTAACACAGCTAAAACCCTTTTTCCATTAATTCTAATACCTTCATTCTAACTCCGTGGTTATCATCAAGAGATATTACTTGTTTGCCTAATTTTTCTTGAAAGTTTATCAAAATTGGCCCTTGTAAATTGATGGTCATTTCTTCGGGATGATTTTCTGGAATTGTTAAGATGGCAAATATTTTGCATTCTTTAATATCTCGGACTTTTAGTGATTCTAAATCCTGCTCTAATACTTTTGGCTGATAATTTTTCATTATTATCGATGGTTCCATAACTACAAAAGCTAAATCTTCCTTTTTCGAGGACTGAAGCCAATAAAAAGGCGATTCTTCTTTCTCTTTAAATAGAAAAAAAGACTTTTCTTCGGGAAAACCATAAATGCCTTCGGGAAAAAAAATTATCTGATCCTCGGGAATCTGTTTTACACCAAAAAACTTTGTTTTTAAATCTACCATATTATCTATCCTATCTTAGAAAATCCATCAATGTAGGTCGTATAATTCTAGACCCTACATTTAAAGAATAATTGAATACATTTTCAATCCATTTTAAGTTCATGATTGTTTCTGGAAAATCAATTCCTTCATTTTTCGCAAGCAATTCTGTTGTAAAGGTTTTATCCCAACTGATCTTTTTCATTTGTTGTTCTAATCGATTTTGTCGTGCACCAGCTTCGGAGCGGTATCTTAAAATATTTTCTAAGGCTAAATCAAGGTTACCTAAATCTTGTCCAGAAATTTCTAATTGATCACCTTTTAATAAATCGTTTCGAAATTTTAAGATTACATCAAAAAGTGAAAATCCATCGATTTTTGCAGTTGGGTTATAATTATTGGGTGGTTGGGTTTGCTCTGGATTGATCAATCCTAAATCTTGTAGCACTGTGCCACCTTCTATATCTTCTAACCAGATTTGATGGGGTGTAATCGTGTGTAAAGATAAATAATCTTGTCCAATTTTAGAAGCACGAATATCTAAGCCAGCTTTATTAATTTTATCAACAATGTCGTCAATTGTATCTCCGACTTCTACTTGGATCTCGA
Source organism: Leptospiraceae bacterium (assembly GCA_026418015.1). Classification (GTDB taxonomy): domain Bacteria; phylum Spirochaetota; class Leptospiria; order Leptospirales; family Leptonemataceae; genus SKYB61. The sequence goes on along the minus strand of JAOACE010000013.1, from coordinate 232,077 downwards.
CTCCATCAATCTTGAATTTTTGGTTGGATGTTGCAACATATCCAGATGTATCAACATTTCCTGTTATAGTCATATTTGTTCCCCAGAAAACGCGATTACCAGGAAAATTCACATCGATGTATTGACTTCTTTCTAATTCTACCAACCGTTTACCAATATCACCTCTGTATTGTACGCCAATGATTTGATTTTCTAGTTTAATTCCATCGGGTGTTTCTATATCTGCAACGATGGGTTCAAAAGGTTTTCTTTCTACGGTAAAACCACCAAAGAGAGGTCTACCGATAGCATCCACAGAATTCGCAATATCAACCAAAGCCCTTAAATGTTGATCGATTTCTGCTGCTATGGCTTGTTTTAATTCGAAAGCATTATCGCCGCGATAGATACCGTTAGAAGCTTGTACAGCAAGCACTCGAACCCTTTGTAAAATATCTGTTATAGTGGATAATTGTCCGTCGGTTAAATTCATTCTATCTAATGCTTCGTAAACATTCTTTTCGAATTGCTCTAATTCCTTAAGCCTCGTTCGAAAATACATCTGATTTGTAGCGAGTGCTGGTGCATCTCCCGGTCGCGAAATCCTTTGTCCTGTTGCTAATTGATTTTGCAATTGATCCATCTGAAACTTTTGATTATTAATATGATTGATAAGATTTTGGTTTTGCATTATACCTGTAATTCTTTGCATAAGAAACTCCTATTCAACTAGCTTTTTAAACGATTGATGATAACATCTAATAATTCGTCCATCGTTCTTAATGTTCTTGCAGAAGCATTGTATGCATGTTGGAATTGTACCAACGAAGCCATTTCTTCGTCTAAATTAACTCCCATAACACTTTGTCTTTGGTTTTTTAGAGCTAATAGATGATCTTTGTTGTGTTGTGCTAGATCTTCTGCTTTTCTGGATTCTGTACCTAATCGCGCTATTAATGCATTATAAAATTGTGTTATATTTTCTGCATAACCAATATGATGTTTGCCTTGCTTTAATGCACGTGCAATCAAGAGAGCATTTTCTCCATCTGCTAATCCATTAGAAAGATTATAATCGCCTGTACCATTGATATCGATACCGCGAGAAGCTGCTATTTTAGATGGATCACGAAGTATAACTTCATTCACTTTTATGTGACCAGCAGGATGATAAAGGGGAGCAATGGTAATATTTTCTAATGTGTTCTGAAATTTTGCTATTTCTCCGGTTCTTCTAAAATCGAAAGCACCTGCTGGTCCAGATGCTTTTAAAACTCCTGTATATCCTACTAGTAAATCTCCCGAATCTTCTAAATGTTTTATAAAAAAATTATACTTTACATCATCGCTTTCTCTGGCAGCTTTAAAGCTTAATTGATTATCTTGGTTTAAATAAGCAACTACGCCTGCCTTCGAATCGTTAATCTTCTTAATAATTTGTTCTAATGTTTCGTCTGCATTATAAGAAATTTGTATGTTAACATAATTTTTTGTATTGTCATCCCATTTGGTAAACGTTAAAGTTCCGTTAATGCCTAATTTTCTTTGAGGATCAATCTTTTTAGTTCCAGAAACCCTAAAAATTGCGGTAATTTCTGGTGTGCCATCCAAATTAAAATCATAATCGCCGTAATGATCTTGTGGACGAAAAGATGCATTTGCATCATCTGTAATACTGCGATATTCAAAGAAATTCAAATTTGTAGAACCATCCAACCCAAAACCATCTTTGTGTATTTCGTTGATCATATCTGCTAAATTCATGCTAAATTCATCCAAAGAATAAATCCGAGAGAGTATATCTTTATCCCTTAATTCTTTAAGGGAAAGTAGCTTTCCACCGCTTAATACAACACTTTTATCGTTATGTTCCCATACAATCTCGGACATACCTTCTTTTTTGGGATCGGGCACAAGTTTTAACTGTCTTAAAATTTGTCCTTGAACAAGTGCTTGCTCTCCGATAAAAACAAAGATTTCGTCTTTATCTCCTCTACCAACACGAATGTTCACAAGGTCCGAAAGCTTTTCTATGATTGCGTCCCTTCTGTCTAACAAATCGTTGGGGTTATCCCCCAATGCTTGCAATTTGACGATTTTGTTGTTCAATTCCTGAATTTCTTTTGCATAAGTGTTGATCAACTTTACTGTATCTTGTATATCTAACTCTGCACGTTCGCGTAAATCTCTTAATTTATTGTATGTGTCTCCAATCTTAGAAACGAGTGCTTGTGCTCGTTCAATTACAACTTCTCTGTGGGATAACTCTGATGGATAATTTGCTAAATCCTGCCAAGAAGACCAAAACTCATCAGTAAGATGTCTCAGTGTATTATCGGATGGTTCATTAAAAATTTTTTCGATTTGATACAGATATTGCTGTTTTGTTTCCCAGAAAGATTTTTCTTCTGTGGTTGCTATAATTTGATCATCATAAAAAGCATCGCGAATTCTTTCTATACTTAATATTTTAGGACCTTGACCTAGTTGGCCAGGAGAATTCGAACGCGTTAAACTTGGTTCGTATAAGGGATCCATCGTATCTAGGTTGACTCTTTGTCTTGCATAGTTTTCGTTACTTGCATTGGAAATATTATGTCCAGTAGTTTGTATTGCTGTTTGATGCACAATCAAACCGCGTTTAGTGATTTCTAATCCTCCAAAAGTGGATCCCATAAAAAACTCCTTTTAAACACTATGGTTGATCAATAAAGCATTGTTTGTAATATTTTGTTTTTTAGTTGTAATGTAAGTTTTATCTTTTTTTTCGAAATTATCTAAGATATCAGAAACGATATTTTTTGTTCGAATTAATAGCTTTTGATTTGTTTCTACTTCCTGTTTTAATTGTTCTGCGGATTTTTTAAATTCTTTAAGATGATAAATTAAATCGTCGATTACTTTTTCCCATTCATTAGAATTTTGATTTTGTTCTTTTTTTATTTCTCTTAGCACTTGTAAAAAGTTGGTAATGTTAACACTATCAGAATGGAGTCTATGTTGATATTTCTCGATTAATTCTCCGATCAAAGTGTATCTTTGGTTTTCTACAAGAATTAAAGAATTTAACAGCTCATCGGAACGTTGGGTTAATTCTTGTAATCGTTTAGCTTTCGCTTGCAAAATGGATTGCCCTTTTTCTTTTTCGATTTCAATTGCTTTTTGTAATAACATCATCTCTTCCTTAAACAAATTCGTAAGTAGCTCTAATTGCTTGATTGAAGGTTCTATACTATGCTTTATACTACTCGATACCATGATACTTTATCAATCGGTATTATAGAAAAAAACTAAATCATTTTTTAAAATACTTGACAATTGGTTTTTTAAAATGCAATATACTTTTTAGTAAGAAAATTATTTTTTATTATGGAGGAAGAAATGTTAAAGAAGGGTTTATTGATTTTTATAACATTTTCTGTCGCTTTCTTATATTGTGGCCAACAAAAGAAAGATCCAGCAGATGTAAGAGCAAACTATTACGCGGAATGTTTAAAAGGAGAAATTACCGTCTATGGCGAAGCACCTATTTTTACGAGTGTTTCTGATGCAAGAAATAAGGCAAAAGAAGATGCTTGTAGAAAAGCAGTGGAAAAATGCATTGGTAGCCAAGTAGCGAGTTATACGCAGGTTGCAGATGGTCAATCTATCACAAATGAAATTTTTTCGGAAGCCAAAGGTGTTTGTAAAAACGATAGGGTATTAGACGAACAACAATACATGTTAGATACGATAAAAATGCTAAAATTATTCGTAAAATTTCAGGTAGATAAAGCAGAAGTACAAAATCAAATTAACTTGATGCAAAAGTTAGTAGGAAATCCCAAAATTATGGTATTGATTCGAGAAGAATATATTATGCCTGGGAATGCAAAAAAAGTGTATGATTTTGCTTCGCGTGATGGTGTAGCAGCATCCCAGATAAGAAATATTCTAATCAATAAAGGGTATGATATTTTAGATCCTGGTTCTATTGCTTCTCAGATAAAAAATTCACAAGTTGTAGCAGAAGATCCATCGAAACTTCCCGATTCCATAAAAGAATTAGCTGTTAAAGCTGGAGCTGATGTTTTGATTGTTGGAAATATAGAAACCAATCCTCAAACATCAACAACACCTCAATTTAAAAGTTATCAAGCAACGGGAACCATCAATATTTTATCTTTATGGGGACAAGGCGAAATAATAGGCACTTATAGTGGTCAGTCTGTTGGTGGTATAGGTGTAACAGATTTACAGGCGGCACAAGAATCTGTTAAGAGATTTGCAGTTGGTCCAGAACGTGATCCAGAGAAAAAGCCAGGTGGATTTGTAAAATTTGCTCATCAAAAATTGCAAGATAAATGGGCAGAGCTAACAAGAAATAACAAAATCATCTTAAAGATTACAGGTTTAGATCCCGCAAAGGCAGGTATATTTCGCGATGATTTAATTGAAAGAACATCTGTTAAAAATGTAAACGAGATTAGCACGTCAAAAAACGAAATCATTTGGGAAGTAATTTATCCTGGTAGTTCTTTTGCTCTACGCGATACATTATCTTTTTATGGTGATAATCCAGCGATTTTTCTCGTAGTAAAACAAACAGGTAAAAAAATTGAGGTTTTAGATACCAAAAGAGGAGAAATTCGAATAGTCTTTAAGTGAAATTATTTGTAGTTTACAGAGATTGAATTTTTAAAAAATTGTATTTATAGGTGCCCCCGTAGCTCAGTGGATAGAGCATTGGTTTCCTAAACCATGTGCACAGGTTCGAGTCCTGTCGGGGGCAATTGCAAGAATTATTTTGCTAAAATACCTTCGCCGCGAAGTTTAATAGTAACTTCGTCGCCTACAACTACACCACCAGAATCTAATGCTTTTTGCCAGTTAATTCCAAAATCTTTTCGGTTGATTTTGCTCGTTGCTTCGAAACCAATTCTTTCTTTACCCCATGGATCTTTAATTCTACCGATGTATTTAACGTTTAGGACAATGTCTTTTGTTATTCCTTTTATGGTTAGCTTACCGCGAATTTTACCTTCTTCGCCGGGTTTAATTTTAATTTCTTCTGTCGATACAAATTCCATTTTGGGAAATTTCTTCACATCAAAAAAATCTGGTTCTCTTAGATGATTGTCTCTTTTTTGATTGTGTGTATCGATAGAATTAACATCGATGGTTGCTTGGATGTTTTTTAATGTGTTGGTTTTATCATCGTATTCAAAAGATGCTTGATATTCTTTAAATTGACCTTCGACAGTCGAAATCATCATGTGTGTTACTTCGAACCCAACTTTGGTATGTGCATTATCAATAACAAAGTTATTAGCCCATAAACTCCAACTAAAAGTAAATAAAATTAAATATTTGATTTTTTTTAGCATAGTTCCTCCATATACAATCATTTATTTGACCTTTTTTTATTTTTAAAGGTTTCTTATATAGTAAATTTATTTTTTTATGTATTTGATTAGTGTTACCGAGTTTCCTTTTTTGTTGTAAATAACTTTATCAAAAGCGTTTTTCGTTATAAAAATACCTCTTCCATGAAAGGAATTGAATTCTGCTTCTTTGTTTAAAAATTTTTCTACATCGAAACCAGAACCTTCGTCGGTAATTCCATAAAAAAGAATATGATTCGTTAATTTGTATTCTATAACAACCTTTTTGTTTTGGTAATAGGGATCTTTTAACCTTTCTTTAATAATTTTATCATAAATTCCTTCTAAAAGATATTGAGTTTTTTCTTGATTTGTTATACCTAGGTTTCCATGTTCCATAGCATTGATAAGAATTTCTCTTAATCCAATGCGAATAATACTTAGTTCTTGTTCTTCCATTAATTCTCTAAGCGATTCGGTAATTCTTGGTAAGATTCTTTCTATATGGATAAAATCCGTAGGAATTTCGTATTTTTGATATTCCTTCGTTAGGTAATGCATGGAGGGATTGCTTTGCATTAGAGAAGCCTTCATTAGGTATTCTCTTTCTTCTAAATCTTCTAGTGTGCGAATTTCTACGTTAAAATATTTAAATGGTATATCAGAATTAAATACGATGGGTAATACTATGCGAATTAAAGAATTTTTTTCTAATTCTTCTTTTAAATATTGATAAAAGTTTTTTAAAATAGGATTTCTTTCTTTTTCTGGGTTATAAATTAATCTTTCTATGTTTATGCCGACAAAGTCGTCTTTTTCCCAATTCAGTGTTTTTTCGAAATTTTGGTTTATATCTTTTATGCATAATGCATCGTCTAGAATAAATAAAATGTCCGAAGAATTGTCATAGAGATGCTTATATTTACTTTCGGATATTTTTAGTTGATTCAATAATTTTGTTAAATTATAAGAAATTCGAAACGATATACCCGAAAAGAAAAACAAAAATCCATAATTGCTAATCGAAGGTGCAGAAATCTTTTTTAGATTAATGTAGATGTCCCACCCAACAAAAATTCCTAAAAGGATTGCTCCTACTAAAAAGCTACCCGGTACAGTAAGAAATAATGTTTTATAAATGGAAGAAAAGAACGAATTCTTTTTATAGAATTCTTTAAACTCTAATGTACTAAAATAATAGATTAACAGAATCAATAAAGTCATAAAAATAAAAGTAGAATATTGCCAAAATTTTAATATACCTCCATAGGTATTGGGAGATGGAGCAAATAAAATCATCAAAGAAAAAATTATGCCTACAATTTCTACTACGCGAAAAAATGGTCTTAACCTTTTTGGTATTTTTTCTTTAAAAATATCGTAAAAAAATAAACTGAACAAAGGAATTAATAAAAATAAGCTTATAAATTCTAATGGAGAAGATACATCTGTATTTTCTATTACGGGAAAATAATGTGTTAAAGGAGACCGAATAAAAATATAAAAAGAAATCAAAAAACAAAACAAACTAAAATACAAGTTATACTTATTTTCTTTTTGGTTGATGTAAAAAATCATGTTGAATAGACCAAAAGAAGTGTAAAGAGTAATAAGAAATATAATAAAAAAATAATCTAAAAATTTATTATAAAATATTTTTTGTAATTGGTCGATATAATATTCTCTTCCGTAATAAAAACCAGTGCGGGTAGAAATAGGATCTCCAATAAGATGAATACATAAAACATTCTTACCAACCTGAACGATAGATTGAGGAATTTCTACGATATATCCTTTTTGTGTTAAACTTTTTTCGTAAGAAACTTTTTTATCTAGGACTTGATTATTCCAAAAAATTTCCCAACTTTCGCCTATTCTTTCGAAATAGATGCCAGAGGTTTTAAAATCATTATATTCTTCTTCACTAAGTTGTATAAAAAAAATCAACGTAAAATCCTTTTTGGGTAAACTGCGAAATTCAATCAATTGCCGTTTGGGTAAATTTGGTAGGTTTAGAGCAGGAATCTGAATAGGACGATTTTTTTTGTTTGGTTTTATTTCTTTCCAATCCGTTGAATTTTTTAATGTATCTTCGTTAATATCGCAATTTTCAAAGCCAATTTTAATGTAAGCTGGTAGTTCAGATAAATCAATCATTCTAGAAAAAAGGTTGTTCAAAAAAATAAAAAAAACAAAAATCGAAAGAAATAGTTTGATGTTCATTACTCCCCCAAAAAAACGAAGATAATTCTTAATTTGATAATTCTTTTATTTTTTCAAGAACATTTTGTGGAAGTTTTAATTTTGAATATCGCTTTATGTTTCGTTTTTTAAACCAGCCTTGGTTCATTTCTAATGCATATTTTGCTGGTTCGGATGATTGATGAATGATTTCGCTATTGGGTTCCATTGATTGATATTCAATTAGATATCCATCTTTATCGAAAAAGGCAACATCAAGAGGGATGTAGGTATTCTTCATCCAGAAATTTTGAATTGCTTCTTCGGGAAATACAAACAACATTCCTTCATTTTCAGGAAGAGATTTTCTATACATCAAACCTTTTTGTCTTTGTTCTGGTGTTACTGCTAATTCAACCAAGATTCGATGTTCTTCGATGTAAATTTCGTATTTTTTTGAATAAAACTCACAATGGAAGAATAAAATAATGATCAGTTTAAAAATTAGGTAATTTAGGTATTTTGTTTTCATCTGTTATGTATGTTCCTAAAAATTTTGATTGGATTTCGTCTTCTAAACTAAAATCTTTTTTGACAATCTTGTTGTTATTTTCTTTTTTAAAGAGTTTTTCTTCGGAAATATCTTGTCCTTCGAATAATTTTGAAATTTGATTTATATCATGAATGATTTCGTCAAGAGTAGGTTTATTCAACTTATCTTGTATTTTTAATAAAGTTACTTCGATTAATATCCTTGCTTCGTAAGTATTTTTAATTCTTAGAAAATACGATTTGGATCTTAACTGATAAATTTCGTCAAATATTGTGAATAATTTTTCGAAGGGAATAGTTGCCACAAATTGATGGATTTTTTCTATATCTTCGCCAATCAACCCTAACAAATCTTTATCTTTTATGCCTTTGTGGATCAAAATACATATTCTTAGAAATTCTAAATATTCCCAGATAAATCGTTCTAAATCGCCTCCGTCGTTAAAAATATCTGCTATGGGTTTTAATAATTCATTCGAAGAAGATACGCGAAATAGATTTTGTGTTATTGTAAGCATTACATCTACAGAAAAACTATCTGTAAGTTCTCTTACCTTTTCTGCTGTTATTTTTCCATCGCAATAAGAGATGATTTGTTCAAAGAAGGATAAACTATCTCGTACAGAACCATCGCCTTTTTTAGCAATCAAAAATAGGGCATCTTTTTCTACTTGAATTTTTTCTTTTTGTGCAATTTCTTCGAGATATTTTTGTAGACGAACAATTGGTACTTTGCGAAAAGTAAAAATTTGACATCGCGATAAGATAGTTTCGGGAATTTTATTAATTTCTGTTGTTGCAAGAATAAAAAGTACATGTTCGGGTGGTTCTTCTAATGTTTTTAACAATGCATTAAAAGATTCTTTCGTTAACATGTGTACTTCGTCTATAATATAAACCTTTTTCTTACCAATGATAGGTTTAAATTTAACATTTTCTCTTAAATCTCTTATGTCTTCTATTCTTCTGTTAGAGGCAGCATCAATTTCTATTACATCCAAAGAAGATCCATTTAAAATTTCTACACAAGATTCACATTGATTACAGGGTTCAACACCTTGCGGATTTAAACAATTCACTCTCTTGGCTAATATTCGTGCAATGGTAGTTTTTCCAACCCCTCGCGGACCATAAAATAAATATGCCGAACCCAAACGATTTTCTTTAATGGCATTTTCTATTGCAGATATTGCATGGGTTTGTTCAACTACCTCTCGAAATAACTGAGGTCTATATCTTCTTGCAAGAACTTTGTAGTGTTCTGACATTTTAAAATTAAATAAAAATCTTGATATTTATAAGTCAAGAGATAATTTTGAATCTTAGCAATTATCTAAATTGAATTTTTTACTTAAAATCTTGTTCTAATTAAACGTTAATAGATTTAAGTAGTAAAATTATTTTTTATTTGATTTATTATAAAAAGATAATTAACATAGTTTTGGAGGTTTTTGATGGTTGATGCAAACATGTCTCAAGAGGAGATAGATGCTTTATTAGGAAATGTGGATGCTTTGGTATCGGGAGAAACTCCAATTCAAAATACACAAACTACTGGCAAAGGGGTAGAATTATCTCCTTTAGAAAGAGATAAAATTGCTGACGAAATGCTCAAAGGTTTACTCAAAGGTATACCTGGCATTCGTGCTGTTTTAAACTTAAATATAGATATTGATAATCCTTATGCAGAAATCAGAAAAAAGAGCGAAATTTTAAAAGACCTTAAAGGAAAAAATGTTGTATTCCAAGTGAAGATTAATGGTTCCTTCAATGGAGAATTTTATTTTGTAATTCCTATAAGAGAGGCACAAAAGATAACAAGCGTATTGATGGGAGGTATGGGAGATGAGTCAAGCGATGAACCATTAGATGTAGCTCAAATTACTACGATAAAAGATGGTTTGAATGTAATGATGTATTCGGTAGTTTCTCATTTATCTGCGAGGATAGGGGAAACCATTACACCTATTGGAATGAATGTATTTAATGGGAATGAATTTGCGGATGAATTAACCGAAGATCACTATGTTCGTATTCAATATAATTTCGAAGTTAGTGGATTAGTAGATACAAAAATTCTATTCATATTGCCTTATTCCTTAGTAAAAAATATATTATCTCAATTAGAAAATAAAGATAAAAGAAAATCTGTTGTAAGAGAAGAAGTAGAAGAAGAGCCAGAAATACCCGTTAAAGAAGTAGAATTTCCTTCTATAAGTACTACAACCCAAGGATTAGCATCTCCCAATGTAGATTTATTGTTAGATGTACAGATGACGGTCACAGTGGAATTAGGACGAACGAAAAAATACGTAAAAGATATTCTAGAAATGGGAGAAGGTTCTATTATCGAATTAGACAAGCAAGCTGGTGAACACGTAGACGTACTTGTAAACGGAAAACTAGTTGCTCGCGGAGAGGTAGTAGTAATTGACGAAAATTTTGGTGTTAGGATTACAGAAATCATATCGCCGAAGGATAAACTAGGCATTAAGAAAAAAAGTTAGGTATGAAGTCTAATAAAAACATCCAGAGAAAAAAGAAAGAATATTATCGCGAAGAAGATTATAAACCATCTAAACGTTCTGATAAATCTTTAAAAGCAAAGGTATACATAGATAAGAGCCCAATTCATGGATTAGGGGTATTTGCCAAAAAAACTATCAGAAAAAATGAATATATAGGAACTTACGAAGGTGTAGTCGTATTAAGCGATGGAACTTATGTACTATGGGTTCAACAAGAATATGGAGGATGGAAACTAATCGACGGAAAAAACGAATTACGTTATCTAAATCATTCTTCTAAGCCCAATGCAGAATTTAGAGGAGACAAACTTTACGCAATAAGAACCATAAAACCCGGCGAAGAAATTACCTTTCATTATGGAGAAGATTGGGAAGGGGTTGATTAATTAAACTAATAGCAAATACTGGAATTATTTCGGATTTATTCTTTGCTTTTAATAGCATTGGTTTAGAAATTTTATAAGAATTTTTATTAAAATTATTTATATTTTTTAAGAATTCTTTACTTGTTAGAATTGAGTTAGGAAAAGCTGCTCTTTCTATTCTTTGTGTTGTGTTAACAGCATCTCCAATTAATGTAAAGTCTCTTCTTAGGTTATTTCCTAAATTTGCTTGAACAACAGTTCCGGCATGTATACCAATCCGAACTTGAATTTTATAGGGATTATATATTGGATCCTGAACAATCTTTAAAATTTCTAAACCAGCATTCAAGCAATACACAGGATTATCGTAAAAAGAGAAGATTGCATCACCAATAAATTTATCAATATCACCTTGATATCTATAAATTATATTTACGATTGGTGTAAACAGCTGATTTAGTAATTCTACTATTTTATGTGTTGGTAAGTTTTCTGATAGCTTCGTAAAACCTACTATATCTAAGAACATTAGGTACAGATATTTTTGGCTAATGATTTGCTGCGATTCGATTTTATACAAAAAATCTTTTTCTTTTAAGATTTTCTCTCTAACATAGCTAAATGTATTACGCGAGGAGTAGGTTTTGATAAAATTAATTATTAATTGGTTTTTCGATAAAACATTTTGAAGGTCTTTTTCCAGTTGATCTTTATAAATAATTGAACCCAATGTTTGTCCAAGTATGTTTAAAAACTCTTCTTCAATAGGTCGTTTTTTGTGGTGCTCTTCTAAGTAAAGAAAAAGTACTCCTAATAGTTTGCCTTTATACATTAAAGGAATATTGTAATGACCATGAGGAGTGATCCCAGCAGGTCTATTATCGTGTTCTTCGTCAACACAATCTTTAAAGAGAATCGATCTTTTTTGTGCTGCTCTACCACAAAGGCATCTTCCCAAAGGTACTAAACTGCACATTTCTACAAGAGATGGTCCTACACCTTTATAAACAAATAGTTCTAATGCTTTTTTTTCTTCTTTCCATAACATTATGCCGGCTTTGGATTCTACCTCTAACCAACTAAATTTTAGAATTTTTTCTAAACTAAATTCAAGGGTTTGTTTTAGATCGTTGGTGCGATAGTAAAGATTTAAAATTTCGTATAAAGAAGAAAAAAGCTGATCCTTTTCGTATCCATCCATTTGCTCTGTTATTTCTTTACGAATTGATATGTATTCTACAATTTCTTCTGGATTCTCCGAGCTAAAAATGGGAAAGATATTTGCTGTTACCCAATAATGTCCACCTTGCTTTGTCCTATTTTTTATTATACCTGTCCATGGTTGTTTTTTGTCTTTGATGGTTTCCCAGAGTTCTTTAAAAACAGTTTTGGGCATATCGGGATGTCGAACAATGTTGTGTGGTTTTCCTAATAGTTCTTCTCTGGTATAGCCGCTAATCTTGCAGAACAAATCATTCGCGTATGTAATAATCCCTTTTGGATTTGTTTTAGAAATAAGGAAGTTTTTTTCGATTCCTTCTAAGATTTGATTTTGGTATTCACTTTTGATAAATTCTAACATTTATAACAAAATATTAACAATATGTTATCAAAGTCAAGAAGTTATAACGATAACACTAATTATCTTTTAACAAAAAAACATTATTTTTCGACGAATACAGGATTTCTTTTGGTGTTGAGTAATAAATCTTTTTGAATGTATCGAATGGTAGGTTTTGCATACTCGAAAAATAAGTTTTGTATTGTTCAACATTCATCTTGCCGCAAAGAATGTTGGTTTGAAAATAATAAATTTTATGTTCTATTAAAAACTCTAATGTTTCTATGTCTTGTACTGCTTCTGCGGTTATGATGGCATCGCGGTTATTTGCTAAATGTTGGCAATAATCGATAAATGCTAAGTTATCGAGAAATTTTATTTCGTCATCATCTTGTTTAAACTGGAAGCTAAGAGGATCGAGTTTAAATTCTTTTATCATTATCCCTAGTTCTAAAACAACTTGATGCGATTGACTTCTTACACCAAAATCATCTGCTGCAAAACTAATTCCATAATCCCAGAACATTTTACAAACATCTTTTAGCTTAACATCTTTTTCTTCGTAAGGTTTTTCCACAAGTTCTAATCGAATAAGATTGGGATTGATATTTTTATTAATTAATAATCCATAAAAACGTTTTACTTTGTTTGGGTCTTTAAAAATATCTATAAAAGACTGAGGCGAAATATTAAATTTTAATACTCCTGGACTTCCTTCTACTGCTAATAGGAGTTTTTCTAAGATTAGAAGTTCAAATCGATTTAAATCTTGATCAGGAGGAATATCATGTAAAAGTTCTTTATAACTCTGATAAATTCCTCCTCCGATAAATACTTCGCCACCTTTAACAGAAAATGTTTTTGTTGTAGGATTGTAGTAAACCGTTGGTTGAATCATCGCATCTTTCGAAGAGGTAGAAAGATAGGTATTTGCTCTGTTAAAAAAAGTCCATTTCCATCGCGTTAGGTTATCGATGAGGTTTTTTTTGGAAGATTCTACTAGTTCTTTGTAGATTTCGTCGCTTTCAGAAATATAATTACAGGGAGTTCTTCCTATACCAAAACGAAAAGAAATGTTTCGTTCTTTTTCGCATTGATCGAGAAATTTTCCCACTGCATTATCAATGTTGGGGAAATCATTCTCTTTCCAACCATTCATGGGAGAGATACTCAAAAATAGAGTATCTTTTTTTGGGGTGATTAAAAAGCCAAAGTCAATTGCAACTGTATTCAGTAAAAAATGGATTTCGTCTGTAAGAATTTCTACAAAATCTGATATTTCTACGTTATTAAAGTTTTCGAATCGAATTAAAAAGATAGGTTTTCCTCGATGTGGAGCGATATGTCTTTTTTTGAATATTTCTTCATCGAAAAAAATAACGTCTTTAAACATAAGATTATTTCTTAATACTAAACCAATTTTTTTAAAATTGTAATTTTAAGTAAATAAAAATTTGCTTGTCAATAAATGGTTTAATGATAAACTGAAGTTATGGCAAACATAAAAGAATATACCGTACCCCCTCTTCCACAAGTCATTCTTCAAGTAATACAATATGATCATAATTCACCTACTGCAAACCCTCAGGATATAGAAAAAATTGTTTCTCCCGACAAAGGAATTTCTGCGGAAATCTTAAAAGTAGCAAATTCTGCTTATTATGGACGTTCGGGAAAAGTAAAACTTCTAAGAGATGCAACAAGTTTGTTAGGTTTAAAAGCTTTAAAAAATTTAATTATTTTTTTAGGAACAAAAAATTTAAACGAAAAGATTAAAACACCGATCCTAAAAAAATATGTTAATACATTACCTATTGTTTCTGCATTATTAGCAAAAGAAATAGCCCGAGATCTAAAAAAAGAAAACTTGGTAGAAGAAGTTTTTTTAGCTGCATTACTACATAAAATTGGAATGAGTATATTGGCTGTAAATAAAAGTGAACATTATGCCTTATTGTTAGAAGAATGTGAAAAAAACGAATTCGATATATTAGAAATGGAACGATCCTCTTATGGTACAGATCACATGGAATTAGGTAGACAAATCGCAGAAATGTGGAAATTGCCCAATGAATTGGTTCGATGCTGTGGTATTGGTACTCATACAAAGGTAGAAGAATTGCAAACAGATTTAGAAAAAATTACTTTTATTGCGTCTATCTGTTCGATGGAATTATTGCACATACCGGTTGAACCAAGCAATTATCAGAAAGCAAATCAAGTATACCAACAATTAGGTGGGAAAGGAGATGTAATCTTAAAATTTGCAAGCGAAGAAGTGTTCAATAAGATAAAAGAACATCCTTTTTATCAATTGGCTGTAACATAATTTTATGGATTTGAGTTCCCCAAGTAATAATTCAAAGGTATTTAAGATTCTAATTGTCGAGGATGATGTTACCCAAGCAGAACTTCTAAAAAATTTTATTTCTATGTGGGGGTGCAAAATCCATGTTGTGTATGATGGAGGAGAAGCTCAAAAAGTTCTCGAAGAATTTAAACCAGATTTAGTTTTATTAGATATTTATTTACCCAATAAACCTGGTTTAGAAATTTTAAAAGACATACGAAGAAATCCAGAATACGATTTAATTCCTGTTTTTGTTATGTCTGCTGATAGTTCCGAAGAAGTAAAAATTGTGACCATGTCTAATGGAGCAAATGAGTTTATTGTTAAACCCATCAAGATGGCCGATCTTATTATGAAGATTCAATCTGCATTAGAATTGTTAGAATCGAGAAGAACCATTCAAGATCTTAACAAAAAATTAGAGAAAGAAAAAAACCGTTTGTTAAGATACTTCTCTGCGGATTTGGTAGAAAAGATTCTTAACGAGGAGATTCCAGCAGAATTGGGTGGAGACATAATCGAAGGTTCTGTTATGTTTTTTGATGTTCGCGGTTCTACTACAATTGCAGAAAGAATGGGACCAAAAAATTATGCCAATTACATCAGCTCTCTTTTTTCGGATTTAATGGACATCATTTTTAACAACCAAGGCTCAGTAAATGAATTGTTAGGTGATGGATTACTTGCTACCTTTGGCTGTCCTGTTCCAACAGAGAATGATCAGTTTAATGCACTAAAAACTGCTGCCGAAATTGTAGATTATATTAGAGGCTATAATAAATATGTAACAGAAAAAGTAAACTTTGGTATTGGTATTGCAACGGGAAAGTTTTTTGCTGGCAATATTGGTTCCGTAAGAAGGATGAAGTATGCAGTAATGGGGGATCCAGTAAATACTGCTTCGAGAATTCAAGATCTAACAAAAGAAGTAGGGCACAAGATTTTATTCGACTCTAACACATTAAAATTGTGTGATGAAAAACAAAAAAAACTCAAACTACCATTATCTTCGGAAGTATTTCAGATTAAAAAAGTTGGTAGCTTTCTTCTAAAAGGAAAAACAGAAGAAACAGAAATTTTTACCATCGTTGGGTTTAAAAAGCGATTATTGCAAGAAATACAAAAACGAATCATTTTACTTAGTGCGAAGAATTAATCGAAATCCTCCTATTGGATCCCCAGAAAAATTGGGACTTCCACCTAAGATTCTTTTGTAAGTTTTTGCATATTCTAAGGGAAGAAAAAAAGCACCACCTTTTAATACGCGAAAAAATTTACCAGTTAAATATCTATGTTCTTTTAGAAAAAAACGATTTCCGGGATACGGAAGAAAATAAGAGCTTGTCCACTCTAATGCATTTCCGCATAATCCTACAATTCCTCGAAAATTTTCGTCTTTTAGTTGATAAACACTCATCAATTGGGGGTTTTTCCATTTTTCCTTTGTGTTGCAATGATTCGGATCAGAAGGAAACTCTGGAAAAACCTCTTTCGAAAAGATTTGCGATTTTTTTAAAAATTCCTGAAATCCTCCTTTCGCAGCAAGTTCCCATTCCCATTCCGTAGGAATTTCTTTTTTCGTCCATTCAGCATAAGCCTCTACATCTTTATAAGTAGCATAGATAAATGGTTTATCCCAATCTTCTTTTTTTAGTTTTTTTAAAAATTCTGGGCAAGAATAATTGGTTTGAAAACAAAACGTTAAGAATTCTTTGTTTGTTACTTCGTATTTGTCGATGTAAAAGGCATTGATTTTGGGAATGGTTTCTAAGTTCCAATTAAAATAATAGGGATTAAACGAAGAATCTTTGGGATCAATTCCTTGACCAAACAATAAATAGTCTTCTGGGACATAAATCATGATTTTCTTATCGATGGGATGAACAATGATTTTAGGGATAGTCGTCTCTTGGGTTTTACTTTTAAATTCGTTTATGACTTCTTTTTGTTTTGTGATTAGATAAATCTTGTCTCCCATTTCTACCGTATCTGAAAGATTTACAGAGTTTTCGCAGGGAATTTTTATCAAATGCAAATAATGTTTCTTGTTATGATGATACAAAAAAAGCGACAGAAAACAATGGGTAATTTCGTTAGAAGAATTGATGCTATATAAATTTAAATGATTGTTTTTAAGGTCATTCAACAAATCTTGGGATATTGCATTTTGTATTTCTAGTGTATAGATGTCTTGATTTCGAATAGAGGTAATAACTCCCAATAGTTCATAGCTTTCTTGCTCTTTCGAATATACTAAAAAATTTATAAAAATAATTAACAAATAAATCAAGAATCTTATTAAAGGCATTTTTTATCTTATTATCGAGATGAGGATTTTTCTAATTTATGTCCTAGTGAGAAATTATCATAAAAGTATGAGCAAAAAAAACAGGAAAATTTTTTTAAAAAATGCACCCAAAAAATCAAAAAATACTTGTCAAAAATATACTAAACATTTATTTATTATTTTAAGGAGCTAATTATGATTGTAAGAAGAACCCAAATTCCCACAAGAAATGAATTTAAAAACAAATCCAATGTGTATTATACTCAAAAAGGTTATAAGAGTAAAAAAAACTTTCAACAAGAATTGTTCGATGTAATCAATTGGAATAATAAAGAAACAGAGGTAAAAACGATCGATTTGTTTTCCGAGAACTTAGAAAACGAAGTAAAAAAAATGTTTTTAGGAGAAATCGTAAAAAAAGATCATTTATTTTCTGGATCTCTATCCGAAATGCAACGGGAAAATATTATAAAAATCAGTGAATTGTATTATTAATAGGTTTTATCCCTTAAAAAAAGGAGTTCTTCTATTAGTCTATCGATCTGTTCTTGGGTATTATGAGCATGAATATTTAAACGAATTCTTGATGTATTTTTTGGAACAGAAGGAGGGCGAATTCCCACTACATTAAAATTCTTTTCGCGAAGTTTTTGGGAAATTTGAATTACTTTTTCTTCTTCCTTTAAAATTATAGGTATGATATGGCTTTCGCTTAATCCAATATCAAAATCATTTTGTTTTAGAGCGTTTCTTGTATATTTAGAAAGTTCCTCTACGTGTTTACGTCGAATTTCTGCTTCTTCCGATTCTAAATATTCAATGATTCTTTTTAATAAATAAATTAAGATAATAGGTTGTGCAGTAGAATAAATAAACCCTCTTGCATGATTAATCAAATAATCTTTTAGAATGGAATTGCCACAAACAAAACAACCCATCATACCGGGAGCTTTCCCCATAGGATAGGTAATTACAGTAAATTCATTTTGTAAGTGTTTACTTGCTGTTAAACCAATGCCTCGATTGCCTAATATACCGATGGAATGAGCTTCGTCGATATAAAGATTGCATTCATATTGTTTTGCAATAGAAACCAACTGTTCTAAGGGAGGTATATCGCCATCCATACTGAATACAGCTTCTGTAAAAATCCATCGAAAAGATTTCGAAGAAGAGTTACTTTTTTTTATCTGCTCTTCTAAATGATTCATATCATTGTGGTTAAAGTAGACCTTTTTTGCACCAGATATGCGAATTCCATCTAATATACTTGCATGGCACAATCTATCGACAAAAGCATAGTCACTGGGCGTAAGCAATGCAAAAATACTAGAAACATTCGCTACATATCCACTATGAAAAAGTAATGCACTTTCTGTGTGTGTATACTCTGAAAATTGTTTTTCAACAACTTCGTAGATAGTTCTATGACCCGATATAAGTCGAGAACCAGTGCTTCCAACGGTCCTTTCTTTATAATCATGGATAATTTCTTCTAAAAACTGATTCAACTTTTGATCAAAGTTCAGTCCTAAGTAATCATTCGAAGAAAAATCTATTTGATTTGTATCGAGTGGTTTTAATGTTCTAAATAAATTCAGCGATTTTCTTTGTTCTAATTCTTTTTTTAAGGATTCTGTGAATTTTTTTTTAGCATTCATTTTATTTTGCAACTCAAACGTTTTTTTGATTTCCAATATAATAGAACGAAAGAAAATATTTCTATGGATTTAGCAGAGTCAATAGCAAAAATACTTATCTCTTTAATACCGATTACTGGTATTATAATGGGGGGCATTACAATTCTTCTGTTTTTTAAATGGTATTTTGAATATAAAAAATATTTGATTGATAGTGGGAAGTATCAGCCTTTTCGGATTAAAGATTTTCGTATTTTTATCTTGTTGATTGGAATTTTATCTATATCGGCTGGATTACCATTAACAATTGTATTCTTGTATGTAAGTGGTATTTCTTTCCCAATACTTGGTGGATTAGTTCCTTTATTTGTTGGTATAGGACTGATCGTTTTTTATGTATTAACAATTGGAAAAAATCTTCAAGATTGATTTTTCTATAAGTATTAAGAAGTGGAAACGAACAATAAAAAAGAATTCGAAAGAATTGTTAAGGAAACTTATAAAATGATTTATAATTTAGGTTTACGATTATTTAATTATGATCCTCACGAAGCAGAGGATTTTACACAAGAAGTATACTTACAGTTCTATAAGAATTTTCATAAATACGATGGAAAATCAAAATTATCTACATGGATCTATTCTTTGGCATTAAATTTAGGTTTGAATAAAATCAAAAAAAACAAAAGATTAAAAAAGATCCAAAGTACGGAAGTTCTGTACGAATCCGATGGGGTTTTGGAATCTAATCCCGAGTTGGATTATTTTGCAGAAATAGACGATCAACTCTTAATGGATAAATTACAAAAAGAATTGATGAATCTACCAGAGGAATATAGGCTTCCCCTTATATTATTATTCTACGAAAAATTATCTTACAAAGAAATGAGCGAAAAACTTAACATTCCTGAAGGAACGTTAAAGTCTTTGGTTTATCGCGGGAAGCTTCGTTTAAAAGAAAAAATCAAAGAACTTAAAAACATTATAAAAGGTTAAAATATGAAGCATATAATAAAAAAAATTTGGGAAGATACCAACCAACTAACAGATTGGGATAAAAAACATTTAGAAGAATGTGATTTATGTAAAAAAGAATATTTATTAGCAAAAAAGATCGAATCATCCATCGAACAATTACCAGAATTAAATATTCCCATAGAAGTAGATAAGATCATCGCGAAGGTATTGTTAAGACCATTTTATCGTACTTGGCAGTTGATTTTGATTGGCTTATGGGTAGTTCTTTCTCTCTTTTTACTACAACTCAATATTTTTTCTGTAATCTTAAAAAGTGATCAAGTATATGCTATAACTATATTGTTTGTTTTAATTTATATGATGGTGATTTTGGCATTTGGTTATCATTTTTATGTAGAACACGAAAAAGGCATAGAGGAATATTCCCAAAAAATTGATCTTTTTTTAGAAAATCAACTAATGAAAATTCAAAAATAGACGATATTCCGATCAGTATAATTAAACGCAAGGATGCGAATGATTGCAAGGAGGCAAATAAAATGTACGACTGGATTTACGAAGAATTAGACCCAAACTTACACTGGAAGATATACTATACCAAAAAGAAGGTATTAGAATCCATCGATAAGGGGACAATCATGCCAGAGAATGGCCTTTCTGCAGAATCTTTGTTAAACCAAAAACAGCTAAGAAAGGTCCAAGAAATCAGAAAAAGAAAATTAAAACATGTATTTGAACAATTCGAAGCTTCAGGTAGTTTTTAAGTAGATGTGATAGAATAATTCGTAAAATAACCTGCTTGTTAGATAAGGAAGTAGCCCGGGTTGTTCTGCTCTTAATCCAATAAGAAAATCCATGAATTTAGGAGCTAATGTTGTATAAAGGACGCTTCTACTTATACATTGAAGAAATACATGAACAAAGAGTTCCCAAAATTGGTTTTCTTGTAAACCTTCGTTTTCTAATTCTATTTTAGAGTTTTGCATAGACCAATCTTCTAATTCGATAAGATCGATAGGATGTTCTAATGCTTGTAAGATTTTTTGTTTTAGAGTTTGATAGAATTCATATTTAATAGAATAAAAGTTATCTAAGGAACCACCGAGGATTTCTAAAAATTCATAATCATTAATTTCTGTAATCTTATGCATTTGTTCTAACGAAAAATTTTTTAAAGGAATATTTACACCTCGACTAATAATTGTATCTTTTAATTGATCCAAAGAAGGAGTAAAAAAAATAAATTTCGTGTAAGGACTAGGTTCTTCTAGTGTTTTTAACAAAGCAATTTCTGCTTCTAAACCTAATTTTTCTGCTGCAGGGAACAAAACAATTCTTATGGGAGAAACTGCTGGTTTGTATACTAAAATATTTTTTTGCAACCATCGAATCGAGAAAGGTTCAGGATCCTTTACATCTCCAATCTTAACTTTATCGTCTGGAAAAATGATTAAGTCTGGATGTTCTTGTTTTTCTAATAAAAGACATGCTTTACATTCTTTACAATGGTTTTGATTTATGCATAAATGATAAAAAGCTATTTTATGAAGAACCACATAATGCTTTAATATCTTATTAGGACCAGAAAATATTAATAAATTGGGTAATGGATGTTTTTGGTAATATTGAATCATTCGAGATAAGATTTTCTGAAAAAGAAATGCTTTTTCTTCAAGATGAATGGGTGATTGTGTTTTCATTCAATGGCAAAATAAAAAAACTTGATAAATTTTCAACTCAAAGCTTATTTTTGCGAATCTGTTGGTGATGGTACATAAAGAAATCAAGGGGCTTAATGCCCCCCGCATGCCACACTCTTTCCTTTTTGTTGGCCATTTCTGGCTATCGGGCATAAGGATAGTTATTAACTTTCCCCCTCATTTCATAATTAGCAATTTGTGTGCCATTATTCAATTTTTTCGTAAAATTGAATAATATTCATATATTTAACCACTTTATAAACTTATTTTTAGCTTTACAGATGTTTTTTTTGAGAAAAAATAAAAATTCCTCCCAAATATAAATACAAAAATTGTTTTTTTAAGAAAGTTAATACGGATTAATTTTAATCTAATGCATAAAAATTGTTCATAAAGCAAAATTTATTCTAAGATTCAATTATCATTTGACGAAATTTAACTCATTAAAAGAATCAAAAGTTATGAAGCATTTTAAATTGATTGCCCTCATCATAATATACGTGATGATGAATTTTCGTATTCAAGCAGAAGATTGTATTCCAGGAAAAGAAGAAACCAAAGAAGCATGTTATAAATTCGCAGAGGAATTTTTTAACAAAAAGGATTTCGAAAATGCTAAAAAATATTACGAGATAGCGTGCAGTCTTAATCATAATATCAGTTGTGGTAATTTGGGAATTATTTATCAATATGGAGAGATAGACCAAAAAATCAACTATCCCTTAGCAAAGAGTTATTACGAAAAGGGATGTAACCTAAAAGATGGATTAAGTTGTAATAACTATGGCTTTTTGATAGAAAAAGGATTGATTCAGAGCTCTTCGAATGCATTGGATTTTTATCGTTTAGCATGCGATTATGATTTTGGTATGGGTTGTAATAATGCTGGCATTTTATTATTAAATGGAGTAAATACAACGAAAGACCCCAGCAAAGCTCTACAATATTTCGAAAAGTCGTGTCAATTAAAATTCCCTAAAGGTTGTGGAAATTTGGGATATATGTACGAAAAGGGAGTGGGAGTTAAGCAAAATTACGAAGATGCTATCAAGTATTATGCGATTGCATGTCAGAATGGAGATGTTTGGAGTTGTGGTAATTTAGGTTATTTGTATGAATTTGGTTTAGGAATAGAACAAAATTTAGATATTGCAATTCGATTGTATAATATTGCATGTAATCAGCAAGATGGTTGGAGTTGTAACAACATTGGATATTTATTTGACACAGGTAAAGGCGTTCAGCAAGATACAAAAACGGCTTTTGAGTATTATCAATTAGCTTGTAGTTATAAAGATGCCTTAGGTTGTTCTAATGTAGCAAAGTTTTACCAACAAGGTATTGCAGTAGGAAAGGATCTACAAAAAGCCCAGGAATATTTAAAGCTTTCTTGTCAATTAGGAAACGAAAAAGCATGTAATAAATGATTTTTAAAATTTTATATAAATGGAACCACTTGGAAGGGTTTTATATTCCGGAAAATGTATTACTTTAATATCCTTTTGATTTAATGTTTGCATTAGCCCTTCGTCTATTTTTTCTGCATTTGTAATAACGAAACAATCGATTTGTTTGTAAGTATTAATTCGCAAATCTGCATAAGATTTTAGAACATCGTTTTTGAACAAACCATAAGGTGGGAATTCTTTATAAACTTTATCTTTGGGTAAATCGAAGTACGGATCTGGTATTGATTGTAAATACACAACTTTGCA
Organism: Leptospiraceae bacterium; assembly: GCA_026418015.1. Lineage (GTDB taxonomy): Bacteria > Spirochaetota > Leptospiria > Leptospirales > Leptonemataceae > SKYB61. Next base: position 208,878 of record JAOACE010000013.1, on the reverse strand, counting down.
TGTCCGTGTGTGATCTTTTAAAAAATTTATATATTCTATGTATTCTTGTTTGTATGATTTTATTTTAGGATATGCTTTGTACCAAAAAAATGTTTGGATCAAAATAAAAGTTAAAGCTACAAACAATAAAAGATATTTTTTTGTATTTGGGTAAGCATTGATAAAAGTCGAAAGATAAATCATACCAAATGGTATAGGATAGATAGAATACCATGCTTCGCTACTTAAAAATGTTGTTGTTAGAACTATAACAAAAACTATAAAATATTTTATTGTTTTTTTTAATGATATTAAATCATAAATAAAAAATATAAATAAACTTAATAAAAATAAATAGATTAAAACAAAATTGATTTTATTTTGATATTGTCCGCCAAAAACTTTTATCAAGTAAATGATTGTGTTAAAATCGTAATGAGTTGATTTTCGAGAAAATTGAGCAAGAAATTGAAAATGAAAAATATCCCAATATTGATAGATATACAAAAGCCACGGAATCATAACAATAAAAGCATAGAACCCGATTTTTAAAAGATTTCTGTATGAATTTTTATTGTATAAAATTGCAATAGGAACCAAAAAAATGCTAATGGGATGAGTTAACCCGGATAACCCCATAAAGATTCCAGAAAGTATGGTATTCTTTTTTTCTAACGAATATAAGCACAATAAAACAAAAAGAAGGTTTAATATATCCATCCGTATTATATTTGCAGCACGCGAAAAAGATAGATCAATCAATAGAATCAGCGTAAGAAAAAACGATAATTGGGAATTTTTAGAAATTTGCTTTATCAAAAAATAAAAGGTATATGAACACAAAATACCAATAAACAAAGAAAACAACCTACCGACCAAGAGCGATTCATCTGTAAATTGATAAACCAAAGAAAGAAAAATCATATATAGGGGACTATTCCATAGAGTAGCCTTGTCCATACCATAAACGATACCAGTTAAAACATCTGTTCGAAATTGACCGGTTTTTGCTAACTGAATTGCAGCAGAAGAAAACAATACTTCGTCTGGCCATGGGGGAGGAAAATAGCCATCGTAAGCAAAAAAGAGTAAAATCAATAGTAAGGGAAAAAAAAACAATCGATACATGTTATTTTTTTAGGTATAATAATGCTTCGTCAAAGTTATTAAAAATAGGAATTAAATGATGTAATTCGGAAATATGGATGATTTTATGAACCTCTTTTGTTAAGTTATACAAACCAAATTTATAACCTCTCATTTCTAAAAAGTTTTTGATTTTTAATATTACTTTAATACCAGAAGAAGAAATATAGGGGACTTGTGCCATATCTATAAAAAGATGCTGCGATTCTAATTGTAAAATTTCCATTACTTTGCTGTAAAAATTATCAGAAAACGATAAATCTAACCGAACTTTGGGTTCTACGATCCAGATATTTTCTTTTTTTAGAATCGATAAGATGTCATTATTATAAAAATAGTCTTGATTCATACCAATTGATTACATTTTATTTTTGTAATTTTCTAACGTAAAGAGATTTTTACAATTTTTTAACGTTTCATTTTTTTGTGAGTACCATTCTTCGCGAATAATTCTATTCTTTTCTAAATCCGATTTGATCTGTAAAATGACTTGATCTAATTCTTCTTGGATTTTTAACAATTTATTCCAACGATCTTGTAATTCCATAGATTGATTATCGGTAAGAAATTCTTTTCTAAAAAAAGAATTTTAGTTTCTTTATAAATAAAGTGATTGATTGTACAAAAATTTTCTATTTGAATTTCTAAATCCATCATTTTTTTGGGATAGAAGTCAGATGATAGAAACAATTAAAAATATTGTAAAAAAATGGAAAGAAGGAACAGAATATTTAAACTATGGAAGGGATATTATTTCCTCTTGGGCAGTTCAATACATAAAGGATAAACATATTTACCAAAAGCAGAAAGAATTCGTTATTTTTGATCATGGTTGTGGTCATGGCGATGATTTAGAATTAATAAAAAATAATGTACAAGAGGATCCGGAATTAAAAAATGTAGTGTTGCATTTATATGGAATAGAAAACTATGCACCCTTTGTAGAAGAATGTAAAGCCAAAGGGATTGAGGTTTTTTCTATCGACCTAGAAAAAGAGGTTTATCCATTAGAGGATCAAAGCGTTGATATTATTATAACAAATCAAGTGATGGAACATACAAAAGAGATTTTTTGGATCATGGAACAATTTACCCGACTATTAAAACCAGAGGGAATTTTAATCATAGGAGTTCCCAATTTAGCCAGTTTACACAACAGAATATTATTGCTATTGGGAGAACAACCCACAGCTCAACAATCCCTTGGACCACATGTTCGAGGATTTACTTTACCAGACTTAAAAAGATTTGTAGAAGTACAAGGTTTTTTTGAATTTTTAGAAAGAAAAGGATCCAACTTTTATCCATTTCCCCCTTCTATTAGTAAAATATTGGCAAATTTATTTCCTTCGTTGGCGTGGGGATTATTTGCGAAATTTCGTCGCACCAACAAACAAGGAAGTTTTTTAGATTACCTAAAAGAAAACTTCTTAGAAACCCCATATTATGGTTCGCCCCAGAATCCAGCAAATACAAACAGAAAAATAAAGAACTTTTCAAACAAACGTAAAATAAAATAACTACCGTTTTTATGTATAATATAAAAATTTTGAATAAGATTCAGGAAGCAGAATTATTGTATTCTTTACAGCTGCTTGTACCAGAAGAGATTTACAAAAAATATAAAATTCCTGGTCAATATGGTGTTTTTAGTCCAGAAAAAAATGATTCTATTTATTTGGCATTTTCTAATGCTCCATTAAAGAAAGAACCCATTTTAGAGATTCTTGTTAAAAACGAAGGAAAAAATGCTCAAGAAATTCTTAGTTTAAAACCCAATGATGTGTTAAATTTAAGCGATATTCAAGGCAAGGGATTTAATCTTGATAGATTAAAAAATCAATCTATCGAAGCTTTTGCGATGGGCTCTGGGATTGCTCCTATTAGGGCTTTGATACAATCCATTTTAGAGGGATTGATTTCTGTAAAAACTTTCAAGTTGTGGATGTGCGCATTTACAAAAAATCATGTTCCATACAAGAATGAATTTATTTTTTGGAAAAGCATCTTTCCTGTGGAATTGGTTCTTGATCAAGAGCATCCTTATAAAAACGTAATCGATGTTTTAAAAGAAAGTAAAGATGATTATAGCGAAAAGAGAGTCCTTTGGATTGGTTCAAAGCAATTTGGAATCGACTTATGGAATGTTTTGCAACAGAAGGGATTATCAAAAGAAAACTTTTTGACGAATTACGAAAACCCATAAAAAAACAAGAAAATCAAAAAATGTTAAAAAAATGATTAAAGCTTACGATTGTATTTGACGAAAAAAAACTCTTATTTTTTTAGAATAAAATCGTTAAGTTTGAATAAAAAATTACGATAAATATAATGATGGCTGGTTTAGAAATTCACAACATAGGAAGGGATTATCCACCTCCTAATATATTGCCAAACAAAGCAGCCCAAGATAGATCTATTGAATCCGAACAAAAAATTGTTTTAAAAGAACCAAAACAAGAAATCAAAGAACAAAGGATTTCCTTAGAAGAACTTACCAAAGCCATCATGAAGCCTAAAGAAATCAAACGTTTACTTTATTTAACCATTCCCTTTACTAGACATTTAGTGGCAGAGTTAGATCAAAACAAAGGAAATCTAATCGATAGACAAGGTTAAGTTTTATCGTTCAAAAAGCATTTTATTGGTCAGCATAAATATAATTAATACATGGGTATTCCAGAGCTTAAAAATTCTTCGTCAAAAAAACTGCTAAAAAATAGAACATTGTATTCTTTTTTCGTAGAGCAGAAATTTAAAAAATAAATATATTTTATAAAATTATCCAATCAGTGATAGAATGAATAAATATTATTCGAACAAAAAAAGTTGCCAAAATCCATTAGGTTAATTTTAAAGATTGTGATTGGATAATCTATGGATAAAAAAATCATTTTTTTTACTGGTTCAAGTTCGGGGATTGGATGGGAGCTTTTAAAAAAACTTTTACAAGAAAAACACTTTTTGATTCTACCTATTCGAAATTATCAACAAAAAGAACACCTAAAAGAACTAGTAAAAATTTATAAAGACAACATTGAAGTCATAGAAATGGATTTAGGAAACTTAAACTCATTGACTAATCAAAATATATGGCATAGAATCAAACAATATCCTCGAATAGATATTTTGATAAACAATGCAGGCATTTATACGCATACAAAGCATCTACAAAATGGAATTGAACTACAATGGTTGGTAAACTATATCGCACCAGCTTATTTAAGTTTGCAACTAGTCGATTTACTATCAAAATCAAATTCTCCCTTAGTTTTGTTCGTAAGCTCGCGAATGCATTATATGGCAAAAATTAATTTTGAAGATTTACAATATTCTAAGCATTATAGTGGGCAGTTGGCATACGCAAATTCTAAATTCGCGATAACATCCTTTTCTTTATATTTTGCGGAACGTTTTAAAAATATTCGAAGTAATTCTTGCCATCCTGGTGTATATTCTACTGGAATAACGCGAGATTTACCATTTTTAATCAAGTTTCTTTGGAATACATTTATAGCCGGTCCAAAAGGAGGATCAGAGGTACTCTATCAATTGTTGTTTAATCCAGAGTTTAATCAGCAGACGGGTAAATATTTCGACAAATTAAAAATTTCCCAAGCACATAAAGATTGCTATAACAAAGAAATTCAACAAAAGTTATTAGATTTTCTAGAACAAGCAACGGGTATATTTATATAAAATCAAACTTTTCTTTTTAAGAGAATCAGGCTTTCCCAATGGGAGGTATGAGGAAAAGGATCACCAAATATAATGGATTCGACGTCGAAGATCGATTTTATTTTTTGCATCTCTTCGTATTGTTTGGGTGGATTGCAAGAAAGATAAAATATCCATTTAATCTGTGGCGTATTGATGATCCATTCGATGATTTTAGGATGTAGTCCACTTCGCGGTGGATCTAAAATCAATATAGAGGTATTATTGATAGGGATTTCTTTTATTTTATTCAAATCTGCTGTAATAAAATTATAAGGAATTTGATCTCCAAAAAAATATTCAAAATTCTTTTTGGCAAGTTCGATTGCACTTTCGATGATTTCTATTCCCATTACTGATGTTAATATTGATTGATTTAATTTTCGCGTAAGATAAATTGATAAAATACCAGCTCCACAATATAGATCTATTAATTGATATTTTTCGTTTTGCTTGTGTTTAAGAAAATCTTCGATTGCATTATCGAGCATTTTAGAAATTATTTCTGGATTAGGTTGAAAGAAACCATCCGCAGGTACGTTAAAAACTAGTTCACCAAAAGGAATTTTTAAATATGAATGATTATATACAATTTTACCATTGCTTACATTGGAAATTTCTGCCTTTTCGTCTACATAACATTCTTTAACAGAAAAGGAATAATTTATTCTCGATTCTAATTGTTTTATATTATTTATAAATTCATCTATAAAATTATTATATAAAATTTTTAAATCTTCTTGCTTGTCGTAATCTTTTAACAATGTAAATATAATCATACCATCAATGCCAATTCTGATTGTAATGTATTTAATCACACCTGTATTGGTCTTTCTGTTATAACCTAAGTTTTTATATTTTTTTATAATATTTCTAAAAATATTTAAAATTATGTTTGCTTCTTCTTTTTGGATATGACAATATTCAATATCGACAAATTCATCAAATCGATGGGGTTTTCTTAAACCAACACAATCATCCGAAACCAAAAAATCCATTCGATTCCTATAATGAAAAATGTTTACCGAGGGAATTTCTTTTATAGCAATCAAAAATGAGTTTAGATAAAGATTTTTTAATTCATTTGTTTTTAAATACCATTGATAAGAATAGTTTAAATGTTGTGCTTTACATCCGCCACATTCTCCAAAATGTTTGCACTTTGGGGGAATAACATAATCGAGCGAGATATCCTGCTTTATAATATCTGTTACAATTAGTTTGGTTTTTCTACCAAATCTTTTTATTTTAAAGTGAACGATGTCTCCTGGTACTACAAAAGGGGCTGAATATTTTTTTTGTTTGTATTCGATTTCTCCTTCTAAGTTGGGCAAGATTTTTTTTATTCGAAATTCCATATATCGTTTGACAATGATTATTTTTTTTGCTAAATTTGTCGATGGTAATTTCAAGTCAGTTAAAAAATATGGAATGGTTGCTATTATTGTTGTTGAGTTCCGCAGCAGCGGGTGCTGTGGCATATTTTTTTAGGGATAATGCACAGGATGTTTCATCTGTTTCTCCAAAGGAAAAAGAACAAGAATCCAAAAAAAAATTAATAGAACAAGAAAATTTAGGAGCTCGTTCTAGTCCACAACTACCAGAAGCTAAACAGAAGATTCGTTTTTCCGTAGAAAAAAGCGATTTAGAAAAATTCAAAGATTATATAAAAAAGGTTCCGTCCCCCATACAACCAGAAGTAATCCAGACAGACGATTTAAAAAAAACCTTACAGGATGTAAAACAAGATAGATATAGAAAGAAAAAACCCTTAAAAGTCACTTATACCACCGATGAGATTATTCCTAGAATGTCTCCTTTTTCTCGGCATAGAAGACCCCTACAAAATGCAGAGAAATTCGTCGAAGAGCAAAAAGCAAAAGAAGCATTGAGTATTTACGAAAGATTGTTAAAAAGAATTCCAGACGAAGAAATAAAACAAAAGATTCAAAAAAATATTGATGATATAAAACGTTGGCTACTAGGACTGGACGAAGACGAAGAGACAATAGAATTTCCCGAAATCATTATTCCGTTAACAGCACAAACTGTTGCAATAGAAAAATTTAACGAAGGTTTAAAACAAATATCAGAAGATATAGCAAGAGAAATAGCAAAAGCCTTTGCAGATGGTATAAAAGACATTAAAGCTACCCTCAACGTTTCTGATGCAAAAATAGAAGCGAAAGAAATAAAAGCACAACAATTCAACGCAGAAGCAAAAGAAATCAAATCAGAAAAATTCTTAGTTGGAGAAAGTAATATTGTCGGCTCTGACACAGGAGCTGGTAGAGTAATAGAAGCGAAAGAGGTTCGAGCAGAGAAGTTGAGTGTAGGCGGAGCAGGTGGTGTTGGTGATGGAGCTGGCGGTGGTGGATCAGGAGGCATAGGAGCTGATAGAGTAATAGAAGCGAAGGAAGTTCGGGCAGACAAATTGAGTGTAGGCGGAGCAGGTGGTATAAGTACTGGTAAAAAAGAAGAAACTCAAACATCGATAGAAAAAAAAGAAATCATCATAAGTCGTTCCAAAGAACCAGAAGAACTTTCGCCTAAAGCACCACACACAGTTTATTACATCGTACCTTCCTTTTTTCGAAAAATACCTAAAACGATCCAAAAGCAAAAAGGAATTCCAGAAATTGAACAAGCAGAAATTCCTTTACCGATAGGACCCAAAGTTCCAACTAGGCCAGAAGAATACTTTCAGTCTATCTTAACAAAAGAAGGATTTCAGTTTGACGAAGAAGGAAATTTAATTACCGATGGATGGACAGATAAGGATTTTGATCGTGAATGGGAAAAATACAAACATTTGCCTTTGATCGATCGAAGAAGTGGGCTAGACAGAAGAAAAGAGTTTGACTTTGATCCATCTAGACCAGATAGAAGAAGTGGTGAAGATCGAAGGAAGATCAATCTTTTCGAAGAACGAGAAAAATTTTTAGAAAAATACCTTAAACACTTAGAACGAAAAGAATTATTAGAAAAATATAAAGATTTTCAGAACAATAAAGAATTATCAGTTTACGAGACACCAGAAACAAAAGAAAATATCGTAATCTCTATTCCACCTTCCGCAGAAGAATTAGGATTAGAAGAATTGGAAGAAATTGAACTTCCAGAACCTATTAGCGAAAAGTTCGAGGATTTGCAAGAATCGATAAAAACAATCCAAATCGATGTTGAACCTATATCTGACGAAATTGAAAAAGAAAAAAAATCCGAAGTAGAAATTACACCTTCTATAACAAGTGGCACTTTTGATTCAGAAAAATTAGAAGAACAAGAAGAAATCGAATTAGAAGAATTAAACTTACCAGAAGCAGAATCCCAAGAAAATGATATGCTTTCGTTAGAAATACCTGAAATCGAACCCATAGAGATTCAGGAAACGACCCAAGAACCAGAAAAAGAAGGGATTCCTTATTCCAAAGTAGAAATTATAGAACCTCCCATCAATCTAGAAGAATTGAACCTACCTGATCCCGAAGAAATAATCGTAGAAGAGTTAGAACAAAAATCTTTTCCTAGTATGCCACAACAAGAATATCCCCAACCACTGCAAGAACAACAAGAACAAACAGAAGCTTTGCAAAAACCAGAAAAACCAGAAGAAGGAATGCCACAACCCCAAGAGCCTTCTTTGGAACCCAAACAAGAACAACTAAGCGAAGGTGTAGAAGAATTGGATTTCCCAGACGTACCAGAAGCACCAGAAAAAAAAGGCCCAGTTCAAGAAATTCGCGGTGTCTTGGAATTAAAACCACCAGACGAAGATGATGCACCTTTCTTAACATTAACTTATGATTTTAGTAAAATACCTGATTCTTTTCAGTTAAGTAAGAATTATCATACTCTTGAATATGTATACTATAAATATAAACCATTGTTGATTAAAGCACAAGAATTTGCACGACGAAAAATGTTAAAAAATGCATTAAACTACTATCGAATGATTAAATCTCAAAATATTCCACCAGAATTTAAAAGAATGATCAATAGAAATATTCAAGATATCACAGATTATATAGAAAAATTTATGATGAGTAGAACCAACGATTAAAATTTTTTTATTAATGAATCAAATTTAATAAAATAAATTGACATAAATAAATTTAAGATAGAATAAAACCTATGAAACAAGATACATTAGATATAAAACAAATTCTAAAAGAAAAAAATCGTAAATCTAATATACTAATTTCTTTATATTATTGGATTGGGATGATTCTTATTACCATCTTGTATGGGATTAGAGTGACTCCGTATATTTTAGCAAAAAAACCAGAAGATGTCCATAAAATAGCTATTAAATGGGGAAATGCTATTTTAAAATTCACAGGTATAGAAATAGAACTCTACGATAAAGAAAAGATATATAAAGATGGTCCAGTGATTATTATTAGTAATCATCAGAGCTTATTTGATATTTTTATTTTTTATAGTTTTTTGGATATTTCTTTTCGATGGATGGCAAAAAAATCTTTGTTTAGTTGGCCAATTATAGGACCTTCGATGAAAGCAGCTGGATACATTGCAGTGGAAAGAGAAGATCGTAAAAAAGCGATGCAATCTTTGTTCGAAGCAGCAGATCAAATCAGACAAGGAAAATCTGTGATTATTTTCCCTGAAGGTACAAGAGGAAAAATTGATGGAAAAATGTTACCATTTAAGAATGGTTCGTTTATATTAGCAAAAAAAGCAAATGTTGTCCTTCAACCCGTAGTGATTTGGGGATCACAATATATTATCCCCGTAGAAAGGGATAAGTTCTTCCAACGGGTGTATCCTGGAAAGGTATGGGCAATCGTATGTGATCCGATTTTCCCAGAACAATACAAAAACATGAATGTTGATGAGCTTTCTAATTATATTCGTTCAATTATGGAAGAAAAGATTGAATTATTAAAACAAAAAGAATTAGAAGAATTAAGTAAAAAATAGTTTTGGTATACAAAAAAAATCAATTTTTTTACTTTTTACAAAAAACCTATCTTTTAGAAAATAAGAATTGACTATTTTTACAACTAGTTTTATTTTAATCTATATTTTCAAAAAAAAGGTTAAGTTATGAAAATCAAAAAAAATACCGTAGTTTCGATTGATTATACCTTGAAAGATGATCATGGCAATGTCATTGATTCATCACAAGGTAGAGGGCCATTAAAATACCTTCATGGAAATGGTAATTTAATCATTGGTCTAGAAAAAGCATTAGAAGGAAAAGATGTAGGCGATTCTTTTTCTGTTACCATTCCTCCCGAAGAAGGTTATGGTTTTGTGGATGAAGGTTTAATTCAAGAAGTTCCCAGAAATTTGTTTGATGATTCCCAAGGTTTGGAAGTGGGAATGCAATTCCAGGCACAAACAGAAGAAGGAACATATATCCTAACAATAAAAGAAATTAAAGGGAATACTGTTGTTGTAGATGGAAATCATCCATTGGCAGGTCAAAACCTAAATTTTGATATTCGCGTTGTTGACGTTCGAGAAGCAACACCAGAAGAATTAGCACACGGACACGCTCACTAATAAAAACAGATAGGTATTCTATCTGTTTTTATATTTTAAAAATTATCTTGATTCAAATAAAGCTGGATTTTATCTACTTTTTTTAAATTTGTTCCAGCATCTGGGAATTGTTTTATCACATAACCATTTCCAAAAATCTCTATTTCTATGTTTAATTGGTTTTTTTCGTTATAAGGCTCTAATACCTTTTGTTTCCATTCAAAAACATCTTTTAAAGAAGCATGGTAAAAATTCGGTAATATATCTTGATAATTTAATAATTTATTTTCTTTATTTATAAATATTTTTTTAGATATATCGATTTCTTCTACATATTGTGGGCTAAAAATAATTTTTTTAATATGATTTAAAAATTTTGCAAATGTTGGTGCTGCCAAATTTCCTCCACTATAATTTCCGTTCACTCCATCATAAACAATTAAAACAATGTATTGTGGTTTTTCGTAAGGAAATGCTCCAATAAAAGAAACCGTATATTCATTCGTATATCCTAATGGACCAGATTTTTGAGCTGTACCAGTTTTTCCAAGGATTTTTGTAAAATCAACCTTAGCTTGAGTTCCCGTTCCTTTTTCTACTGCGAGATATAAATATTGTTTTAATGTATTTAGAGCTTGCTTCCTAAAAGATGTATTTTGAACATCTGTTTTGAATGTTTGTACAAGTTTTTTATCTTCGCTTTCTATTTTTCGGATTAGCAATGGTTTAACTAATATGCCATCGTTTATAAGTGCACTAAATGCTGTTAATATCTGTATGGGAGTTGTTAACATACCTTGTCCAATCGGTAAATAATACGTTGTTGATTCTACCCAATTTTCTAATTTTGGTATATAGCCTTTAGCCTCCCATTCTTCTGGAACTATTTTTGTAGGTTTATTAAATCCTAATTCTAATAAATATTTATAAATATTTTTAGGATCAAGTTTATTGGTAAGTTGAATAATTCCCACATTACAAGATTCTATAATGATTTTTTCTAAATCTACATTACCGTGTGCTTGAATTCTTCCTTTTCTTAAACATCGAACACTTCCAGTTCGAAAAATATATTCGCCTTTACATTCTACGTGTTTATTTTCTATATTAGGAAAATCGTTAAGAAGCATTGCAGCAAAAAATGGCTTCATAATCGATCCTGGTTCAAAGGGAAAAGAAATTGCCCAATTGATTTTATACTCTGCATTTTCTTGATAATAATAATTGGGATCGTAGTTTGGAAGGTTGGCTATTGCTAGAATTTCACCAGTATCTAACTTCATCATTATACCAATTGCTTTTTTTGCGTTAGAATTGAGAAAACCTTCCATTAGTGCTCTTTCCATTTCGTATTGGATTAAAGAATCTATGGACAATTCTATCGAAAAACCTGTAAATAATGTAGAAGGGGTAGATAAGAGTTCATCATATATGCGTTCTAATCCAGCCATTCCTTGTAATGTATCTTTTCTTACAAAACCAATCAAATTCGAAGCCAATTTCCCAGCTGGATAAATACGTCTATATTCAAAATCGCGATATACACCGGGCAAGTTTAAATCTAAAATTAATTCTGCTACATAGTTATCGATCTTTCTTTTAAGCAAAAAATATTGATGGTTTTGGTTTAAGTATATTTTTTGTAGAATGCTGTTTTGATCCAAATCCAAATAACCTGCAAGAAACTGTGCTGTAAGAGTAGGATCCAATATTTCTTTTGGGTTAATCCCTATGGTGCTTGCTTCTTCTGTTAGAGCCAAACTAATTCCTCTTCTATCGGTAATGCTTCCGCGTAAGATTTGTTTATTTCCAGAACGTGTTTTGCTCTCTTTAAATATTTCTGTTAAAAAAATTAACCTACTACTTGCTATTATAAATATTGTGCTTATTATAACTACAATAATCAAAAGTCGAAACTTGGATTTTTCTAAGTTAAAATGCATATATCACTTTACCTATAATTCTATCTTCTGGTATAAAACCATAAACTCTACTATCGCGAGATTCGTAGGTATTATCTCCTAATACTAAAAAAGTGTTTTTTGGTACAACACCATACTTGCCAATTCCATACAAAAAAAAGTATTGAAGTGTTTCTGGATAAACTTTTAATTCTTCTGGTAATTGAAAAATTGGTGTTGGATGATATTCTGGTAAAAAATCAATCGAAGAATAAAAATCCATTTTATTTTGATTAATATATAAGGATTTTTCTTTAAATTCAAATTTTTCTTCTTCGAAGGCAATAACTCTTTTTATCCAAATCCTTTTTTTTAAAACTGGATCAGGAAAATCAAACACAACAATATCATATCGTTTAATGTCCTTGAATTTACAAATAAATTCTATACAATATTTATGTTTTTTGATATATCCAATGGGAAAAAGATAACTAGGAAGTTGAATACCATAATGGATTTTATCGACCAAAACCCAAGCTCCTTCTTTTAGAGTTGGTTCCATACTTCTCCCTCTAATTTGCTTGATGTCGAAAAAGAATATTTTGATATTAATCAACAACCAAAGTAAAGAAAGAAAATAAATATTGTATAATTTTAAATATTTTAGTAATTTTTTTACAACAAAAAAAGCAGTTCCAAAAATTAGCCAGCTGATATACAATAACCATAAAGTATTAAAATACCATAACACAAAATGATTGATTATATAATTGACTAAGTAGATTACAAGTATTAGATGAAAAAATGATTTTACAACTCGTAAACTTATAAAAGTTTTGACAATATTATTTATTGTATCCATAAACTATGACAAAAAAAACAATACCAGAAGAAAATCCACTATTAACTGAACTAATAAAATTAGATGGTAATACACTCAAGCGTTTATTAAACATATGGAATATTAAAAAAATTCCCAAAGATAAAAAAGGTCAAATCAAAGTTTTGATGGCTACAATGGAGAATGAATTCTTCGTTAAAGGTATCTTAGAAAAATTAAGTGCAATTCAAATTCAAATATATTTAGAAATTATTTCTCAAGAAGAAATGATGTTAACCCTTGGGGAGATCGCGAAAAAATTTTCTCTTCCTCCAAATTCCGCAGAGATGGAACTAGGAGTTTTAAAAAGATATTTTTTAGTTTACCAAAGAAAAAATAGAGAACGTCTAACAAATACATTAGACAGGTATTATGCATATCCACAAAGTGCACAAACTATCAAAATACATTATGATAAGCCTATTGATGTTTTTTCGCAAACCATTGTGGATATAATTAATAAACATAAAAAAGAAGATAAGCTGAATGAGTTAGATGCAATATGGCAGAAAACAGAAAAAATTGATTTAACAACAATAGAAGAAAATTTGAAACGCATAATTTCGGAATTATCCGAAATCGAAGAAGAATTACTTTTAACTGTATTTAATCAAGGTGGTGTAATCGAAATCAATCCAGCAAGAGAACTATTAGAAAAAAATAAAGCAAAGTGGGAAGATATTATAATAAAATTTAATAAATTATTACTACTAAGAGATGATTTTTTTATAGAAGAAAAATTTGTTCGCGTTCTTGTAATGCCCGAAGAGGTGTTTCAATATATTGTAAAAAATCCTATTATTCCTAAATCTCCCAAAGGGGTTAAAAGAAGTTTAGAAAGAATCAGCAAAAATGATTTAGATTTTTTTATTAACATAAAAAAACTTATTGTATACATACTAAAAAGGGGTATTACGCTATCGAAGTCTGGTAAGATTAAACAAACAGATTTAAGAGATACAGAAAACTTCCTATTACCGATTGATATTGAGCTTTTTAAAGAAAAAAGTCAGATTTTTCAAGTTGAGTTAATCTTGACTGTAATGCGAATTTTAGATATCGTTAGAATAAAAAAAGACGACATTGTATTAAGAAATGATTGGGAAGAAATCTTAAAAGATGATCCTTTAGAATTACTTAAAAAAACGTTAAAAGCTATCGAAGAATCCGAAGAGCGAATTATTCCATACGAAGAAGTTTTTGAACCTCTATACGTACCATTCTACAAAAAGAAAATTCATCAAGCTGTTATAAAAACGTTATTAAAGCAAGAGAGAAATATTTATTATGTTATCATGGCACTTTTGATCCGAGAAAATATTATTCTAGATAAAAATTTTACTATCAAAGATTTTCCAGATAATTTATCTAATTATATTAAAGAACTAACATCATCGTTATTTTATTTACAATTATTTGGTTATCTAAAAGTAGAGTATCCCGATAGATGGATTTCTTTTTCCGAATTGGGATTGCATTTAGTCAAAAAAACACCTATTAAAAAAGATGACGAGAAAGGTGCAATTGCTATAAACCCAGATTTATCTATTATTGCATTCCCAGAAAAATTGTCTCTAAACGGTTTGTATAAGTTAAAAGTATTTTGTGAATTAAAATCCTTCGAAAATATTTATACCTTTCAATTTACAAGAGATTCTTTTTATAATGCATGGATGATTAATGAAGATGTTGATAATTTTGTTCATTTTCTGGAGAAAACTTCTCTAACAGAACTTCCTCAAAACCTTTTATTCTCTATTAACGAATGGAAAAACAACATACCATTAGTTTCTATAACGGATGAATGTGTCGTGGTAAAAACCAGAGAACCTAATCACATGGAGTTGTTGTTAGGGCAAATTAGCGATAAAGATATCATTATAGAACAATTAAGCCCAACAACTATCATAATAGAACCCGAAAGCATTCAGTATGTTATTGAAATTTCCGAAAAATTAAATTTATTGGTAAAACTGATCCGATGAGAAGTTTTTATATATTTTTATTTTTTATTTTTTTGTCTAGTTGTGTAAATCAAAGCGATTCTTTAAAAATAGAAGTTTCTAAATCTTTATTTTTATTCCAAAAGCCCTCTTGGAGTGAATTAGAAAAAACAAATTTTCCTGTTGATTTAATCTATCCTAGTTCAAAGATTGCTTATTTTGTACATTTAGAAAGAACAGGAATATGGCAGCCAGATCAATATGCATTGTTGTTGGAAGTTGATCATTCCGAAAATGATAAAGTATTGAATTTTTATAAAAAAATTTTAATAGTTAAAGAATGGCAAATATTACAATCAAAACAAATTCAAGATAATGATAGATGGATTTATTTTCTTAATGCACAAGATTTTTTTAACCGCAATTTAAGTATTGTAATAGAAAAAACGAAAAAAACAATAATAAAAATTTATTTAAAAAAACTCACAGATGAATGAAAATAATAAGACATATTTTGTAATTCAGACTTTATTTTTGATTATATTCTTGTTTGGTTCTTTTATTCTAGTAATTTATACTTTACGAGCTTTTGTCTGGCCTATCTTTTTTGCTTTTTTACTCTATGTAATATTCGATAAATATAACAAAAAATTGATAAATTACCTAAAATATAAAGATTTATCAACATTGCTTTCTATTTTGTTGATTCTTCTATTTGTTGTTGGACCTATTAGTTTGCTAATTTATTTGCTTATCGAAGAAATGATATTTTTATTCACTCTTATAAAAAGTAGCATTGAAACTGGAGATATTATAAAAGTCGCTTTAAATTTCGATAGCTTGATTAGTCTTTTAACAGAAGATCCTTTTTTTTGGTTAACATTTTTAAATCGTTTAGGATACTTAATAAAAGAATATCCAGATTATTTTAGTATATTCAATCTTTCGGGCATAGTAGGTGGTGCTTATAATGTTTTTTTAATTAGTTTAAGTTTTACTCTAAAAATAATCATTTATATACTATTAGGCTTTGTTATATTGTATTTTTTGTTGCGCGATGGACATAGTTTTTATGTTAGTTTTTCTAAAATGCTTCCTTTTGATCAATCTTTGATGGATGAATTTAAGAATGAGTTAAAGTTGGTAACTTCTGCCATCTTAAAAGGAAATATCTTGATTTCGATATTACAAGGAATTTTTTTAGCATTTGGATTCTTGTTAGCTGGTATTCCTAATGTCATACTTTATGGTTTTTTAGCTGCAATCTTTTCTATCGTCCCAGTTTTAGGAACTTCTATTGTTTGGCTACCTGCAAGTTTATATTTATATTTTGTAAAACATAGTATTGGTTGGGCAATCTTTTTGACTATTTATTGTTTAACGTCTTTTCTTGTGTTAGAAAATGTTGTTAAACCAAAAATTTTGAACAAACAAATTGGGATTCCATCAATTCTACTTTTTTTGGCTATCATTGGTGGATTGAAAGAATTTGGTATAACAGGAATTATTCTCGGTCCTTTAAGTCTTGCTTTATTTATCATTATTTGGCGGCTTTATCCTTTGATTAAAAACGAAAATAGAGTTGACACATCCCAAAAAAATCCTCTATAAATAAAATAGATAATGGATGAATTAACTTCTGTAAAGATCTTAGAATTAATCCAACAAAAAGCAGAATTGGAAGATGAACCTATCTTTACTCCAAAAGATGTAGTAAATAAACTTTATGAAATTATTCATGCACAAAAAGAATTAAAAAATATTTGGGTAGAAGGAGAAGTTTATAATTTTAAAAAAAATACGCAAAGTGGTCATATATATTTTTCTCTAAAAGATGAACATACAAATTTAGAATGTGTTTATTTTCTGCAAAATCAAGTTAGGGATACGTTAAATGGAGTAGAAATCAAAGATGGTAAAATCATCCGTGCTTTTGGTGATATTCGGGTTTATAAAAAGAATGGTCACTGCCAACTAAATGTAGAAAAAATTTCTGATGCAAATTCTATCGGTAATATTTTACGAAAGATTCTTGCAACGTATAAAAAATTACAAGATGAAGGATTGTTTGCTTTAGAAAGAAAGAAAAAGATTCCCGAAGTTCCGTTGAATTTAGGCATTGCGACTTCTGATTCTGGTGCAGCTTTAAGAGATATTATAAAAGTTGCAAAAAGTAGGTTTCCACAAATCAATATTTATATTGCTCCGTGTCATGTACAAGGAGAAAAAGCAAAAGAAAGTATCATTAATGCTATAAAGATTTTAAACAATCCTGTTTATAAGATAGATGTAATTATAGTAGGTCGTGGTGGTGGCTCTTTCGAAGATCTGATTATATTTAGCGAAGAAGATGTTGTAAGGGCTTTTGCAGATTCCACAGTTCCAGTTGTTTCTGCGGTAGGACATCAAATTGATCGTCCTTTATGCGAATATGCAGCCGATGTTGTGGCAATCACTCCAACAGAAGCTGCTCAAAAATGTGTTCCTATTATAGAAGAAAAAAAAGAAAAAATCGAATATTATATAAAAAAAATCCAAAGCTTGTTGATTTATAGACTAAATTTTTATAAAGAAAAATGGCATTCTATTTCTAAAAGATATATATGGAAAGAACCCCAAAATTTATTCTTAGATTACTATCAATATTTAGATCAATTAGAAGATAGATTAAAAAGAAATTTTATAAATTTATTAAAGCAAAAATATTTTCAACTGCAAGTTCTAGAAGAAAAATTAAAACAACTAAACCCCCATGCACCCTTAAAAAGAGGATATGCATACGTAACAGACAAGCAGAATAAAATCATCAAAAAAGGAAGCGAAATTAAACAAAAAGATAAAATATTCATACATTTTTTAGAAGATGTTGTCCATGCAAAAGTAGAGAATATTCAAAAAAAAGAATAATTATACCTGCACCATGATTTCTTTGTATATTTGCATTTCTTGTTCTTGTTCTGTTACATGCCAGCTAATACCATTGGGATGAACTAACATCGATTTTCCTTTTAGTTTTTTATCAAGAAAGGAACCTACTGCATCGCATTTTACAAATACTTGTTGGTTGTCTTTGGAATGTTTCATCAAAATTTCTTCGTAATAGATGCTATCTTCTTTAAATGATTTATTAACTATAAAAATCAGCTTAATACCTTGTTCTTTTAATTCTTTAAAAAATGATTCTTGTAAAACATCTTCTCCAATAAGAACAGAAAAGCGAATATTGTTTAAAATAAAAATACCCGGTTCAGTACCAGGAGTTAGGATGTTTTTTTCTTCGTTGGATAAATTTCTTTTATAGTACCAATCAATAATATCTCCGTTGTAAATGATGGGACATGCATTAAACATTTTTCCATCTTCTTCGCGTTTAATTACGCTACCACCAACGATAATTCCTTTGTAGGTATGATTTAATTTGATTAACCAGTCTAATGCACTTTTAGTTCTATCTTGTATTTGTTGTAAAGACTTGGCATTTACATCTGCACTAAAATATTCTGGTAAAACCATCATATCAGATTTTGCGTGTAATAATCTTTTAATTACGTTGATGTTTAAACCTTCGTTTAAATTTTTTTGAAAGATACTTACTTTTATTAGTGGCATATTAGGAATAAATCGAATAATTGAACTTGTGAGTCAATTCATTTATTACTTTAAAGATAAGAAAAGTTTAAAAGGCATATTTTATAATTCTTTAAGTGCTTTTTTCTTTTATTTTGCAACGGTAATGGTTCATAAAGGTCTTAAAATGAATACTGATTCAGATGCCTTTATTTATGCATTTTATCGATATTATATTGGTTGTATATTTTTTTTAATTATTATTATTTATAAAAAAATTCAAATTAATATTAAAATACCTCTACCAGTAATATATAGAGGTGTTTTTAATAGCATTGCTGTTGTTTTGTTTTACTATGCTGTACAGTTAGGAGAAACTGGTAGAGCGAATGTTTTAAATATGACCTACCCAGCTTTTGTTGCCCTTATTTCTGGTCCGCTTTTAAAAGAATATCCAGATTTTAAAACAATCATTAGTTTATTATTATGTTTGTTGGGAATATTTTTATATTTTTATGAACCTATCCTTGAACTTACACAACACATACTTTTTTCTGATTTTTTGGGATTAGCCTCTGGTGTAATTGCTTCTTTAGCGATAGTAGCATTAAGAGGTTCTGTACATGTTGCTCGTTCAGAAATTATCCTTTTTTGGATGTTTTTTATCGGTACGATACTTTCTTTACCTTTTTGCTATAAAAAAATATTTTTACTTGATAAATTAGATTTATATTATCTACTGGCATCAGCAATAATGGGTGTATTAGGACAATGGCTCTTAACAATATCATATCACTATTTAGATGCTACAACGGGAAGTGTTGTATCACAGTTAAGGATTCCAATAGCGATTTTGTATGGTTGGTTTTTTTTAGAAGAACCTTTTTCTTTGTTAGCATGGGTTGGGGGATTATTGATTTTTTCAAGTAACATACTGTTAGCATTTAAGAATGATTCAAAATAAATTAGAGACACAAATTATTCAGATGGGTAAAGAAGGTTTATTTGGAAATATAAAAGAATTCTATTTTTGGAATATTTTTTTGTTTAATTCTTATGATTTATCTTATAAAGAATTTACGAAAGAATTTCATCAATTGATTAAAAACAATGTATTTGTTAACAATCAAAACCTTAAAAATGAGTATAAATACAATTTAGAAATGAAATTTTCGCGTTTTGTAGAATATTTTGCACCTTCCAATTTAAATTATTCTCCTATTCAGTATGTTCGTTCGCGTTTATTATCTTTTTTGAATTACCATAAAGTCGACGAGGAGATTATTTACGATATAGTGATTGCTTCCATAGAAGCAACAGAGAATGCTGTTAAATATTCTTCAGAAGATAAAATATATGTTAAGTATTTTATAGAAAATTATACTTTTTATATAGAAATTCAAAATAAATATAAGATTCCCGAAATACAAAAAGATATCGAAAATGGTAAATACAATAGTTCCATAACATTAATGAGGGGAATGCTTGTAATGTCTAAACTTTTTGACGAAATGGATATCAACCTTATAGAAGATAAAAAATTAGCAATATTTCAGGCAAAGAAGTTAATTTCTGTTAAAAATAAAAATGAAAAGGTTTAAACTAGTTTCGAATTATCAACCAGCTGGAGATCAACCCAAAGCCATCGAAGAATTAAGCAATGCAGCTAATTCGGGAAAAAATCAGTTATGCTTAGTCGGGGTTACTGGTTCGGGAAAGACATTTACAATGGCTGGTTTTGTAGAAAGAATTCAAAAGCCTATATTAGTTTTAACCCACAATAAAACATTGGCAGCTCAACTTTATAAAGAATTTAAAGAATTTTTCCCCGAAAATGCTGTGGAATATTTTGTTTCTTATTACGATTACTATCAACCAGAGGCATACGTTCCTACATCTGATTTGTACATCGAAAAAGATGCAAGTATAAACGAAGAAATCGATCGGTTAAGGTTAAGAGCAACTTCTGCATTACTAGAAAGAAGAGATGTTATAATTGTTGCTTCTGTTTCTGCTATTTATGGATTAGGTTCGCCAGAAGAATATCGAGAAAGTGTTGTATTACTCGATAAAGGTTTAACGATCGAAAGAGATGATGTTCTAAAACAATTGATTCATATTCAATATACTAGAAATGACATAAATTTTACACGTGGAACATTTCGCGTAAGAGGAGATACAATAGAAATCTTTCCTGCTTATAGACACGAAGCAGTTCGTGTAGAATGGTTTGGTGATGAAATTGATTCCATAAGTTTAATTGATCCACTAACGGGAAAAATATTAGAAAAATTAGATCGTATTATTATTTATCCTGCAAAGCATTTTATTACCTCTCCACCAAGGTTAAAAGAAGCGGTAAAAGCCATCGAAGAAGAGCTAAAAGAGCAAATAGAATTTTTTAAAAAACAAGGAAAATACTTAGAAGCAGAACGAATCGAGATGAGGACAAAATATGATATAGAAATGCTCTTAGAATTAGGCTATTGTAATGGGATAGAAAATTATTCGCGACATCTATCTGGAAGAAAACCGGGAGAACCACCAGCAACTTTATTAGATTATTTCCCCGATGATTTTTGGGTAATTATTGACGAAAGCCATGTTACGATCCCTCAAATTCGCGGAATGTATAATGGTGATCGTTCAAGAAAACAAACCTTAGTTGATTTTGGTTTTCGTTTACCTTCTGCATTGGATAACCGACCACTAAATTTCGAAGAATTTGAAAAAAAAGCGAAGAATGTTTTATATGTTTCTGCAACACCTTCTGAATACGAATTAAAACGTGCACAAGTAATCGTTGAGCAATTAGTAAGACCTACGGGATTGTTAGATCCCATTGTAGAAGTTCGTCCTACCAAAGATCAAATAGAAGATTTGATCTTAGAAATTAAAAAGCGTATACAAAAAAAACAAAGAACTCTTGTGACTACTTTAACAATTAAGATGGCAGAAGATTTAACCGATTACTTACGCGATTTAGATATATCTGTTGCATATTTACATTCCGAAATAGATACAATAGAAAGAGTAGAAATTATTCGCGATTTACGTAAAGGAATTTATGATGTAGTTGTTGGTGTGAATCTTCTTAGAGAAGGGCTCGATATACCAGAAGTTTCACTTGTGGCAATTTTGGATGCAGATAAAGAAGGATTTTTAAGGGATGCAAGATCGCTGATTCAGACGATTGGACGAGCAGCGCGAAACATCGATGGAATGGCAATCTTGTATGCAGATAAAATCACACCATCGATGAAGGTTGCAATCGAAGAAACACAAAGACGTCGAAAAATACAAGAAGAATATAATAGAAAACATAACATTACACCAGAATCTATCAAAAAACGAATTGATGATATTTTGCCACGCGATATCGAATTACAAGAAATCGAAGAAGAAATCAAAAGCTTCGAAGAATTAGAAAAAGAACTCAACCTCCAACACCTTAAAACTTCCGAAAAAATAGAAAAAATAAAAAAAGCAATGTTAGACGCTGCTGAAAAATTGGATTTCGAAAAAGCTGCTCTTTTAAGAGACTTGATGTTAAGTCTCGAAGGAAAATCAGTTCCAAAAAAAATTACAACAGATCAAAAAATTTACGAGTTAAAACAAAAGAAGCCTTCTACAAGAAAAAAAAGAAGATAAATAGTAAAAAAAAGTGCAAAAAAAATCAAAAAAAGTGTCTATAATTTATAAACAGTAAGGTGGCAATATAGATAATATTATAAATAAAAATTATTAAAATATATTATGACAAAATGGTTCTGTCCTTATTGTTGGTACGAATTAAAAGAAGAAGATAATGTTTGTTCTAATTGTGGTGCTGATCTATCGAGATTTAGTATATTATCTTATGACGAAAAGCTTATTTTAGGTTTAAAGAGCCCCATTACGCAAAATAGAATGTTTGTGATATATGTTCTAGGTAAAAGAAAAGTTTCTATGGCAATTCCCGAGTTATGCAAAATGCTTTCGAAGGAAAAAGATACGTATGAACTTCTAGAAATAATAAAAGCAATGCTTGCTATAAATAGAGAAGAAGCAAAAAAATGTTTAAAAAAAGCAGATTTAAAAGAAAATACAATCATAAGGAGATATTTAGAACAAAATGGAATCATATAATCTCGAATTTGTTTTTATTTGGAAAATCAAAAAATGATGGATTTTATCTTTTAATAGAAATTCAGTGTCATAATTATTTTATATAATTAGAAAAAGGATAATACATTATGAAGTATCATTTTAAGCATTATAAACTATTGTTACTATTCTTTGATGTATTAACACTCTTTTTTAGTTTTTCTGCTGTTTATTATTTTAAATTTGGTACATTTTTAACTACCCTAGAAATTCAAGTATTGTCTTTATTTATTGTCTTATGCATTTTCGTTTTTTTTATATTAGATTTATACAATCCATGGAGTCATTTTTCTAAATTGCCCATGCATTATAGAAGTTTGATTGGCATAGTTATTATTACTATTTTATATCTTTTTTTTAGTTTTATTTTTTCTTCGTTTCAGACAAAAATCTTCGAAAGTAAGTGGGTATTTTTATTTTCTCTTTTGTTTATATCATTTTTATTTTTTGTAAATCGATATTATTTTTATATACTTTTAGATCCAGAAAGATTAGGGATTCGTTGGTTAGTAATTGCAACATTAGAAAATGCAAAAGAATTCCAGAAAGAAATTGAACTGAGAGGTGGAAAGTGGGAAATTTTTTATTTATTAGATAAAAATTCTTTTCAAAAAGTAAAAAAAGAAAAAGATATAAACCTAAAGATCATTGGGGAATTAGATTCAGATTTTCAACAAGTAATAAACTTAAATTGGACGGGAATCATTCTTGCTAAAAAAGATTTGGATCAAAAATATATCAATTCGTTGATCGAAGTAAAACAGAAAGGTTTACCCATCTATGATTTAGTTTATTTTTATGAATATTTCTTTTTTAAAATTCCTTTGTATTATATAGATGAGTCCTGGTTTTTGTTATCTCAGGGATTTATGTTAATCGAAAATTCTGCTGTTATTCGTATTAAACATATCATCGATAGAGTTATAGCAGCATTTCTTTTGATTCTTTTTGCACCCATTATGATGATCATAGCATTAGCAATCTATTTGGATGATGGTTTACCTATATTGTTTAAACAGGAGCGATTAGGGAAAAACAAAAAAACCTTTATTGCATATAAATTTCGCACGATGATTAAGGATGCAGATAAGTATAATCCATATACTCAGGAAAATGATAGTAGAATCACAAAAACAGGAAGATTTTTAAGAAAATCTCGATTAGACGAATTGCCTCAACTCTTTAATATAATCAAAGGAGAAATGAGTTTGATTGGTCCTAGAGCAGAATGGATAAAACTTACACAAAAATACGAAAAAGAAATTAAATATTATCATTTTCGCCATTTAGTAGAGCCCGGTCTTACTGGTTGGGCACAGGTAATGTATTCTTATGGTGCCTCTATCGAAGATACAATTCAAAAATTAGAATACGATTTATATTATATAAAAAATTATTCTTTTTTATTAGACCTTTCGATTTTGATTAAAACAGTTCGAATCGTCTTATTTGGCCGTGGCAGATAATTAAAAAAATAAATGATTTATATTCAATTTGACACATCTGTTATTTTTTTGTTGTCATATAATGTGTTAAGAATTTTGTATTCAAAATCAGAATAATATCATTAAAATAGGAAGGTGTACCTTGATAATCAGTATTCCTAAAGAAGTATTAGAAGGCGAAAAAAGGGTAGCAATAATTCCAGAAACAGTAGCAAAATTAAAAAAATTGGGTTATACCATATATATAGAAAAAAATGCAGGTCAGTTTGCTGGTTTTTTGGATAATCAATATGTAGAGGCTGGTGCAGAAATCATCGAGAATGTAAATCGACTCTATAAAGAAGCAGATATATTAGTTAAAGTGAATGTCCCAATGAAACATCCACAAACTCAAAAGAACGAATTAGAAATGATGAAGGAAGGTTCCTTTTATGTTGGATTTTTCTTTCCCTTAATTAATAAAGATTTAGTTTCTTTAGCTGCAAAGTGCAAAGTGAATGTATTATCGATGGATTCCATACCTCGTATTACCAAAGCTCAAAGAATGGATGTTTTAAGTTCACAGACAAACTTAGCTGGTTATCGCGCGGTAATTCTTGCTGCGAATTATTCAAAAAAAGTTTTTCCGTTGATGATGACAGCAGCAGGAACAATTTCGCCAGCAAAAGTGGTTATATTGGGTGCTGGGGTTGCAGGATTACAAGCAATTGCTACTGCAAAGCGATTAGGTGCAGTTGTAGAAGTTTCTGATGTAAGACCAGCAGTTAAAGAACAAGTACAGAGTTTAGGTGCAAAATACATTGAACCACCTGATGTCATTCAAGAAGAAGGTGGATATGCTAAAGAAGCATCCCCAGAATTTATCAAAAAACAACAAGAGATATTAAAAAAACATATTTCAAATGCGGATATCGTTATAACAACAGCACAAGTTCCTGGTAAACGAGCTCCAATACTTGTACCAGAAGATATGGTAAAAGCAATGCAACCAGGAGCTGTAATTGTCGATATGGCAGCAGGAACTGGTGGAAACTGTGAACTTACAGAACCAGATAAAATCGTAGAAAAATATGGTGTTAAAATTATCGGTTTTACAAATCTAGTTTCGGATTTAGCGTTTGATGCAAGTCAATTATATTCAAGAAATATCCAAGCATTATTAGAATATCTTAACAAAGAAGGTAAACTAGCAATCAACTTGGAAGACGAAATTGTTAAAGGATCGCTCATTACTTATAATGGCGAAGTAATCCACGAAAAAACAAAAGAATTATTCACTAATTAAGGAGGTATTTTTTATGACGTTTCATGAACTAATTTTATTATTTACTGTTTTTGTTGTATCTGTATTTTTGGGGTTTGAGTTAATTTCCAAAGTACCACCTATATTACATACACCTTTGATGTCTGGTTCCAATGCTATTTCTGGTATTACGATTGTTGGTTCATTAGTAAGTGCTGGATCCAGTTTGGACATAAATGTAAATATTTTTGGTTATCAAACAAGCATTTCTTCGATTTTGGGTTTGATTGCCATTATCTTTGCAACCATCAATGTTGTAGGTGGCTATTTGGTCACAGATAGAATGACCAGAATGTTTAAAAAGAAATAGGAGGCATTAGAAAATGAACCAAGATATACTCATAATTATTTATTTGATTGCATCAATTCTTTTTATTTTTGGAATTAAGCAGTTAAGTTCTGTTAAAACAGCAAGGCAAGGAAATTTAATTTCTGCTATTGGAATGTTGATTGCAATTGTTGCAACGTTGTTTGATCAAAAGATAGTAAACTACGAACTAATTATTATTGGATTAATAATTGGATCGATTGTTGGTGCAATATTTGCTTTAAAAGTAGAGATGACTGCAATGCCTCAAATGGTAGCATTGCTCAATGGTTTTGGTGGTGGTGCTTCTCTATTAGTTGCTGTTGCAGATTATTATAAAGAAGCTCCATCAGAGGTTTATATTGCGGTATCTATCTTTTTATCTGTACTCGTTGGTGGTGTTACTTTTACTGGTTCGCTTGTTGCTTTTGGTAAATTACAAGGCATTGTAACAGAAAAAGCAGTTGTTTATAAGTTTCAACATCCCATCAATTTATTGTTGTTGATCCTTACAATCATTGGAGGAATTATTTTATCTATGGATCAATCGAATGCATCTCAGATAATGTCTAGTATTGGTTTGGGTACTCTTGTCGGCGAAAATTTGTTGATTCTAATATCAATTCTATCGTTAATTATTGGTGTCTTGATAGTAATTCCCATTGGTGGTGCAGATATGCCTGTTGTGATATCTCTTCTTAATTCTTATTCGGGTATTGCAGCAGCTATGACAGGTTTTGTTTTAGGGAATGCTGTTCTTATCATAACAGGATCACTTGTTGGTGCGTCGGGAATTATTTTAACAAATATCATGTGTAAGAGTATGAATCGTTCTCTTATCAATGTTATGCTGGGAGGATTTGGTTCTACAACCTCTGGCAAAGCACAAGCTGGTGCAAAAGAAATTGTAATAAAAGAAGTTGGTTCAGAAGAATTGGCGATGATGTTGGATGGAGCATCGAATGTTATTATCGTACCTGGGTATGGTATGGCTGTTGCTCAGGCTCAGCATGTCGTAAAAGAGCTGATGGACGAATTAGAAAAAAGAGGTGTAAACGTTCGATTTGCAATTCATCCCGTTGCAGGTAGAATGCCAGGTCATATGAATGTATTGTTGGCAGAAGCAGCTGTTCCTTACGATAAATTATACGAAATGGATCAAATCGACGATGAATTTGCAAATTGTGACGTAGCTATTGTGATTGGTGCGAATGATGTTGTTAACCCAGCTGCGCGAAATAATCCTAATAGCCCCATTTATGGTATGCCCATTTTAAACGTAGATAAAGCAAAAACCGTAGTTGTAATAAAACGAAGTTTAAATCCAGGTTATGCAGGTATAGAAAACGAGTTATTTGGTTATCCTAACTGTTTGATGTACTTTGGTGATGCTAAACAAGCCATTTCTAAACTAATTCAAGAGTTAAAAGAACTCTAATTAAATCCAACCTTTTTGATGCCCAAGGGAAATAACTCTTGGGTTTTCTTTATTTAAAAAAATGTTGACTTAATTTTTTTATTAAATAATTCATTTGAATTACTGGAAAAATCTATGGATATATTTTTTTTATTATTTATTTTTATTCTAATAGTGATCTTTTTTTTAATTATTAGAAGGAATAAAAATCAGAGTTATGATAGATATTATGGTTCTACTGATAGTTATTCCAATTCCTTGTTAAGTAGCAATGATTCTTCAAGTGATTCTAATATTTATTTGGGAGAAGGTGGTGAATTTGGAGGTGCAGGAGCAAGTAGTGGCTGGGACGATTCTGACAGTAGCGATAGTAGTGATAGCGGTGATTCTGGTGGAGATGGTGGTGATGGAGGAGGGGATGGTGGTGGCGGAGATTAAAACCCTTTTTTAGATAATAAAACAATTTACAAATTTAAATCTTATTACATAATGGCATAAGCTATCTTATTGGAGGAAGTAGATGTTTGTTGATTTACAAAAAAAAGAAAATTATGCAATTTTAACACTAAACAGAGAAAATGCTTTAAATGCATTAAATTCACAAGTTCTTTCCGAAATCCGCGAAGCTATTAGAGATCTGATCCAAGATTCTCGCATGAGAGGTGTAATTATTACTGGTAAGGGAGAAAAAGCCTTTTGTGCTGGTGCCGATATTACCGAGATGAAAGGTTTGAGTTTTGATGCTGCGGAAGAATTCGCTCGAAAAGGCCACAAAACAATGAACATGATTGCTGGCTCGGATTTAATTTCTATTGCTGCTATAAACGGTTATGCATTGGGGGGTGGATTAGAATTAGCATTGGCATGTGATATACGCATTGCTTCAAAAAATGCAAAATTTGGGTTACCAGAAACAGGTTTGGGATTAATTCCGGGTTTTGGTGGAACTCAACGTTTACCAAGAATTGTTGGACGAGGATTGGCATTAGAAATCATTTTAACGGGCGAACATATTGATGCAGAAAGAGCACTAAGGATAGGATTAGTGAACCATGTAGTAGATTTGTCCGAACTTCTACCAAAAGCCGAAGAGTTGATGAATAAAATGTTAAAACATAAAGGGATCGAAGCACAAAAAGTAGCAAGATGGTTAGTTCATTCTGGAGCAGAGTTACCACTTACTGCATCTCTCGAAAGAGAAGTAAATGCTTTTGCAGAAATGTTCCAAAAAGGAGAACCAGAAATAGGAATATCTGCATTTTTAAACAAACAAAAACCAGAATTTTAAGAAATATATTATGTTTATAAATATTTTTAAATAATATGAGCTCAATGTTTTCTGTGGATGATTTGAATTTTTCTTCTTACGATTATATACCTCTGCCAATTGTAGTAACACATGATTGGGATATTTTATACGCAAACGACGAAGCTAAACAAGTCTTTCTTATACAAGATATTGATAATAAAAGTCTTTTGGATTTTTTAAATGAAGAACAAAAAAATTTTTTTAAGTTTCAGGTAGCATTAATTAAGCCAGAGGAATTAAAATCCTTTTCGATTACATTGCAAGTAGGGAATCAACTTATCCCCATCATCTGTCTGATAAAATTATTTAAAGATCAGAACAATAACTGCTATTTTTTTATCGTTTTGCAAAAAATAGAAGCTTTCGAAGAAAAATTCCAAAAGTTAAGCAAAATCATTATCGATACCTTTACATTATTTGGGAAAGCGTTATTCAAAACTTTATTAAAAAAGTTATCAGAAGAATTTAAAATCAGTGGAACTTTTATCTATGTGCATAACGAAAATCTAACAAATCAACAAAAATTTTTGTACGAATCTTATTTTCAAGATAATATAAACTTTAACATAGAAGATTATAGATTTTCGGAGAAATTACAAAAGCGATTGGATAAATATGGAACAATCATTGTAGAGAAATCTTTTTCTACACAATACCCAGAAGATTTACTAGCAAAAGAAAACATTGAATTATTCATTGGAATAAAAATCAATATAAGTAAAGATGAGCGATTATACATTGTTGCATTTTCTAAAAATCCCATTAATGATGTAAATGAACTACATTTTACGTTAAACGTATGTAGTGTTAAAATTGTTAGCGAATATTTAAGGGAAAATTATTTTTTAAAATACGAAAATTTTTATAATACATTTTTAAATACGAACGATGCAGTGTTTTTATACCATGTAGAAAGTGATAAAATCATCGATTGTAACCCAGCGTTTTATAAATTATTAAATTTAACATCTCAGGAAGTTTTAAATAAATCAATTTTTGCTCTATTAGGAGATGGTTTTAGTAAACGTTACGAAAAGATATTCAAATATAGTTATAAAACAAATAAATTAAAAAGCGGAAAAATTAGGTTATTTATAAAAAATTCTTTAGGAATAGAAATACCTGTCGAAGCTTCTATTACCTATATAAAAAAAAATAAAGGCGAAACCCTCATGCTTGGTATTATGAGGGATTTAACCTTTGCAATCCAAGCAGTAGAAGAGCACAAAAAATATCTACAAACACTATCATTATTACAATTACATGTGATAGAATTAGACGAAAAATTAAATGTATTATACATCAACTATATACCTAATTCTAAATTCCCCAATTTAAACAAAAATAGTTCTTTTTTAGAAGTTATTTTAGAAGATTATAGAGAATATGTAAAAACCGTATTAGAAAATGTTTTTAAAACCAAAAAAAGTATACGTATAAGATTCCCAATAAAGATATCGAAAACGCGAAATGATTGGTACGAAGCAGATTTTGTATTGATAAGAACAAAAAAGAAAAAGTATATTCGTGGTATAATAAAAGATATTACATTGGAATATATTTCCGAAAAACAATTTATTTTACTATCTGAACATGATTTGTTAACATCACTTCCAAACAGGAATCGATTAGAAGAAGATTTATACAAAGCAATTCTTCGTGCAGATAAAAATCGAACTTTAATAGCTGTTGGTTTTTTGGATTTGGATAAATTTTTCCATGTAAATGAACTACTTGGACATAGGTTTGGTGATTTAGTTTTAAGTTTATTTTCGGAAAAGTTGCAGCAAATTCCAGAAATTAGTCATACCTTATACCGTTGGGGTGGAGATCAGTTTGTATTTTTTGTAGAGAATATCAAGAATAAGTCTGATATACATGGTCTTTTGGAAAAATTAAGACGATTAGCAAAAGAACCAATCATGATAGAAGGCGAGAAATATTTTATTACATTTTCTATTGGTATATCGATTTATCCTATTGATGGAATGACCATCGATACATTGTTCGGTGAAGCAGATAAAGCGATGAATTTTGCAAAGCAAAATGGAAGGTTTCAGTTTGTTTTTGCATCGAATCTTCCGAGAAAAGATACAACTATTAGTAAATTCGAAATACAAAGTCATATATTGGAATCAATTTCGGAAAACAAAATATTGCCGTACTTTCAGCCCATTTACGAAATTCGAACAAATAGAATAGCTGGGATGGAAGCATTAGCAAGATTAGCAAATTATAGAGGGGGCATATATATTGGACCAGATATCTTTATTCCATTAGCAGAAGATTTAGGTTTAATAGAAGAGCTAAGTTATTATATTATTAAAAAGTCGTTAGAATTTTATAAAAAAGTACACGAAAAATATGGCATCTATTTATCTATTAATATTTCGCGAAGGGCTTTACATTCTGATCTATTTATTATGAATATGTTTGATTTTCAAAGAGAATTAGGCATAAATCCAAAAGGTGTAATTATAGAAGTCACGGAATCATTAGCATTTTTAGATAAAGATTCAAGCCTAAAGAAATTATATCAATTAAGAGAAATGGGGTATAGGATTGCAATCGATGATTTTGGAACCGGTTATTCTTCCTTAGGCGAGCTACAAGAACTGCCCATAGATTTAATAAAAATAGATAAGATTTTTGTAAGAAGACTTAAATCAGAAGATTATAACAGAATTCTAGATGCAATTGTGTTACTAGCTCAAAATTTAAACCTAGAAATTATTGCAGAGGGTGTAGAGGATCTAGAAACTTTAAAAAAATTGGACAATATAGGAATTAAATATGCCCAAGGATTTTTTTATGCACCTCCTTTAACAGAAGAGGATTTTATTAAACGAATCGAGAACGAAGAGATAAAGAATTATCATTATTTTAGTTGAAGGTTTAAGTTTAAACAGCTTTTAGGTAAGAGGTTGTTTTTCCAATCATCGCATTTTAGAAAATAGATTTCGTAAAAACAAGTATCAATCTGATTTTTTTGTACAGAAAAATAAATCAGTTCCATTTGTTTGTTGGTATTACATTCAGTGTTTTTTATTATAGTAATAGTTAATAGCTTGATGTTCCCTTCTTCCACGGAGTATTGATTCTCTTTTTGCTGAGAACAATGAATACTCACCAAAAATAGAATTAATATAATTATATGAAAAAATGACTTCACAGAATAGTAAAAAAATCAAAATTCGCTGATATGTCAAATCAACTTAAAATTTATTTTGATGCAAGAATGTTAGGTCATTCTGGTATTGGAACCCAGATAGAAGAAGTTTTATCGCGATTGGTTGATAATCCAGAAATTGATTTATGTTTAATAGGCGATAAAGACAAAATACATCAGTATTTTCCTAATATTGATAATATAAAAAATTTTCGAGCATCGATCTATTCGTTAAAAGAGCAAATTTTTTTCCCAAGCAGAGATTCTAATGTGGGTTTGTTTCATTTCCCTCATTATAATGCACCAATCAAACATTTAAAAAATAGTATTGTAGTAATCCACGATTTGATCCATTTAGATTCCGAAGAGTTTAATAAACCACATTATAGAATTTATGCGAAAACATTAATTCAACAGATTGTTAATAAAGCAAGAGCTATTATTGCTGTTTCGGAATACACAAAAAAAAGACTCATGGAAGAATTTAAAACGACTAAAAACAATATCTATGTAATTCATAATGGAATTAATCGAGATATATTTTACCCAGCTTCTCTAAAAGAGATCCGAGATTTTAAAAAAAAATATCAACTTCCAGAACGATATTTTCTTGTAGTTGGAATTGGGAAAAAGCATAAAAACTTAGATGGCTTGATCCTAGCTTTAAAAAATCTATGGAAACAAGAACTACTAAATATTCCCCTCGTTGTGGCTGGAACGAATCAAAAAATACCTGAATATGTAAAAGAACTAATAACAGACGATATAAAAAATCGGATCATTTTTCTTCCCTTTATACAAAAAGATCAATTACGAATACTTTATACTTCTGCATTTTTGTTTATCATGCCATCCAAGTTAGAGGGTTTTGGATTTCCTTTATTAGAAGCTATGGCTTGTGGTGTTCCAACAATATCTTCCAATCGCGCAAGCTTGCCAGAGATTTCGCAAAATGCAACAATCTATTTTGATCCATATTCGCCAGAAGATATCATGAATTGTATTATGAAAGTTAGTAAAGATAAAAAAATAAGAGAGTCGTTGATAGAAAAAGGAAAAAAACAAGTTTTAAAGTACGATTGGGATGTTCATGTTCAAAAATTAATAAAAATATATAAAAAATATTATTAAGATTATTAAATATTTAATACCTCATCTATATCTAAATTAAATTCTACATAATCGGGTAATATTAATATGGTTGGCTTTCCATTTATGATGTTTACTTTATAATTTGATTCGTTTTTTTCGTTCATATTTTTGTAAATACTTAATTCTATTTTTTCATTATGACGACTTTTATTTTTTATAATTAGAGTTTTATTATTTAGTCCAATACATAAGGGTACGTTTTTATTTAGTTGGATTACCATTTGTCCATCGATAAATTCTACGGATTTGGATTTACATAATCGCTTTTGTCTTATATTGACTGTTGATCCATCATTAATTTCTATTGTTCCTACTTTTTCTTTATTATTTTTTATAATGTTAATTTTTTTTATTTGTGTTTGTTGTTCCACAGATAAAGGGGGTTGATTTTCCGTAGATAAAGATAAGTTTTTTATTGGTGTTATGTCGCGAAAATCAAAATCGAAAATCAGTAGGAATAAAAATAAAAATAAAGAAACTAGGACTCTGTTATTTCGTAGTTTTATAGGTTTTTCTTCTAAATTTTCTGAATTTTTTAAATTATAATTGTAATAAAGTTGAGCATTTTTTCTACATTCTTTACAAAGAGCGAGTTTTTTTAAGATATCCTCATGTTCTTTTTTATTGAGAACATTTTTGTGTATAATATTTCCTTCCGGATCGATGACACCCAATAAAAAAAACATCTTTTCTTCGAAGCTTAAATGTTTATGGTTTAATTTTTTCATTTTCTTCTTCTAATCTAGTTTTTATTGTTTGTATAAGTTGATTCATTTTTCTTCTTAAATGTCTATCGGAAATCTTCATATATTTTGCAATATCTTTCTTTTTAGATTTAGTATGTAGTAGCATATAGTATAACTCTTTTAATTGTTCGTCTTCTATATTATAAACAATTGAATTTAATTTGTCAAGTATATGTTGATCATTTAGATTCATTTTTTCGTCTTTAAGATTTTCTATCAATAAGTTGTTTTGAATCTTTTGTTTTTGATTTTTTCTTAGATAATCATAAGCAGTGTTTTTACAAATTTCTATCAATAGAGGTAGATAGTTATCGTTTTTATATATATATTTATCATAATTTTGCCAAAACTTTAATATTGATTCTTGTAGGATGTCTTTGGAGGTTTCTTTATCGTGAACAATCTTATAAATATAAGAAATTAGAACATTTTTGTACTGTTTATAGATTGAATTAAAATCCATATAGAATTTTTTTTCCTAGTGCTAAAAAAAATCAATAAGATTTTGTCCGCTTTTTAAATTTCTTTCGTTTAATCTAATAGAAAATATCCATAAAGGAGAAAACAATGAGAAAAATTTTAATCCTATTAGTAAGCTTGATGTTCACAGTTGGTGTGTTCGCACAACAACCAGCAGCTCCAAAAAAAGAAGAGCCAAAAAAAGAACAAGCTGAACCTAAAAAAGAAAAAAAAGAAGAACACAAGAAAGAACATAAAAAAGAAGAAAAGAAAAAATAATGTTTTTTCTGATAGCGGTTGGAGAACCCAACCGCTTCTACCGAAGTTTTTTCCTAAACTTATGAAAAAATTCCTTATCGTATAACTTCGAATTAGCAAAATCTTTGATTTCTAATACTTTACTAATAATTATAATTGATTGTGAACGTATATGTGAGTTTCT
The DNA here is from genome assembly GCA_026418015.1 of Leptospiraceae bacterium. Lineage (GTDB taxonomy): Bacteria > Spirochaetota > Leptospiria > Leptospirales > Leptonemataceae > SKYB61. The sequence goes on along the minus strand of JAOACE010000013.1, from coordinate 174,339 downwards.
CCATTTTTCCACAATATTTCCTAAATTTCCTATAATCACACTTTCTTCTTTTGTAGATGCTTTATATACAATTGCAATAGGAAAGCTTTCTCCTAAGATAGGTAAGAGTTCATCAACTATTTTAGGAAGTAAGTTAATGCTTAAAAAAAGAACCAAAGAAGATTCATGTTTTGCTAAATCCATTAATTTTTCTTTTTCTGGCATGGGTGTTCTTCCTTCCATCCTAGTGATAATAATGGTCTGGGTTAATTCTGGAATCGTTAGCTCTTTTTTTAATGCACAGGCAGCAGCAGTAAAACTCGATATACCAGGAATGATTTCGTAATCAATTTGGTGTTTTTCTAATTCTCTTATTTGTTCAGCAATTGCACCATAAATTGTAGGATCTCCAGTGTGAATTCTTGCAACATCATAATTATTCTTTTGGGCATCGAGAATTTTTTCGATAATTTCTTCTAACGTCATCGAAGAAGTATCGTAAACAAGAGCATTCTTTTGTGCATATAGTTGAAAAACTTCTTGGGGAACCAAAGAACCCGTATACAATATCACTGGACACTTCTCTATGATTCGAATTGCTTTAAGTGTTAATAATTCTGGATCACCTGGACCAGCACCTATAAAATAAACTTTCATGATATCCTCGTTATGTACATTTTAAAACATTATCGCGAACAATATCCCAAATTTCTTGTGGAATATCGACAATCCAAGAAATGTTTTTATCTTTTTGGTAATTTTTTAACAAATTCCATAGACGTTCACTTACACTACCATTTCTTTTAATTAACAGTTTATCCGATAGATTCTTCAAGATGGCTTCGATATCTTGTAATTCGGAATTGGATAGAATAAAGATAGGATCGCGAAAAAAAATGGTTTTTGATTCATCATAAATGTTGAGTTTTAAATAGGGAGTTTGTAATGCATCAAAATCAACTTGTTCAAATCCATATTCATTTAGGTTACATGGTTCTTTTAAATTTCCTAATAGATAAAATTGATTCTTTGACTTGATTAAAATGGATCCTGCTAATCGATATAACTCAATCATTCTTACCTCCAATGGCATCTAAATTTAAGCTAATTCCTGGTTTTTGACCGGACTTAACAGTTCCTTCTATTATATTATATTTATTTGTATATCCACGTGGCGTATAAATGTATCCTTCGAAAAATCTGGTATTCGTACTTCCTACGATTACAGTAGTTAACATACCAATTTCGTAGTCCAAAAAGTGATCTAAATCAGAAATAATGATGTGTTGTCTTTCTCTGTATGCACTTTTAATTAATGCGACAGGTGTTGTTCCCGGACGATATTGTTCAATGATTTCTTTTGCTTCTACGATTTGTTTTTGTCTTCTTCCACTTGCAGGATTGTAAAATCCAATAACAAAATCTGCTTGTGCAGCTAGTTCAATTCTTTTGCGAATTATAGGCCAAGGCGTAAGTAAGTCCGAAAGAGAGATAGAACAAAAATCATGACCTAAGGGTGCACCAATGAGAGAAGCACAAGCATTGATTGCTGTAATGCCAGGATAGATGTGTATTTCTGGATCATCGCTTTTTTTCCATCCCATTTCTTCTAATACTTGAAAAATCAGACTTGCCATTCCATAAACACCAGCATCGCCAGAAGATATAATACTTACGATTTTTCCTTTTTTAGATTCTTCTATTGCAAGTTGAGCTCGTCTAATTTCTTCTGTCATTCCTGTGCGAATAATTTGTTTATCGCTCAGTAGATGTTGAACTAATTTTATGTAGGTACTATATCCTATCACGATTTCTGCTTCTTGTATTGCTCGCAATGATGCTGGTGTGATGTACTCTTCGTTTCCTGGACCGATACCAACGATGTTTAATTTGCCTTTTTTTGTATCATTCATTTTTTCCTCTCTTAGGGTAAGGTATTCGTGCTAATGCTATGGTCATATTTTGTATACAATTTTCTTCTTTGTATTTTTCTTTAGGAACTAATAATTCTTTTGCACCAGACATCAACAAACATGATGGTTCTGCTACACCTCTTGTGCCAACATGTTTTTTTACAATTTCTGATGGCGATGCAATGTTCGAAACTTGATCTAATACTTCGCTAGGATATACTTTAAATTCCAGATGATATTTTTTTACAAAGTCTAGTATGGCTTGTTCGTTTTGTTTTTTATCTATTGTTGCAATACCTTTTACACTTTTAAAACTGTATTTATGTTGTTTTAAGAAATGAAAAATTCCTCTTTCGAAAACATCTGATGGTATATCTTTATCGCATCCAACTCCTAATATAAGTGTTTTGGGTCGATAGATAACAGCTTTTTGCCAGTAATGTGGGTAATTGTTTTGAATTTCGCGATCTGTGATAATAAGTAATATAGAATAATTATCAGGATTTACTTCTTCTAATGATGTAAAGTAATCTATGTTTTCCGGTAATTTTTTATCGATTGGCCAAAATTCAGCTTCGCCACATTCTTGTATCAAAGCAACTTTTTCTTCGTTAACAACTGCTGCACATGCTCTTGTAACGTTGTGATCTAAATCTTCTAATTGCCAACCTAATTCTCTTCCTAAAATGTCTACGGTTAATGTTCCTTTTACATCAGAGGCAGTTGTAATTACAGCAGTTGCGTTTAAAATATCAGCAATTTTTTGGGTGTAGTAATTTCCCCTTCCAATGTGACCAGATAACAAACAGATAGAAAATTTTGCTTTATCGTCAATACAGATTACTGCTGGATCTTTCTTTTTATCTTGAATCAGGTCTTTTATCATTCTTACAACTGCACCGACACTTATAATAAAAATATGACAATAGTATTGATTAAAATTTTCCGAAAGAACTGGTCCCATTGGCAGATCAAAAAAATAAGCGGTCGAAAATTTATCAGAAAATTTATTGGAAACATAAACATCAGCAGTTTTCCCTAAATGTTCCTTTAATTTCTTTGCAATTTCTACGCCGTCTTTTGTTATCGCGTATATTGCGAATTCGTTTTTTATGTTTTTCATAACTCAAAATTGAATAAAATGCCATCATTTTCGTTTTTTTTAATCATGATCATACTAAAATAATCGCATTTATCGTTTTGAATTTCTTTTAAATTATAGACAATTTTTTGGTAATCCATCGTTGCTCTACTAACATAAATAGCATTTTGTAATAAATTCTCTTTTTCTAATATTTCCACAATCTGAGGCATTACAGAACTTACCTTCATCAATAAAATAGTATCGAATAGTCTTAGAATCTCTGGTAAATTTTCTAATCCATAACTTGCTGGTAAAATTGCAACCTTTTCTTTTCCATCTGCTATGGGGATTTTAGAGACAGCTGCAACAGCAGTAATGCTAGAAACTGCTGGAATAACTTCTATTTCTAAATCTTTCCATAATTCGTTTGCTTTTTTGTGTAGATAAATATAAGTGCTATAAAGCAAAGGATCCCCTTCTGTGATAAACGCAATGCTATTGTTTTCTTCTAATGCAGAATTGATTTTTTCGATAGCTTTTTCCCAAGCAGGTATAATCCGTTCTGGTTGTTTAGACATAGGAAAATCCAGGTACAATATTTTTTGTTCTGGCCTTAATTTTAGGACAGGTTCGATAATCTTCCAAGCAACAGAGGGACTATATGGATTACTTCGCGGCACTGCTATTACCTCTACACTTTGTAAAATCTTTAATGCTTTTAGTGTGATAAGTTCTGGATCCCCAGTGCCTACACCAACACCATATAACTTTTTTGTTTTTTTCGAAATGTTTGAGGACATATTTGACGATATTGTTTTCATTTTTCTTCTCGTTTTTTTTATGGTTTAAAAATTGTAAAGATATGAATTGGATTTTGAGCTTCGTATCGCTTATATTTTGCTAATGGAACAGCACGACTTATAGAAACTTGCATAACCTCGAAATCATAATTTTTTTCTTTTAAGTATTGATAAGTTTCTAGAATATTTTCGAATGTTATCGCATTGACAATCATTCTACCATTGGATTTTAACCTCGTAAAAGAATATTCTAGAATTTCTCTTAAACTTCCTTTACTTCCACCAATAAATACGACGTCAGGATCGTCAGAAATTTCTTTTAGAATATCTGGTGCTCTTCCATGAACAATCATCACATTATCAACACCGTGTTGTTTTAGGTTCAAAGAACAATGTTGAATGCTTTCTTCGTCCATTTCGATTGCATAAGCCTTACCATTATGGGATATATAAGCAGCTTCGATTGCTATTGAACCAGATGCTGCACCAATATCCCAAATACAATCTGTGTCTTTTAAATTCATCTGTATAAGAGTAAGAGCGCGAACCTCTTTTTTTGTAATCAATCCTAATAGCGGTGTTTTTTTCGCGTATTGATCTTCGTATAAATTCATCACTATGGGATTCTTTTTTTCTTTGTAGAAGACCAATACATTTAAGTCCGAAAAACTTTCTGTGGATGTTGATAAAGAATCAAGATCGAATTCTTGTATTCTTTCGTTTGGACCGTAAAGATTTTCCATTACCCAAATTTTCCAACCTGTGTGATGATGTTCTAGTAGATATTGGGCAATCTTCTGGGGAGAATTTTCTGGATCGGTTAACAAGATGGCTTTGTTTGTTTTTAAAAGCTTTGTAGAGATTCCGAAAAGGGATCTTCCATGAACACTAATAAAGGTTGCATCGTCCCATTTTAAGCCTATTCGCGAAAAAGCTAATTGGACTACGCTTAAATTTGGGATAATTTCTATGTTGTTAGAACCAAATTTTTTGATTAAAAGAGTAGCAATCCCAAAAAATAATGGATCGCCAGAAGCTAATACGCAAACATTGTTTTCGTAATGTTCTTTTTCGATTTCATCGATTGCTTTCGATAATCCGTTTTTAATCACAATTTTTTTGCCTGGATAATCAGGAAAAAAAGATAGATGTCTTTCTCCACCAACGAGAACCTGTGATTGAATGATCTTTTCCCAAGCAAGAGAAGATAAACTTTTACAACCGTTATCCAAAATTCCTACAATTGTGATTGGCTTCATAGTTTATACGGTTAGTGTTAACAATGCATGAATAATTGCTACTGCGATAGTACTTCCACCTTTTCTTCCCTCAGAAACAATCCATTCCACTTCCTCTAATGACTTGATGATTTCTTTGGATTCTTTAGCAGAAACAAAACCAACAGGAACACCGATGATTAAAGCAGGTCTTGCATTTTCTTCTTTTACTAAACGAGCAACTTCGATTAGTGCAGTAGGAGCATTACCAATAGCTACAATACTTCCATTTAACAAGCCAGAGTCATGTGCTTTTCGCATAGATTCAATCGCTCGCGTAGAGTTATTTTTCTTTGCAGCCTCTATTACATCATCATCAGAAATAAAGCAATAAGTTTTACAACCATATGAATTCAATCGATTTTCGTTCAACCCAGCTATAATCATCTTTACATCTGTAATAATGGCACATCCATTTTTTAAAGCTTCTATGCCTTTTGCTACTGCATTGGTAGAAAATTTCATTAATTCTTTAAACTCAAAATCAGCTGTTGCATGTATTACGCGTTGAACAATGCGCCACTGCTCTGGAGGAAAATTATGAACACCAGCTTCTCTATCAATTATCGCAAAACTCTCGTCTTCGATTTGTTTTCCTTTTTCAGTAATTTGCCTCATATCATTGGTTTGCATTGTTTTCTCCTTTGTAAAATCCTAATAAATTTCCGTCAAAATCTATCATATAACAATCAATTTTAAATTCTTTGATCCATTCTTTTGGATAATCTTGTTTTAATTCTTCGCGTTTTTTATTGTAAGCATAATTCATCATTACTCTAACAACATCTCTACAGATCAAATCAGCAATGGGAATGTTGTTTTTTTTACAGATTTCGAGAACGTGTCTTGCTGTATTCGCTTTTTTTATTTCGTTTTGAATTTCTTCGGAACTTCCTTTTGCTTTTGCATAATTTGCTAAAAGTTCCATATTTACGTTCGATCCAGCTTGATGGGTTTGAGTAACTCCATCTGCCATCTTAGATAATTTGCCAATCATACCAAATATAATTACATGGGGAATTTTGATTTTTTTTGCATGTTTTATACCAGTACCAATAAAATCACCTACCTGAATAAAAGCTTCGATAGGCAATTCTAATTTCTGGGATTTTAAATAATCCATCGCGTATTGTTCCGAACGACCACCAGTTGTAAAAACCAATGTATTAATGCCTCTTTCTTTTGCTACTTGAATTGCTTGGATTATACTTGCGCGATATGCTGCGGTAGAATATGGTTTTACAATGCCTGTTGTTCCTAGAATAGAAATTCCACCAATCAGTCCTAGACGTGCATTAGTCGTATCGAGAGCCATTTCTCTACCTCGCGGAACACTTATAGTGACTTCTGCTCCATAAGGTGTATTTTGTAAAACTTCTAGGACGTTTTCTGTAATGTTCTTTCTTGGTACCGGATTGATTGCAGGTCCACCTACTTCTAACCCCAACCCAGATTTTGTCACTACTGCTACACCTTTACCGCCTTTTAATATAACTTTTTTTTCTGGTATCAGTTTTACTTCTGCAACAATTTCTGCGAGATGAGTACAATCTGGATCATCACCCGCATCTTTTATAACACTACATATTGCTCTATCTTCGTAGAGTTCGCATCGTCTTAATGGAAAAACCACTTCCATTCTATTGGGCAGTGTGCATTGAATTTCTTTAAGAATTTTTTTTTCTAGAATAGCTTTGGTTGCAGCTTTTGCAGATGCAGCTGCACATGCTCCAGTTGTAAATCCTGTTCTTAGAATACCATTTTCTGGTGGCTCTCTTTTTAATGGATTGGGATTATAATACGCTATGGTTTCTATGATATTTTCTGGAATTTCATGAACAATCAGTGTTGTCTCTAATGCATGGTTGATTTTTCCATCACCAGTAATTAAAACATAAGATATTTTGTGTTTTTCGATTTCTTTTTCGATAATTTGTCGCGAAAACTCCATTCGCTCGAATTCATCGTTTATAGGAATTTTATGATAGTAAAAATTGGTTTGTTCTAAAAAAGAAAATTCTTGTATTAAAAATTCTGGTTGAATAAAGTCCTCTTGATAAAACCAAATGATTCTTGTCATCTTTAAGTATGGATTAAACCAGTCTTGTCTTATTAACGATAGAATATGTGTTATACCGGTATCGCTTGCAATCAAAAGTAAAGAAGAATCTTTTTTTGATGCATAAGATTTAATTTTATCGATAGAATCTTCGGGAAAAGGATTGAATTTAACGTTAAATTTTTCTTCTATGTTAGATTCGATGAGTTTTTTAGAAAAATCTTTTAGTTGTTTTACTAGAATTTGGAATTCATTTTGTTTTATGACGACAATGTTGTAATTTCTAAATTCTTTGTTGTAGGGAAATTGAATTTTATAATCATAATCGTTTAGACCTTGGGTAGAAAACGTTAATCGAGCAAAATTTCCGAAAATCTCTTTTTTTGTTAGAATGATTTCTTTCATGTTTTAGAAAAAATATTCTGTTCTTAATATTACTTTATCTTTGTTGATTCTTTTTTCGAATTCATTTATAATGTCTTTTTTTCCTGCAATAAAAATTCCATCGTATAAATTTAAGATGTTTGAATTTTCGAATAGAAATGATGAACCTTCCGGAAAAATTGTATACTCAAAATCCTCAGGGGGAATATTTTCTAGAAGTTCATCGAATTTTTCATCTGGGATAAAATACTCTTCATCATCTTCGGGAAGAATCCAGAAAAAGTCAAAAAAGTTTACTTTTGTTACAAAATGTTTGCTGTTTAGTACTCCCAAGATGGCGGTAATACCAGTATGAGTTGCAACGAATAAATATTTTCCCACAGGATCGTCTTCGAACCAACGAAATGTTTTACCATGAGGACCACTAAACTGAATCGTATCTCCTTTTTTTAAGGAATGCATATATCCAGAAACATGATCCGGATTCACCAGCTTTATAATTAGCATAAATTCATGTTGATTTCTATCGCTCGAACAAATAGAATAAGATCGTTTATAAACATTACCATCTTCTTTGGGTATGTTGGAATGTACTAAGATCCAATTCCCACCAGTAAAATTTATTGGTTCTGAACTTTCTAAAAAAAAAGCTTTTGTAGTTGGGTTGTATTGTTCCACCTTTTTTATTGTTGCTTGTTTCATCATTTTCCTCCCTTATTTAATGTTACGGATAAATTTCGTGTAAATAGTGATGAATTTCGTCTAAGTCTTCGTAAATTTTTTTTAGATTATCCAATTGAATGATCAAATCTTGTTCTACTTTTTTGGTTAGAACTAATAAGGATCGATAGTAATGAATTTTTGGATCATTTTCTTGCATTTTACTTACTTTTTCTTGTAATTCTACAATTGAATGTTGGTAGAATTTTAGAAGCGATTGTAAATCTTGCACCTTTGTTAAAGAATCTAGAACAGGTCGTTCGTTTAAAACACTTCCTAATTCCTTTTTTTCGTGTTCTTCTTCTGTTGGATCTTCTATGCCCAGTACCTTCATTAAACCTAATCGTAATGCCGAAAGTTCATGACATGCCATATTTTTCTCCTTTTACATAATATTATCTATAAGTCGAGTTACGAGTTCGTTTTTAATCAAATGTTTTTGGATTAGTTCATCAATATCTGTGGTTTGAACCTCTTTATACCATATTCCATCAGGAAATACAACCAAATTGGGACCTTCTCCACATTTTCCAAAGCAAGAACTTTGAATTACAGCAATTTCTTTGTGCTTTTTTATTTCTTTTAGTTTTCTTCGAAAATCATCGATTAGTTTTATGCTACCTCTTTGAGAACAATTAATATTTCCGCAGATAAATACATATTTTTTGAACCTATTGTGGGAATGATTAGGAACTGCAATGCTATGTGTAAACATATGCCTTTTACTCCATAACAATGCTTCTAGTCCACCTACTTCGTTTATTTGTTCTGGATAAACTACGCGATATTTACAGTTATCGCAGGGTAGAGTGCTTTGGTGATTGTTTAGTGCATTTTCTATTCTTTCTTGGATTAATTTGAATATAAGTTCATCGATACCTAAACAATTTAGGTGATAAAATTTTATCCAAGGATATTTTTCTTGGAATTTGTCTTTTATTTTTTCGATTTTTTCGGATAGAACACCTTCGAATAGTAAATAAGGGAAAATGATGATGTTTTTGGGGTTTGCTCTAACCACAAAACTTAATGTATCTTCTAATAGCGGCTTAGTAATTCCTATAAACGATGGTTCTACAAAAGAAAAGTTGCTTTTTTCTTTAAAGAGTCGTGCCAATTTATACAAATCGCCGTTAGCATCGGGATCGCTAGAACCTCTACCTAAAAAAATGACGATCGTGTTATCTAAATCAATTAGTAAATTATTTTCTTCGAATCGTTTATAGACTAAATCCACCATCAGATGATGGACTCCTAACACATCTGTTATAATATATTCGTTGTTAGGAAATTCTTTTCTTAATTCCGAAATAAGTAGTGGCAGATCATTTTTTGCATGTCCTGCTCTTAACAAAAGTAATGGAAATATAAGAATGTGTTGATACTCATACGAGATATTATACAAAACCTTCTTCATGTTAGGTTCAGATAGCTCAATATAGCTATAATAAACGTCATAATCTTGAATTTCTTTATAAAATTTATAAATCCAATTTTTAAATTCGTTTATAAACTGATTCATATAATCATCAGCAATTTGATATCTACTACCATGACCTATGAATACAATTGCTTTACGTTTTTTCATTTTGGATCCTTTGAAGTTGTTCTTCTATGGACAATGCCATAATTTTTGCTTCTTTTATGTGTTTTCGTAAAACCAAAGGGGAATTATCTAAACTGCTCAAATCTCCTGCAATCCGTATAAGTCCACCTAATTCCCTTAATTTAAGCGTATAATAATTTTTTTGATTACTTCTTTTATGAGCTTCTTTTAAAAGTTCTACGATTGCTTCGAAAGAAAAATCTTTTATTTTATCGTCTATTTGTATTTCTCGTTTAATAAACTGAATCAACCTGTATGTATTTTCTTTGTTTTTGGGCATTCTTGTGTTTGTTAGAACTTCGTATCCATATCCGCGAATTCTTGAACGAAGAGCTGGATGCATATTCTGTAAATCTTCGATATTTCCTGCAAGAATTAATATAAAATCGCAAGGGACAGGTTGAGAACGCACCATTGTGCCACTGGAGCCGGGGGTTCTTCCCGTAATAGCGAATTTTTTTTCTTGGATTGCAGATAACAGGTTTTGTTGTGCTTCTACACTTAGAGTAGAGACTTCGTCTATGTACAGAACTCCCTTATGAGCGCGATGTATTGCTCCTGCTTCTAATAATTGATGAGGTGGCGTTTCTATTCCACCAGATTGATATGGATCGTGTCGAACATCTCCTAATAGGTTTGCTAATTGGCTTCCTGTTGCATCGATAAATGGCACTTTATCTGGTTGGTTTTTTACTAATACCTTAGGAAGATAAGCATTCCCTACATTTTTTAGAGTCGATTTCTGTATTAGAAAAACAATGATTATAAAAGCAATAGATAGTAAAAAATAATTTATATTTCCTTTATAAATAATATATAAAAAAATTCCTACAAAAAAAGATGTAAAATAAATCACATAAAAAAGATATTTTTCGAAAAGAAATGACTTCTCTAACTTTTTCTTAAAATTCGATAGATATTTTTCTGTTTCTTGTGATGGTAATACTTTAATCAAAGGTAGGAATGGATCCTCTTTATTAGGTATGCTTAAAATATCGTAGATAGGATATTTTTCTTGTTCTAATATTTCTGCAACTGCTTGGGCAAGCATACTTTTTCCTGTACCTGGCTCTCCAATGAGTAATAAAAATCGCCTTTGTTTTGCTACAAGTTTTGCTATTCGAACTGCATGTTCCTGACCAATAATTTGGTCGATTAATTGATTCGATATTTTAATATTATTGGTTGTTAGAATTTTCATCGATGATTCTATATTTCCAAATCAAGAAACTTAGAAAATATCCTAATACCATGCCAGAGAAAGTAATTAATAATAACAATAACATACTTCTTACAATACTAAAAAGAGGAGGTTCAACCGCTTCTACTTCTTTAATAAAAAAATCAGACACAATTAGATGGTTTTGATGATCGAACAAGGAAACAAATATTTTATGAGGAGATCCATCGAAAAATTGATATTTCCAATTTAAATTGCCATCTAAAGAAATTGTTTGCGCGCGAAATACAGTTTCTTCGTGTTCGATGTTTTGAACTTCTATTTTATACAATACAGGAAAAATATTGTTCTTCGATTTTAAGATTCCAAATAGATTACTGAGCTTTCCTACAGTAGGTTTTTCGTTAATGGAACTATGAAAGTGTAGATCTTTTTGATCAAAACATATTTCTTCTTTTTGTTCATGTTCTTCTTCGTGTCCAGGGTGATGGGCATAAAGAGATATGGTTACTAATAATAAAATAAAAATGAGTTTTTTCATGTTTTCCTCCTAATAGAGTGTTTCGATTTGTATTTTATTTTTATTGGTTTGGAAGATAATGATTCCAGAAATAAAACCTACGATAAACAAAATAGTGACCAAAACGTAAAAGTTTTTTACTTCCTGGGGATGTTCATAAACTTCTAATTTGCATAGATATATCTGATTCGTGCCCAAATCTTTTATCTCTATCTTATAAGTTCCTCGAATCGGAAAAACAAGTTCAAAATCATAGAGACCTTCTTCGTTTGTTATGGTAGATATATCTAAAAGATCGGTTCCTTCTACTACTGGAAAATCCGTTCCAATAAGTAAGTGCGAAGGTGTATGAATTTTTATTTCGATGGGTATTTTTTGTCTTTCTGGTAATTGAAGGGTGATTTTTGCTAATCCTTTATCTGCATAAATTTTTTCTTGTGTACTACAAATATTTTTTGCATTGATAGAAAAAATTATAAAAAAATAAATTATAAATATTTTATAAAAATTCATTATAAACCTCCTTAATGACATGGAATTACCATAAGACTATGTCTTAACTGATGGAAATAATCATGAACAGGTGGATATGTAGTAAATAGAACTGTATAGAGAACAATACCCACAATAAATAAAACAACAACTACTTTTCGAAAAACTGATAAATTCAACGTTCGCGTTATCCTTAAATGGATTTTCGCTTGTTTATAAATGTTTTGATTTTTCATTTTTGAACCTCCATTGTTTGTGTAATAAAATTTTTAAAACATTCGGAATTCGAATAAAAGTGCAGGTGAATGTAGCTTGCTATTACATGATGATTTTGATATCCTTCCAAATGAATAAAATCTCTTTTGCGATTGTAAACTTGGTAAATCGTATTATAAGATTCTTCTTGGCGAACAATTTCTGAATAATGAAATTCATGCCCTTTAAGTTCCATTTCTTTATTACCAATAAAACAATCTTCTTTTAATTTTATTATGCGATATCCTAATACTTTTCTGTTTTTTAACATTCTTGTAGAAAAATTAAAAATACCCACCATTGCATACTTTTGGTCTTCTGCTTCCAAAAACTTCGAAAGATATATCAATCCTCCACATTCTGCATAAATATAACCGTTATGCTGATAAAATTTATAAATACTTTCTTTTGTAAGATAGTTTTTTTCGAGAGTTTCTGCATATAATTCTGGATAACCACCACCAATGTATAGCATATCTATTTGTTTTGTTATCGTTTGATCTTTTAAAGGAGAGAATTCTAAAACCTTAAAGCCTAACTCTTTTAGGTAATATAGATTGTCAGGATAATAAAAATAAAAGGCATCATCATAAGCAATTAAAATATGTTTTTTAGGTAATAGGTTTAATGATATTTTTTTTGTGTTTTGTTTTGTTTCGATTTCTGGAAGCGATAATAATTGATTTATATCGATACTTTCGCGAATAGAGCTACCTAATTGATTTAATATTTCTTGGTTCTCTTCGTTTAGGTGGTATGCATATATCCCTAGATGTCGTTCTGGTAATTTGGGAAGTTGATTCTTTTTAAGATAACCAATTAAAGAAGGTAAACCATAAAAATTCAGTGTTTCTTGTAATAGTTTTGCATGATATTCTGATCCGCAAAAATTAGCGATTATTCCCACAATCCAGATGTTTTCTAAATTTTGATAGCCTTTTACTATTGCTGCAATGCTGTTCGACAATCCTCCTGCATCAACTACTAAAATTACTGGAAGAGAAAGAAGTTTAGAAATATGTGCTGTACTACCATAGATGGATCTGCTATCTGCACCATCATACAATCCCATTACACCTTCTATTAAAGCTACATCTACATTTTTGGTTTTTTCGTAGAATAATTCTTTTACATATTCTTCGCTTGTCATGAATACATCAAGATTATAACATTCATTTTTTGATGCTGCTTTTAGCCAGGTTGGATCCAAATAATCGGGTCCGACTTTAAATGTTTGAACCTTCAATCCATTATCTGTTAGTGCTTTGGTAATTCCGATAGAAATAGATGTTTTACCAGTACCACTCGAAACACCAGCGATAATGAATGCCTTCATTTTTCTATACCTTCCATTGCTGGGATTCCATATTCAAAAGCATGTTTGAGCATTTTTACTTCGGAAACAGTATCTGCTTTCTCTATAATAGAAGAGGGAGCATTTCTACCGGTCATGATCAAACATTTGGAATTTACGTTAGAAAAAAAATCTTTTACAAGAATTTCTATTTCTTCTAATGTTAATAATTGTTTATTGTACGCGTTAAAGATTTCGTCTATTACAATCATATCGTAATCGTTTTGGAATAACTCTCTTGCTAATTGATAAGTTTCTTTTGCTTTTGTGTAATGTTTTTGATAATCTATACTTTCTTTTGGTGGAACAAAACCTAATCCTCCGACATAAATATCTATGTTCGAAAATTGTCTTAATGTAATGATTTCTCCTACATCGGTTCTGGATTTAATAAATTGGATAAAAAGAATTTTCCAGTTATATCCTAATGCGCGAATCATGCTACCTATTGCCGCGGTAGTTTTGCCTTTTCCAGAACCAGTAAATATGAGCAATCTCTTATTTGTCATAAAATTCCTATAATTTTATAAATTTTATCAATATTTAAATGTTTTCTTACAACTTCTGCTAATAAATCGATTTCTCTATTAAGGTTAAAAACTGTGATATTTTCTATTGGTAGTAACCCTTTTTTAATCCTAACCTGGTTTAACAACCATCGGCGAAAAGAATCATTTTCGAAAATTCCGTGTAGATAAGTTCCCCAAACATTTCCTGTTTCGTTGCTTACTCCTAAAACAACATCATTTTTTTTCAGTATGACTTTTTCGCGTCCCCACATTGTTTTTCCGTGATGAATTTCGTAGCCTTCTATTTCTCCTCTAAAATGTTCATGATATGCTCTGATTCTCCTTAACTCTTTTTCTTGATAAAATACTGTTTCGATTTTTAATAGACCTAAACCGTTTAATTTCCCTTTAAACTCGATGCCATATTCGTCGATAATTGATTCGCCTATAATTTGTAAACCACCACATATACCAATAATAAACTTATTTTTATTTTTTACGATGGCTTGATCTAAACCTTTTTCTTTTAAATAAAGCAAATCCTGAAAAGAATTTCTACTTCCCGGAATGATAATTACATCGATAAACTCTGGAATAGAATCTTTTAACCAATAAAGTTTTACGTCTGGTTCAATGAGAAAAGGATCATAATCTGTAAAATTCGAAATACAAGGAAGTTGAATTATACCTATGTTTATTTTAGAAGAATCGAAATTGTGATTGTTGTTTGCTTGAATTACATCGAAAAACATAGAATCTTCTTTGGGAAGTTTTAGTTCTTTTATATAAGGAATTGTTCCGAGATGAGGAATCTGCGTTCTTTGTTCTAAATATTCGATAGCGGGACGAAGTAAAGATTCATCACCGCGAAATTTATTGATAATATATCCTTGGATTAATTCTTTTTCCCAATGATTTAACACTTCTATACTACCAACAAATGAACCAAAAACACCTCCTCGATCAATATCGCCTACGAGAAAAACAGGTGCTTCTGCATAACGAGCCATGTTCAAATTCACTAAATCATTTTTTTTCAGGTTGATCTCTGATATACTACCAGCACCTTCTAATAGGATTACATCGTATTCTTTTTTTAATCTGTTAAAACTCCGGATGACTTTTTTAAACAATGCTTTTTTATAATTATAATATTCTGATGGGGTAAAGTTTTTGTAGGGTTTTCCGTTAACGATCACTTGGGAACCATTTAACGTGCCCGGTTTAATCAATATTGGGTTCATTCTGCTATCGGGTGGGATAAAACAAGCACGGGCTTGTAAATATTGTGCATAAGCAATTTCTTCTCCTTGATTGGTTACATAGCTATTCAAAGACATATTTTGAGCTTTGAAAGGTGCTACCTTAAAACCATCTTGATAAAGAATTCTGCATAATGCAGTTGTTAAGATACTTTTCCCTGCATCTGATGATGTTCCTGCAATCATTAGTGTATATTTTTTATTTTTTTTAATATTAAAACTTTTATTTAAAAATATTTTATAAAAAGAATTTATCAATAGTTCATTTTCTTTCTGGGATTTGATTGCTATGCGAAAATAGTTTTTATCAAGCCCTTTGTAATTAAAACACATTCGAATGCTAATGTTATGTTCTTTTAATAAAGTTTCGAATAGTTTTATTGCATCCCAATTTTGATCTTCTAATTTTATGAATAAATAATTTGTATGACTTTCGTATAATTTTAATTGTCCGATTTTGGATAGATGCGTTAACAAATATTCTTTTTGTTTTTTAAGATAATCCAATGTCTTAACAAGATATTCTTTATCTTCGATTGCCTTTTTTCCAATCTCTATTGCAAAGGTGTTGATATTCCAACAATTTGTATATTGTTTTAGTTCTTCTATAAGAGTTGGATGGCTAATTACATAACCTAATCTTATACCAGGAATGTGATAAAATTTCGTAAAAGAACGAAAGACAATAGTGTTGTCAAAATTTTCTAGATAATCTATCACAGATTTTTTGTTTGCAAATTCTATAAAAGATTCATCAATAATAAAGATGGAATTTGGAAAATTTTTAATGAATTCTGCGATTTCTTCGGAATCTATAAAGCTTCCTGTTGGATTATTGGGATTCGAAAAAACAATCAAACTATGGGGTTTTATTTTTGTAGAAAGTAGATTTAAATCCCACAATATCTTTTTATGGTATTTTGGGAGTTTCGAATTCTCTTCGTAAAAATATAAGTATTCCACATCATAGTTTAAAAAACGAAATTTTTCTTCGTATTCTATGTAGTTGGGAATTGTTAATAGAAGTTTTTTTAGATGATATTTTTCTTGTAAAATTTTTCCCAAAATCGTAATGATGGAATTTATGCCATTGGTAATCAAAAAATGATCCTCTGATTGTTTATGCAATTCGGCTAACTTTTTTGTTAAACTTTCTGCGAATGGTTCTGGATATTGATAAATTTTTTCGAAATGAGAATTTATCATAAACCTTAACCAATCAGGCGGACCAATTGGGTTTAAATTTACAGAAAAATCATAGATTTTTTTATCCGATAGAATTTGGTTGTATAATAAAAGATCCCCACCATGTTTATAATTCTTTAAGAAATTCTGTTCTTTTAATGTTATAAAATTCATAGCTAAATCGTAATGGTAGTTATAAGGTTGATGATTCTATTATTGCTTATATTTCTGCCTGCTACTGTTTGATGTAAAATCAGACTTAAAGAAATCGATTCCGAAACATTGTAAGAAATTCCGTAATAGATCACTTGCGAAATAGCAAAATAATCCTGATTTTTATAAACCTTAGGAACAGGAAATAACAAACCGTTAATTTCCACATATTCTGGTATAGATAATAACTTACGGAACTCCTGATTTTCTATGGAATAATAATATGCAATTCCTGAATTTTGCAAAGAATTGTATTCGCTTAAAGAATAATATCGATATTGTTTTACTTTTGTTTTTGCTTCCTCGTAGCTATATTCTATTGCAAATAATAGATTTTCGATACCATAGCTAATACCAACACCAAAATGTGGTCCTTTAAAATAGCCATTTTGTTCTATAAAATTTTCTTGGGATACAACATCTCTTCTGGTTGCAAAAAAATGAGAATCAAAATCTATTGAGAAATTTTCCCAATCAAACGAAAACAAAAAACCTGCTTCGTACCTTGGGACAAATGTGGCATAATCATATGTTAAACCTTGTTGGTAAGATATTTTATTTCTGTCTTGATGAAAAAAATTCCATTTTAATCCAAATTTTAAATCATCGATATAAGAATAATTAAAATCTTGTAATTGTTGTTTTTCAATACTATGTCCAACTTCTAGACCAATTTCTAATTGGTTGAGAATTCCACTTGTTGTTCGGAATACAAATCCACCACCAGCAATCCGATTTCTTTTACAGCTATTAGAGCAATCCAATTCGTAATCAATTAACTGCCCTCTTTCGTTATATTTTTTACGCGAATTAAGTTGATAATAATTGATATCTATTTCTGTTGTGCCTTTTTTTAAAACATTTGCAGAAGGAATTGTTAGCTTTGTACTCGAAAGTCCATTGATGGCAAAAATAGAGATAGGTACGAAAAAATATGTTATTGTTATGAATGGAATTTTTGTTTTCATTAGCCCCTCCGTTAGTTGAACTTCCCGGAGGGACCTCAAATAGCCATGGTAGTTGTACGGGCTTACCATGACTGGGAAGATCTGGCTTGTCCCATTACTGGGCATCACAGTTCCACCGTGAGCGTGGGATTCTCACCCAACTTCCTCCCTCCGAGATAATGTCATTAATTTAATTATGATCTTTTTGACAACAAAAAACAGATTTATTGATTGACTTTTTGAATAGATATTGACATAGTTTAATTGAATTTTTTTACATCAACAAATGAATAACAAAAGCAAAGAGGAAGTATGATACATCCAGACACGGAGATAAGATTAGTGAGTCCAGAAGTTGGGTATGGTGTATTCGCGACAAAAAAAATACCTATGGGAACTATTGTATATGTAAAAGATGATCTCGAAATAATGATTTCTCAGGAAGATTATCATAAATATAGTGATTCCTTAAAAAAGGTGATTGATCGATATTCTTATATTGATCCCGAAGGATATCGAATCATCAGTTGGGATTTTGCGAAATATACGAATCATTGCTGCGATCCCAATACCATTAGTACAGGTTACGGATTCGAAATTGCTATAAAAGATATTGAACCAGGAGAGCAAATTACAGATGAATATGGTATCTTTAATCTGGATAAAGAAATTCATTTAGTGTGTGATAAACAAAATTGTCGAAAGGTCGTTTGTAATGAGGATTTTGATAAATATTATAAAGAATGGGATCAAAAAATAATACCATCCTTAAAAAGAGTTCCTTTTGTACATCAACCTCTATATGAATTTATAGACGAAATAACCAAAAGAGAATTAGAAGAATTTTTTAAGGATCCTTCTAAGTATAAGAGTGTGTATCATTTAAGGTTTAAAAAGATTCTAAAATAAATAGAGTTGCGCTCCTGTACAGGAGCGCGATATATTTTCTAATAAATATCTTTACTCGTATTGTATACGTTGAACTTACCAGTGGGAGTTTTTATCCAATCACCAGTAATGACTTTTTTAAGTTCAAGTGTTTTATCGTCATAAACATAGATTTTGTTATCCAACCAACCAGAAATCCATACTTCTTTTCCGTCTTTATCGTATTCTAAGTGAACCACTCTTTTGGGGCTAACTTGAATGTATTTAAGAATTTTACCTGTTTTGATATCAATTACTCCCACTTGACCATTTACGAATGTCCCATTTTCTTGTTTCGAAGATAGAGGCATATCGAACCAAAGATGATTTGAATTAGGATGTGATTTTACAAATAGATTACCAGCAGATTTTACAGGTATTTCGCGAACTACTTTCCAAGCATATTGAGGATATTTTTCTGGATCTACACCAATATAGACAAGTTTTTCATCACCGATATGACCAGTTACATATACAGGTCCATATTGAGGATCGACAATATTTGCTCCACGTCCAGGATGTGGTATTTTACCAACATCAAGACAATTGATTACTTTGTGTTCTTTTGTATCCACGATACACATTTTATTTTTCGCGTTTGCAGCTACCAAGAAATATCGTTTTTCTTGTTTACCAGGCACTTTAACCCAACCACCATCATGTAAGAAGTTATCTGCTTTTAGTCGTGTTTCTTTTGGATTTTTTGGATCTCTATAATCAACTAAATAAACCCAACCAGATTCTTTTAAGTTTATTACCCAGAATGGTTCATCTTCTGATGCAACAATAGATGCAACTCGAACTTCGGGCAATTTGTTTCCCGTAGCCCAATCCTTAGAATCTTCTACACTTTTTAAAGAAAGTGGTTCTAATGTTTGTCCATCCAATATCCAATATTGATTGGGAGTATAGCATCCTACAATTGCATATTTATCTTCGTATCCAGGTGCTTTCGAAGAATCCACAGAACGTGCATCCCAACATGTCCTTACTTTTGCAACTAATTTGGGTTTATCGAACCATAAATCAATTAGACCAACTCTACCATCTCTACCGATTGTGTAAAAATATCTACCAGAGTGCGAAGATCTTAAAATATGAGTAGCGAAACCAGAATCAACTACGTTTAGTAACTGTTTGGTTGTTCCATCAATAATTGCTACTTTACCAGCATCTCTTAAAATCACTCCAAAGTAGTTTAAGAATCTTCCTTTTGTAGGATCACTTTGGGGTCTATCTTCTGGTTTTACAATTAATTCCCAGCTTTGTTTTGCTTCTTTCATTTCTAATTTTGGCACGGGAGGTGGATCCATTTGTACATATCGAGCCATTAAGTCTACTTCCTCAGGAGTTAACATTCCTTCTTTACCCCAAGGTGGCATACCTGCTGGCGTTCCATTCCAGATAATTGCTTTTAACGCTTCTGTACCTTTATCTCGTGTACCTCCACCAGGATATTCTTTAGCTTGTTTTATATGGGAATTAGGTAATAGAGAAGGACCAGTTGCACCCCATCGTTTTGCACCATGACAACCAGAGCATTTATTAAAATAGATATATTTTGCTTTCTCGAATTCTTGGGAAGAAAGCGGTTTAAATTCCGTTGCAACAGTACCAGCTTTATCCATCCATTTTAGATAATCGATAATATCCTTAATTTCTTGATCGCTTAGACCAAGATTTACCATATTAGAAGTAGGGAATTTTTTATCTAATTCTTGTGCATATTTATCTGTTTTTTTTACTTCGTCTGGATTTTTAAGCCATTTTTTTAACCAATCTTCAGAAACTCTTGTCGTAACTCCTTTTAATGAGGGTCCAGTAGGTTTATCTGTCCCACTAAAATCATGGCAAGCAATACATGCTTTATTGTTAAAAATTTCCTTGCCTTTACCTTTGTATTCTTTTTCTTGCCCAACCAAGTTACCTTTGACCATTGGGAAAAGGAACGCTACTAGCATACCTAATCCCAAAATTTTATAGGATCTTTTTGGTTTCATATTCTATCTCCAATTTAAGTGTTTAAAATACTAAAATAAATCATAATCTATTTAAAATAAAAAGTCAAGTCTAATTTAATATTTTAAACTCTAATATATTTATATTTTTCTCCCATTCTTCTAACTCTAAGAGAAAATATTTTAATCGTGTTTTCTTGTATTCTATGGGAGAATAGAGAATCAAATAATCGAATAGATGGATTTGATTCGAAATATTTTTTACAATTTGATGAACCGTTGATTCGTCCGGACCATGAATCATCGAGTAAAGATTATAGGGAAATTCAGAGAATGTTTCTCTTGAATAGCAGTGGCTGACTTCGGGAAAATTAGCCAGTTCATTTCCTTTTAATTCGAGCTCTTTTTCGGGAACCTTCCACACTGTCATTGCATTATACGATACACCCAAATTTCTATGATTGAAGGTTGCGATATATTTTCTTACACAACCATAAGGAGAAGTCGATAAGAAATTAATAAGATCTTCTTCGTGGAGAGAATATTCTTTTGCCAATATTTTAAATGGTCTATCGCTTAATGGTAGAGAAGTTTGGATTGCTCGAATGATTTGTTTTACTTTTTCTGTTAGTTCATTCTTAGGAAATTTTATTTTTGTAGATGGAATTTCGGTTTTTTCTGTTTGATTGGTTTTTTTAACAAGATCAAAGTTTACCCCAATTTTAAAGGTTTGTTTTCTTCGAAGTGGATAATAATCATATCCCGTAAGATATTTTAAATAATAAAGATGATTTTCTATTCCAGAATCCGTTGGTACTGATATAGTAAACCAAAGATTAAAATCGTAATTCCTTAAATAGAGATGAGTGATTGTGGGATGTTTTTTTAATGTATCTACAACAATATCGAGATCTTCTTGAGCAACTCTTGCACATACTAATGCCGATTCGTAGTGTAAAATATCCCCTTCCATAACTGCAGAAATTTCTCTTAGTATTTTCGAATTGTACCATTCTTCGAATTGCGATAAAACTTCTGTGTAAGATATGCCTAACATTTCTGCCAATTTATGATATGGATTAGGATCAATGGGAAAACCTTTTTGTATAATCTTTGCTAATTGATTTTTTTGTTCTTCTTTTAACATATTCATTCCTCTTTATTTTTAATTTTTAGTTAAAGTCCAATTTCGAATGCTCTCCAGATTCCGAATATTCCTGACGGAGATTTTAAAGGAATTTTCTTTACGATTTGATAATCATAAGTTCGTATTACGATTAATTCATTGGTTTCGTTAGAACTTACAAATGCTCTATCGCCTCGAGGGGTAAATGTTAAATGATATATTTTCTTTCCTACATCTAGAATTTTAATCGTTTTTTCTGTTCTTGTATCAATGATTTGAATTTTTCCGTCTACTTCCCCAGAAAAGGTAATCCACACTTCTTTTTGAAATGGATGTACAACTGTGTAAACACCATCACCTATTAGTGGAATAGAATGACTATATTTTAATGTTTTTGCATTGATCACATGAAGCATTGGTTCTCCATTCGCTGCAATAAAGATCTTTTCTCCTGCATTTGCCCAAGATTCCATGTGGGGCATTTTGACTGGTGTTTTTTTAGAATATTTTCCAAAATCGATTTTTTCTGCTTTATCTTTTAGATTCCATAAATCAATCAAGCTTAGTATATTAGAATTAAAGTGTGCATTGATGTAATATCGACCATCTTGGGTTATCAAACCATCAAATGGATAGAGATCTGCTGTTTTTATTTTTCGTGCAATGATATATTTACTATTTGGATCTACGGGATTTTCTCTTTCTAGAATCCATACTTCGTTGTAATCCATTAGAGCACAAATAAAAGAATTATTAGGACCATCTACCAAACCTGTTATTCGAGAAGATTGATTTTCGTCGGTTTTTGCTGGAATAACTTGTTGAATTTTAAAATCTTTTACAGAAACTATGGTAATACCACCAGGTTCATATTCGGAAACTGCGATAGTTTGTCCATCTTGGCTAATTGCTAGTCCAATAGAATTTTTTGATGTTTCGATGTATCCAGCAAATTCTTTATTTTCGATATCTATACGATTTAATTTTCCATTTCTTGTTGCTATATATCCATATTTTAAAGAAGGTTCAAACACCATTGTTGCATGACGGAGGTTCGCTTCGAGTGGAATTCTTTTTACTAATTCGTATTTATCGATGTCTATAACAGCTAATGTTGAACTTTCTCTTTCTACTACATAAATAAAAGAACCAACGCGAACTTCTTCTTTGCTCCATAAATTAAAAGAAATTATAAATAATATTAATAATAATATTTTAAATTGATTCATTTTCTAACTCCTATTATAGGTTTTTTGTTAATATATTCTTTTAAATAGCAGGCTGGATCGATTGCCCATAAATCATTGTATACTGCTAATGCTCGCTCTCTGTGAGAACCTCTACACATCATTAAAAAAGGACAAGCCTGACATTCTTTTAAATATTTTTCTCTTTCTTTTAGTTTTAGGAATAGAGGATCGTTCATTATTTCTTCTAGAGTATGATTTAAAAGATTGCCTGCTGTATAATTTCGCCAGAATTGATCGGGATGAACATTTCCTAAATGATCAATATTGATAATTTTTTCTCCAGCAGAATTTCCTTTTCGCTTTTCTAACAGAAGTCGTATTTCGTCTGCTCTGCTTTCTCCATATTTTTCTTTTACAAATAAATATAAAAGTGCTCCATCTACATCATTTCCACCAGAAACAAATCGTATGTTTTGATTTTGTTGTATAAATTGATCTGCTAATTCAAAAATTTCCCACATGAATTGTTTAGATTCTTCCGGAGATAAATCTTCTTTTTGAATTTCTTTACCGCGACCAGAATAGAGCAAATGGGATACATAAAAACGATCAATTTTATGTTGAATAGCATAATCTATTAAAGGAAGAAGCTGATCTTTATTTGCTTTACTTAGGGTTATTCTTAATCCAGTCATTAGTTGGTTTTGTTTTAAGTAATAAAATGCTAAAAAAGCCTTTTCGAATGCACGTTTTAAACCGCGATAAGAATCGTTGAACTCTTTAAGTCCATCTACACTAATGCCAACATAGAATACACCGAGTTGTTTTAGTTTTTGAGCAATTTCTTCATTAATTAAAACTCCATTTGTTGATAAATGACATTGAAATCCTAAATTTGATGCTAATTCGATTAAATGGAATAGATCTTTGCGTAGTAATGGTTCTCCCCCAGAAAATATCAGTACTTTTATACCATACTGATAGAGCTGCTTTAAAATAGTTTCTGCTTGCTCGGTGGGTAGTTCTTGAGCATTTTTTTTAATAACTTTGGCAGAAGCATAACAATGAGGACAAGACATGTTACAATATTCGTTTACATTCCACACCACAACTGGTTTTATAAGATCGTTTGCAAATCGAACGTTTTCTTTTGTATCGATTGTTGCGATTTGTTTTATTTGTTTAAGTAAATCTGTGATTGGTAACATATTTTAGCACGAATAATTTTTAATATTCGAATTGTGGCCAGAAGGTATGACTTGCATTTTTAATGGTTGTTTCTCTTAATTTTTCTAAGATATTGATTTTATATTGATCCCACAACTCATGAAGGGGGCAAGGATTATCCGCATTACATGGCTTCCATCCCATAACACAATCCGATAATAGATTTTTGTTTTCCAAAAATGAATAGATTTGTAGGAGGTTTATATCTTCGTTTTCTTCGGGTAATGCAAAGCCACCCTCTGGGCCTGTTGTGGAGATCAACACCCCTTCTTTCACTAAATCTTGCAAAATTTTTGTTAGATAAGAGGGTTTAATACCTAATCGATCAGCAATCTCTTTCGATTTAAAAAACTTTTTTTTATCTTTAAACTTATATAAAAACACTAATGCTTGAATTCCATAATTCGAACGTTTGGAAAAAAACATATAAATCCTCTTAATTTTTTATGTATTAAATCATTTTATTCTACTTTAATGATTAAAATTTTTAGACTACTATATCTAAATTTAAAAAAAATTCAAGCAAAAAATTTTATAGTATGAAAATTTAAACAATATTGAATCTCATAATCAATTAGTGAAAAAAAATTAAAGATTTCCTAATATCCTTCCCAAGATTAATAAAGAAAATCC
Organism: Leptospiraceae bacterium; assembly: GCA_026418015.1. Lineage (GTDB taxonomy): Bacteria > Spirochaetota > Leptospiria > Leptospirales > Leptonemataceae > SKYB61. The sequence goes on along the minus strand of JAOACE010000013.1, from coordinate 149,539 downwards.
GATTATAACATTACCCGATAGATAGAGAGAAAGTTCGAGCCAGCGAGCTTGGTTTAGAAGATAAAAGGTTTCGTAACCAAAACTGCTAAAAGTAGTAAGACCTCCTAAAAATCCAACAAGAATCATTTCTCTATAAGGAGATACAACGAGGTTTTTATCTATAAATAGAACCGAAAATAAGCCAATTAAAAACATTCCTAATGTATTGGAAATGATCGTACCTAAAGGAAAAAACGGCATAAAATAGGCAGAAATTCGTGATATAGTAAACCTTAATAACGAACCAATTCCACCAGCTACAAAAACTAAAACATAAGCCATAACTTAACCTAATTTTTAAAAAAGATTACATGGGCTTTTTCGTAAGTAATAAATCCCCCCACTTTTGCTTTTTCGAATAGATCTTTGGTGATACTCAATGCGGTTTGAATTTTATCGAAATCATCGCATAATTCTATTACTACGGGTAGAGCATCTGATGTGTCTAATATTCCAGCAGCATGGATAATTCTTTTCTTACCAAATCCCGCTATGCCATGAAAAACTGTTGCTCCTTGCAATCCTTTATCTTTAAAAGATTCTAACAGGATTTGATACACAGGTTTGCCTTTTAGTTTGTCTTTATCTGTTAAAAAAATTCGAAGTAGGTATGCATCTTTTTCTTCGTACATATTTTTATAAAAATATAGGCAATTATAACTATTTTTTGAGTAAAGAATTTTTTAACAAAAAAGATCAGCATTATGCTGATCTTTTTTGTAGATTAATCTTGCTTATGGATTTCTTGTTCAATTTCGGAAACTGACTCGAATTCGTCTTTTTTCTTTTTGCCTTTATGTTCTTTTAGAAATGTTTTACAGCTTTCAGAAAGTTGATCTTTATTTTTGGACAAACAAGCACGAATCCTACCTTTACCTGGTTGAACATTGGGACAAAATTTGTCTAAATCGCTTCCGCAGTTATTTCTTAATGCTTCCCATTTATCTTTTGATTTATCAATCTTTTTTTTGCAATCTGGTGTTAGATCATTGTAGTGATTTACTAAACATTGAAAAACTCTACCTTCTCCTTTTTTTACATCTGCGCAAAATTTTTTCGCATCTTCTTTACATTCACCTTTCGCAAAGATTGTTGTGCTAGAGAAAAATAAAAAAGTTAAAATCAATATAGGAATAGATTTTTTTTTCATCTTTAACCTCCATAGTTTATGGTATAAAACATATATAAATCAACCAACCATGATGTAAACTAAAATAAAAAACTTTTAATCAAAAACTTTTTAAAAAATATGGTAATATGCCAAACTATATCAAAAACATTCATTATGTAAGCGATTATCCATTAAAGGAATTAGAATATTTTGTTCTTCCTGTTATTCAAATTAAGCAAGATGATAAAAATATATTATTAGAAACAAATAGAATCAAAAGTTTAGATCAACAATTTGGTATAAAAAATTTATTCGAAAAAGAAGAATTTTCGGGTAAAAAAGATAGTGATTTTGTTTTTCCTAATACGAATGGTCCAACGTTGATATTTTGTGGTTTAGGATTGCTCAATGAATACCAAAAATACTTAGAATTCAAAATTTCTCAATCGATTCAAAATGGGTTAAAAGAAATTAAAAAGAAAAATATTTCGAAAATTGCAATAGATTTATCTTCATTAAAAGAAGGTTTTGAATTTTATAACATTTCGTTTAACATAAAATCATTGCTTACAAATGTGTTAATCGCTTTTGCTGATTATACTTATCATACCTTAGAAGCAAAAGAAATTTCAAAAATTATAGAAAATTTATATATTTTATCTAATTTTGAAATTTCAGAGAATGATCGTGCTTTTGCAAAATCTGTCATAGAAGCACGTGCATCGGCAATGGATTTAGTTAACATACCAGCCAACATTAAAACTACCGATACATTGGTGCAAAAAGCGAAATCCTTAGAATCTCTTGGTTTAAAAGTCGAAATAATCGATGATGTGAATTGGATAAGAGAAAATATGCCTTGTTTTTATGTTGTTGCAAAAGGTTCATTACAAACCGATCCCCCAAAATGGATTAAAGTTCAATACACACCAAACACAGAAATCAAACACAAAATTGCTCTAATTGGTAAAAGCGTAATCTTCGATACGGGGGGTTATCAAGTTAAGCCCGATAACTATATGAATACCATGAAGGCAGATATGACGGGAGGAGCATCTGTCCTTTCTGTTATAGAGCAAGTAGCGAAGTTAAAATTGCCCTATATTCAAGTTACAGCTTATTGTGCAGCAACTCCAAATAAAATTGATTCTGATGCAATGCTTCCAGATTCTATTGTTTCTACTACCTGTGGCAAAAAAGTAGAAATACGACATACCGATGCAGAAGGACGTTTAACGTTGATCGATGCAGTGGCTATGGCAGAAAAGGATGGAAATGATTTATTTGTTACAGTTGCAACCTTGACTGGTTCTGCTGCTCGTGCTGTGGGACCTCGCATTGCATTAATGAGTACACGTCCGGATAAACGATTAGAATTCGAAAAAAGCTTAGAAGAAATCGGTGAGCCTTACCAAAGTTTAGAAGTAGAAGAAGAAGATTACGAAGACATAAAAAGTAAACTCGATGGTGCAGATATCAATAATACTGGTTCAGAAAAATATAGAGGTGCTCAGACAGCAGCAGCTTTTGTGTTTAGTGGTTTATCTTCGTTGAATAAACCCTGTATCCATTTAGACATTGCTGGTGGAGATATGACAAAAGAGGAAAAAGCAACTGGTATCTCTATAAAAGGAATTCTGAACTATTTGTTGTTTTTAGCAAAATAAATAAAAAGGGCTGCCATTCGGACAGGAGGGATTCTTCTCTAAAAAAAATTAAAGAAGCGGCAGCCCTAGAACCATTATATTGGACCAAGGCAGAATGTAAAGTAAATTAATATTAAAAAGTATAAAAATTAAAAATAATTACGAAATTGACCGTTCTAAAATTTTATTTTCTTTATAATATGTTAGAATAAAAAGTGTTTTTCTATGATTTATGACATTTTAAAACCTATTTTATTTTCTTTTGATCCAGAAAATGCCCATGAATTTATAGCAAACGTGTTAAAATTTATCAATCACACTCCATTAAGTTTAGTAGAAGAATCTCTTTTAACATTTAATTCAGAAAGAATTAAAATCAAAGTATGGAATGTTGAATTTCCTAATTTTTTGGGATTAGCAGCTGGATTCGATAAAACAGGGGAACTTTTCGAAAGTTTATCTATTATGGGTTTTGGTTTTATTGAATGTGGCACATTTACTCCTTTACCACAGGAAGGAAACCCCAAACCTCGATTGTTTAGGTATCCTCAATATAGAGCAATTATCAATAGAATGGGATTTAACAATCCTGGGATAGAAAAAGCAAAAGAAACCTTTCAAAAACAAAAAAAAACTTTGCCAAGAGGTATCAATATTGGGAAAAATAAAATCACTCCATTAGAAAAAGCAATGGATGATTATATTCAATGTTTCGAAAAATTGTATCCTTTTGCTGATTATATAGTAATTAACGTAAGCTCTCCAAATACACCTAACTTACGGGATCTACAAGAATCTAAAATGTTATTAGAATTGATCCAATATTTAAAAAAAAGAATCAAAGAAAAGAATTTGTCTTTGCCAATTTTAATTAAGTTAGCACCAGATTTAAGCGAAAAACAATTTTATAAAATCATAGAAGATTCTATCAATAGCGGAATTGATGGATTAGTTTTAACCAATACAACCATTCAAAGACCAGAGGAATTAAAGTTTGCAGAATCGGGTGGATTATCGGGATTACCGTTAAGAGATATTTCTACACAATGGATCAAAAAAGCATTTGTTTTTACAAAAGGAACAATTCCTATTATTGGAGTAGGAGGCATTTTTAATGGAAATGATGCATTAGAAAAAATTATGGCTGGTGCATCTTTGGTTCAAATCTATACAGGTTATGTTTACGAAGGTCCTTTTTTACCAAAAAAAATCCTAAAACATATCGATAGTTTTTTAGAAAAAGAAAAGGCAAATATAAAAGATATCATTGGTGTTAATGCAAAGTAATTAGTTATGAGGCTCTTTTGACGATATTTTTTTGTATAAATATTGTATAGCTTTATCTTGTGGATAGTTCTTATAAAGTTCATCCAAAATTTTTATGGATTCTTGAATTTGATTTTTTTCGAAAAGTTTAATCGCTTCTTCTAATTGTAGACGATTTTTTATCTTAATTTCTTTTATAGAAAACTCTTCTCCATCCACAATTTCGTAGATGGTTGTAGGTTTTGATTTTCCTTTTACAACAACTTTACCTAAATAACGAATAGAATAAAATAAAGATTTTTCTCCGAGTTTATCTAGAATTTCTTTAGAGCATAATATTTTTACTCCATATTTTTTTGTTAATGATTCTAATCTAGAAGCAACATTCACAACATCGGAAATTACAGTACTATCCATTCTATAAGTTTCTCCTACTGTTCCTAACATTAATTTTCCTGTATGAATTCCAATTCCGATAGAAATAGATATATTATACTTATTTTTACAGACTTCATTAAAATCATACAATCGATTGAACATTTCTAAGGAAGCTTTTATAGCATCGTTTGCATCTGCGAATAATGCCATAATTGCATCTCCGATAAATTTATCAATAAAACCATTGTACATTCTTATTGCAGGTCCCATGAATGATAAATAATCATTTACGAACTGAAAGTTTTCTGGTGCGGACATATTTTAGGATATGTTAGTAAAATTTCTAATATCAGAAAACAATATCGTAAATTCTTTTTCTAAGGAATCACCTAATTGAACTTCGGTAATTTCTTGTTTTCCTAAGTAACTTAAAAATTCTTTTGGAACAAATCGGTAATAGGATATATTCGTTTCTAATAGTTTTTTTTCGATGGATTTTCTTTTCTTTATATTCATTAATAAAAATATAATAATAAAAATAAGAAAAATAAATAAAATAATTATAATATTTATATAAAGTTTATATTTCTGATAGAATTCTTTAAAGTCAACTGGTTTATTCATTAGTATTGAGTTTTCTGGTAAAAGACTCTCATCGATATCGAATGCTTTTAGTTGTTTATAATCGAAGATATATTGATTTGGACTTTCTGTTATAATTGGAATACTATCTGAATTTTGACCATCTAATATTTGAAGTGCTAATTGAGCTGCAACACTTCCTTGCGAAAAACCGTGAATGATTTTTCCTCCAATAGAACCAAGTCCAATATAAAAGTTCCAAAATGTATATATTGGGACTTTTATACCACTACTATATAGTATAAAACTTTCTTCGTATGTATAAAATTTTTTATTATTGTCTAAATTAAACAACATTGATAAGACAACAGAACCTTTTTTTAGAGAATTCAAATGTCTTCTATATTCATTAAGATTTCCGGATGTTAGATATTCAAAACGTATTTGAGAAAAATCTTTTTCGATTTTTTTTAAAACCATATTATTTAATTGTGATGTTAGAGTATTATCACCTACTACAACTATATGATTTGTATTTGGATGTAATTTTAAAATCAATTCGATATTTTCCTTAGCAGAAAAAGCTTCAACAACACCAGTAATATTTTTAATTGTATGGATTCGTGTTTCGTCATAAAAATTTATTCCACAAAATACAATTGGTATTTCTCCAAATATTTGATTTCTATGCTTTAAAAGAAAATTAAGTGCATTATCATCAACAGCGATTATAACATCGTATTTTATTTTTTGTGCTTTATATTTATAAATTGGTATTAATAGCTGTAGATAATTTTCATCTTCGAAACGTTTTGTATCCATATATTCGTAAAATATTTTAATATTATAGGTTGTTAAAACTTTATTATTAAATACAGATTCTATACCTTCAATTACTTGCTCTGTCCAACTTAATCCTTTATGATAAGAATGTAAAACTAATACATTCTTTTCTGAATTTTGTGGTAAAATACTTTTGTTAATTAATATTATTAATAGTAGTATTTTATAAATTTTATTCATAAAAATTGTTTGTAGCTTTTGCAAATGCTTCTATTAATGTTGGTAATTTAAGATTTCTTCTAATTATACTATCTTTTCTTATATAAATAACAAATAGTCGACTTACAATAGGTTTTATATTTTGAATATCATGTTTTTTTTCTAATATTTCAACTGCTATCTTTGCTGCTTCTTCTCCTTGTTCGTAAGGAGATACAGCTACAGCCATCATACCTCCATCCTCGACAAAAAAACCCCAGCTTCCTATTGCAGGAATTTTTAATTTTGATTCGGTTAATTCAATGATTTTAGATGGCTTTATAACAATACCATGATTATCTTTGATAGTATGATAATGTGTAATGAATAATATATCAGCATTCTGTTGACTATATTCAATTGCATTATTCCAATCCTGAATTGTTTTACATAAGATTGTTTTTTTTAAAATCAGAGGATACCAATTTAATTCTTCAATTTCTTTTTGAATAAAATATGATGTTTCGGAAGCATCCGCGATATGCATAATTCTTCTTTTATCGGGAGGTAAAATTTGTAAAAAAACTTCTTTAAATGCATTAAAGGGTAAACGTTCCAGAATACCAGTTACATTATTAGCTTTGTCATATCCATAAATTTGAGGGTTTGCATTAACACCTGAATAAATAATCTTCATTTTTGGATTGTTAATAAAATGTTTTGCTACGTATTCTTGTGCATTATCATCAATTGCAATTAAAATATCCGGTTCCCAATCTTTGATCATTTTAATTACTGAATTACCAACTTTTTCGATATAATTTTTGTCTGGGTTGCGTTTTGTGTTCATATAATAATATCTTATATTGTATGAATATTTTTGAAAAATTCTATTTAATCCAATGTTAATATCTACTACCCATGAATAATCTGTATCATAACTATGGACAATGAAGATTCTTGGTTTATTTAAATTAAGATAAATAAGAAATATTACAAATAAAATTAGAAATATTAAAGCAAGAACTTTTTCGTAGTTAAAATGTTTGTCTTTCATAAAATACCAACCTGCTTCCAATAATATATTGATATAAAAATAGCAAGAATTCTAAAAATGTTCGAAATACCATTAAATATTAATAAATCTTTTTCGTTAAAATAGATTTCATCACACATTTCATTTTCAAATTGAATATAGTAGGTGGATTGATAAGGAAAAAACCACATATCGCTGAACATTAATATTATAAAACTAACTATCCAAAGATTAATACCATAAGTCTGAGCTATTGGAAATAAAATTGTAGTAAGAATTATAACAGCAGAGTTCGATGGAATAAAAAGCCTCATAACTAAGATGATGATAAAACTCAAAATAACAAATATCATTATATTTTTTTGCATGTATATTCCTAACCATTTAAAATTTTCTAAAAAAACAGATTCAAGGCCGATAAAAGAAAATGTTTTAATAAATCCAATCATTGATGCAAGAAATATTAAAAAAGTCCAATCAATATTTTCTCTAAATTGTTTGTGATTGATAAAACCTAACGATAACGTTGCATAAAGGATCATTAAACCAATCCATGGTAGGGATATTTTATGTAAAGAAGAGGATGCAATACCAAATATAAATAATATTAAGCCTCCAATTGCAGCATATTCATTTTCGCTGATTTCCCTAATGTTAAATATTGGAGTTCGATATGTTTTTTCGTTATTAGTGGTTTTTCTGTTTTGGAATAAAAAATTTCTAGTAAAAAAATACAACCAATTATAAGAATTAAACCAGCCATAAAAGCAGCAAATAACCAATAACTCCAAGTAAAACGTTCTTTTAATTGAATAGGGAATAAACCAAGAACGACAAAATGTATTGCTTTACTACTTAAAAAAATGCTAGAAAATGTTGTTGTACTGATAAAGGTAGCAGTTATAATTTTGTTTATAGATACCAATTCTTTTACTTTTGAATGATTGTTTGTATGATTTAAACCTAAAGAATGGATAAAGTCCTTTAAAATAGGAACAATTAGACTAATCCTACCATTTGCAGATGGGAGTATAGGAGTTAAAAAGAAACCAATAAAAAAAATGCTATAAGTATACCATCGTGTCGAAACAGGTACTAATCTTAATATCCATAGTACAATCCGATAAGCAAAACCAGAACTTACAATTAAAGAACTAAGTGTAAAAATGCTCAATGCTAAATAAAAACTTCCATCTGTAAAGCCACTTAAAACAATGTTTTGTGGTGCTATATTTAATATTAAAATTGATAAAATAGCAAAAATACTTGTAACATATTCGGGAATTAAACGAAAAGCCCACATTATAAGTACAGCGATAAATATACTAATAAAAATATGGCTATTCCAATTGATATAATATTTGGGATTTTCAAACATTAAAAAATAATGTAGAAATGGTAAAGTTATAGCTAATAACCAACCCAAGATTTTAATTGAATTGTTTCTTTTAAAGAAAAAATTTAATTTGCTTTTATGAACATCATTAATGGGAATTTCTTTTGTTAGGTTTTCTGTATAGGATTCTTGTTTTCCATCAATTTTGATTAAAAGTTTTTGGATGATATTTTGATCTTTTAGATTATTTAAAATTAAGGATTGTGCATTGTCTGCATCTAAAACTAATAAAATACTTTCAGAAGTAGTTTTAGCATTTAAAAAATAATGTACATTAGAGCATAGAGATTCATCACCAAAAACTTCATTTTCCTTTATTTTTATTTGTGTATTTACATCATATAATTGAACTTCCCCTTTTAGAATCCAGTAAATATGTTTTGCATTCTCGCCTTTGTTATATACTTGTTGATTTGTATTACAATGATAAACCTTAAAAAAGGACATATATTTCGCTAATTGGTAGTTATTGATTTCTGATAGATAAGTAAATTTAAATATCATTTCTTCTAAAAATTGTTTTTTTTGATGAGTCTCTAAATCAGAAAATGAAATAATTCCATACATAATTTTTGCATTAAATATCTTAAATAAAAAATATGCAACTAAATTTTTTATCACTTTAAAAATATTTTTTATAATAATGCTTTGCTAAGTAAATTTAAATATAAGTAAAAGGAATTAAAGTAATGTTCATAGAAATTTTTTATCATGATATCCTTTCTATATATATTTATATTTTGGATAATAGTATGTCATACTAATATTAAAAAAATTTTACTATTTAGCAATTAGATGAAAAAATTGCAAAAAATTTGATTTTTTGGTTGACGGGGAACGACTTTAAAATTATTTTTACCCATAGATATTAGCAATTAAAGGTTGAGATTGCTAATATCAAAAATCCACCAGTAATCATGTAATTATTATTTAGATATTTAAAAAAGGAGGAAAAACATGAACATTAAACCATTAGCTGATAGGGTATTAATTGAGCCCATTGAACAACAAGAAGAAAGAATTGGTAGCATCATTATTCCCGATACAGCAAAAGAAAAACCACAAGAAGGTAAAGTAATTGCTGTTGGACCTGGTCGTCAAGAAAACGGAAAAGTTGTACCACTTCAAGTAAAGGTGGGAGATCGCGTTCTTTATGGTAAGTATGCTGGTACAGAAATTAAAAAAGATGGTAAAGAATATTTGATTGTACGTGAAAGTGATATACTGGCAGTAATCGAATAATCAAAATCCTAAATCGAATCAACTAAATTAAAAATAAACAGGAGGAAAACTATGGCAAAACAATTAGAATTTCACGAAGAAGCACGAAGAAGATTACAAATTGGTGTTAATAAATTAGCAAATGCAGTTAGAGCAACATTAGGTCCACGAGGAAGAAATGTAGTAATCGATAAAAAATTTGGTGCTCCCACTGTAACCAAAGATGGTGTAACTGTTGCAAAAGAAATTGAATTACCTGATCCATTCGAGAACATGGGAGCTCAAATGGTAAAAGAAGTAGCAACAAAAACAAATGATGTAGCAGGTGATGGAACTACCACAGCAACTGTTCTTGCACAAGCAATTGTCAATGAAGGTCTTAAAAACGTCACAGCTGGAGCTAACCCAATGCATCTAAAACGAGGTATAGAAAAAGCAGTAGATGCTGTTGTTAAAGAATTAAAGAAAAGAGCAAAACAAGTTGGTTCCAACAAAAAAGAAATTGCTGCTGTTGCTGCAATATCAGCTAACAATGATTATGAAATTGGTAATCTAATTGCAGATGCAATGGAAAAAGTAGGTAATGATGGTGTTATTACAGTAGAAGAAGCAAAAGGTATCGATACTTATATGGAAGTTGTTGAAGGTATGCAATTTGATCGTGGATATCAATCTCCATATTTTGTAACTGATCCAGAAAATATGATATGTAGTTTCGAAAAGCCCTATATATTGATTCACGAAAAGAAAATTTCTAACATGAGAGAATTATTACCAATACTAGAAAGAGTAGTTCAAACAGGAAGACCATTATTAATTATTTCAGAAGAAGTAGAAGGAGAAGCTTTGGCAACATTAGTCGTTAACAATCTAAGAAAAACCATTCGTGTATGTGCTGTAAAAGCTCCTGGATTTGGAGAAAGAAGAAAAGCGATGTTAGAAGACATTGCAATCATGACTGGTGGTCAAGTGATCTCCGAAGATTTAGGTATGAAGTTAGAAAATGTAGATATTTCTCAATTAGGTCAAGCGGAAAAAGTTATAGTAGATAAAGAAAATACAACAATTATCAATGGTTATGGTAGCGAAGCAGACATCAAAGGAAGAATCAACCAAATTAAGAAACAAATCGAAGAAACCACAAGCGATTACGATAGAGAAAAATTACAAGAAAGATTGGCTAAATTAGCTGGTGGTGTTGCTGTTATCTATGTGGGTGCTGCAACCGAAGTAGAAATGAAAGAGAAAAAAGCACGAGTAGAAGATGCATTGTCCGCTACGAGAGCAGCTGTTGAAGAAGGTATTGTTCCAGGTGGTGGAATTACATTATTAAGATGTAGAGAAGTAATCAAAGACCTTAAACTCGAAGGAGATGAAAAAACTGGAGCGATGATTGTATATCGTGCATTAGAAGAGCCTCTAAGACAAATTGCTAACAATGCAGGAATCGAAGGTAGTGTTGTTGTAGCAAGAGCATTACAAGAAAAAGATAACATTGGATTTAACGCAGAAACCTTACAATGGGAAGATCTAACAGAATCTGGAATTCTCGATCCAGTAAAAGTTACAAGAAGTGCATTACAAAATGCTGCATCCATTGGTGCGATGATCTTAACAACAGAAGTAAGCATTACCGATTTACCAGAAAAAGAAAAAGAATCTATGCCTGGTATGGGCGCTGGAATGGGCGGAATGGATTATTAATCTTTTTTCTCAGAAGCACCCGAGTAGGGTGCTTTTTTATTACATGAAATATGAGAATGAGTCTCAATATCAATAAAAAATTGACAAAACATTCTTATGAGAAAAAGTTGTTTTTATGAAAGAAAATCCATTTTGTTCCAATTGTTCCGTAAATCGATTTGCCTATTTCCAAAGAAAGAAATTGAATCAATACTTTCGATGCCCAATGGAATGTCCCTTTAAAGAAGAAGAAATCTTTAAATATTGTGGAGAAAAGGGATTTTGTGAATATTTAAATCAGGAATACTCCAAAATCCAACTTGATAAGGACCAATTTTTTAAATATCGTTAATACAGTTTAATTCTCTTTAATTTTTACACTTTCCTTTGGTATATCCAATTACTCGATTATCTTTACAAGCGAAACATTGGTTTGCATAACTTTCTCTACAATAGATACTATTACATTCACTAGGCTTTTCTGTAAACCAGCCACAAACGGGTTCATATACCTCTATGCAAAAATCAGCTTTTCTACTTCCTGGTGGACAGCTAAAAAAAAATTTATCTTCTGAATGTTGATTGTTTTGCTCGATTTTTGAGGGTTGATGATTTTTTATTTGCTCTTTTTTGCAAAAGGGAATAAAAATTACAAAAATCCCTATTGATAAAATCAATTTATGTTTTCTCATAGACCTAATTCATTTAGACGTGATTTTTTTACGATTTTTTGCATCTTTTTTGTAAAATTTCGTAATTTTCTTCTAGTTGTTGAATTATTACTAATGAATGTTTTTTTATATATGGATGTTCGATCCAGTTTTTCCAATAGAGAGATAAATCTTCGCAACCTTGTTTAAGGTTACCATTGTGAAAGTTGTTGTATATATCAAAAATTTTTTTTCTTTTTTTAAGATAGTTGTCGCATTCGAAACAATCCTTTTTTAAAAATTCTAGGGTAGTTTCTAATGGTAGGGACAATATAAAAGACAATAAGCTTTTTTTGATTAATTCTTGATTCGAAATGGAATCTATGTTTTTGTAATCAATGTATGTGATGATGCCTAATTTATCTAATGCAGTTCGTCCTTTTGAAATTCCTATTTCGGAATCGTGGAATTCTAATTCTCTTTTGGTAGAATTGTAATGAAAATCAGATGCGATGGGAAAAGGTATTAATAAAATATCATAGCGGACTTGACTATATAAAAAATGATGCAATTGGCTAGATAAAAAATATTTTTTCGAAGCATCTTGATGGGAAATTTCTACAATAAAGTTATTTATATAATTAAACTTAACATTGATCTGAAAATTTTGTATGTTAGGATTTAAACGTTTTGATATACCTCGCTTCATAATAAAAGGGGCATCTTGTGGTTGATCAAAAACTGGAATTAATTCTATATCGTTGAATTTTTGTTTTAATTCTGTTATAACTTTTTGGAATAAATCTTGTATTTCTTTTCGTTGTATTTTTTGATCCTCAAAAGTAAAGATTCCCACATCAAAATAAATTTGATAAATGTCATTTTTTTTATAAACTCCAAGACCTGGATTCTGAATTGGTTTATTTTCTTTAAAAAAAGTGCAATTCGTTAATATCAATAAAAATAAAATTTTACATAGTTGAAATTTCTTCATGAAGATAAAGATTTTTTTGTATGGTTTAGATTAAATATTTTTTTTCGTTTTTTTGCAATTTTTTTGTTCTTAGAACTAAAAATGGCTTGCAAAGATAAAGTGTTAAAATTATATGGTATTCAACGGCACCGATAGAGAGGGGGTTACACCCGTTCCCATCCCGAACACGGAAGTTAAGCCCCTCATCGCCGATGGTACTGCACGGTTCGCTGTGTGGGAGAGCAGGACGGTGCCGGTTCTTCCTTATATTACTTGATATTACTAATCATAAAAAATCATTCAAAATAATAATTGAAATAAACGAGGGGATCCATAGGATACCGTTCGCATACGGACACGGAAGTAAAGCCCTTCATTGCGGATGGCACAGCATGGTTTGCTGTGTGGAGTAGCAGGACGGTTAAAAATTATTGTCGAATTGGATGGAATGACTTTTTTTACCAGAAGAATGGAATTTAACAAAACAAAGATTCTTATTTTAATGGGGATTTTTTTAAGTTTATTCTTAGCTGCTTTGGATCAAACTATTATTGCAACAGCTTCTCCCTCAATTGTTGCTGATCTAAAAGAACCAGAGCATTATAGTTGGATTGTATCAAGTTATTTGATTTCTTCGGTGATTTTTTTACCAATTTTTGGTCGTTTATGTGATATTTATTCTGTCAAAGTGTTGATTATTTTTGCGAATTTTATCTTTATTTTAGGGTCATTTCTATGTTCTTTGAGCGAGAGCATGCTTCAATTAACAATTTTTAGGTTTATTCAAGGAATTGGAGGGGGTGGCATAATTTCTATTACGTTTAGCACGATTGGAATTTTATACGTACCAAGGGAAAGAGGAAAAATTCAAGGTTGGATTGGTGCAGTTTTTGGATTTAGTAGTATATTAGGTCCATTACTTGGTGGTTATTTAACTCATATTTTTTCTTGGCATTGGGTATTTTTGATTAATGTTCCCTTAGGAATTGTAATTTTAATTTCATTGATAAGATATATGCCTTATATTCCACCCGTTTCTAACCAAAAGTTTGATTTTATCGGTGCATTGTTGCTATTCGTTTGGTCTTTTTCTTTTTTGTTGTTGTTTAGCGAAGTACAATTATTTGTATATGATAAATTATTCTATTTATTCTTAGCAATCATAGGTTTAATATTGTTCTATCAATATGAATTAAAGAATGAACATCCTCTTTTTGATTTAACATTGTTGAAAAATCCAACCTTTAATAAAAGTGCATTAGCTGTATTTGCTTTTGGTGGTCCCTTTTTAGGAACATTGATCTTTTTCCCCTTATATCTAATAGATAAATACCATATCAATGTTTTAAATGCAAGTTTTATCATTACACCTTTGACCTTAGGTGTAGTAATTGCAAGCACAACAGCTGGTAAATGGGCATCAAAAGCAGGTAGATATAAAAATATTTTATTGACAAGTAATCTAATTATATTATCTATGTTTTTTGTTATTTTTATATTTACAAAATATTTAGAATTAAATTTAACTTATATGTTTCTAAGTATGGTTATATTAGGTTTTGCTTTTGGACCAGTACTTCCACTATATATTATTGCTGTTCAGAATAGTGTATCTTTACAAAGAATTGGTACTGCTACAAGTTCGATTCAATTTTTTAGGCAATTGGGGGCAACATTAGGGGTTGCATTATTAGGGTTGATTTATTATAAATTTTTCGAAAAATATCAAGATAAAACTATTTTGCATGCATTCCCTTCTATTATGTTTGTATGTGGACTTTTCTCTTTTTTAGGAATGTTGATAACTATATTCTTGCCTGATTTAGAATTAAGTAGCAAGCATAATATATAAAACAATTATGTTGGATAATTTTAAAAAAATCATGAATAAAAATATTAAAATAATTAATATAATATTTATATATATTTTTATACCATCATTTTTGTTTGCAGACACAATTATTTTAAAAAATGGAAAAACACTTAAAGGAAAAATCATCAATTTAGCACAAACAAGAATAAGTTTAAAGTTAGAAAATGATCAAGTTATCGAAATCGATAAACAGGATATATTAAAAATTCAATTAGATAAAGAAGAACCCAAAAAGCAAGATGAAAATCCTCAAACTAAAACCCAGAAAAATCAAAATCCAGCAAAACAAGAATTAAACAAACCTCAGGTAAAAGTTGTTCAAAATGTTCCACAGCAAAAAATATTGCCAAAAGAATTGAATCAGAACCTTCCAGCAGATTTAAAGAACCAACAAAAGGATACTATTTTTTTAAAAAATGGTAAAGTAATCCAAGGAAAGATTACCAACCAAAGTCAAACCAAAGTAGAGGTACAGACAGAGGATGGAAATAGAATTCTATTAAACAAAGAAGAGATTCGAAGAATTCAGTTTGGACCAACCCAAAACGAAATCGAATTAGAAAAACGAAGGCAAGAAGAACAAAAGCAAATAGAAGAACAAAGACGTAAACAACAAGAAGAAGAGATCAGGCGAAAGCAAGAAGAAGAAAAGCGATTAGAAGAAGAAAGACGAAAGCAAGAAGAAAGAAAGAAACCCAAAGAACCGATTATCCGAAGAGAGAATTTAGAGATAGGATATGGTTTAGGTCCGAGTTATTCCATTCCTTCTTTTGTTAAGATCAATAACATTTTTCTTTTTGCAGAGTATATTGGTTCTCTTTTGGTAGATACTCAACCAAGACAAGAATATTTTAACGAAGAGAATCGTTTTAAAAAATATCATTCTAATGGTTATTTTTTTATTTCGTATTACTTTAACAATTGGGCTATTGGGCTTGATACTACGTCTATTTTGTTGAATCAGTCCATCGAGGCAAGAAAATACGGCCTTTCTCAAGGTTCATTCTTTTTCCCTTTAATGAGTGCAAAATTTCAAGAGGAACCAGAGTATTCTTATGGTCAACTATGGTTTAAATATGATGGTTATCGTTTTAACTTAAACAACAAAACAACCATACTTGGTATCAAAGGTGGTATATACTCTGTTTCTACCAATGTTCGTATTACCAAAATTTCTGATGATCTATTCAACTACAAATTGAATTATACTACAATTCAGTCCATGGAAAACGACTTTTTATTTTTAGGACCTTCTTTAACAGTAAAATTTTCTCTAAAAGAAGAATTACAAATCGATTTTGGTTTGATCAATGGAAGTTTTAAAGGTACATACGATAGTATAGAACTCGAATTTAACAAAAGTGTGGGTTTGTGGGATAGATATAATAGTGTAAATATATCGTATTCTGGAAAAGGAAGTGGAGAATACTTTTCATTACAGTATAATCAAAATATTTACGAACATTGGTTCTTTTTTGCAAGATACTTCTTTAGTGAGCTTGTGGGTAATAACACAAAAAGCGAAGCAATAGCATTGTCTCCGGATGATGATCGTCCTATAACTTTCGTCACTGGACCATTTTATGATTTAATTACATTTGGACAAAAAAAAACCATCATCGAGAAAAATCAGTCTATTAGTGTTGGTATAGGCTATAATTTTGAATAAATCTTTAAGAATATTGATATTCTTTTTTTAATAATTCTATTGCTTCTTTAAAGTTATGTCCTTCTTTTCTAATTTCGTGGAATCTTAGAATCACTCGATATTCTGGTGTAAGTCCTAATTTGTTAAAATCAAATTGAACAAAAATGGCATTAGAAATTGTATAAACTTTATCCTCCGAAAAAACTTTTGCTTCTATGTAAATTTTTCTTTTCTCTACTTTTAGAACTTCGGAACATATATAGTGAGTGCGAAATAATGGTACTGGTTTTTTGTAGTTGATCTCGAAATGATTGGTTAAACCAAAATATCCCGACAAAAACATAATGGCTCCCATCGATTCGTCTAATATACTTGCCAAATATCCACCATGTACATGATTTGGTGGTCCTTCTACGTTTTTATCGGGGGTAAACTGTAAATAGAATTTTTGATTTGCTTCGTCATAGTATGCTTTCAAGTTTTTTTCTTGATGAAAATTATGAATAAACGGCGAATATTTAAAAGGTAATTCTAATGCTGTTTCTGGTATCATATTTAACTTGATAAAAAAATTGATTTTTTTGTCAATAATTATTAAAAACCTTTAAATAATTTTGTTTAAAAAACAAGGATAATTTTTAAAATGAGTTGTATTATAATAAAATAAATATTTTTCCATCATTGTGGAAAAAGAATTTCGGGCTAAGCTTAAAGAATTAAAAGATTTTGGATTATATGCATTAA
This sequence comes from Leptospiraceae bacterium, assembly GCA_026418015.1. Lineage (GTDB taxonomy): Bacteria > Spirochaetota > Leptospiria > Leptospirales > Leptonemataceae > SKYB61. Next base: position 132,312 of record JAOACE010000013.1, on the reverse strand, counting down.
AAACAGGTACTGAAGTAGAAGATATGAATTTTTCGGAAATAGAATTTATGCGAAGGATCAGTAAAGATATTGTACCATTACATGTAAAAATTGGTGGTCCAGAAGCACGAAATGATATGCGCTTTTTGTTATCGATTCGTGTTGATTGTATCATAGCACCGATGATCGAATCTCCTTATGCATTAAAAAATTTTATCAAGACTTTGGAAGAAATAAAGCAGCAATATGAAGTTCCTTGTAAGGCTGGTATTAACATAGAAACAATGACAGGTTATATGCAACTTGATGCAATATTAAATTCTAAATATGCGAATCATCTTTGTCAGATCACAGCTGCAAGGACAGATTTATCAGGTTCGATGGAATTAGGGCCAGATCATCCACGTGTAATAGAAATATGTAAAGAAATTCTTGTTGCATGCAAAAAAAAGAATCTTCTAACTTCTGTTGGTGGAGCTATACAACCATCGATTATCGAAATGCTTGTTTACGAGTTAGAGTCAGATTTTATCAATACAAGACATATGGTGTTAGAAAGAGAAACATTAAAAAAAGATCCAGTCAACATATTAAAAAAACATTTAGAATTCGAGGTTTTTTTGTATGAATATCTATCAAAAACAGAAGATCCAATTCGAAAACAAATCCATACGAATAGATATAAAGTATTAAAAGAACGTTTATTTAAAAGTTGACAAATATTATAAAAAAGAAATGTTTAGAATTATGAAGTTATACCCAAAAAGTTTTACTCTTACCACAATGATTTTATGGTCAGTCTTTATATTAATAACAACAATATGGTCTAGGTTATCTTCGAATTTTGGAGTGGAATTTATGGTAATGTATCATTCTATTCACCCCCATCCATTTTTAATTACAAAAGGCGATTTAAGTTTAACAGAACAAATCTATGGTTCTTTGTTTGATCTATTTTATGCATTAGTAGATGCTTTTATTGTTGGGTTATCATTTAGTTTTATTTATAACTTTTTTGTAGATAAAATAGAAAGTAAAAATGATTTATAAAATATTGAATAAGTATTTTAAAAACCTTCCTGGTAGATCGGCTGATTATGATTTGTTATTGATTGCTTTTATAGATATTGTTCTATTGATGATAATTAATACTTATGGTGTCTTTTTGCAAAAACAATATAATTTTTTTGTTTATGGTTTAGATATAATGGTAATCTTAATTTGGGGTATTGATCTTTCTCTTAGAGTAAGAAAACAGCTAACAGAAGAGAAAAAACGTTATTATTTGCTTACTCATTGGTACGAGGTTATTGGAGTTATACCTATTCCTCTATTTCGACCATTTTTATTGTTAAGGGGAGTTAAGTTAGCAATAGCCTTTTATAAACTAGAAAAATCTGGAGAAGAAATTTCTAAAACATTAACGCGAGAGATTACCTTTCGATTTCGCGATATCATTGTTGATACAATTGCAGATGCAGTATTTCTACAATCGCTAAAAAGAGTCGAAGAAGTGATGATTCGTTTAAATTATGCTGAGCTTGCAAAACATGCTTTTAAGAAATACGAAAAAGAATTAACAGAAGTAGTAAAAAACAGTTTATATTCTACTACTATGATGGGGGAACTATCAAAAGTCCCATTTATGAAGGGATTTGTAAATTATGCAGGCGAAGAAATTAGCAAGGTAATAAGCGAAATTATGGAAACAGAAGTCTTTGGAAATATTATGAAAGAAATTACAAAAGGAATATTAGAAGAAATGTATCAACGTGTTCAAAAGCTCGATGTAGAAAGGATTACAGGTAAAAAGTTTTACGAAGAGGGTGTAATCTTAAAAGTTTTCGAAGATAACTTATTGATAAACAAAAAAGATCGATAGTAAAATAAGCAATAAATTATTTTTTAATTTTTCGAAAATATAATGTTTTTTCCACTTTTGCAATAATATCGTGTTCTTTTTTTGTTTTTATCTCTACTAAAAAGGTTCTTTCGCAACTTTTCTTGTTGGTAAGTTCTTCTTTAATTGATTGGAGTGTTTCTTCTGATAGATTAAATTCTGCATATACATCTTCAGTAGTTGCTTTTATAAATTCAATACAAGCTTTTTTATCCCAAACGATATATTCTTTTCCTAAATTTTTTAGAAACATTAACATATAAAAGGGATCTGTCATCGCGAATAGTGAACCTCCAAAATGAGAACCAACATAATTTCTGTTGTAGATATTCAAATCCATTTCTACGCGAATATGACGATAATCTTTACTAACTTTGGTAATTTTTATACCAGAAGCTAAATAAGTAGGATAAAGACTAAGAAACCATTCTGGTGGTAAAAAAGATTCTAGAAAATTCCAGATAAAATAAGGTTTTGTTTCGATAATTCGCTGGGATTTCTTTGTAGACATAGATCAAAATTGATTTTAGAGTCAATTTTGTCAATAAAAAAAGCCCCAACATAGGGGCTTGGTAAATTTAGTTTATGCGAGTTTTTGTCTTCTTACCCAATAGATCATTCCAAGTGCACCAAGAATTAGAATTATACCTGGTATTACAACTTGATAGGTCACATTGGGATTTTGTAGTAAGAATGCTGCAATAGGAGATTCAATATCACCAACGCGTTTTAATCTTACTCGAACGATTTCGATGTTCGCATCGTATTCGGGTGGTTGATATTGATCATTTAACCATGTTACGTTTAATACAATATCGCCTGCTGGTAGATCAAGAGTCGTTGATCCTCTATGGTATTTGCCTTGTTCTGCTGGAATTGTAATATAATTAGATTTTCCGTTGGCAGCTACTAATACTTTGAATTCTTTGTATTGAGGCATTAATGGTAGACCATTTTTAGCATTTCCAGCCCTTAGAATGACTTCGTATTTACCTGCTTTTTCTGTTCTTAAACAATAAGAAACAGTTTGATTTGCCCAATAAGTATATGCTGATGGTGGATTATCTCCAATAAACCAACGACCATTTACATCGCAGAAATTGCTTCCCTTTCTTGTTAGAATTTGTTTTTTATCTTTTGTAACAACTTTTCTGATCATAATTCTTTTGATTTGAATATTCGCATCATATTTGTTTGGTTCATATGCGTCGTTTGTCCAGAGAACGTTTAAGATATTGTCGCCTTTTGGCAATGTTACAATCAATTTACCTCTGTGATATCTTTGATCACTTGCGCGAATTAACATTGTTCCTAAATTTTCGCCAGTTTTTTCGTTGAATACTTTTACTACGAAGAAATGATACCAATCAGGTAATTTACCTAAGTTTTTTGCAACAACTACTAATTCGTATTTACCACCTTCGCAATTGCTGTTAACTTTTACTAAGAGTTTTTCGTAAGCCCAGTAAGTGTGAATACCTTTTGCTTTAATAAATTTATTTTTTTGTTTTGGATGTGGTATTAAAGATTCTGCTGTATTGTACCATCTTCCTTTAGAAGTATCAATTTCTTTTACCATCGCTTTGCAACTTTGTTGATCATCTTTTCCTTTATCTTCTTGTGTTGGTGCTGGTGTTGTATCTTCTTCTTCGGTATCAGCAACTTCTTCGTTTTCTTCTTGTTCTTGTGCAGCAACCTCTTCTTGGGTTTCTTCTTCACTTATAGCAGAATCATTTGAACCAGTATCACTAGAAACAACTTGTTCGATTGGATCGGTTGTTACATCTTCGTTGTTGATTGCTTCTTGTAAATCTTTACTTTCTTCGGGGGTTATTATTACTGGTTGTGGTTCAGATTCAATTGGTTTTGGTTCGATAACATTGCCTTTTCCATTATCACCAGAATTATCGCCACCTCTTGGAATTTGATTATTGGGAACTTCTTTTACATCGCCTGTATTGTTATCGCCGGAATTATTTCCACCGGAATTGTTATCACCAGAGTTATTGCCACCAGAGTTATCGCCGTCTCTTGGAATTTGATTATTGGGAATTTCTATCACCGCTGGTTCTCCAGGAGAAGTTGTATTATTCAAACTTCCTGTATCTACTGCTACCACATCATCTATTACTTGAATTGATGGTTGTTGTTGTTGTGTAGATGTGGATTCTTCTATTCCTTTTGGTTTTTCTGGTGATACTTGTGGTCCCCCTTCTCCCTGTGCTAAATTTGGGAGCAACAAAAGCCCAGATGATTTTTTGCCGCAATTTGCTAAGCCTATTGTTAATATTAAGCTTATGCTAATAATTAGCCATTTACTTTTCCTCATATGTCCTCCTTTTAGATTGTCGCTGTGCAGAGCCCAGCGACGGTTGTTTATCCCACCCATCCCACCCAATTAATTAATTCGTTCTGGCAACATCCAAAACGCAAACCTTCTTCTAAATGAGAAATGAGATTTGCTCTTTTTATCTATTTATGACGTAAAAACATTCATTTTTTAAAAATTTTTTTCTAAATTATACTAAAAAAATTAAAAAAATTCATTGTTTATAAACATATTATTAAAACTTGATTGTTTCAATTCAATAAAAAAAATGATCATATGTGTGGTATTGTTGGTTATATTGGTAATAAATCAATCAATTCTGTATTAATTGTTGGTTTAATTCGATTAGAATACAGAGGATATGATTCTGCTGGTATTGCTGTAATCGACAATGGAGAACTAGAAATCCGCAAAGAAAAAGGCAAGATTAAAAATTTAGAAAATCTTTTAAAAATATCTCCTGTAGAAGGCAATATTGGAATTGGTCATACAAGATGGGCAACCCATGGTGAACCATCAAAACAAAATGCTCATCCTCACGTAGATTGTAATCAAAAAATAGCAATATGCCATAATGGAATTATAGAGAATCATATACACCTAAGAACAGAATTAATCAAAAAAGGACATTTATTCCGTTCCGAAACAGATACAGAATCAGTAGTACATTTACTAGAAGAAGAAATGAAGATTCATAATACAAAACAATTAAAAGATGTAATCCCTAATGTATTAAAGAAAATCGAGGGTAAGTATGCAATTGTTATACTTTCTGAGTATGAACCAGACAGAATTTATTTTATGAAAAACGGTTCTCCCTTACTCTATGGAAGAAGTAATGATGAAGGCTTTCTCGCAAGTGATATTGTTGCAATTGTACCTCAGGCGAAGGAATATTATGTTTTTAAAGATAATGAATGGGGTTGGATGACTAAATCAGAAATTCACGTTTTTAATCAAGAGAATCAACCTATACAAATAACCTTAGAAAAAATTAAATTACAAGCAATTCATTTAGATAAGGGTAATTATGAACATTACATGTTAAAAGAAATTTACGAACAACCAGATATTTTTAGAAAAATTATCGAAGCACGTACAGGAGAAAAGGGAAAAGTTCGTTTCGAAGAGATGAAATTATCTAACGATATATTAGGAAGAACTTCGCGAATCTTAATAACGAGTGCTGGCACTTCTTGGCATGCTGGGCTTGTAGGAAAACTTTATTTAGAACAATTTTCTCGAATTGCAACAGAGGTTGATTTATCTTCTGAATTTCGTTATAGAAATCCTATCGCGGAAGGAGACACATTAGTGATTGCAATATCTCAGAGTGGAGAAACAGCCGATACACTTGCTGGTGTTCACGAAGCAAAATCTCGATTTTGTAAGGTTTTATCTTTTGTTAATAGGACGGATTCTACAATTGCAAGAGATTCAGATGCTTACATCGATCTAATGGCAGGTCCAGAAATTGGTGTAGCCTCTACAAAAGCATATACATCTGAACTATTACATTTACTCTATTTTGCCTTATTTTTATCTGGTATTAAATGGTTAACCCAAAGAGAAGAACGCGAAGAAATATTTAACGAAATTAGAAAATTACCAACAAAAATGGAATACATTTTAAATAAAGCTGAACAAATAAAAGAATGGGCAAAAAGGTTTAAAGATTCAAAAGATTTTATTTTTCTAGGAAGAAATTTTAATCATCCTACTGCATTAGAGGGAGCACTAAAATTAAAAGAAATTTCTTATATACATGCATCTGGATATGCAGGAGGAGAATTTAAGCACGGTCCTATAGCTTTAATAGACGAAACAGTTCCAGTAGTATGTATAGCACCAAAAACTTCTGTTTACGAAAAAATGGTGTCTAATATACAAGAGGTTAAAGCGCGAAAAGGAAAAATATTAGCAATTGTCACAGAAGGTGATACTCAAATACCCAATATTGCGGATTATGTTTTCGAAATACCAGAAGCACCAGATTATTTAACGCCAATGTTAACAGTCATTCCTTTACAGTTATTAGCGTATTATACAGCATTAGAAAGAAATTGCGAACCTGATCAACCTAGAAACCTAGCAAAATCTGTAACCGTAGAGTAAAAAACTTCCAACACTTAAAATTAAAAGATTGATTGATATAAAAAAATTAAAAAAGTGTATTTTATGAAAAATTTAAAAGAAATTAAACTAGAAAAGATTTTTGGAATACATGTTTTCCATATTAAAAGAATGAAAAAATATTTGTCGAAAAAAACTTTCGAAGCATACATAGATGCAGTAGAAAATAACAAATCTTTATCATTAGAACATGCAAATGAAATTGCCGAAGCAATGAAAAATTGGGCAATCAAACATGGTGCTACACATTTTACGCATTGGTTTCAACCAATGACTGGATTTACCGCGGAAAAGCATGATTCTTTTTTAGAGCCAATTACTACTGGCATTGCAATTACAAAACTTTCCGGTAAGCAATTGATTAAAGGTGAACCCGATGCTTCTTCATTTCCATCTGGAGGTTTGCGTTCCACCTTCGAAGCGAGAGGATATACAATATGGGATATTACATCTCCAGCATTTATCAACGAAAGCCAAGGAACAAAAGTTTTATGTATTCCAACTGCATTTTGTTCTTATAACGGTGATGCACTTGATAAGAAAACACCCTTGTTAAGAAGCATGGATGTACTTTCGAAAAGCGTTATTCGCGTGTTGAGATTGTTAGGAAATACTACAAGTAAAAGAGCTTTCGCAACTGTTGGACCAGAACAAGAGTATTTTTTAATCGATAGAAAATATTACGAAAAACGTCCAGATTTGATTTTTACTGGTAGAACATTGTTTGGTGCAAAACCTCCCAAAGGGCAAGAAATGGAAGATCACTATTTTGGTCCTATAAAAGAAAGAATTAGTTCTTTTATGCAAGAGTTGGATTTAGAATTATGGAAGATGGGGGTTTCTGCAAAAACACGTCATAATGAGGTAGCACCTGCACAACACGAAATTGCACCAATTTTCGAAAATGCGAACATTGCAGTAGATCACAATCAAATCATTATGGAATCTCTAAAAAAAGTTGCAAATCGTCATGGCTTGGTTTGTTTATTGCATGAAAAACCTTTTGCTTATATCAATGGTTCGGGAAAACATAATAACTGGTCTATTCAAACAGATGATGGAATTAATTTACTTGATCCAGGAAGTACTCCCCATCAAAATTTACAATTTTTGATTTTCTTAGTAGCAGTAATAAAAGCAGTAGATGATTTTGCAGATTTATTAAGAATTTCCGCAGCAACACCCGGCAATGATTTACGATTAGGAGGAAACGAAGCACCACCAGCCATAATTTCTATTTATTTAGGCGAGATGTTGACTTCTATATTGGAGCAAATAGAAAAAAAAGAAATCGATAACATAAAATACAGTAATACAGAATTAAAAATTGGTATATCTCAATTATCGCATTTACCAAAAGATACCACAGATAGAAACAGAACTTCTCCATTTGCATTTACGGGAAATAAATTTGAATTTAGGATGGTACCATCTACTGCTTCGATTGCCGCTGCAAATTTTACACTTAATAGTATTACAGCTTATGTTCTAAATCAAATTGCAGACATGTTAGAACAAAAACTTAAAGAAAATAAAAACATCTCTGATGCAATATTGGAAATAGTATCAGATGTTTATAAAAAACATAAACGAATTATTTTTAACGGTAATAACTATTCAGAAGAATGGAAAGAAGAAGCAGCAAGAAGAGGAATACCTAATATAACCAATACCGTCGATGCAGCAAAAGCAATTATAGCAGAAAAAAACGTAAAAATGTATGAATCTCTTGGTGTTTTTAACCAAAGAGAATTGCATGCACGATACGAAATTGTTCTAGAAGGTTATATTAAAACGATTCGCATAGAAGCGAATACAATGATCATGATGGCAAAACAAATGATCTTACCAGCAATCAATCGATACATAAAAGAATTGTCTGATACAGTTATTTCTCTAAAAAATCTACAAAAAGATGCTAGTGTTCAGGAATCGTTGTTAGATAAATTAATTGCAAAATTTAAAATTTTTAACGAAAAATTACATTCTTTAGAAAATATAATGGCACAAGAAAAAACAAAATCGTTTAATGATACCTATGAACATGCCTGTTATTTAAGAGATGTTGTCTTTAATACGGGAATGAAGGAATTAAGAGAAATTACAGACGAAATAGAATTATTGGTAGATAAAAATTATTGGCCAATGCCAGACTATTCTGATTTATTATTTAAAGTATAAAGAATGAAAAATATTAAAAATATTTTACTAATAGATTTTGATTTACCCTTTTGTAGAATAGTCGCAAGATATAAATCTATTTTTGAATTTCGCGATGGGATTTTTTCCCCTATCGCGAGAATTAAAAAACAATTCCCATCACAAGATATTATATACTTTCATCCAGAAAGTCATCTAGAAAAAATATTTTCCAAAAAGAACCAGTGGAAGTCATTTACAGAAACATACCCAGAAATTGCCTTAGAGTTAAGAAGTAAGAAAAATTTAAGGGAATCCATCAATTATTTAAAAGGATTGTTCGAAGAAAGTTTCGTTGCAACTTCTATAGAAATGGATATTATTAACATACTAGATAAAATATCTGTTAATATTTTAAAAGATTTAGAATATCTTGATAGAAAAAATTATGATAATTCCAACAATTATGCCCAAATACTCGGAAGTCCTTCTGATATATGGATACACCCTTCTGTTGAAATTACTTATGGAGTTGTATTAGATGCAAGAAATGGTCCTATTATAATCGATAAAAATTCCAAGATTTCTGCATTTACATATATACAAGGACCTTTTTATGCCGCAGAGAATTGTCATATTGATAATGTACGAATAACTGGTGGTGTAATACTTGGTAGAGATTGTAGAGTAGGTGGAGAGATAGAAAACAGTATTTTTGGAAATTTTACCAATAAACATCACGAGGGATTTGTGGGGCATAGTTTAATCGGAGATTGGGTGAATTTAGGTGCATTAACGACAACTTCGGATTTAAAAAATAATTATGGAGAAGTTCGTCTTTATCTTCCAGAATCTCGTATTCCAGATTTTACCGATACACCTATTCTAGTTAATACAAATCGAATAAAATTTGGTTCCATTATAGGTGATTGTGTTAAAACTTCCATAGGAACAATGCTGAATACGGGAACAGTAATTGATATTGGTTGTAATGTATTTGGGGGAAGTCCTCCTCCTTATATGCCTCCCTTTTCTTGGGGAATACGCGGTCATAAGTATGAACTAGAACGATTTATCAAAGATTGCGAGAAGATATTCGCGCGAAGAAATCAAATCGTAGATTCTTATTTTATCGAATTGACTAGATTATACTATTCCAAAAAAATCTAAAATGAAACATCTAAAATTCGAAGATGCTTTAAAACGATTAGAAGAGATCACTGATAAATTAGAAACAGGAGATTTAAGTTTGGAAGAATCCTTAAAATTATACCAAGAAGGTATTAAACTAAAAGAATGGTGTTACAAATATCTACAAGAAGCAGAAGGTAAAATTTATAAAATTATTCAATCAAACGATGGAAAAGAAATAATAGAAGAAATTAGCGAAGACTCTATTTTTAAAAATGATCTATTCAGTTAAAACACTTAAATGGGTACAGAATGGTTTTACGTTAGCTTATTATAATAACAAACCATTGTTTGTTCATGGTGCGTTACCCGAAGAAGTTGTTGATGTAGAGATTGTAAAAGAAAATAGTCAACATGCTTTTGGTATTGCTCAAAACATCCATCAACCTAATCCGATACGAAAAACAATCGATTGTAGTATCTTCCCTCTCTGTGGAGGATGTAATTTTCGCCACTTAGATTATCAAGAAGAGATAAAAATCAAGATAGAATTGTTAAAAGAATTCAAAGAATTAAAATACTATTTAGAAAATCATCCATTTGATTATTTTTTTTCGCCAGAATATGCATACAGAAATCAAGTTAGAATCCATTACGATAAAAATAAAGTTGGATTTTATAAACTATATTCTAATCAGATTATTCCTTTACCCAAAGAGGGTTGCAAAAACTTATCGCAAGAATTAAATCAATCGATTCTAAACAATTCAAAAAACCTACAAAAAGATAGGAAGATATTTTATGTTGATGGTAAAATTAAAGAAAATCAAGAATTTGTAGTAAAATTGAATTCTTCTGTTGAGTGGGAACTTTCGACAGAATGTTTTTTGCAAACTAACAGGTTTTTATTAAGAGAATGGTTAAGTTTTATTCGCGAAAATGCTTTAAATATCGTGCAAAAGAATCATATAAATACCTTGGAACTATTTTGTGGTACAGGAATCATCTCTGCAAGTTTAATGGATCATCTCTCCTACATAGAAGGGTATGAATCCAATAAAGTTGCTTTACAATATGCTAAAAAAAATTATAATAAATATAATAAAAAAAATAAATTTATTTTTAAAGATTTGTATACAAATCAACTTGTGTTAGAAAATCGATTTGATATAGTTATAATCAATCCTCCTCGAAAAGGAATGGGAAAAAATCTTTTGAATGCATTTAAGGATATAGAAATGCCTATTCTATATTCTTCTTGTAATCCTGCCACATTCCATCGCGATATTCAACGATTAAAAGAATATGGTTATAAAATCCATCATATTGCAATATTTGATTTTTTCCCAAGAACATTTCATCTAGAAATTGTAGCATCTTTAATTAAATAATTCATCGATTTGATCTTCTATAATTGCTAAACGATTGATTTGGTTTGTTCCTTCGTAAATCTGGGTTAGTCGCGCATCTCTAAAATGCTTTTCTACATAATTTTTATGATATATGCTATGATTCGATAAAATATCCATAGCAATTTCGCAGACTTTCATTGCTGTATCGGAACAAAAAACCTTAATCATAGAAGACCAAGATTGATGTGCTTGCCAAGTTTTTGCATATTGCCAAATCATCATACGTGAAGCAGAAGTTAAAATCAACATATCTGCGATTTGCATCTGTATTTCTTGGTATTCAATGAGCTTTTTACCTGCAAAAGTATGGTTTTTTGCAAAGTCGATTGCGTGTTCCATAGCACCTCTTGCAATACCTAATGCAATAGAGCCAACTGGTATACGCGAATAATTAAGAGTTAAACGATTTAACATCCAGCCTTTTTCTAGTCCACCAACAACCTGAGAATCTGGCACAAAGCAATCTTCGAATATTAGTTCTGTTGCGGAAGAAGCTCTTTGTCCCATTTTGAGTTCATTCCTTCCGCGAGAAAAACCAGGTGTTCCATCGTATACAAGAAAGCAAGTCCACGAATCTAATCCTTTATTTTCTATTGCAGCAAAAACAGTAACTGCATGAGCAATATCTCCATCAGAGATAAAAACCTTCCTGCCGTTTAACAACCAACCACCAGAAACGCGTTTTGCTGTTGTAAGTGGTTTATATCTTGCACCACCTTCTGTATCTTCTACATCAGATCCGCCAGAAGGTTCAGTAATCGCAAATGCCATAAGAGTGGGAATTCCTTTTTTATTTTTCTTTAAGATAGGATACAAATGATTAAAAATAATGTTCAGGTCGCCCGAAACTAATATGGGGGCTACACCTAAGGAATGTGCACCAATTAGCAATCCTAATCCACCACAAGCAGCACATAATTCTTCGTATTTAATGGCAGCTATCCAATGAAAGGGATAACGATAAGTTAACCAATCTACCGAACCAATGGGAGATGGCAATAAATCCGAAAAATAGCCAGCTTTTGCAGCTTCTATCTTCACTTTTTCTAATAACTCTTTGTTTTTGTTTACATCAATTTCTAGTGCATAAGGTTTTAAATGTTTCTCTGCAAAGGCTCTGTAATTTCTTCTAAGTTTTTGTAATCTTTTTGGTAATAGTTGTGTATCCATTTCCCATAGTTTATCTTGATCATATTTTAACAAAAACTTTAAATATGGTTTGATTTGCTCTAAAAAATATTTTGGTGAAAGTTTTTCTTCTAAATTGAATGTTTTGATTTCCATAGTATATTACCTCAAAGTTAATTATAATTATAATAATTCATTTATCTTGTTTTTGTATACTTCTGCAATAAATAAACTGATTTCGTTGGAAGTTCCATAGAGTTGTTTTAGATGATTGGCATCTCTATATGCTTTTTCTAAACCGTAATCCCTCATATACCCATAGCCTCCATGGGTTTGTAAACAATCAGAAATACCATATACAATTAATGGCATAATTTGTTTTTTTATCCTTAAAACTTTTAAAAGAAGATCTTTTTCCGAATGATAAGTTCCACATTGAAAAAGCGAATTAAGGGATAATTCAATTGTCGATTCTGCATTGAACAAAAGATTTTGAATTGCTGGATAATCAAAAATCAAGTGTCCACCTTGAATTCTTTCGTTGGTATATTTTAATGCTTTTAAAAACGCGTAGATCAACCGAGCTGTTGCAATAGAAAGATTCCCCAAGATTTGTCTACTGAGTATTTCTGTAAAAAGCGAAGAAGACACAGCATAAGATTGTATAATTTCGTAGTGGATTTCGGATGTCTTGATTTCGTCAAAACCATGAGAAGGATATTGTTGTTTTCGGGAATGAATTTTGGCTAATATTAACGTAAAACTATTATCCGAAAGGTTTTGTTCATCAATGCTAAAAAAAGAAAGATATTCAACGAAATCAGGTATTTGAATTGTAATGGGTTGAGGCATCTCGAAATATTGTTTTAAAGCATTCCAATCATTTTTGTCTATCTGAGAAAATAAATATTTTGCTAATAGATTACGAGCAATGCCATAATTTCCTTGGGTTAAATTCCAATGCGAAATATCCAAAGATAAATTTAAAGATCTATTAATAAAAGTCGAAAGAGCAAATTGATGAGCAATATAACCTAAACTGCCATTAATGATGGAAAGTTCTAATAAGCAAAGAATACTAAATAATAAATTGTGTTTTTGTTCATAATTCCACAAAGCAAATTCATTATCGTTTGTATCTAAATTGATGATCCCTAATTCTATTAATTCCTTTGTATGTTTTTTAAGAATTTCTTCTGGCACAATGTGTTCTGTGTTTTGGTATTCAATACTAATTTTTTTTATATAATCTTTTATGTATTGATAAAACTCGATTTGATTTTCGGGTATCTTAATGTATTTTTCTATCATGATTTGAGGAGTTTATTATAAAATGATATCACTGTCAACATTTTTTAAATGCTACCATAATTTTATACATCAAATCATCGTTGTTTTAAATAATAAAAAAATTAATATTTTCTTGATGATAAAATCATAAATAAAAAATCTACTTTATGGCTAAAATATATTATGATGATTCATGTGATTTAAGTGTATTAAAAGATTTAACGATTGCAGTACTTGGTTATGGCAGTCAGGGACATGCACAAGCTCAAAATATGAGAGATTCTGGGTTAAAAGTCATTATTGGTTTAAAACCAGATTCTCGTTCAGTAGCACAAGCAAAAGAAGATGGTTTCGAAGTGTTTCATCCCACAGAAGCGTGTAAAAGGGCAGATATTATTCAGGTTCTAACACCTGATCAAACACAAAAACAACTCTACGAAGAAAGTATTTTGCCGAATCTTTCTAAAGGAAAGGCTTTGGTATTTTCTCATGGTTTTAATATTCATTTCGAGGTAATCCAGCCACCATCTGATATCGATGTTTATATGGTTGCTCCAAAAGGTCCTGGACATTTGGTAAGAAGGGTTTATGTAGAAGGTGGTGGAGTCCCAGCATTGATTGCTATACATCAAGATGCAACAGGAAAAGCAAAACAAAGAGCACTTGCACATGCAGCAGCAGTAGGTGCTGGTAGAGCAGGAATCTTAGAAACAACTTTTAAAGACGAAACAGAAACAGATTTGTTTGGAGAACAAGCAGTTCTTTGTGGTGGTTTAACTTCTTTAATTATGAAAGGATTCGAAACCTTAGTAGAAGCAGGTTACGATCCTGACATTGCATATTTCGAATGTTTACACGAAGTAAAATTGATCACAGATTTGATCTACGAAGGTGGTATTGCGAATATGAGACATTCCATTTCTGATACTGCGGAATATGGCGATTTAACACGCGGTCCTAGGGTAGTGGATGATCATGTAAAACAAAATATGAAGCAAATTCTTTCCGAAATCCAAAAAGATAAAGGTGCAAAATTCGCAAAAGAATGGTTAGAAGAAGCAAAAAAAGGATACCCCAATTTTAATCGTTTACGCGAAGAAGGTAAAAAACATCCTATCGAAGAAACTGGAAAAAAACTTCGCGCAATGATGAAGTTTCTTAAAAAGAAATAAATTTTAGACAATAAGCGGCATAAGATTTCCGTTATGACCGCTTATTGTATCCTTGCATTAAAGAATAAACACCATCGATGAATTTAGTTTCTTCTAAGGGTAATTCGGTTTCTTTACCAGTAGTTAAGTCTTTTACTTTGATAACTTGTTTTTTTAATTCGTCTTCTCCCAGAATTAAACAAAATTGGTAACCTTTTTTTTCTGCTAATTCGAATTCTTTTCCTAATTTTTTGGGACGACTTAAAGAGATTTCGACTGGTAAGTGATTTTTTCTTAAAAGATGGGTTATTTTTAAATATTCGGAATATAGATTTTCGTCAAAAAGGGTAAAATAAAAACCTTGCTTAGTGGATATTTCTGGAATTAGGCGATGATTTTTTAAAAATGCTTCGAGGGTAACATCTCCCATTCCAAAACCAATTGCTGGTAGAGATTCTTTACTAAATTGACCTATCAGATTATCATATCTACCACCACCAAAAATTGCTCTTCTGTTTTCTGGATGAGTATCGTAAATTTCGAAAATAAGTCCTGTATAGTAATCAAATCCACGCACAATGGTTGGATCGAAAATAAGATTTTTAGGATTATGGTTTACACTCAGATATTTTACCATTTGGCTTAATTGGTTTAATATATCGCTTATTTGATCTCTACTTTTGGGCTCAATGTCTTTTAGTAAATCTTGATAGGATTCTAATCTTAGTTGAAAAAAATTATAAATTGCTTTTATTTCTTTATCTTCGCATATAGATTTTAATTCTTTATCGAATTCCTCTTGTGTGATTTTTTCTTTTTTGTCGATGATTCTTCCAATTTTTCGAAGTTTTTCTTTATCTGTTAAACCTAACCAAAGATCTAACAAGGCGCGATGACTAAAACGAACAATAAATTGATCTTCATTTGCTCCGTAAGATTTTAAAATATCCATTGCAACCGATAAAATTTCTACATCAGAATAAACAGTATTGCTACCAATTAGGTCTACGTTTAGCTGATAGAATTCTCTTAATCTACCTTTACCAGGTCTTTCGTATCGCATAAAGTTAGCAATACTAAACCATCTTAATGGTGGCACATAACTTTGATCACGATTTGCAATCATTCGCGCTAAGGTAGGGGTCATTTCTGGACGGATAGAGACTTCTCTGTTGCCTCTATCGATAAATGTATAAAGCTGTTCGTTAACAATTTCTTCGGAGGATTTGGATCGATATAAATCTGTGTATTCTAATATAGGTGCTGAATATTCTTCGTATCCGTAATTTCTACAAACCTCTCTTTGTTTTTCGAAAAACCAGTTTCGAAGAAACATTTCGTTTGGATAAAAATCTCGCGTTCCTGGATAAGGTTGAAATTTCTTCATATTATTTTTTGGATTCCAATTTTTGTATTAGATTTTTTAATAAATCTTTGTTCTTTTTACGAAATTCTGTATAACCTTCTCCTGTAAAGTCAATTCCAATCAGAAGATTTTCTGTATTTTCTTTTTTTAATTTATGAATGTATTTAATTTCTCCAGACATCCTTATGGGAGCAACCAATTTAAAGATTAGATCAAAGATGATGCTATCTTGATAGGGTATAAGAGATTTTAATTCATCATCTGTAATTTCTATGGCTGCACCACCTTCGGAAATATTAACAACTCTTTGCTTTTTTTTAATTAATATAGTGTTTGCTTCGATGATCTTTTCGTATGTTTCGTCAGCAATTCTTTCTAACTCAACAAGCAATTCTCTTTTTTGTTCTTCTGTTGGAGAAGTATCTAATGGTAAAAGAATATATGCCAAAGGAACAAACTTTTCTTTTTGATATACAACAATAGGAAAAACATATAGAAATTTTATGTTAATTTTTAACAATGTTGGTGTACTTACTTCTTGTTTTTTTAATTCTTCGGGTAAATTTTCTGCATTCGAAAGCAAGATTCTCAGTCCTGGATATTTCTCTTTATATTTTTCTTCTATTTGTGGAAAGATAATCTTAGACGTAATCTGAAATTGAATATTATTGGCAGATATTTTATGCCTACTAAGACGAAAGTTATTTGCAACTACTTCGTCTTCTTTTACGGGAATTCTTTTGTATTTTCTTTGGACTTTACTTACTCGTAATAATTCTGGTACTAATATTGCTCTACCAGGAGAAATTTCTTTTAGTAAATTGAAATGAAATTCAAGATGTCTTGTTAAATCTAAGTATAATATTACCTTATTTGTTAATTTTAAGGAAGGATTATAAAAAAATTCAATTCCCTCTTCTTTTTGTTCTGTTGGCTTGAATTCGGCAGGTGGTATAGTATTTTTTAAATATAAAGATTGTCGATTTAATTTTACAAGTATTAGGTTATTTATTACCTTTGGATCGTTAACGTGATCCCAAAGTCGTTTTGATTCTTTTATAGTTTCAATATTGTATTGTGTTATTTCCATATAGAAGATTTCCTTTCTATTATATTCGACGTAAATTATTGTGATTCTTTAAATTCAACACGTCGATTTATTGCACCTCTAATAGGATCAGGTACTTCTACTAAAGGTTTTGTGTAGCTATATCCTTTTATGATCAATCGAGATTCTTCTATGCCCAATTCGATTAAAGCTTTTTTTACATTATTTGCTCGTTCTATGGATAATCTTAAATTGTATTCATAAGATTTTTGTTTGGGACCTCGATAAGAAAGATCTGTATGTCCTTGAATTTCTATTTTTATCTTAGAATATTTTTTTAAAATTTCTGAAATAAGTTTTAATTTTTCGATTTCTGATGGTTTTACAACAGCACTATCTAAATCGAAAAATATGCGAGTATTCCATATACATTCTGGTTGCATTTCTTGGCAGGGTTCTTTGATCTTTTTTAATTTGATGATGATTTTTTCGAGATCTTTAGATTCTTTGAATGTTTCGGTTTTAGTTTCATAACCGGGAGAAGTTGCTTTTATCTGGAATTGTTCATTTTTTCGAACTGGTACAGAAAATTGTGCCATAGAATCTAGTTTTAATTCCAATGCTTTGTCATCTGAACCAATTTTGATAATTTGTGAACCAGGTAGTGGTAATCTTGTTTCTTCGTCTATAACGATGCCTGGTATATATCGAATGATCGGTTCAATAGGTTTGATAGGTTGAAGGTAAAAAATCCTTTCGTCGGTTTTTGTTTGTGTACTAATATCTTTGTAGTCTAAAAGAGTTTCGAGGGGATAAAATCCAGGTGCACTTATGTTTAAACGATAAATTCTTCCAGAAAAGAGCTCAACTTTAAAGGTATTTTCAATTGTTTTTCCATCGTTCTTAAAACGCCTATCGGACTTTAGGACTAAATTTTGTAAGCCAAATTCTATTAGAATCGTTGCTTCTACACTAACTGGTTCTTGTGTTTCTGCATTGATGATTTTTCCTTTTAAAATAATTTTATAAAATTCGATTAATTCTTTGGGGATTAAAAAACGATAGATGTCATAGCCACCCTTAGCATTGACATGGATACGATCGGACGCAAAATAAGTCCATAAACTGTTGTCGGTGATTTTTAGTGCTTCGTCGTTTTGTGGCGAATTAAAAGGTTCTCCTAAATTTAGAGGCTGATCAAAGTCCAATCCGTTAAAATTACTTACGTACAAATCAAATTGTCCTAATCCCCCTGGTCTATTACTTGCGAAAATCAATTTTTGTTGATTTATCGTAAGAAAAGGTGTGATTTCGTCATATGGAGTATTAACCGTTGGGCCAAGGTTTACTGGTTTACTCCATTTGCCGGTATTTAAATCTCTCTCTGCATACCAAATATCATAACCACCATAACCACCAGGGCGATTCGATACAAAAAAAAGTTTTTTTCCATCTTTTGTAATAAAAGGCATTAAATCGTCAAAATTGCTGTTGATTTCGTTTAAATGTTCAACCTTTGACCATCTACCATTAATAAATTTTGCTACATAGATATTTAAACGATCATATCCTTCTAATTGTCCATTTCTAGTCGAAGTAAAATAGATTTCTTTGATTTGATTGTTTTCTATTAGTACAGAAGGATGACCTACAAAAGAATCCGAATTGATGGTAAATTCTTCTTGGTTTAGAACCTTCATCGTTTTAGTGGGTTGATTGTCTAAGGGAAATACTAATGGTAGGGGATCGCTCCATTCTGGTTCAGAGGTAGGATCGTGATAGTTTTTATTAAAGGAATACCATAAAGAGTGTTCTTCGTAGGGACCTGGTCGTTGGGATTGAAAAATCATGTATTTTTCTCCAAAAATGGGGAGGGGGGCATATTCGTCCCATTGGGTATTTAAACGCAACTGATTTTGAATAGTAGTATCTTCTAATACGTTTTTGTAATAATAAATTCTACTTATGTCTTGGGCAAAAATAGAATAACTAAACAAACAGACGAGAATTTTCCATATAGAGCCTACGTTTTTCAAAATATTCATCAAGACTTTTAGAGGATTGTGGTATAAATTGATAAATTTTTTCCCACATGTATTGGGTTTCCATACAGAGATAAGAAAAAAGTTTCGGATCCTTCTTATCGATATAGTTTTTGATCTTTGCATACATTTCTTGTCTAATCGTTTTAAAATAACGGAATTTTTTATCACTTCCTTGAACCATTTCTACTTTTGTTAAATTATCGTTTAGAAATCTTTTTTGCATAATTTCTTTTTGACCAATGGAATAACGAAATGTTCCTAAGGAAATCCAAGCAATTCTATTTGTATCGATTGTATCGAAAAGCTGATCGAGAAGTTGTTTGTAGTCATCTTCCCAATTGTCGTAATAAATCATAGGATCTAGATGAAAGGCTAATTTATATCCAGCATCCTGAACCTTTTTTGCAGCGATAAGGCGTTCTTCTAAATTGGCAGTCCCTGGTTCAATTTGTTCGATGATCTTCTGTGGATTAATAGACCAAGATACAACTGTGTGATTTTGATGGTTTAATCCTAACAAATTTTCTACATGATTAGATTTTGTTTTTAACTCTAATGTTGCATTTTCTAATTGGGCGAAATATTCTACAAGGATGGGAGAAATTTCTAAAATAGGATCTAATGCTAAGGAATCCGTATATTCTCCTGTACCGATGCGAAAATGAAAATTTTTCCCTTTGATTTTTTTTTCTATTTCAATAAATAAATCTTCTATATTACCAAAAACTGTCATTAAGGGTTGATTCATAAAATTTTGTAAATAACAATAATGACAATCATACAAACAGCCAATTCCAAAATTAATCACGAAGTATTGACAGCATACCATTCCATCGGAGCCAGGGCAAGAAGAGATAAATTTACCTTGATGTCGGTACACTAAAAGAGTATCTTTTTCGAAAAGATTCCCATTTTTTAAATAAAAATCGAAGATTTCTTTGGGATGATCGATCAATTCGATTTTTATATTTTTGTTTTGAGTATTTTTCAATATATTTTGAATTAAGGGATTTTCGCTTTTATTTAAAGAACTATCTATATAGATTTGTTTAATGCTCCAAGGTTCAACCATAAAACTAATAAAATAAAAGACCTTTTGTGAACAAGAATAAATTGTAAAAAAGAAATGCAGGGATGAACCTGCATCATAATTAACCGCGCCAACGATGTTTTACTTTACAAGCATTAGGATTACCACTATTTCCTCTACAACTTGCTATAGCTAATTGATCTGCTTCTCTTTGAGAGTTTGCACCACAAGATGCACCAATGGTTCCTTCATCATCTGTTGCAATGGCTGCAAAACCTACTCCTTGGCAATAGAGAAGTTCTTGGCAATTTGTTCCACCATTTTGTTCGCAATATTCTCTGGCTGTCTTTCTCGCTTGAGCTAATGGGACCCCCCATGCTGCACCATAAGCAGAAGATTCTTCACAGAAAAAAATAGATGTATCTGCAATTAAAGAACCAGTAAAAATCAACCCAAATATTAACCCTATTAAAATAAACAATTTACGTTTTGAATTCATATAAACTCCTTGGGAAAAATTTATTTACTTTTAAAGTATAATAAAAATTTGTAAACAAAAAAAATATTGGTTAATAAAAAAAATTAGATAGATTCGAGGTTTGTATTGTTCTGAAAAAAATTGAATCTATTTTATGGTATGACATTTAATCTAAAAAATTTTGTTTTTCTTCTCTTGATCTAAAATCCATGAATTTTAATTTCTTTATAAAAGAATTAGAATTTTAAAATTGGTTTTATGGATAGGAAACATCGCATTGAGGATTTTTTAAAGATTCATCACGAACATATTTGGTGGCCCTTTACTCCGATGAAGCTTGCAAAAGAGCCCTTTTTTATCGAAAAAGGAGAGGGTGTATTCTTGTATGGTTATGATTCTGATGATAATCCCATAAAATTTGTAGATGCTATTAGTTCCTGGTGGGTTAGTATATATGGACATAATTTTGAACCATTAAAACAAGCTTTAATCAAACAAATGGATCAATTAGAACATGTGATTTATGCAAGTATGGAACATGAACCAGCTCTTCGTTTAGCAGAGATGCTATCGGAAAAAACACAACACCATCTACCACGTGTGTTTTATTCGGATGATGGTTCTACTGCAATGGAAATTGCTGCGAAGATGGCTTTTCAGTACTTCCAGAATCAAGGAACAAAAGAAAAAACCAAGTTTCTTGTGTTAGAAAATGGTTATCATGGTGATACATTTGGAAATATGTCTTTGGGAGCACGTTCTGACTTTCATAAAGTATATGAACCACTATTGTTTGATGTAATTCATATTCCTATGGCTTATAATACCACAGAAGGTTTATACAACGAAGAGTTGGCAAAATTAGAACTACAATCGTTGTTAAATCGTTTAGAAACCTTTTTCGAAAAACACCATAAAGAAGTATGTGCTATTGTATTAGAACCAATTATACAAGGTGCGGCGGGAATGTTGATGTATCATCCTTTTGTATTAAAAAAAATTCGATCTTTGTGTGATGAGTACAAAGTCTTAATGATATGCGATGAAGTTTTTACAGGTGCTGGAAGAACTGGCCCATATTTCGCGTACGAACATGCAGGAATTTTTCCAGATATATTAGCTTTAAGTAAAGGACTATCAGCTGGTTATGCAACATTTGCTGTAACATTAGCAACCGAAGATGTTTATCAAGCGTTTTATTCGGATAATAAAGCTCATACAATGTTTCATGGACACTCGATGACTGCTAATCCCTTAGGATGTGCAGTAAGTATCGCTTCTGTGGAGCTTTATGATAGTTTAAATATAAAAAATAAAATTGATCAGATTCAAAATTGGCATAAGGAATTTATCGAAGAATTGAAGCATTCTTCTGTAAAAGAAAAAATCAAAAATACCCGCTATTTTGGATCCGTTGCTGCAATAGATGTAGTGGTTTCGTTAGAATCCTTTAAGGCATTCAATTTAGAAATCATCGATTTTTCTGTAAGAAATGGAGCATTAATTCGACCATTAGGAAATGTATTTTATATTGTACCACCTTATATAATTCGAAAAGAAGAATTAAAGATAGTATATGAAGTGATTTATAAAACACTAAAAGAAAAAATATAAGATAAGATTTCCTATTTTGATTGACAGAGAAATAAAAAGATTGTTTTTGGATTTTATCAGAAATGCTGCCTTAGCTCAGTTGGTAGAGCGGCTGACTTGTAATCAGCAGGTCGTGGGTTCGAAGCCTACAGGCAGCATTGTTTTGGGTAGGTGGCCGAGTGGTTAATGGCACCAGACTGTAAATCTGGCACCCGGAAGGGTTACGGAGGTTCGAATCCTCCCCTGCCCAATGCTTCAATTTTATTAAACTTTCAGCATGAAGAAATACCTATTTTCTGAGTTTTACATTGAACAAAAAGACTTCTTACCATTGCATGCGTTAAGAACGATTGCTTTAATACAGTTTATTATCTTACATCCTTTGATAGGTTTTGCCCAGTACACAGATAGTAAGGTGATACAATCCCTTGCTCATAATTTAATCGTATGTATGGATATACTCTTTCTTCTTAGTGGATACTTTATTTTTTTTAGTATTAGTAAAGAAAATTTAAAAAATTTTTATCTAAAAAGATTCATAAGAATTATACCGACGTTTTATATTGCATTTATTTTATATTTTTATTTGATTCATCAGGAATTAAATAAAACATCTAAAATAATAAATTTAAATAGTGATAACAATCAATTATTGGAACTATACAAAGCGCTCAAACTATCGATTCAATATTGGTGGGGGGATGTTTTATTTATCTCGAATTATCTACCAGCGAGAATCGTTAATGTAGGTTGGGCTATCTCTACGATTGTTCAAGTTTACATCATATTTCCTTTGTTGATACATTTTACAAATAAGTTTTTTAAAAGCTATAGAATTCTTTTTTGGGTTTTTTTGTATTTTTTAGCAATACTTTTTAGAATTTATCACTATAATAATCATTTTTTAGAAGAAAAAATATATTTTATGACTCATACGCGATTAGATTCTTTTGTGATAGGAATTTTATTAGCAGAATTTACTTTGTATTATCAAGATAAAAAAAGAATTATTCAAATTCCAACGTTGTTAAGGTTAATGATCATTTTAATATTTTTGTTCAACTTTGGATATATTCTATTAGGAGATTATTATAAAATTCCTTTAATGAATTACGTTTTTAAGTATAATTATTACAATTTGACTTTCTTTTTTTTAGTGATGTATTTTATTTTATTTGAAAACTCCAAAGATTGGTTTTATCAATTGTTTAATTTTAATTTTTATTCTTTTGTTTCTAAAATTAGTTATACAATATTTCTTTTTGGCGATTTTTTTGAATCATTATTTTTTAAAAATATTCACTTCTTTCAATTTGAACTAAACAATGAAATAAAAGTTTTTTGGATCGTTACATTGATTGTTTTTCTTATATTATTAGACTTAATATTAGGATGGATCTTTTTTCTAATTTTTGAAAAACCTTTTCAGATGATTAAGTTAAAGTTAAATACAAAATAGGTAGAATCATTCCTAAAAAAATCAGCGTACTTAAAACAAAGATTTGGACAGTAAAACGCGTATTTAGGTTAAAAATAATGCTAGACACAATAGAATAAACTGCACCAGGCATAAAAGACATAATCAATACAATTTTTTTATCAAACAAAGAAAGAAATTCAGAAGGAATCAGCCACAAAACAATTAAGGTTATCAATGGAACAACAATGAATTTAATTCCTAAGACAAAAAGGATTGGTTTATTCCAATAAAATAATTTTTTTAGTTCCAAGTTGATGCCAAGAGCAAGATAATAAATCACAATAGAAATATAAACAATCGTTTGAACCATAAAAGATAAAAATTGATATTCTGGTAGAGGAATTTGAAAAATAAACAATATCAATGCAATCATTAACCCATATAATGGAAATAATCGATAATCCAATAATTTTTGTTTTAAAGATAGGTAAGTTTGATTTTTATAATTTGAAGGTAATTTCCACCGAATCCAAGGGAATAAGAATACATAAAGATAAAGATAAAAATAACTGATAAAAATCAATGCTTTACTTAATCCTTCTTCGCCCAAAAGAAAGTAGCAAATGATCCCTCCCATAGTATATCCATGGTTTGCTAACGATGTATTTACAACGATGGTGATGCGATTTCTTGGGGAAAGATTGTAAGAAAAGAGATAACCAACAAGAAAACCTAAAAAGACTAAAAATAAGCCACTAAAAGGAAGATAGAATGTCGTTGGAGAATATTTCAATTTTCCGATAAACCAAATAATGATAATGGGTTCAAAGAATAACAAATTGATTTTGATCATTCTTTCGGAAAGTTGCTTTTTTTCTGTTTGGTTCAGTTGAAGTTTTTTTTTCAGATAAAAACCTGCAAGAAATGGTAAGATGATTAAACTTTCGAGAAACAAAAAAAATATATGATTCATAAAAATATCTTGACAATAAATCGATTGATAATAGAAATTAATGTTATGAAGAAAAAAAATTTATCTTATGTATTGTCTATTCTAATTGTGCTATATGCTCTTTTTTTGATAGCTTTTTGTTCTTCGGCAACACATGTTGCAGGCGGTGAAGAATTCGAAGGGTGGAAAACAGAAAATGGTATTGATACTTTTTATGTAAGGACCTCTGCAAGAGCAAGTGAAAATGCCATAGAAAAAGATGATCCAGAGATGATGAAAACTACCTGTATGGAAGCAGCGAAGTTACAAGCACTAGATAATATGATAAGAAAGATGATTGGCGAAACAGTAGAAGCTCAATCAGGTATGTTGGATGGTCAAGCAACCAATTATGCAATAACCTCTATTCGTGATGGTGTTATTAAAGGCGTTCAAAATAAAGAATGTGCTCCAAGAGGTGGTAGCTGGAAAAATTGCGAGTGCATTTATTTTGCTTCTGGTCGTAATCTAAAAAAACAAGTAGAGTTCGAGGTCCAAAAAGCCTTAAAAGGTCGTTAAGAAATAATGCCAAAAAAATGATCCTTGCTTAAAGTGCTTAGCAAAATATATTCTGGCAAAACACTAGCCAGGAATTTGTCTAATGATCAAAAATAAAGGCAAAATGATGATAAGATAAAGTAAAATTTATATAAATATTATGCTGCTGGACACGAGAACTGAGTAAAAATTTCTAAGTTTTCATGACAGATTTTGTTATAAGATGAATAATTATTCCCAGATTGAATCTGAGAATGTTCAGATTCATTCTCAAGCCGGGGCAGTCTCAACAAAGGTAGTATTGGAATGTGTTCTTCTTGCATCTCCCAGTCGAGCATGATGCGAATCAAAAAACTGATAGAGTAGCCTAAAAAAAATCTTAGATCTTGGAGCTTGCCCCAATATGTGGGTTGAATATGGATTTTTCTTATAATATAACTTTTTGTTCTTGGTTGATAAGTTGCAGTTAAGGTTCTTTTTTGTTGAGAAATGCTAATTCGATATAAATAAGCTAAATATTTTTTTAATAGATAGTCAATGGTTAAAGATAGATTTCCTCCAAATCTTGTATTAGTTAAATAAATTAAATATTGATAATGAATTGGTGTAATGTTAATCGAAGTGGCATTTTTTGGGTGAGTAAAAAAAGTGTGTGTTCTCATATCTATTATATATTCTTTTTTTAAGATTTATACCAAAAAATTTTCAGAAAATTCTTCATTTTTTATTAAGTTTTGAATTCCAGCCCAAGTCTTTTGACCTTTTTATAAATCTTTTTCATTGTTTCGTAGATTGCTTATAAAAATAATAATTAAACATAAGCAATTGGAATTTCGTTTATATCTGTGGTGTATCGTTTCGATAAATGATATTGTTTAGGATACCAAGTGTTTTGAGGAAGTTGAATATTTTTAGCAAATTGTATTTTGCTTTTTCCTGATTGATTATAATAATCCATTAGTTTTAGGATTGTTTCGTTTCTTTGTTCTTCTTTTTCGTAATTATTGATATCAAAAAGATCTCTTTGTAGACTACTCTGAGAAATAAGATCAAGCGCCATGACTCCCATTTTTTTATATTTTATATTTTGTTTATAAATATTTTTTAATATAATATTAGCATTATGATATAAAATTCTTATACTATTCGAAGGGGTTGAAAGTTTTTTTATCTGATAGTTGGAATAATAAGGTTCCTTCTTGTTAAAAGGATTACTTTTGATAAAGACCCCAATATAAGTAGCATATTGTTTTTGTTTCGTTAATTTTTCTGAAAGTTTTTCGATGAAGGTCATCAAGATTTTTTCTAAATCCTCTATGCTGGTTATAGCTATTCCGAATGAACGCGAAACTACGGTATTCTTTTTTTGAGGATTGTAAGATTCTAATTCATGACAAGGAATACCGCGTAATTCATGAACCATTCTTAAACCAGTAATTTTTAGATGCTTTCTTATCCAGTAATCATTCTGTTGGATTAAATCATAAGGAGTAAAAATATTTTTTTCTTTTAAAAAAGCAGAAATTTTGTTACCAATTCCCCAAACTTCTTCTATGGGCATATTCTTTAAAAGTTCTTCTTCTTTACCGAGGGAATTATAAACTCCACCTAATTCAGGATGTAATTTCGCATATTTGTTAGCAAGCTTTGCTAATGTTTTCGTTTTTCCAATGCCTATACACGATGGGATTTTAAGCCATTGTAGAATTGTATTTCTTACGTAAGTACAATATAAAGTTAAGTCGAATTTTTTTAAGTCGGTTAAATCAATAAAACTTTCGTCTACGGAATAAACTTCTATTTTGGGAAAAAATAGATTTAAAGTTTCGTGAAATCGATAACTCATATCTGCATAGAGGGGGAAATTGCTAGAAAAAACTTTTACATTGTATTTTTTGACTAAATCTTGAATTTCAAATAAAGGCTGCCCCATTTTTATCCCTAATTGTTTTGCTTCGGGCGATCGCGAAATAACACAACCATCATTATTCGATAAAACCACTACGGGGGAAGATTTTAGTTTTGGGTTAAAAGCGATTTCGCAACTTGCATAAAAGTTATTCGCGTCTACTAACCCAAAGATTTTATTTTTGTGCGGGATGGATAACATAAGTAATCACTCCCCAGATTTCTATTGTATCTATTTCTTCTATGGTTTGGGAATCTAAATTTAATAAATAATATTTATTATTTTTTTTTGTAAGTCTTCTTATACTAAATTCTCCATTGATAATAGCTATAACATAATGACCATTTTTTGGTGTAAGAGAACAGTCTACAATAATGATATCTTCGTCTTGAATCAAATTGTCGTAGCTATTGCCTTTTACTTTCATAAAAAAAGTGGATTTGGGGTTGCGAATCAAAATTTTGTTTAGGTCGATACGTTTTTCTAGGAAGTCTTCCGCAGGGGAAGGAAAACCGGAATAACTAATCGGAAGAAGTTTATTATACAGTTCTTCGTCAATTTTAAAATAAGGAGCATTTTTACGAAAATTATAAAAAGAATTTTCCATAAGAACATTAAAAATACTATACAAAAATTAGTCAATAAATATATAGTATTTTGATCAAAAATTTTTTCGATAAAAGGGCTTATGTAAGAACAAAAATCTTAAACTTAAAACGAACGAATCTTATTGAAGATATTAATAGAATAAAATATATAATTTTATTTATAAAATAAAATTTATTTATTTTAAAACTTTATTGGGGTAGTGATCAATCATCAGTTTTATTTTCATTAAATTTTGATTTTCTGAATAGAAACGAGAGATTTTGCTCAATTGAAAAATCAAGGTTGAATTGAGCTAATTGGCGTTAAGGACAATTTTGTAGTTTCGAAGATATTTTTTGTGTAATTCTTGATCTAAATACAAGATCAAATGCAAAGAGTCGTTATAAATACAATATTTCTTTTGTGTTTTATGATGATTTTTTAGAAATGAATCAATATAATAATATCCAAATAAATCTAATCCAAAGGTATAATAGGCAATTTTAGTAGAGTTGTTTTTTGATTTCATCGGTTTGATCTAATAACTCCAAAAATACCTTTTTCCAATTCTTTTTTACGCGAAATTTTCTTAAATTTCCAAATTGTCCAATCAAATTTCGGTGAATAAAAATAATATCTTTGGGGAAGTTAAAGTTTTTTACATCTTTCCAACTATCTCTTGCTATTTCCATCAGTCTTTGATAGAGTTTAGAATCTTCACCAAAATAGGTCTCTCTATCGGGAAAAATTTCTTCGAGGATTTCTAAATGAGGCTTGATAAAATTGATTGGGTAAGGTTGATTATCTTTTGTTTTAAATCCAGCGTCATAAAGGGCTCGAACTGCTCTATCCCAATCATGATGCATTGTTGCGTAAGCTACTTCTTTGTATGAACGAGAAATATTTTCGGGAATTTTTTTGATGCATCCAAAATCATACAAAACCACTTCGTTATTCCTAAAACCAAAGTTTGCAGCATTGGGATCTACATGCAAGATGCCATAACCATATAAACTATACACAATTAATTTTAGCAAAGTTGTAAGCCATTGTTCATGATTTTGAATATATCTTTGATCTTTTGTTGCTTCGTGGAGTGTTAGAGATTCTTCGTAGCTTAACGTTAAAACCTCTGGTGTTGTATATTCTTCGTAATATCTAGGAAAAACTAATCCAGGAATATGTACTCGTTGGTGAAATAGCTTTAAATTGTTTAATTCGTGGATATAATCTACTTCTTCTAACAAACGTTCGCGAACTTCTTCCCAAGCATGATCAAAAGGAATATCTAAAGCATTAAACAACGGGGAAAGAATAATCTTTATTGTTGCCAAATCTGTATGGATGGATTTACGAATACCTGGGTATTGTATTTTTAGAACAACTTTGTCGTTATTTTTTAAAACAGCTCGATGAATTTGTCCAATCGATGCAGATGCAAAAGGCTTTTCTTCAATAGAAGAAAAATCTTGTAGTTTTTCTTTTAGTTCACGCTTCAAAACCTCTTGAACCATGTAATAGGGCATAGGGTTAGAATCTTTTTGTAAAACTCTAAATATTTCTACAATTTCTGGTGGTAGCAAATCTTCGTGTAGACTGAGCATTTGCCCTACCTTCATTGGAGCGCCTTTTAGTCGAGAAAGATTGTCAACCACTTTTATAATTTGATCTACATCGATATTATTGTAGGATCCAAAGTTTTTTAATAGAGCATATCCAAAACGTCCTGCGGTTTCGCCTAATCGAAAAAGTCTTGAAAATGTACCAGAAATAAAATTATTATCATTCATAAGCTTAATGTTTTAAAGTTTTAATATAATAAAAAACCATCGGTATGTCAAATCATTTTAATTCACTACCTTACAATAAAAATGCCTTAGAAGACATGATAAAAAACCAAATTGTGTATAGAGGAGTTTCGAGTTCTAAAGTATTGGATGCTTTGCGAAAATTTCCAAGAGAATACTTTGTTCGAGAAAAAGACAAACCCTACGCATACACCGATGGTCCATTAAGTATTGGTTATAATCAAACGATTTCTCAGCCTTATATTGTTGCATTAATGACAGATCTGTTAGATTTATCTGGAAACGAAAAAGTATTAGAAATTGGTACTGGCA
Organism: Leptospiraceae bacterium; assembly: GCA_026418015.1. Classification (GTDB taxonomy): domain Bacteria; phylum Spirochaetota; class Leptospiria; order Leptospirales; family Leptonemataceae; genus SKYB61. The sequence goes on along the minus strand of JAOACE010000013.1, from coordinate 102,634 downwards.
GTGGTTATCAAACAGCGATACTTTCTCTATTAGCAAAAGAGGTTTATACCATAGAAGTGGTTCCAGCATTGGTGGATTTTGCAAAAAATAACTTAAAACGATTTGGAGTTCAGAACGTACATTTTTTTTGTAAAAATGGATACGAAGGATTACCTGAACATGCTCCATTTGATAGAATCATTTCTGCTGCTGCGCCCAAGAAAATTCCCGAAACTTGGAAAAAACAACTAAAAAAGGGTGGGATCATGGTTTTACCTGTGGGAATTGTTTACCAAGATTTACTCAGGATTACCAAGATCGATGATCAACATTTCGTAGAAGAAAATATTCTACCTGTTCGCTTTGTGCCATTAGTAAAAGAAGATGAATCCTAAAAACATCAAAATTTTTCGTTTTAAAACACTTCCTTATAAGACATATTTAAGTCTTTCCGAGTATTTTCGAAAAAAACGATGCGAAAATCTTGTTTTTTGTGATCATCATCCAGTTATTACAGCAGGAATTCAATATAAACAAGAAAGCTTTAAGTTCCAAACAGATTTTATTTCGAAGCAAGGTGTAGAAATCCATTATGTAAAACGCGGTGGAGATCTTACCGCTCACGAATTGGGTCAAATCATCATTTATCCTCATATCGATCTAAAAAAACGAAGAATCTTTTTAACGAACCTAATAGAAACTATTATCAACATTACAAAGGATTTGATAGAACAAGAATTTCATCTTTCTTTAATCTACAAAGAAGAGATGCCCGGATTATATACAGAAAAAAACGAAAAAATCGTATCTATGGGAATCGAAATCCGAAAAGGTTTTACTTCTTCGGGAATTGCCATCAATTATAGTAACAGTTTAAAAACATTTGATTATATTTTTCCTTGTGGATACAAAAACTTAAAGATGAATTCTATCAAAAATCTCCTTATCGAGCAAAATCCTACCATAAAGAAAATAGATGACGATGAATGGAATTCTAAAAAAATTGATTTTTGTAAAAAATGGGCAGAAAAATTTTTAAAATCTTTGTTTTGATCTTTTTCTTTTCTTGTAGCGCAAAAAAAGAATTTGTTCAAGAAGTAAATACATTAAAATACGAAATACCTCAGGAATATAAACGTACTGCATTGATTACAAGTTCCACCTATCAGGTATATTATCAAGTGCATGCTAATAGTTATGTAGAAGGTTTAAAGCAAGTAAAAAAAGATATTGTGAATATTACACTAGAATATTTATTAAAAGAGCCGTTTTTATATGCGAATATTTCTTACGAAGGAAAGATGAAGATACGAAAAATGATTGAACAAAAAGGAAAAATGATTTATTTTAAGAGGTTATCAGAAAATCAAGATTTGTACGAAGTAGTTTTTCATTTTACAGATTATGATTTAAGAAATCAATTAAGAAATATCAAATGAGGATGATATGGAAGTAAGAACACGTTTTGCGCCGTCTCCAACAGGATATTTGCATATTGGAGGAGCAAGAACAGCCTTATTTAACTATTTGTATGCCAAAGCGAAAGGAGGTTCTTTTATAATTCGAATAGAGGATACAGATCAAGAGCGTTCTACGAAGGAATCAGAAAAAATTATTTTGGAAGCTTTGGAATGGTTAGGGATAAAAGCAGACGAAGGTCCCCAAGAAGGTGGTTCATACGGCCCTTATAGGCAATCCGAAAGGTTGGAAATTTATAAAAAATACACTCAATATTTGTTAGAACGTCATTTAGCATATCCTTGTTTTTGCACAGACGAAGAGTTAGAGGCTAAACAAGAACGTTCGAAAAAATTGGGCATCCCCCACGTTTATGATGGAAAATGTAGAAATCTTTCTCCCAAGGAAGTAGAAGAAAAAATCCAGAAAGGAATTCCCTATGCAATACGTTTTAAAGTAGAACCAAAAGAAATTGTTGTTGATGATATTGTTCAAGGGAGGGTAAAGTTTGATTCTCGGTTAATAGGAGATTTTATTATCGTTAAGTCGGATGGTTTTCCTTCTTACAACTATGCAGTTGTAATTGACGATTACGAAATGAAAATTACTCATGTAATTCGCGGTGTGGGGCATCTTTCTAATACACCAAGACAAATTTTGATTCACGAAGCATTGGGTTTACCCTTACCTAAATATGCTCATATATCCGAAATTGTCGGAACTGATAAGAAAAAACTTTCGAAAAGACGTGGTGCTACTTCGGTGATGTTTTTTAAAGAATTGGGATACCTTTCCGAAGCATTGGTAAATTATATGGCTTTATTGGGTTGGTATCCAGAAGATGCAGTAGAATTTATGCCCAATGGAGAATTATTAAAAAAATTCGATATTGAAAGATGTTCGAAAAGTCCTGCAATGTTCGATTTCTTCTTAAACGAAAAAGAAACAGAACAAGAAGATATCAATGTAGCAGAACTAACCATCGAAGAAATCAAACAAATGATTAACCCAAAAACAAAACTAAACTGGATGAATCAAAAATACATTCGCTATTATCCATTGGAAAAAGTTTACGAACTTGCAAAGCCTTTTCTTTTAAAAGATGCAGAAGTTCAGAATCTGATTCAAGAAAACGAAGAAAAAGTTAAAAGCATTTTTGCTTCTGTAAGAGATTATTTAACTACCTTAGACGATGCAATAGCTTATATTAAAGAACTTTCTCGTGATGATGTAATTTTAACAAAAGAAGCAAAAGAAGAAATTCAGGTTATAGAATCTCAACAACCGGGGATTGAAAACTTGTTAAATACTTTTGTTGAGTTGATACAAAACGAAACCAACCTAACAGAAGAGACTTATTCGAATATTATCAAAGAAGCGGGGAAAAGAACCAACCGAAAAGGGCGATTTTTATTTATGCCAATACGCATTTTTACAACAGGTAAAGCTCATGGATTGGAATTACCACGACTATTCTTTTTGTTAGGGAAAGAACGCATTTTAAAAAGAATTGAACATGTAAAACACATAATAAAGGATTGATAAAAAATATTGACAGTTAAAAATATTTTATTATAATAATTAAGGGTATGTATGAATTGGAATCAACTAAAAGATCATCTACAAAAAGAATTGGATCGTTATAACGAACTGGAAAATTTATTGAGTCAGCCCGATATAATTAGCGATCAAGAGAAGTTCAAACAACTATCATTGGAACATCGAAAACTTCAATCCTACATTGATGATATCAAAAAATACATTCATAAAATTAAAGCATACGAAGATGCACAAGAAATTCTTAACGATCCTACTGCGGATAAAGAATTAAAAGAAATGGCAAAACTAGAACGCGACGAATTAGAAAAAGAACTAAACGAACATGTATTCGAGATCGAAACTCTTTTGCTCGAACCCGATCCAAACGAAGGAAAGAACATAATTATGGAAATTCGAGCAGGTACAGGAGGAGAGGAAGCAGCATTATTTGCAGCAGATCTTTTTCGAATGTACAGCAAGTTTTGTGACGAAATGGGGTATAAAGTAGAAATTCTATCTTTGGCAGAAACAGGATTGGGTGGTTATAAAGAAATCATTTTTAGTGTAGAAGGCGATAGAGCATACGAATTACTTCATCAAGAAGCAGGTGCTCATCGCGTACAGAGAATTCCTGTTACAGAAAGTAGTGGGAGGATCCATACAAGTGCAGTAACAGTGGCAGTATTACCAGAAGTAGAAGAGGCTGACTTTCAGATTGACGAAAAGGATTTACGCATAGATGTATTTCGTGCAAGTGGTGCTGGTGGTCAGCATGTGAATAAGACAGAATCAGCAGTAAGAATTACGCATATTCCTACTGGGGTAGTAGTAAGTTGCCAGGATGAACGATCTCAGCATAAAAACAAAAGCAAAGCAATGAAGATTTTACGAGCGCGATTAAAACAGATGTACGAAGAACAACACCATAAAGAGTTGGCAGATCTTAAAAAAAATCAAGTTAAAACAGGAGATCGTTCTGAGCGAATCCGAACCTATAACTTCCCACAAGGAAGGGTTACAGATCATAGAATCAATTTTACCATGTATAATTTAGATGAATTTATGGAAGGAAAAATCTTACCCTTATTAGAAGCATTAGTAAAAGACGAAAAACTAAGAAAACTTGAAGAAAAGCGAAAAAAACAAATTCTAACAACGTAATTTTATAAATTTATAAAAAATATTTATAAATTACTTAAATCGAGCAATACAGAAAAAATCCAAACTTCCATTATTACAATAACCACCTAATAAGATTTTCCCTCCCGGTTGCAATAAGAGAAAATAAGCATAATCATTATTCTTACTTATATCTTGTAATATATACCCATTACCAAAACCAAATGATGTATCAATCAAACCATTAGGAAGAAACCGAGCAATACAGAAATCATCATTAGTACCATTGTAGCAACGACCACCTAATAATATTTTGTCATAAACGTCAACAGCAATAGATTGATGTCTAACATCAATAGTTGAAAAATTTTGAGTTACTACACCATTTCCATTGAATGTATAATCTGTTGTTCCATCAGGGTTAAACCGAGCAATGCAGAAATCATAATTAGTACCATTATAGCAATGACCACCCAATAAAATTTTTCCATCGGACTGTATTGTCATAGTATCGCCGTAATCATCGTAAGAGGTTATTTGTTTAATCACTATACCATTTCCATTGAATGTATGATCTGTTGTTCCATCAGGGTTAAATCGAACAATACAAAAATCATAGTTTGGACTGCTGCCACAATATCCACCTAATAAGATTTTTCCGTTAGAATCGATTGAAAGTGAAAATCCATAATTATTTATATTAAAAAAATCTTTAAGAATATAACCTCCAGAACCAAATGTATTATCTAATGTTCCGTCTGGATTAAACCTAGCGATACAAAAATCATAGTTAGTACTACTGCCACAATAACCACCTAATAAGATTTTTCCGTCAGGTTGGATTTTAATAGATTGACCCCGATCTTCAATCGAGGAAATATTTAATAGAACATACCCATAACCAGAGCCAAATGATGTATCAATCAAACCATTAGGAAGAAATCTTGCAATACAGAAAACGAAGCTACCACTATTATTAGCACAATATCCACCTAATAAAATATTTCCATTAGAATCTATTGTAATAGAAGCAGCCATATCGTTGTTATTGGAAGAAATACTTTTGATTACATATCCATTTCCAGATCCAAAGCTTGTATCGAGTGTACCGTTAGAATTAATTCGAATCATACAAAAATCCACGTCAGGTATGTTGCCACAAGAACCACCCATGATGATCTTTCCAAAATTGTCTATTGCGAAAGAAGAACCATAACTATTGATACTATTAAAATTAAAAGTAAATTTACCATTGTTTCCAAAGGAATTGTCTAAGATACCTATGGGTTCTATGTAAGGATTCCTTGATAAATAATTTAGCATAAAACCTGTTGGCGTAAAAGGATCTATTGGATTTTCTTTTAATCTTATACAAGAAATTAAAACAAAAAATAGCAGCAAAACATATAATTTTATTTTCATATACTCAAAAATAACAATCAATCAAAATGTAAATAAAAAAAAATGTTTACAAAAATATTAAGTGATTTTATTTGTTTTGAATTTTGCACATTTAATTTCAAACTGGAAAAAATAAAAATCCAAGATTTGAACATTAAAATTAATAAAAAAGGAATCAATATTTTTTTAGAAGCAAAAAGCTAAAAAACATTTAAAATGTATTATCAAGCTGAATCAAACAAAAAATTATATTTTAATTCATAGAAATATCTTGATTTATATGTCAAATTCTAAAAAAAGGGAATATGACAACAAGACCGTTTGAAGGTAAAGTAGCATTAGTTACGGGTTCAGCAAGGGGAATTGGACGTTCCATTGCAGAGGATTTAGCAGAGTGGGGCGCAAATCAGGTGATACTTGATATGCGAATCGAAGACTGCGAAAAAACAGCAAAAGAGATATCCGAAAAATACAATGTTAAATGTATCGCTGTTGCTTGTGATGTTACAAAAAGTGATCAAGTAAAACAAGCAGCAGAAAAGGTAAAAGCAGAATTTGGTGGATTGGATTTTCTTGTAAACAATGCAGGAATTCTTCGCGATAACTTACTACTTCGTATGAAAGAAGAAGAATGGGATTTAGTAATTAACGTAAACCTAAAAGGACCTTTTTTAGTCACAAGAGAATTTTTGCCCATGCTTCTTAAAGCGAAGGATGGAGGAAGGATTATCAACGTTAGTTCTGTCTCTGGTTTAATTGGTCAAGTAGGTCAAGCAAACTATGCTGCAAGTAAAGCTGGTTTGATTGGTTTTACGAAAGTTGTAGCACGCGAATACGCGAAAAAAGGAATATTATGTAATGCAATCTGTCCTGGATATGTTCAAACAGATTTAACAGAAGCATTACCAGAACCTGTAAAAGAAGAACTAAGAAAATCTGTTCCATTAGGAAGACCAGGTCAAGTAAAAGATATTTCTCGCGTAGTTCGATTTTTATGTTCCAACGATGCATCTTTTATTACGGGAAATATCATTCGAATTGATGGTGGAACCATAATAGGATTGTAGCATGAAGTTTTATTCAAGGATATTTTCTCATTTTTATGATCCCGTTATGGGATCATTTGAACAAAACATTTTAAGTGAAAGGCGCAAGTTTCTTCTACAAGATATTACGTCACCCGTATTAGAAATTGGAGCAGGAACGGGAGCCAATCTTTTTTACTATCCTTTTTTTAATAAGGATTTTCGTTTAACGATTATCGAAAAAAATCCTTTTATGGTAGAAAAAATCAAACAAAAATTTCCCGAAATATCTTCTCGAATAGATTTTATCGTAGATTCTATCGAAAATCAATCTCTAATAAACCACCTACCTAAATTTAATTCCATTGTTTCTACATTAACTCTATGTTCTGTGAATGATTTAGGTTTAACGATTTCTCACATCAAACAGCTTCTCGAAAAACAAGGCATCTTTTATTTAATCGAGCACATTCGTTCGAAAAAAAATTTCTATGGAACATTCCAAGACATCATTTCTCCCGGTTGGAAATTGATTGGTGATGGCTGTCATATCAATCGTAATACAGATGTCGTTTTAAAGCAAGCGTTTACTCCTATTTACGAAGAATATTTTTTTTCGGGGATTGATTTTTATTTAGCGAAAATGAAGCTTCCTTAGAATTAAAAAAATTTATTGGATTTTTAATAAAACAAAAAAATTTCGCAATCAATGAAATATTTTATTTTTGTGATTCAACTTCTATTAGTGCTTTTTTTTACTTCTTTTTGGGTGTATAGTTTAAATCAAAATTTTCTTCTTTGTCCCAACAAAGATATGCTTCTTTGGGATGCAAACATAAGAATGATTCAATCCATAGATTTTTTAAGTTATCTTCGCGTAGGAGAATTTTTTTTTGCTGTAAAATTGATTTTAGATTCCCCTACCTGGCCTCCTTTAAGATCGCTCATTAGTGCGATTTTAATACTTCTAAACGGACAACCTGATCCAATTTTAGATACAAGAGTGAGTATTGTATTCTTTTTTCTAGAAATTCTTGCAATATTTTTCGGTACCCTTTATTTTTTTTATGAGGAATACAAAAATCATATTTTAAACCGAATCCTTTTATTTTTATCGATCTATCTTTCTATTACCTTTTTATTTTTATTAGATCAAATTCCAGAATATCTTTTTAACTCTATGTTAGAAATTCAAGGGATGTTTTTTTATACGTTTTTTTTATTTTTGATTTATTATATTTATAAAAATAATTTATATTCTAATCGATTAAAAATTTTGTTTTTTATTACAGGTTTTTTAATTTATTTTACGAAATATCCTTATGGTGTTCTTGTCTCTTTTTCTTTTTTCTTCATTGAACTATTGCAAGATCCTAAAAACTTTCTTAGAGAAGTCCATAAATTAATCGATTTTTACAAAAATTATCGAATGGTTTTTATACTCTTACCAGTTTTAGGAATTTTTTTGATTTTTATATCTCCCAGAATTAGTTTAGATTTAATAAAAACAAAATTTATAAAAAATTTTATTTATATTACTATATTAATTTCTTTTGTAGAATTAAACCTTTTTCTTTATAAGCAAAAGATAAAGTTGTTTAGTGATTCGTTTCGATTTTATTATCTGTATTTTATTTTTCCTTTTAGTGTTGTGATTCTTTCTCATCCGGATCGGTTTCATTCTTTGTTGGGGGCACAATCCGATATAATCGATCGAGGAAGAAGCTTTTTTATTAGTATATTTTATGATTATTTTATCAATTCCTATGGGTTTTCTGTACTCGTAATACTATCTTTTGCATGGATTGTTTATTTATTCATCACAAGAAAAGATCTTTTAAAAAATTATCCAATTCTTTATGTGATCTTATTTCTCTGGATACATTTTGTTATATTGGAATTTTTAACAACGAACCATCAAGCGCGATATATTTTTCAGGTTATTCCTGGTTTGATTTTGTTTCATACCTTAGTTTTTTTATACATGAGCGAAAAACAAAAAGTTGTTGTCGTTGTTCTGTTATCTCTTTTGTTTTTGTCGAATGTTTATTATATAAAAATCAACCCACCATCTACGAGAAAAATTTGTTTTGCAGGTTATGATCAAACACTTTTTGAACCTGCGCGAATCATCCCAAAATTAATCCCAGAAAATACAAAAGGGATCATATTTAACGAATTTCATGAATACAAAAAAGCTAACATCAACTTAGACAATCCATATTTATTGATTCCAACAGATATAGATGTCCATATTCGATATAAAACTTATAAAAATGGTTTTGTTTTAAATTATTCCAAATATTTCAATTCTAATCAAAACATCCAGAATTTTATTTATATAACGAATCATTGCAAAAATGAATTATATCAAAGTCCTTTTTTTGATCTTAAAAACTTAAACAAAAATTTTAAAACCATCTTGGTAGATCAGATCGACGAGTTTATTTGCTTAAAAATATACGAAATTGAGTAGTTTTATGAATTTTCTAATAAATCGATAATTTCTTTGTATTGATATTCTTTGGCTAATTTAAGAGCATTTTCTTTGTGGAGTGTTGCATTGTAATGTAAGAGCAATTGAACAATGTCTGTAAAACCTTTATAGCATGCAATTTCTAATGGTGTATAATTTCCTTTACCAATGGTATTGGGATTTTCTCCTTTTTCGAGTAATTCTTTTACTTTTTTTATGTTTCCTTGGTTTGTATAAATATGGAGGAGTGAATTTTTTTGTTTATTCATCATAAAATTAAATTTTTGTGGTACAAAATGGATGATCAATCAAAAAAAGGAATTGTTTATTTGATCGGTGCTGGACCAGGAGATCCAGAATTGATTACGGTAAAAGGCTTAAAAATTTTAAAACAAGCAGATTTAATCTTATACGATAGTTTGATCCACGAGTCTTTATTGCAACTTCCAGAAATCTTTCATAAAGAAAAGATCTATGTAGGAAAAAGAAAAGGACAACATAGTCATTCGCAAGAAGAAATCAATGATTTGCTCTTGAAATATGCACTCGAAGGAAAGATCATTGTTCGACTCAAAGGAGGCGATCCTTTTATCTTTGGAAGAGGAGGCGAAGAGTTAAGTTATTTAAAAAAACATGGTATACCCATAAAAGTTGTTCCGGGTATAACCACTGCTTCCGCATCTTCTGCTGAGCTACAAATTCCTTTAACCCATAGAGAATTAGGGCGTTCAGTTATATTTTTAACGGGATATAGTTCTTTTAATGCAGAGGATGAGACTGGTTTCCCCGATTACAATTGGGATCATTTAGCAGATCCAACTTTAACTCTTGTATTTTACATGGGATTATATCATCTCGAAAGAATTGCAGAACGGTTGATTCAACATGGTAGAAGCGAAGATACACCCGTAGTAATTATTAGTAAAGCAACATTACCAGAACAAAAAGTGATTCGCGGAAATCTAAAAAATATTTATCAAAAGTCCATCGAAGAAAAAGCAGAATATCCTTCTCTAATCATTGTTGGTCATGTAATAGAATTGATAGATAAAGATCCGTTTTCTTAGAACGATGGATAAAGATATTCGTATTTTAACCAATCTTATTCTCAAAAACCATTATCGAATTGTTGGTATAACAGGAATTTCTGGTTCTGGAAAATCCACATTGGCATATTGGCTAAAAGAACGATTGATTCAGCAAAATAAAAAAGTAATTAGTATCTCTTTGGATGATTTTGTGATTTATCAAACCTATAGAAATTTTTTATCGTTAAGATGGCGTTCCCAACCAGAAAGTCATAATATTGAATGGTTATTAGAAGTTCTAAACGATGTGAAAAAAAAAACGAATTTTTGTGTTTTCCGCGATTTAATAAAGCCATCAACGAGGTAGGTTTAGTAGAAATCATCCCCTATTGTGTAGATGTTTTAATTTTAGATGGATGGTTACTTGGCTCTTACGAAAAACCAATTGATTATATTCAGCCCTTTTTAGATTATTTGATCTACGTAGAGTGCTCGATTCCCATAGCAAAAAAAAGACGTTTCGAAAGAGAAAAGGAATTCCAGGACAAAAATTTGGGTTTTAGTATGGTAGAACTCGAAGAATTTTGGAATAGTGTTATTTTGCCATTATATAATAAAAATAAAAAAGATATTATAAAAAATTCTAACTATTTAGTGTTCAATTTCTAATACTGTAGTTTCTTTAAACATATTTTCGTTGATTTTTTTTAGTTCTCTTAAAACATCCATTGCACTTTCTTTATCTAAAAAACACCCTAAAATGATTTTATGGTATTTTCCTTCTTCAATAGGGATTCGGTAGATTCCTCCAGAATTTTTGAAGGCTTGAAAGTTTTCTAATCCTTCGCAAGAATAGAATTCAAATCGATTGGAAAGTTCTTTTGACTTAATGTACTTGATGATTTCCGAAGAACGTTTTGCATTATATTTTCCTATGTATACGATCATTTTTCCTTTAGAAACATTGGCATAGGCAATTTCACTATGATTTTCTTGATTCTTATTTTTTTCTGGTTCTTTATATGTGTTTAAATTTTCTTCTGGTTCTGTGAGTTGGTCTGGATTTTTAATCAGATTTTCTTCGATATGTTTAAGTTTAAAAAACTGAAAACCAGCAAAAAAACCAACAGAAAAGCCTAAAAAAAATACGATTAAAAACCAACTCATCTTACTTTTAGGTTGCTTTGGATCCTTTTTTTTGCTTTCAGTAGGTTCCAAATCCAATCTTTTCTTAGCGAAATCAATATTTTCTATTGCCATTTTTATTCATTATCGGTATTTATTAATATTTGAGTCAAAAAATTATCGAAACGACTCAAACGTTTTTTGCAGAATATCTAGACCTTCATTAGCTATTTCTAAGTTTATGTTTAATGGAGGTAAGAGACGGATTACTTTTTCTGCTGTGCAATTTACGATCAAACCATTTTCTAAACATTTAAGAACAATTTCTTTGCATGGTCGATCCAATTCTATCCCAATCATCAGCCCAATTCCACGAACATCTTTAATAAATGAAAATTGACTTTTTAGGCTGTATAATCTTCGAAAAAAATATTCTGATAGTCCTTCTATGTTATCAAGAATATCGCGAGTCATGAGAACTTTGATGGTTTCGTAAGCAACTCTACATGCTAAATGATTGCCACCAAAAGTAGAACCGTGTATGCCTGGTTCAAAAATAGAAGTAAAATCTTCTTTTACGATCATTGCACCAATAGGAAATCCATTCCCCAATCCTTTTGCTAATGTGATAATATCTGGTTCAACATCATAATATTGATAGGCGAATAAATGACCAGTTCGACCAATACCGCATTGAATTTCGTCGAATATTAACAAGGATTTATATTCTTTTGTAAGTTCTCTTGCAGTGACTAAAAATTCTTTAGATAATGGATAAATACCACCTTCGCCTTGAATCGGTTCTAGGATCAATGCACAAATTTCATCACCTTTGGATTCGAATAAACGAATTAATGCATCTGTATCTGCTGGAATGATTTCTATGTTTGATAGTAGACTTCCAAATCCTTTACGAACCTTTTCATTACCTGTAATCGAAAGAGAACCAAACGTTCTTCCGTGGAAACTTCTTTCTAAGGATACGATGATTTCTGCACTATTTTTTTCTTTTTGCCCATAATGACGTGCAAATTTGATTGCTGCTTCGTTTGCTTCTGTGCCGGAATTGCAGAAAAAAACTTTACCTGGAAAACTATAAGATATCAGAACCTCTGCAAGCATTGCTTGTTCTTCGTTGTAAAATAAATTTGATGTATGAATAATTCTTTCAGCTTGCTCACGAATTGCTTCGATTAAATCAGCTTCTCCATGACCTAAATTTGTCACAGAAATACCACTTAGAAAATCAAGATATCTTTTGTGTTCTGTATCGTATAAATATGGACCTTGACCAAAATAAAATGCTACTGGTAAACGATTGTAAGTATTTAAAATATATTTTTCTGTTTTGGTTTTAATCTCTTCGAACGTTAATGGCATTCTAAAAAAATCTTGATGAGTATATTCATCAGTATGATGAGAATTCATAGAATCATGAGATGTCATTGTGTCATTTTTCTTTAAGTGATTTAAAAAACTACAAAAAAATCAGGAAATTTGCTTTTTTGATTTATTCGGGTTTGATAGAACATGATAAAAAATTATGACTTAAAAAAACAATATTCTAGTAAGACAAAAAAGAATAATTTAATGAATATAAAAAAAATTATAAAATATATATAATAATTAAATAAATCTCACATTGATTTTATGCCGTTGGACACAAAAATTCACTATAAACCTCTAAATTTGCATGACTCACTCTGTTATGGCATGAATAATTATTCCCAATCCGGATAAAGGCATGGATATTCTCATCTTCTGGGGTTAATTGTGGTCTTGTAAATATAGGTTGAACAGGTATTTGTTCTTCTTGCATCTCCCAGTCCAGCATCGTACGAATGATAAAACTCATCGAATACCCTAGTAAAAACCTGAGCTCATACAACTTTCCCCAGTATGTTGGCTGTATGCTTATCTTACGTATTACATAGTTTTTTGTCCTTGGCTGATAGGTTGCTGTTAGGGTTCTTTTCGTGGGGGCGAGACTAATCTTATAAAGATAGGCTAAATATCGTTTTAATAAATAATCAATTGTTAACGATAAATCACCATTAAATCGCGTTTCTGTTAGATAAGTTAAATATTCATAATGAAACAACGTAATATTTATCGATGTTTTGCAAAGTTTTTTCGTAAAAAAGTGTTGAGTCTTCATACTTATTATATATTCTTTTTGAAAGATTTCTAACAAAAAATTCTAGAAAAAATTCAAAAAATTATCGAGTATAAAAAAACCATTTTAAAGTATGCACATTTTAAAAAAAGTTTTATCACGCTTTTTCAACCATCATTCAGCATAGATAATTTGATTTTTTATTGTGTTCGAAATTTCTTTACAAGATATTTTGTTGATCATTTCTAACAATAGTGATTCTTCTTCGATGTTGACTATATAATTTAAAATATTCTTTTTTATCCGTGATTTTAAAGTATGGTTATAAATCAATTTTTCTAATATGAGTTTATACTTTGTTGGATCATTATTTTCAATTACAAATCCCGTAATATGATTTATTATATTTTCTTGGGATGCTCCTTTATCTGCTACTAATGGAATTAATCCACTTGCCATTGCTTCTAAGATGACGTTTCCAAATGTTTCTGTTGTGCTCGGAAATAAAAAATAGTCTGATGATGCATAAGCAATCGATAAATCTTTGCCTTCGAGAAAACCAGTAAAAATAATTTTATTTTTATAAATTTCTTTTAACTCTTTTAAATACGGACCATCTCCTACCATAACAAATTTTACTTTTGGGTTGTTCTTCATCAATTCGTATACTTTAACAAATACATCCAAATCCTTTTCGATGGCAATTCTTCCCGTATAAAGAATGACATCTTCGTTGTCATAATTAGAATCATAGTTTCGCCAAAAATCTTTATTTCTATAACTGGGATGAAATTTCTTTAAATTTACTCCTCTTTTAAAGACTTCGATTTTTTCTTTTTCTATTCCGATTTCGATCAACTTTCTCTGATAATAAAAAGAAGGAACAAGCACTTTATCACTAAGGTTATAAAAAACCCTAAAAAGAAAGATGACTAAATCCCTTAACGATGGTTCACTAGTATAGCGATAAACATATTCTGGAAAATCTGTGTGATACGAACAAATAAAAGGAAGATTCAAAATTTTCGATATAACAAAAGCCATAATCCCCATTGGTCCTGGGGTTGGTGAATAAATCATATCAAAATGATTCTTTTCGATATAGTGGAATAGCTCAAAAAAATTAGGAAAATTAATCGAAATTTCGCGATACTCGGGCAATTTAAAAGAAAATTCTGGTTTAAAGTTAATCAAGTTTTCTTGATTGGGTATATCGCAATCATACGAAACAATAAAATCAATGTTGAATTTGTATTGATTTGTTAATGCTAGTAATTTCTGAGTTGTTTTTGCAACGCCATTAATTTCTAAAAATGTATCGGTGATGTAGGCAATTTTTTTCGATGGATAATTCTTTTTTAAAAAAATATTATAAACATTGGAGAATCGATTATTTCCAGATAAATTTTGATTGTAGATAAATAAAAGGCTTTTGTAGAGAAAATGATTTTTTAAAAAATTTGATAATTCAAGAATAGATATGTTTTGTTTATTTTGGGTTTGATAATATTCCGGACCTTCTAGTTTTAAGTCTTTTGATATTATATCAAACATCATGGATTTAACTCCTATAAAGAAATGATTAAATTATTATATAAAATTTTTATAATGTATGATTTCTTAAAAATTGAATTTTAAAAAATATCCTAAAAACTTTCTCCTATTCTTGCGAAATTCTAACAAAGAATTATGATAAATTAATAATAAAAATATAAAATTTCTGTTAAAAATATTAAAATTACGATAAAACTAAATGACATTCTTTTGTTAGAAACGTTAAAAATTGATTTAAATTTAAAATTAGAATAATTTTTTATCGTGTTATTTTCGTTTTTGGATTTGTTTAATCGAGAATTTTATCAATATTTTACAAATGAATTTATGATATTTTTTAAATTTATATGTGGTTGGTAATGAATTGAATGAATGCCCAATTGTTTTGCACCTTCTACATTTTCCATTTTATCGTCGATAAATAATGTCACTACTGGTTTAGTTTTTAAAAGATTTAACGTATATTCATAGATTTCTTTTTGGGGTTTTTCGAGATGAACTTGATACGAGAAAACCTTCGCATCAAAGAAAGAAAAAATATCATAATGTTTTTCTAAGTACTTTATGTGTTCATCGTTTGTGTTGGATAAAAGTCCTAGTTGAATCTTGTATTTTTCTTTGTTTAAAAAAAGTTCTTTTAGAAGTTCAATGTTTTCTTCTATGGGAGAAAAAATATCATTCCATAATTCTTTTAGAAATTCTACGGAGCAGTCAGTATTTAGAAATTCTTTTAGAGATTCAAAAAAAACCTTAGAAGAGATTTTGCCTAGTTCGTAATCTTTAATGAGTTGATTTTCTTTTAAAAATTTATAAACATCTTTTCTTGTTCTATTGGTATGATTTTCTATCCAATCATAGAAAGGATCGAAACTAAAATCTATTAATACTTTGCCTAAATCGAAGATAATTGTCCGATTTGCCATATTTAAGAATTGTTGATCAATTTATTTATTTCTTCGTCTGTTGGCAAATCTTTTGGTAAAGGAATTTCTTGTGGTTCCGTTGGTGAATTTGTAATATCCATGATTGTTTCGTTTGGAGTAGAATCTTCTGGAATTGATTCAGTTGCTTCTTCGAAAATAGAATGTATCACTAATTTATAAAAAATATAGATTATAAGAGAAATCCAAATCGATGCTATGGTGTAGACAAAAGATTTTTCTTCGCCAAGAGAAACATTTTTCGATTTAAGAAAATTGTACAAAATGCCAATGTCAGACTCGAAGGGTTTTTTAGAAAAATCCAACAAATCGTAAAAACTATAGAATAAAATAAAGCTTTGGATTGCAATAAATAAAGAAAATGCTAGCTTTTTATTCAGAAAATAAAGAATGATTAACGCAATGCTCCAAAGAAAAGCGATCAGAAACGTCAACGTACCTACCTTAGCAAAAACAAAAGAAACAATCAAGAGTAGTGAAGCAAAAATTAAATAATACCAATCTTGTAGTTCTTG
Source organism: Leptospiraceae bacterium (assembly GCA_026418015.1). Classification (GTDB taxonomy): domain Bacteria; phylum Spirochaetota; class Leptospiria; order Leptospirales; family Leptonemataceae; genus SKYB61. The sequence continues at coordinate 86,358 of JAOACE010000013.1, read as the reverse complement.
CTTTAAACTTGCACGAAGAAACAAGGATGCAGTAACAACAGAACCAATATATCCAGCCGAAGCGGTAAGAATAAAACCTAAAAAGGGTAAGTTGCCTTTTATAAGGGTTTTGCCCGATTCATCCGAATAGATATGGAATTGAATCCAATCTACGTTAAAAAACATAGCAATAAAACTATGCCATAATTCGTGGATTAAAACAGCTAACATCTTAAAAGGAAATAAAAAAGGACTTTCCCAAAGAATCAAAGACAAAAAAAAGGTTACTAAAACAATCCATAATTTCATTAATTATTATTATCGAATGTATAGCGAAAAATTTCAAGATATTTATTTTAACGAAGAGGGAATAGAAGAATCCCAATATGTCTTTATCGAAGGTAATCAATTACACGAACGCTTTATGCTGCCAAAAGATTTTTCTGTTTGCGAATTAGGATTTGGTACTGGATTAAATTTTTTATTGACAGCTAAGATTTTTTTAGAAAAAAACCAACATCATACCCTTTATTATTATTCCATAGAAAAATATCCTTTAAAACCTGCAGAAATTCAAAAAGCACTCAATCGCTTTTTAGAAATATCTTTGCAACTTAAAGGTTTGATTGATCTATTTAAAAAAATTTATTATCCTATTGAAGGATTTTCTACGATTTATCTTCATCCTAGAATTCGACTCACTCTTATGATTGGTGATGTAGTCGATATGTTAAGACTGATTCCCGATAATTCTAAATTTGATGCATGGTATCTTGATGGTTTTGCTCCTTCGAAAAATCCAGAAATGTGGCGCGAAGAAATCTACCAAGAGATGGCAAGATTATCTTACAATCAAACGACTTTCGCTACATTTAGTTCTGCTGGAATTGTAAAACGTGGTCTTATTAAAAATGGTTTTATTATCCAAAAGCGAAAGGGGTTTAAAAACAAAAAAGAAATGCTTTGGGGATATTTTCTTTCCAACGAACAAAAAATATCTCCAAAAATCGAATCTGTTGGTATTATTGGAGCAGGAATTTCTGGTATAACAACAGCAATTCTTCTTTTAAAAAGAGGATATAAAGTTTTTCTATTCGACAGAAATGCGGATTTTTTGCAAGGCTCTTCGGGCATTGATGTAGCTTCTGTAATGCCATATATAAGTACAACAAAGAACAATCTATCAGATTATACATTAAAAAGTTATAATTATTTATTATCTTTTTTGTTAAAATTTTTTCATAAGGATTTTTATAAAATATATAAAGATACATTAATCCTAAAAAAGCATCAATACCTAGAAAAATTACCTTTTTTTGTAGAATGTTATCGTATACCTTCTTATTGTTTAAGGAAAAACCAAAATTGTTTTATTAATAAACGAGGTGGTATAATAGATACAAAAGAATTATTGAATCAAATTAAAATAGTGCTTAACGAATATTCTGATAGCTTTTGTTTTTATCCAAATACAGAAATCATCGATGTATTATCCACTAAAGAAAATATTCTTTTACAAGATCATAAAAATTCTATTTACGAAGTGGATGCTCTTGTGTTTTGTAATTCTTACGATTTAGAAAAATTTTCTCTTTTGTCTTATATCGATTATCAAAAGGTTCGAGGGCAATTCATTCGTTTTAATAAAAAATTTATAAAATCACTTATTAAAAAAAATATAATAGCTGATATTTCTCTTTTTGCCCTAAAACAAAAAATCTATTTAGGCTCTTCTTTCGAATATTATCTTTTCAGTCAAAATAGAGAAAGGGTTTCGGATCAATATATTTTACAAAAACTAGAACAAAATTTCCCTTCTGTTTTTAAAGAAATTGCTCAAAATCATTCCCATTATGAATTTACTATACCCACAGAAGCATTTGTTGGCTTTCGATGTCAGTCTAAGGATTATCTACCAGTTGTTGGAAGATTAACCCATTGGGAAACCTTTATCCAAAATTTAAAAAACTTAAACCCGAATAAAAGATATTATTATAAAGATATTTTTATCCCTGAACATAACAACATTTTTATCCATGCTTGTCATGGGACAAGGGGATATACTACCTCATTTCTATCTTCCGAAATCATTGCAAGTATGATCCACCAAGATCCTCTTCCCATAGAATCATCTTTATTACACGATTTATCGCCAGCTCGATTTGTTTTTAGAAAATGGCGCTCGAGTCAGAATAGAAAAATTTTTAATTTATAATGATTTTAAACTTGTCTTTTGATTCACAAATTATTATACTACAAAAAGATAATGTTTTAAGAAAAAGGAATTTAAAATGGCACGTTTAGAAAATCAAGAAATATTGTCTAAAATTTATAATAATAAAAATCATTTTCCTATAAAAGACGAAAAAGGACTATCTGACTACCAAAAACTCCCCGATAAGACAGGGATTAGAATTCAAGAAGTGGGGATTACGCGATACAGAATTCCTATCATGTTTGAACATTTGGAATTACCCGAAAAGCCGGTTATGAACCACGATTGTATTGCCTCTATGAGGGTAAACTTAAAAGAAGGGAAGACGGGCATAAACATGAGTAGATTATGTGCAATCTTACAAGAAGAAACATCTTTTCATCCCATTAGTCATGCTTTAATCGAAAAGATATTAAAGCGATATCAAATAGAAATGCGCGATGAAGAATCAGAAGATTTATTCGAATATGCTCATTTAGTATTAGAATTTTCTTACCCTATGAAGCAAAAATCCCTTAAAAGCGATAATTGGGGTTGGCAGTATTATTCTTCTAAAATCGAAGCGTTCTTAAAAGAAAACCATTTTCAATTATTTTATACAGTGGATTATGAATATTCGTCTACTTGTCCTTGTAGTTTATCGTTAGCTCAACAATATGAATACGAATATGCTCAAGGATTAACACAAGAAGGTAATGGAATTGCAACGGCCCATGCACAACGTTCCAGAGCAAGAGTAACTGTACAAATAGCACCAGAAGAAGAATTTTTTATTCCTTATCTTGTAGAATTATTACGTAAAGCTATTCCAACAGAAACACAAAGTATGGTTAAACGTATTGATGAACAGGCATTTGCTATTTTGAATGGTATGAATCCTATTTTTGTAGAACATGTAGCAAGACGATTGCATCAAGTATTAGATAATGAAAGTAAAATTTTAGACTGGAAAGCTGAAATTGAACATTTTGAATCTTTACATAGTCATAATGCTTTTGCCAAAATTTACAAAGGAATCAAGGGAGGTTTAAAATAAATTATTCTTTAGCACCATATTGAATCCATTTGCGAACTGCATCATTTGTACAGGAATTGGAATAATCCTTCATACTACCAATAGTAATAGTCTGGTATAATAAGGATTCCTGCGGTGCATAAGGAACAACTCTAATTTTCGTTTGATTATAATCATTTAAATTTAAATTACCTTCATGCATAGTATAATTATGACATTTTAGACAGTTTTCGAATACATTTTTTTGATGTAATTCTGTAAATGTTGGCTCTTCTGATAGAGAATATACTTTACAATTAGAATTAATACTATTTAGTAAAAGGGTTTGAATTAGTTCGTTTTTCTTCTTATCTTCTTCGTTTTGTAATTTACAAAATAAAAATATAAAAATAACAATAATAAAAATTAATTTATTTTTCATTTATAAAATCAATAAATACCTAACATCATTTTTACTTCTTCGCTTGCCATTTCTCTTGGATCCCATGGAGGAGAAAATGTAATTTCTACAATTGCTTCTTCTATACCATTTACACGCTTACATGCTTCTTTTACTTCGTGTTCTAAATAAGGACCAGCTGGACAACCCATTGAAGTTAAAGTCATTTTTACAAATGCTTTATTTCCTTCTGTCCATATATCATAAACAAGCCCTAAATCTACGATAGAGAAACCAATTTCTGGATCATAAACTTTTTTTACTTCTTCCCATAATTTAGAAATTAACTCTGGATTTTGATTGGAAAGATCATTTTGTTCTTCGCTTTGTTGATTATTGTGTATAGAATCTGAATTTTCCTTCATACAAAACAATAAAATATAGTTTTTTTAATAGGCAAGAAAATAATAACAATTATTGATAAATATACAAATATAGAGGAAAAACCAAAATTTTATTTTCTATTTTTTAGCTCTTGTTGAATTTGTTGATTTGTTTCTAAAATCTTTTGTAAAATATCAAAATTTTTATTATTAAAATACGTCATTGTACTAAATAAAATACTAACTAACACTACTATTAACCATTGGATGAAATGAATTCTTTTATTCGTATCTTCGAATCTTTTATCTATGGCTTCGAAGCGTTTATTCATATATTGTAATTGCTCTTCAAAGCGTTTATTCATATATTGTAATTGTTCTTCAAAACGTTTATCCATATAATGCAATTGTTCTTCGAATCTTTTGTCCGTATAGTGGATAAGATCCTGAAAACGTTTATCCATTGTTTTAAAACCTTCTCGAACTTCGATAATTAATTCTCGTAATTCTGATTTTTGGACATAATTTTGTTGTTCTTCGGTAATTTCTTCAAAGATTTCATCTAATTCTTGTATGGCTATATCTTCTTTATTTTCTTTAAGAAAAGTAATAAATTTTTTAATTTTAGCTCTTCTAATATCTGCTTTTAAAGGCATAGTAACATAATAATAAAACAATTTTATTAAGAAAGAAAAATTTGTTATAAGAATATTTTTTAAATTATTAATCCATCAGACAGATTAAAAAAGAAAATCCAATATTTTACAAATATAATAAATGTATTATTATAAATATTATCCCAAAAAGGACAAAACGATACCTTTTTTGTCCAAAAAGGGACAATTTTAAAAAATTTTTTTATAAACAAAGAAAAAAATATTGTCAGAATTTATATTATATAAAAATTATAAATAAACAATAAAATAATACATAAAGGAGGATAGCAATGAAGATACAAAACCTAAAAAATAAAATAAAACAATTCAATTCAATTCAATTCAATTCAATTCAATTCATAAAAAGATTGGCTTTTCGTTTGGAACCATAATAGGATTATCGATTATTCTATATTGTGGTTTGGGAACAAAAGAAGAAAATAAAACTGCGATGTGGGTTTTATCGTTATTAAATCAACCTGTTCAGGAAACAGAACAAAGAGATTCTGTTATAAAGATAGGAGAAAAAGAGATACCCTTTAATGCGAATAAGGAAGAAGAAGCGAAAATTAGTTTAATAGAATATAGTTCAGAGGAGTCGAATACATTATCAGAGAATCAGGATAGACTGGAATTTAAGGTAAAATTGAATACAGTGCCGATAGAATTCAAAGCAGAGATATATGATGTAGATATAGGAAATGGAACGAAGTTTTATAGAAAGAGTATAGAGGGAGAAGAGGCATCTCAGAATACAATAACGATAAGAGAAGGGGATAGAGAATATATAGTAAGCGAAGAATGTAATGCAGGAGGTGGAATATCACCGAAGGGAGATGAATTAACAATCCGAATAGAAGGATGTAAGGTAAAGGATAAAGAGACAGAAGAGGAGAAAGATTTTTCTATGGAATTAAAATTAAAAGCGAAGGCAGAAGAACAAGACAATAATGAAGTAGGTATAGCAGAAAGCCCGAAATCAAAATTCTTTACAACACGAGGAGGATGTGGGGGAGGTCAGAATATTTTTCAAAAACATCCATGGTTGATATGTTATTTTGGTTTAGTATGGGAAGATCATCGTCGGACAAATCAAATTCGTCAAGAAGTATATGGTACACCTCCCAATCATAATATTATATGTTATCGTAAAGTAGATGTATATAACTTATGTAATGGAGTTTATCTTTATTCTTATGAGGAAATGTATCTATGTAATCCATCTTCTATTTCTTTACCACCAATTAATTTTTAAAAGATCAGGAATTACTATGAATTACTTGAAAACAAATTTTTTATTTTTATTTATCTTATTAAGTTGTACCTGGTTTGATACAAGTCAGAATAAAATAAAAGATCAGGATATTTTATTATATTTCTTAATTAGTGAAAATCAAAATCGTCTCTATTTTAAATATAGTTGTAGTGATATGGGAAAATATTGTAGGAATGAATTTAATAGAATATCTAATGATAATGAAATTGATAATCCCTGTAGTGGCTGGGAATATAGTAAAACTCATTGCCCTAAAGAAAATTTTAAGAAAATGTGTATAATTAAAACACCTTATTATGTTCATGAATATATTCTTTATGATTTAAACGAAGAGGGAAAATGGAGGCAAAATTGTGAAACTATCGCTTCTTTATCGAATGCTATCTTAGAATATAAAGATATTTACGAAATAAAATATTTTTATTAAGATTAGAGGCGAAATGCCTCTTTTTTATTTTACCCATAATTGATGTTTTATGAAGCGATTTTTGTTTATATTTATTCTTTTATTTGTTTTTAAAAATATGGATTCTTCTGAATTTTCTGTTTTTTGGGGAATTAAAAATATTAATTCAAATAAGATTGTAACAACAGGATTTAAATATTCATATTTATTTCTTTTTAATCAGGATAAATGTTCTAATTTTCTTTGTCCTTCGGGTGCAGGTTCAGAAATTTTTTATCCTGTAAGGAATAATGTATTAAGTGTGGGTTTAAATTATAATAAACAACTATCAAACTGTCGATTTAAAATAGAGTATGGAGAATCTAGAAAGCAAATTGGTTCTTATGATATTGATTTTTATACATTTCCTTATACGGGTTATAAACCTTTTAATTTTGATAATCTATTTTATAGAAAAGATAGTATTTATGTATGGAATAATTACATTGTTTTTAATAAAAGTGAATCTTCCATCAAGCAAAAATATTATAATCTTGAATTTCGCTACACAATAGAATTATATCAATATTTAGATTTTATTTTAAAGATTAATTACGAAAGAGAAAATTACTATTTATTTGATGCTTTTAATCCTTATATTAAATTATTTATTAATACAAACGTACATTTTTTATATAATGATTATTATATTATCGGTTCTGGTTTTTCGTTTCCAATATTAAAATTAAAAAATTTAAAAATAAAGTCAGGTATATTATTTCTTTTAGGGATTTTACATTTTGATTTTTATCATCCATTAAGGTATTTAGAATTTGTTGGTGACAATATAGGAAATGGTTATGAATTGTTTTTAAATATGAATTTCAATATTAATAAAAAAAGTTCCATTATTATAGAATTTCGTAAAGAAAAATTTTATACCTTAACGCCAAAATTTGCTCATGGAACAGAAATTCGAAAATATTCTGTGGTAGAAATACAAAATGTTATTGCCAGTGGAGGTAGAGGTCCAGAATTTCAAATTCATAAAGAAATTTTTTCAGGGAGTATTTACTATGAATTTAAATTATAAGTGTTTATTCTTTTTGTTTTTTATTGTATTCTTTTTAAATTCTTCTATCGAAGCAAGATTACAAAGGGGTTATAATTATAATCCTTATTTTGATAAATATCGTTTTTTTCTTTCTGGTTTTGCTTATGTATCGAATAATCAACAGCAAGGCGAAGGTGTAGAAATAATGTATCGTTTGATTAGTCCTTTACATATAGGATTTTCTTTATATAAAGCAAATTTAGAAAACAGTAAATTTTTATATAATAATTATGATTTCTGGAATGAAAGTTTTAAAAATGTTTCTATAACTTCGAATAAAAAAAATCCAGCTATAAATTCATTCAAATTACGGTATTTTCCTTTTGAATTTGGTTTTTATATAGGAACATCTTTAAGAATTTCTGAAAGTTTTCAGGAAGTTTATTTTGAAAGGTATTATAATCAAACGAAAGATTTATATAATTTACAGAATTATTTTGAACAGTCTATTTATTATAAAAAGAATTTTGGTAACTTTTATGGTATATCAATGGATATAGGATTATATAATATTTTTCCACAAAAATGGTGGAATTTTTTAGAATTTGGTATAATAGGATTTTGTGAAGTATCATTCCAGCAATATAGAAATTCAAGAAATCAATTACTAATTCAAGATTTTTTTGTATACAAAACACTTAAACAGGATCAACTTTCTTTGCAATTTTTACAAAATCCTATTTTATTATATAGTAAATTAGAATCTATAAAGAATAAAAAAAGCTTTTTATTTCAAAAAGAAAATATTTCTTTTCGTATAGGAATTGGGATTGCACGTTAATCATTAAAAATAAAATCATTTTATGAAGTTACAAGAAATATATATAGAAAATCAACCAGACGAAACAACTTGTGGAATTACTTGTCTACAAGCAGTTTATCGATTTTATGAAACAGATTATCCATCGTTAGATCAGTTAAAAAAAGAAGTCGAATTTTTAAAAGAGGGGGGAACCCTTGCTGTAATGTTAGGCAATCATGCATTAGAAAGAGGTTATAGTGCTACGATTTATACGTATAATTTACAGATTTTTGATCCTACATGGTTTTTAAAAAAAAACGTCAATCTTAAAGAAAAATTGATTTTACAACGAAAATGTAAAAAAGAAGATTCTAAATTAGTACAAGCAACAGATGCATATTTAAAATTTATAAAATGGGGTGGTAAAATCAAATACGAAGATTTGACACCAAAATTACTAAGAAAAATCTTTCAAAGAGGAGTACCTATCATAACGGGATTAAGTTCAACTTATTTGTATAATTCTATGAGGGAACGTTCACCAACACCAACAACCGTAATAGATGATGATATATGTGGAGAACCAGCTGGGCATTTTGTGGTACTTGTGGGTTATGATTCTAAAAATAAAAAAATTATTGTAAAAGATCCTTATCCTTTACATCCCGGAAAAAAGAACATTACTTATAAAGTAAGGGTAGGTAGGTTAATAAATTCTATTCTACTTGGCATTGTTACCTTCGATGCAAATTTATTGGTTATCGAAAAATGAGTATTTATATTATCATAGATAAAAAACAAAATAAGGAATTCATCAAAGAAAATGACGAACATTATAAAATTATCACAGCAAAAGAATATATAACCAACTCTTCGACATTTCTGGACGAAAAAAAGGCTTATATAATTAATTTATGTAGTTCTTATAAATATCAATCTATTGGTTATTATGTAAGTTTACTAGCAGAAGCAAGAGGGCATAAGCCATTACCTGAGGTTTTGCAGATTCAGGATTTAAAATCTTTAAAAGTGTTAAGAAAAGTTGCAAATCAGTGTAGTGAACTTATAGAAAAAAGTTTATCTTCGATTACATCAGAACATTTTGAACTAAGCGTATATTTTGGGAAAAATATCGCATTAAGACACGAAAGGTTATCGAATGAATTATTTCAATTATTAAAGATTCCTTTATTCAAGGTTTATTTTGTAAGAGATAAAACTGCGAAATCAAAAAACTCTTGGAAAATCAAAGGTATTCAACAGCTCAAAATCGAAGATATTCCCCAGGAACATTATGAATTTTTTAACTATGCTTTAAATGATTATATCAATCTTAAAAAGAAATTTCAGAAAAAGATCAAACATACTCATTATGATTTAGCGATATTAATCAACCCAGACGAAAAAAATCCCCCTTCTAACGAAAAAGCATTGATGAAGTTCCAAACCATAGGGAAAAAAATGGGATTTAACGTCGAATTTTTATATCCTGATGATATGGATCGATTAGCAGAGTTTGATGCTTTATTTATCAGAGAAACCACAGCAGTGAACCATCATACTTATCAGTTTTCGCGTTTAGCAGAGGCTATGGGATTGATTGTTATCGATGATCCCAATTCTATTTTAAAATGTTCTAATAAAGTATTTTTAACAGAACTACTTGTAAAAAATAAAATTAAAATTCCCGAAACGTATATATTGTATAAATCGAATTATACAGAAATAGCAGATCAATTAGAATACCCTTGTGTCTTAAAACAACCTGATAGTGCGTTTTCCTTAGGAGTAGTTAAGGTATCCGATAAAAAAGAATTTATTCAAGAAACAGAAAATCTTTTTAAAACAAGCGAATTATTGTTGGTTCAAAAATTTATTTATACAGATTTCGATTGGAGGATTGGAGTTCTTAATAAAAAACCATTGTTTGCTTGTAAATATTATATGGCAAAAAACCATTGGCAAATCTATAACTGGAACTCTAAAGAAGATAAAGAAGGGAAATTTCAGACTTTACCTATTTACATGGTGCCAGATAAAGTGGTTGAAGTAGCAATTAAAGCTTCTAGTTTAATTGGAGAGGGACTCTATGGTGTAGATATAAAAGAAGTCCAGGGTGAACCTTATGTAATGGAGGTAAATGATAACCCAAATATTGATTCAGGTATCGAAGATGATTATGATGGCAACAAACTCTACGAAGAAATATTAAAATATTTTTATGATAAAATTCAACATTCAAAAAATTCTTAACATATGAACTTACATCTTTTCGAGGCTTTTGGTATAGAAGCAGAATACATGATCGTGGATAAAGAAAATCTTTCGATTCGACCATTGGCAGATGCTATTTTAGCTTATTTTAATTCTGGCAAAATTACAAACGAAATCGCATTAAATTCTCTTGGAATTTCTAACGAAATTGTAAAGCATGTAATCGAATTAAAAACTAACGGCCCTAAAAAACCACTCGAAGGATTAGATAAAGAATTTTATAAAATTATTATAAAAATTAATCAATTTTTGAATGATTATAATGCGACTTTATTATCTACTGCAATGCATCCTTTGATGAATCCACAAACAGATACTTATTTATGGGAATATGGTAATCGCGAAATTTACGAAGCTTATGATAAAATCTTTGATTGTAAAGGGCATGGTTGGTCAAATTTACAAAGTGTTCACATCAATTTGCCGTTTTTTGATGATTCTGAATTCGTAAAACTGCATCAATCTATTCGCATTATCTTGCCTTTGATTCCTGCATTAAGTGCTTCTTCGCCTTTTGTGGAAGGAAAAACTCAATTGTTGGATTCTCGTTTATTCTATTACGAAAACAACCAAAAGAAAATACCATCTATTACTGGAAAAGTGATTCCCGAGTCAATTTATTCTATCGAAGATTATTATAATAAAATTTTATATCCAATGTATAAAGATATTGAGCCCTATCACCCAGAAGGAATTCTCCAAGAAGAGTGGTTAAACTCCAGAGGAGCAATTGCTCGTTTCGAAAGATATGCCATAGAAATACGACTCATGGATATTCAAGAAAGTCCTTTGATGGATTTTACGTTAATTTTATTGTGGGTAAATTTAATTCAATACATGATTCAACAAAATTTATTCAACGATTTCGATACACAAGATTTGTATAAAATTTATCAAGAGGCAATCTGTTGTGGCATCGAAACATTACTTCCCAAAGATTATCTAAAAATATGGAATATCAACAAAACAGAGTTAAGTGTAAAAGATTTTATCAAGTTTATTCTAGGAAAAATCGATTATCCAAAAGAATATCTTTCTTTTTTAGAAATCGTTTTGAATCACGGAAATTTATCCCAAAGAATTCTTAAACGATATCAGTCCATGAAGGGAGATTCTACTAAAAAGATATTGCAAATCTATCAAAACATCGCGGAATGTTTAGCAAATAATCATTACTTTTTATGAACTTACTCATTACTTGTGAACATGGTGGAAATCAAATACCAGCTTATTTGAAAGAGCATATTTACATCGAAAAAGAGGTTTTAAATTCTCATTTAGGTTATGATTTAGGAGCTCTCGATCTATCGAATTATTTGTATAACCATTTAAAGAAAGATTATTCTACCTTGTTTTTAAAAAACGAAATGACTCGACTTTTGATCGATTTTAATCGTTCTATCCATCATCCAAAACTATTTTCTAAGTATTCTAAACATTTGCCCAAAGAATATAAAGAATTTTTATTAAAAAAATATCATGAATTTCGTAAGAAAGCAAAAGATTTTGTTATAAAACAAAATCATCAACCTATCATTCATCTATCCATCCATTCTTTTACACCAGTTTTAAACAATAAAATACGCAAGACAGAAATTGGAATATTGTTTGATCCCAAAAGAAAAAATGAATCTTATTTCGCCAAACACATAAAAAAAAACTTATCTTATCGATGCCATTTTAACCTTCCTTATCGTGGTGTTTCGGATGGACATACTCAATCTTTAAGAACGTTATCTTTAAATTATGTAGGAATAGAAATTGAAATCAATCAAAAATTTTTGGTCCATCCTACCAATTTTTCGAAGGAATTAAAAGAGCATATTTTAACTGCGATTAAAACCAGTTTAAAAGAAACTTATCGCTTTTTTCAAAACATTTTGTGGGTGATTTTTCTGTTAATGCCGGGAATAGTTTTTTCCCAGAATTTTATTCCTGTTAAAAAGCAAATCGATGGTGAACTCCATTTATTAAGAAAAAAGATAGAAACACCTATAAAACAACAATCTATCTACGATGTACATTTTCGAGAGTATTTGTATTCTATTAGAAATGGAGAGATGGAACTACATTGGGAAGAAAACTATTACAATAACAAAAAGAGCAACTTAAATTGGAGTTTACTTATACCAATAGACGAACAATCTTATTTACATTATATCGAGGCAAATTCTTTATGGGAACAAAAAAAAGCTATATCAGCGATATTTTTGTGGAAGTCCTTGTTAAAAAGTAAGAATTCCGATGTAGCAAAAGAATCTTATAAAACATTGCAAGAAAAATTAAAAAATCAAAAGATAAACGAAATTTTTCGTAAGATCGATCCATATTTTTTATACAATCTTACGTCTAATAAAACACAACTTATATCTGAGGAATGGGGCATCACTTTGACCTTAAATGATTATTGGTATTTTTATTTATCCAACGTAAAGTGGTTTTATTTTATAGAAATTGACGATAACAAAAGAATACTTTTACTTAATAATTCAAATAGTTCTGTATATATCTATTTACAAAAAACAAGAGAAAATCAAGTTCGAGAAAACAACGATGTTCTTTATTGGGTAGATAAAAAATTTTCTTGGAATTTTAACACAAAACAAATTTATTCTTTTCAACGCCAGCAAAAGAAAGAAAACATCTATTTTGTAACATACAAAAGGGGGAATCAAACAAATGAATATTACGAAAAGATATTTTTATTGCCTTATGGTTTTTGTTATTTGCGAATTTATAGTTTGAATAAAGATCAAGCAGCAAATATTATAGAAAATATAAAAATGTATGGCAAAAAAGATTAAAAAATTAATCGAAAAAAGAAAAACCCTGTTTGACTTTGCAAGCTTTTTTTTAGATGGTTTTCTTCCAGAGGATCATCCCATTCTTTTAAACCCGAAAAAAAGGCAAAGATTAAGAATTTATATTGGTTTAAGTTTTTTTATTTCTCTCTTGATTTTTTTGTTTTTCTGGATTTTGTTTAATTTACAGATTAACATAAATCTTGTTTTGTCTTATTCTATTATTGTGATTGTATTTCTTGTTTTTAATTATATTACGCGGTTTGAATATTTTGAGTTATTTTTATTTCTTGTGATTTTTCTAGGAATTGGAATTAATGTTTACATAGCAATTTATAGTAAGGTTTTTCCTCCAATTAATTATGCTTCGTTTTTGTTAACTATCGTTGTATTGCATTATGTTTATAATCGTTGGATATCTCTATTGTATAATATTGCCATTATTTTAGTTCTTTTAACATTGGTTTTAACAACAAATAGCTTAAAGTTAGACATAGAAGTAGTACATCTGCGATTAAGATATTTTTATGATTATGTTTTTACTTCTCTTATAACGTGGTTTGTATTAGAGGTTTATGAGCATTTTAGAGAAGAATTAGAGTTAAAATTGGTTCATATCAACGAATCGCGAAAAAAGGATTTAGAACTTGCAGGAGAAATTCAAAAACAGTTCTATCCATTTTTGCCAAAGAATGATTATTATTATTTTGATTATTTAACCTTGCCTTATGATGAGGTTTCTGGCGATTATCTTGATGTTATCCAAAAAGAAAATTATTTTTATCTAATTTTGGGCGATGTTACAGGTCATGGTTTACAATCTGCAATGCTAACGATGCAGATCAACACGTTATTAAATTATTTGATTATAGAAAAAAAACAAGACGATATTCCTGCGATTTTTATGGAATTGAACAATCATTATTATAAAATTATCAATAAATTAAACATCAAAAACTATGCGTCGTTGATTCTAATAAAGATCGATTTAAATGGTAAAGTTTTTATAACAGGATCTCTGAACCATATTTTTTATTATGATTCAGAAAAGTCTAAAATTGAATTTATTAACTATGTATCTCCGCTTCTTGGTTTAAAATATATATCCTCACGCGAAGAATTAAAGATAATCGAATTACAACTAAAACCAGGCGATAGCTTATTTTTTTGTACTGATGGTTTAATCGAAATATTCTTAAAAAATCATAACCTTTTGGATAGAACAGAATTTATAAGAATTCTAAACAATTTTTTTAACGAGAAAAAACAATCTCAAAAAGAAATCAAATTAAATGAATTTCCTTCATTTTTAAGAAAATATATATCGTCGTTTTCTTTTCAGGATGATGTTTCTGCAATTTTAGTACAATACAAGCAACCTGCAAACCACTAATTACTTGACCACGAATTCTTTTTAAAAAAATCAAAATAGAGATAAGTTTTAAATTTTAAGGAGTAGAATATGTCCGAAAAAAAATTTCGTATAGAAAAAGATACGATGGGAGAAGTAGAAGTACCAGCAGATAAATACTGGGGTGCCCAAACTCAACGATCTCTGATGAATTTTAAAATAGGTAACGATCACTTTCCGCGAGAATTCATTCGAGCATTTGGAATTATCAAAAAAGCATCTGCTTTAACAAACAAAGAATTAGGTATACTCGATCCTAAAATTGCAGATTTAATTATAAAAGCAGCAGACGAAGTAATCGAAGGTAAATTGGATGATCATTTCCCATTAGTTATATGGCAAACAGGAAGTGGAACTCAATTCAACATGAACGTAAACGAAGTAATATCCAATCGTGCTATCGAAATGGCTGGTGGAGAATTAGGATCAAAAAAACCTGTTCATCCCAACGATCATGTAAATCTTTCACAAAGTTCTAATGATACTTTTCCTACTGCAATGCATATTTCAGCAGCAGAACGCGTTGTTCATCATTTAATTCCTAACATCAAAATTTTACGTAATACTTTACACAAAAAATCCGAAGAATTCAAAAATATTATCAAAATTGGTAGAACCCATCTAATGGATGCAACGCCATTAACCTTAGGACAAGAATTTTCTGGTTATGTAGCAATGTTAGACTATGCGATAGAACGTTTGAACAAAGCATTAGACGACGTTTACAAACTTGCACTTGGTGGAACAGCTGTCGGAACAGGAGTGAATGCACATCCAGAGTATCCAGAAAGAGTTGCAAAAAAGATTGCAGAGTTGACGAATTTGCCGTTTGTGACTGCTCCCAACAAATTCGAAGCTCTTACTTCTCATGGAGCATTGTTGAACCTTCATGGAGTTTTAAAAACATTGGCAGCAGATTTAATGAAGATTGCAAACGATATACGATGGATGGCAAGTGGTCCTCGTTCTGGTATTGGAGAAATCAAGATTCCCGAGAATGAACCAGGAAGTTCTATTATGCCAGGTAAGGTAAACCCAACTCAGAGCGAAGCGATGACGATGGTTTGTTGTCAAGTTATGGGAAATGATGTAGCAATCAATTTTGGTGGTGCTGGTGGAAATTTCGAATTAAATGTATACAAACCTATGATTATTCATAATGTATTGCATTCTATTCGAATTCTTGGAGATGCATGTTTGAACTTTAACGATAAATGTGCAATTGGAATTGAACCATGGTTAGAAAACATACAAAAGCATTTAAACAATTCCTTGATGCTAGTTACTGCATTGAATCCTTACATCGGATACGATAATGCAGCAAAAATTGCAAAACATGCATATAAAACAGGTAAGACACTAAAAGAAGCAGCAGTAGAATTAGGTATACTTACCGCAGAACAATTCGATCAATACGTAAGACCAGAAGATATGATCAATCCTAACTTAAAAGTTCACTAAAAAAAGCCAGGTATCTCTGGCTTTTTATTTTAAATAATTATAAGCAAACCTTTCGTAAATGGTTTTTTCGTTACTTAAAGCAGAACAAACTTTATAATTTGATGCAGTGGGACAAGAAGCTGTACCAGTTATTTTACAACCAGCTTTTTCGCATTTTTTTCGGTTTTCGAAAGTATCCGAACCACTATATCTACAATAATGCTTGCAATTTTCGGAAGAACCAGATCCACATGTATAACAACCATCTGCATAAATCCTGTTAACTTCTCCCAATGCACCCAATATCAATAAAGCAAAAAAAAGGATTGATAATTTTTTCATAAAGAACATTCTTTATTATAAGAAAAAAAATCAATAAAAAAATGATATAGCAAAAATTTTTAATCCTTTATTGTTTTTTTGTTGATAAAAAAGTACCAATAAATCAATCCTGTTAACGTTAAAAGAATGCCTAAGATGGATTCATAGAAGGCCGTATAAAGTGTATAAAACGAATAAAAACCATAAATACTTAGAACAACCAAAAAGATTGCATACAAAAAGGGAACTTTAAAGGGTCTAGGAACATTAGGATATTTTTTTCTTAATATTACAACAGCAATGATGGTTAATATATTAAACAATGCTGATGTAAAAGAAAAAAAGTCAATGAGTCTATCGTAAATAGAAACAGTCGATTTTAAAAAATAAGAACTATAAGCCAATAAAGTTAGAATGGTTGCCCAAAAGGACTGAAAGATCAACGAAGCAATTGGAAGTCCATTTTTATCCAGATTTTTTAGAAAAGAAAAAAATAAACCATCTCTTGCCATAGCATGCCATGTTCGCGATTTTGTGAATATTTGTGCATTAACATTACTAGATGTGTTGATTACAATTATGATAGAGATTACGAGTGCAGCAATCCCACCTAAGGCTTTTTCGATTGCATCGGCTGCAACAAATTTCGAATTTGCTATTTCTTGAGGTGTAAGTTGCGTTAAATACGCGATATTGGTTAATAGATACAAAAATATCACAATAGAAATTCCTAAAAATAATGATAAGGGTAAATTTTTCGAGGGGTTTTTTACTTCTTCTGCTACATAGGTAGCACCTTCCCAGCCGCTATAAGCGAAAAATGCATATCTTAAAGAAGAGCCAACACCTGTAAGGAATGTTGCTAAACTAATTTGACTAAAATCTTCGTATTGAAAAATATTCTTCGGATCATGACTAAAACATAAAATAAATATATAAAATAATGCAAATATTTTTAACAAACTTAATAAGTTTTGTAGCCATCCAGAAAATTTTAATCCAAAACAGTTTAGTATAGAAAAAACCCAGATAAGAGAAATTGTTAATAACATTTCGATAAAAAAATTTGTCTCGATAGAAAATAAAATCATCAAAATTTTTAAGGTATATTCGGAAAAAACAATACTGACAATGACAATCGATGCTGTTTCGGAAACAAAAAACATCGCCCATCCTCGAAGAAAGGATACAATAGGATGATAAGCTCTTTTTAGGTATTCATATGGCCCCCCTGATTTTGGAAAGGCTGCTACCATCTCTGCATATAATGTAGCACTTAAAATGGTTAGTATGCCTCCTACAATCCATGTGCCTAAAAATATAATAACAGAACCAGAAAGTAGCATAATAGGTGCAGGTGTTTTAAAAATGCCCGAACCAATAATTCTTCCGACAATGATTGCTAAACTTTCTTTTAAATCAAGCTCTTGTTTATAATTAGAGTTCATGTAGGACAAAAATATTCTAATAGCTTTTTACATAAACAAATATTTCTAAATATTAAAAAAGATTTTTATTATATATTTTATAAAAATTATATTAGAATAAATTTATAATTAAAATTAATCATCAACCTCTGGGATGATATTTTTTGTGTGCTTCTTTTAGGTGTCTTTTGTCTATATGAGTATAAATTTGTGTTGTGGAAATATCACTATGCCCTAGTAATTCTTGTACAATTCTTATATCTGCTTGGTTTTGAATCATATGAGTTGCAAAACTATGCCTAAAAGTATGAGGCGAAATTGTTCTTATAATACCAGCTCGCAGAGCATATTTTTGTAAAAATTTCCATACCGATTTTCGATCTAATTTCCCTCCTTTTTTGCTGATAAAAAGATATTCGTTTTTTTTCGATTTATGCTTACATATATATGGCCTACTATGTACTAAATATTGTCGAAGTATTTGCAATGTTTTTTCTCCAAAGGGAACAATTCTTTGTTTATTGCCTTTCCCTAATATCTTGATTTCTTGTTCTAAAAAATCAATGTCTTCTAATTTTAAATTACAGACTTCGGAAATTCTTAAACCACTTACATACATGATCTCAAAAATACATCTATCACGTAGTTCAAAAATGTTATTTGTATCGAAAGAATTAAAGAATTTATTGATTTCTTCTAATGTTAAGTAATCTGGAAGATGTTTTTCTACTTTGGGTAGTTCGATCTTTTCTGCTGGATTTTTATCGATATAGTTTTTGATCACTAAAAAATGATAAAATTGTCTTAACGATGCAATCAAACGAACTAAGGAACGTTTCGAAATATTGTTAACAGTGTCGTCTTTTAGAAATCCTATCAAATCTTCGGTAGTAATGTTTAAGATATTTAGGTTTTTATTTATCACGTATTGAAAAAATTTTTTTAGGTCTTGGGTATATGCTATAATAGAATTTTGGCTAAGATTTCTTTCTACGATCAAATATTCTTGGAATTCAATCAAATAATTCCTATTTTCGTTGCTAAAAGCATTTACTACATTCACAATTTAAAAATCGGAATAAGCATAAAGAATCCATTAAATTTTTTTTAGACCATGCTAATGAGTTTTTTAATTCCTTTTATTAAGTAAAATATATAAATTAATGATTGTTTTTTTTGTAAATGAATGATGTTTAAAATTACCAATGAATTTTATTTTATTAATAGTTTGGAGTCAATTAGATTCATGAACATTGATAAAATTATAGTTGAAAATCTTCTATGGATTGGTTTTTTCGATTTATGTCAAATAAAAAGCAGGATAAGTCAAAAAATCTTATAGAAGAATCATTAGATGAAATTGTTGCACTTTGTAAAAGGAGAGGGTTTGTATATCCGGGTTCAGAGATCTATGGAGGATTAGCAAGCACTTTTGATTATGGTCCTTATGGTGTGGAATTATTACGAAATTTAAAAAATGAATGGTGGAGAGCTTTTGTTCAAACGCGTTCAGATGTTGTTGGGTTGGATTCAGGGATTCTATTACATCCAATGGTTTGGAAAGCAAGTGGGCATGTGGACAATTTTAACGATCCTTTGTTTGATTGTAAAAATTGTAAATCGCGTTTTAGAGTAGATAAGTTTTACGAAGAACAATTTAAAATTGATTCTTCGAAATTATCCTTTAACGATATAGTAAATATTTACAACGAAAAACAAAAGGATGGTACACTTGTTTGTCCAGTATGTGGTAGTAAAGACTTTACAGAACCGCGTCAGTTCAATTTGATGTTCGAAACCTATATGGGGGCAGCAAAAGGCTCCGATATAAAGGTTTATCTTCGTCCCGAAACTGCACAAGGTATTTTTATCAATTTTAAGAATGTGGTAGATACTTGTAGAGTTAGAGTGCCTTTTGGAATTGCTCAGATTGGTAAAAGTTTTAGGAACGAGATAACTGCACGACAATTTATTTTTAGGACACGCGAATTCGAGCAAATGGAGATGGAGTTTTTCTGCAAACCAGGTACACAAAAAGAATGGTTTGATTATTGGGTTGATTTTTGTTTTAATTGGTTAAAATCCTTAGGTTTAAAAGAAGAGAATTTAAGAATACGTCAACATTCCAAAGAAGAACTAGCATTTTATTCCGAAAATACCGTAGATTTAGAATTTAAATTTCCTTTTGGGTGGGGAGAATTATGGGGTATTGCTTCGCGAACAGATTACGATTTAAGACAACACATAAATTTTTCCAAAAAAAATTTAGAGTATGTGGATCCTGATACCAAAGAACATTACGTCCCTTACGTGATTGAACCAGCACTTGGGGTAAATCGTCTATTTTTGGCTGTACTATCCAATGGATATTTTGTAGAGAATGCTGGAACCAAAGAACAAAGAACAGTATTAAAACTTCACCCGAAGCTTGCACCTGTAAAAGCAGGTATTTTTCCGTTGGTAAAAAAGGATGGTCTTCCAGAAATTGCAGAAAAAATCTATCAAGAATTGATTTCGTATTTTCCAGTAGAAATTGATGTTTCTGGTTCTATTGGTAAACGATATTACCGTCAAGATGAATTAGGAACACCTTATTGTATTACCGTAGATTACGAAACAAAAGAAAATCAAACAGTCACTATTAGAGAAAGAGATTCCACAGAACAAATTCGAATCTCTATCGATAAAATTTTGAGTTTCCTACAAGAGAAAATTTTACGATAATAAAATTATATGATAGAAAAGATCTTTTCTTTTATAGATAATTGGTTGAATGCAATTCCCTACAAAGTAAGAAAAATCATTACATATTCTTTTATTTCTTTGTGGATTGTTATGGCAATTGCAGTTTCTTTATATAGTTTTTTAAAGGGAAGAGAAAATGCACCAGTAGTAAGTGAACAATCTTATCTTAACGAAATCAAAGAAAAGATTCAAGAAAAACAAAACCTAAACAAAAAAAGAACGATTATCTTACCAGATTTAAACGATTTAGTACAAGAAGAGGTACCTTTAAAAATTGAATCTTCTGATCAGCCTAAACAAACAGACATAGCGAAGGATTTATCTTCGGGAAAAAATATCCAAATCCTACCTCAAAAAGATGAATTAATTTTTCCCGAAAAACAAGAACCCATTCCAGAACAAAAAGGTATCGAAATTGAAGAATTAAAAAATAATACTTTACCAGAAAAAAAAGAAAAAACAAAAAATAAACAACTGGAAATTTTAAAAATAGAAAATTGATTTACAAAATACAACTATAAGAAAAGGTAAAAGAGATGAAAGAGATAAAATTCGAGATATTGAACGAATATAATGTTTTAAATTCCAATGAGCAGTTTTTGGCTCATACCCTATTATCAATAGAGACACCACCCATTTCGGAGGATCAAAATCGTTTACCATTAGCGGTGGTAATCGTAATTGATAAAAGTAAGTCGATGTATGGAGATAAACTTCAATCTGTTATAGAAGCTTCGAGTGCGTTAGTAAATTGGTTAACTCGTAAAGATTATGTAGGAATTGTTGCTTACGATACCAACGTAGAATTGGTTCAACCTTTAATTCCTTTAACAGATAAGTTTTCTGTTATTAAGAAAATTCAGAGCATTACAGCAGGTTCATCGACAAATTTAAGTGGGGGATGGCTTCAAGCATTAAGAATGTTAAGAGATATAAACGAAAAAGTGATAAAACGCGTCATATTATTAACAGATGGAATGGCAAATGCAGGTATAGTAAATCCAGCAGAGTTAAAAAAAATTGCTCGTGAACATTCTGGATTAGGGATTACTACTACAACGATGGGAGTAGGGAAAGATTTTTCCGAAACCCTTTTAAAAGATATTGCAGGAGCTGGTGGAGGGAATTTTTATTTTATAGAAGGACCGGAACAATCCAACGAAATCTTTTTTAAGGAATTTGGCAGCTTAGCGTCTTTGTATGGTCAAGGGCTCGAACTAAAAGTCTTTTTGCGAAGGGGAATTACCTTTAAAGAAATGTTATCCGATGTTCCTTTTGATCTTTACGAAGATATATTAACTATAAGACCAGGAGACTTACGTTCTGATGATGTAAGAAATTTTGTCATGATTACAGAAATTAATGGTCCTGTTGCAGAAAAACAAGAATCCTTAATCGATGCTGAATTATCGTTTTATAATATTCAAAAGAATTCCCAATTTGTAAAGATGGAACTTTCTTTTAAACCGGAATTTAAGCCAAATGTTGATATGGAAAAATATGTTAATAAAAGAGTGCGTGTGGAATCTTTATTGGCTTCCGCAAGTAAATCTATGATGGAAGCATCTCGTCTTTCGGCAGAAAGGGATTTAAATGCTGCAAAAGAACTGATCATACGAACAGAAAAACGAATAGAAGCAAACTTAGATTTAGAACCAAAAATGCTTTCGCGTTTATTAGAACGCCTAAAAGATGTTCATAAAAATTTAGAAGAAAATTTAGTAATCGCAAGTAAAAAAATGATGGCGCAAGCAATCGATATATCAGATTCTTTTTCTTTCCGCGATAAAGGGATAGAAAAACCTGCTCATAATAAGATATACGAAATCCAACTAGAAGGTCAGTTAGACCTTTATAAGTGCCCAGAGCTTAAGTCGAAAGTAAAATATGCAATAGAAGATGGTTACAGATATTTTATTATGGATATGACAAACTTAAATTACATTGATTCTTCTGGTATAGGTACACTCATTCAAATCTCTAATTGGTTAAAAAATCGAGGTGGAATAATCGTAATCACCAATGTTCAGGGAAATGTGGAAAAAATATTTGAATTAACCAAATTAAATGAATTTTTTATCATAAAAGATAGTTTAGCATCTGGAAGAATGATGATCCAAGAATTTCTTGAGCAAAAAGATGGATAAATTTCGTCTAATATATAAATGAAGTACATAATAAAAATATTGTTATTTCTATTCCCCCTCTATACAATTTATGCAGAGATTTATAAACCTCCCGGTTATGGGACTAACATCGAAGGAAATTCCTTTGGGCTCGACATGGGCATTAAATCTATCAACGAAGATTACTATGTTACTATCAATCCCATGTTTGAACTTCCTTTTTTTGGTTTTCGAATTGGTTTACAAATTCCCTTAGAAGTATTAGTATACGATAAAGAACCATTATCTGCACCAAAAACCCCTTCTTTAAGACCAGGAACTTACGACGACGTAACAGATTATTACAAAATCTTTCGTTATATCACTTATGGTACACATCTATATTTTAACCCAGACGATACTTTTAATTGGTCTCTACATTATGGTATAATGAATGATGGCTATATTGGTCATAGAACTATTGTTAATCGCTATATTAGTAGTTATGATCCTTCTGTATGGAGTCCAGGCCTTATGGCAGACATTAACAATAATTGGGGAGGAATTGAGGTTTTTGCCAACAATGCTCTAAGAAAAGAAGTTAGGGGCTATCGTGTTTTTGTGCGTCCTGTCGGTATTTTTACATCTGTTTGGAATTTAGCTTATGAAGATTCTTACACAAAAAGTCAATTAGCCTATTCCATCCAAGAAAATAGAGATCCAAAATATAATAAAAATTATCTATTCCAAACTGCAATACCTAATACTGGTAAAGGGGGTAGATTACAACAACATTTGTTAAGACCTCTAAAAGAAGATTTAAAAGAAGAAAAAGTGGAATTTCGAGAGGTTTTTGATCCTGCATCTGGCGAAGTAAAGATTGTTCCTGTACCAAAAGAAGAGATACCAGAGCCCAATCAAATACAACCATCACCAGATACAACTACGAAAACTCCAACAAAAACACCAAATGAAGTTTTACAAGATAGAGCGAGTGATTCCGAAGGAACCAAAAGTTCAAGAAAGCATGGATTTTGGAATCGATGGGCAATTGGCTATACTGTAATAACAGATTATAATGCTCCTTTAAGCTTAGAAGTAGATGGTTCCAATAACTTAGTAATTGATCCACAAACAAAATTACCCCGTGCAGATAAAGTAGAAAACTTAACTGTAACTGGTGTGGATATGGAGTTTCGATTATCTCCATTTACATGGATGGATTTAACTCCTTATATAGATATAAATAAATTTAAACACATAGAAAATAGCAGAGGTACTCACATAGGTATAAATTTCGAAATGCAATTGAGTCGATTAGTAAAATGGAGTATTCGTCCAGAATATAGAGAAATTACTTCGAATTATATTCCCGAATATTTTGATTCTACTTATGCAATAGAACGTAATCAATATATCCAAAATGATCAAAACAATAATCTTTCTACAACTAAGTTGGCATATTTAAAATCTCTACCTACGGATGGTGTAATCAAAAAAGGATATTTCCTTAATTCCCTTTTAGAGTTCGTTTCTTTTTTAGTGATTGAATTTTCTTACGAAAATTACGATGGTCCTAATAATTCTAAAGTCTTCACAGGATTCTATGTCCCTAATATTGGAGGAATTTTTCTGAATGGTTATTATATAAAGAAAAATTTTGATAAATTTAAAGAAGCTTTTATCACAAAAAGTGAAAATGCCTTATTAGCAGCAGAGGCTGGATTATCTTTTTTCGGTGGCTTTTACATAAAATATACCATTAAAAGAACCTGGACTTATGATTCCCAAACGAATGATTATAAACCCAATGACGAAAAAACGATCGGTTTCGGATATGGAAGTAATTTTTAATTCTATATGATAAAATATAAATAAAAATTATAAAATTCTGGAAAAAATTCAAAAAATAAAAAAAATGTACTTATGCGAAAATATTTAGATGAATTAAAAGAGTATTATCCCAATCCAGACGAAGTATTATTTTTAAATGAATTTCCTCCAACTTCCAAACAAGAATGGTTAAACGAAATTTATAAACAATTAGAAAAATCTGGTAAACCAAAAGATATTTCTGCAATTTCTTGGAAAACATTAGATGATTTCGTTCTGCCACCTTTTTACACAAAAGAAGATTTATCATTACTCGAATTTATTCATGATTATCCTGGTGTTTATCCCTATACGAGAGGAAAAAAATTTTCTCAGAAATGGGATGTATTACAATACATCCAAGGAACAGAAGAAGAAATTAAAACCAAACTCGAACAAACTACAAGACGAGGAGCAGAAGGGATAATTTTACCTTATGGTAAAAAATCCTTTCCTTACACGTTTTATGGAAAATCTATTACAAATATTGAATCATTAAAAAATCTTCTAGGTTTAATCGAAAAGTATCAGTTTAAAAATTATTTGATAGGAAGTAGCGAAGATTTATACCAAGTCATTAAAAATCAAACTTTAAGAACTTCTATTTTGTTCGATCCATTTTTAGATTATCTTTTAACAGGTAATTATACTTATGACTGGAATGATTTTATAAAAAATTTAAAAAATTATTTTAATAATTATTCTTTACCATTTCTTGCAATTCGTGGTGATGTGTATCACAATGCGGGACTTCCTCCTGCCATGGAATTGGGAATCACCATGAGTGCTTTTGCAGAAATATTAACAAACTTAGAAAACCAAGAGATTCGTTCTATTTTACCAAAAATAACGTTGGTTCAAGCATCGGGTTCATTGTACTTTTTAGAAATTGCGAAGTTTAGAGCGACAAGAAGATTGATTGCAATGGTATTAAAAGGATTTTCTATCGAAAATTATAAAGAAGGACCTCAACAATTGGCTGTTTCGTCTTTGTTTCACCATTCTATTTATGATATTTATAATAACATGTTAAGAAATACTATATCTGCGATGGGAGCAATCGTAGGAGGAGTTGATTCTTTGGTGGTTTTACCTATCAGTGCTGTAAACAATGATGATGATGAATTTACAAGAAGATTAGCCATAAATACTCAGTTGATTTTAAAATACGAAAGTCACTTAGATTATGTTACAGATCCAGCAGGTGGTTCTTATTATATCGAAAATGCAACAGACAAAATCGTAGAAAAAGCATGGGAACTTTTCTTAAACATCGAAGATCAAGGTGGATTTAAAAAAGCAATAGAAGATGGCTACATTCAAAATCAAATAAAAGAAATGCAAAAAATACGAATTAATAACGCGAAATCGCGTAAAGAATTTTTGTTAGGCGTTAATCAATATCCCAACCCAAAAGATTTTTTACTAGAAGAATATAAAACTATCAATTTAATTGGCGATTACGAAACAAAAGAAAATCTTAAAGCGATTCAAGTATTTAGAGCACCTATATTCTTCGAAAAGCTTCGACTTAAAACAGAAGAGCTTTCTCAAAAAAAAGGAATACCCGTAATTCAGTTAATACCCTTTGGAAATTTGGCAATGCAAAGAGCAAGAGCTTCATTTATTATGAACTTTTTTGGTTGTGCTGGGTTTAAAGTAGAAGATCCGGGCGATTTAAAAAACAAAGAAGGAATATTAAATTTTCTTAAACAAATATCCAATAAAAAAATCGATGCCTTTGTTCTTTGTTCTAGCGACAATGAATATCTGGATATGTTTAAAGAAATTAAAAACGATTTACTGGCATTCAAAAAATCTGTATTAATTGCTGGATTACCCGAATCCAAAGAAGAATTGCAAAATCAAGGGATTGATGATTTTATACATATTAAAAGTAATTTATTCGAAACATTAGAACGTTATCAGAAGTTATTTTTAGAAAACAATTAAGGAGATAGGATATGAGACCACAATATCGCAATATTAAAAATACAAAAGAGTCATTTCGTAAAATAACCGAAGAAGAGTTCGAAGATTTGTTGTATAAAAGTATTCCAGAACCATGGATTACACCAGAAAAAGTTCCTACTATCGCGGTGTATTTACAAAAAGATATAAAAGATGTGGAACATTTGGATTATGCAGCAGGTATTCCTCCTTATTTACGTGGTCCTTATGCCACTATGTACACCCTAAGTCCATGGACAATTCGTCAATATGCTGGGTTTTCTACCGCAGAAGAATCGAACGCCTTCTACCGTAGAAATTTAGCAGCTGGTCAAAAAGGTTTGTCTGTTGCATTTGATCTTGCTACACATAGGGGATATGATTCAGATCATCCCAGAGTAGTTGGCGATGTTGGAATGGCAGGTGTTGCTATTGATACCGTCGAAGATATGAAGATTCTTTTTGATCAAATTCCATTGGATACTGTCTCTGTTTCTATGACGATGAATGGTGCAGTAATTCCAATCATGGCATTTTTTATTGTAGCTGGAGAAGAACAAGGTGTACCTCCAGAAAAACTCACAGGTACAATACAAAACGATATTTTAAAAGAATTCATGGTTAGGAATACTTACATTTATCCACCAGAACCATCCATGCGCATTATTGCAGATATCTTTGAGTATACATCAAAACACATGCCAAAATTTAATTCTATCAGTATAAGTGGTTATCACATGCAAGAAGCTGGTGCCACAGCAGATTTAGAATTAGCTTATACATTAGCAGATGGTTTAGAATACATCAGAACAGGTATTAAAGCGGGATTAGACATCGATGATTTTGCACCGCGATTATCTTTCTTCTGGGCAATTGGTATGAATCATTTTATGGAAATTGCCAAGATGAGAGCTGCGCGAATGTTATGGGCTAAAATTGTAAAACAATTTAACCCAAAAAACCCTAAATCTATGGCATTAAGAACGCATTGTCAGACTTCTGGTTGGAGCTTAACAGAACAAGATCCTTTTAACAATGTAATTCGTACTTGTATAGAAGCACTATCTGCTGCATTAGGACATACTCAATCATTACATACAAATGCATTAGACGAAGCAATAGCACTTCCTACAGATTTCTCTGCTAGAATTGCGCGAAATACTCAAATCTATTTACAAGAAGAAACTGGTATAACCAAAGCAATCGACCCATGGGCTGGTTCTTATTATGTAGAATCTATTACACATTTACTTGCAAGAAGAGCATGGAAATTAATCCAAGAAGTAGAAGAATTAGGAGGAATGGCAAAAGCCATCGAGCAAGGACTTCCTAAAATGCGTATAGAAGAAGCTGCTGCAAGAAAACAAGCAAGGATTGATTCTGGTAAAGACGTGATTGTAGGAGTAAATCGTTTTAGACCGGATAAAGAAGTTCCTATAGAAATATTATCTGTTGACAACACTGCTGTCAGAAATGCTCAAATCGAAAAATTAAAACAAGTTAAAGCAAAAAGAAACGAAGAAGAAGTTCAACAAGCACTTAATGCGATTACCGAATGTGCAAGAACTGGCAAAGGAAATCTATTAGCATTAGCAGTAGAAGCAGCGCGAAAAAGAGCAACATTAGGAGAAATCTCTTATGCAATGGAGAAAGTCTTCGGACGATATCAAGCTCCTATAAGAACGATTTCTGGTGTATATTCTTCAGAAATTCAAGAAGATCCTTATTTTAACAAAGCAAAAGAATTAGTAGAAAAATTTTATAAAATAGAAGGAAGAAGACCAAGAATACTAGTTGCAAAAATGGGACAAGATGGACATGATAGGGGTGCAAAAGTCGTGGCGACAAGTTTTGCAGATTTAGGTTTTGATGTTGATGTTGGTCCGTTATTTCAGACACCGGAAGAAGTAGCAAAACAAGCTATAGAAAACGATGTTCATATATTAGGTGTTTCGAGCCTTGCTGGTGGTCATAAAACTCTGATCCCACAAGTAATCGAAGAATTGAAAAAAGCAAATCGAGACGATATAATTGTCGTTGCAGGTGGTGTAATTCCTCATCAAGATTATGATGCTCTCTACAAAGCTGGAGTGGCTGCTATTTTTGGACCTGGAACAATTATTTCTCAGTCAGCAATACAGCTGATGGAAATATTGTTAAATTCTCGTTCAGAAGTTGTAAAAAAATGAGTCTAATGGTAGATATTCCGCCATCCATTAATCCTTACTTGGATAAAAGTAGGTTTAAAAAAAGAACCTATTCTTTCGAAGAATATGTCGAAGGAATACTAAACCAGGATAGAGTTATTCTTAGCAAAGCAATTACACTGATAGAAAGCGAAAATCCTGAAGATCAACAATTAGCGGGAAGAATTATCAAAGAATGTTTAAAAATAAATACTGATTCTTTTCGCATAGGTATTACGGGCATTCCTGGGGTTGGTAAGAGTACTTTTATCGAATCTTTTGGTTTGGATCTGATAGAAAAAGGACATAAAGTAGCAGTGCTTGCAGTTGATCCAACAAGCGAGCGTTCTGGTGGTAGTATATTAGGCGATAAAACGCGAATGGAAAATTTAAGCAAGCATCCAAATGCATACATCCGTCCATCACCATCGGGAAGAGTTCCAGGTGGTGTTGCAAAAAGAACGAGAGAAGCAATCATATTGTGCGAAGCAGCAGGATTTGATCGAATCATAATAGAAACAGTTGGTGTTGGACAAGGCGAAGTATTAGTTCATTCTATGGTAGATTTTTTTATGCTTTTGATTCTTCCCGGTTCTGGCGACGAACTTCAAGGGATGAAGCGTGGCATAATGGAGATGGCAGATGGAATAGTGATAACCAAGGCAGATGGCGACAACCTAAAAAAAGCAAAGATTGCAAGGGCTGATATTCAAAGAGCATTGCATTATTTTCCTTTGTCGAAAAGTGGTTGGAATCCTCCCATCATTCTAACTTCTAGCATTACAAAATTAGGATTTGACGAAGTCTATCAGATGTTAATAAACTTCGAAACATTGATGAAAAACAAAATTCATCCAGAAACATCTAAAAGCTATTTCGAAACGCGAAGAAGAGAACAATCCCTCTATTGGTTTGAGCAGTCTTTTTTCGAAAAGATAAAAGGCCAAATATTAGAAAAAATCCAAAGCGAATACCAAGAACTAAAAGAAAAAATTTTGAACCAAGAAATTACCCCTTTTGATGCAGCAGAACAATTATTAAGCATAATTTTTGATCAATATAAGAGATAACTATGAAGGACATACAATCAAATTTACAAGCAAAAGAAGAAGCAGCAACACGCTCTGTGGAATTTATCAAGAACAACATGAAGGTAGGATTAGGAACAGGAAGTACTACAGCTATTGCGATAAAAAAATTAGGTGAAAGAATTCAAAAAGAAGGTTTAAAAATCGAATGTTGTGTTACATCTTTCCAATCTTTTTTATTGGCAAAAGAATACAATATACCAGTATATCCTATTCAATATTTTTCTAGTTTAGATTTAACTATTGATGGGGCAGACGAAGTAGATTCAGAATTCAATCTTATTAAAGGCGGTGGTGCTGCACATACCCTCGAGAAGATTGTTCATTCCATGAGTAATCAATTTATTTGCATTGTGGATGAATCAAAACACGTTAAACGATTAGGAGAAAAGTTTCCAGTTCCCATAGAAGTAATTCCAGAAGCAATTTCTATTGTTCAAAAGCAAATAGAAAAACTCAATCCTGTAAATATGCAAATTCGAATGGCTCAAAAAAAAGATGGACCTGTTATTACAGACAAAGGAAACTTTGTGTTAGATGTAAAATTCGAAAATTTTCACCCAGAAGAATTAGAAATTAAACTCAATTCCATTCCTGGCGTTGTAGAAAATGGGATTTTTTCTTTGTATAAGCCGCATCTAGTAATAACTGGTGGACGAAAAGAAATAATGCATAGAAAATGATAGGATGTTGTTTTAAAAATATCGACAACATCGTCGTTTTTTTTATGATAGTCATATAAAATTAAGTTTTATGTTAAAAAGAATTAGTTTCGTGATAAATCGATACAATTCAAATATACTGGAATAGGTTTAATAGAAATAGAAAACATATACATTGGGAATTTTTTCTTAATTTTAAAACATAATAAAAATTATAGACATTAAGATCACTTTTAAAAAATCTACCAATATGATAAACCCAATAGATTTAAGAAAAGGAATGGTAATAAAAGTTGATGGTGATTTATACACTGTTACATTTTCTCAATTTGTCAATCCTGGTAAAGGTAGTGCATTTGTTCGAACAAAGTTAAAGAATATCAAAAAAGGGAATGTGATCGAAAGAACTTTTAAGTCTTCCGAAAAAATCGAAGATGTAGAATTGGATAAACGTTCCATGAGCTACCTTTATAGAGAAGGGGATCACCTTGTAATGATGGATAAAAATGATTATGAACAATTCAACATACCTGTTGCATTACTAGAAGATATATTAGATTTTATAAAAGAAGAAATGGTATTTGATGTGTTTTTTTACGAAAATCAACCTGTAAGTGTTTCTCCACCAACATTTGTCGAGCTTCAAGTAACCTATGCAGAAGAAGGTGTAAAAGGTGATACTGTCGGTACTGCTTGGAAAAAGGTTCAAGTAGAAACCGGAGGAGAAATATTAGTTCCTATTCATATTCGTCAAGGGGATATAATTAAAATAGATTTAAGAGATCTTTCCTTTGTGGAAAGAGTCAATAAATAAAAAAAGGAGTAAGAATATGCCGTTAATAGAAAATCTTTTAAAAGAAAATAAAAAGATTTTTTTTCAGATGGGTGGTCAAGGTTCCCCATGGTATTCCGAGCTAAAAAAATTATACGATTCTGGTACATTAAATGATTTTTTTCATCATGCAATTGATGCTGTAAATGAACTAAAATCTTTAACTCAAAATGCTGTTGCAACACCTTATGGTTTAGATCCAGAAAAGTGGCTAAAGGATGAATCCTCTATCCCATCCGAAGATTATTTATCTACCGCTGGCGTATCTTTGGTAATGATTCAGATGACACAACTTGCTTATTATGAGCAATTCCGACTAAAATATCCTTTTTCTACGGTAAAAAGTATCTTAGCTTCAGCAACAGGGCATAGTCAAGGGCTGATTTCTGCAACCTTATTAGCACTCGGCTTAGAAGGAGAAGATTATTATAAAGCTCTTCGACTCTACATGAAGTATATAACTTACTTAGCACTAAGAGCACAAGAAGTGTTTCCCTATTTAAATCCTACGGACGAAGAGCTAAAATTAGCACAAGAATTGGGATTAAAAGACCCCGCTCCAATGGTAGCTGTCTTAGGTTCAGAACATAAAATAATCGAAGAATTAGTGCATAAATTTAACGAAAAAAATATAGCTCCGAAAATTTATGTTGGTTTATACAATACACCAACAAATCGCGTTTTATCTTCTTACCGAAAATCATTATTATTATTTTATAAAGAAAATAAATCATTTTTCGAAGAGAATAAAATTAAATTTATTTTCTTAAAAACGACTTGTCCATTCCATAGTCCATACATGGAAGAATCTGTCCCAAAAGTTCTAGAAGATATGAAAAAAGAAAATTTCTCTTATGATATGAAGGATTTAAAAATACCTGTCTATACCTTCGCGAATGGAGAAGACTATCGTAAAATGTCTGGTTTAATGCCGGTAATGAGTCGCGATTTATTAGTAAGTACTTTACATTGGGACATGGCAGTCAAACCAGCTATAAATACCGTAGATTATATTATTGATTTTGGCCCTGGTAAAACAAGTCAACGACTTACCCAAGAAACAATTACATCTCTTGGTGGTAATATAAATGTTTTATGTTTAGCAAATCCTAAGGATGTTAAAGAATTATTTTAAACATGAAGATATGCATATTTCTTGGATCAAGAACAGGAATTAACCCTCTTTTTGGAAGAAAGATAGGGGAGCTTTGCGAAGAGATAAAAAAACGCGGGTTTGAAATTGTTTATGGTGGTGGTAGTATTGGTCTTATGGGACTATTAGCTACCACTGCGAATCAATTTGATATTCCCATCTATGGTGTTATTCCTGAATTTTTAGCAGAGAAAGAAATTCTGCACAAAAATTTAACAAATACATACATTGTAAAGAGTATGCAAGAAAGAAAAGAAAAGATGATTGAATTATCCGATGCATTTTTAGTTCTACCAGGTGGAGTTGGAACCATGGATGAATTTTTCGAAGTTTTTACTTACAAGCAATTGGGGTTGATGGATAAACCTATTAGTATTTTGAATGTTGCCGATTATTATTTAACCTTTAAAAAGTTTCTGCTCGAAATGGTAAGAGAAGGATTCTTAAACAGAGAAGACGTAGAATCCTTGATTATTAGTTCATCAATTCCTTATATTTTAGATGAATTTATAAAATTTTATAGTTAAATTATTTTATTATTCTTCTTGATTGAATCGTTTTTCTTCGATGATTTTTACTTGATTGGTAATATCCTTCTCTTTGCGAGGAATCCCATACTCATCTATCGTATAATATTCTTTTTGAGTCTGGGATTCTATTTTATTATTAATAAAGTATTTCACAACCCTATAAATCAGGTAGAAAATTAATATATAAATTAAAAGTCTCATTGATCTTTTACACTTTTTTTGTTCAATACTACGTCAACCTTTGTTACAACTCCTGGACGAACTTTTAAGAAACTATTATCAAGATCTAAGTTTTCCAAAAAAGAAACTTTTAATCTATAAAAATCCCCAGGAGGTAAGTTTAAAAACCAAAAGGAGCCATCTTTGGTTGTCTTCATTTTAAAAACAAGGTTTACGCCAGTGACAGTAGGCATCCATACTTCTTGCCCGGCTAAGGGTTGTTCAAAATTTTTATAAAAAACTTTACCTTGAATTGTGCCATAGTTAGCTAAACTTGCAACAATCAATTCCTTTACGGATTTATTTTTTTCTACACCGATAACTTTTCTTATAACAGGATAATCGTCTGCTTCGATTTGTACTTCGTGAACGCCCGTTGGCACCTTACTGATTACAATATATGCTGCTTTGTTGTAATAAGGTTTTCCTTGGTAAGAATAAACGCCTAAGGGAATTTCTTCTCCAGAGACTTGTTTTAATTGTTTTTCGTCTAACCATTTGATTTCTGTGGGATATTCACTTCCAGATACAAGAACGCGAATTTTTCTATCTACATCGCCTAATCGATTTTTTCTTAGAATTTCTGTTGGATCCATTGTATTTTGTCCTGCTTGTCTACTTTTTAGGATTGTTGTGACTAATTCGATCTTACCATAGTTTCCTTGATCTACAACAGGGGGTTCTTCTGGTGTTACTGGATCTGCTGGACTTATGGGATTATTGGGTTGTGGATTGGGACTTACTTCTGGCTGTGGTGTTACCACATTCGGCACTGTATTATCTGATGGTGGTGTAATGGGCTTTAGGTTTCCTGCAATAAGATATCCTGAGGCATTCCCTCTGATTTGAGGATTTTGCTTATGTCTAAATTCTTTTGCTTTTTCTGTAACACGTTTTGCCGACCAAGTAAATGCTTCGTATAAAGTGACAGTTTTGTCGTTATTTAAGTCCGAATTTGCTGGATTTAGCCCTTGAGCAAAAAAATAAGTAAAAATACCATGATTGATGGATCCACGAATTTCGATGGATGTTTCGTTTGCATCACTAGATCCAATAAGTACAGCATCTTTAAAATAAAAGTTTTGATCCCCGTTTTGTATTACCGTGCCAGGGCTATTTTCTGGTACGGGTATATCACCTGCGCCCCGAGTATTTTTGCCTTTTTGAACAATTCCACCTGAAAAACAACAATCAAAAACCCATACAACTTTTCCTTTAATACCATTCATCCAATCATTAAGTTCCTTATCGGAAATGTGTGGACGTGTATACATTACTAAGTAATTTCTTAAACCATTAGGAGCGGAGCTATCCCTTTGATATGTTCCATGCCCAGAAAAGTACAGAAAAATCACATCTTCTTTTGTAGTTGTTTTAGCCAGTTCTTCCAAGGCTTTTTTTACATTACTTGCAGTTACCATTCTTCCTAACAATACCTTTGTTTCGTCGAATTGACCATATTGTTTTAGAGATTGTTCCATTAGTTTTGCATCAGCTTCGCATAATTCTAAAGGTGGAATATCAGCTTCATTGCCTTGATAGTTTGTCCCAAAAAGAACAGCAATTCGTCTTGCCTCTATGGGCATAACAAAAAAATTCAATAAAAAAACTAAGGTAAAATAAATCAAGAAATGCTTTTTATACATAATCTCTCCTTGATTAATTTAGACTAAACAAACATTGATTTTGTTCGAATTTGAATCTATCTATAAACCCTTTTCTTGCAAGAACTTTTTTATTAAAAAATCAATTTTCGTATAAAAATGATCATTTATTTGGGTCTCGATAATATATTTTTTTTGTGTGTATAATTTTTCTATGTGTTTTTGAATCAAAAGAATCTTTTTTGCAAGGTTTACAATAGAATCACCATCAAAATTAGTCATTTGCTCTAAACTGGAATGAATTTTTTCTTGTAGACAGTTAAGCTCTGGTATTAAGGAGAGAGCAGAATCAAACTGATCCTGCTTTAGGGAAACATAGAATAAAACCAAAAATTCACGATATTTTTTTAATAAAGGTAATAGATCCTCAGCCAAGACTAACCAGTGATGGAAAAGCCAGCAACTTGTTTTTCCATTGCGGGTGTTGGTTTAACCGGAGCTTTTTTAATCGCTTCTTCCCACGCAGAACGCAATGTAGTTAAATGCTTAATGACCTCTTGCAAAATTGCTGCATCTTTTTTGATATTTCCTTCTAATAAGCGTTTTTTCATGTATGCATAGATGTTAAAAAGATTCTTTGCAATTTCTCCCCCTTGATCCATGTTAAGAGATAGCATTAATTCTGTTATAATATCTTGAGCTTTAATAATATTATTATTCACAATATCATATTTACGATAGTCCATGTTATCGATGGCAATGTTCAAAAAACGAATCGCTCCATCATAAAGCATCAATATCAACTTACCCTGATCGGCAGTTTGAATTTCTGTATCTTTGTATACATCGTATTGTCTTTTACCCGCTGGCATCATTTTCTTGCTCCCGAATTTGTTATTACTATTTTCGGCAGGGTAAATTGATACTTTAATCTTTTTTTAAGGAGAAATCATTCCTTTATAAATCAAGCCATAGATAAATAATCCTAACACAATTCGATAAATAACAAAAACCAATGTATTATGAGTTTTTAAATATCTTAGTAATCCAGCAATCACAACATAACTTACAACAATAGCAGTGATAGTACCAACAAAAACAGACATAATACCTAATTGAGAAATCTCTTGCCAGTCTTTGAACAATTCATAAAAACCAGAAAGAGCAATTGCTGGAATAGACAACAGAAACGAAAATCTCATTGCAGATTCGCGATTAAAATTCAAGAATAAACCAGCCATCAGTGTAACACCAGAACGCGAAGCACCTGGTACTAATGCAAGAGATTGAGCAAATCCAATCCAGATAGCATCCCATAACGTAATTTCTTCGATGGATTTGTTTTTCTTACTTTTTACATCAGAAATCCAGAGGAGTATAGCAAAAAGGATTAAACTACCAGCAACAACATACAAAGAACGAAAAGGACCTTTAATAAGATTTTTTAGAAGTATTCCAAAGATCGAAATGGGAATTGTTCCAATGATTAAATAAAAAGGCATCTTCGCTTCGTAGCTCCAATGTTTTAAGTTCATAATTGTTTGGTTTAACGATGTATATTGTTCAATTTCCTTTTGAATTGCTAAAAATGATTGCATACTAAATTCGTACAAATCTTTTCTAAAATAAAACAATAATGCAATCAAACTACCCAATTGAATTACAGCAGTATAGGCGGCTCCAACATCTTGCATATCCAAAAAGGCTGGAAGAATCCTAACATGTGCTGTACTAGAAACCGGAATAAATTCTGTTAAACCTTGTATAACGCCAAGTAATATAGACATTCCAATACTCAGTTCATTCATAAATCCAAGAATTCTATGATTCGACAGAAAGAAATAAAAAAATATATTTGATTGAGGATACGAATTACACGACCAAGATCGTGGTTCCGTATAACTTCGATTCTAGATTCAATTCGATTGATCTAAACTTATAAGTAATACAATGTATCAACGAATGATAATGCTCTAAAGCAAATTCCGAAATAGATGGAACTATTCGCCAAAATCTACAACGCACATAAAATGATAGGTTTTGTGTTCTCCGCAAGATGCACCAACATATCGAAAGTTTTTTTCTAACAAATTTTTTCTGTGTCCGCGATCCCATACGCCATCATCTATCAAAAACTGAAGGACAATTTCTTCGGCATCATAAATTCCAAAAGAAATAACTTCTCCCATGCTTTTATAATTGCCCAATTTCGATATTCTTTCAGATGGCGATAATCCATTACTACTATAATGACTGACAATTCCTTTTGGACCGATATCTATTACGTGTGATTTACTGCTATCGCAAAGTTCTTTTTTTATTTCTAATTGTGGTAAGGGCTTGGTTTGTTTTAATACTTCTATTGCTTCTAAAACAGCTTTTTGCCCTTCTTTGGTATGGATTACAATTTTGCCAGGAATAATAAATTGATTGCCGCGAAAATAGTCTAGTTTCTTTTCTAATTTTTCTTTGTATAGATTGGGATTATTTCTTAATAGATTGATCGCATCGATTAACTGCTTTTCGAATTGTGTTAAAAAGGGAATATCAGAAGCATTTTTTAAAATATTTGTTGGAATCTGATTATCTTCTAAAGTAATGGGTATGTCTAATAAATGAACATCCTTTTTTACTAGTGCAACCAGGTTTTGATACTTATCTATATTCCATACATAAATATATTGAGGTAATAACTCTTTTTCGTTAATTTTGATGACTACAATTTTATTGTTAAAAGAGGATCGAAAAGAAAAGATTCGAATCTTTTGTATTTCTTGATTCGTACATTCTTTGCAAAGATAAAGAATTTCTTTATTTTTTTTTATAAAATGATTCATCTTTTGATATTCTTCGTGACTAAATGAAATTTCTTCTTGGCTATATAGAGAAGAAACTTGTAAGAACAAAAGAAACAGTAAAATAAGAGATTTTTTTGATTTTTTCATTTAGAAGAAAGTTTTTATTATGATTTACAATAAAGCAATCTTTTTTTATTTCGATTTAGAATGAGTTTTTTGAATTCATTAAAGTTATTACGATTATTTTTTTCTTTTGATTGGAATTTATCGCAAGAAAAACTTCCTGAATTTTTTAGAGCAAGAGATTATTTTTATTATTATCATCTGCCTTTTGTAATTCATTATCCTTTAATTGTCTTGTTTAGTCCTTATTTTATCTTTATTCTTTTAAGTAAGATAATCAAGTTTAAGACATTTTTTATGTTCTATGGACTACCCTTAGTAATATATGTTTTTTTTGTTTTGTTTTGTATTATGTTTGATAAATATCAATATTATTCCTTACCTCCAACCCTCAATCGTACAAATCTTTATTTCGCTCTAAAAAGTAGTATTGTGGTCTCTGCTAATTTAATTATGTTTTTTATCCATCCATTGGTCGGTTGGATTTTTTTGATTTTGTCCATCATGTATTCTTTTTTTGTAAGTCTTTATTTGTATTCGCGGCATTATAAAAAACGATTTTTAAGGACATTAAGCGAAAGTTTATTAATTATAAGTTTAATTTTAATAATTTTTATTATAATATTATTTATAAATAATTTAATACAATCTTTTAAAATGCTAAAACAGTTTGGGATTTTATGAAGATACATATAACAGGAATAGGTGGCATTGCCATGGGCAACCTGGCAAAAATGCTTAAAGATGCAGGTCATGTAGTAACGGGTTCGGATGTAAAATTGTATCCTCCTATGTCTACTCAACTTGCAGAGTGGGGCTTTATTGTTCATGAATTTTCCGAAGAAAATATTGTAGAAAAAAATGGATTCCCCAAGGCTGATCTTTATATTGTTGGTAATGTAATTTCGCGAGGTAATATCGAAGTAGAAACTATTCTTAATTATAATCTGCCTATAATGAGTATGTCTTCTGCTCTGTATGAATTCTTTCTAAAAAGAAAAAAAAGCATCGTTATAGCTGGCACTCATGGGAAAACTACAACCACATTTCTAATGCACTATATCTTAGAAAAAGCTGATTTTAAACCAGGTCTTTTTGCTGGTGGAATTCGTTCCGATGGGCATCCTGGTTTTGCAATTGGTAAAGGTCAATACTTTGTAATCGAAGGCGATGAATACGATACATCTTTTTTCGACAAACAACCTAAATTTTTACATTATCGACCCTACTATTTAATTCTTACCTCTGTTGAATTTGATCATGCGGATATTTATCAAGATATTCATCAATATAAACGTTCCTTTGAGCTATTGTTAAGATGGATTCCCCAAAAAGGAAAAATTATCGCGAATTATGATTATCCATTAATTCGACAAATTCTTGTTGGTTTAGAAAACGTGCTTTATTATACTCAAAAACCAACAGATGAGCAACTTTTAAATAAGCATAAAATTTATTCATTAAGATATAACAAAAAAGAGTTATATTTACCCTTAGGTAAGGTACAACCTAAGATATTTGGTGCACAAAATTTTTTGAATATCTTAGCAGCATTTTTATTAGCAAGAGAGTTAAACATAGATTTTGATGTTGTATCCAAAGCAATCGAAGAATTTCCAGGAGTTTTGCGAAGACAGCAACTACGTAAACGGATTGTTCTAGATGGGATGGAAGTTGAATTTTACGAGGATTTTGCTCATCATCCTACTGCAATTCTCGAAACTACGAGAGCCTTTAAAGAAACATTCCCTAATGCTTTTCTAATTTCGTGTTATGAGCCAAGAAGCGCAACGAGTCATAGGAATGTTTTTCAGAACGATTATCCTAAAGCGTTTTTGAATTCTGATGCAATATATATAACAGAAATCTTTAACCCCAAAAAAGTAGCAAAGGAATTCCAACTTAACGTAAAACAAATCATTCAGGATATAAAAAATTGGAATCAAAGAGCCTATTATTGCGAAAGTCCAGAAGATTTATTGGCAAAATTAAAAAATCATTTTAGTGACTACGTGGCTTTATCTAGAAAAAAAGAATACGATAAAATCATTCTTTTGTGTATGAGCAATGGGGAATTTGGAAATATTTATCCAGCAATAGAAAATTGGTTCGAGGAATTACAACAAACGATTGACAAAAAAACTTAGTGAAAAAAATTAATATTGAGACTCATTATCAAAAAGAGGTGCTATGAATTACAAATTAAAGATTTTATTAACATTGCTTATGTTTCCTTTAAGCCTTTTTTCGAAGGTTTTTATCACTCCTGAGGAGGCAATAAAGGACACTTTTAAAAATGCCACCATAGAAAAAAAACGCATCTATCTTACAGAAAATGATGTTAAATCCATGGAACAAGAATTAGGATTTAAGATTAAGCATCAATTCTATAGCTTTTATGTAGCAAAAGAGAATAACAAAACTCTTGGATATGCAATTTTACATACTGATGTTGTAAGAACAAGAGAAATGTCTGTGATGGTAGTTTTGGATCCAGAGATAAAAATCAAAAATCTTTATCTAATAAGTTTTTACGAACCACTTGAATATAAGCCATCGGATAGATGGTTAGGTTTATTTATAAGCAAAAGTAAAGAAGATGCATTAACACCAGGCATTGATATTCCCATCGTATCGGGTGCCACGTTAACAAGTAGAACTGTTTCCGAAATGGTAAGATTAACCCTAAAACTATCAAAATTTTTGGATGTAAAATGAAGTTTTTAATAACAGGTACAGTACGTTCCAATCAAGGTCCAAGAAAAATTATCTTGTTTACGTATGTATTGTTTTTTCTTTTTATTATAAGCAATTTTTATTTACACTTAACGCGAATTTCTTTTGATTATATTGAATTTATTCAACTTTTGGAACCATCGTTTACAATTCGATTAGAAGAATTACACATCAATCTATTTTTATTTGGTATGTATTTTTTGTTTAATTTTGCTATGTTGTACCAAACAAGGTTTTCTATTAGTCTAAAAAATATTATATTTTTTTTATCAATATTATATTTTATTTTTTATCTATTTTGTTTAGTTTATTATTCTCAACAGAAATGGTTTTTTTATTTTTATCTTTTTGGCGTAGTGGGCTTTTACGTATATTTGATTTTTTTTCAGTTTTTGTTGTTAAAAGACGTTTTATTGATTAAAAATGAAAAATAAATTCTATTATTATTTTATCATCTTTTTTGCTTTATTTGTAATCATTCAGAGCATTACTGGTACTTTGATGTTTTTTAGTAAGATTGGTTATAAGCCTTCTCAATGGATGGAATACTATTATGGCTCCGAAGAAATGCTAAAATACTTTCCACAAGAACCAGATCGTTTTAAAGAGCCATTAACGTTTTCTGGGCGGTTAAAGGTTTTGTATTCTCATACCCTTGCTTATGGGGTTTTGATTTTTGCTCTATCACATTTAATTCGCTCACTTAATTTAAATTATATGAATAAAAATAAAATCGAAGCAATCATCATTTTGTTTTTTGTAGTTGCAATTTTAGAAATATCGATAGATATCTTTTTAACGTTAATAAATCAATTTAAATTATTTTTTTTATATATAAGATTTATAATATTTATTATATTTATATTTTTTATGATTTTCCATTCATTTTTGTTGATATATCTATCTTACAAGCAATTAAAAGAAAAAGAAGATGAATTGTCCTATTTGCAATCATAATCAATTCAAGGTCTTATTCTCTAAAATGGGGGTAGATCAAAACCTGTATGATATTGTTCAGTGCAGAAAATGTAAAGTAGTTCAGACTTATCCACAACCTATAGAGATAGAGCAGTTTTATCAAAGGAATTATTTTTACAAGCGAACAGATAGAGGTTATAACAATTATTTATCCGATGCATTAAAAAAACAACTCATTTCTGTGTGGGAATTAAACCTAAAAGACTTAGGATTTTTCTCTTACGAAGAAAAAATTCTTAATGATCATCCTAAGCTTTTAGAGATTGGATGTGCAGCGGGGTATTTTTTAGAATATATGAAGCTTCGCGGATGGGATGTATTAGGCGTAGAAATTTCTAAAGAAATGTCGGATTTTGCCAAAAATCAGCTTGGATTAAACGTAATTAATCAAGATTTTTTAGAATTCGATATCACTATCAATGAATTTGATTGCGTTGTTTTGTGGGCATCGATTGAGCATTTTAAAGATCCGATCCGTGTTTTTAAAAAAATAGATTTGGTTTTAAAACCTAAGGGCGTTTTTGTTTTTTCTACTTGTCGTTGGGGATTGATTGCTCGTTTATTAAAAGATCGATGGAGGTTTATGAATGTTCCTGAGCATTTATTCTTTTTTAACGAAACTCAACTAGAACAAATATTGGCTTCTATTGGGTTTAAAAAAATTTCTAGGATTACTTATGGTTCTGGTTTTACTTCGAAACCAGAAATGAGCTTAATCTATAGGTTATCTAAAAGATTTTTTGATACACTTGTAAAAAGGATCCATCAAGGGGATATGCTGGCAATGATGTTCCAAAAGGTTTAGGCATTCTTGACCATGAATTATTTTTTAAGTTCATCCCATAGGTTTTTTTGGTTAATGATGTCGTAGAGTTTTTTTTCGAATTCGTCGATTTCGTGGTAAAATTTGATGTTGGGATCCCCTCTAAAAATATGAGTATATTTGGATATTGCTGTGATGCTTTTTTTTAGGTTTTTTTCTACCACCCCTTGTAAAATCTGATAATGTAGTTGTATTGCAATAAAATCGTTTAGTTCTTTTTTAAAATTGGGATAGCTTTGATCGAATGCTTCTATAATGGAATCGATAACCTTTCTATCCTCTAAGTTTTGATCCCCATAACGAATCAAGTATGTTGCAATATATTTTTTGCATTTAACAATATCTTGGGATTTTTGAGCAATTTTTATTCTTTCGATTAAGAGTTTTGCTTCTTGAGAAACTTGTATCTTTTTTCCATGTTTACCTAATTCTACTGGTTCGATGATTTTTTTTAATTCTTCTTTTTGGGTAGTAAGTAATAATTCTTCAAAGATTTTGATGTTTTGATTTTCGTAAAGGGATTGAAATTCTTTTAGTGGTGGTAGGATTAAGTGGACAAATTCAATCGCTTCTTTACTTGATGCCACCAAAGGATTTTCGATCATTTTTTCTAAGAAAAAGATGCATGCATCCCCCAATGCAGAATCGGATTCCTCTAATGCTTTTGCAATCATCTTTTTAGCTGTTAGCCCAATGGTAGGTACCTTTTTCGGATCTCTTAATGCTTGGTTGATTCGTTCCATTAGCTTGGATGTTTTATCTAAACTATGCAATCGTTGGTAATTGCCTTTATAGATAGTCTGAGTTAAATATTGACGAAACAATTTTCTTCCAGAACGTGCTAGCATTCGAATGATTTTTATCAGTTCCTCTGCAACAGTTGCTGGAACACTATGATAAGATTCTACCATTTGCATTTTTTTTATTTGACGTGATTTTTTTCTTATATTTTTTTATTTTTATTTAATAATTTCAAGTAAAATTTGAATTATGAAACCTTTAATTGACATAAAAAATTTATCTTACCATATTGGAAGTAAAACCCTCTTTGATAACATCTCGTTTACAATTAACCAAGAAGATACCATCGGTGTAATTGGAAAAAACGGAATCGGAAAAACAACTTTATATAGGTTAATAAAAAAAGAACTACAACCAGATTCGGGAGAAATCATCTATAATCAAAATGTTAAGTTGGGTTTTTTAGATCAATTCGAGGATTGGAACAAAGACGAGGTTGTGATAGATTATATTATCAAAAAATCCAAACAAGATCCTTGGGTTTGCTATAAGTATTCTTTTCAGTTTGGTCTTACATCGGAATTGTTAACATTACCAATGGAAGCTATTTCTAGCGGTTATAGAATGCGGGTTAAATTAGTCTCGGTTTTATCTACGGAACCAGATTTTTTATTTTTAGATGAACCAACCAATTATTTAGATTTAGATACTCAATTGTTTTTGGAAAATGTCTTAAAGGAGTTAAAAAATAGCAAAATTGGATATTTTATTATTTCTCATGATAGAGAATTTTTGTTAAGAACTTGCGAAAATACGTTAGAAATTACCCGTAATTATTTTTATTATTATAAAGGAGATGTAAACGAATATTTAGAATGGAAGCAAAAACAAATCGATTCTGTTATACAAACACAAAAAGAAATCCAAAAGAAAAAAGAAAAGTTAGAATTATTTATAAATCGCTTTAAGGCGAAAGCTACAAAATCATCTCAGGCAAAATCAAAAGAAAAACTTTTACGAAGAATTCAAGAAGTGCCTTTAAATGATCATTTTCTGAGCAAAGAAAGAAAGATTTTTTTTCATTTTATAGATGTATACAAACAAACGGGAATTATTTTTGAATGCAAAATGTCTACGGGATATCCAAATTGTGTTGTTTCTAAAAATGTAGAACTTTATTTGGCTGGTTCAGAAAAATATGCCATCATAGGACCTAATGGAGAAGGAAAAACAACGTTTCTAAAAACCATTGCTGGATTCATCGAACCAATAGAAGGTTATTATAAATGGCAAAAAAATAAAACAATTGGATATTATTCTCACGAAATGGTAAGTCAGTTGGATCCAGAAATAAAAGTAATCGATGTTTTGTTGAAATTTGCTAATGGTAATATATCTTCTAACGAAATAAAGAAAATTGCTGGCATTATGCACTTTACAGAAAATGACTTCGAAAAAAAGGTGCAAGTTTTAAGTGGAGGTGAACGCGTTCGCTTGTATCTAATGGGTTTACTCTTACAAAAAAATGATGTATTGATACTAGACGAACCAAACACCCATTTAGATTTCGAAACAACCGAAAGTCTCGCATTAGCCTTAAAGGAATTCTCTGGCACAGTATTTTTTGTAAGCCACGATAGAACCTTTGTGAAAACAGTTGCAACCAAGATCATCGAAGTGTTTGATAAAAAAATACAAGTCTATGCTGGAAATTAC
Organism: Leptospiraceae bacterium; assembly: GCA_026418015.1. Lineage (GTDB taxonomy): Bacteria > Spirochaetota > Leptospiria > Leptospirales > Leptonemataceae > SKYB61. The sequence continues at coordinate 41,679 of JAOACE010000013.1, read as the reverse complement.
GAAGATTATGTTTATCATAAACGATTAGAAATAGAAAAACAAAATCAATCGTTGGACACAAAAATTGTTTATTATTCTTTAATACAATCCACACAAAAATCAACAAAAAAGAATGGTAATTCTCCCTTACCCATAACTAATCCGGATGATCCTACCTCCAATAAAAAAGCATTGATTCAATATTTTGATATGGGGTATAAAGCTCGAAAAAAAGAGATTCGCAAATTAAGAGAAGAGTTAAGAGAAATGGAAAAATACTTAAAAGAATTAGAACAAAAACGCGACCAACTCTGGCAATTTATAGAAGAAAATAATTTGCATACACCAGAAAATTACGAAAAGATGCAAAGAATTAACGAGCGTTTACAAGAACTCGAAAATAAGTGGTACGAATTACAATCTCGCTTAGACGAATTAGAAAACCTATGAAGTTAAGCCATAGCAAATCAAAAATCCATAAAGATCAGGTTCATTGGTATTTGTATGCCTATAGAATCGATTTAAGCAAAGACGAACTGATAGATATAGTAAAAAATATTAAACAAGTAGGACTATTTTCGTATTTAGAAAAAGAAAGACCTGCTTTAAAATCTCAATTGATTTCTATTCTAGATTCTTCGGTTGAACCACATTTCTGGAATGATTTGGATACAAAAATCACCAAAGAAAAATACATGGAATCCTTTTTAGAGCAATGCTTGATTGAAATTTTCTATAAAATAAAATAAAAAAATGCTTGTAAAATTGATTGGTATAATTATATTGTAAATAGTTGGTACTGCCAACTAAAATAACAGGAGGGATATATGACAAAAAAAATGTTTATGCTTATAATATTGATAGGGTTTTTGGGGTATTGTGTTAAGGATCAAGAAGCTCAACCAAAAAAGGATGATTTAAAAGATTATCGCCAGTTCTATCATATTAAAACACTTATATTAGAAGAAGGACATCCATTGTATAAAGATTTTGGGGGAATTCATCATATCTATGCAAACGAAAAGGCATATCAAGCATACAAAAACAAAACAAAATTCCCCGAAGGTGCGTTGATAGTTTTTGATCTTATGGAAGTTGTAAAAAAAGACAATGCAGTGGCAGAAGGAAAACGTAAAGTTCTTGCCTACATGAAAAAGACCAATAAAAACAAAGATACAGGAAATTGGGAATTTCAAGCTTTTGCAGAAGGAGATCTTTCTAAACCAGTGGTAAAAGATGCAGTCAATCAATGTTTTGCTTGCCACAAATCCGTAGAAAAAAATGATTATGTTTTTAGTGAGTGGAGAAATTGATTTAGAAATAAAAATTATCGAAGGATTGGAGAGAATTTCCGAAATATTTAGAATTCAATTATGGAGGGAAAGTCTAAAATATCAGCTGAACCCAACACAAAGTTTGGTTCTTCTTTCCCTCCAGAAACATACAAGGCTTACCCAAAAAGATTTGCAAAGCATGATTTCTATCGATAAAACTACGTTGAGTAAATCGTTAAAAACCTTAGAACAAAAAACTCTTATAGAACGTATCGTGGATCAAAAGGATCAAAGAAAAAAATATATTCACTTAACTCCAAAAGGAAAAAAGATAGCAAAAGAGTTAAAGGATTTTTATAAAATATTTTTACCTTTATTGAAAAAAACAAATTTATCTAACGAAGATTTATTTGAATTTATTTATAATTTTATTTATAATTCTTATAAATTAAAATTTATTGATACTCAAAAGATGTGCTTTAATTGTAGGTTTTTTCAACTTCAAGATCAATCCTACTATTGTAAATATCTAGAAAAAAAGCTGAATAAAAAAGAGATTCAAATTGATTGCAAAGATTATCAAGAAAAAGAGTAATGCTATTCATTCAGTTTTAGTATAAAATCGTAAAGGTTGGGAATTGCAATTAATTTCCAGTAAAAGTTTTTCCTTTCGAATTTAAGCTTTAAATTATAAGTTGTTTGATCTTTAAGAAATATTTTGTATTCTACGATGGCAGTGTGGGGATTTTCGTATTCAATTTTTTTGATTTTATATTGGGTATTAATATAAATCAACGTAGGAATTACATCCCATTCTTTTCGGTAAAACGATGGAAGCTTTTCTGGTATAGAATGATCAAAATAAGCTAAAAGAGATTCTTTTAGAAAATTTTTTAGAGTAGGTTGGATATTTTCTAAAATTTCTTTTTTTATATAAGATTTGAATTTTTGTATAGGATTTTCTGATTTTTTTAATTCTACTTCTTTTAGTATGATTTGTTGGACAAAGTTTTCGAGCAGTAAGTCTACATCGACATATTTTAAAAATGCTTCTTTATCTTTTTTGGTAATTGATTCTTGAATTAAATAAATACTAAATCGCGGCGAATAAAAAAAATAAAAGGAAAAACTAGCTATCAACAGGAATATAACGATAAAAGCAAGTTTTTTGTAGTGATTCATTTTTTTAGTTTTTCCTTTTTTTCCAGAATAAATTGAACATGATGAGGAATGTGTAAAGTAATATTTTTTACGATTTTTAATAGAGTAATTTCTCCTATTTCGGAATGAATACCGATTCTATGCCAGTGGTGTTCTTCTAATTTTTTTAGAATTTTTGCAATGTGATTTCTTATCGAATAGATTAAATGTAATTCTTCTGTTGGCTCTCTGTCGTGATAATACAAAGATTTTGCAAAATGGCTAGGATTTGCGCTAAACAAAGTGGGACGTTCTTCTGCAAGAATTCTTTTAATTCTATCTGCATAGACAATTTCCATATCCGCGATATGACAAATCACCTCTAAGGTAGACCACTTTCCTTCTATGGGTCTTTTAAGCATATCTTCTTTGGACATTCCTAATAAAGATTCTTCTAAGATTTTTGGCCCTTCGAGATATTCGAATATCAAAGTTTGGATTTCGTCTGTTGGAAATTTCATAAAAAATATTATTTTTACTCAATGATTTTTGTAAATATTTTTTATTGATTTAGAAATTCTTTTATGCCTTTTAAAAACATTTCAGTAGAAATTGCGATAAGTATCATCCCCATAAGTTTTTCTGTTGCGAATATGCCTTTTTTGCCGGCGAATTTTGCAATCAAATTAGAAGAAAGAAGGATGAATAACGACAGAATACAACTTACTATAATTGCTAACAACCAGAGATGGATTTTGCTTGGGTCTTGATTCGAAAGAACAATTACTGTAATGATGGCAGATGGACCAGCCAAAAAAGGAATTGCTAAGGGAAACAAGAAAGGTTCACCTTCGGGTAAATCACCAAATAATGTAGCACCATGTTGATGAGATGGTGGGGGAAAAATCATTCGCATGGATATTAAAAATAAAAGAATACTTCCAGAAATCTTTAAAGAAAATTGCGAAATACTAAGATATTTTAAAATTGCATCGCCTGTATACAAAAATAATATTAAAATTAGCATAGCAAAAGTAATTTCTCTTGTTATAATCCATTTTCGTTTTTCGATGGGGATTTTTTCTAAAACATTCAAAAATAGAGGGATATTTCCGATGGGATCCATCACAAAAAAAAGAACTAATGTCGTTGATAAAAATTCTTCCCACATATAAATATAGGTTTTTTCTTTTGTTTGTTAAAAGCAATTGTTTTTACTTGATTCGTATATTTTTTTTACTTTTATTGTCCTTGGATGAAAAAACAGTTCAAAAAAATTATCGAAGATATAGTAATTTTTTTATTACCGTATTATTTAAAAATTTTGATGAAAACCTCTCGCGTAATCTACCTAAACAAAGAATACATAGAACCTTATTTAGAAGAAAAAAAACCTTTTATACTTTCTTTATGGCATTGTAATGCATTTACAGGACCAATTTTGATCCGCGATATGGATTTATACATACTTATTTCTCAATCAAGAGATGGCGAATTAATCAATCGAATTGTAAAACGATTTAATAATCATAGTGTAAGAGGAAGCTCTTCTAAAGGAGGAATTCAGGCTCTTAAGGTTTTGATCAAGATTGCACGAGAAGGAAAAAGAATTTTAATTACACCAGATGGTCCAAGAGGTCCTGCATTTAAATTACAACCTGGCATTATTACTCTTGCTTCTCAGACAGGGATACCTATCATACCGTTTCATCACGAATCAATCAAACAAAAAAAGGCTAAATCTTGGGATGCTATGCGGATTCCCGCTTTATTTAATACGATCATTGTAAGTTATGGTGAACCCATTTTTATTCCACCCAATTTAGATGAGCAAAACTTTGAACACTATCGGCAACTAGTAGAAAATCGGATGATGGAGAATTTATATAAAGCAGAAAAAAAACGCGAAGAACTAATTCAAAATAAATAATGACAATTAGTTTGATTAAAAGTATTGTTGACTTGGTTATTTTAAATAATTTTGTTAAATTTTCGATGGAGAATGAATTATGGAAAAGTTTTCTTTGTACCATTTGATTAAAGATACAGTTTCAACTCATGCAGAACGTCCATGTTTTTGGGTTCGGTTGGATAAACAAGAATTTGGTGCAGTTTCTTATGCAAATTGGCGTTCTGATATGAAGAGTATTCAATCCTTTTTTATCTATGAACTCGGTGTTAAAAAGGGCGATCGCATCGCATTGTTGTGCGATAATCGATATGAATGGACATTGTTATGTTTTGCAATAGATACTATTGGATGTGTAGATGTGCCAAGGGGAACTGATGCAACTGAGCAAGATATCACATATATATTGAATCATGCAGAAGCTCCTATTGTTATTGTAGAACACGAAAAGATGTTAAGGAAGTTGGCAGATTGTATTGGAGAATTACCGAATGTTCATACGATTATCTCCATAGAAGGACCAGAAAAATACAAGAATTACGAGAAGATTATCGAAGAAATAGAAGAAAATCGCTTAAGAATGGGGAAATCTTCTAAAAATGGAAACATCAACTTTTATTTTTTGATCGATATCATTAACAAAGGATATGAATTACTTCGAATCAAAGGAGAAGAAGAAATTCGAAGAAGAGGAGAATCCATCCAACCAGACGATTTAGCAACTATCATCTACACAAGTGGAACGACAGGAACTCCCAAAGGTGTGATGTTAACCCATAGAAATTTTTGTTGGGAAATTTCTCAGATTCAATTAGTTTCGCCGATTTCCGAAGAAGACAGAGTAGTGGTCTTTCTACCGCCATGGCATATTGCAGAAAGGGTTCTGGAATTTACTCTAATCGCGTGTGGTGCAAGTATTGCAAATTCTAATGTGATGATGTTAGCGAATGACTTGCAGACCATCAAACCGACTTTTTTGGTTTCTGTTCCAAGAGTATGGGAGCAATTATATAAAAGAATTCACGATAACTTACGGAAGCAACCCGAAAAGAATCAAAAGATTTTTCATTTTGCGTTAAACATTGCTGGTTTATACATGGATTCTTTGGATCATTTACTCGATAGAGTTGCCTTAACAGAAGAAGAGACATTACAAGATAAGTTATTAAGAAAATCCATTGCAGTTATTGGTTTAATATTATCTGCACCATTGATTCTTCCTGCGCGAAAAATTCTCTCTCGAATAAGAGATATTTTTGGAGGTAAACTTCGTTTTGCATTGTCCGGTGCTGGGGCATTGCCTGTTCATATTGCAGATTTTTTTCGCTATTGTGGTATACCCATTGTGGACGCCTATGGTATGACAGAAACTACAGCTGTATGCATCATGGGGCGTTTACCATGGCCTAAAAGGGATTGCGTCGGTCCACCTCTACCAGGTGCTCATGTCCAATTAAGAGATGAATTTGGAAGAATCATTACGAAACCAGGTGTTAAGGGAGTTGCTTGGCATAAAGGACCACATGTGATGAAAGGTTACTACAAAATGCCCGAAAAAACCGAAGAAGTACTTAAAGATGGCTGGTTAAATTCAGGAGATATTTTTGTATGGACTACTACGGGCGAAATTAAATTTGCTGGAAGGGCAAAAGATACGATCGTATTAGCTGGTGGAGAAAATGTTGAACCAGAACCCATAGAAGTTCGTTTAACAAGTAATCCATTTATTCAACAAGCAGTGGTCGTCGGTCAAGATCAAAAATCATTAGGGGTTCTGATTTATCCAAATGTAGAAAGAGTAAAAGAAGAGTTAAAAGCAAAAGTACAATTACCAGACAATCTCGAAGAATGGAATCATATAAAAGAAGTTCAGCATTTATTTTCCGAAATCCTAAAAGAAGAGGTTTCTTCTAAAAATGGGTTTAAAGCTTTTGAACGTGTAACACATTTTTACATCATCCCCGAAGAATTAAAAAAAGGTGTAGAAATGACCGAAACGATGAAAGTTAAAAGAAATAAAGTATTCGAAAAATATGCAAAGCAAATCCAAGAAATGTATAAAGAATAACTACTATTTTTTAGTAATTTCGGTTGTAGAATTTATATAACTAAAAAAAGAATTTACTTTTTACGAAAATGTTAAAAATTGATGATCAATCGTTAATTTGAATCAATAAAAAATGTTGTTGATGGTAAATAAAATATTTTATAAATTAGGGAATAGTGATGTTTTATGGAAAAAATGAAGAAGTTTAATACTACTGAGGATAGCCAAGAATCTCAAGCGAAAGAAGAAGAAACCAAACGAAAGTTACCCAGAGTAGAAAAAAGACGTCAAAGAATAAGAAAACACATATTAGAAATTGCAACAAAACGTTTTGCATTAGAGGGGCCAGATAGAGTTCGGTTAGAAGAGGTTGCAGACGAGGCAGATATTTCACGTGCCACTTTATATAGTCATTTCCCTTCTAAGGATGCAATCATTTACGAAATTATTAAGCCAGTTTTGGAAGAACTAATCGAAGAATACGAAAAATTGTTAAAAGAAATCGATTCTTTAAAATCAGAACAAGTTCTTAATCGATTAACAGATATTTTTATCAATCTTTGGGAACATCATCAGTTCTCGCTACTATTGGCACAGAAGGTTTTAGATATGGATCCTGGCGAATTAAAACCTTTATACGATAGAATGTTAGAACTCAAAATAAAGATTCTTTCTAAATTCGAAGAAGAAAAAAAATTAAAGCTGCCCAAAGAAATCGCATTCCAGGTGATTTTGAATACATTGATTCCTTTACTTCGTTTTATTTTGCCTCATCCTGATGGGAAAAAACTGTTTAAAGCTTCGTTTAAAGGCTTATTATTATCATGATAGTTTTAATATCGCCCGCGAAAACATTAAAGCGATTGGAGATTCCTTTTATAGACGAAATAAAACAAGATTTTCGACAACCTGATTTTTTTGATAAAAGTTTAAAATTGGTTCAAATACTTAAAACCTTATCCGCGAAACAATTAGAAAAACTTTTAGAAGTAAGTAATTCCATTGCAAAATTAAATTACGAAAGGTTTCAGAGTTTCCCGAACAAATTAACTTTCGATGAGGCATATCCTAGTATTTTTCTTTTTTATGGAGATGTCTATAAAGGCTTTGATTTTAAGCGTTATCGAAAAGAACACATTGAATTTATGCAAGATCATCTAAGAATTTTATCTGGTTTATATGGTATTCTAAAACCACTTGATTTAATCTATCCCTATCGATTAGAAATGGGAACAGATTTGTCCCAAATAAAAGAATTTTTTGTTTCTTCTTTGTATGATTTTTGGAAAGAAGATATCACCAACTATCTTAATAAAGAATTAAAAAAACAAAAAAATGCCTTTTTGATAAACCTTGCATCGAATGAATATTTTTCTGTGATCGATTTAAACAAAATCTTATTTCCAGTAATTCATATCCATTTTCAAGAAAAAAGAAACGGTAAATATAGGACTATTGCTATCAATGCAAAACGTGCAAGAGGTATGATGACCAATTGGATTATGTTCAACCAAATCGATGATATAGAAAAATTAAAGGATTTCGATGTCGATGGTTATAAATTTTCTAGTTCATTATCTGATGAATCGAATTGGTATTTTCTTAAAGGATAATTTAAACATCTGCACTAAACGAAAAGGATTTTAAGCTTTTATCCATATCTTTGTATAGCATACCGCGAATTTGTTTTTTAAACTTTTTAATTACTTGCGTTTTATTATTTTCTTCGATAGGATAATAGTTTGTAACCAAAGAAGTTAAGAGCATTTGAATCGATCCAAAAAAAACAAGGGTTAATATTTTGGGTTCGATAAAAGAATAAATTTCTTTTTTTCTTTTTCCATTTTCGATGATGTAGCTTATTTTATCTAAGATTCTTTCTGCAATCAACTTATCTTTATTGATGTTTGGTTCTTTAATAATTTCTCTTACTAAAAGTTGTATAATTTCTTTGCTTGCTAAATAGGTATCGAACATATAATCACTGATGCGAGCTAACTTTTCTAATGTATGAATGTTTTCTGAATCTATTTTTTCGATTTTTTCGGAAAATTTTTTGGTCACCTCGTCTAATATAATAAACATAATATTTTCTTTAGAACCAAAGTAATGATATACTAAACCATAAGCAACCCCTGCTTCTTTTGCTATATCAGAAATCCGGGTGTTGTGATATCCTTGTTCTGCTATAACTTTTATTGCAGCCTGAAAAATCTTTCTTTCGCTGATTTGTCTTTTTTGTGTTGTATTCGAATTCAAAGAGGATTCGATATTCATGTTCAGTTCCTTATAAAATAGATAAAGTAGAAATAATCAAAATTGATTATGATGTCAATCTAAAATTATCGAAAGAATATAAACCAACGAATACAACTAAAAGTGTATGATTTTTTCTTAATGTATTAAAATTCATACATGCAAAAAAAATATTCAAAAAAACTAATTTTTTCTTAATTATCGTAGATTAATTTAAAGAGAAAAACAAAAATTGCATCAAATCAACGAAAAAAAGCCTATTTTTTATGAAAAATTTATTACAAAATTGTAAAAATGGTGCAATCAATGATTGTTTCGAAAATTACCCTAATCAATAGTATTATCTTAGGCATAATATTTGCTTATAGATGTTAGTAATATGGTGCAGGTTTTAGAAAATCATTCTGTTTTAGTAAAAGAAGATCATTTTGCTGAAAAGTATGTTGGAAGATATTTTAGAGCTACGATTAAAGAACAAGTCTACATAAAAGGTGTGGGATTACATACCGGTTTAGAAACAAATTTATATTTAAGCCCTGCGAAGGAAAATACTGGAATTGTTTTAAGAAATTATCATACAAAAGAAGAAATCCAAGTAAATCCTTTTAATGTAAAAAGCACTGTAAATGCGGTAACATTATCGAACGGAAGTTGGGATGTTTATACAGTAGAGCATTTACTCTGTGCATTAGCAACTGCTGGTGTTACGGATGTAATCGTGGAATTAGACAGAAACGAAATTCCCATACTAGATGGATCTTCGATAGAATTTTATCAAGCAATACAACAAGCCCAAGTAATCGAAAGTGCTACACCCTTAGAGCCAATCAAAATACTGAATCCAGTGTGGGTAGTTTCTCAAGACAAATACATTATTGCTGTACCTGCGGAAGAATTTAAAGTTACTTATACAATCCATTACGAACATCCCGATTTAAGAGGAAGAAGCTTGTATATTTCGTTAAATTCCGAAATACTAGCAAAAGAAATTTTAAGTGCACGTACTTTTGGGTTCTTAAAAGATGTAGAATATCTTCGCTCCAAAGGATTGATCAAAGGTGCATCTTTGGATAATGCAGTTGTGTTGACAGATGATGGATATGTAAACAATCTACGATACCCAGATGAATGTATACGTCATAAAGTATTAGATTTAGTGGGGGATTTATATCTCTTAAATCGACCCATCATTGGGCATATCATTGCATTTCGAACAGGTCATAGCATGGATGTTGCCCTTGCAAAAAATATATTGAATCACCTCCAACAGAATGAACTAATAAGAAAAAAATAAGAGAACCTTAGAAAAATAAAAATTGCCACAAAACTTAAATTATAAATTCTTTATCCAAAAAGATCAATTTCGTTGATTTAAATTCATTTAGTTTGCTTAAAGTCAATCATAATATAAAATAAATTTAATAATTATTAATATAAATACTACTTAAATCATAATATATTAATTTTTTTTCTTTACTATCGATAATATTAAAAATAACTGAATTAATTTAATGGGGGCTAAGATGAAAACTTTGATGGATTATATTTTGGAAGAGTATATTGTTAGTAAAACAGATAAAAAGGGTCGAATTACTTATGTTAACGATAAATTCTGCCAAATCAGTCAATATAGTCGCGAAGAATTGCTAAATAAACCCCATAATATTATAAGACATCCTGATATGCCCAAAGAGGTTTTTAAAGAATTATGGGATCGTATAAAAGCTGGTAAGACTTGGAGTGGAATTATTAAAAATAAAGCAAAGGATGGAAGTCCTTATTGGGTATCGACGTTTATTGTTCCTGATCCCGAAGGCGAAGGATATATGTCCATAAGACAGGATATAACTCACTTTATGTCGAATGTAGAGGAATTAGAACATGCAGAGGTTTTGTATAAGATACTACAAGCATCCATTACAGAAAGCGATTTAATAAAATTTTTGGAAAAAACATTAGATTATTTATTAGAGATTCCTTGGTTAGCATTGTTAAAAAAAGGAGGATTTTTTCTAGATAAAGGCAATCAAACCTTAGAGTTAGTAGTACATAAAAATGTAGGGAATTCTTTACCCATTTTGTGTAAAAATATTTCTTATGGTCAATGTTTGTGCGGTATAGCAGCTTTACGAAAAGAAATTATTTTTAAAGGTTGTGTAGACGAAGATCATCATAATCATCCCGAAGGCATGCAACCGCATGGTCATTATAACATTCCTTTTGTAATAAATGATGAAGTTTTAGGGGTTTTATTTTTGTATGTTCCTCATGGCCATCAGCAAAGAGAGCGAGAATTAATAATACTAAAACAAGTGCAAAACGTCATTACAGGTGTTCTATACAGAAAAAAACTCGAAGAATACCAACAACAACTCTTAGAAGAAATCAAAAGAGCAAATCAAATCGCGATAGAGCAACTAAAACAAATCGAACAATTACAGAATTTGATCCAGACCTATACCCCTCGTTTAATATGGGAGGTTGCTCCTAAAGCATTAAATGATCGTTTAAAAGAATTGCCACCTCAGAAAGTAAAACAAGTTTTTTTGTTCTGCGATATGAAGGATTTTACAAAATATTCAGAAACTCATGAACCAGAAGATGTTATAGAAACCATCAACAGTTTTTTTAGTTTTGCAGTGCAAGAGGTATATCGTAACGATGGCGATATAGAACGATTTATGGGAGATGCCTTCTTTGCAGTATTTGATGTTCCTTATAAAGCTATCTATGCAGCTGCTTTAATCAATCAACACTTTAAGAATGTAAATCGAGAACGCGAAAGAAGAGGTCAAGAAGCCATTTTGTTTCGAATGGGTATGCATATAGGAGAAGTGGTAAGAGGAAATGTAGGTGGACTTCGTCGAAAAGAATACACTGTAATAGGAGATGCAGTAAATATTGCTGCACGTTTAGAAAGTAATTGTAAACCAGGAAAAATTTTAATTTCCGAAGCATTGTATAGAGAATTAGGCGATGAGGTATTAGAAGTTTCTCCTTTTTACGAAATAAAGGTAAAAGGAAAAGAACAAAAAATTCGAGTCTGTTATGTTCGAAAAGTCATAAAAAAAAGCGAAATCTTGGTATCGAATCAATAGTTTGTTAATACTGATCGCGCATAAATATCGTGTAAAGTTTTATCATTTTTTGTTTTAATTTACTCGTACAATCAACAAAAATTGATCTTGACATTTCCATAAAAGGGAATTAATATGTAAACAAGTATTTAGTTATAATGAAATCGATTTTCTGACGATCATAAAAGAAAATATTATGGAAATAAAAATTCAACCTCAAAGAATCATTTCGGAATTACCCATAGAAATTATTCCTGGTATTGGGGAGGCAAAAAAAAAGGTTTTAAACAAGATTGATATTAAAACAGTCGAAGACTTGTTATATTATTTTCCGCGAAGATACGTAGATAGAAGCATACATGATCAATTTTTTTTACAAGAAGGATATTTAACCCTATTAGTAAAAATTCAATCCTCTTATTTGGCACATGGGAAAAAATCTCGATTAGTTGTACAATGCAGAACTATTCAAGGAAATCCTATATCCTTATTGTTTTTTCATGGAATTCAGTATTATCGCTATGCATTAAAAAAAGAGAAGTCTTATGTTGTATCGGGCAAACTAGAAATGTATAAAGGTGTTCCAACGATGATTCACCCAGAAATGGAAGCTATCGACGAAGAAGATTTAGATAATGCCATCCATAGTGGGGGAATAATTCCGATTTATTCTACAACAGAAGCTTTAAAAAAAGTAGGGCTTGATAGTAGAGGTCTTCGTAAAATTATTCATAATGTGATACAAAAAATAGAAGGGGAGTGGATTGTACCAGAACTTATCCCAGAGAATATACGTAGTAAATATCAATTTCCATCGCGAAAGGAAGTATTAAAACAAATCCATTATCCCGATAATAAAGAATCTTTAAAAATTGCGCGAAAGGTCTTAAAATACGAAGAATTGTATTTATTCGGATGTTTGATGCAAAAAAAGAGAGAAGAAAGACAATCCTATCCAAGAATATTAAAACCGTTAAAATTCGGCGAAAGTAAATTATTCGAAATCTTAAAAAAGAACCTTCCTTTTGAATTTACGAGTGGTCAAATAGAAGCAATCAAAAGGATGATCGATGGCTCTCAGAAAGATTATATGTCTGCTTATTTATTGCAAGGCGATGTTGGTTCTGGTAAAACCATTGTTGCTTTTTCTTGTGCATTGCATTATATCGAAAAAGGAATCCAAGTTGCTTTGATGACTCCAACAGAAATATTAGCAAGGCAACATTATAATACTTTAAGTACTTTACCCGGTTTATTACCAGGGGTGCATTTAGATCTATTAACCGCAGGCGAAACAAAAAAAAATAAAGAAAAGATACTCGACAGAATTCGAAGAGGCGATAGCAATTTTATTATCGGAACTCATAGCCTTATAGAAGATAATGTTGAATTTTTTAATCTAGGATTAGTGATTATAGATGAACAACATCGCTTCGGTGTAAATCAAAGAGAAATGCTTCGAAGAAAAGGAAAAAATCCTGATTTGATCACTATGACAGCAACTCCGATTCCACGTTCTTTGTGCCTAACAATTTTTGGCGATCTAGAACCTGTTTATCTAAAAGAAAAACCAGCGGGAAGAAAGCCAGTAAAAACAATTTGGCTAAAAGAAGATCAGAGAGATGGTTTGTATAAATCAATCCGAAAATATGTAAGTCAAGGAAGGCAGTGCTACATTGTTTATCCTGTTATAGAAGAATCAGAAAAAATGGATTTACGAGCAGCAACAGAAGCATACGAAGAACTAAAAAATGTGATTTTTTCTGATTTTCGCGTTGAATTAATCCATGGAAGGATGAAGGCAGACGAAAGAGAAAAAATCATGCAGGATTTTCGAAATGGGAAGGTACATATCTTGGTATCTACAACTGTGATTGAGGTGGGGGTAGATGTTCCCAATGCAACAATCATGGTAATTGAACATGCGGAACGATTTGGTATATCCCAACTACATCAACTTCGTGGAAGGGTAGGTAGAGGAACAGAAGAATCTTTTTGTATTTTAGTATCGAATAGTGATTCTGATAATGCAAAAGAACGATTACAAGCAATCATTGAAAATCAAGATGGTTTTGAATTAGCAGAGATTGATTTAAAAATTCGCGGACCAGGAGAGATATTAGGTATTAAACAACATGGGTTGCCGGATTTTCGAATTGCTGACTTTATCAAAGATAGAAAGCTTGTAGAGATTGCTTATCAAGATGCAATAGAAAATCGCCAATTAAACGAACATGCGATAAAATTTATAAAAAAATCTTATCAGGAAGGAATTGTTTTATTTCCCAATTAAAATAGGGGGATTCCCCCCTTGTGGAATTTTATTAAGATTTGTTCGTATTGATTTTGAAGGGAATGTATGCTGGACACCATCCTAAACTACCTGTTAGAATAGGTATGATTCCAATTGCTCCCCACCAGCTTTGATATAAATAACCAACAACGATAATGATCAATCCTACAACAATTCTTACAATTCTGTCAACTGTGCCTACATTTTTTTCCATAAGCTTCCTCCTGCTTTTTGTATATTAATTCTTGTTTTAATTGAATTTAGTTACAATTAAATAATAAAATCGTTGAAAGCAAACCTAAATTTATTTTATTATGTGCATGAAAATTCGATATATTTTATTTTTTTTAATTTTTATAAATTGTCAGTTTTTTCAGGATCAGATGATCAAGATTTTTACACCTGAATATAAAACAGAAGCATCGGATTTTAAACCAAAATTTGTAGGGAAAGATCAACAAAGAAAAAAGATTTATATTCAGTTAAAAGAAGTGTTTTCGGGCAGTCCTCAGATTACTTCTATAAGGTTTATTCCCAATACAGATAATCTTTATATTGCGACTATTAAAAAAGGATATCTAATGCTCTATGATTTTAAAAATAAACGTTCACAACTAATAGAACAATTCGATGTTTTAACAGATTCAGAACAAGGATTGTTGGGATTGGCTCTACATCCCAATTTTCTGGAAAATCGTTTAATTTATCTACATTATTCTATAAGAAAGGATAATAAAAAATTTGGAAGAATTTCGGAATTTTATTTAGATAAAAATTTTCAGTTAAAAAACGAAAGAATTTTGTTCGAGGTGGAACAACCTTATGCAAATCACAATGGAGGCCATTTAGAATTTGGACCAGATGGATATCTTTATATTGGGTTAGGAGATGGTGGTTGGCGCGATGATCCTCATAATCATGGCCAAAATCCTCAAACATTACTTGGTTCAATGCTTCGAATTGATGTTAAGCCTTCTGGTAATTTACCCTATTCTATACCAAACGACAATCCTTATGTGGAATTTTCTAACTGGCGAAAAGAAATCTTTGCGATAGGTTTAAGAAATCCATGGAAGTACTCGTTTGATCCCATTACGAAAAAGTTGATTGTTGCAGATGTTGGACAAGATGAATATGAAGAAATTTCTGTGGTAGAAAAAGGAAAAAACTATGGTTGGCGAATTAAAGAAGGTTATCAGTGTTATTTAGATAAATCATTATGTAATAGAAAAGATTTGATTGACCCCATCTATGTTTATAGCCACGAAGAAGGGCAATCGATTACAGGCGGATATGTTTATACAGCAAATAAAATACCAGAATTGAAGAATCAATATATCTTTGGTGATTTTGTACAAGGAAAGATTTGGGCTTTTGATGTATCGAAGATTGATCGCAAAATTAATGAAGATGAAGTTTACGCATTAGGTAAATGGCCTATCTTGATTTCTACTTTTGGAGTGACACCAGAAGGCGAAGTATTGATTGGAGATTATCAAACAGGAAAAATCTATATGTTCGAAAAAAAATAAAAATTTTTTATATGATTTGCGCGGTAAAAAAATGATTAAAGAAAAATTCTAAATAAAAAGAAAATAGACGATAATGTTGGGGAAGATGTATTATTAAATTTATAAAAAAATATTATAAAAATTATTTAATAATAAATATGGCTTACATTAATTTCATGCCGCAGGACACGAAAACTCACTATATACTGTTAAGTTGGCATGACTCAATTTGTTATAAGAGGAATAATTATTCCCAACTTGTATTCGTGCATGGATATTCTCATCTTCGGGGGTTAATGGTGGTCTAATAAATATAGGTTCAACGGGCATTTGTTCTTCTTGCATCTCCCAGTCGAGCATGATGCGAATGATAAAACTCACTGAATACCCTAACAAGAACCTGAGCTCATACAACTTCCCCCAGTAGGTCGGCTGAATGCTGATTTTCCTTATAATATAGTTTTTTGTCCTAGGCTGATAGGTCGCTGTTAATGTTCTTTTTGTGGGAGCAAGACTAATCTTATAAAGATATGATAAATATCGTTTTAGCAAATAATCAATCGTTAACGAGAGATTCCCGTTAAATCGGGTTTCTGTTAGATAAATCAAAAAAGCATAATGAAACAGTGTAATGTTTATCGATGTTTTACATTCTTCGTAAGTAAAAAAGTTTTGTGTCTTCATACTTATTAAATATTCTTTTTGCAAAATTTCTCATAAAAATTTTTATCAAAAGTTCCAAAAAATTATTCTATAAAAGCTCTAGAACCTCTCTTTGTTTGAAAATTATCAATCTTATGATTTACATCACAGAAATTTCACATTAAAGCTTCAATCATCTTACCTGAATTCATAAATTTGATTTTTTAGAACCATTAGCACTGATATCATCACAAAATCAAAAAAAACTTATAATTTCACATCTAATTCAAAATATCTTTCATCTTTTGAGAAAAATCGCGTTTTTAATCCAAAATAAAATCATCATTTATGATTAAATTTCCTTTCTTGTAATTTTTGCTCCTAATTTTTGTAGTCGTTTTTCTATATCCATAAATCCGCGATCAATCTGATGAACATTTTGTATAATGGATTCCCCTTGTGCACAAAGTGATGCAATCAACATTGCCATACCGGCACGTATATCCGGAGAAGACACAATACTTCCTAGTAATGGTGTAGGTCCTATTACTACTGCTCGATGGGGATCACATAGTACAATTCTTGCTCCCATAGAAATTAACCTGTCTGTAAAAAATAATCGTGATTCAAACAATTTTTCGTGGATTAAAATGGTTCCTTCGCATTGAGTTGCTGTAACGAGTGCTACCGATGTCATATCTGCTGGAAATCCAGGCCATGGTGCGGATTCTATTTTAGGGATTGCTCCTCCAATGTCCATTTCGATTTTTAACGATTGATCTGCTGGAACAATCAAGATATCTTTTCCATTTTCCTTTTCTTCTCTTGTCAATATACCTAAACGCGAAAAAATCATTCGTATCATTCGAAGATTTTCAATGTCTGGTTCTTCGATGATAAGTTCACCTTTCGTAACAGCAGCCAAAGAGATAAAACTACCCACTTCTAAATAATCTGGACCAATACGATGTTCTGTTGTTGTTAGTTTTTCCACACCATGAATTTTTAAAACGTTCGAACCTATACCTTCGATTTTTGCTCCCATCTTATTCAAAAAATTGCATAGATTTTGGACGTGTGGTTCAGATGCCGCATTTCTGATAATGGTTTCTCCTTTTGCAAAAACAGCAGCACAAATAGCATTTTCTGTTGCTGTTACAGATGCTTCGTCTAATAAAATATCTGCTCCATGTAGTTCTTTTGCTTTGATTTCGAATCCATCAGGAAAAATTTTAACATCGGCTCCTAATGATTTAAATGCTAAAATGTGGGTATCTAATCTTCTTCGACCAATTCTATCACCTCCTGGGCGCGGGAGAAAAACTTCTTTTTCTCTCGCAAGTATAGGCCCTGCTAATGTAACAGAACCTCTTAATAGAGAACTTAAATGTTTAGGAATTTCGTTTTTAATAGGGCGATTTGCATTGATGAGCACTTTGGTTTTATCGTAACTGTTTGGATATTGAACCTCTACACCTAAAAATTTTAAAATTTCTATCATTTGACGTACATCTTCAATATCGGGGAGATTTTCTATGATTACGGGTTCCGATGCTAAAATAGAAGCTGCAAGGATGGGTAATGCTTCGTTTTTATTTCCTTGCGGTTTTATTCGACCATTGATTGGTTTTCCACCTTCTACAACAAATACTTCGTTTTTAGACATAAAAACAAAAAAATTTTTATGCATCGTATAGCAATTGATTTTAGGTTCTAAAATAAAGCATTTCTAATCATACCTATTTTGATTTTAATAGATTGATTTTGAATATTTAAAATTGTTCTCCATAGAAAAAATAAATCGTTTTTGTAATCCTTTGTTCAAGAGGATTATTTTCTAAGTGTTTTGATTCAAAAAATTAAATAAACAATATATTTTTTTATATTATTATTTTTTATAAATTGATTTTAAAATATATATTCAATACTTTGTAATATATTATTTTGATTTTTTATATATCATATTTCTAAATTGATTGATTTAATCTAAAAATTTATTTTTTTACAATAACAAAGGAAAAAAATAATGTTAAGATTGCTAATCAATTTTATTGTGTTTTTTATATCTATGATAGGATTTTTTAGAATATTAAGGTTTTATTCTCCCAAGGTTGCAAAATTAAAATTATTCGATCCAGAGAATGATTGTTATTTATCTATTATTATACCATGTAGAAACGAAGAAAAACGTCTACCAAATTTGCTTAATTCTTTAAAAAACCAAACTTATCAAAATTTCGAAATTCTTATCGTAGATGATGACTCTACGGACAATACTATCTCTATTGCAAAAAGTTATAACGCAAAAATCATCCAAAGAAAAGAGAAATTTCCTGATTGGGAAGGAAAAAGTGCTTCTTGTTATGCTGGTGCTAGGTACGCTCAAGGAGAGGTATTATTATTTTTAGATGCTGATGTGATTCTTCGCGAAACAGCATTAGAATATTTATTAACATTTTCAGTCCGATGGAGTAATTTCTTGTCAACCATATCACTATTTGGAACGATTCTACGAAAATCTTTCTCTTTATCCTAACTTAATTGCAATTCTTGGTTTAAGAGCAGGAAAAAAATCAGAACCATTTAGTACAGATAATGGCTTATACGGACCTTGTATAATGATATCAAAAGATTTATACATAAAAACTGGAGGTCATAAACTTGTAGGGAATAGCATAATCGAAGATGTGGATTTGGGTATAAAGCTTGTTCAAAAAGGGGTTAAAATTACGATTGTACCTCATAACAATTTGATCCATTTTCGAATGTATCCCGAAGGTGTTATGACACTGATCGATGGTTGGACCAAAAATATGAGTTTAGGTGCTGCACGTTCTAAACCACAAGAATTAATTATAATCACAGCTATCATCTCTTTTTCAGTAGGAATTTTTAATTCTCTAATACGCTCTTTTAATCAAAAAGATTTTATACTTCTATCGCTCTATTCTGTGATGTATATTTTTTATGGATTATTTCTGTTTATCGTTTCTCGTAAGGTTGGGCGATTTAGTCCTACAACCATTGTATTATACCCTTTTTTTGCTATGGCTTTTACGCTCATTTTTATTCGTTCCATATTAGTAAAAATTTTTCGATTAAAACTCTATTGGAGAGGGAGGCAAATAAAAATATGACGAAAGAAGGATTGATACTTATATTTGCAAATTCAGTATTTTGGGTTGGTATAAGTTTCGCATCGGGTTATTTATGTCATTTTATTCCTTTTAGTTTTTATAACATCAAAAATCCTATTTTTAAAAAGCGATTTTGTGAATTAGAAGGCAAGCTCTACGAAAAGGTTTTTTTTGTTAAGTATTGGAAAGATATTGTGCCAGAAGCTGGTGAACTAATCAAAATTCATCCTTTCGATAAAAAAAAGCTTAAATCCAAAGAAAAGTCTTATATCGAAAGGTTCATCATCGAGACATGTAGAGCAGAACTAGTGCATATTTTGATCTTTCTATCAACTCCATTTGCTTTTTTGTTTAACCCACCGATCGGAGATTATCTTATGGCAGCTTATGGAATCTTGGCAAACATTCCTTTTATTATTATACAAAGATACAATAGAATTCGATTTGTGAAAGTTTCAGAAAAAATCGAAAAAAAAGAAGAAATGTACAAAAGAATTCAAAAAGCAGGATGAATTACTTTGTAAGGATTATATTTTATAATATAAAATATAAATTTTTACAATATTAAATTTATAAACTATAAAATATTTATAAAATCAAAATAATGATTTATATATAAAAAATTACTTGTTTTATTTTTTAAATTGTTTTTTATGGTTTTATGAATTTTAAAAAACTCTATATTTTATCTATATTTTTTTTGTTTTTTCGAGTTCTTTGAGCAGAAAGCAAGTTAGAAATCGAACTAGAAAAAGAGTTTTTGCTTAAATATAGTCAAACGTTAATACAAAATAAACTTTTTTACGATACGTTAAAAACTCCCAACCAACAAATTTATTTTTCCAACATTCAAGAGAAATATGGTTATGTTTTTCCCCAATCGGTTATTTTTCCTATTACTTTAAAATATTTAAAGCCATACGAAAATGGTCAGTTTGTTTTTTTGTTTAAATCTTATTTCGATTACTTTACTATGAATTATCCATCGTTTTTAATCGAAAATACAGGAAATTCCATCGAAATAAGAGAATTTATCAGAGGACAAATCGTAAAGTACTTAGTGATACACGTAGATTTACAAGGTGGGTATAAGTTCAATCTTACAAATCAGTTGAGTTTATATGGTGGTATTGGAACTCATACAGTACAACGAGAATTACTATTTATCCAACCAAGCGATGGTTTTGGTAATGTTCCTTATAGTCGTTTTAACCTGCTCGAAATCAAAAGCGTTGCTAAAGGTTTAATCGGCGAATTTGTGTTAAATTATGATTTTTTACAAAAGCATTCTGTTTATGTTCAGTATAGAGAAGGTGTTTTACACGGAAAAACGCAAAATTTCGAATTAGAAGTTCGCACAAGTTTACATACTGCAAGTATACCGAGTATTAATATATACCAACCTGTCGATGGTAAAGTCGAAACAAAGTTTTTAGAATCTGCCTTAGGTTTTAGCTATAAAATCTTCGAAGATTCTAAAATCTTCTATGGAATAAGATATACATATTTGCACGATACATATCCAGACTCTTTGGCAATCGTAAAATTCAATTTAGTAAGTGGTGCTTCTGGTTTAGTAAGTGATTTTAATGAACTTTTAAGGTATGTTGTTTTTAACAGTAATGTAAACGAAGAAAAAGATACAAGCTTTTTTCTAGGATTTCAGCATGCTATCAATTTATAAATCAATCTTATCAATTAGCTTAATGGAATTTCTTTGTTTGATTGAGCATCTAACGTTAAAAGTAAGTTAGGAAAGTTGAGTTGTCTAAATGCCTCGTAAATCAAAATAGAAACTGCATTCGCTAAATTTAAGGATCTACATCGATTAGATACGGGAATGCGAAGAAGATTCTCTGGACACTCTTCTTGGATTTTTTTATGCAGAAAATCTGGCAGTCCTTCTGTCTCGCTTCCAAAGACAAAGATCTGATCATTCTTATATTGATAATCTGTATAAACTCTTTTACCAAAACGGGATAAAAATGCCAAATCTTTCAGGGTTTTATTTTTGGCTAAAAGATATTGTTCAAACTGTTGCCAATCTTCGAACATTTGGATAGAAATTTCTTTATAGTAATCTAAACCAGCGCGCCTTAAAGAAGCATCATCCATGTTGAATGCTGGTTTACCCACAATAGTTAAACGAGCATTCGTACAAGCACATAATCGAATAATGTTTCCGGTATTTTGTGGTATTTTAGGTTCGTATAAAACAATCTCCACAATGGTAAATTTTTCTAGAATTGGTTCATCGAAAATAAAAATTTACTTCATCACATATACCCAATCGGTAAATACGGGATCAAGATTTTTCGATTTGAGCATCTCAACAATTTCTGGAATGCTTCGATGATCTTCTATATGGAATTGTTCTGTTGCTTCTTTGCCACTATATCCACCTGGCTCTGTTTTAGAACCAGCAGAAATTTGTGTAATACAAATGGGTATAACATGATCTCTAAAATAGGGAGATTCTCTTGTAGATAAAATCAAACCAACGTCTGGTAAGAAGATTCTTAATGCTGCTAAAAATAATACATATTTTTTGTTGGATACCACAGGGACATTTTCGAAATTTTCTGCTGGTCTTAATCGCGGTAAAGAAATCGTTATGTGGGTTTTCCAATATTTTTTCGAGAGATAATTCGCGTGTAATCCTACCATTGCAACCTCTGTTTCTGGATGCGAAAGTCCCATCAATGCTCCAATTCCAATTCTTCTTAAACCAGCTGTTCCTCCTCTGTCGGGACAATTTAGACGAAATTCCATCCGCTTTTTTACGCCTTGAAGATGTACTTCTTTGTATCGTATAGGATCATACGTTTCTTGATAGATCGTCAAACTATCAACGCCTTTTGTACGCAAAAACTCATATTCTTCGGTTTTAAGGGGATAAACTTCAATTCCGATGGAAGAAAAATGATATTTTAACCTTTCTGCAACCTCTCCAATGTAAGATACTGGAGTATTCCGATAATCTTCGCCTGTTAATAGCAAAATATGACGAATTCCTTGTTTGTGTAAAATCATCGCTTCTTCGTAAGCTTCGTCTATTGTAAGGGTTCGTCTTTTAATCAAATTGTTGTACCTAAAACCACAATAAGTACAAATGGATTTACATTCGTTCGATAAATACAGAGGAGCATAGATTAATATAGCATTACCAAATCGTTTTCGCGTAATTTTTTGTGCAATTTGAGCAATTATTTCTAGATATTCTAACGCTGGATCAGAGATCAAATATAAAAATTCCTGCCATTGGATATGTTCTTCTGCAAATATTTTACTCAAAATCTGTTCTATTTTTTGTCGCGTTTGTTTTTCGTCTTGGTTTAAGGATTCAAGTTTTGATTTTACTTCGTCGAAGGGAAATTGTTTTACATAATCGGAAAATTGTTTAAACATAGGGATTACCTACTTTCTTCGTCTAAAAATCCAGTAAGTGGACTCGATGCTTCGGCTCTTTTCCAAGTATCAATTAGTTTATTTTCTATTGTGCCTTGACTTGCAATGACTCCATTCAAAAATGCTTCTCTTCCCGCAATTGCTGCTAATGCAAAAGAATAAGCAGAATATCCCGAATGCTGAGATATTGCAATTGCAGTATTAACAAGCACAGCATCGGCACCGATTTCGAATGCTTCTGCTACATGAGATGGAAGTCCTAATCCAGCATCTATCACTACTGGGACGAATGATTGTTCTATGATGATCTTTATACTTTCTTTTGTTCTTATTCCTTGGTTCGAGCCAATCGGTGAACCTAAGGGCATTACTGTTGCTGCTCCAGCTTCTTGCAGTTGCTTCGCCAACACAGGATCAGCCTGAATATAAGGTAAAACAACAAAACCTTCTTTTACGAGAACTTCTGTTGCTTTTAGGGTTTCTTTCCCATCTGGTAATAAATAATAGGGATCAGGCGTTACTTCCAATTTGATCCAGTTTCCTGCTCCCATTTCGCGTGCAATTCTTGCTATTCTTATCGCTTCGTCTGCATCACGTGCACCAGATGTATTGGGCAATAATTGAATTTTATTTAGATCAATGGCAGAAATAATATCTTCTTCGTTGATATTTTTGCTAAGATCAATACGACGAAGTGCAACCGTGACCATTTCTGTACAAGACATTTCGATTGCATCCTTCATACTTTCTATAGAAGAAAATTTTCCTGTTCCCACAAATAACCGAGATTTAAACATTCTACCTGCAATTCTTAGAGGATTGGGATCTCTTTTGTGCTGTTCTTCTATTAAAGATAAAAGATTTTGCTTTATAACATCTTTATGATGGGAAATAAGAGTCATAATTACAAAAAAATAAAAAAATAACAATGGTCAATCCTATATTGATAGAACAAATGATTCTGTTTTTTGTCTTTATAAGATTGTTTGATGGTTTTAAAAAATTTTGTTTTAATTCATTTTATGGAAGTAAATTCTTAAAATATATAAAAAAATTATAAAATAGTTTTATTAATAATTTTAATTGTTTTAAAATCAAAAAATCAACTTTTGTTAAAAAAACTGATATGATTCATTTTTGTCTAACAGAAAAATAAGATGATTGTTGTGTAAGAAGCCCATCAAATTTTTAAAAAAGAGTCAGCCAGCTCATTCTTTAAAGATATTCTTACAGAATGGATTATTTTTTAGAATTTGTTTTTTTTCTGGACAAGATGTTGTCTT
This sequence comes from Leptospiraceae bacterium, assembly GCA_026418015.1. Lineage (GTDB taxonomy): Bacteria > Spirochaetota > Leptospiria > Leptospirales > Leptonemataceae > SKYB61. The sequence goes on along the minus strand of JAOACE010000013.1, from coordinate 17,723 downwards.
GGTTAAAACTTCTGTGCACTTGGAATATTCTTCGAGTATTTTTTTTTGGTTTGCGTCCAGAAATGCTTCTAGGTTACTGAACTGGTTATCGATGCTTTTAATTTTATAACGATGTGTTTTTAAGAATTGATCGAGTTGATTTTGTTTGTTTGCATAATAGTATTCTTTTTGGAATTGATAAAGTTCTGTTAAGAATGAATTTGTCTGTTCTTTGGTAAGGTTTAACATCAAATTGAGTTTTTCTGATTGTTCGGACTGGCAATTGGTATGATTCGTTTTTGACAATAAATATTCTCTTTGTTGAGGTTGATCTTTAAAAGCTTGTTGAATTTCTTCTTTTACACAAGGTACCATTGCTTTACAAAAGTTGATGATTTCTTGGGTAGATTGCAAATAACTAAACAATTCTGGTTTTTTTTCGTTTTTACAGCTATTTAACATTACTAAAATAATCAAAATTATTTTTAAAAATTTCCTCACAATAAAGCCAAAAATTCTTATTCACTTGACGAATAAAGTAATTTTAGATTTTTTTTAAAATTATGAATTTTGTTCCGCCCCAAGGTCCACCACAAACATCAGCTCCTAAATTGTATCCCATATTAGGAGAAGAAAATATACGAAAACTTTTGTATTTTCATTATAAAAATCTTTCAGAATCCGAGATAAAGAATCTTTTTCCACAAGAAGAAGAACAAATAAAAATCTCTGCGGATAAAAATGCAGATTTTTTTATTCAAGTATTAGGAGGTCCTCCCTATTTTTCTCAGAAATATGGTGCGCCCATGATGCGAGCAAGACATCTAAAATTTCCGATTACTTATCAAGCAAGAAATGTCTGGTTGGATTGTTTTTTTCGAGCTATTGAACAACTAAAAAAAGAATTAGGCGAAGATTCTGGTTTTACAAAAGAAATAGAAGATTCTTTTAAAGATTTTTTACGATCCTTTTCTGAATGGATGGTAAACACTCAATGATTTTGTGTTTAAGCGGCCGATAGTTGACCGCTTAATTTTACATAAACATCAAATAGGGATTTTCCATGTATTTCTTAAAGGTTTGTAAAAAGCTTGCTCCTTCTGCCCCATCGATTACGCGATGATCACAGCTTAAAGTAACTGCTACAACTTTTCCGATCTTGATTTCTCCATTGATAACAATCGGTTTTTCTTGTAGTGTTCCAACAGCCATAATTGCAGCTTCTGGTTCGTTAATAATTGCGGAAAATTCTTTAATACCATACATACCTAAATTAGAAACAGTAAACGTACCATTGGTGTATTCTTCTGGTTTTAGCTTTCTTTCTCTTGCTTTTTTTACTAATCGCCTTATTTCTTTGACCATTTCCAAGAATTCTAATTGATCGGCATTTCTTACATAAGGAGTAATTAGACCCGAATCCAATGCAACAGCAATGCCAATATCAACCCTTCCATATTGAACAATTGTATTTCCCTGCCAACTACTGTTTACTACTGGATGTTTTAATAACGATTTTGCACATGCGCGAATAATAAAATCATTTAACGATAATTTTAGATCTTCTTTTAGATTAGTAAGATCCAAATTCATCTTTTCGCGTAATTCTATCACTGCGGATGCATCAAATTCTATGGTTAAATAATAATGTGGGATATTCTTTTTCGACTGAAATAATCGTTCCGCAATGATTTTTCTTATTCCCGATACAGGTATTTTTTTATCTGGTCGAATTTCTTTTACTCCAATGGTTTGACGGGTTTTAATAAAGTTTTCTACGTCTTTTGCTGTAATACGTTTCCCATCTTCGGGTTGAATTAAAGATACATCGATACCATAATTTTCTGCTAATTTTTTTGCAAATGGACTAATAGGATATTTAGAACGATAAATAGATTTCGCAAGACTAATATAAGGAGGAATGCTAATATCTCCATTTAAAGCGGGTCGATCGATAATGGGACGTTGGGGATCGGATATTTCGACTTCGACTCTATCGAAAATCTTTTTTCTTGGTTTAATGGATGTTTCGATGTCTTCCGAGATAATTACCTCTTCGGTTTTTTCTATCTTTTGTGTTTTAATTGGTATTTCTTCTATATCAGGTTGTTTGGAAATGCTTACTTCTTCCTTTTGTTCTTCTACCGCAGGTTCTTTGGCAATAGAAACTACTTCTTTTTGTTCTACTTGTTGGGGTTTTGTAGGCTCTGATGCTCGGATTTCGTTTAAACGTTTTTTTGCTTGTTCTAACAAATCGGATATATCTTCGCCAATTTCTCCTACAATTCCAATAGGTGCACCAACGGGGAGTTGATCGCCTGCTTGTGCAAGTGTTGCAAGAAGAATTCCTTCGTCAAAAGCTTGCATTTCCATTACTGCTTTATCCGTTTCGATTTCTGCTATTACAGTGTCTGAACTTACAGCATCGCCAGGTTTTTTGATCCATCTTACAAATGTACCAGTTTGCATTGTTGGGGATAATTGCATCAATTCGATGATTCTTGCCATGTTACTTCTCCTTTCTGTTTTTAAAAACTCATTAATGTTTTTACTGCTTGCATGATCTTTTCTGGATTAGGTAAGCTTAATTTTTCTAAGTTTCTTGCATAAGGCATAGGGACATCTTCTTGGTTCACTCTTAATACAGGTGCATGCAAATCGTAAAAACAATTTCGTTGAATAAAATCTGCTATATAAGAACCCACTGAAGCCCTTGGCCAACCTTCTTCGATAATCAACACTCTACCTGTTTTAATGGTATTTTCTATGATAGCTTGTTCGTCCATGGGTCTTAAACTTCGCAGATCCAAAATGATGGGATCATATCCTTCTTTTAAGATTCGGTCTAATGCTTCCATCGTAAACCAAAATCCTCTATTCCAAGTGATAATTGTAAAATCTTTTCCTTCGCGTTTGATATCCGCTTTACCGATAGGAATAAGAAATTCTTCGTCGGGAACTTCCCAAGTAGTATTGTATAATACTTCTCCTTCTATAAAGATAACTGGATTGTTGTCTCTTATTGAGGTTTTTAGAAGTCCATATGCATCGTAAGCAGTTGCGGGTGCCACAACCTTTAATCCAGGGCAGTGGACATACAATGCTTCTAAGGATTGAGAGTGTTGTGCTGCTAACATACCACCTGCACCACCTGGACCTCGAAAAACAATTGGTATGGGAATTTGTCCACCAGACATATAGAGTATCTTTGCAGCGTTGTTATAAATCTGATCAAATGCTACCAAAGAAAAATTCCACGTCATAAATTCAATAATAGGGCGTAAACCCAGCATGGCAGCACCAATTCCTAATCCAGCAAAACCTTGTTCCGAAATAGGTGTATCTACAACACGTTCTTCGCCAAATTTTTCTAGCATTCCTTGGCTAACTTTATAAGCACCTTGATAATGACCAACTTCTTCTCCCATTAAAAATACATTGGGATCTTTCTCCATTTCTTCTATCATCGCTCTTCGGACAGCTTCTCTGTATGTTATCTTTGCCATAGTTCAACTCCTCTATTCTGCATAAACATCAGTATACAATTCGCTTGGTGGTGGTTCGGGGGATTCTTCTGCAAATTTTAATGCATCTTCTACAATTCCTCTTACTTCGGATTCAATTCTTGCAAATTCTTTTTCTTCAACACCATTGAATTCTAACATTTTTCTTGCCCTTATTAGAGGATCTCTTCTTTTCCATATTTCTACTTCTTCGGGACTTCTATACTTCGCAGGATCCGACATGGAATGACCGCGAAATCTATAAGTGCTAATTTCTATTAAAGAAGGTCCTTCGCCACTTCTTGCTTTTTCTATGTAAGTTTGCATTTTTTTATAAACATACAAAACATCATCACCGTCAAATTTATCGCGTTCCATATTATATGCGACTGCACGAATACTAACATCTGGAACAGATAGAGCTCTATATTCTGGTGTACCCATACTATAATGATTATTTTCGCACACAAAAACTACGGGTAATTTCCACAAAGCAGCTAAATTCAATCCTTCGTGGAATGCTCCTATATTGGCTGCACCTTCTCCAAAAAAGCACAAAACAACAGAATCTAATTTTTTGTATTTAATAGCCCAACCAACACCAGAAGCTAATGCAACATGTCCTCCAACAATACCATGTCCCCCTAAGAAATTTTTGTTTTTATCAAAATAATGCATTGAACCACCTTTCCCTTTAACAATACCTGTTTGCTTTCCTAATAATTCTGACATTAGAGCACCAGGATCGAGACCACGAACAAGTGCATGTCCATGATCGCGATAAGTAGATATGATGTAATCTTTTTCTTTTAGTGCATAAATACAACCCGTTCCAACAGCTTCTTGACCTATATATAAATGGCAAAATCCACCAAATTTACCCTGTGCATAAATTCTTGCAGCGGTTTCTTCGAACCTACGAATCAAAAGCATATCCCTATACATTTTTCGAAGTAGGTTTATATCCGATTCATTCAACTTTTCTAGGGGTCTCTCTGGTCCGATAGTAATGATTCTTTTTTGATTTTCCATACAGATAAAATTTTATTTGATTTATGATGCTTTGCAAGAAAAAAAAGAAAATTATAATTAAATTATATAAATATTTTAAATTGAAATGAACCTTATTTAATTATAATTACTTACGTTTAATTACAATTTTGTATTTGATTTTGATGTTATCACTAAAAACAAAGTTCAGTATTAAATTACCGTTTAATTGAAAGTCTTTAAGAGACAGAATTGTTTCTCCATTAGCAAGGATTTGATTCCACTGGAATTGAATAAAAGCAATGTCTTTATACACCTTACGATGATTCTTTATTTCTACCCAAAAATCGATAAAATAATAATTCTCTTGTATGTTAAAGGGATATATCTTTAATATTTTAATTTTAATGTAAGGAAAATCCTTTTCGTTTAAGTTATATTCAGAACGAAGATTCTGATCTCGATAAAAATTGTTTGTAGTGATGGATTTTACTGGAATCCAAAGTTCATTGTTGGTTAAGCTATAATAATTTCCATAAAACTTAAAATTGACCAAATAAAATTTTTTTATTTCGCCGCGTAAAGAATTTAATATTGATGGAATTTCAAAATAAATATAAGATTCTTCGTAATCGATTTGCCAAGTAGGTTTTTTTATGGGTTGGGAATGGTTTTCTTTAATAAAAAGAAAAAAAGAGAGTACTATACTTAAACAATACCATTTTTTATAGAATACTAAAAAATGAATGTTTTCGAATTTCATCAACGATACAAGGAGAGATATTTTTTTTATTAGGTATTTCATCAATGAATTTAATTTTCTGTAACAGGTTTTTCTACAAGGATGGAATCATCAATCAATAAAGTATCGTCGGAAAAAATTTCTTTTTCTGTTTGTTCTTCTAATTCTTTGGTTTTTTGTAATAGTAATCTATATTCGCTTGTAGATTTTACCATATCGATCAAATATTTGCTGAAATAAGGATCTTGTTCGAATTCATTGATTAACTTGACGAGATAAGAAAAATTTTCTTCTCCTAATAGATTGTCTAAAAAAAGATTACAAAGGATTTGAATTCCCACTGCATGCTGAGGTGTTCCCATCGGAAACTGACATAGTTCTTTTGCTGGTCCTATAATAATTTTACCAAAAAAAGGGAGTAGTCTTCCAAGAAATTCAACGTATTTTAATGGTATAGATTCTGGTAAAGATTTGATATGCTGTATCAATAGAAACATGCTTTCTGGTCTTTGGGACTGAATTAAAATGTGAATACAATAAGAAATAATTACACTATTTTGTTTAAAACCTTCGTAGGTTTTACTTTTTTCTAGAATATGTTGAATGCTTTCGAGAACCGATTTATCTTCTTTTAATTTTTGTGCTATGGATTCGATCACTTCTAATCGATTAAAGTTTGATTGTAAATTTTTTAATATATTTTCTAATTCTTCGTTTTTCATACATTTTTTTATTGATTATAAAATCAATTATTTTTAATTGTAATATTCTATATGCAGGAAAATCAAACTTTAAGCTTTTTTCAAGTAGAAAAAATTTTGGATAAAAAAATTGCAATTGTTTTTTTAAATCGTCCCGAAGCACGAAATGCAATGGATTGGAGGTTTTGGTCTGGATTACCCCTAATTGTTGATGAACTAGAAAAAGACGAAGCTATCAACGTTGTGATTATTGCTGCAAAAGGAAAATCCTTTTCTATTGGTCTGGATTTGGTGGAATTCAACGAGCGATTTAAAGATATATTACATGGAAAGATCGCCGACGAAAGAAAAAAATTGCATGAGTTAATCTTACAAATGCAAGAGGGATTTAAAAAGATCATGCAAAGTAAGAAGGTGTATATTGCTGCTATTCATAAGCATTGTATCGGGGGCGGCTTAGATCTAATTGCAGCTTGTGATATTCGCGTTGGATGTAAAAATGCTGTTGTTTCTCTAAGAGAGACCAAAGTTGGGATTGTGGCAGATATGTGTAGTTTAAACCGACTCCCTTATATTATTGGCTATGGTGCTACAAAAATGATGGCATTTACTGGTGGAGATTTTTCTGGCGAAGAATGTTATCGCATGGGACTATTCGAAAAATTAGTCGAAAACGAAGAAGATTTACTTCCAGAAACAATCAAACTTGCAGAAGAAATTGCACAAAATCCACCTATTGTAGTTTCTGGTGTTAAACAATTATTAAATTACATGGAATCCCACAGTACTTTCGAAGGAATGGAATACGTAGCTTTGTGGAATGCAACATACTTAGATAGTGCTGATTTTCGAGAAATTATGGCAAAATTCATGCAAAAATTAAAGCGATAACATGTTATACAATCTTTATCGCATTTAAAAGCTTTTTATATTTATACAAAGCGAATAAGATTTGATAAAAAGAATTGATAAAGTAAATTAATAATAAAAATATATTAAATTTTGTAAATTTGTTTAAAAATAAAATCAGAATCATTAGTGTTATAAAGAGAAAAAGTTGTAAATATTCTAAATTTTTCTTAGAAAAATCAGACATATAAAATTGTATAGAAGAAATTCGATGATTTTTGTTCTTAGACAAGAAATCAAACATTATTCTGTTTTTTGTACTTTGAAGGTGAAACCAACACAAGAAAGGAATAATTTTATAGAGCATCCCGTAGATAAAACTTAGAATAAAGCCCACAAAGATCAGAATAAATTTACCAAGATGATTTTCTGTAAAATGTTCAAAAATTAAAGCTAAGCTAAATATCAACAAAAATAAAATTCCTAAACCAAAAAATAATATGGTTGTATCGATGATCTTTCTTGTTCTCTCTAAAATAACTTTCGAAGTAAAAAAAATATAGATAAGGTTCAAGATTACGTACAATACTAGTAGAATTCTGTGTTGAAAAAAAATTATTATTAAAATCAACACGCTGTAACCATAATTCAAAAAATATTTTATGTATTTTGGATAGGGTTTAGAAACATAAAACATAGGAATTACTTGAAAAGAAACTGTAACAATTAGTTGTTGGATAAATCCTACAAACATAACAAAGGCATGAATTCTTCTTATGTGGAAAAGATCTAAATCGATCAAATTTATAAATAAATTTATAAAATAAAATAATATTAATATTAAACCTATGATAAAACTTGCAATTGATAATAAAAATCCTATATTATCTTTGGTAGTTTTTTTTGCTAATGGAATAATAAAATAAAAGATTAGAAGAAGAATCATTAAAGATAAAAGCAATACAAAAAACCCTGGATGGTCAAAAAACATAAAATATTGATAAAACATAAAAAAAATCAAATAAAACAAAAAAATAAGAGCTAGAGAAAGAAATTCAGAATACTCTATTACAACACCAACAACAACCGGTAGCATCTGAAAAAGTGAACCAAAAATAATCAACAAAAGAAATCCAATACTAAATGCATGAAACAAAATCAATGTTTTATGGTGAATTAAATCGAAGGATGGAACATCAAACATAAAAATAATCAAACAAATTAATAATAGAATATTGATATGAGCCAGAAGATAAAATCGAAAAGGCACAGAAATTTTAGGACCTTGTTCTGGAGAGATTCCTATCCAATTCATTTTTTGTAAATATAGATTTCGTATTGATTTTCATCAATTTTTTTTGTGTGATATTCATAACCAATATGTTTTAATTCTTCGTACAAAGGAAATGGTTCTCGTCTGTGTAAAACTTTAAGGACTTCTTGATCTTTTAATGTTGTTAGTGCTTCCATAATTTTTAGATAGGGCTCTGGTGGTGGTAATTTACTTACATCTAATAGAATGATTTTTTTGTTATCGGAATCCATTGCTAAATCTTTTGAATTTTTTCTAATAATTGCTTTTTTTTATCAGCATCGAAGAGATTTTCCATCATATTATAAAGAATCTGTTCTTCTTTTAAGTTATGTTGTTGTAAGATAAATAATAAACTTTCGAGAATATTTTTTATTTCTTGGACTAAATCCTTCGATATTTCTTTTTTTTCGAAGATGTTTTTTAATTCCTCGAGTTGATATCTCATATCCGAATGTTCCATACGCATTACTTGTGTAGGTCCCATCGTTTCACCAGTCATTGCTTCGAATTCGGGAAATAAAATATCTTCTTCTAATAAAAAGTGTCGAATGGTTCGTTGATAAAATTCTTCGAAATCTTTTTTTGCTGTTTCGATTTCTTTCGAATGAATTTTATTTTCTAATTTTGCAAACAAGCTATCGCATTCCTTATGATCTTTTGTTAGGTAATCTTTTAATAGTTGCATAACATTTACCTCTATTATGATTTTAGTACAATAAAATCTATAATTATGAAATGACAATATTTTTTTTATAAAGCGTTGATAGAATTGATTTTATCAAACAATACGCGATATGGATCATACATGTCTTTTTAGAAAAGTCTTTTGTATAAATTTGATGTTCAATAAAACAAAATAAGTATTAAAATTTAATCCTAAAAAAGTATTTACGATAATCGATTTTTTTAATTTTGTATCTCTATGGATGTGGATTTAATCAAACTTCTTGTTTTAGAAGAACTCTTTAAAAATCAGCAAGAAATAGAAAAATATATAAATATTCGTTTTTATTCTTCTAGTTTGTATCCTTTGTATTTACTAGAAAGTAATTTGCCTTTAAAAATCAAAGATAGAGAATTTTATAAATTAGCAATAAAAAAAATCGATCACAAAGAAATGGCTTACACAGAATTCGAAGGATTACAATTATTGTTTAATTTTAGATCGCGTACTCCATTTCCAATTGCAATCATCGAAAGCGAAAATTTTTGTTTGTTGATCATGGAATTTATCCAAAAGGGATCTATTAACGAGAAAAATAAAAAGGATTTAATCTTGTCGCTAAAAAATTTGTACAACCATAGAGGATTGATGTATGGATTAGATAAAAACAATTATATTGGAATATTGCTACAAAAGAATATCGAAACAAAAACGTTTATCGATTTTTGGTGGGGAAGTCGAATCGAACCAATGATGGACCTTGCAATAGAAAAAGGCTATTTTACAAATAAAGATAAAGATTCTCTGTATAAAATTGTTCGTCAGTTTCTTAAAACATGGAAGCTTGATGACGATATGCCACGTGCAATCCATGGAGATCTTTGGTCTGGCAATATTCTATTTTCTGGTGATTATGCATATTTAATCGATCCTTCTTTTGCTTATTCGCATCCAGTACAAGATTTTGCTATGTTGGAACTATTTGGAAGTCCCTTATCCTTTTCGGATTATCAAGAAATAGCCAATTTTTGTAACTTTATTCTTCTACCAGAGATGATAGAATTTTTTCAGGTTTATCCTTTGTTAGTTCATGTAAACATATTTGGAGCATCTTATAAATCGGGAATCATAAAATTTATTAATAAACATAAATAATAGAATTATTTTACCATTTGATTACCGAAGAGTATAGATCACTCAATGAACTTCGCTTAATAATACGAAATCGATAGCAATGTTTTTTAAGTTCATTTTCTTCTTCGTTTCTAAAATACCAGCGTGCTTCGTATAGAGTTTGATGATTTTGATTTTTTATATAGTGAACAGAAAGATCTAAACTATCTTCGTTTAAATAAGGTTTAAATTCGTTTCTACAAAATTCATTTTTTTCTAGAAGGATTAATGGTTCGTGAAGGTTAATATAATACAAGGGAACATCCCAATATCGAAAAAACCAATAGGATTCTTTTTTTTGGTGTTCGATTTTAGGTTCAGATTCGATTGTTCTAGTCGAGAGAATCTGTTTGGTTTTTTGGGGATAATATTCTTTTGTTTGTAGTTTAAACACAAATTCTTTGGGAAAATTCTCTTGGTTGTTCTGAATTAAGTTTTCTACAAGATAATTACCTACTTCTGCTAAAAATGGTGCAGTAGATTTTCCATAGAGAGTATGACCTCCTTCGTAATATTGCAGACTATATTCTTCTGGCGTTGTTACATAACCTGTATATCCATTTGCACAACTTACAGGAATGATATAAAAATTTTTATATTTTTCTTTAATTTTATTTTGAATCATTTTACCGGTTTCTGTTGTAATTTCGAAAGGATAGGGAAGATAGATTATATTACCGATTCGAATAGCTTGAAAATAGATTTCGTGAGGAAATTCTTCTATGGGTAGAATTAGATGTTGTAGTTTGCTTAAAAACCAACGTTTTTCTCCTTGGCAACCATCTTTAAAAATCCATCTTGGCCAACCTGGTCGAAAAAAAGGAAGGTTTCTTAGAACTGGTGTGCTTCGCGTTGTTGCTCCAGTTGTTAAAGACATTCCAACTACTGCATAATCACAAATTTTTGCTTCGCCCATTTGATTGTTTTTTAGAAAATCTATTTCCATCGAAAATGCATTTAGCTCTACATCACTAATAAACTGATTTTCTAACGATTGATACAATATAAACATTTCTTTGGCAATTCCATATCCAATTTGTTGAGCAATCACAAAATCACCATCTTCGTTTTCGTCATCGTAGTTGGGCGTAGAATCCCCATGAGTATAGTTTAATGCTCCATGGACAAAAAAAGAAACATTGTAATGATTTTTTACTAAATCTTCGAGCCCTTTTTCGATATAACCAAACACATCTGCATGGTAAAATCGATTGGATTCAGGTAGAACTGTTGGATGAATCGAAAAATTCGTAATTACTCCCAATGGTCGATTGTCCGTTGTATCGATTCGAATCATTTCTATCCATGGGTTTATTGCCGTTTCTTTTGTTCGATTCGTTGAAATATTTTTATTTTTTAAATATGCTTCGAAACTGCGATTTTTGGTAAATCCATAGAGGGGTCTTCTACCTATGGCAATTTTAATCGGTTGTTGATTGAGGTATGCTTGTTCTATTCCTTCGCTTATTTGCTTAACCAAAAAATTAAAAAAATTGGGCTCGAAACCTGGTTCATTAGCGGCATATTTATTGTAAAAATTAGATTCGTAATAATTGCCTGGTCCTGCATGCGTATGAGTACCAAATAGTGCAATATCCGAAAACCTTATAGGGTATTTTTGAGAGATGATTTCTGCAACCTTATGATGGAGCAATTTTGAACCCGACAATAAATCCATCTGTACCAAAACAATGGTATGATTTTTTTTGTTTGTTAAGACAAAAATACGTGCTTTTAATTTATGACGAAAACCATTTGCGCTATTTGCATTCATCGAATAACCAGCTAATGGCATTGTAGGCGGTGGAGTTATATCAACAATCGCTCTTCCACCTAAAAGTTGATTTTTAACTTGTTTCGGCTCTTCTTTAGAATAATGATAAATTTTATATTCAATATTGTTGGTCTTACAAGTCATTAAAAAAATCCATAAAACAAAGATTTTGAATATAACCTTCATTAGAATGCTCCTATATATGTCTTACGATTATTTTTTTGTATCAATCAAGTTTTTTGGTATTCTATTACAAGCTGATTTTTGTTGTATGCGAAAAGATTTTTAAAAGAAATCTTGGTTTTTAAAGAAATGTATATAAACCATAAAATTAACCATTCCAAAACAATTTTGGAAGTATAGATGATTTCTAAAAATATTTCAAAGATTCTTTTTGTATAAAACCAGAGAAATCCTTTTATGGATGCTTTTATAGAGCTTCTTCGTTCGAAATAACTTTTTTTACGATGAAATCCAGATATCATAGGATGGTGCTTATTAACTACGATAGAATACTTATACCATAGATAGGTTCCCAATAAATTCGATGTCATTTGGATAGAATATTGAGCACTATGATAAATCCTTTTTATAAGATTGCGGAACGAATAAAAGTATTTCCAAGCAAAAAGATAAAATTCCTTCATTGTGTTTGGATCAAAGTGAGGATGTTTCCAAACTAAGTGAAAAGAATCATAATGATTGAAATCAAAGTCAAAGATTAAACCCTTTTCTAACATGGTTTTATGATCCATAGAACCAGGTAATGGTGTTAAAATAAAAAAAGATGCTTGTTGTACTCTAAGTTCGTCAGAAAGCATTTGAATATCTTTTAGCAAGGATTGTGATGTATCAAAAGGAAAACCTAGAATATAGCCTGTATGTACAATTATACCAGCTTTATTCCATGTTTGAACCATTTCGTAAAAGTTTTCTACTTTATTTTGCCTTTTCCCTGCTGCTTTAAGGTTTTCTGGGTTTAAAGATTCCATACCGACGAATACTTGCGTACAACCTGCTTCTTTTAATAAATGAACAAATTCTGGAATTTTATAAGCTAATGTATCTACTTGAATCATAAATCGAAGTTTAATAGAATATTGTTTTTTGATCTCGATTAATGCTAATAAAATTTCTTTCCAGTTTTTATTCCTAGCAAAATTATCATCAGTAAAAAAATAATAATCAACTTTGTTGGCTTTATAGTTTTCTATTATATAATTCTTGATTAAATCTACATTTCTGTATCGCATCATATTCCCATGGACTTGAATAATTGTACAAAAACTACATCGATAAGGACATCCTCTACCACAGTCTAATGTACTAAAATTTGGTAATGCAAATTTTTTAAGATAATTTTGGGGTATTTTAGGCATGATGGGATGATTTAAATCTGGCTTTAAAGATAAAAAATTATAGATAGATTTGATTGAATTATTCAGTATATCTTTTAATATAATCTCTAATGAGTCTTCTACTTCGCCAGCGACTAGATAAATATTGTTATCAATCAATTTTTGTAAACTTTCATCTGGCTTACCAAATACGGACAAAATTCCACTAACATGAAAACCACCAACAAAAACAAGAAAACCATTTTTTCGAAATTCAACTGCCAAATCGGTTGCTCTACTAAATTGATTCGATTGAACACCTACTAGAAAAATGATTCCTTGCTCATTATTTTTTATTTTCTTCCGGAATTTTTTTAAATTGATTTTATCCACAATTTCGTCGTAGATTTCGATTTCGTATTCAAAGTTTAATTCTTCTTTTAGTTTTTTTAAATAGTAATCTAATAACCCATTTAGCACAGTTAATGTATTAGAGGGTAAAACTCCTTTACTAAATCGAATCACAAAACCTTCGTCATCATACAATGAAGGCTTAATTAAAAAAAATTTATATTTTTTCATACTATTAAGTATGAAAATAATTTCTTATTTAGGTTGCAAAAAAATATTTTGATTTAGGTTTTTGTTTTCTTATTTTGGTTTTCTTATAGGTTGACGAGAGAAACATTTTAATTTAAAGATTCTCATTATGAATAAATATGAATTTGGTAATGATTTTATTTGGGGAGTAGCGACTGCTGCATATCAAATCGAAGGCGCTTGGAATGAGGATGGAAAGGGGGAGTCAATTTGGGATCGATTTACTCATACCAAAAGCGAAAACCCTTTTAAAGAGCGAATTTATCAAAATCAGAATGGGGATGTAGCATGCGATCATTATCATCGCTACAAAGAAGATTTGAACTTGATGAAAGAACTTTCGATTCCTAATTATAGGTTTTCTTTATCTTGGACGCGAATTTTTCCTGATGGTAAATTAACATCAAAAAACCAAAAAGGTATAGATTTTTACCATAGGTTGATTGATGCTTGCCTCGAACGAAATATCACACCTAATGTTACGATTTATCATTGGGATCTACCACAAGCATTAGAAGATGAAGGTGGTTGGACAAATCGCGATACTTATTTAAAATTTTTAGATTATGTTGATTTTGTCACAAAAGAATATAAAGATAAAGTTCCTCGATGGTTTATTCTCAACGAACCTTTCGCGTTTACCGTATTAGGATATTTTTTAGGAATACATGCGCCGGGTAGAAAAGGATTTGCTAATTTTTATCCAGCTATTCATCATGTTACGCTTGCACAAGGAGATGGTGGGAAGGTTGCAAAAAGAAACTGTCCAAATGCAGAAATTGGAACAACCTTTTCGTGTAGTTATATAGAACCTGTTTCCAAAGATGGTTTTTGGGGTAGTTTAAATCAAGGTGCTGCAATTCGATTCGATGCTTTATTAAACTCATTATTTATCGAACCAATGTTGGGAATGGGTTATCCAGTTGATAGACTTCCATCTCTTAAAGCATTAGAAAAATATTATAAAGACGGCGACGAAGAACGAATGAAGTTTGATGCAGATTTTATCGGAATACAAAACTATACAAGAGAAGTTGTCCAATGGTCACCCTTTATGCCAGTGATTTGGGGATCGATCATAGAAGCAAAAAAACGGTGCGAAAAAACAACAGAAATGGGCTGGGAAATCTATCCCGAAGGTATCTATCATATGTTAAAAAAATATGCTTCTTATCCAAAAGTTAAAAAGATCTACATAACAGAAAATGGTGCAGCTTTCCCCGATCAAGTAGTCGAAGAAGATGGCAAAAAGCGAATTCATGATGTAGATAGGATCAATTTTCTAAAAAGTTACCTAGAACAAGTACTTCGCGCAAAAAAAGAAGGTATACCCATATATGGATATTTTATTTGGACTTTTATGGATAATTTTGAATGGGCAGAAGGTTATCGTCCAAGGTTTGGAATTATTTATGTGGATTACCAAACACAAAATCGTTATGTAAAAGATTCTGGCTATTGGTATAGAGATTTTTTACAGGGTAAAGAGGTTTAATCAAAACAGCTATATTGAACCTTCGATGGATCGTTGGTATAACGTTTTTGGTAAAAATTATAAAAGTTTTTTAATTTTACAAAAGCATATTTTTGGTTATCTACATCATAGAAAAACTGATTTCCATCGTTATCGAAACTACCACCAAAAGATGTCCCCGGAATAATACATTCCGGGAATTGTTTTGCTATCTCGACAGAATTATTAATCAAATTATATAAATAAACTTTATTATTATCATAGATATAAATAAGGTTAAAATTTTGAGGATCCCACGTACTTAAACGAACATCCGTAATTCCTAATGGTAGATTTGTTTCTTGCAGTAATGTTAATTTATCAGCATTGATCTGATAGATTTGAATTCTATGATTTGTAGTAATAGTAAAAAGAGATTTTTTATTCGGAGATGGTAGAAAAAACTTAATATTATCCAAAGATACGATTTGAGATATTTCTATTTTATTGGAATTATTTGTTTCGTAATAATAACCAAAGAGATTCTTTATGCCATAATCTTCGGGTTTATTGCCATAAAAAAACAATATTTGTATAGGATTAATATTTATAACATACAAGAACTCGGGCAAAATCCAATTTGAAAAAGAATAAGTCTTTTTAACGCTTTTGTTTATTTCGTTTCCATTTCGCGTAAGTTGAATGATAGAGATATCTGTTTTGTAATCCTTTTTTTTCGTTGTTCCCGATAGAGGATGTTCTAACCTCTCTTTCCATTGTAAAAGAACTTCTGCAAAATAATCTCCTTCTATAAAAGATAGATAAGGAATAGGCTGATTTTTCTTGTAGAAAAACATATTACAATGCGCAAAAAAAAGAACGATAACCAATATTTTTATATAAAGCTTCATAAGGAACCTAATTTTTCTCTTTTTTCTGAAGAATCCCATTCTTTGTCGGAAAATTCATTCATTCTATAATACCTTTGAGTTTTGTAAGTAATATCGGTATAAGGAATATAAAAAAATAGTGGTTCATCTTTGGGTTTTGCGTTTACGATTTGATCAACTTTCGTAGGATCGCCAAACCAACTAGCTGGGAATGGTAAATTTTGGCAAAATCCTCGAAGATCTTTTAATACAAAGTGTCCTTCTACACCTTTATCGCGAAAAATTTTTCCCCAGAAGGTAAAAGGAATTTTGTGCGTACCAGGTGTTAAAATTTTCTTATAATAAACCCAGTGGGTAGGTTCATCATATTCTACCGAAAATAAGTTTGCTTGTAGATGATATTCACATTCTTTTTTTACATCAAGATAAGCTGTTATGATAAGATGACCATCTTTTAACTCTTCGTCAAACTGATTTAAGAATTCTGCAATCACAAAGGGACTGGAGTAAAATCCTCTTTCTAATTCTACTTCTTGTCCTGTTTCTACAATTCGAACTTTTACTTTAAGCGATAAGTTGCCCCAATATTTTTTGTCTTGTGATGGGACTTTCCAACTAAATGTATAAACTTGATCCTTTTTTTCGTCTGGGGCAATACCTGCATCATTAAATTCTGGTGTTGCAACGCGTGTATTACCAAAATGCCTATCGGAGTAAATGCCTGCTTCTAATACATCATAACTTAATGGATTTCCTTTATTATCGGTAATTTTTAGCGTTCCAATGATTGTATCCCCATAAGTGATGGTGTGTCGATTTAGCTGAAACAAAAACTGAGGATATTTTTTAAATTCTTGTTCTAATAAGTCTTTAATTTCTTCTTCGCTTTTTCCTTCTTTTTTTAGTTTATCAATATACTCTTGTAAAGCTTTTTCGTTTTTTAAGTTAGGATTTAGGATAACGGGTAATGGTTGAGCATCAACATACCAAGGGTTGATTAGATCCAACATTTTTTTATCCAAAGGTCTAGAAAAATCTGGATATTGGGAATATTCTTTATAGATTTCTCTTAAAGCTTCGTCAGAAAGCCCTTTTTCTTTAATTATCTCTTCGATTTGTTGTGGTGTTAAAAATTGAGGTCTATCTTCGAAAAATTCGAAAGGCAACCTTTTTCGTAAAGAAGTCGAATCTTCTTTTTTTTCTTCTGATGGGGACAAAATCAAATATACAATAATTCCTAAAACGATTAAAACAGAAATAATTATCGCTATTAATGCATTTTTTCTCATAATGATTCCTCTTGATAAATTTATTTTTAAAAAAAGCCTCCCCGTAGGGAGGTAGTATTAAGGGGGTATATTATTTACATCCTAAGCCTAAGCTTCTGCAAGCGCTCCATTCTTGGTTCATAGCGGTGTTGATAGCATCGCTACCATCGCCAGAGTGTTGTCTATAATAACCATTTTTCGAGCTATTCCAGCTGCTATAAGAACTTCTACCAGTCCAGATATAATGATAGCTATATCTATAACCCGAAGCGCAGTTGCTATAACTTCCAGTAGTGTTGATTCCACAAGTACTATGGAAGGAAACAGCACCATCATCTTCTCCGGGAAGATACCAAGCAGTATACCACCATCCTTTGTATCCTGCGAGCATATGGAAGGGAATGCCTTTCATGTTGTTGTGGTTGTAGGAACCGCGAGCATTGCTAGTTTGAAGTGCAGCATCCATATCGCCACTTGCCCAGAAT
>JAOACE010000012.1 GCA_026418015.1 Leptospiraceae bacterium | reverse complement strand
CCTTTGGCTACCCAATCATTTGCTTCTCGATAACTCATTCCAGCATTTATAAATTGATCGTATTGTTTTATTACTTTTATAGGATTATATCCTTCTTGTATTAAAGAAATGGTTTGGCTAATAAATTCATCTAAGTCGTTTATATAATTTTTAATTTTGTTTAAATCAAAAGCAGTAATACCACTCGAAATCAAGGTTTTTGCTTGTTTTATGGAAAGACCAAAGTTTTCGAAGAGATAGGCTTCTTCGGGTTCAAAAGCGTTATCAAGCCATTTTCGCGCTGATTTGCCATTCGTCCAACCAGCTTGTATCCATTTTTTAGCTTCGTTTACACCAAAATCTGCTTGTTTAAAAGTAATGACTTTTTCTGGTTCAAGTTCTAAGGTTCGCCAAGGGGAATCTTTGGGGATTCCATGTTTGTCCCAGATTTTTTCGGAATCGGTAGTTCGTTTTTTGTCTTTTTGTGTTTCTTCGAAGTAGACGGGGATGTTGGTTTTTCCGTTGAGCCAATCGTGGACTTGTTGGTAGTTCCAACGTTTTTCGTAATTTCTTGTTAGAAGACCTTTGAGTAAGGTTTGGTATTTTTCGGGGATGTTTTTGGGGATCTCGATGTTTTTTGTTGTAAGAAGGTTGATCACCGCTTGTTCAGAGAGTTTATGGAAGGGGTTTTTTCCTGTAAGGAGTTCATAGATGATGATGCCCAAATGCCACCAGTCAATTTCTTTACCGAAGTAGTTGCTGATTTCTTCTGGTGCGATGTAGTAGATGGTGCCTTTAAAGGATGTGGTAGCGACTTTGGAGAGTTCTTCGTCTAATTTTTTGGAGATGCCGAAGTCGATGAATACGAGGTCTAAGGGATTTTTGTTTCGGATAAGGATGTTGGAAGGTTTTAGGTCTCTATGGATGATGTCGTGGTCGTGTAAGAATTTTAGTGCGATTGCCATTTCTTTTATGATTAAATCGATTTGATGAAATTTTTCGTTTTGAGGGAGAGACTGAATTTCTTTGATAAGAGGGCGGATATCTCCGTAGGGTACGAATTCCATGATTTCGAAGTATCATTGGAGTTGGTTATCGAAACCGACGTCAAAGATTTCTACGACATGTTCTTTGAGTTTTTGAGAGAGTTCTTTCAGGTTGATGAGTAGTTCGATGTTTGGGTTAATGCCTTTACGGTAGAGTTTAAGGAAGAATTGGGTATGATTTTTTTGTATAAGGAAGTTGTCAGCTTCTGCGCCGCCAGCGGGCAGTTCTTGAATGATTTCGTAATCTTGGAAAGAATGAATGGTTGAGCTACTCGAAGTTATTTTTTCTATTTTGGTTAGGTTTTCTATTTTTGTTTCTTCGTTCATAATATTCTCCAAAATTTATTATATCAAACATAAGGACAAATTAAGTTGAATGATAAAATTTATTATGATAAAAAATCAATAAAAATGTTAATTTTTATTTAGAAATTGGATAGATAAAAAAATATTTTATTAAAATCAAACTTTATAAATTTTTCGCAAAATCACCAAAGAATATGAAAGTTTGGTAATTTTATGAGAAAAACACAGATTAAGTCAATACCATCAAAAAAATGGATCAAATCAGTGGTTAACTTAATCTGTGCTGTTGAGATTTTATTTCTTGCAGGGTCCGAGATAGCGTCCTTTCTGTTTTTGTGTAAATTTTTGTCCTTCGGTTTCTATGGTTGCTATTGATTCGTAGCTAGTATTAGTAGATTGATAATCGACTTTAATTTTGGTAGTTTTTCCATCACAAACCATGTCGTAAGTAATACTACCTTTTTTGGGATATTGAATGTTTTTCATTTGGCATCTTTGTTGTTCATTTTGTTTCGTAAAATCAGAAAATACAGGACCTTTGCTTGCTTCTTGTTCCTTGATACACTGTTGCATTTTATTTTTAATGCCACCTTGTGGTTGATTGGGAATTTCCATAATAAATTCTATTTCCCAAAGTCCTGGCTTCAACCCCATATCTTGTGCATCAATAGTTTGCACAAAGACCCATAAACCGAAAGAGATAAAAAACAAAATAATTATTTGTTGAAAAGTTTTCATTTTTTACCTCCAAAATGATAAAATCAAAAATTAATTACTTTGTCAAGAAACATTTTTTATATAGAAAATCTGCAAAAAACACATTTTATTTTATATGAACATAGAAGATCGATATTATACACTGGATTTATACAGAGTAGGGATAAACCTAACACCTCTACATTATGATTTCTTACGAGAATTAGCCAATACGAAATTCAATAGAAATATCACAGAGACCATTTT
>JAOACE010000011.1 GCA_026418015.1 Leptospiraceae bacterium | reverse complement strand
AGTATTCGCATCAATCCAACGATATGGAGTAAGTTATTTGATTCACGACGGTTTTTAGGGTATTCCATCAGTGCAATATTGAGGATCACCCTCGACTGGGAGATGCAAGAAATGGGAAGAGACATAATTCCCTTGATACCCATGCCAGAGATACAATTACAGGATGTTGATTCTACTCAACATCTCCAAGAAATACAGAGTTATGTTTATACAAAGACAG
This sequence comes from Leptospiraceae bacterium, assembly GCA_026418015.1. Taxonomy (GTDB): domain Bacteria; phylum Spirochaetota; class Leptospiria; order Leptospirales; family Leptonemataceae; genus SKYB61. Next base: position 101,043 of record JAOACE010000011.1, on the reverse strand, counting down.
CCGATTATGAACCAAGAAAAATTTTTAGTATTTTTTGGGATCAATTCTATTAAAAATCAATCATTTTATTGAGATTCCTGCTCTTAAACCATAAAAAAAGCTAGCTTTACGCTAGCTCAAAAAGGAAAGGAGAGAGAGGTTCCCTTCTATATAATATACGTAATTTGATTGAATTTTGTTCAACTTTTTTTGGTTTTTAGGTAAATTATTTCATACAATAAAGGAATAAGAATCAATGTAAGAATCGTAGAAGTGATTAATCCACCAATCATTGGGACTGCAAGACGTTTCATAATTTCTGATCCAGCTTCACTTGACCACATGATGGGCAATAGACCAATAAAAGTTGTAGACACTGTCATCATTTTGGGACGTATCCTCATAACAGCTCCTTTAATAATTGCTTCGCGAATATCATGAATATCAAAAGATTTTTTCCTTTCTCTTAATTCGTTCATTGCATGATCTAAATATACAAGCATTATAATTCCTGTTTCTGCCGCAAGACCAGCTAATGCGATAAAACCTACATCTGTTGCAACTGAACGATTGTATCCAAGTATATACATCAACCAAATTCCTCCAGTCAAAGAAAATCCAACAGAGATTAGTATTAAAAAGGTTTCTATCCAATTCCTAAAATGAAGATACAACAAAACAATAATCACAACAATTGCAAGTAGTGATGCAAAGATGAGTTGTTCTTTAACTCTTTCCATTTGTTCATATTGTCCACTCCAAACAATGGACATGCCCGCATAAAAAGGAATTTCTTTTTTTTCTATAGACGATAGAATAAATCTTTTTGCAGATTCTACATAGGTTTTTACATCGTATCCTGGTTTTAGATCCACATAAATCCAAACGGTTTTTCGAGCATTTTCTGTCTTAATTTCCATTGGGCCTTCTTTTATTTCGATTTCTGCGATTTGACTTAAACGAATATAATTCACTTTATTCGACATTTCACCTGAACTCATCGGAAGGTCAATCCATAGGTTTTTGATTTTTTCTGGTGTATCGCGTAATTCGCGTGGATAACGTATTACAATTGGATATCGTTCTCTTTCTTCTATTGTAATTGTAATGGGCATTCCAGCAAGTAATAGGTTTAAATGGTTCTGCACATCCTCAATCGTTAATCCATATTGCATCAATTTTTCTCTATTTAGATAGATATTGATATATTTTCCTCCTAAGCTTCTTTCTGCTATAATCGAAGATGTTCCCGGAAAATTTCTGAGTTTTGCTTCTATTTTCGATGCAACCTCTGTAAGTTGATTTAAATCATTTCCTAATAGTTTAATTCCCACAGGTGTTTTAATTCCAGTTGAAAGCATATCAATTCTCGTTCTGATGGGGAATGTCCATGCATTGGTAAGTCCAGGGATTTTGATTTTTTGATCGAGTTCCTCGATGATTTTTTCTATGGTCATATTGGGTCGCCATTGTGAAGAAGGTTTTAACTGAATCGTTGTTTCCACCATCGTTAAAGGTGCAGGATCGGTTGCTGTTTCTGCGCGACCAATTTTTCCAAGAACTGTTTCTACTTCTGGGATTTCTTTGATCATCTGATCAGTTGTTTGAAGGATTTCTTTTGCTTTTGTTATCGATATTCCTGGTAAGGTTGTTGGCATGTAGAGTAAATCTCCTTCGTTTAATGGAGGAATAAATTCTCCACCAATAGGTCTTATCAAATATCCACCAGAAAGGTTGGGAATACCAGTAATGGGTAGAAACGAAAGGAGCATAAAAACTACCGAAAATAAAATCAATTTATATTTTTTTTCTAATGCAAAAATTAAAATAGGTTTATAAATATTTATTAAAAAATTCGAAATAGGATTTTCGGATTCTGGTCTAATATTCCCTTTTACAAACCGAAACATCAATACAGGAATGATGGTAATCGCTATAACAGAAGAAAAAGCCATAGCCAATGTTTTTGTTAAAGCCAATGGCTTAAACAACCGTCCTGATTCTCCTGTTAACAACAAAATCGGAAGAAAAGAAACTGTCACAATAACCAAAGAATAAAAAATAGATGGTCCCACCTCAACAGAAGATTCTTTTACGAGATTTAGGTAATGATCAGGATGATAGGGATCTTTTGTCTTTTCTATGTGTTTATGTAAATTTTCGATGAGTACAATCGAAGCATCTACCATAACACCAATGGCTATGGCAATTCCTCCTAAGCTCATGATATTTGCATTTATCCCTAAAAAATACATCGTAATCAAAGAAGCTAATACGCCAACGGGTAAAGTAAAGATTGCAACAAAAGAAGATCGAAAATGTAGCAAGAAGATTGTAATCACTAAAGAAACTACGATCATTTCTTCAATAAGTTTCCTAGAAATATTTTCTATGGAACGATGGATAATTTTAGAACGATCATAAGCAGGAATAATTTTTACACCATCAGGTAAAAATGGTTCAATTTCTTTGATTCGCTTTTTTACTCGATCGATTACTTCTAATGTGTTTACTCCATGTCTTGCGATAACAATACCAGCTACAGCTTCTCCTTCTCCATTCCAATCAATAATACCTCTCCTCATAGAAGAACCTATGTATACATTTGCAATATCTCCTATAGTTAAAGGATTTCCTTGTTTAAGGTTGATCTTTAAAGGAATATTTTTTATATCCTGAATCGATTGAATGTAGCCAAAACCTCGAATCATATATTCGGTTTCGCCTAATTCGATAGAACCTCCACTTGCATCCATATTGCTTTTTTTTAGTGCCATTTCTATATCACGTATGGTAATATTATTCAATTGCATTTTATCGGGATATGGTTCTACATAATATTGTTTTACGAATCCACCAGCAGAGGCAACTTCCGATACACCTTCAAGAGAAATTAGTTCATACCGTAAATACCAATCTTGAATACTTCGCAATTGTTGTAGGTCGTGTTTTCCTGTTGTATCAACTAATACATACATATAAACCCAACCAACACCCGTAGCATCTGGTCCAATTTGTGGAATGATTCCCTTAGGCAGATATTGCGAAGCATAGTTTAGATATTCTAAGACTCTACTTCTTGCATAATATAAATCTGTTCCATCTTCGAAAATCACATAAACCAAAGAGTATCCAAAAAAAGAATAGCCTCGAACAATTTTTGCATAAGGAACTGCTAACATTGCAGATGTTAAAGGATAAGTAATTTGATCCTCTACCACTTGGGGTGCTTGTCCTGGATAGGGGGTATAAATAATCACTTGGACGTCCGATAAATCGGGAATTGCATCTATGGGGATTTTTCTGATTATATAAAACCCTAAGATAAAAATGATTCCTGCTGGTAGTAAAATGAACATCTGATTTTTTAGTGAAAATTCGATGATTTTTTTTATCATAACTATCTCCATTAATGTTGATGTGTAGGAATGTTTTGTTGTAGCTTTTGTATTGCTTCTTGAATTCGCGTTTCGGAATCTAACAAGAACTGAGATGATGTAACCACCTCTTCGTTTTCTACTATGCCTTCTTTGATTTCTGTCCAATTTTCGCCATCAGTCATTCCAATACTTACAATTCTTGGTTCTATAATTCCATTACCTTTATGAACAAATGCAATATTTCGCGAACCTGTTTGTATTACAGAAGAATAGGGCACTACCAATATAGGTTTAGGAACTTTATAAATGATTTTTATGTTTGCATACATTCCCGGTTTGATTTCATATGCTGGATTGGGAATTTCGATTCGCACATTTAAATCTCTTGTTGTACCTTCTATATAAGGATAAATATAAGTAATTTTACCATTAAATGTTTTGTTGGGAATCTGAGATATTTCTACGATGGCTTTTTGTCCTAAGTAAACAAAGGGAATATCTTTTTCTGGTATATGAGCAATTATCCATACATTGGAAATGTTGGCAATCTTGAATAAATCCATTCCTTCTTTTACTTCTTGTCCTTCGAAGACAAATTTTTCTATGATAAACCCATTGTAGGGACTTGTTAGATATAAAAGTTTTTGTGCTTTTTGTTGGTTTTCGATTTGTTGGATTTGATTTTCGCTGATATTCCATAATTTAAGTCTTTCTTTAGCTGATTGTAGGGTTTTATAGAGTTCATTTGCTATATCGGAATTTCCCATTTTTTTGGAAATTTGATATTGCTTATAAAGGTTTAAATATTCTTCTTGTGTTGCATACAATTCTGGGCTATATATAGCAAGTAATGCTTCGCCTTTTTTTATGTATTTTCCGTTGTATTTTGCAAAGAGCTTTTCTACCCATCCATTGATTCTACTGTTTATAATATAGATTTCGCGTTCATCATAATCGATATGACCAACAACAGAGATACTTCTTTCTACTTGTTTTTTTTCTGCTGTTTGTGTGCGAATACCGATTTTTTGTATCATCGAAGGATCAATTTTAATTTGGATAGAATGTTGTGTAGAATGGTCCTGAGAATCTTCTTGTTTGATTGGTTCTTTTACAGGAACAAGTTCCATATGACAAATGGGACAATTACCCGGTTTATCTTGAATAATCTGGGGATGCATGGGGCATGTCCACAGTTGTTTGTTTTCTATACTAGTAGGTTTTTTTTCAAAATAATGATCTTTAATAAAAATTGCCAAATATCCCATTCCTAAAAGGATCAATACAGCTAAAATATATTGAATCATTTTATGATTTTTCATTGTCTTCCTCCTTGGATTTGATGAATTTCTGGTAAAATGTGGTTCGAAAATTGAAGGTATTCGATGATTTTTACATCCAATTCTTTTCGTAAGTTGATGTATTCTTTTTCGAGGTTGAGTAGATCCATTAAGATAAGAGAAAATCCTTCGAAATCAATCTTCCCTACCATATAATTTTGTAACCCAGAATTAAAAGATAATTCTGCTTGTGGAATTAAAACATTTTTGTATAAATCTTGCCTGTTTTTTAATGTTTGAATTTCTATGTTTAGTTCCTTCAATCGGGTTTTTAGGTTAAGTTCAACTTCTGCTAAATCAAATTTTGTTTTTTTAAGGTTCAATTCTTGCGATTGAACTGCCTTTGGGTTCGATAATGCACTCCACAAAGGAATCCGAAAAGAAATCCCCGCAGACATAAAGTTTTCTCCCGATTTGGGATCGTCGGGTATTTTCTTTGTTTCGCGATAAGATAAGAATAATTCAAAATCAGGATAATATTCGTATTTTTGCAGCTGGATTTTTTTTTCGTCTATCTCTGGTAGAATTTTTGCAAGATTATAATAAGTTGTTTCATAGATTGTATGATTTTCTGGCAGCGTTTTATATAACAACTCAATGTATTGTTTGATAGAATCATAATACGTTGATTCTTCGTAATTGGTTTTGTTAATAATAGAATAATAATAGTTTAGGTTTTCTTTTAAGTTTTCTATGTTACCTTTTATAGCAATCCGTTCTTCTTTTAGTTTGTTTTCTAGAAGGATTGCTTTCGATAAGTCGGTATAATTTCCTTTGCCCGTTGTATATTTTGCTTTACTCGATTCTGTTAAAGTTTTGAATTTATCATAATATTGGTTTAGGATTAAATCGAGTTCTTTCGAGGCATAATAAGATACCCATAACATGAGAATTTTCTCTGTGGTTTTGTTGTATTCTTCTGCTAATTTAATGCGTTCTAATTCAATTTCCTTTTCGGTGATTTTAGATTCTAAGGTTAATTTCCCTGGCGTTGGTATGGGTTGAATCAAAGAATATTCTATGCCAGACATAGGAGATTTGTCGAACTCAAATTTTAGTTTTTTATTGTATGGAACAGTACTCCACATAATACCAAAACGCGGATCTGGATAATAAGTTTTTTTGTATCTATATTCTTCTAATTTATATGCTAAGCTCATCGTTTGGGATTGAATTTTGGGATGATTTTCCAAAATTGCTTTTAAGTCTAAATAAAAAGCATTGTTATCAATACTTTCTTTCGAATATAAAATATTCGTATTTATATATAAAATAATTATTAAAATAAATATATAATATTTCATAAATTAACTCCTAAGAAAATTTAATAAAAATTTATTAATTGTTAAGCGAAAAATGGGATTCTATTTTAATTGAACACAATAAAGGATAAATAAAGGGACTGATTTTATTTTGGGCGAAATATAAAAAATAACACTTTGTATTTTTTCTTGTAGGGGAAGATAAAAAGAATCAAAGGATTTATTATAAAAAGTAAGGTTGTATTTTAAATAATGTTCCGCATTTTTGTGTAAATAATCGCAAGAATGGCTGTTAGTATTTTTGATTTTACTAGTATTTTCTTGCTTGGGTTGATGGTGTTGGCAGTGGGATGTTGTTTTTTGTTCAATTTGAGGTGTATTACAACTGATGTCACAAATAGGCGTATAGAATATTCCAATAATAAAAGAAACAACCAAGAATCGCTTTAAAAAAGAACGCCACATATTTATTATATGATTCGTTTGGCTACATAAAAAGGTTACATTTTATTTGAATGCATAGAGAACAAATGAGCTGGTTAAGGCAAAATCTCCCCAGGTAATTTTACTCAAGAGATGATAGAACCCAACCCGTAGATATCGATAAAAATAAATGGGAGGAATAAAACCACTCATTTTTTTCCATTTAGGTAATAAGCCAAAATCTACTCCATGGAAGTATATAAACTCTTTAAAACCAGCTTGTTTTAAAAAAGCAGTTAAATTTTTTTTTGAATAATAGAATAAATGGCCGGGTAGATAATAATGATAATGATTTTTTTGCATCTTTGCTTGTAGACCATCAAAGTTTGCAGTTTGAATGATCAAAAGTCCCGAAGGATTCAATAAATCATAAAGTTTTTTTAATATTCGATTTGGTTCTGGTAAATGTTCGATTACTTCGATCATTGTAATAATGTCATATTTCTTGTTTGGTGTATAATGCAATAAATCAGAACAAAAAATTCTGTTTTTTATTTCTTCGTCTTTTTGGCATTCTTCTACCACATAAGGAGATATATCTATCCCTTCTGCATCATAGCCTTCTTTTAAGGCAGTTTTAACGAATCCTCCAAAGCTACATCCAACATCTAAAAAACGAGCTGGTGGTGGCTTAAATTTTTTGATCGTTTTTAACCGTGCTTTCCATACAAATTCACAATAACGAAAGTATTTTCTTTCGTCAAAATAACTGTATTCTGCGGTTCCTTCGAAATAATCTTTTGTGTAGAATCCATCGGGATTTGTAATATCCTGCATCTGTAATTTACAAGAAGGACATTGATAAATCTCTAAGGGCTTTTTAAAACCATCAACCCTATACAAAAAATTTGTTTTTATCTTACAAAAGGGACAAATCACCATCAAATTTTTTCTAATTCTTCTTCTAATGTAAATTGATTTTTTAAATGTTCTGGGTCCTGTTTTAATCCTTGTTTTTTTCCTAATAGTGCATTTTGTCTTTTTATCACATAATCTGCTTTTTCTATATATCGTTTGATAGTTCTGGTTGGCTTAATTGACAAAGCTTTTTCCCAGTATTCTTTTGCATTTCGATAGTTTTTCATGTTAAAATATGCAATACCAATTAGTTTTAATAGATGATAATGATTTGGGTTCATTGTGTTGGCTCTTAATAAATATTTTAGTGCTTTTAAGTTTCTGTTTAAATTAATAAAGCATAAACCTCTTAAAAGTAAAATATCAAATGGTTGTTTTTCGGATGGTCCTTCCATAAGAGCTAATGCATCTTCGTAATTTTTTTGTTTAATGTAGCTTTTAACCTTTAATCGATAGATTTCTTCACTATCTAGCCGGTGTTCTTCGCGTTTATAGTCTTTTTCTTTAAAAGAAATTCTCATGATAGAAATATCGTCTGTTGGTATTCCTATTTGGTAGATTTTTTGAACCATCTCTTTTAATTTTCCTTTTTTTTCTTCGATAACTTTTAAAAATAACCTATAATCATGATTCATAACTTTTTCTTCTCCATGGGAAATCAATAAATCGTCTTTGCCATCACTTCCGATAAAAACAACATCATTTTCTTCTAAATAGAATTTTTGAACTTTAAAAGGTAAATCAGAGGGAAAGCCAAATTTTCTAACAGTAATTTCTTCGTCTAAAAAACTTGCTTGATTATTTCTGTAAAGAATAGCAAAGGGATGTTCTGCATTAAAATAATATAACATGGATTCTTCTTCGTCGATGATACCTAAGATTCCAGAAATCATCATAGTTCCGTCAAAAGATAAAAAAATATTTTGAATTTCTTGATAAATTTTTTCGAGTAATTCTTCTGGTGTGTGGATATAATCAAAATCTCTGATTGATAACGAATTTAGAATAGTTCCCATGACAATACTGCCACTTGCTCCTTGAAGAGATTTTCCCATTGCATCGCCATTAAAAAATAGATGATACAATTTTTGATGAATTTTGATTGTATTTGCAAAGCAAATATCTCCTCCGATATGATTATGTTGATTTTTGAATAAAAAGGATTTTTTTTGAATACAAACAAAATCGATTTGAACATTTTGACTGTTGATTTTGTTAACAATTAATGGTTTAATTAGTAGCGATGTTAAGAAATAATCTCCGTCTTGATTTCGCTTTAAAGATTTAATGTCTTTTAAAGAATTTTCGAATTCTTTTTTAATTTTATCCAATTTTTGGATGGTTTCTGTTAAGTTTTCGGAATATTGTTTTTCTATGTATAATCCACATTCCATTTCCTTCATTTTATCTATAAGAGGTTTAATATGTTCTCTTTTTATGATAGAACCATGTTGTGGAGCTATAAGTTCAATATCTAGGTTTTCGATTTTTCTTAGAGCGTAATTTAAAATATCTTTCGAAGGCATATAAGCCATATGGAAACCTTCGATTTCTTTGTAATAGTTTTCGTCTGCATAAAAGTGCCAACTTTCTTCGAGTCCTCCAAATAAATCACTCGAAAATAAAACTTTGGTTTGAAGATCATACGTAACAAATGCCCCAGGGGAATGGCAATAGGGCGTAGTAAAAAATTTCAATTTGTATCCATCGATATCGAGTTCAAAAGTTTTGCATGTCGATTTTGTAATAAGGAGATTTGACCCCATAGTGTTTGATTAAAAACGTCATTCGGGTATGGGTTACAATCATTAAATCTTTTCGATTAATTATATCTTCTAAATAAGGAACCGATGAACACAAATCAGGATCTTGATGATGTAGAATAATATAACGAATATCTTTAATCGATCCATTTTTGTTTACTTTGTTAATAATACTGTCTATTTCTAACATGGAACCTGGATCGATTAAAATCGAATTTTTTCCTAAATCAATGTAATAAGGGTGGCATTGAAAAGGATCTTTTTCCAAATAAGCACTAACCCAATACGTTTTTGGTGCAATCTCAACAGCATGTGTATAATCGATATTTTCATGGTTTTTTAGTGTTTTTATCATAATATTGTAATTATATTCAATACTATAAAAATTTCAAGAAAATTATAATTAATACTTTAAAGTATTTAAAAATTTTTGCAACAAAAATAATAATGAGCGATAAGTTGATGGAGTTTTCCTAATGGGGTTCTTGCTACGAAACCAATTTCGATTTCTTTAAAATATAGAGATAGTTCTTGTTGAATTTCGTTTTCGTCAAAGAAATAAATTTCCGAAGTGATATTGGCTGCATTTTTATAATGGGTATCTTGTTTTGAACGATATGTTCCTATCAATATACCATTGGGTTTTAAAATTCTTCGAAATTCTTTTAACAAAAAACGACGTATCTCTTCTGAATTATAATGAAGGACTCCCCAACAAATAATTAAATCAAAATAAGCATTTTTAAAGGGTAAGGCATTTTTATTCTCGTAATGGATAAATTCAATTTCTGGAAAATTTTTTTTATTTCTATCGATTACTTCTTTGGAAAAATCTAACCCAAATAAATTAGGAATATTTTTTTCTTTTAAATACAATAAATGTCGGGCAGTGCCACATCCAAAATCAAGAGCATTTTCCCAATAGGAATTGTAATATTTTTCTACCACGCGAACTAAATTTTCGTCTGGATATTTTAAGATTTTTATATTATTTTTATAATATTCATTCCATGCAATTTCGCTAGGTAGAAATGCCATTTTAACCGAATCGACCTGTTATATAATCTTCGGTTAATTTTTCTTTGGGATTAGTAAAAATTTTAAATGTAGAATCATATTCTATCAATTTACCTTGGTAAAATAGTGCTGTTAAATCTCCAATTCTTGCTGCTTGTTGCATGTTATGTGTTACAATAATAATTGTGTAGTATTCTTTTAATTCTAAAATCAACTCTTCGATTTTGTTGGTGGAGATTGGATCCAAAGAAGCGGTAGGTTCATCCATTAGAAGAACTTCTGGTTGCATGGCAATAGCTCTTGCAATACATAAACGTTGTTGTTGTCCTCCGGATAAAGAATAGGCACTTTCTTGTAATTTGTCTTTGACTTCTTCCCATAGATATGCCTTTGATAAGGCTTCGTAAACTAATTCATCTAAATCGCCTTTGTAGCCATTAATTTTAGGTCCAAGTGCTATATTTTCGTAAATCGATTTGGGAAAGGGATTAGGTGTTTGAAAAACCATCCCAACACGTAGCCTTACCTCTACTGGATCTACTTTGGGATCGTATATATCTGTATTATCTAATAAAACTTTACCTTCTACGCGAAAATCTTCGATAAAATCATTCATGCGATTTAATGTTCTAAGTACAGTACTTTTACCGCAACCAGATGGTCCTATAAGCGATGTAATGCGATTTTCGTATATATCCATTGTTAGATCAGAAACTGCTTTAAAATTGCCATAATATAAATTAACATTTTGTAGTTTGATTTTTGTTTTTAGTTGTTCATTATTTTGATCGGCTTTATTCACTTGTATTTTGATTTCTTTCATAAGAACTCCTTTTTATTGAATTTTTCTTAATTTTCTCTGAAAATAAATTCTTAAAACAATTGATAGAGAATTCATTATCAATAAAACTGCTATTAAAATAACTATTGCTGCAGCAGCTAATTTATGAAAACCTTCTTGTGGTAAGGATGTCCAGTTAAAAATTTGAATAGCAATCACGGTAAAGCTGTCCATTATACTTGATGGTGCTATGGCAACATAAGTTAATGCACCAATCATAATTAAAGGTGCAGTTTCTCCAATGGCTCTGGATAAAGCTAAAATAATTCCTGTTAAGATACCTGGCATTGCTAATGGCAAAATTTGGTAGCGTACTACTTGCCATCGCGTCATACCTATACCAAATCCCGCAAAACGAAAGGAGTCTGGAATAGCTCTTAGTGCTTCTTGTGTTGCAATAGTAATCGTAGGTAAAACCAAAAGAGACATAGTTAATGCACCTGCTAATAAGCTTCTTCCTAACGATAAACCACGAACAAATAATGTTAATCCTAAAATACCATAAATAATCGATGGAATTCCTGCTAAATTTTGGATGTTGATTTTGATTAATTCGATGATTTTATTTTTTTTACTACTATACTCTTCTAAGTAGATTGCAGCAAAAACGCCCATAACAATAGAAAATAAAGCGGTAAGACCAATGAGCCAAATCGTTCCCATCAATGCAGGATAAATTCCAGATTTCTCGGGGAAACGAGAGGGAGGATTTAGTAAAAAATCCTTCGTGATATAGGGTACTCCTGTATATGTTATCGAATAGAGTAAATAAGCTAATAATAAAAGAACGATGATATTTAATATAAATGTTATAAATTGAAAAATTGCTCCATAGATATAATATTTTTTGTATAATTGAAAGTCTGGACGAAATGTCATACATATACCTCTCTGAATTTTTTTACGAGTTGCAAAGCTAACCAGTTAAATGTGAATGTGATTATGAATAATGTTAATCCAATTGCATAGATTGTATAATACTCAATACTACCATAGGGTGTATCTCCTAAGGAAACTTGAACGATAAATGCTGTCATAGTTTGGATGGATTCTAAATAGTTATAGGTCATCTTAGGTGAGGAACCAGCTGCAAGAACAACTGCCATTGTTTCTCCAACTGCTCGTGAAAACGCTAATATAATCGATGCAGTGATTCCCGATAACGATGCAGGTAGAATAATTCTTGTAATCACATGAAATTTTGTTAATCCTAATGCATAAGCACCACTTTGTATCTTTTGTGGGACAACGCGAATTGCTTCGATAGAAAGGGAAGCGATCAAAGGAATGATGGAAATACCAACAACGATGGAGGCAGATAATGCATTAAATATGTCGATTTCTGGAAATAAATATTGTTTTAAAAGTGGTGTAACAAAATCAAGAGCAAAATATCCATAAACAACCGTAGGAATTCCCCCTAATATTTCTATCACCGGAGTTAAGATTTCTCTAACTAGTCTGGATGCATATTGTGTTAGATAGATTGCAACACCTAATCCAAGCGGCACGCTTATAATGATAGCACCTATTGCTACCATCAAAGTTCCGTTAACTAAAGGTAAAACACCCAATTGTTTCGGTTCTCCAAAAGGTCCCCAAACAGTACCAGTAAAAAATTCTATAAACGATGCTTTCTGGAAAAATTTGATTCCATCGTATAATAAAACATAAGTAGTTGCTAAAGTAATAAAAACAGTAAACCATCCATGTATTGCAAATATTGTTGCAATAAGGACTTCTGAAAAGGATTTGGATGGTGCTTTCCCAAAGCGGGAAAACACCTTATCTCTACCTTCTGTGATTGCTTTTGTAAGAATCTTTTTTTGTTCGGTAGGCATTACTTCCATAAGGATAATCCTATTCTACAGAGTATAAGTCTTTAATAGAGAAAAATTCGCCAGCATGTTTTTCGTTTTTAGGAGAACCATGTTTTTCTTTTGCAAAATAATCTTTTAAAACTTTGTAATCTTCTTTCATAAATGGAATGTATCCAACTGCTTTAGATAATTCTTCTCCTTTGTCTAGGTAGAAGTTTACGAATTCTTTAACGCCAGGTTTTTTTAATGAAGCCTTTTTTACATAAATAAACAATGGTCTAGAAAGTGGTACATAAGTTTGATTTCTTACATTTTCTAGTGTGGGTTCAACGGGTTTGTTCGTTTTTGGGTTGATGATAGGAACTGCTTTTAGTTTAGATTTGTTTTCTTCGTAATATGCTACACCAAAAAATCCAATTGCATAAGGATCTTCGCTTACACCTTTAACTAATACATTGTCGTCTTCACTAAAACTTGCATCTGGACGAACTTTTTCATCTTTTCCTAAGATAACTTCTACAAAATAATCATATGTACCAGAATCTTGACCTGGCGAAAATATTTTGATTGGTTTATCTGGCCAATTGGGGCGTACATCTTTCCATTTTTTTGCTGGATCTTTTTGTCTAAAAATTAGGTTTAATTCTTTAACAGATAAAACATCTACAAAGTCATTGTTATGGCTTACTACTATGCTAAGAGCATCATAAGCAACTGGAAGTTCGATGTATTCGATGTTGTTTTCTTTACATTTATCCATTTCTGTTTTTTTGATTTCTCTCGATGCATCAGATATATCTGTTTCGCCTGCACAGAATTTCTTAAATCCACCACCTGTACCAGAAATACCCACTGTTACATTGTAATTTTTATTTATCTTCATAAACTCTTCTGCAACAGCTTGGGTTATGGGATAGACTGTGCTGGAGCCATCAATCACAATGTTTTCCTTTTTTTGACCACAGAAAACCATTGTAAAAAATAAAAGTGTTAAACCAGAAATTTTTAATAAGTTTTTCATACTTGTTTACCTCTTTTTTTGTTTGATTTTTAATGCAACAAAATAATAACGATTATTTTTACAAAAATATTACACAAAAATTACATTTTTCGAATTTGATTCTATGGATCTAAAAAAATTATAGAAATAATCAATTTTAAATTTTTTTTTGTCATTTATGATGATTCGAAAAGAAATAGATAAACTAAAAGAAATGATCCATATCATGTGCAGAAAAACAGAAGGGATTTATCAATCTTCGTTAGAAGTTTTAAAGAAAAAAAATGTCCAATTAATGAACGAAGTTTTAAACATGGATGTAGACTTAAATAAAATGGAAGTGGAAATTGATAATGCCTGTTTGAATATTTTAGCATTAAAAGACCCTTATGCGTTGGATTTTCGTTATATTGTTAGTGTAATGAAATCAACTCGCGATTTAGAAAGAATAGGAGATGAATCCAAGACCATCGCGAAATGGAGCATAAAATCGGACTTAGATTTTAATACAAACACAGATTTACAAGAGTTAGTACAAAATACAACAGAAGCACTACAACATGCAATTCATGCACTTCTATACGAAAGTAAAGAACACGCAGAAAAATGTCTAAAATTAGAAAACAATATCGATGAATACGAAGAAAAGATATTAGACAAAAATCCTATTCTTGCGAGTGGATTAATTATCCGTGCATTAGAAAGAATCGGAGATTTAAGCACAAACATAGCAGAAAACGTAATCTACTTTTTAGAAGCTAAAGACATTCGACATCAAGAATACGAAAAATTGTAGATTTTATCTAATAGTTGTTGTATCTTTTTTTCGTTTTTTATTCCGGGGGCATCTTCTAAACCAGAACTGATGTCTACCCCTATGGCATTACTTAATTTTAAGTATTCGATAGCATTATCTGGCGTGATTCCTCCCGCTATTAAGAAAGGTTTTTTGATCTTTCCTATAAAATATTCTTTTGGAATTGTTTTTCCCGTTCCTCCTTTTTTGTTGGGATCAAATTTATCGAGAATCCAAAAGAGAGATGGTTCTGTTGGGAAAAATAGATCTTCTGTTATAGGACCATTAGGCCTAATAACAGGTATAACAGGAATAAAAATATGCTCTTGTTGTAGTATTGTGCGAAGTCTAAAAATAAATCCACTTCCTTCGGTGATTTGAATAAAATCTAAACCTCTTGTTTTTTGGTTTAATTTTCTAACGATGTCAAAAATTTCGTATATGGAATTTCCCGAAAAAACTCCCACATGAAAAATCTCTGGATGCGCATTTTGGATATTTTTTATTAAATGCTCCGCTTTATCTAAGGTAATCCTTCTAGGACTAAAAGGACTAAAAATCCAACCCATAAAATCTGGTTTAAAAGAAGCAACCTTAAATGCTTCCGAAGTAAATTTATTTCCACAAATTTTTATTAATGGTCGCGATTGATTTAATATTTTGTGTAAATGCTGTATTTTTTGAAAATAAGTTTGATTAACACCATAAGACAAAACAGATTCCATAGGTTAATTTTATACTTTTAAGTTTAAATGTAAAGAATAAATTATGCTTGATTCCAAAAAAAGTGATAGAATATTGAAATAAATTTGTATGGAATTAGAAAGTAATCTAATAGAGCAAATCGAAGGAGAAATAGAAGTACTCTTAGAAGAATACTTGGATACAAAAAACCAAAAATATTGGGATAGTCAGGTTTTAAAATTAAAAAATAAAAAAAATTTATCTTTGATCCGTCCCAAACTTTTTTTAGATAAAAATCCGTATCTTTTTTCGCCAGAACAATTTGCTCATTATTATTCAATTTTGAGTTTACCCGATATATCGTTTATCGATAAAATCGTTTTTTTACCTAAGTTTATCGAAACAGAACATTATTTTTTAACAAATTTATATATCAAAAAATATAAAATTTTTTTATTCTATTTAGCTCCCATAAAAATTTTTTTATCTTCGTTGTCATTAAATGAAATTTATAAAAAAAATAGAATAATTCAAGATTTAAGTATGGATAGAATTGTCTTAAAAGAAAAATATTCTACAAAGTTTCAGAATCTTTTTTATGTTTTGGAATTGTTAAATCGTCAGGATTTTAGTTCAAACATAAATTTTTACAAATTTATCGAGGAAAAACAAAAACTCAACTACAAAGAATTAGAAGATATGCGGTTAATACACGATTTTTTCCTTTTAAAGCATCCTTTAAATAAAAATTAGACCATTAAGATGACGCCAGAACTAAAATATGTGAATAACGATATAGAAGCTTGTATCTTTGGGAAATCCTTAGAAAGCGAAATTCCCAGTAAAGAGGATCAAAATCAACTTGTATTACAAAAAGAATTTTTGTCTAAGTATTTTCGTCTACCCAAAGAAAGGATCTTTTTTTTAGAGCAAGTCCATGGCTTTGATTGTATTCAGATTACCGATTACGACATAAAACTAAACCAAAATACATTGTACCATAAAGCAGATGGTCTAATTACTTCTTTAAAAAATGTATTATTGTGTATTCGCACTGCGGATTGTCTTCCGTTGTTTTTTCATACGAATCCTCATAAAGAAATAAAATATGTAGGTGTTTTGCATTTAGGTTGGAGAGGCATTTATCGTGGCCTTATACCACATGCATTACAAATGATGCATCATATCATAGAAAAAGTTATTTTTGAACATAAAGTATTAAAAAAAGATCCCAATTGGGAAAATAAGATTGGCTATCCTATTACAATCTTTCCTGGTATTTATATTCCCGAAGAAATCTATGAGGTGGATTGGGATGTTGCAAAACTCTTCCCTATTGTACGAAAAAAAGATCAAAATGGCAAATATCTCTTGGATTTGTGGAAAAACACTTACTATGTAATTCAATCTATGAAAGATAAAATCAAAATCCAGATAGAAGATCCTTTTCATTATTTAAACCATGGACAATTGGAAATCTTTTCGAATTTTTATTCTCATCGTAGAGGAAATAAACTAAGAAATTTAAACATCATATACATAAAATGAGGTATTATGAATCAGAATTTTACTATTGAAGATTTAAAATATAACAAAGCAATAAAAAAATCCTTCTTTGAGGTTTTATTAGAACAAGTAGAAACATTCTATCTGCATTGTGTAAATCATTCTAAATTATCTATTGGAACAAGAGGTTTGTTGGAAAAAGAACAAAAAGAAGGTATTATATTGGTATTTGGTCCTTATAGCTATCGAAAGTTGGACTGGGATGAAGATGGAATCTATTGCGAAATGAACTTCGGAAAATGGGAGAATATATATATACCCTATGAATGTATTTTTCGGGTTTTTGATAAGGCTGGTCATTTTATGATGCAATTTCTTACGATGGAAATTGAATACGAAAAAACCGAAGTAGAACAAAGATCAAAACTTAATACAAGCGAAGAGTTAGATTCTGAACAAACGAATGTAATACAAATTGATTTTAGTAAAAAAAATAAAAAAAAGAAAGAATAATTTTGTTTACTTTTTATCAAAAATTTATATTTTTATTTAAAAAATATGCGGATTATTAAACGATACAGCAACAGAAGATTGTATGATGCTTTTTGTAGCCAGCTCATTCATCTAGAAGATATTGCTGATTTTATCCAAAAAGGCGAAGAAGTTAAAGTTATCGATAATACTACTGGAAAAGATATTACATCGAAGGTACTTGCTCAAGCCTTTTTAAGATTAGTCACAAAAAACAAAAGCGAAGATTTTAAAGTGTTTCTATTTTCTTCTTTAATCCGCGAAATCAAAGAAAATTTGTCGAATTTTTTGATTCGTTTAATACAAGGTGGTATTGGTACGGAACTATTGAACCCTGAGCGCTTAACAAAAATTGTAGAAGAATTTATTGGTAAAGGAGATTTAGAAATACACGAAAAGGATGAATATTTAAAAAAAGTAATCTATCGGTTAAATGTAAATCAAGATAAATTGTTCGAACTACTTAAAGATCAAAAAGAAATTGAATGGAGAACCTTGATACAAGTAAAAAAAAATTAAGGTATTTTATAAAAAAATAAAAAATGATTTACAAGAATTAATCTTGAGCTTCTATATTTCGATAATAGATATAAGGGGTTTTATATGAAAAAATTACTCGTTATTTTATTCACTATATTGATGCTATTACCATCTTGGATTTATTCTGGTTCAGAAGATACAACAAAAAAATTTTACGAAGAATTATATGTAAAATTAGAAAGAGATTTAGAAAACGGTACAGCATTAGAAAAAATCAATGCCATTCATTATATGGCTTCTTTAAGAAAATTTCGTTTTGTCCGTCCTTTATCGAGAGAGCTATTAAAAGGGTTAGATGATCCACTTTACCGAAAAATGGCCGCATTTGATCCATATGTAAAATCTGCTATAGCACATGCGTTAGGGGAGATTGGACGTAAAGAAGCCATCGAACCATTAAAAAAAGCGTTGGAAATTGTTAACCAAATTATCGAAGAAGAACGAAAAAAACTAGAAGAACAGAAAACTAAGGCTCAGCAAAATAAATCTCCTGAACTCTTCTATGAGCGAAACGAAATAGGTCCAGCAATGCTTTCGGATAACTACATCTATCCTACATCCCCCGATGCAGCTTGGTCGATTGCAGATGATTTTAAAAAATTTATTGCTATTGATCCTAATGATGAATGGATGCAAGTAAGAATGAAAGGTTATAATTATGTCAACGTTGCCTTTTTTATTATACAAGCAATCGGTAATATTCGTTCGCAAGAGGGAGTAGATGCAATTGTACCATATTTAAGTCATCCTTACAAAGATTTAAGGTTAGCTACTGCTCTTGCGTTAGCACAAATTGGTTCTCTTAAAGCGTTAGAAGCATTAGAAAAACGATACAACGAAGAAAAAGATGAACAAGTTAAAGCGCGAATTGCTTTTGCTATATTATTCAACGATAATACAAGAGGTCAATATTATCGAGCACTCTTAGGTTATTTAAGACATCCTGATCCAAAAGTAAGGTATGATGTTGCTTCTGCTTTTAGAGAACTTTCTTTCGGGGAAGCATATTATGATTTATCTGATGCTTTTTTGGTTGAAGATAATCCCCAAGTAAAAAAAGTGCTCCAACAGGCTATTTACAATGCGTACATGGATAATTTATTCCCACCCAATCCAATATTGGATACTGGACCTCAAAGGGTTTGGATCCAAGGCAATCCTTACGCTCCAAAAGAAAATAAGTAAACATTTATTTTATTTTATTTTATTGGGAAGTTTAACTTCCCACCTTTACACGCAAGAAATTCCTGCAAGTTATAAGAATCTAACGAATCATTTTAAACCTTATGATTTGTATGTTGCTAAAAAAAAGGCTATTTTAAGAACCAATCCAACAACTTATTCGATGGAAATTGCTCTTTTAGAAAAAGGAGAAAAGGTAAAGGTTCTCTATAAAATTCCCAATAAAATGCGGGTTGGGTTAGTAGAAGACTATTGGTATTATGTACAAACTTCGAAAAATTATATAGGTTGGATATTTGGTTCTTTTGTTAGTAATTCCGTCGATTCTAAAAAAGAAGAAGATTTTGTCGATAAAAATATCGTAATCAACAACGTAAAAGGAATCTGGTGGGAAGTAAACGAACGTGGAGAAACAGAATTCCGAAGCTTGGAATTTTATCCCGAAGAAAAAAAATTTGTTTATAAATTTCAAAACACAAATAAAATCGAGGGTGAATTTACAATCAACGAAAAAGGTATAATTGAATTGAATAAAAATCTTCCCATTGGAAAAGAAATAAGGTTTATAGAAACACCCGAAGGTTATCGTTTAATGGCTCAAAAAAACGATAAAACCTATTATTTTAAAAAATCGAATGTTGAATTGCCCGAACAAGAAGAAAATGATCGATAAAAATATAAAAAAACGGTTCGAAATCTTTCAGGATAAAACTCAAAAAGATCAAAGTTTATTAAATTACCATAATATTCGAATTAATCGATATTTGGCATTGTGCGGAGTTGGCTCAAGACGCGAAGTAGAAAAATTTATTTTGGAAGGAAAAGTATTAGTCAATGGTGTTCCTGTAAAAGATCTTACTTACAAAGTAAAAAAAGATGATTTGGTAATATTTCAAGGTAAAAGAATTACACCAATAAAAAAACATATCTATATTGCTTTAAATAAACCAGTAGGTTATGTAGTTACACATAAACATTTTAAAAATGAACGTTCCATCTATGATTTAATTCCTAGATCTTTAAAGCAAAAATATAACTTAGGTTATGCAGGTAGACTCGATAAAATGTCGCGTGGTTTGGTGATTCTTTCTTCGGATGGTATTTTTTTGCATCATCTAACGCATCCCAAATATAAAGTCTTAAAAAAATATTATGTTCAGTTGGATACTCCTATTTTAAGTTATGATTTAAACTTATTAACAGGTAGAGGAGTAGAAGATGGAGGAGAACTATTAAAAGCAATTACAATTGTTGTTAAAGATGCGGAAAAAAATATTTACGAGGTAGTTCTCGGCGAAGGGAAAAAAAGACATATTCGTAGGATGTTTAGTGCATTGCTTTACGATGTAATCGATTTATATCGAGTTGCTATTGGTAAATTGGATTTAGAAAAGATTCCTTTAAAAGAGGGCAGTTTTATAGAATTCGATCCTTCTTTAATTTGGGAAGATAATCCAGAAAATCAATATTTATTTGAATTATACAAAAAGTTAGAAAAATAATATGCTATTCGTTACAGAAGAATATTTGATATTTTTTATCATTGTTTTTTTACTCTATTGGACTTTCCCGCCCAATTTTCGTTTTACAATTTTATTATTAAGTAGTTTATATTTTTATGGAACGTGGAGTATTCCATTTATTTTTCATTTAATCTTGATTGTTGCTATTAATTATTATGGAATGGAATTATGGAGAATTTATAAAAAAAAATATATATTTTTAATCATTATTATAATTGATATATTAAACATTGCAGTATTTAAGTATTACTATCTTTTTTTTGATGCACTTGGAACCATATTGAACATTCCTGAATGGCAAATGCCCAACCTAAAAGACGAATTAAGTTTAAAAGGTTTAAAAATCTTTTTACCGTTAGGAATTAGTTTTTATACGTTTCAAATCATGTCTTATTCTTACGATATATACACAGGCAAATACGATAAAAAGCATACATTTAGAGAAGTTTTACTCTACATCTTGTTTTTCCCACAGTTAATTGCTGGTCCCATCATGCGTTCTGAGGATCTTTTACCTCAGTTAAAAAATGTTTCTGCTATATCTGTTCCCAAAAAAGAAGATCTATATCATGGTTTTTGGCTAATCATGATTGGTGTATTCAAAAAATTGATTATAGCTGATAGTTTAAGCAATGTTGTGGCTCCATTGCATCTTTCTTCTATCGATCAGCTTAATTCTTTACAAATTTGGATGCTCGTCTTTACATCCTTGATGATGCTTTATGCGGATTTTTCTGCTTATAGTGATATCGCAATTGGTTGTGGAAAATTTTTAGGATTCGAAATTCCCATCAATTTTAAAGCACCCTTTTTTATGTATTCTATGTCGGATTTTTGGCGAAGATGGCATCTAACCTTTTCGATGTGGATTCGTGATTATATTTATATTCCTTTGGGTGGAAGTCGCGTTCCCGAGTTAAGAAATTATCTAAACCTAATCATCACATTTTTTTTAGGTGGATTATGGCATGGTGCAAGTTATAATTTTATTATTTGGGGGCTGTTGGTTGGGATTATATTATCTTTCGAATCTTTTTTATTTCGTAGAGGAATAGAAGAATGGCCAAAAGACTTCTTTGGAAGAATTGTAAGAATTTTTACCAGCTGGTATTTTATGTTAACATCTGGATTATTCTTTTTTGTAAGAGATTTTGATCGAGCTCTTCATCTTTTAAAGAAAATGATTTTTTTTGATTTTGAATTTATCCTTCCACCCAATGCTTCGATGATTTTTTATTCTTTTTTAGGGGTACTTTTCTTTAACTATATAGAAGAATATCCACATCATTTAAAGCGATTCGAAAAACATCAGTTTATTTTACAAATGATCTTCTTTGTTTTATTGTTGTTTATGTTGATGGAATTTTCGGCACCGGGAAAAGACTTTTTTTACTTTCAGTTTTAGGAGAGCAAGATGTTCTTATTAAAGTATCGTTATTTATTGTTTTTCCCTTTTTTGATTTTCGTCGTATTTTTAATCGATAAGATTTTTTTAATCGAATTGGTAAGAGATCATTTTATTCAACCCGGTGGTATGTTATACTATCGTCAGAGAAAAGAACAGTTAAATTTATTAAAAAAAGAATTACCAAACATCGAGAAAGATGGTAAAAGATTGATCATTGTTCTAGGAGATTCGCGAAGTTTAGGATTAGGGCAAGAAATTGCTAACATAATCCAGCAAAAACAATTAGAAATCTGGAATTTTTCTGGTACACAAGCAATACCAGCTTATCATTATTATATAGCAAAAAAGATCTTAAAGTTTGCTAAACCAGATTCTTTTTATATTGGTATATCTCCCGATGCATTTAACAGAAACGCGGGAATCTTTGCAAGCCCCGTCCTAAATTATGGTGTAGATGAGGAATTTATAAAAAACTATCGTTCTTTAATCCCCGATACAGATTACCAAGTATACAAAAAAACGCGACGTTATGCATTAGCTGGATTGCAGTTTTCTTTTCGAACATTCATTAAAAGACTAAAAGGAACATTATTTCAGACCGATATAGAAGAAGTCTTAAAAAAATTCCACATTGATTATTCGAAACTTAGCTTAGAAGAAAAAAAAATGTTACAGGTTTTGTATTCTTTTCGCGAAGAAAATTTGGATTTCTATGATTATTATAAATCTCCCCAAAGAATGCTTTTAAACCTTACCAAAGGGGCACAATATGCTTGGTTTGGTAGGATGAACGATAACGAATTAAAAAAAGAAACAGAAAAATTAAAAAATCTATATTTAAACCAATTTGTTCTATCCCAAGAGCAGTTGATTTTTTTAGAACTCCTTTTAGAAGAAATTCATCAAAATCGTAGTAAAGCAGTGGTATTTTTCCCACGAGTAAATCCTTATCTTAGAGAGTTGTATCTAAAAATTCCCGAAATTCAATTTATAAAAAAACGAGTCGAAGAATTATCAAATCAATATAATTATCCAACAGTTGATTTTAACGATAACAATGTTCTAAACTGCAATGATTATTACGATGCAAGCCATCTATCGGTATCGTGCTTTCCCGATGTGTTAAAAGTTTTAATAAAAATTAAATAACTTTATTATATTTTTATTATATAAAATTATTTAAAAAATTTAATTATATAATCGTATTTTTTATATTTAATTCGTGTTTATAGATAAATTTCGCACCATTTTTTAGTTTATTGTATAATTCAAAAAATCTTTCGTTTGGAACATATCCTTCTTCGTCTGCACTTAATTTTGGATGAATTCTTTTTAAGAAAAACATATCGACAAAACCACGATTCTTTATGGCATGTTTGCCTCTATATTCGCACCTAAAAAAATACTTAACAATATCGAAGGTAGAACGAGAAATGTTGATTTCGTAAGGTAAACTTGCAGATTCTAATCGTTGTGCAACGTTTACAGCATCTCCCCATATATCATAAGCAAAACGTTCTTTCCCAATAATTCCAGCTACAACTTCTCCAGTATTAATACCAATCCTTATGTTCCAATAGGGTAGGTTTAATTGCTGTCGAATTTCATTTGTTTTTTTGATCAGATTTTTTATTTCTAATGCTGCCAAACATGCATCCACTGCATGGGTGTAATTATCTTCTGGAATACCACCAACACACATATAGGCATCGCCAATAGTTTTTAATTTTGTTAGATGGTTTCTCGAAATGATCTCGTCAAATTGATAGAAATATCGATCTAATTCCTGAATTAAATCGTCTGGTGACATTGCTTTTGCATGTTTTGTAAATTCTACAAAGTCAGTAAATAGAATTGTTGAATTTCTATATAACTTGGGTTTTACATATCCTTTTTCTTTTAGTTCATCTGCAACCTTCGCTGGTAAAATATTTTTTAGAAGTCGATCGGCTTTTTGTCTTTCTTCTTCGATTCTATTTCTTAAATAAGAATTATAAATTGCCCCTACTACTTGGGAGCAAAATACTTCGATAGATTTAATCTGATCCATCGATAAATTTACTGTTTTTTCGTAATTGGTAAAAGATAAAAGTCCAATGGGTTCGTCTTTAAAAATCAATGGAACATACAGAAACCATCTTAAATTGGATATTCGAACCAGTTCTTTATCGATGGATGTTCCTTTAAAATCTGGGTTCACCCTTTTTATGTATAGATGTTTTTTCCTTTGAATGGTTCGATAAATTGTTCCTAACTCTGGAATAAAAGGCATTTCGAACCTTGATAGATAATCGAACATTTCTTTGGGAATATCTATTATATTTTTAGAAAATGAAGAAGTTTTGATCGTATTTTTTGTTTTGTCTATTAATAACAGCCAGCCAAATTGTAATTCAAAACGATTTCTTAAGTATTCGAAAATTTCTTGAATCAATTTTTCGAAATCTTCTTCTTCGATGATTTTTCTTGTAAATTCATTCAATTGTTTAAGTTCTAACTGAGCATTTTCTACTTTTTGTTTTTCTTGTTTAAGTTCATTCAACAAATAAGATGTATAAAGAGCACCAGCGATTTGCTCACAAAAATATTGAATAGATTTTAGTTTTTCTAACTTAAAATGAATGGATTTTTTATAATTCGTAAATGCTAATATTCCTATAACTTTGTTTTGTACAATTAAGGGCATTTGGATAAACCATTTTAGTTTTAAAGTATCAATGATAATGTGATCCCATACTGCTCCCTGAAAACTTTCGAAAATTTTTGGAATATAACTGTATTTTTTCTTTTTATAAACGCGATATAAAATACCAGCAGTTTCGTTCATAGGAGCTTTGAAATTTATTAAAAAATCTTCAATACTTGGATCGAATTCTAATAAACTTTCCGAATAAGCTGAACTTTTAAACACGCGTTCTTTTTCGTCTACTAATATAAGCCAGCCAAATTCTAGTTGATATGTTTTAGATAAATAATTAAAGATATCTCGAATAATTTCTTTAAAATCTGTAAGAGAATTGATTTTTTTTGTAAATTCATTCAATGTTTCTAATTCTATTTGTTTTTTTTCTAATTCTAATTGATTGGTTTCTAATTCTTCGATTAAGAAAATATTTTTTAGAATAGAAGCAAATTGATCTACAAAGATTTTAATCAATGTAAGTTGTACTTTATTGATAGAAAATTCCTCTTGGAAATGCGAAAAATCCAATGTTCCTAATAGTTCATTACCTGCGTATAAGGGAAAGACCATTAAAGACTTCATTTTTAATAGCTCTTGATTTTGATTTTCTACTTCTGATGCGGATCTTTTGATCTTTGGTAAATAGATAAATCTTCTTTTAGAACAACAAGATGCATGGATACCTTCTTGGTTATCTAATGGTAAGGGATTTTTTCTAATTGCTTCGATAATTTCTTCTGAATATAAATCATCAAAATTACATTGCTGGAAGTATAGTTGATGGGTAATTTTATCATACCGAAAAAATAAATAATATTTGATAGAGAAATGTTTGTTTAAAAAATTTATCATTATATCTAATATTTTTTTTATATCGTAAGTTTGATTCATTAATGTAATGGTTTCGTTCATTGCAATAATGATTTTATTTCTTTGGGTAATCTCTTTGTTAATGGCCTCTAATTGATTTTTTTTGTTTTGAATTTCTTCTATAAGTAAAAGATTTTTTAGAATCGATGCAAAATGATCCACAAACAATTTAATTAATGTTAGTTCTACTTTGTTGATTAGAATCGGTTCGTGTAAATGAGAAAAATCCAATGTTCCGATGATTTCGCTACCTACTATTAATGGAAAAATAATAATGGATGTTAATTGCATTATTTCTTTGTTTTGATTTTCGATTTCGCAATGGGTATGATGGTTTAAAGCATGTGGTAAGTAAACATAACGATTTTTTTTACATGCTATGCTATGGATTCCTTTGCCATTTAGAATCGGTATTTTGTTATTTTTGATAATATCCCATTTCTCTTTGGGTAGAAGGTGTTCTCCATTACTAATGGAATAGACTAATACATCGTTTTCTTTATCGTAAAAATATAATGTAAAATATTTAAGTCGAAAGTGTTTATCGAGTAAACCAATTACATCATTCAAGATTTCGCGAATATTTTGTTTTTGCAGAATACTTGATAGAGTTTCGTTCATTTCTAGAATAAATTTATTTTTTTTAGAGATTTCGAGATTATAGTCTTCTAGTTGTTTTTTTTGCTTTTGGATTTCTTGCACAAATAAATAGTTTTTGAATAACTGAGAAAAATACTGAACAAACACATTTAGGTTTAGATATTGTTCTTTCGTTAGGTGTAAAGGTTCATCTGCATGGGTAATATCCAAAAATCCAAAGACTTCGTTGTTATAAATTAAGGGGAAAATGATCAACGATTTTAGGTTTAATACATCAATTAGTTGATTTTCGAATTCGTAAAGAGATTTTTTTGAGCTTTCTGGGAAATGCCGCAAATACAAGGGTTTTTTGTACTTATAAACACCATTGTGAACACCTTTAACTTTTAAATTTATCTTATTTTGGCCTTCGCCTCTTTTCATGAATTCGAATTGCTCTGGGGTAAGTTTTTTGTATAGATTGCTTTCGAAGAAATATGCTTCTTCTTTTTCGGTGTCAATGGTCATTATTACAAAATATTTAATGCCAAAATTTTTTTCTAGGTGCAAAGCAATTTCGTCTAGAATTTGGTTAAAATCGCTTATTGTAGAAATCTTTTTGGATAATTCTAACAAGGATTCGTAGAGTTGGTTTAGTTTGGCATTTTCTTCTTCTTTTTCTTTGGTAATTTCGTATTGTTGTTGGATTTCTTCTTTTGCTTGTATCAATTCCTCTTGTAATTTTAACAATTGGTTTTTCTGTTGCCCTAATTCATAATTGATAAATAAGCTGTATGCCAGAGAAAAAAATACCATAATAATAGGCACAATAAAAGGCGAAAAGTTATAAAATTCTACTACTATAATATCTCCACCAAAACCTAAAAAAAGTAAAAAAATACCCAAAAAGCGGATACTAGAATATTTTTCTTTAAGAAAGAGATATTGCAAACTAACAAAAACCAAATATAAAGCAACGATTAATCCAAAGATATGATAAAAAATGCGAAATTCTAAATAAAACTTATTGGGAATAAATAGCAATAATATAAAAGGTATTGAATAAAGAAACGTAAATTTTGTTATTTTCGGGTTGAACTTTAATTTAAAAAATTCATTACAAAAGGCAATAAAGACCGGAAGACCTGCAAAATAGGTAAAGTGATCGAACCGTCTTAAAACATCATTATTGTCAATATTTCCAAAAAAAACTTCGATTCTTAATAAACTTCTAATAGATACTAGCAAAACGACCAATGCTAAATAAATAGCACTTTTTTTATCTTTTATAAATCCAGCCATTACAAGAAAATAAACAAAAAAAAGCATTAAAATAATCGTAGAGGATAAGTTTAAAATGCTTATCAGATCCATGGATATTGCAATTTATTTAATTATCATCCATTTACAATAAATTTTTTTTAAATTTTATAAATTTTCTACGTCTTATAGAAATAAAAAAAATTAGGATGTATTACCTATGAAACAACTTCAGCAAAACCAACAAAATCCACAAAACAAAAGCAAAAAATTAATTAACTTTATTGTGATGATTTTAGCAATATTAATTGTTTTTACAGCTTGCCACAAAAAGAAGAAGCCATTTTTGCTTTTGCCGTTAATCGATAACTCTTCTGTTGCGACCACTGATAATGGTAGTGGCAGTGGAGTTGGTAGTTCCGGTGATGGTGGCAGTGGTGTTGGTAGTTCCGGTGATGGTGGCAGTGGCAGTGGCGGACCGACCTTTATACCAGCACAAGGTATATTGGACGATAGTTTTAATAGTACTGGTTATTACGAAGAAGCATCTCCAATAACAAATTATGATGATGGTTATACACTTGCGCTTCAATCCGATGGGAAAATTTTACTTGGAGGTGGCAATAGCAACTTTCTTATTGCAAGGTTTAATCCAAATGGAACATTAGATACTAGCTTTAATGGTACTGGTTATATACAAGAAGATATTTCTCCGACTGGTGGAGATTGGGGAAAATCAATCAAAATTCTATCCGATGGAAATATTTTATTAGGTGGTTATTGTTTTGTTTCTGGATTTGGTGATGATTTTTGCATGGCAAAGTTTTTATCCTCTGATGGAAGTTTGGATATAACATGGGGTAATAGTGGTAAAAAGATTCAACATTTAGGAACACCTACTGATGTAGCCCAATCTCTTATTTTAGATAGTAATGGAAGGATACTTATGGGTGGTAGATGTTATAATGGTAATTATGATTTTTGTTTAGCAAGGTTTGATTCTAATGGTAACCTTGATACTACATTTAATTCTACTAATACTCCTGGCAAAGTAATTCAACCTATGGGACCAGGCTATGATAAGGGAAGAGTATTGGGAATTCAAAGCACAGGAAAAATCTTATTAGCTGGATATATAATAGATTCTGATGGTAAAAACAAATTCGCTGTTGCTCGATTCGATACTTCTGGCAATCTTGATACAACTTTTGCAAGTTCAGGAAAATTTATCTATGCTTTAACATCTTCCTCAACACAACCAATTTATTTAACCTCTATGGTTGTGCAAAACGATGATAAAATTTTATTAGGTGGATATTGTGATATGGATTCAACTTCTGGTGCTAATGACCAATTTTGTATGATTCGATTAGATGCAAATGGAAATTTCGACAATAGTTTTGATGGTGATGGAATACGAATTTTTGATGTTCCAGGTTCTACTAGCGATAGAATAACATCTTTAGCAATACAACCCGATGGTAAAATCATTGCAGGTGGTATTGTACAACTTCTCTTTCGGAAAAATTTTGTTTAGCAAGGTTTAATTCCGATGGAAGTCTCGATACAACATTTAATAGTTCAGATACACCAGGCTATAGAATTCAGAATTTATCTATAAACCGAGAACTTGCAAAAGCCATGATATTACAACCAGATGGTAAAATTATTTTGGGTGGAACCTGTATCGATGGAAGTGGACATACACATTTCTGCCTTGCGCGATTCAAATAATCGATAATTTTTAATCACGAGTGTAGGGAAAATTCTAAATCCTTGCACTCGCTCCTTAAAAATTCCGACTTCAATTTTAATTCAATTTATAAAAAAATTAAAGTAATAAAAAAAGAATTGCATAAACAAAAATAAAAGGATTCAAGGAATGCATGTCCATAGAAAAAAAGTTTATTGTTGGTGTAATCGGTCCTAATCAAGCTCTCTGTTCAAAAGAAATCTATGATTTTGGTCTAATTCTTGGAAGACGATTAGTAGACGATGGCTATATGATTGTTTGTGGAGGAATGTTTGGCTTAATGGAAGCAATCTGCAGAGGTGCAAGAAATTCTCCGGTATATACTTATGGTTGTACGATTGGAATCATTCCTTCGATAGAAAAAAAATATGCAAATCCTTATTGCGATATTGTAATACCAACAGGTATGGGGCTTGCCAGAAATGTTTTAGTAGTGAATACCGCAGATGTTTTAGTTGCAGTTTCTGGTGGTGCAGGCACACTTTCGGAAATTGCTTATGCTTGGCAGACAGGAAAAGAAGTTTTGTGTTATACGGGGTTTGATGGCTGGGCAAAGGAATTAGCGAATCAAGCTCTCGATAACAATCAACCGAGAAAATTGATTGCAGTAAATTCTTTGGAAGAGATTTTGTCTTATTTAAGAAAAATACTATACAAAGTCAATTTGTAAGATTTTATTGATATAAGAGGGATTCTCTATGTATATATTACAATACTACCAATTTGGCAACATAAAAGAAAATCAACTAGAAGATGTTCGAGAATGGTTTTATCAGAAATGTTTAGAATATCAATTAAAAGGTTTAATATTGATTGCAAAAGAGGGGATCAATTTATCTGTTAGTGGTTCGAAATTTCTACTCGATGAATTTCTAAAAGAATGTTATCGTGCTCCCTTCCCACTACAACCAGAAACAAAAACACGATTTATGCCAAGTGATATTCCTCCCTACAAAAAGCTCATCGTAAAAATCAAAGAACAAATCATTCCTTTTCCTGTGGAGATTGATCATAAATTAAACGAAGGTCATTTTTTAAAGCCAGAAGAATTCCATCAATTGATGCAAGAAGGTAAAGCAGTTCCTGTCGATACAAGAAATTATTATGAGTGGGAAGTAGGAACCTTTAAAAATGCATTGGCATTTCCCATTAGAAAATTTCGCGAACTTCCTTCTAAAATGGATTGGTTTAAAGAACAATACGAAAGAAACAAGGACAAGGTAATTGTTACATTTTGTACAGGAGGAATTCGTTGCGAAAAGGTAGTGCCATTTCTTGTTTCTTTAGGTTTTAAGAATGTTTATCAAATCGAAGGGGGCATTTTGGATTATTTTGCCAAATATCCCGATGGCTTTTGGGAAGGAGAATGCTTTGTCTTCGATGAACGTTATTCGATTTTACCAAACTTTCAGAGAGGAAAAGTTCAACCCTGTGAACTATGTGGTCAACCTGTAATCAATCATCGTTGTGTACGATGTGGTAATGTGCAAATTGCATAAGGTAAAACTATGGTACAATTAACAGAAAAAAAACTTCCAACACAAGAGATCTTACAGAAAGCGCTGGATGGAAAACGAATTACTCCCGAAGAAGCCTATACCCTTTACATGGAAGGGGATTTTCTCGAAATGCAATATGTGGCTCGCGAAATTCGAAATCGTTTTAATAAACCGGGTATTGCAAGTTATACAGCCTTTCGCGTGGTAAATTACACAAACTATTGTAATGTTGAATGTAGTTTTTGTTCTTTTATGGACGAAATCAACTCCAACCAAGGTTATGTGTTAACCAAAGATCAGGTGCTAAAAAAAATGGAAGAAGCGATTTCTATTGGTGCAGAACAGATGTTTTTTCAGGGTGGGGTGTATCCCGAAATCCCCTTTGACTATTATTTAGACATATTGAGTAGCGTAAAAAATACTTTTGGAAAACACATCCACATTAGGGGCTTTTCTCCAGTAGAATTGATGAACATGGAAAAGATTACAGGATTGCCATTAGAAGAAGTATTAACACAGCTAAAACAAGCAGGGTTGGATTCTGTCCCTGGTGCAGGGGCAGAAATCCTTACAGAACGGATGAGGTATATTCTTTCTCCCAAAAAAGCAACTCCACAAGAATGGGTAAGGGTGATGGAAACCTGCCATAAGATGGGCTTAAAAGGTAGCGCCAATATTGTCTGGGGTTCCGAAGAAACGCGATGGGAAGTAATCGAGCATTTAAATTTGATTCGCCAACTTCAAGATAGAACTCATGGATTTTTATCGTTTATACCGTGGACATTCCAAAAACAAACCAAAAAATTCTATGTTCGAAATGTTCCTGCACAAGAATATTTAAAGGTTCTGGCTCTATGTAGGATCTTTTTTGATAACATTCCTCATATAGAAACAAGTTTGATGGTGTTAGGGCAGGGGGTTGGTCAAATTGCCTTACAATCGGGTGCAGATGATATTTCTTCTATTGTTATCGAAGAAAATGTCCTAAAAAGTTATGGCATAAAAACCGAAGAACGAGTAAAACAATTTTTGATCGAGAGTGGGTTTTTTCCTGTAAAAAGGGATTTTGATTATAATTATTTATATTAATTTATAAAATTTTCTAATGGATTTTAAAAGTATTGATGATTTGGCAAAAGCGATTAAAAAATATCCAATTGATGAGCCTCTTATTGTAGTCGTAGATGGTAAAGATACTGCATTATTCAATTTTATCTCTCAATTTATAGAAACGCAAGTCTACAAAAGTGTTCCCGTAGAAATTTCCATCTTTACCGGAGAACAAGAAGATTATAGTCATTTTATAAATGATATTTATAATTTTTCTTTATTTGTTTCGTATCGTCTTTTCGTAGTAAGACAAAGTCATATTATAATAAAAAACATAAAAAATTTTGTAATAAAAGATATCCCACCCAAAACATGGATCATCTTTGAATACGAAGGAAGTTTTCCTCTAAAAGCATTAAAGATTCCCGAAAGCCAAATCTTTCATTTCGAGACAAAGATCTTATACGAAAATCAAATCGATAAATTTATCTACGAATTTGCAAAAAAGTATCGTTTGGTTTTTTCCGAAGAAGCCATAACAGAGATGAAGGTTCTATTTCCACCCAAAGAATCTCTTCTTCGAACCGCGATTATGAACATTGCTCGTTCTTTATCGCAAGAACAACAAAGCCAAGAATATTATGTTACCTACGAAGATATTCGTAGGGTTTTTTATCCCACTGCTGGCTGGGATATCTTTAAGATGATCGATGCTATCTTAAATAGAGACCTTCAAACCTTTTTAATCGAGATAGAAAAATACAATCCCCCCGAAGATAACTATTATAACTTATTAAAAAACCTTTTGTTAAAAATAGAAGAAATACGAAAGTATCAAATAGCAAAAAGACTAAATTTTTCTCAGAAAGAATTGTTAAAATACATTCAAGCCGATAAAAAACCAGTATTTATTCAGAACAAAATTTTACAGCAACTAGAAAGAATTGTTCCCTACTATTCCTTGGAAAAATTACAAAAAATTTATCAATTTCTTGTAGAGATTTCTTTTGGATTTCGACAAAACATCGAAGAAGGTTATAAAAAAACTGTTTTTGTAAAAAAAGTGATAGAGGTATTTTTTTAAAAATCATCATGGATTATGGATATTTCGAAGAACTAAAAAAACATTTAGAAATCAAAAAACCTTATTTAAAAGATTTTATCGAAAAATGGGAAAGCCTTTATCCAGTCGTAGAAATATTAAAAGCAAAGAAGCAAGGATACTTTTTGGTTTTTCGAAATAAACGATTGAGTTCTACCATCGATCCCATTACCGAAGCAGAAAGAGTCTTTTATGGTTATTCTTCTTCCAATAAGGTTTTATTTTTGTTTGGTATAGGAAATCTTTATCTTTTAAGACAGTTATTAAAAATCAGAAATCAAAATCAGATTACGATTATCATCGAAAATAGCGAAGAAGTTTTAGCTTATTATTGGAAAAATCATCCAGATTTTCATGAATTTTTGTTAACGCCGAACTGTCATATTTTTACGAACGAAAATCTATTTTTTTTGTGGAATTATCTGAACAGCTTAAAAATAGAAAAGCTTCAAGGTCATAAAATTTTTAAACATCTTCCTTCGATTCAACTTGATAAAGAATTTTATCAAACTATCGAAGAAAAAATTTACATCGTTTTTAAGAGCAACTTTTCTAGTCTACTAACCAAGTTTGAGTTCGAAACATTATGGTTTAGGAACATTGTAAGCAATGCTTCTTTTTTGGATGCTACGGATTTTAGAAATCGCCTAAATTTTTACAAAAACGAATTAGAATCCATTCCTTTTGTGATAGTAGGTGCTGGTCCTTCTTTAAGATATAGCTACAAAGAATTAAAGCTATTAAAACGAAAAGCATTTATCTTTACGACCGACACAGCATTAAAACCTCTTTTAAAAATGGGCATTGTCCCCGATGGTATACATATATTAGATGCACAAATGCATTGTTATTTTCATTTAAGAGGAGTTCCTCTAAACGAAATGATTGTGTTTGCCGATTTAGTGATCCATCCTTTTTTATTAAAATCTTTAAAGCCGATGGGCTGGGTTTTTTCTTCTACCACGCGATATAATGTGAATTATGATGGCAAAATTCAAACCGATAAAACCAAGGGCATAAACTTAATCGAAAAATATTATGGAGAAATTGCAGGAATACAATCCGGTGGTTCGGTTTCTACTTCTGCTTTCGAAATTGCTCGATATTTAGGAACAAAAACCATTTTTTTAGTGGGAATGGACTTAGCTTGGACGGATCGACTTCTTTACTGTGTAGATACACATCATTACGAAAAATGGTATGCTATGATCCATCGGATAAACTCCTTAGAAAATATTCAAGAATCCATCTTTCGAAAGCGAATCAAATCTTCTGTTAAAGGCATTAAAAAGAAATTTCAACATGGGGATCATGTACTGAATTTATACAGAGCTTGGTTCGAAGAATCTTTTTTGGAATTAAAAGAGTTTGATCCGAATTTTTCTGTCTATAATTTAACCTATGATGGTGCTACCATAGAAAATATTCCTACTTTGGGATATTCGGATTTACTAAACCTTCCAGACATCGACAAATCTATCATAGAAGAATTTAAAAATAAAGTAAAAAAAGATCATTTATTGTATAAACCTCATATCGAAATCTTAGAAATGATAAAAAAAATATATAAATTATTATATAAATATAAAAATATAAATGATTTATCAAAAAAAAGCGAATTATACGATAAATTCTTGGATCTATGTTTGATCTATCCGGATTTAGATGTCTTTATCCATAAAGTAGATACTTACATTGAGCGAAACAAAAATAAACTAACACAAGAAAGAATCATCGAATTACGGTATAAAAATTTAATAAAAGAATTTAATAAATTAATCAAACATTATATTTCTTTTAATACTTCTCTTATCCATTCGGATGTATTCTGAGGTAATTTTTTTCTATTTTTTTTGATTTTATCGATAACTTCTAATACTTTCTTTTCGTTATATCCTAAATACTTCATTCCTTGGAGGACTTCTTCTAAATCGCTAGAAATTTCTGGATAAATTTCTGAATCGTGTTCGAGTAACCTTAAAAACAGCTTTTTTTTTCGGTTTACTTCGAAGATAATTTCTTCTGCGGTAGTTTTTCCGATTCGCGGTATTTTTGTTAAGGTTTTGATGTCGTGATTTTCGCAAATTTGAATCAATTGCATTGTGTTAAGATGCGAAAGTATACTTAATCCTAACGAGGGTCCAATCCCTTTTAGTGTGATAATTGTACGAAAGAGTTCTCTTTGCGAAAATTCCAAAAATCCAAAGAGTTTTTGTTCTTCACCTTGGAAGTGATGGTAAATAAAAATTTCGTAGGAAGAATTTTTTTCGGGGTTTTTCTGAAAATATTCGATAACATTGAGAGGCGTAAATATCTCGTATTCGATATTTCCTGTATCGATAAAAATGGATTGAACTCCTATTCGCGAGATTTTTCCTTTAAGTTTAGAAATCATAAGAGAGAGAATTTTTACAAGTTAATGCAATAGCAATGGCATCGTAAACATCATCTGTATAATCTTTTTGGTGTTCGATTTTATAGATTAACCTTAGTGCATTTTTGATATCGGTTTTGTTTGCTTTTCCCGAACCTGTAATTGCTTTTTTTATGGTGTTGGGTGCTATCTCTTGGACACGAAGTTGAAATTTTCCTGCTAACGATAGAATCACCCCTCTTGCTTGTAGAACTTGTTCTAATCTCGATTCGATTTTTTTTGTGATAACAATTTTTTCTATTGATAAGAGATGAATGTTTTTTTCTTCGATGATTTTTTCGATTTGTTTTTGTAGATCATAAAGTCGAATCCCTATAGGATCCTTCGATGAGGTAATTACAATGCCAGCTTGTATGGCTTGATTCTGCGATGGAATTATGCACCAACCAGTTCGTTCTAATCCTGGGTCAATCCCTAATATGTTTGGTTTTAGGTTCATTGTAGAGCATCTTCTAATTCTTTGGTAAATTGCATGTTGTGATAAACTGCTTGTACTTCGTCATGATTTTCTAATGCTTCGATAAGTTTAAGGTTTTTTTGAGCCTTTTCTACATCGACGACGACTTCTGTTCCTTCTAATGGAATAAATTTTATCGATGATTCTTCTATGGGGATATGATTTGATTGAATCGCTTCGTTTACCTGAGAAAAATCTTTTGGATCTGTAATAACAACATAATATTCGTCTTCGATTTTTATATCTTCGGCCCCATTTTCTAACGCGATTTCGAAGAGTTTTTCTTCGGCTATAGCATTTTTTGGAATTAGGATTTGACCTTTTCGCTCGAAAAATTTTACCACAGAGTTCGGAGTAGACATAGTGGCACCAGCCTTACTCAAAATACTTTTGATTTCTGGAGTAGTGCGCGATTTTTTATCTGTTAATACTTCGATAAGAATACCAACACCACCAGGTCCAAAGGATTCGTATAGCACCTCTTCGTAATTTTGTCCTTCTAACTCGCCTGCCCCTTTTTTGATGGCTTTTTCGATGTTATCCGTTGGCATGTTGGATGCTCGTGCTTTAGAAATTGCAATACGAAGTCGCGGGTTTGCATTGGGATCAGGTCCACTCAACTTTGCCGCAACCATGATTTCTTTGGATAGTTTCGCAAATAATTTGCCTTTTCTTTTATCTGCACTTTCTTTTTTGTGTTTTATGTTTGCCCATTTGGAATGTCCAGCCATATAGACAAAAAAACTTGTATTTAAATACAATCAAGTATTATAATATCTTTCTTTTTTGATTTGTGAATAGAATCAAATGCTTGCATGTTTGATTGTAAAATGATTTTTTATTAAAATTAATAAAGATTTATAAAAATTATTTAATAATGAAAAATTTTAATAGCTCAAAAATAAATTATTGCAACTTTCTTAATAGTTTAAATATTTAATCATATTATTTTGAATATTTATTTAAAAAAATTTTTTTATAAATTTTAAAACAAAATCATCGTTTATGATTGACAGAATTTCGCATAAAATTATAAATGAATCTAGTTAAAAAAAAAATGGAGGAGTTTAACAATATGAAGCTTATAAAAAAACTGCTAATTTTGGTTTTGGGATTTAGTGTTGGGGGAGTTTTTGCTCAATCTGCCTACTTAGGTTATGGATTAGGATTGCAAGTTGATTTGGCTGGATTAGGTGCAACCATTACAAAAGATGGTTTAGATAACAAATATGGTACACAAAAAATTATTATACCCGAAAATACTATTGATGTATTACAACGTTCTGGGTTGGTTTCGAGAGAGACAAAAGGTGCAATGACTGGTTTAGCTCTTAGTGTATTCTACGAAAGAGATATGGCCGACTTTTTTTATCGCATTGAAGGTTCTTACACAAGAAAAATCATGGGTGGATATACAAAAGCACAATTAGCTGGCTATACATTTATTGAACAAAGCTGGGATTTTTATAGTTTAGTAGTACCTTTATATTTAGGTATTAAAGCAAATGTATCCGAAAGTGCTTCTGTTTATGGTGCATTTGGTATCAACTATTTTAGAGGTGGTTGGAGCTTATCTGGAACAGGAGATGGTGCAACACCTTGTTCTGTTTCATCTAGATTATGCGGTTTAGGTCCAAGTGGGATTGGATTAATTGATCCAGTAACAGGAACTACAGCTGACGTTGCTGCTGTAACATCAAATCCACAAGCATTATATTCCGGTGCAATTTTTGGAGAACAAATCGTCTTCGATGTAAGTGGAGTAGGGTTCAACTTTTTAATTGGTCTTGATAAAAAGCTCCAATCTGGCAGCAAATTCTATTTTGAATTAGAATATCTTTTAGATGCAAAAATGGACAATGCACCAGTTAGAAGTCCTGGAACAGTCAATCAGCTTGCATCAACAGGAAATATTTCTTATCCTATTGTAGTGGGTGGTCTTCGTTATAGATTAGGTTTTAAAAAACCCTTATAATTTTTTATCCTGAGCCTGCTATTAGCAGGCTTTTTTATTTTTAATTATTCTTATCATATCTTTCTAAAAAAATTTCTTTACCTGTTTTCCTTTTTTTAGTATAATATTCTTAATGAAGGCAATTCCTACAAAGTATTGGCATTTTGTAGAGAGTGGAAAAATCCAATGCGATGTTTGTCCAAGAGAGTGTAAATTAAGCGAAGGTCAACGAGGACTTTGTTTCGTAAGAGGAAGAGAAAACAATCAGATAGTACTATATACTTATGGACGCTCGAGTGGATATTGTATCGATCCGATTGAAAAAAAACCCTTAAACCATTTTTTACCCGGAACACCCATTCTTTCTTTTGGAACTGCGGGCTGTAATTTAATTTGTCAATTTTGTCAGAATTGGGATATAAGCAAATCTCGCGAAATGGATACATTAGCAGATGAGGCAAGTCCCGAACTTATAGCAAAAGTAGCAAAACGATTGGGTTGTAAGAGTGTAGCCTTTACTTATAATGATCCAGTTATTTTTATGGAATATGCAATCGATGTTGCAAAAGAATGCCATAAGTATGGAATCAAGACGGTTGCTGTTACTGCTGGATATATTAAAGAAAAAGCACGCGAAGAATTTTATCAATACATGGATGCTGCAAATGTGGATTTAAAAGCTTTTACAGAAGATTTTTATCGAAGGATTTGTGGAGGACATTTAAAGCCAGTGCTCGAAACCTTAGAATATTTAAAGAAATCTACGAGTGTGTGGTTCGAAATAACTACGTTGCTCATACCCGGAGAAAATGATTCTTCGCAAGAAATTCAAAACGAATGTGAATGGATATTAGAACATTTAGGACCTGATGTCCCCATACACTTTACTGCATTCCATCCGGATTTTAAAATGTTGAATAAACCACGAACGTCTCATTCCACCCTATTAAGAGCACGAAAAATTGCATTAGAAGTAGGCTTGCACTATGTTTACATAGGAAATGTTCACGACGAAGATGGCGAAAGCACTTATTGTCCCAATTGCAAGAAAAAAGTCATTGGTAGAGATTGGTATGTATTAACAGAATATCATCTAACGGATGACGGACATTGCCGTTTTTGCAACTACAAGATTGCTGGCGTCTTCGATGGACCACCCGGAAACTGGGGACCCAAAAGATTACCCATAAGGTTAAAAAATTTTGCAAATTTGTAATATTTTTGCATTTGTAGGCTTGTAAGAAATTCGTAAAATTTCGCATGTTTCTTAAAATTTTTTTGGTATAAATTCATAAAAAATCATATTAAAATAAATATGAAGACACAACATTTTTTTACGTACGAAGAATGCAAAACTTCGATCAATCTTACGCAATTTCACTATCAGTATTTGATGGATCTAACAGAAAGTCGCTTTAATGGCAATTTATCTTTAACCATCGATTATTTGTTAAGGCGATATTTAGTCTATCTTTATAAAATTAGCCTTACACCTACGAAAAGAACCCTAACAGCAAGCTATCAACCACGAACAAAAAATTATATTGTAAGAAAAATCCAAATCCAGCCTACTTATTGGGGAAAATTACACGAACTCAGGTTTTTACTAGGTTTTTCGATGAGCTTTATTCTTCGCATCATGCTCGACTGGGAGATGCAACAAGAACAAATACCTGTGGAACCCATATTTATTATGCCACAATTAACACCCATTGATGAGGAGATTCACGCTCGTATTCAGTTTGGGAATAACTATTCATCTTATAATAGGGTGAGTCATACAAATTTAGAAGTTTATAGTGAGTTTTCGTGTCCTGCTGCGTGACATTGGTGTGAGTTTTTATTATTGATATATAAATTTTATAATTTTATTTATAATAAAATCTAATCATTTTAAATTACACTGCACAAGAATTATCTTTTTAAAAAAAATTAATATTTTCATTTATAAATTCATTAAATATATTTTTTCTATAAAAGATTTAATAAAATTTCAACTTATATAATAATGCTTCAATTGTTTTAAATCCATGAATTCGTTTTCCTATAAATAATTTTACGCCAAAAATCTAATAAAGAAATGCTGTTTTTTTATTACATAGGATTTTATATAGGCTGCAAAAAATATTCCAGTAGTTGCTAATAAAAAAATTTTGAATCAATGCTTCTATTTTATAATTCTTCTTATATTTTGAATTAGCATTTGAGTTTTTAATAAATTTGTTTTTAAAAAACTCGTTTTAACTAATTGACTAATATCCCAAGAATAAAAAATTCAAAAAAATTTTTCATAATCATAGATGAATGACAAAAAAGTTATCCTTTACATTGCAATGAGTTTGGATGGTTATATTGCTAAACCAAATGACGATCTAAGTTTTTTATCCATCGTAGAAAAAGTTGGAGAAGATTACGGTTATTCAGAGCTATTATCACAAGTTGATACTATCATTCTTGGAAGAAAAACTTATGATTGGGTAATGCAGTTGGGAGAACTTCCTTATAAAGACAAAAACGTTTATATCATAACCAGAACATTTAGACCTAACAAAGGAAAGATCGTTTTTTATTCAGGCAACCTAACGGAATTAATACACAACCTAAAAATACAAAACGAAAAAAATATTTTGTGCGAAGGTGGTGCAGAGATTGTAAACGAACTTTTAAGAAAGGACTTGATTGACGAGCTAATAATTTCGATCATCCCTATTTTAGTAGGTAAGGGAATAAGGCTTTTTGATGAAAATAGACCTGAACAATTACTTAAACTAATAAGTGTTAAAACTTTTGAAAGTGGTTTAATTCAACTCCATTATAAACGTTTCAATCAAGATAAATTGCAGTAGCAAAGTTAAAAGCTTCTTTAAAAATAAATATCAATATTTGAAATCAATCAAAAATATAATAAAATTTAAAAGTCTATAATATTTTAATTGTTTTATAAAGTTTTTTAATAAATAGAAATACTTATAATGATTATTTAATAGAACAATTTCTCTCCTTGCCTGCTATAAAAAAAAGAAATTTGTCGTCAAGTGATTCATTAATATTATATTTATAATAAATCGCAAAAAAATATTTCAGCTATGGATTTACAAGATTTATACAATATTTTTCAATCCTTTGGTGATACCAAACGATTGCCAGTGATTTTTACATCTCATGGAAACCCAATGGATATTGTTCTTTCGAGAGAGCAAAGACCCTTTTGGAAAATTTTATTCGAATTGGGAAAACAACTCCGAAAAAATTATGAGATTCAAGCAGTTTTGATCGTTTCGGCACATTGGTGTACAAAAGGTACATTTGTAAATGTATTAGAACATCAAAAGCAAATTTATGATTATTATGGATTTCCAGAGGAATATTACAATGTTCCATATACAACCAAAGGTCATCCTGATATAGCTATAAGGGTTCAACAATTAGCACCAGATAAGATTATCCCAACTGATGAGTGGGGGTTGGATCATGGTGCATGGCCAGTTCTGATGCATCTTTTTCCCGATGGTGACATTCCTGCTTTTGAACTAAGCATTCATTATTATGCAAAACCGGAATATCACTTGAATTTGGCAAAGCAATTGAAATGCTTACGCGAAAAAGGGGTCTTAATCATAGGAAGTGGTGCTTTAATTCATAATCTTCGTTTAATTATGCAAAAGATGCAAAATAATGATAATCGACCTTATGATTGGGAAAGCGAATATGATGCTTGGATAAAAAAGCAAATCCTTCAAAGAAATATCGATGCACTGCTGAATTATGAAAGCTCTCATCCCTTTGGAAAATTAGCTGCTCCTACACCCGATCATTTTGTTCCCATATTTTATACTTTTGGCACAATGGATAATAAAGATGAAATTCATTTTTTTTACGAAAATCCTTCTACATTGCCAGCATTTAGCGAACGTAGTTTTATTGCAATCTAATGTTGATTGATCAAAATTTCTTTGTCAAAATTTGTTCAGTAGAAAAAAAATTTTATATTTTGAATTTATAATATTTATTTATAAATAATATATATTTCTTGCTAATACAGTACATTCGGATTTTTTCTGAAGAATTGTTCAAAATCTAAATAAAAAAAATCAAAATCCTTTAATTTTTTGTATTCCATTGTAGGTATATTATCGTAATAAAAAAAGATTTGAAAGTATTCATATATGCTATTGTGATAAATCCTTTTAACGATGATACTATCTACCTGTTTTCTTTTTTCTTCTAGATAAATTTCAGCAAAGATTCCTCCTTCCATAAAACCATGGATAGATTCAACACTACCAAAATTCGATGGATTCATAAACACAGTTCCTTTTTTGTTGATAAAAACGCCGTAATCTTCGTGCACATGACCTGATAATACTAAAATGGGTTGATTTTCGTCTAAATAATTTCGAATTCCCAAAGAACCTACATGACCATATCGATTTACTCGATCAAAATAACCATAAGCAGGATTGTGTAGAACAAGAATATCGGGATGATTTTCTTCGAAAAATTCTTGTGGTTCGGAATAGAATTCTTTTCCTTTACCACCTTCTAAATAAGGTACAGCTAACTTTTCGGGAATTCCGGAAGTGCGTATTGGAGCACCTCCATATCCACCAAACGATAAATTTTCGTAATACATAATTCTTTTGTGTAGGTTTCTCGATGCAAGTGCTGTGTATTTAAAATCGATATCATAATTTCCGGGTAGAACAAAACATGCAGCATTAGAATATTTGTTGATAAGATCTTCGATTTTTTTGTATTTTTCTTTCATGGTTTTGGCAGCTTGATGAAATAACAAACGATATTCTGCAGCTTTAAGATACAATTCATTTGGTATGTTTTTCGAAGAATCTCTTAAAATTTCTGTTGCTAAATCGTAAGAAAATATATCGCGATTTTGTTCTTTTCCTAATTCGTAAAACTCTTCTTGTAATGTTACAAACTGAATCACTTTATCCATATTATAGAAAGCATAGTATAAAATATCTCCACAAATTAGGTATAAGTTTGCTTCTGTTTGTTCTAAAAGGTTTTTTAAATCGATCAGAGAATCATGAACATCTGTGACAAAAATGATTTTCTTCATATAGTTTTTTTTAAGAAAATTTAAAATCTTTATAGGACAATACGATTTTTTTTATATTTTTAATAAAATTATCGTAAGAAAACTTTTGTATGTGAAGAATAAAATCTTTTTCTTTAAAGGATTGATTTTCGAACCTTTTGATTGCATGTAATAAACTGTCGATGGTTTGTTCTTCGAAAAATATGCCTGTTTTGTTTTCCCACACTGTTTCTATTGCTCCGCCTTTTTTAATTGCAATCACAGGACAACCATAGGTTTGAGCTTCTACGGGAACTATGCCAAAATCTTCTATTCCTGGGAAAATTAATGCCTTTGCCTTCTGATAAAGTTCCACAATCAGCTCTTTCGAGGGAGATTCGATAAACTCAATATTTTTGCGAGCAATTTTTTTCAGTTTTTTTAATTCTGGTCCATTTCCTGCAACAATCAGCTTTTCTGATGTCTTGTTGAATGCTTGTACTGCCAAATCAACTCTTTTGTAAGGAACAAGAGCACTTACTACTAAATAAAAATTATCTCGGTATTTCATGTTTATTTTGGGAAATTCTTTAAAACAGGGAGGATGAATAACTACTGCATCTCTTCCATAAAAGCGTTTGATTCGATTTGCAACAAACTTGCTATTGGCGATGTATTCATCTACACGAGAAGCAGAAGAACTATCCCACATTCTTAGATAATTTGCAAAAAAAGGAATCACTACTTTTTGTGTAAAACTTCTACCAGGGAAATAGGTTCTATACATATCCCAAACATATCGCATAGGACTATGAATATACGAAAAATGTGGAATACCTGGTGGAACTATCACACCTTTTGCAACACAATGGGAACTCGAAAAAACAAGATCATATCCCCAAAAATCAAACTCTTCTATGGCAGTTGGAAAAAAAGGTAAATAATGTCGATAAAATCGCTCTTTTAATGGAAATTTTTGAATAAAA
This sequence comes from Leptospiraceae bacterium, assembly GCA_026418015.1. Taxonomy (GTDB): domain Bacteria; phylum Spirochaetota; class Leptospiria; order Leptospirales; family Leptonemataceae; genus SKYB61. The sequence continues at coordinate 57,462 of JAOACE010000011.1, read as the reverse complement.
CTTGTATATATATTTCTATTTTCGATTTTTTCGCTACATCGTCCTCTAATATGTAAAAGTGTAAATAAATCTGCGTTCGGAAAGATGTCTAACAACGCTTCTAATACAACTTCGCCTCCTCTCATTCCTGTTAGCCAATCATGTACAATTGCAACCTTCATAGATTCTATTTTTTTATTAATAATAATTCATCAATTGAATTTAACGAAAAAATTTAATAATTTTTTTAATTTTTTAAAAAACTTAAATAAAAATATCAATTTGACAAAAGATTATTCATAAATAATTTTGCAATGTAAAAGGGGGAAATATGTCAACAAATCATGTAGATTTTCTATCACTTGATAATAAAACGAATCTTAAAGGAACATTTTGGGAAGTAAGCAACGCGAAAGGTTGGGTTTTGTGGATACACGGATTTGCAGAACATCGTCTAAGATACGACGAATTTGCAAATTACTTAAACCAAAATCAGATCAATTTCTTTTGTTTCGATTTACGAGGACATGGAGATTCTTCCGGAAAACGCGGTTTAATCCTCGATTTTAATGATTATTTAGACGATGTTGATGCAGCAATCAAAGAATTATCGAAAAAAACAAAAGAAATTTTTTTAGCAGGACATTCTATGGGAGGATTAATCTTAGGACGATTTTTAGAAACAAGAAATCCTAACATTAAGATTAAAGCATCAATTTTTACCTGTCCTTTTATGGGATTGGGTGTTCCTGTACCTGCATGGAAGAGAAAATTAGCCGAAATGTTGGCTGGTCCCTTCCCAGGTTTGTCTTTACCCTCTGGACTTGATCCCAAAGATTTAAGTCATGACGAAAATATTGTAAAAGCTTACATCAATGATCCAAAAATTTTTAAAAATGCAACTGCTCGATGGTTTGTAGAATGTTTAAAAAATCATGAACTTGTAATACAAGAAGCAAAAAAGATCCAAGTACCAACCCAAGTGATGCAAGGATTGGCAGATAAAGTGGTTCAACCATCGAAAACAAAAGAATTTTACGATCATTTAACTGTAAGCGATAAAAAATGGATAGGTTATGATGGACTCTATCACGAAATCTTAAACGAAAAACAGCCCGAAAGAAAAAAGGTTTACGAAGATGTTTTAACTTGGATTAAAAACCACTTATGAACCTCGAAAACCAACTCAACAACATTTTAAACGAAGTAATTCAATGGAGACATCAAATCCATTCAAGACCGGAGCTTGCTTTCGAAGAATACGAAACATCGAAATTCATTCAACAAAAATTACAAGAATGGGAAATCCCTTACGATTTCCCATTAGCTGGCACTGGTATAGTTGCTAAATTAGAAGTAAACAATCCCAAAAGGCGATTAGCATTTCGTACAGAGATGGATGCTCTTCCGATTCAAGAGATGAGTCAAAAACCTTATAGATCTATCTATGAAGGAAAAATGCATGCATGTGGTCATGATGGGCATTTAGCAGCTTTATTGGGCTCAGTTAAAATAATCAATGAATTCTATAAAAACAATTTACTAAAGAATTCTATTTATTTTATCTTTCAACCTGCGGAAGAAAACGAAGGTGGTGCAAAACGAATGATAGAAGAAGGATTTGCAACTCGATACAATTTCGATGCGATTTATGCTATCCACAACTGGCCAGAACTACCCCAAGGAATCTTTGGGTTAAAAAGTGGTCCGATTATGGCATCGTATGATCGCTTCTTGATTCGGTTTTTTTCGAAAGGTGCACATGCTGCAATGCCTCATCAAGGAACGGATATAATCTATGTTGTTTCTTTGTTTATCCAAAATGTATATTCCTTTGTTTCGAGGATGAACCCAGTCCAAGAAAAGGTGATTTCTTTTACATCAATCCATGCTGGAACAACCTATAATGTATTACCAGAAGAAATCGAGGTCAAAGGAACTATAAGGACCTTCGATAAAAATCAACGTAATCAAATTCTTGAATTTTTAAAACAATTGTTAGAATCTTATAAAAATTTATATGGCTTTAATTATGAATTGATTTTTTCGGAAGGATATCCAGCAACTATCAATTCTAAAGCAGAAGTAGAACGAGTTCGAAAGATCATCGCAAATAAATTTGGAAGCGATAAAATCATCGACATACAAAAACCAAGTATGGGAAGCGAAGATTTTTCTTATTTTTTGGAAAACTATCCTGGTGTCTATTTATGGTTGGGGTCTTATAACGGACAGGAGAATCAAAGTATTTGCATGCTTCATAATCCAGAATATGATTTTAACGATAATATTTTAAAAGATATGATTCAATTTTGGGTTGAATTAGCGATGGATATAGAATAAAATGTGATCTGCTTATGATAGTAAAAATGTATTCTTTGATGTATGGTTATAGAAAACTCAAAGGAGAAGTACGAATAGAATCTGGTAAACCTTTGTTGTATGTAGAAGAACTTGGTTATATAAGTCCATTGGAATTTATCAAACAAGGCATGAAGTTCGAAATTATCAGTGAAAGAGAAAAAGAACTATTGCGAAAAGGTGGTTATAAATTCAGAGATTAATAAAAAATAAAAAAATTTTCAATTTATAAAATTTTTTACTTGATCTTAAAAGATGGTAATATAAAAATACGATAATAGTTAATAAGTGTTAATTTTTTTTAACAATACAATGTAATCAATAAGTATAAATGGAGGAAGAATATATGGCAGCGGGTCAATTTCCAAAAAGTCCTAATAAAGTAGATCCAGTAATCCCAAGTGCTGTGGCATCGAGAACGTCACTCGTTTGGGAAGGGCGAAATAAAATAGCGGAATCGAAAAAAATTATCGATGATGCTGCGGCAAGAGTGAGGGATTTTGTACAAACTAAATTACCCCCAGAAATCGTAAAAGATGTGGATATAATGGCAAGTATAGAAGATAAAATCTATAACTATGTGAATCAAGCTTATGTAAACATGTTCAATCGCTATACGATTACCGTAGAAGACGAAATGATGAAAAAGGTTCGCGATTTTATCGATAAAGAAGAGTTGCGAGCGTTGGCAAGATATACACCAAGAGAAATCTCCGAATTAATCGACAAATTAGCTGGGGCAGATAAGTTCAATACGGGTGAGATCGAAAAATCTATCATTAACATGTATGGACACTTACAAGGGCACATTCAAAGAGGTGTAAACGATTTAGAAAACGAAACTAACGCGATATTACGTCAAAAAACTGATGTTGGTGCATTCGTAAGAGGAGAAAATGCTTACTCCATCGTAAAATGTGTATTCAAAGATAATCTATATAAACCAAAAACAGTTACCGATATTAAATTATCCATAAACATCCTTGATTCTGAGTTGATAAGTCCCATTTTTCACTATCAAACAACAGTTGAATTTTTGCTAAAAGATACATTAGCAAAACACATCATGGAATTGATTGATAGAGAAATTGAAAAACTAAAAGAAGAAATTGTGGATTCTGGAAGACCAGAGTTAACAGACAGCGAAGTGATGTTCGAAAAAATCAAAATGGTAGAGAAATTTACAGACGATAATGCATCTGATCCCAATTCTCGACGTTATGCAATTTTAGCAAAAAAATTCTTAGATAAAATCGAAGGTCTAAGAGCAGAAATTGATCAAGAAGATTATGATCCTCTAAACATGAGAGAAAGAATTAAAGCGATTATCGATGACGAAAATATTCGAAACAGAGGTTTTAACACCGCAGTTAATACGATTACATCTATTTTGGATACATCAAAATTGGGTTATCAAGTATGTGATAACAAGAAAAATGCAAGAGAATGCTTAATACGCGAATACGAAGACGAAGACGAAACACAATTACCCGACGAACGATATGCAATTCGTTTAGTATACTACGATCAATCTCAAATACGAGAATTAAAAAGAATCTATGATGCAAGAATGAATGCTTTTATAAGAGAAGTTGATGCAGTGATGGATGTGGTAGAAGAGTTATATCAACGTTCTAAGAAGAAATTTGGTGGATTGAAAAAAGTCATCAAAGATTTCGAAGATTTAGCAGAAGCTGTTATGCCTAAAAAATGGGTAAAAGAAAGACAATCTATTAATTCTGATCCAGACGAAATTCAATGGAATAAACTAAAATATAGAGATCCTGTTAACACTTTTGTAGAAAAAAATAACAGAACCTATACAGTAGAAATCAAGAATACATCTCAGAAATTAAAAGAAATCAAAGAAAAATTACATACAATGTATGGCTATCAAAACCCAGTAGAAAGAGTTGTTGTAGAAGAAAGAGTAAATCTTCTAGAAAAACAATTCAATAAATTTATCTACGAAATTAACCCACACCATTTACAACCGGGGTTACTTTTAGATATCGATATCAGTACAAACAAAAGAAAACAATATATGATGAAGGCAATGGCAAATGTTCTAAATGAGTTTTTACATAGTGTCTCTAAAGGTTTTGCTGATGCTGCTTTTGCAACATTTAAACGTAGAAGATCTACCGTACGTGATGATCGCGAAATGTCCTTCGAGGCTGATTCAGAAGCAGATGCTCAAATGAGAAAATTAGCTTCTCAATACTCAACTCCTCAATCAAGTATAGAAGAAACATCATCAGTATCCAATAATATTCCTTCTGGTAATAGCGTAACATCTTCGGATTCTGGTGTTAAAGGTTCAGCGGATGTAACTCCAAAATCTTACGAAGATAAATTAAAAGACATGGGTTTAAAAGAATTATAATTTAAAACATTCATAACCTATAAGGTGGGGAAGGGTGGGATAATCTACCAATAGAACTTTTTAAGTTCTGTTGGTAGATTTATAATTCTTAAAATTGAGAGGGACTATGATAGGAAAAACATATTATTCTACGGGCAAAAGAGAAACATACAATAAGCTGCTAAGGCACATGGTTTTTACAACAACCATTGTAGATAGGTTCGAAAAAGGGGAGAATCTAGCAAATATTTTGAACGAAATGTTAGACCAAGGCTTAATTACCAAAGAGCAAATTCCCGCAATTTTAAGATTAATACTTGTAGAACGTGCGAAATTACCTTCAGAATCCATCAATTTAAACTATGACTTTTATAACTTTTCCATTTTGTCTAAAACGTTTCAGAAATGGAATGCATTAGATGTAGTTATTGCATATTATCATCCAACATATGGCTTGGTTGTTATAAATCCTGCAAACCAGGATCATTGGGATAGAGTGCATGAACTAAAAAAAGATGAATTGTTAACAGTTTATGTAAGAAGCAAGAAAGGAAATCAAGAAATTGCAAAAAAAGCTATTGATGCTTTTTTTATGTTATTAGAAAATAAAATTCCCGAAGAAGATTTAGATTTTATTCTACCAGAAGAGAGAAAGATAGAAGAAAAACCAGAGGTAAAATTAGAACCACCACAACCACAGCCTTCTCCAACAATTCCCAAAAGTAGAAATATTACACCAAAATATTCTGTTCAAGTTACAAATGAGTTATTCCATAACGGAAACGTAGAAGCTTGGAAAAATATCATCGAGGCATACGAAGCGAAATATCCCGACTGCAAGGTAATTGTCTACCACGAAGGAGAGTTAATACAAGATTTGAATTCTCTCTTTAAATGGGGAAAAGTAAAACATGGTGGTGTAATTATGTTTCAAGTAATTGGAGAAAATATAAAAGGTGTAAGTAGATTGCAAAAATATTTACACGAAGGTGCATCTCCAAGATTTGAATCTTTCCTTAAAAAAGATGTTAATAAAGTTTTAAATTTATTTTAAATGAATTATGTTTGAAAAATACTTTCAGGAACAATCTAAATGGTTACAGGATGCACTAAAAGCACGCTTGGATAAAAAGGGAATCACTCCCCCTTCCGAAAAGGATTTAAAATTATTTAAAGAATTTTACGATTTTATCAAAGATCATATTCCTTTGGGTTTTTCTCTTGCAATGGGTAAAGTTCGTAACAGAACGCATGTGCTTAACAAAAATCTAGACTTAATCGTTTATAAAAAATGGTGCAAAAATTTTTTAAACCTAACGGGAGGGTATGTATTAACCGATCAGATCTATTCTTTTTTTTCGATAGAACGTGAATTAACTACGGAGTCTTTGTTAAAACATGTGGAAATAACCAATACAGTTAAGACGATGTATGCGATGGATTATAATTTACCCGAAGAAAAGATCATTCCCTTGTATTCTATCTTGTTTGCATACAATTCGCGTGTGCCATTGTTATCACATAAACTTTCGATGGTTCATGCATCAGAAGAAAAATCTATTCCCATTAACTGCGAAGTAGATTTGATTTGTGTTTTAGATCAAGGGATTATAGTTAAAGATTGGGAACAAGCTACGTTTAAAATTATAGAAACGAACGAAGATACCTTAATGTGGTTTTATATACTCTTTATTGAATTTTTAGATAGAGAAAATGAATTAAAATTAGATCTAAGAAGCTATATAAAAGAAGAAAAACAATATGTAGAAAAATAGCTAAGGAATATCGGTATGAAAATTATAAAAAAAAATATTCTATTTACGTGGGCTATTTTAACAATATTACTTTTTTTGTATTGTAAAAAAGATCCAGAAATACAAGTTATCAACAAAAATGAGTATTATATAGTTATAGATACGTCTGGTTCTATGGCGGGAGGAGCCTTCCAACATATTCAAAAAAAGTTTGCTGAACTCTTATCTTTTATGAAATCGGGTGATACTATCTACATAATCACATTTGATTCTGAACCAAAACTATTAAAAAAAATTGATAATTATTCTTTAGAAAAAAAAGAGGAAATACTTCAATTAATTCAGGATTTAAAGCCTTTGGGTTTATATACGGACTTTCAACTTTTGTTGGATTATTTAAGAGATTTATTATCTAAAACTTCCTTAGAAGAACAGAAATTTGATCAAGAAAAAAATATTCTCTATAAAACCAAAATCAACCAATATGTAATTGTCTTAACAGATGGAAAAGATGAACCTACAAAAAAACGAAAATTGGTTAACATCAAAGAATATTCTACAACAGAACAATTACCAATACAAGATAGATATATTTACTACATCAGTTTTGCAGAGAAAAAAAGTGAGCAGTTGGAAAAAAATTTAAAAGACTTATCTTCGAACGTTAAAGTAATAGAAAGACCAGTCAACTCAAACCAAAGTGATCAAAATGCCAAGAATAATATAAATAGACAAGAAGATGCTTCTACAACTATAAAAGATCCATCAGGGTTAGAAGAATTAAAACAGGATTTGGAGCAAAAACAAAGTGAAGTTCAAAAGAAAAATGATTTTATAAATATTTACCATAAAATTTTATCATTAATAAATCATTATAAATATATTATATTAATTTCTCTCCTATTAGTTTTAATTTTAGGTACGCTGATTTTCTATAGATTTAAGCCAAAACCAATGAAAGGAGAATTAATCTTTTACGAATCTGGTATGCATCCTTCTGTTGGTAGGGCAATAAAATTAAATCGATTCGAAAAAAAGACCCTAAGTATTGGAAACGATCCCTCATGTTTAATCAGAATCAGACAAAAAGATTTTCCTAAGAAGGTAGAACTTAAAGCAGTAGATAAAAATGATGATTATTACTTTAAAATTCCAAGCAAGTACCTAAAAGATGTTCAGCTGATTACAAGCGATAAAAATGTAATACATAGTGGTGATAAATTTAAAATAAAAAATTATATATTCGAGTATAACTATGGTAGCAAACGTAAAGCCTAATAAGATAAATCCATTAGAATTAAGAGGAAATGATAGAGTTTTTCAAATTGATCGAGATACAATATTGATTTATACGGGATTAACCTTAGACGATTTTCGCCCTTTTTCTCGTATTGGTGCGAGTCATAACTTCCCAGCATCTATTGTACAATTTGTAGAAAATGTATTACTACCAGAAAGACATCTTTGGAATGTTGGTTTAGAAGAAATGTGGTTAAGAAATTCCATAGAAATGGGTATTTCGAAAATAAGATATGTTGGTAGTAAGGAAATGCTTAGTTATTTGAATCGTTATTTCGATCTAGAGAGTTATTTTTCTTCGCATAACGGAAAAAAAACAGAAAAAGTAAACTTACCAGTAGAATATAAAGTCTATTTACCACCAAACCAAAGAGAGTTAAGTAAAGATAAGTCATCCATCGTTTATATGCATACAGGAGAGTTCCAGGTTTTGGTTGGTGGTAGTAGAGTAATGGATTCGGGAAATTATTTTAGAACACGCCTTACCATCGATAAAGAATATCTCTTAATCAAAAGAATGATTGAGAAATTGCCAACTCAGAAAGCAAAAGAAGGTTTTAGTTTTTTTGTTTTTAATAGTGAGCTTTTTAGTTCATTATTCAATTTTAAAGGAGAGCTATTAACAATCAATCCTTTACCAGAATTACATTTTCGCTTGTTCGAAATGCATATTGATCCAGATAGAATTAATATGGCTATTACTTCTTCTCCTTATTTACCGGGTTTTGTTGAATTATTTCGACGTGCAGATGTAATCGAAAAAGAAATTGCAGCAAGTTATCCCGATGTAGAAAAACTAACTTTATTAAAAAGAATTTATTATTTTTCTAGACCCAAGTTTTTTTCTGATGGGAGTACACTTCCTTATGCGCGATATGTTAATTATTACGAATCTAAAACAAAATCTCATGCAGCATTAGTATTTCGCGTAAGGGATGATATTGAACAACAAATGAAGATTCTTATTCCTTTGTTTCAGGATAAAATTAATCGAAATTTTGATTACATCAAAGCACCTTTTGATTTGGAATTTATTAAGATTAACGATGCAAAAGATCTTCAAGAACTTAATTTTACAAATTTTTATCTAATTTCTCCTGGCAGCATTCCTGATAAAAAATGGAACTCTTTAAAACTAAAAGAGAATTATTTTCCTGCTATACCAAACGTTGAATTTACTTTAAACCAAATTATAGATTTAGAAGAAGTTTTGGATTTTATACAAAAGCTATTCGAGAATACAATTTTTGCAGATTTGATCTACGAATTAGCAAAAAAAGTAGCAACGTTTACAACAACAGAAGATTTAGTTTCTATAAAAGATGAGCTCTATCTAATAAGAACACAACCTATTCCAGCAGATAGAGTTCTTCTTTATAACTTAGCAGAAGCATTAAAATTAACCTATTTGTTTGCAAACTTACACCAAGATTTGCCAGCAGATGTAAATCGATTATTCTATAAAGTAAGAAATCGATTTTCTCATGATAAAGTTAAGATAGAAGAAGTTTATAACCTTACAAATGTAAAAGTGAACTTGTTCGTTAAAACAGGTGAGTTTGTTTCTTGCTTTATTTCCGAAACAGAACCATTATGGACTATAACGCTCCAATACCCACCTGATCCAGATTCAGCAATTGAATTAGAAAAAGAATACAGAAGGTATTTAAAAGAACAACATAAATTAATCGATAAGGGATTAGCAGATCCGAAAGAAAGAATGGTTTTGGAATTTTTCGAAAAATTACTCGAAGAAAGAATTTTTTACAATGAACAAAGATTAAAACTTCAACAATTGGTGGAATCATTAAAGTCAAACATAGAATCAGTTGCATCGGAATTTATGCCAAAAGAGAAAAAGGTGCCCTTCCATATGAAGTTGCCCTATTGGTTAAGAGTAATAGTAGAATCGTTAAGAATACCTCAAGCAATTTACTTTTTAGAATCAATATGGAAAAGAAGGCAAAAATAAAAGTTTATTTAAGGATTTCTAAGATGTTTTCTATAAAAGTTTTATGTTCTAATAATATCTTTTTTAGTTCTTCTTTTTGGTTGGTTTTCATTAACCTTCGGATAATTTCTACCATGTTGTTTCTAATTTGTGCATCTAATTCTGCTAAATTTTGTGGTAGAGACGCTTGGGGTTGTTCTAATCGTTTTCTTAATTCTTTGGATTTGTCGATATTTTCTAGAATCTCTTCGGGATTACGACGTTCTCTTTTTTGAGAAATAAATTGTTTCAGGGTTTCGGGTGTAAATTCTTCCATTACTTACAAGATAATCAATCATGTCGAAATTACAAGAAAAAATATGAATGATATAGAAAAATTACAAAAACAACTAAAAAAACTCTACGAGGTATTAGATGCAAACAGGTATCTATCTTCTACTTTGAATTTAACGTTGGTATTAGAACGTCTATTAGAAAAAGCCAAAGAAGTTATCGAAGCAGAAGCATCGAGCTTAATGTTATTAGACGAAGAAAAGCAGGAATTATATTTTCATACAGTATTGGGAGAAAAAAGCGAGAAACTTAAAAATATTCGTTTAAAAGTGGGCGAAGGAATTTCTGGATGGGTTGCTAAAAATGCAGAACCTGTCCTTGTAGAAGATTGTTCCAAAGATCCAAGATTTTATCGAAAAGCAGACGAAACATCTGGATTCCAAACTCGCTCTATGATTTGTGTACCATTGATTTATCGAAAACGTGTATTGGGAACAATCCAAGTCTTAAACAAAACGAACGATCGAAATTTCGACCAAGAAGATTTAAAAATTTTTCAGATTATGGCGGATCAAGCTGCCATAGCAATAGAAAATGCTCGTTTGCACAACTTAGCTACGATTGATCATGCAACAGGACTATATAGAAAAGAATATTTTTTAATGAGGCTTAAAGACGAATATTTACGTTATCAATATACCGGTATGCCCTTATCTTTACTTATGTCGGATATTGATCATTTTAAAAGAGTCAACACAGAATATGGACATATAGGAGGAGATATTGCGTTAAAAGAACTTGCAAAAGTCATCCTAAGTGTTATAAACGAATCCAAAGAAGAAGATATTGCTGGTAGGTATGGTGGCGAAGAATTTTGTGTATTAATGCCAACAGCCAATCAAAAGCGAGCATTAGAATTAGCAGAAGAGATTCGAAAAAGGATTGAACAACATCAATTCTTTATTGATGGAAGGGAAGCAAGAATTACGATATCTATCGGTATATCAAATTTACCCTTACATAAAGATCTTATAAAAGACTACGAAGATTTAATAAAACTTGCTGACGAAGCTTTATATATTTGTAAAGATAAAGGAAGAAATTGTTGTGCAATCTACGAAAAATAAAAAAAATTATAAAAAATTATTGAAATAAAAATATAATCGAATTATTAGGTATTAGTTAGATTATTTAATATTTATAAAAAAATAAATTAAACCAGTTAATTTTTTTTATAAAATTATATTAATATTTTGATGGCGGGTTGGGTGGGCGAAAGATAAATTTGCAGCTTTTTTATAGAGGTATTTTATGAGTAGAATTTATGTTTTTCAAGGTAAAGGAGAAAAATATAGCGAGGATGTTTACGAAAGAGTAGGTCGACGTGGCAGAAGAATGCTAGAACTAACAGAGATGCAAATTCCTGTTGTACCAGGGTTTATTATCGATAGTCAATATACCCCTTATTTAATTACAGATGATTTTTCTTCGATGTTAAGGGAAGGTTTAAAATATATAGAAGAGGGTGTAGGAAGAAAATTTGCAGATCCATTAAATCCATTATTATTAAAAGTAGTCGTTAGCTCAAATTTAAGTTTACCTTTATATCCTACTGTGTTTAATATTGGTTTATCCCCTTTAACAGTTCAAGGTTTTGCAAACTTAATTGGAGAAAAATCAGCTTGGTTTGAATACGGTTATTTAATTCGAACCATTGGAACAAAGATCTTGGATTTAGAACATGAACGTTTTGACGATATTATTGCAAAATACGACGATACCTCAGAAGGTATTAAACAAGCTGCATTAGAGATGCTAGATCTTGTGGGGAAACATAACGTTCCAGACGATCCATATCAGCAACTCTTCTTGGTAATACGAAATTTAGCAAAACGATATTATGATCCAGAATTAGATAAAGAAGATCCACCAGCAATGTTGATTCAAGGTATGGTATTTGGAAATTTAGGAGAAGATTCGGCCGTAGGAATGTATTACACAAGAGATATCATTACAGGCGAAGATAAACTACAAGGAAGTTATTTATTAAATCGCTATACATTAGATAAAGAAGGTATTTCTATAGAGCAACTAGACGAAAAGTATCTATCAGAATTAAAGCGAATAGGAAAAGCAATAGAAAGAAAATTCAAAGAAATTAGAGAAATAAAGTTTATTATCGAAAAGAAAAAACTTTGGATTATCAATCAAACAGAGGTGGATAAAAAATCTACTCAAGCTCATATCCGAACACTACTGGATTTATTAAAAGAAAACATCATCAAAGAAGATTGGCTTATTGAACAAATTCCCCCAGGACAACTTGCAACGTTACTCCATGCAGTTGTTGACGAAAAATCCTTAGAAGGTAAACCTGCAATTCGTGGTGGATTAACAGGTGCTCCTGGTGCTGCTGTTGGCAGGGTTTATTTCGATGCTGATAGATTAATGGAAGCACATAGAGAAGCAATCCTAAAAGGCGAAGATACAAGGATGATATTATGTGTACCCGCTTCTTTTGCAGAAGATGTAAAAGCTATTGAAGTGGGTGTAGGTGTTTTATCTTCAGAAGGTGGTTATTCTTCCCATGCGCCAGTTGTTGCGCGTTCATTAGGAAAAGTAAGTATTGTCCATCCAGAGATAAAAATTGGACAAAATTATTTTGAATACAATGGTTATCGTGTAAATGAGGGTGATTATATTACTTTGGATGCACCAGTTTATAAAGACCCTACGATTTATTTGGGAAAAGCTAAGTTGATTTCTCCAGACATACAAACTAATGGATTGTTGGAATTTATCAATGTAGTAAAAAAATTTATTACGAAGGATTTTGTTGTTAGAGCAAATGCAGATTTAGGTAGAGATGCAAAAGTTGCAAAAATGATGGGAGCCTATGGCATAGGACTTTGTAGGACAGAACACATGTTTTTTGATGCTCAAAGGATTAATAAATTCCGCGAAATGATTCTATCTAAATCTTACGAAGAAAGAATTCGTTGTTTAGAAGAGTTAAGACCATTACAAAGAGATGATTTCTATGAACTATTCAAAATTATGGCTCCTTATCCTGTTACAATTCGTTTGTTAGATGCACCATTACATGAATTCTTACCACGAAACGAAGATACTTTTAAAGAATACATAGAATATCTAAAACAAAAAGGCATTCAACCAGACGAAAAAGAAATTCGAGAACGAATTGAACGCTTGCACGAATTTAACCCGATGTTAGGACACAGAGGTTGTAGGGTTGCCATTACTTACCCAGAGATTTACGAAACACAAGTTAAAGCTATATTCGAAGCTGCTGTTAGGTTAAAAAAAGAAGGTATAGAAGTAGAACCAGAGATAATGATTCCTATTGTAATGAATACAAGCGAGTTAAAATTTATCAAAAATGGTAAACAAATAGAAGGTTCTTATATTCGAGGTATAAGGGATGTTGCAGAACAGATATTTAAACAAGAAGGTATAAGAATAAAATATAAAGTCGGTACAATGATTGAGCTTCCTGCGGCTGCTTTGCAATCCCACGAAATTGCTCAATATGCTGAATTTTTTAGTTATGGTACAAATGATTTAACTCAAACAACTTATGGATTAAGTAGAGATGATATTAATTCTTTCTTCCCGGCTTATACATTGTATGATTTATTACCATCGAATCCCTTTCAAGTATTAGGTGAACCAGTAAAAGAATTAATCTTACTTTCGGCAGAAAGAGGGCGACTTACAAGACCAAACCTAAAATTAGGATTATGTGGAGAACACGGAGCAGATCCAGCAAATATTCCTTTCTGTATGGACGAGGCAAAATTGGATTATGTTTCTGTATCTCCTTATGGTATTCCTATTGCACTCTTGGCAGTAGCACAACATAACTTAAAAAAATTAAAGAATCAATAAATTAAATTCGCGGGCACAAAAAAATGTAAATGAATATTGTGCCCTCTTATTTTTTTAAATAATTCAAAGTCTTTTAAACTGCACTAGTGTTAAAACATAATTCTATTTTATAGAAAAGAAGTTATTCTTTAAGAATGAAGAATAAATGAGCAAATAGATGATAAGCATCTATTTGCTTACATTTTCTAATTGGGGAATATAAGCTTTTTGATATTTTTTTACGTTATAGAATAATGTTTTAGCATCTTCTATGATTTGTGCTAATGTAGAAGGATGTATTGCTTGTTTCGGATCATCACCTATACCTTCTCTTGCTCTAATGTGGGTTTCTATGATTAGACCATCTGCACCATAAGCGATTGCTGCTAATGCTGCATGAGGCACATAAATAGCACGACCAACAGAATGAGATGGATCAACAATTACTGGTGCCCATGTTTTTTGTTTTAATAGTGGTGTTATACATTCATCTGGATAATTTCTATAACCATCGATTGCTGGTACTGTTCCTCGTGGACATAAAACTACATTTGGATTTCCATGACTTACGATATATTCTGCTGCAGAAATAAATTCATCTATTGGTCCCATATGCATCCCACGTTTTAATAAAATTGGAATACGCGAAAAGTGTGTTAGTTCTCCAATTTTTTTCAACAGAGAATAATTTAATGCATTGCGCGCACCGATTTGAATCATATCTACTTTTGAGGCAAGAGCAACCTCTAATTGTTCTTCGTCCATTACTTCTGTTATAACAGGAATATTAAACCTCTCCCTTGCTTCTATTAGAATATCAATTGCTTTCGAATCCCCTTGATAAGAATGAGGGCTAGTTCTAGGTTTCCAAACACCACCGCGTAAAACATCTGCACCAGCTTCTTTAATTGCATGTGCGGATTCGAAAAATAAATTAGGATTTTTAGGATCAATCGTACAATGACCTGCAATTACAATCAGATCTTCTCCAGGAATCTTTCCAGCAATTTTAAAGTGATTTTTCGATAGTTCCGATTTAATATCCATTAATTTATACATAGATTGAATCCTATCCACTCTTAGAACAAAGGGTAAACCTTCTAAACGATTAAACATTAATTCATGACGTTCATCGCCTTTTATGGCGTATACTGTCATTGTTTCACCGGGAATTGGCGTTACACTACAACCAAATTCGCTAACTATCTTTTTTACGATTTCGAATTCTTCTTCTGTTAGTTGTGGGTTCTTAGGAATGATCATACTATAAATCTCCTGTTAAAATAAAGAAATTGTTAAATACAATAAATTGAACTTTTGTTCCTATGGCAATTGAATTATTTTTTAACTTTATGAATATTAGAAAAAACGCCCCAAAGGGCGTACTTCTAATGTCTTAAATAGATTTTACAATTGTAGTCTTGTGCTTTAAAGAAATTCTTAGAAAATTCAATTACCTCTGTGGGATTGTAATAGGCACAACTAAAAATATCCAAATATACTCTATTCGTAAGATTCGCGAAGTGTCCAGATACTAACGATGTTTCTATAAGCTGAACCAAAGAATAACCAGCAACTCTTTCGTCTTCTCCAAAATGAACGATAATAGGTTCACCAAATCGTTTTACTTTGATTTTTTCGCAGAGTTGTATTGTATACTGATAAATTGCATCACGGTCCCTGATAATATCTGGATCACAATCATGTAAATCGAGAGCTGTAACTAAACCCCATGCCCCTGTTTGTTCAAAATGCAATTTACTTGCTATATCCTGAGGTTTTATTTCCAATATTCTTCTAATCCAGTTGGAAATATTGTTACTATATTTCTTTTGTAATTCTGGCATTAAGATATCTGTACCATGGATAGATTTTCTACAATTAGAAGACTTACATTGACAGATAAGTCGTTCATCGTTAAGAAACATTGTTGCATAATCGATGGTAATTTCTTCTCCAGGTAAAATATCATTAATAGCTACGATTGCTAAATCTCCATCTATACCTGCATTAGGTTCACAAGAGTGATTCAAATAAAAGAGAGGAGGTATATTATAAAAAGATTCTGGACCAATGAACAATGAATCCTCGATGGGGAACAAATATCTTTTAAATTCTTCTTGTATAGAATTTAACTCCTTCTTTTGGTAGAATTTACCTGTAAGAACTCCAATCAATGATCCTTTTTTAATCGATTCTTTTGCAAATACACCTTTTCCATGAATGCTCGAATTATCCACTTCGATAGAAAAATTATGAATTAAAGAATTCTTCTCTTTTAGTTCGATCATTTTTTTCCTCCTGTGATAAATGCCTCGTTAGGTTCGTAATCTTTTACTTTTAGAAAACGCCTTTTTGCTGGATCCATAACACCTCTTTCTAAGTATTTTACGATCATTTCTTCTGGTTTAAATACAACTTGAATGTAATCAAGAGCTTTATCGATATCCATGTTGATGTTGCAGGTATAGAGATCTAATGCAGCATAACCCAATTCTGGCCAAGTATGAATACTAAGATGCGACTCTGCAATAACGATAACTCCAGAAACACCTTGTGGAGAGAATTTGTGGAATTTGCTTGATATTATCGTTGCTCCTGCCAGATCGGCTGAGTAGTTGAGTGTATCTTCGATTTTTTGAAGGTCATCCAATATCGCTGGTTTACAGCCATATAACTCGATTATATAGTGAATACCAAGAGGATCTTCCATTCATTGTACCTCCTAAAAAAAATTTATCAAAAATTTTATAAGCTAAACTTATTTTTTTAATCGTTATTTTGACAAGCAAAAATTAGTAATTTGTGAAAAAAAATTGAATTTTATTTAATCTCCCATATTTCTCCAGAGTACAAGATTTTATAAAGGTCTGGTTCGCCTTTTTCTTTGCGATTTTTTTCTACGAGTTGCTCGTATGTTTCTTCGAAAATGGGACGGTTGTTCCTATATAATATGCCCGCAGGAATAGGAATAGATGGATTGTTATGATTTTTTATAAATTGTATTATAAAATTTTCATCGTTTTCTTGGAAAATAGATACTTCTTCTGGCTGATCTACTGCGGATACAACTTTAAGCTGATTATTGTCTAATTTTAAGCCCTTTTCGTTATCTTTTCCGAATAACATCTTTTTGTTATTTTCTATGTAAATGGCTCTTTCTACTCGATTTTGTTTTTCGGTTATTTCGTTGTAAACACCATCGTTAAAAATCACACAATTTTGGAATACTTCTATGAATGCAGTTCCTTTGTGTTCGTGAGCTGCTTTAAATACACTTTCCATATGAGGAATATCTTTATCGAAAGTTCTAGCAATAAATGATGCATTAGCACCAAAAGCTAATCGGATTGGATCAAATGGTTCATCGATAGAACCTTCTGGGGTAGTTTTGGATTTTGTCCCAACTTTTGATGTTGGAGAATATTGTCCTTTTGTTAAACCATAGATTTGATTGTTGAATAAAACAATCTTTACATTAATGTTTCGTCTTAATAAATGAATGAAGTGATTTCCACCAATAGATAATGCATCTCCATCTCCTGTGATGATCCATACCTCTAAATCTGGTCTGGTAAGTTTTAGTCCTGTCGCAATTGCTGGTGCTCTACCATGAATGGTATGAAAACCATAAGTATTCATGTAATAAGGAAATCGAGAAGAACAACCTATACCAGAAATAAAAACAGTTTTCTCTCTTGGAGCTTGTACATCTGCTAATGCTTTTTGTATTGCATTGATGATAGCATAATCACCACAACCTGGACACCAACGTATTTCTACCTCTGATGCATAATCTTTTTTTGTTAATGTAGTACTCATATAAATTCACTCCTAATTCTTATTATAAATGTTTTTTGAATGCTTCGATTAATTCGGATGTTGTAAATGGTCTACCGCGAACTTGATTGTAAGGTTCCGCTGGTACCAAATATTTTGCTCTTAACAAAAATACCAACTGCCCTAAATTGATTTCTGGGACGATGATTTTTTTAAACGATTTTAAGATTTTTTCTAGATTTTTTGGGAATGGATTAATATATCTTAAATGAACATGGCCTATGGAATATCCTTCTCTATACAATCTTTCTACGGATTCTCTTACTGCTCCAAAAGTAGAACCCCAACTTACTACTAATAAATTTCCTTCGTTAGAACCAAAAACTTCTAAATCAGGAATGTCTTGAACAACGCGTTGGATTTTTTCGCTTCTTAATCGAACCATTTTATCGTGGTTATCTGGATCGTAACTAATATTTCCGTTTTCGTTTTTCTCTAACCCACCAATTCGATGCATATGATAAGGATTTCCTGGAACTACCCATTTTCTTGCAAGTGTTTCTGGATCTCTTCCGTAGATTTTATAATTTTCTATTTTTTCGTTTAGTATAGGTTTGGGAACATTGAATTCTAAATCTTCTATGTTAGGTAATTTCCATGGTTCAGAACCATTAGCTAAATAACCATCAGAAAGAAAAAATACAGGGGTCATGTATTTAACAGCTATTTTTATAGCATCGAAAATCAACTGGAAATTATCTGCTGGTGTCGCTGGTGCAAGGATGGGAACTGGACTTTCTCCATTTCTGCCAAACATTGCTTGTAAAAGATCAGCTTGTTCTGTTTTTGTTGGCATACCAGTAGAAGGTCCACTTCTTTGTACGTTGATAATGACAACAGGTAATTCTGCCATTACAGCTAAATTCACTGCTTCTGTTTTTAAAGATATACCAGGTCCAGAAGAACCAGTAATACCAATAGAACCACCATAAGAGGCACCGATAGCAGCACCAATTGCAGCAATTTCGTCTTCTGCTTGGAACGTATATACATTGCAGTGTTTAAACTTTACCAATTCGTGTAGTATATCGGAAGCTGGTGTAATAGGATAACCTGCATAGAGTACTTTTAATTTAGACAGAATTGCTGCAGAGACGATACCTAATGCTAATGCAGTATTACCGTTAATATTTCTGTATATACCCGGGGGAAATATAGCTTTTTTTACTTCGTATCTGGTTTCGAAGGCTTCGACAGTTTCTGCATAAGCGTGACCAGCCATCAATGCTTTTATGTTTGCATCTGCTAAATGAGGTTTGTTTGCAAAAGCTTTTTTAAGCCAATTAATTGTTGGTTGAGGATCTCTTTGAAAGAGCCAATAAGTAATCCCTAACGTAAAAAAGTTTTTACAACGTTCGATTTCTCGTGCAGAAAGTCCTGTATCTTTTAATGCATTTTTTGTTAATGTAGAAATGGGCACTTCTATAATTCTATATTTTTGTTTTAAATTTTCATCATGTAAGGGATTAGACTGATATCCAACTTTAATTAAATTTCGTTCATTAAATTCGTCTGAGTTTGCAATGAGGATACCATTCTGTTTTAAAAAATTAATGTTTGCTTTAAGAGCAGCTGGATTCATTGCTACTAATACATCGACCAGATCACCCGGTGTAAAAATTTTAGTGTTACCAAAATGAATTTGAAAGCTCGATACACCAGGTACAGTATTTTGGGGTGCTCGAATTTCTGCTGGAAAATCGGGGAATGTCATTAAATCGTTTCCTAAATAACCTGTTGCTAAGGTAAATTGACTTCCTGCCAACTGCATTCCATCACCAGAATCTCCCGAAAATCTTATTGTTACATTATCAATTTGTTGACTCAACTTCTTAATGGAGGCTGAGGATTGTTTTTCTTGTTGCATGGTAAAACCTCGAGTATGTGTTAAACATAAATGATGTGATAATTCCAAGATAATCTAATTTTAAAATTATGCAAGTATTTTTTATCGAATTTAAATATTTTTGTAATCTTAAATTCATAATGATGAGCTTCTATAATTTTTTATGAATAAAATGATAGTGAATTCATTAATTTTAAAAAAAGATTCAAGGATTTCTTTTATCGAAGATTTTCCTTTAAACATTCAATTATTTTATTTCATCAATCATGCAAGACATCCATTTTTAGATTGGTTTTATAAATATTTTTATTTCCTAGGAAAAGGCTTTATCCTTATTCCTATTGCTATATTAGTCTTATTCTTTGCCTCAGATTATTTTATATATTTTTTATTCGCAATGATTCTACAAGGCTTGCTAATTGGTCTATTAAAAAATCTTCTTAAAGTTCGTAGACCTTCGAATGTAATCAAAGACGCTTATGTTCTTGAACCTATTTATCATAAATCCTTTCCTTCGGGAGATACAGCAGTTGCATTTTTAATCGTAAGCTTTTTAACGTTTGTTGGAGTTCCTTTAATATTTCAGATCTTGGCATGGTTCTATGCTTTATTGATTGGTTATGGAAGGATTTATTTTGGAGTTCATTTCCCTTTGGATGTGGTTGTTGGAGGAATCATTGGTTTTTTTACTTTTAGAATTATAATAGCTTTATCTTTTATTATTTTTTAATCTTATAACGAATAGTTCCAAAGAACGATTTCTATCGTACAAATAGAGCTTCTTTTTGCTAAGAATTTCGATTTTTTCTTTTTCTAACAGTGTTAAAGATTCTTTATCTATCACTAATAGAGAATTGTTCTGTAAATTTTTTATAGTATTAATACTTTTAAGGATTTCGATTGATTGTTTAGGATAATCCAAATAATAAGCTAAACTAGGAACTGCATAATCTTTTGCAAAATAAATCGTTTCGGGTTTTTTTATAATTTGTTTGATCTGATTTGCAAGTTCAAATGTATCCTTTCTTATAGAATTGAACTCTGCTAAAAAAACAAGGACAAAAATTCCCATAATTATGCTCAGAATACTTATGATTTTGATCTTTTTTTTATATAATTCAAAATTTTTATCTAAAATATTTGCAATTGACATAGAAAGAATGGGATATGCCACTAATACATAAGAAGGAAGTTTACTCATCATAAATTCGTATACAATCCAACTCGAAATTAAAGTAGCAATAATAAAATAATCTAAATTATTATTAGTATTTCTTTTTATAAATATATTTATAAATTTATTAAATAAATCTTTTAGAGTATATATCAAAAAATAGCTCCATGGGAATAATCCAACAAAAAATAGAATTAAATAAGTTCCCGGAGGACCATATTGTCCAAATACTGGATTAGTAGCTCTTCTTAGTATGTACCAGTCTATCATCCAGCGAATTAAGGCACCATTAGTTCTTTCCCATAAAAAATATCCCCAAACAAATAGAGGAATTACACTAATCGGAAGAAAAAACCAAGGATGTAAAGACCAAACCTTTTTTCTTAGATCCTTGTTAAAAACTGCAAAAAACAATATACCCATAGAGAGTATATATATAGGAGGACCTTTGGTAAGTGCACCTAAGCTTAAAACAAACCAAAAGAGATATTTAGCATAAGGATGATCTTCGAAAAAATGTAGGTATAACAAATAAATTGCACTAAACTGTAAAAATGTTAAAAGTCCATCTACCAGAGCAATTTTTCCGTTTAGAGGAAAATACAAAGAACACGATAAAATCAAAAAAGAATAAAAGGCAACTCTATGGTTATAAATCTTTGAACTCAACAAATAAGTTAAAGTATATGTTAAAAAGATCCATATTGCAGGAAATATTCTAAGAGTAAATTCACTTTCGCCAAAGATTTTAAAAGACAATGCTGTTATCCAAAAATGTAAAGGGGGTTTTCTGTGTGGTTCAGAAAAAGGAAAATCTAATAAAAGTAAGTCGTTAGATTCGATCATGTTTCTTGCAAAACCAGCATAAGCTGCTTCGTCTTGATCATAAAGATACGAGTTGTTCAAGAATAATAAAAAAAATATACTATATATTATAACAAAAATCCATTTGTTGTTCAAAAACCATTTTGTCATATGTCAAACCAGAAAAATTATATTTTTGTGATAAGATAGAAAAAATTTAGCTAAAAGATTTAGTTTTGCGATTGTGATTGCCATGATGGAGATTGAAAAAGTTTTTTTAAAAGGAAAATTTATCAAAAGATATAAACGTTTTTTTGTAGAATTTTTATTTCATCAAAATATCTATACTGCCCATTGTCCTAACACTGGTTCGATGGAAACTTGTTTAAAAGAAGGAGCAGATATTCTATTTAGTTCTTCTAGTAATCCTAAAAGAAAATTGCTTTATACCTTCGAAATGATTGATTCTGGTAAATCTTGGATCTTAGTAAATACGTTAATGGTTAATAAAATCATCGAACATTTTTTTATTCATAAACATCATTTACTAAAAGATTTTATAAATCGTTATCAATATTTAAAAAGAGAACCAAAAATAGAAAATCATAAATTGGATTTTTTGCTTTATAATCAACTAAATAAAAATTCCATCGATGAAATAAACCAAAAGTTCTTCGATATCGAAAATCAAAAGCCATTACTGATAGAAGTAAAAAATGTTACTTATTACAACGAAAGATTGGATTGTTTGCAATTTCCCGATGCAAAAACCCAAAGGGGATATAAACATCTACAACTTTTAATTCAATACTTAAAAAAAGGTTATGATTGTATGATCATTTTTGTTTTATCGAGAGAAGAAGGATCGTATTTTATGCCCGCATATCATATAGATCCTCAATTCTCTAAAATTTTAAAAGAATTTTATAAAAATGGTGGAAAAATTCTACCGCTTCGATTAAGTTATCGTGTAGAAAATCTTAACGAAAATCAACATAAAGTTTTGATTGATTTAAAAAAAGTCGAAACATTAATTCTGGATTTTTATTAAATAGTCAGATAAAAAAAGATTTCTTTGTGGCATAAAACTACTTTACGTAAATTTTATCCTATAAAAATTTTCTTTATGCTTGATATACGAAAAATAGAAGAAAATCCGCAAGAATTAAAAGATACATTAAAAAAAAGACAACAAGATGATTCAATCGTAGAGGAATTAGTATCGTTAATAAAAGAATCCAAAGCAATACAAACCAAAGTAGAAGAATTACGAGCTATTCGAAACAAAGAAAGTAAAGAAATTGGTAAATTAATCCAAACCAACAAAGAATTGGCAGAAGCTAAAAAAGAAGAGGTTCGAAAAATCGGAGACGAAATCCAACTATTAGAAAAAAAATTAGATTTTACAAGAGAAAAGCAAGAAGAAATCTTATTATCTTTACCTAATTGGCTTGATCCAGAAGTTCCCATTGGAGAAGACGAAACAAAAAATGTAGTAATAAAACAAGTGGGAGAAATTCCTCAATTTGATTTTGAAGTTTTACCCCATTACGAAATTGGCGAAAGGTTAGGCATAATCGATTTCGAAAAAGGTGTAAAATTGGCTGGTTCGCGTTTTTATATCTACCGAGGATTAGGTTCTAAATTGGAACGTGCATTGATGAATTTTATGCTTGATATTCACACCAAAAGAAATGGATATGAAGAGGTATGGGTTCCCGTTTTGATCAATGATCAAGGAATGGTTACAACAGGACAATATCCAAAGTTTAAGGGCGAATATTATCAACTCGAAAGAGATGGTTTATCTTTAATACCCACAGCAGAAGTCCCCTTGGTGAATTTATTCTATGACGAAATCCTAAAAGAAGAAGAGGTTCCTATAAGAGTTACAGCTGCATCATCTTGTTTTAGAAGAGAAGCAGGTGCCGCTGGGAAAGATACAAGAGGTTTGATTCGCGTACATCAATTTCAAAAAGTGGAATTAGTACAGATTACCCATCCAGAAGCATCAAAAAATGCTCATAAAGAAATGTTAAGCCATGCAGAGATGATCTTGCAAGAATTAAAACTTCCCTATCGCGTAATACTTTTATGTTCTGGAGATATTGGAGCAACAGCAACGAAAACTTACGATTTAGAAGTTTGGATACCCGGCTTAAAACGATGGCTAGAAATTTCTTCTGTTTCGAATTGTTGGGACTATCAAGCGCGAAGAGGAAAAATTCGAATCAAAACTGCAAAAGGAAACATCTATGCCCATACATTAAATGGATCTGGATTAGCAATAGGAAGAACTCTTGTGGCAATATTAGAAAATTATCAAAATGCGGATGGTACGTTTAATATTCCCGAAGTTCTAAAAAAATACTTAGAATAGAACATAAATTACATAATATCGAAGAAATCTTAAAATTGTTGTAATAATACTAAACAATAGAAAAGGAAATTTAAAGTAGCCAGCAAGTATTGTTATTGGATCACCTATAATAGGCAACCAAGAAGCTAATAGAGCAAAAATATTGTATTTCTGGACTAATCTATAACTTAAATCCTTTTCTGATGGTAAATGAAATTTAATAAAAAATATTTTAAAAAATTTATTATTAAATTTTATAAAAAAATAATAACCAATAAAATAATTCAACAGACATGCTAAGGAATTTCCGATAGTAGCAAAAAGTAATACTTCGCTTTTCGATAAACTTGAATGAAATGCTAACGAAACAACAACTTCCGAACTCAACGGTAATATTGTAGCAGCTAAAAACGAAACAATCAGTATACCATAAAGCCCATAATCTAAGTATAATTTATAAAATAAATTAGTTAAAATCTCCATCCTTTATGTTTTTTAATGCGTTTAAAATATCTTGGTGAATTAACCCATTAGATGCTACAATGTTATCGATCTGAATGTGAAATGGAATACCCTGAAAATTAGTCATCTTCCCACCAGCTTCTTTTAGGATCACATATCCAGCACAGGTATCCCAAGGTTTTAGGTTTCTTTCCCACATTCCATCGATCCTACCTTCCGCTGTCCAGCACAGGTCTAATACCGCCGAACCAGATTTTCTGATCCCAGTTCCAGCAGAAATCATCGCGGATAACTCACTGATAAGCTGGTTTAAAACTTCTTTTCTGTTGTAAGGTATGCCAGAAGAAAGTAATGCTAGATCTAACGAGGCTGTGGTAGATACTTGTATTCTATGATTGTTCTTATAAGCACCTTCTCCAAAAATTGCATGGTAGGTTTCTTTTAGAGATGGCATGTGAACTATTCCAGCAACGGGGTGATCGCGGAAAACAAGTCCAATCGAAATACAATATAAAGGATTACCATGGATAAAATTCCTTGAACCATCTAATGCATCGATCCACCAGCTAAAATCACCATCTTTTTTTGTTTCTCCATAAGTTTCGGAAATAATCGTATCTTGTTTAAATTTATTATCAATGATTTCTATCAATGGTAGTTCCGATTCTTTATCTGCTCTTTTGATTAAATCATGGAAATTTTCCATGATCTTGCCTTTTAATATATCTTCTTGAAATGCTAATAACGAATTGCTTAGATTCGGTATTAGATTATAGACATAAAAAATACGATCATATACTTCGTTGATGGGAAATTCAATTATACCAGTTTCTTGCATGGGAATAAATCCATAAAATACGAAAAAATAAAAAAGTCAATTCTTAATAATTCGATAAATTGCTGCTTCGGTGGCTAATCTGGCTCCAAGAAATTTCCAAATTGGCATAATATCTAAAAATGTGGCAATACTACCAGTGATGGAATCTGTCGCATTTAAAATCGAAGGTAGTTTGTTTTTTAATTGTTCTTCGAAAGGTTTGATATTTTGACTTAATGCAATGGCAATCCGATCCATTTGTTCGCTTAAAGACAATAAAATTCCCTTTGCTTGCTGGTAGGATGTAGGATCGGCAAAATTTGTAAAACGATTTTCTATTTCGGATTCTTTTTGTTGTAGAATTTTATACAAAAACTTGCCTCCTTCTTCTAAGAGATTATCAGTAAAAGGTAGTGCTAATTCAACCATTATAAAATAATAAAAAAGTTCTGCACCAGCTTTAAGTTCAAAAAATGTTTTTATGGGATTATCTTTCGATGTGAGATGGATCATATATCCTAATGCAATGGCTTTTATGCCTGCATCGATAGCTTGTTGTGGATCTGCTTCGAAGGTTCTTTCGCGCTCAGGTTTTTTTATTGCATCGTAAACGTTGTTTAATCCAGTAAAAATTCCTAACCCACCATCGATTTTATCGATTGCTTTTGCTGTTTTTACAATTTTATGGAGGTTATCATCGTATTTTGCAATTTCTCGAACTTTATCTATCATTTCTTGCGAAACATCCGAACGATATCTTTTGATTGCTCTAGAAAAATCTATGTAATAATAAAATTCTGGTGCCATTGGTAGATTATCTAGAATAAATTTTGTAATTTTAACAGAGTTATCATCTTCTTTAAATTCTACTAATACCTCTTCGATGGGGTTATCGACTGCTCCCATTTCTTTTCGTATGTTTGTTTCTAGTACTTGGATTTGGTCGCTTTCTAATTCTTCGTTGGTTATTGCTCTTAACCAAAATTCTTTTAGACTAATCAATGCATGTAAAATAGAAATAATCCAAACAACAAAATATCCATAAATAAATTGTTCTACATACTCTGGCCTTGTTTTTTGATCAGGAAATTTGTTTACCAGATAAATTAATCCTACAACAAATGTTCCATAAATAATGGCAGAAATAAGCCATGTTTTCTTTTTTCCTTTGATGTACATATAAAGAAATGATAACCAGGATAATAATCCCATAAAAAGGGTTAGAACAATATGCCAAGAGTGTAGTAATTTCCAAAGGATATCTTTTTCTTGTAGTTTATTCATAATTATACTCCCTGTTGATATCTACTGTTTATTTCTGATATTTGTTCGTTCAAAGTCCAAAAGTCATAAACAATGCCTATCCCTAACAATCCAGCACTGATTAAATATAATAAACCCGAAATCCATTTTCGCATGTAGAAACGATGTAGTCCTAAATAACCTGCAAATGTTAGTAATATCCAAGTAATATTATAATCAATAGGACCTTCGATATAGATTCGATCTGCTTCTCGATCCATCGAAGGAATTAAAAATAGATCTATTATCCAACCAATGCCTAAAAGACCCAACGTAAAAAGATAAATTGTACCACTGACAGGTTTGCCATAATAAAAACGATGAGCACCTAAAAAACCAAATATCCAAAGGATATAACCCATTAATACGCTATGTGAATTCATAAAAGAAAGTAAAAATTATTATTTAAAAAATGTCAAATGATTTTTTAATAGAATTAGCATTTGCCTTATTTTTTATTTTTAATCCTTTATGCCAGAATGTTTAAAATATCGTTCTTTTTAAGATAGATAGAAAAATTTAGAAAGAATTTGATTAAGGGGATCGTTTTGAATTTGTTCGATAGAAATTTCGTTTTTTTGACTTAATTCTTTTTTTAGATTCATGATAAAATTTTCTAATTCTTCTTGTGTGACTTTTTCTTTTAATTCGTTAGATTCAATAATTTTTGAATATAAATTTAATATTAAAAATATTTCTTTAATTCTTTTATAAATATATTCAAATATAAGGGCATTGTAAATTTTACCGGAAAGTCTATAATAAGTAGATGCTAACAAATATAACGATGCAGGTTCTGATAGTTCGTAGTTTAAAGTAAAAGAATGGATTTCTTTTTCTTTTATAGATTTTTGCAGTATATTAAACAACTTATATTCTGCGTTGATTTTCGCGTAGTAGAATATAGGGGCATTTTGTCCTAATTTAAGATGATGTTTTTTTATCAATTGTTTAAAGTATTCGAGGTTTTCTATGATGTAAGGCTGAATTTGATTTTTGTATTCTTCGTCTAAATATCGCGCAAAATAGCCTGCTAAATACACTTTAATATCGCTCTTAAAAGGTGGTTTATATTTCTGGAAGTACTGATCCATTTTTATTAGGTGAATTTTAAAGGATTCCTTCCAATTCATAATTGATCTTTGATTCGCTCGTATATATAGTCTGGAATGTTAGATGCATGATTTTGTTCATCCATAAAGTTATTTTTAAGCTTTTCTTGATGAATTTCTATTGCCTTTTTGTATAAATCGACTGCTTTTTCTTTTTGTTTTATTTTCCAGTAGTAGTTTCCTAGTACAATATAGGTAGGTATGTATTCGGATTTTTTTTCTTTTAGAAAATTTAGAACCTCTTCTCCTTCTGTGGAATTGATAGATAAAAGTGTTTCTCCATATTGTAAAATAAAATCTTCGTAATTTTCTAACCCAATATGTTCCCATGCTTGAACCCAATTTTTATAATCTTCCAATATCTCTTTGGGCGAAGATAAATTCATGTGATAATAATGAATTAATTTTGTCGATAGTATTCCAAAACTTGTCAATAGATTGATTTTTATTAACGCATCTTGTGATTCGGATTTTTCTAAAATCTTCGACATAAAATGCGATAGTTTTTCGGAATTAATATATTGATAAGCAAAAGGAATCTCTTTTAGTTCTATCGATAGAATTTTCTTTTTGTTTCCTTTTAGAGCATATTCGAACAAACTATCAATATAATCGTTGTTTAGATCTTGTTTGGATGTTCCAATTAGTTCAATTTCCTGATTTTTGTAAGAGAACATTTGTTTTAATCTAATACTTGTTAATGGATTTTTGGATACTAACGTAAGGATTTGATTTTTACAAGATACCTCTATATCTTCTGGGTTGAGTTTTATTTTAACAGGAATTTTTAAATAAGAATGATCAAAAATCAAAAATGCTTCGCCATTATCTAAAACAGCAATCTGAAATTGTTTTTCATTATTTAGAGCACAAGGGTAGATTTTGGCGTTTTTGAACCATTCTTCGTGCATTTCTGTTTGTTGTTTTACTTCATTTTGTGTTTCTGTATTAGAGGGATTTTCTTCTTGTTGTTGGATTTCTTCATTTTGATTTTGTTGTGCGAATAAAAACATTGAATTATTAAATATCCCCCCGTTAAATGTTAAAACTACAAAGAGGATTTTCAGTTTATTCATATTACAAATACATTAAAATAAAAAAACGTCTGTTGGCAATTGTTTTATTTTTCGAAAAAAAGATTATTCAAGGGTAAATGTAACTGTTGTAAACCAAATAAAGTCTTTATTTTCTCCATTCACTTGGTAGGGTTGGTTGAGTAATTTGGCCTTTTGTAAAAAGATTTTTTTTACTGCTTGTACAAAATCCGCTTCGAATAAATCGATATTGCCAGAACTACTCTCGATTTTTCTGATTTTTACATCTTTGATTTTCCCATCAGCTCCAATATAAACAGCAACAGAAACTTTCACTTGACCTAAGCTGGAACGTTTGGCTCTTTCGGGATAATCATCGGGAGAAATGTTTACAGCAATCTTAGCAGTATATCTTTGAAAAAAATCCAGTGTTGGATCAACAGCATTGTTCCAGTTGATTTTTTCTTCTACTTTTTGTGTGGTTTCTATGATTTGTTCCGAAAGTTCTTTTGTTTGACTTACATTAGTAGGAAGCTCTGGCTCTTGGTATTCAATAAAGGACAAATCTGTCGATAGAGAAATTTGTGTTGGAATATCACTTTTTTTCTCTGGCAATAATCGATAAACAAAATCAACTAAAAATATTAAAATGATTTGTAGAATCACCCCTAGGATTGTCCAATATCTTAAATCCCATTTTTCTAAAATTTGATTTATGTTTAGCACTGTCATAATGATTCTTTGGGTTTAGTAGAAATAATAACGTTTTTTATACCAGCTTCTTTTAATTCTTGTAGAATCTTATACATATGCTTAAACGATACAGATTGATCGATGTTTAAATAAACGCGAAAACTAGAAGGAAGTTCATAGATTTTTTTTGTTAAAGCATCGCTTAGGTTTTCTACGGGAATTTCTTGGTTAAAAAAATAAACCTTATTCTGATTAGCTAAGTTTTGATTCATATAAACAATTAAGGGATAGGGAGAGCTCTGAACCTCTGTGGTAATTTCTGGTAAATCTACCTCCATTGGTTTTTGATCCGTAAGCATTGTTGTGGAAATATAGAATATCAACAACAAAAAAGCAATATCGCCCATTGCAGCAACAGGAATAGATTCTAATTTTCTTTTTTTTCTTAACTTCATAACTTATTTTTTGATTGTTATCGAAAATTTGTTTAGTTGTTTCTGCTTCATACCATGGATCAGTTCGGGAACAAGCTTAGAAGGACAATCGGGGTGTACCTGTATGGCGAAAACTATTTCTGGGTTTTGTTTGAACTTTTCTTCCATAATGGTTAAGATATCGTTCAATTCGTATGTTTTATTATCGTAGATAAATTTTTCTTCTTTGGTTATTTCTAATTTTAATAGATTCTTTTTTTCTATTTTCATTGGGGGAGCATCTTTTTTAGGCAATGGTAGCTTTACTCCTTTAAGTTCTAACAAAGCACTTGCTGCTAAAAAAAAGATAATCAACAAAAATGCTATATCTGCTGTACTCGCTAAGGGAATTTCTTCTGGATCGCGACTTTTTCTTTTGATTTTAATTGCCATGTTTTTCTTGTAGCTTATTGATTAACAAAGTACCACAACGTTCTAATTCTATTGTAACAGAATCGATCTTATACAAAAACAAATTATAGATTAAATATGTTGGTATTGCAATCAATAATCCAGCCTGAGTTGTTATAAGTGCTTCTTCTACACCTGCTGCTAAATCTTTTGCTGTTGGAGCTGCTTTTACAACAAATTGAATAAAACTATGCCTCATACCAACCACTGTTCCAAAAAAACCAAGTAAAGGAGCTAAATTTCCTAAATTCGAAAGAAGATTTAGTCCTTTTTCTAATTTTCCTAATTCTATTGTAGATGCATTTTCTATTTGTTTTTCTACGAAGGCAATATCTTTATCTTTTACTTTAATAGCTTCGCGTAAAACACGGGAAATCAAACGAGAATCCTTTTTTAGAAAATCTTCTAAGCTATCTATACCTTCTTCCATTTTTTTAGTAAATTCATTAAAATAATTTTTTGTGTTCGCTCCACTTTTTCTAAAAAAATAATATCTTTCTAAGCTAAAACCAATAATGATAGAAGAAATCAAACCCAAAAAATACATGGTTCCACCACCTTTGTTGATCCAATCTAAGATGGTTTCTTGTTCTGGGGTTTTTGGAGGATTTTGTTCCTGCGATAATAACTGCTTTTGCTGAACAACAAAAATCTGTGTTATTAATAAAAATATAACTAAATAAAAGATTGGTTTATTCGTAATTAGATGATTAATTAACTGGTTAGTTTTCATTAGTAATACAATAAAAAAGTACGTAAAAAAACGTCAATTTTTTAATTTTATAAGTATACTTAAATATAAATTGACATAAAAATCAATCTATTAGACTGTCAATTTGAATATTCACATAGGAGTAAAAAATGGGGAAAAAGGTTTATTACAAATTAGAAGATAAAATCGCAACAATCATCATGGATTCCGATAAAGAAAATACCATTGAT
The DNA here is from genome assembly GCA_026418015.1 of Leptospiraceae bacterium. Lineage (GTDB taxonomy): Bacteria > Spirochaetota > Leptospiria > Leptospirales > Leptonemataceae > SKYB61. Next base: position 26,323 of record JAOACE010000011.1, on the reverse strand, counting down.
GGCGAATTTATTGAGGATTTTCGAATCGCACTAAAAGAGATTCAAAATACCAATGCAAAAGTTGTCGTTATCGAATCTGCAAAAGAAGATTTTTTTTGTAATGGATTTCATCCGAATGTTTTTTTGGGAGCGAGTGGAGAACAAATTAAAAAAAACATGAGAGATTTATTAATCTTAGGAGCAGAACATTTTTTTTATCCTCTTCCTACTATATCTGTGATTACAGGTTATGCAGCAGGTGGGGGCGCATTTATTGCCTCTTATAATGATTTTCGTTTTATGAGTAAGAAAAAATCTCGAATTGGTTTTACCGAAGTGAATTTAGCGATGACTGTTCCTTCTACTGCATTAGAAATCTTGGCTATAAAGATTGGTTATCAAAATTTAATTCAGGTTGTCATGCTAGGGAAAATGCTTAAAGCAGAAGAATGTCTAAAATTTAACCTTGTAGATGAAATTTTCGAAACCCACGAAGAAACGCGGAATGCTGCATATAAATTAGCTAAACAAATAGCTAATTTACCCATCCAGTCGTTAAAATCCTTAAAAAAAGGCTCCCAACGTTGGATTAATAGAGAACATTTCGAAGCACAAATGGAGAAAGATCTAAAAGAAGTGGAAGAACTTATGCTCCATCCAGATTGTATGGAAGCATTCAGTGCCCTAAAAGAAAAAAGAAGACCTAAGTTTACATCTTAAAAAAACGCTCATAATGAGCGTTTTTTTAAATGGCACGTTCAATTTTTTCGATTGTAAAAGAACGATCTTTGTTTAAAACAGCAACGTCGCCAATTTTTTTCCCTAAGAGAATCTTTCCTAATGGAGAAGCATAAGAAATAATATTTTTTTCTGGGTCTACATCCCAAGGACCCAAAATTGTATAATCTATATTTTCTCCAGTAGAATTGTCTTTAACAGAAACTTTGGTTCCAATAGATACTACATCAGTACGAACTTTGGATGGATCGATAGGTACAGCTTTTTTTAAATCTTCTTCGAGTTTGGTAGCTTCTGCTCTTAGTTTATCTTGTCTTTCTAATGCTGCTTTGTATTCTGCATTTTCGCGAAGATCACCTTTTTCTTGTGCTTCGCCTATTTCTCTCGAGTTTTCGGGCATTTCCACATACAAGATATGATCGAGATGTCTTCTTTTTGCTTCGATAGCTTCTTGTGTTGTGTATATAATATCATCGGATGGAATAAAGATTTCGATTTTTTCTTCTTTTTCGTAAATGGGTTCTTCTTCTAAATCTGCTTCTAACGTAATTTCTAGATCGGTTATATCTGGTCGGATTTTTTTGATGAATTCTTTAAAGTTTTCTTTATGAGCATCTGGTATATATGGAACATTTTTAAACAATATATAAATTCTTTTTATAAAAGATTCACTTGCATTTTGGATATATTCGCTTATTTTTGATTTTTCTAAATTTTCTACGGTTATGTTTACGTTACCAAAAATTGTTTCTATTGCTAAATTCTTTAATCGATTGCCGCGTGTTTCGATTCGTTCTAATGGTTTTAATAACCTAAAAATTTGTAATAAGACATCATATTTGGTAGTTTGGATCCAATCGTAATCTTTTTCCCAATCATTTTCTAAAATATTTTTACTAATCCATAAGAATATTTCTGGGTACTCTCTGTATTTTCTCATGATTAAATCTATATAGTTTCTTAATACATCTTTTCGGTTTAATTGATCTAGCTTTTCTATAATGTATTTATGAACTTTGATAGTTGGTTCTAATAGTATTTGCTCGAGAATCTCTACATAGTTATCTTTTGCTTCGATAATTAGATCGACAAATTGTTTTTTAAAGTCAGTATTTTTAATCTGATAAAAAATATTGAGTATTTGTTTGGTATCGAGTTCTTTTAATAGTTCGATGATTTCGTTTTTATCGATTTTACGCGATTTTGTAATATCGTTGTTGGGGTAGGTTTTTTCGAATAAGTTCAAAAATAGATATGCCAAGATTTTTTTTAGAGGATCTTTACTTTCTTCCTGAGATAAAAAATACTCTGCAAAAGTTTCGGATGCCTTTTCTGTTATGTCTGGACTTACAGTTAAGCTTTCTAAGGCAATTTCTAGTTTTTTATCCCATTCTTTTACGTTATTGAATTTGTTTTCTAACTCTTCGGAATAAGAAAGTTCTCTATCCCACATAAGAATTTCGTCGCGTTTTTTAGGACTAAAACCAAAATATTGACTTTCTTTTAGAAGCTTTCTTGCATCTTGCCACCACTTATTCCATTCAGATTTCGAGATTAACTTGTCTAATATTTCTGCTTTTACTTGTGCTAAGGTAATTTTTTTATTGTAGGATTCCAAAAGAATTTTAAAGAATTCTAATTTGTTTTCTTTACAGAGTTTTTTTAATTCTTCTGGATTTTCGTAATACCTTACCCATATATGATTGGGTTGTAAAGCTTGTAAACTAGAGATTGCCATATCGAGACCCATTTTTTGATTTTGATTTTTATCAAAGTCGATGATAATCTCGTTTTCGTTGATTTGCTTAATTTTTCCCACACCCCTTTTACGATGGTAGACATAATTATTTGTATCGAAAACGATGTATTTTTCGAAATTGCTTATACCAATGTTGATAGGTTTTTTGGGGTTGGTTAATTCTGATAAACGCAAAAAAACATCTAATAAAGAATGTTTTTTATATTTATTTTTGTAGGCTTTGATTAATTCTTCTCTTAAACGGGATAAAGCTTTGCCTTCTTTTCTTTTATATTTAAGATCAATTCCTTTTAAACGTTTTTCGTTTTCTTCTCGTTTTTCTTGTTCGATTGCATTAGAGATAATCTTTTTAAGAAGATCGATGACGATGTCCCATTCCTCCATTTCTTTGTATTTTTCTACAAGTTGGGGATAGTTTGCTATAATAAAATTATAATTTTTATTGTTATTGAGTATTCTTTCTATTCTTTCGAAAAATTTTAAATCTTCGTGATATTCATCTACGAGGGTTTTCCAAATTTCTTCTAGTTTATCTGTTTTGTTTTCTTTTGCATAGATTTCCGCAGCGCGTTTTAAGTATATTCCTGCTTCTTCTGGATCATCCACAGCGATTAATTTAGCATATTTTACTGCTGAATCTGCATCTTTTTTATCGATCTCTATAATGGTTTTTAAGATAGATTTTGTTTCTTTTTTCCCTTTGAGTTTTTCTATGGTATCTTGTTTAAATTTTAAGATATCTACAATGCCAGGATGATTTTTTAGTTTATCGATTTCTTGGGGAAAAAAATCTAAGATTTGATCACAAATATAAACAATGATAGACCAACGTGTCGCTAATTGAAAATCATGTAATAAGCTTATGACTAAATCGAACAAATTGTCTTCTTCGGAAGGATCTCGTTCAATGGTTTTAGAAAATGCTATTATAACGGGGATTAATCTTCCTAAAATCGTTTTATCATTTTCTGTGTTTTTGTACTCTGCTAGTGTTTGTAAGATTTCTTTTTGTTCCTCTTCCGAAGCATTAGCTACCTCTTTTGCGAAGTTGATGTAGCTTTCGATTTTACTCAATTGATAAGAAGAAAAATCTTTTGTTAGTTTTTCTTCGTTTATTAAAGTAAATAATTTATTCAATAATTTCTTATCTTGTGTTTCTATTGATGGATTCATTTACAACTCCTTTTAAATTATTCAAAAAATAACAAAATTTTAAAATAAAAATTGTATAAAGGTTTAAAATTTTTTTCAATTTTTAAACGTCAAATTAAATATATAAAAGTTCTTTTTATTTAAATTAGTAAAATGAATCAAAAAATCAAGAAAAAAATATCATTTATCATAATGGTTAGAAAAACTTGACATCAAAACTTTTATCTATATTCCATCGAATTCTATGAATCTATCAAACAGTTATTTAATAGAAGTTAGTTGGGAAGTATGTAGACAAGTAGGAGGAATCTATCAAGTAATTCGTAGTAAAGCACCAATCATAACAGAACATTTTAAAGATCGCTATTGTCTTATTGGACCTTATATAAAAGGTATCTCTGAATTAGAATTTGAAGAAATGCAACCAACGGGTGTATACCGAGAAATCCTTCAAAACATAGCTAAAAAAAACCTAAAAGTAAAATTTGGTAAATGGCTAATTACAGGAAGTCCTAATGTTATTCTGATCGATTTTTTATGTTTATTTGATCGTATTCAAGAATTTAAATACTTCTTTTGGAAAGATCATGGCATAGAAACACCAGATGAAATGTGGATTAATGACGCTATTTTATTTGGATATCAAGTAGCAGATGTGATTGAATGTTTTATAGAAGCATTTTCGTCTAAACCTATTTTGGTACATTTTCATGAATGGAATGTGGGAGCTGCAATACCTATCATAAAAAAAAGAAGCCTACCAGTAAAAATTGTTTTTACTACTCATGCTACATTACTTGGACGTTATATAGCACCAAACGTAGATAACATTTACGAATATATTAAATTTATCAACCCTTATGACGAAGCAAAAAGATACAATATTTTTTCTCATTATTTGATAGAGCGAGCGGCAAGTTATGGTGCAGATGTATTTACAACTGTAAGTGAGATCACCGCAGAAGAAATCAAACATCTTTTACACAAAAAAGTTGATATTATTACCCCAAATGGTTTAAACATCCGACGTTTTACCGTAGCTCATGAACATCAAAACTTGCATGGTCTTTTTAAAACAAAGATTCATCAATTTGTTGCAGGTTATTTTTTCCCTTATTATACGTTTGATTTAGAAAAAACCCTGTACATTTTTACTTCTGGTAGGTATGAATTTCGAAATAAAGGCATCGATCTCTTCTTAGATTCTCTTCCTGCACTAAATCATCTTTTAATGCAGAATAATATTGACATCACTGTGGTTGTTTTTATCATTACTAAAGCAAAAACCAAAGGCTATCGCTATGATGTTTTACAGAATCAATTTATCTATGATGAGCTAAACCATGTATGCGAAACCGTAGCAGAAAGAATTCCTCAACGTCTGCTAAATCAAATCATCGAAAAGCCACAAATCAATACAGAAGAACTTATAAACGAAACAGAAAGAATGTATCTAAAAAGAATCTATTATTCATGGAAAAAAAATGGACTACCTTCTGTTGTAACACACGAAATGGAATATCCAGACGATGTAATATTAAATACAATTTACAAAAATCATTTATTGAATCAGAAAGAATCCAGAGTAAAGATTGTTTATCATCCAGATTTTTTGTCTAGTTTTGGTTCTGTGGTTAAATTAGATTACTTAGATTTTATCCGCGGATGCCATTTAGGAATCTTCCCCAGTTATTATGAACCATGGGGCTATACACCAATGGAGTGTTCTGCTGCTGGTATTCCTTCGATTACTTCTGATCTTACAGGTTTTTCTTTGTATGTAAAGAAAATGCTTCCTAATCACGAAGAACATGGACTTTTTATCTTAAATCGCAAAAATCAATCTTACCACGAATCTATTCAACAGTTAGCAAAAATGATTTTTAATGTGGTATCTTTAAACCGACGACAAAGAATCGAATTAAGAAATCGCGTAGAAAGTATAAGCGAAATTTTCGATTGGAAAAACTTAATTCAATATTATCTCCAAGCTTATGATTTAGCCTTAACCAAAATTCAATCATAAGCTTGGAAAAATCATTATATTTTGCTTTCTATTCCAAAAATAAGGGAATTTAATTGCATACTTCTACTGTATTTAAAATAGATAGGTTTTAAGTTTGTATGAAAGAGGAACCAATCAGAAACAAAAGAAGTTTTGGATAATTCAAATTCACTTTTATTTTTAAAACCATGTTCGTAAGTAAAATAAATTATCTTCTGTTCTAATTTTTTTGCAAAACCAAGAGTTACATGATGTTCTATCGTCATTGTTAATAAAGGATGTATGCCCTCAGAAGGAGTAGGGAATTTGCCATAATTATATCCCATAGAAAAGATATAGGTATTAAAATATAATTCCATACCCAATGCAGATACTATTTGATTGTTCCAATTTTGCCTAATTTGAATTGTATTACTAGAATATCCAAATGGTGTCGTAATAAAAGGTGCTTCTGATTGGATTTTGATTTTTCTAAAATAAGAATTCCATAAAATATAATTTAAATCAAGGTAGATTTTAAAAAAATTAAAATCGAATTGAATACCGCCTCTGTAGTATTCTGGAAAGCTAATTCTTGCTTCTGCTTTGTGTTCTAATATCAGATCATTATTAAATGTTTCGTAAGATTTTATTCCACCCTTTACTTTAAATCTATTTGCTGAATGATAAGATATTCCCCAAATTAGGTTGTAGTTATTAAAGGGGATTTTTTGGCTTAATCCTAAAATAACAGCATGAGAAATATTCTTTCCAGAAAATTCAAAGGATTGTTCAGGAGAAATAAATAAATTCATAAGATCTTTCTTGTGATTTTGCATTTTGATTGATAAATAACTAAGTTCATAACCAATCCCTAAATTTAGATGATTGATACGAAATCCTATTCCTTGGACAAGAGATGGATTAGCCATCCTCATAATAAAATTTTCTTTTAATGGTTCAAGATTTCTATTATAAAATAAAATATTTTCTAGGTTACCTCCTCCGCCGCCTTTAACCAAAAAAGAAATTGAATAGAATATATTTTTATAGATTGGTAAACCATATCCAAAGTTTGGTAAAATTGCTTGTAGAGTTTCTTGATTATGATTAAAATAGATCTTTGAATTTAAAAGATTTATATATTGATCTTCGTAAATAGTTTGAACTATGTTATTTCTTATCGAAATTTCCCATTGGTGATATGAACTACCTAAACTAAAAGCTAAATTTGCTGGGTTTAAAAAATTAGAAAAAACCGATTCTTTTGTTGATGATCCTGCACCTGCAATACCAGAAAATTTAGATCCATAGGAAATCATAAATAAACCATTTGTAGAAAAAATGAGCTTAGGAAGAAATACGATAAAAACAATCACAGAATAAATTTTATTTTTCATGTTCCACCTCGAATTTATATAAATCATGGCAATTAACACAATAAGATGTTAAGATAGATAAATTTTCTTGAATTTTTTTGTTATCTTTTTTGTTGATCGAATCTGCTAATATATCAAATTGATTGTGAGTTGCAAAACCTAATTTTTTAAATTCAGAAGGAAGTTTAATCAATATCATTTTTTCTGCTGCTTTTAATTCGTTCACCATATTCATACCTACTTTCTTAGAAGATTGATAGGCAAATTCATAATTTTCGTTCGATAGACCAACATGTATATAGTGAAGAGCTTTTAATAGTTCGCGCATCTCCATTAAAACAAATTCCTTTTCTTCTTTTGTTAAAAAAATAGCTTTCCTTTGTTCGTTATTCGTTTTGGGTGTTTGACAGTTTGTCATAATTATAAGTAGGATGATTTGTATTTTTATCTTCATGTTGTCCAAATAATGAGAATGCGTCTCATTATCAATTATTTTTATATTAAAATCTATACAATATAAATTTTTTTTGTAAAATCAACTGATTACTTTTCTGGTTGTATCAAGAATCCCTTCCATAAAATCGTCTTTTATAAATCCATGAAGCTCCACAAAGCATTAGTAAACATTATAATAGAAGCACTTTATAAAGTTCTAAAAGAAAATCATTATTCCGATAAAGTCTTAGAACATTATTTTAAAACAAACCCAAAATTAGGAAAAAGAGATCGAAAATTCATTGCAGAGTCGGTTTATACCATTGTTCGATATTACTATTTTTTTGAATACATCACAGGCACGAGTGACTTAACAAAAATTTTTTCTGCTTATTTACATTACAATCAATTAGAGTTCGAAAATTTACAAGAAATACTACCTTCTGTAAATCTTTCTGTGGATTTAAACCAAATTCCTAAAAGAATTCAACTTTCTTACAACGAAGATTTATGGAACGAAGGCATAAGCCAATTAGGGGAAGAAAAATGGTTAAAAGAAGCTTCTGCCTTAAACGAACATGCAAAATTAGTAATTCGCGTAAATACCTTGGTAACTTCCAAACCAGAATTGCAATCACTTCTTCAAAAATTAGGCATAGAAACAGAAGAACATCCTGATGTCGAAGAAGCATTAATCATTAAAGATAAAACCTTTGTTAGTCCCAATGAATATTTTTTAAAAGGATATTATGAATTTCAGGATTTGTCTTCTCAGAGGGTGGCACATTTTATTCCCGAAGATGTTTTACAAAATGCAAGTAGGATTATCGATGCATGTGCAGGTGCTGGTGGGAAATCCCTTCATCTTTCTGCTTTAAAACGAAATAAAGGTCAAATCATTGCATTAGATGTAAACCCCAAAAAATTACAAGAATTAGAAAAACGAAGTAGAAGAAATCGTTCATCCAATATTGTGGTTAAACCGATTGAGTCGAATAAAACCATTAAGCGATTAAAAGATTCTGCGGATATTTTATTGTTGGATGTACCATGCACAGGTACTGGTGTGATAAAAAGAAATCCAGACACAAAGTTAAAATTTACCTCAGAAAATAAGCAAGAAATCCTACAACTACAAAGAGAATTATTGTTGAATTACTCTAAAATGCTTAAAAATAATGGCTATTTGTTGTATGTAACATGTAGTATTTTACCAGAAGAAAACGACTATCAAATCCAATGGTTTTTAGAAAATAAAGAACAATTTCAGCTTGTTAAAAAACAAACGATTTATCCATCGGAAGGTTTTGATGGATTTTTTATGGCTTTACTAAAAAAAGGTTCTTCGAAGGATTGATCTTATGTGGTATGCAATTCTTTTGTTTTTGCACCTATTATTTGCTACGATTTGGGTAGGTGGACATTTGGTATTAAGCATAGGAATTTTACCCCAAGCAATCAAGACAAAAGATGTTTCTATTATAGTGAATTTTGAATCTATATACGAAAAAATAGGGATTCCTTCTTTGGTTGGTCAAATCTTGACAGGAATCATACTATTTCTAATGCGAGTAGAAAATTATTCTGTTTTGCTTCGATGGGATGATTTTATTGGCAGACATTTTATTCTAAAAATTTTGTTGCTGTTATTTACAATAGGACTTGCCATGCATGCACGTTTAAGAATTGTTCCAAAGTTAAACAAAGAGAACCTAAACATCTTGGCAATTCATATTATTACAGTAAGTATTGTGGGAGTTTTGTTTGTTTTAGTAGGTATAAGCATCCGTATGGGAATTTTTTGATTTATTTTAAACGAATTGCCTTCCATTGTCCAGAACTATGGGTGCCACTGTACTTGCCTTCGATTTCTCCTTTTTCGTTCAATGTACCAAAATATGTTTGTTTGAATTCATAAGGTGAACCGATTTCTTGACAAGCTTTTCCTACACATGCTCGAACAAACTGGATGTTATTACCTTTGATTTGAATGTATTGCAAAAATTCTGTTTTGCCTTTACCCCATTGGGGAAACCTTACATAACCACCAGGAAACCCTGACTGTGTTTGGTAAATCGTTAGAACACCTTCGTGTCCTCCAGCAATGATTTTGTAGGTTCCGATAAAATTTTGATTAATAATATTTATGGAACTTGACTTCTGATCTTCTTTAAAGGATTCTTCGTCTCCAAAAAAAACAATTTTTTTGATGGAATCTAACAAATAGCTATTTTCGATGTAGTCTTGGTTTTCCGAAGGTTCTTTTAATAGAATTTGATTTATGTTCATAGAAGATAGAATGCCCTGTTTGATTTCGGTATTTTTAAAAAAAATATAAGCTGGTTTTTCGATCTTACAAGTATTCTCTGTAAGAGAATTTTGAATTACTGCTGTTGCCATAGACGAAGCTGTTATTAGAGTAATTGTTGGCAAAATATTTTGTTTATTGTTAAAAAAGTCTTTTAAATGTTGGATAATCATAAAAATTAAATCGGAATTTTTTAAATTTTAATAAATTTTTTTTATTATTGGAAAGATTTTACGTCTAAACCGATAATAATAATAGATTGATTGACAAAAAATCATCATTTAATTAATATAAAAAAAACGAGGGAATGTATGTCACTTTCAGAAGATAAAATAAGCTATCCGCAAGAAATACTCCATTACGAAAAAAAAATCTATGATCAACGCCAATTGATAGAAATTTCGCGTGCACTAAATTCTACATTAGATTATAAATATTTGATTAATGCAGTTGTAGATGTTTGTTTAGCACAAGTGCAAACCCTAAGTGCAGCGTTGTTTCTAATTCCCGAAATGGACGCAGATTCTTTGGAATTAGTACCAGACTTTAAAGGATTTGATTTAATTTATTCGTTAGATCATTACAAAATCTCGTTAGAGTCTTCGTTAATCCATCTTTTTAAAGAAACCAACAAAGCATATACTATTCTAGAATTAGAAACGCATTCTCGATTGCAAAACAACAAAGAGGTATTGATTTTAAAAGAATTGGGGGGCCATTTAATCATTCCGATGAAAGCAAAAGGAAACATTATTGGCCTAATCATCTTAGGGGAAAAAATTACCGGCGAAGAATATACCAATTCGGAAAAAGAATTTTTAGTCGATCTTGCTTCCCTTGGTGCGATTGCAGTAGATAATGCGAGATTGTACGAAAGAGCAACCGTCGATATGATGACAGGTCTAAAAAATCATGCTTATTTTCAATCCCGCTTAAAAGAAGAAAGAGAAAAGGCGTTAAAACGAAATACAAGTCTTTATTTTATGTTAACAGATGTAGATAAATTTAAAACCTTCAACGATACTTATGGACATCAAGCAGGAGATGAAGTGTTAAAAGCTGTTGCAAAGGTGCTACAAAGTTTAGCAAAACCACCATTTTTCGCTGCGCGATATGGAGGAGAAGAGTTTTGTTTAGTAATGCCTGGTTTAAAAAATGACGAAGAAGCCCTCGAAATAGGAGAAAAATTCCGTTCTGGTGTAGAAAATACGGTTGTATATCACGAAGGTAAAGAGCTAAAAGTAACTGCCTCTGCTGGTATCGCGAAGTTTGATCCGTCTTTGGATGCTAAAACAAATAAAAATATTATAGAACGAGCAGATCAAGCTTTATACGAGTGTAAAAGACAAGGAAGAAACAGAGTTTTGCTCTACAACAAAATCTTTATCAAACAATCATAATTCGATTTTGAATTTTTGAATTGTTGGTTACTTGTTAAATAAATCTTCATTATTTTGAAAAAAATATTTAATAAAATATACTAAAAAATATTCAATTTATTTAATGAATTTAGTTCATTTGTTAAAAAATTTATAATATCAATAAAAAAAATAATCATTTTATCACTTTATTGTTGACGTAATCTAAAATTCAAAAAAGCTATCCTTCGTTTAATCTTATCATTGATAAAAAGCGAGGATGTAGAATGTTTTCTTATGTTTTTGCAGGACAAGGATCACAAAGACCTGGAATGGGAATGGATTTTTATCAGGAATTCGAAGAAGCAAAAAGGATCTTTGATTTAGCTTCGGAATCCTTAGGTGAAGATCTAAAAAAGATTTGTTTCGAAGAAGATCCACGGTTAAATTTAACAGAATATACCCAACCATCTATATTGACCATGGAAATTGCTGTATACGAAGTATTAAAAAAATATAATAAAATTGGTCAATATTTTGCAGGTCATAGTTTGGGAGAGTATAGTGCTTTAACTGCAGCAGGTGTTTTAGAAATTCAGGATGCTGTAAAAATCGTCAAAAAAAGAGGTGCTTTAATGCAACGTGCAGTCCCCGAAGGTGTAGGTTCTATGGCTGCATTGATTTCGGAAAATATTTTTCAACACAACTTTCAACCAATTCTTGATAAATACGAAGTAGATCTTGCAAACCTTAATTCTAAGGATCAAGTTGTAATTAGTGGAAAAAAAGAAGGTGTAGAAAAAGCTGTAGAGGAAATTAAACAAAACTTTCCTGTAATTGATGCAGTATTTTTGAATGTTAGTGCTCCATTCCATTCGCGATTGATGAAAGAAATAGAACCAGAATTTCGCGATTATTTAATGCAATTTCCTATAAAAAAAGAAAATTCTACCATCGTTTTATCGAATTTTACGGGGGATTTTCATCAACCAGAAAAGCTTATTGATAATCTTGTGTTTCAGATCAGTGGTTCTGTAAAGTGGATAGAAAATATGCAAAAACTAATAGAAAAAAACCTCAAAATCATCGAGATTGGACCCAATCGACCATTAGGAAAATTCTTTTTAACATTGAATGTTGAAGTTCCATCGATTATTAATGTTCGGTCAATGACAAAGCTATTTCCAGAAATAAAAAGTAATTCATGAAGGAGTGGATATGTTTCGCGAAAAAAATTATTGGGCAATTATACTTGGTGGTTCTAGTGGATTTGGATTAGCAAGTGCAAAACGATTAGCAAAAGCAGGAATGAATCTTTGTATTGTTCATAGAGATAGAAAAGGAGCAATGCATAGAATTGAACCAGAGTTTGAATTAATCAAAAAGGAAGGAGTAAAGTTAAAGACCTTTAATTTAGATGCATTAAGCGAAGAAGGAAGAAAGACCGTCTTAGATGATTTACAAAACGAATTACAAAATACAAATGGAAAAGTGCGAACTTTATTACATTCCATTGCTTTTGGTAATTTAAAATTGATGGTACCAATCAAAAAGCATCGTAATTATGATGCGGTAGAAAAATTAGCATCGAAGTTGAATATAGATAAAGATAAATTACGCGAAGAAGCAACAAAATTATTCTTAGAAGAGAATATAGACGAGTTGATGTATTTAGCAAAAGAACCCGAATACAACGAAGAATTCTTTTTAACAGACGAAGATATTGCAAATACTATTTATTCTATGGGCACGAGTTTATATACTTGGGTAAAAGATATTTTTAACCGAAACTTGTTTGCAGAAGATGCAAGAGTTTTGGGTTTAACAAGCGAAGGAAACGAAGTAGCATGGAGAGGGTATGCAGCAGTAAGTGCAGCAAAAGTAGCGTTAGAATCTATTTCGCGTTCTATTGCTTTTGAATTTGGTCCTTATGGTATAAGAAGCAATATCTTACAACCGGGGGTAACAGATACTCCTGCATTAAGGTTGATTCCAGGAAGTACTCATATGGCAGCTCATTCTCGTTTAAGAAATCCCTTGGGACGTCTAACAACACCAGAGGATGTTGCAAATGTAGTATATGTGATGAGTTTAGACGAAACAGCATGGATCAATGGAACGATTATTCGCGTTGATGGTGGAGAACGTATTGCTGGGAGTTAATAGGAATTTATGAAGTATAAAGAATTTTTAGAAAGAACACATTTTGATAAAATAGAATTAATAGCTTTTTCGCAAGGAAATCTAATTGAAGATCCACCTGGCGAAATTGCAAAGTTGCCTACACCACCGTTTTTGTTGATAGATAGAATTAACTTAATCGAAAAAGGAACCAAAAAAGGCAAAATTATTGCCGAAAAAGATATTTTAATTGATGAGTGGTTTTTTCAGTTTCATTTTCGCGATGATCCAGTTATGCCTGGTTCTTTTGGGTTAGATGCTATATGGCAGTTGATAGGTTTTTATTGTTGTGTTAGTGGAGCAATCGGTTCTGGTAGAGCATTAGGAGCAGAAGCTGTCGAGTTTAGTGGACAAGTTCGACCTCATAATAAAGTAATTCAGTATCAAATCGATATACTTAGGTTTAGCGAATTAAAAGAACAAGGGGTTTCTATTGCAATCGCTGATGGTAATTTGTTCGTTGATGGAGAATTAATTTATACAGTTAAAAAGGCTAGAGTTGGTATCTTTAAAGGTATTACATATCGAAACTATCCTCATAAAACACAAAATCATTTAGGGGGAATTTTAAAATAATCATCTGGAGAATCGTATGAGCGAAAAAAAATTGGCATTGGTAACGGGAGCAAGTCGAGGAATAGGAAAAGCCATTGCAAAAGAACTCAATCAAAAAGGATTTTTGGTTGGAATCCATTATAATTCTTCGAGGCAGTCCGCAGAAGAATTGCTAAAAGAATTAGGCGATGGATTATTGATACAAGCAGATCTTTCTACAATCGAAGGTTGTGATAAGGTATACGAAGAAATCAAAAATTCAAAATTAACCCTAGAAGTTTTGGTAAACAATGCTGGTTATGTAAAGGATAATCCCATTTTTAATGCGACATTAGAAGAATTCGATCAAATGATCAACATTAACATGAAGACCGTTTGGTATTTAACAAAACGGTTGATGCGTTTAATGATTCGCAATCGTTCAGGAAGAATTATCAATATTTCGTCTATTATTGGAAGTATTGGAAACCCTACTCAATCCATTTATGGTATGACCAAAGCAGCAATCGATAATTTTACAAAGACAGCTGCTATGGAAATGGCTGAATACGGCATATTAGTTAATTCCATCGCACCTGGATTTATCGATACAGATATGACAAAGAATTTACCCGAAGAACATAAAAATATGATTCTAAGTCGAATTCCTTTAAAGCGTATGGGAACACCAGAAGAAATCGCACAAGTTGTTGGGTTTTTAGCAACATCTGGTACGTATATTACAGGTACTGTGATTCATGTGAATGGAGGAATGTATGGCGGTTAATCAGGAACTAAAAGAAATGCTTTTAAATTCTATCCCTCAAAAGCCACCATTCCGTTTTATCGACGACATTCTAGAAATCTCTGACGACTATGTTGTTGGAAAATATACCTACAAAAAAGACGAATTTTTTTATGCTGGACATTTTCCTGGTAAACCAATTACACCTGGGGTAATTATTCTTGAAACAATGGCACAAACAGGTGTCGTTACACTAGGAATGTATTTAGAATTTAAAAAAGGCAATCCTCTTGATAAAATAACATTATTCACAGAAGCCCAAGTAGAATTTTTAAATACAGTGCTTCCCGAAGAAACAGTTTTGATTTATGGTAAATTGATCTATTATAGGAAAAATAAAATCAAAACAAGCGTAGAAGTAAAAAAAGAAGATGGGACCAAAGTTGCAATTGGTGAATTAGCTGGTGTAGGTGTTATAAAATAAAAAAGGAGTAATTATGGAAAGAAGAGTTGTTGTTACAGGAATTGGGGTTATTACATCCAATGGTCATGGAAAAGAAGAGTTTGCAAATGCATTAAAGCAAGGTAAAAGTGGGATTCGTTTTCGAAAAGAACTCGAAGAATTAAAGTTTTCTTGTCAAGTTGGAGGATGGATCGATAAAGAAGTTTTAGATCAAAAAGCACAGAAATATTTTTCCGAAGCAGATCTGTTAGCAATGAATGAAATCATGATATTATCTAGCATAGCAGGAATTGATGCATGGAGAGATGCTGGTTTCGAAGTGCCCGATTCCAAATCCGATTATGTGAATTGGCATGCGGGTTGTGTTATAGGATTAGGTTTATCGGGAATTGATACGATTGCAGAAAGGGTTATTCCTTATATCGATTCGGGAAAAGTAAAAAGATTAGGTTCCACTATGGTAGAACAAATTATGATGAGTTCTGTTTCTGCGAAAATGAGTGGTCTTCTTGCATTAGGAAATCAAGTAACATCTAACAGTAGTGCATGTAATACTGGTACAGAAGCGATTATTATGGCTTACGAAAGAATTAGAAGAGGTGATGCAGAAGTTATGTTGGCAGGTGGTGCAGAATCTTCTTCTAAATATGTCTGGGGTGCTTTTGATGCGATGAAGGTACTAAGTTCAAGATTTAATGATCAGCCAGAGAAAGCATCGCGTCCCATGAGCGCAAGTGCTGGTGGTTTTGTGCCTGGTTCTGGTTCTGGAATTTTGCTTCTTGAAAGTTTAGAAAGTGCACAAAAGCGAAATGCGAAGATTTATGCAGAAATTATCGGAGCACATTTAAATTGTGGTGGTCATCGAATGGGCGGAAGTATGACTGCGCCAAATTCCACCTCTGTTCAAATATGTATCAAAGAAGCAGTTCGAAAGGCAGGGATCAAACCAGAAGAAATTGATGCTATAAATGGACATTTAACTGCAACAATGGCAGATCCCATTGAAGTAAATAATTGGGCAACCGCATTAGGTCTTCCACCAGAGAAGTTTCCTTATATTCAATCCACAAAATCTATGATTGGTCATTGCTTGGGTGCAGCAGGAAGTATTGAATCTGTTGCTGTAATGTTACAATTAGAACAAGGATTTTTACATCCCTCCATCAATAGTGAAGATATTCACGAAAAGATCAAACCATATGAACATAAGGTTGTAAGAGAAATGATCCAAAAAGATGTTCGAATTATTGCGAAAGCAAGTTTTGGTTTTGGGGATGTAAATGGCTGTGTCATATATAAAAAATGGGAAGGATAATGTATTCATTATAAATTATTTAACAAAAAGGAGATAGATATGGATAATCAAGAAATTATGCAAAAAGTCCTAAAAATCTTAGGACCCTATGCAAAAAACAAAGAAGCGTTAAACAATGCAAACGAAACTACTAATATTTTAAAAGACTTAGAAGTAAATTCTTCTAGATTAGTGGATATTATTCTTGCATTAGAAGATGAATTCGATATAGAAATCGATGACTCTGAGGCAGATAAAGTTCAAACTGTTGGTGCAGCGATTGAATTGATCAAAAAGAAAGTTGGTTAAACCAAAGGGAGACACCTAGTCTCCTTGTTTTTTTTGTGAATCAGTTAAAATTAAAATACAAAATATTATTGCAAGTTCAGAAAGTATTAGGTAATATTGCATTTTTTATACTAGGAAATCTTGTAGTATTTTATTTTAAGTATATCAAAAAATATAAAATTAATCAAATAAAAGAGTTAAGAAAATTTTATAAAAATATTATTAAAAAAAATAAACCATTATTGATATGTCCGAATCATCTAACAATGTTGGATTCTGCTTTAATACAATGGGCATTAGGTAGTAATTGGTTTTATTTGTTTCGTTTCGATAAATTTCCCTGGAATATTCCAGCGAAAGAAAACGTAGAAAAAAGTATTTTGTTTCGCATTATTACATATTTAACGAAATGCATTTTAATCGACAGAAATGGATCAAAAGAACACAAAGATCTTATAGTCCAAGAATTAGCATATTTACTAACCAAAAAAGAACCCATTTGTATTTTTATCGAAGGAACCAGAAGTCCTACTGGAAAACTTCTCGAAGAACAGATCAACTATGGAGCAGGACAATTCGCATACGACATTCCCGAAACAGAAATATTGATAATCTATTTTCGTGGAAAAAATCAAACCCAAAAGTCTGACTTTCCGAAAAAAAACGAAGAGTTTTTTGTTCGATATAACTTGATCAAACCACAATATCACAGTAAAGGTTTTCGCGCACATAGAGAAATTACCTTGCAAATTCTCCAAGAGCTCAAAAACTTCGAAAATGAGTATTTTTCTTTCTACAAGTAGTGTTGTTTTTGGAAATGATATCATAGATTTAAACGATCCAGATACAACAGAAGATCATCTAAATGATCGATTTATCAATAAAATTTGTACAGAAAACGAAAAAGAATGGTTTTTTAAACAAAAGGATTTGATCACCTTATGGAAGATTTGGGCAATCAAGGAATCCAGTTATAAAGTAATTTCTCGTATGGAGTTTCTTCCAACTTTTCGGTATAAAGATTTCGAAATTCAAAAGGATTTTATAAAAACATTTTATAAAAATCATCAAATAATAAATGATATTTATGTTGAACCTAATTATATTCTAGCACTATCTTATATTGATCAAAATCTTTCTGTTTTTAAAGAGGATCAACATTTTGTTTTTGTGTCTTGGTTAAAAAAAGATTTAAATTTAATAAAAGATAACAAAATAAAACCATCTGTTGAAATACGAAAATATGTAGAATCTACTATGGAAAAACTCTTCTTCGAAAAAACTAAAATTTACAGAAAGTATCTCCATAAAGAAAATTTATTTTTACCACCTTATTTATATTTCAAAAAAAGATTTTATCCTATTTCTTTAAGTCATCATGGAAGGTTTTTATTGTTTAGCTTAGCTTTAAAAAAACATTTTATAGATTCTATTGATAAATTTTATAAAGATCATATAATAAAAATCTCCGATTTGCATTTTTTAATAACAGAAGAAAACTGAAATTTCTTTCTCTATTTTCCGATAGTAAAGAAAAGCCAAGGATGGCAAAATTAACATGGAGGTTTTATGTCTTTGATTTTATTAGATAGAAAAAAAGAAATTCATAAAGAAAAAAATATTCAGCTGACCTTAAAACGCGAAAATGAAAAGATTCATAAGGTTTGTAATTGTGATTTGTCTATTAATGGTAAACACAAAGAAAATTGTATTTATAACCTGGTATAAATGCCGAAGGTCGGACTCGAACCGACACGGGCGCAAGCCCGGTAGATTTTGAGTCTACTGCGTCTACCAGTTCCGCCACTTCGGCTTTTTATGGTAAATTTTCTGTTGTTTTTATTTTGTAAACTAAAATTTAGATTTTCTTATGTTGATTTTATACAGAGATAAAAAAATCCTACGTAAAATACAAGTTGCCCTAACCAAAGAAGAGATTCAGCATATCAAAGCATTACGTTTAAAACAAAACGAAGAAATTTTGATCTCTGATGGCGAAGGAACAGCTTATAAAGCTATCTTAGAATTACCCAATGTAATTGTGAATTTTCGTGACTGCTTGATAGAAAATAAAAACAACAATGTAGCAATTTTTTCTGCCATACCTTCGGGAAATCGTTTCGAGAAGATGTTGGACATGGCTGTACAATTGGGTATATCTAATTTTTATCCGGTAATTTTTGATTTTTCCGAAAGAAAAGATTTTTCTAAGGATAGGGTGAATAAAATCATACAGCAAGCAGCATCACAAGCAAAACGTTTTAGTCTACCAAAAATCCACGATCCCATTTTGTTTAAACAAATCTGGAATTATAAAAATCAGTATGACTTCTTTTTTGCAGATCCAAACACAACAAATCGATTTATTTTAAGCGATTTAATCGAATTGATAAAAGAAAAACCATTAGAAGATATTGCAGTAATCGTAGGACCCGAAGGCGGATTTTCGAAAAAAGAAAAAGAAATTTTGACAAACGAATTCAAACCAATCTATTTAAGCGAAAATATTTTAAGAATAGAAACAGCAGTTCTGAATATTTTATCGATATTTTCTTTTATTAAAATTAATTTATAATATAATAATATAAAAATGGATTTAGAATAAAGAAATATTCTGACAAGTTGAAGTTGGTAAAAATTTTATAATATTAAGAAAAATTATAAAATTATTGAGATATTAACAAAAACTCACATAAAAGTCACGCCGCAGGACACGAGAACTCACTATAAACCTCTAAGTTTGTATGATTTATCTTGTTATATGCGGAATAATTATTCCCAAGTTGAATGCGAGCATGGATTTCCTCATCCATAGGATTTAAAAGAGGTCTAACAATAATTGGGTCAACGGGAATCTGATCCTCTTGCATCTCCCAATCTAGGAGGATGCGAATTATATAGCTCATGGAATAACCTAAGAGAAAGCGTAGCTCACATAACTTCCCCCAGTAGGTTGGCTGGATGCTGATTTTTCTTATTACATAATTTTTTGTTCTTGGCTGATAGGTTGCTGTTAGGGTTCGTTTTGTAGGAGTCTCGCTGATCAAATAAAGATGGGATAAATATTTTTTTAATAAATAATCAATTGTCAAAGAAAGATCGCCGTTAAAACGAGTTTTGGTTAGATAAATCAAAAACTGATAATGAAACAAAGTAATATTTATCGAAGTTTTACATTCTTTGCACGTAAAAAAATGTTGGATCTTCATATTTAATGTATATCATTTTTTGAAAAAATTATATCAAAAATTTTTCAAGAAACTTCAAAAAATTATTAAAAAAACAACATGCGAGGTAAAATATCCATATTTCGATTAAACTGTTTTAAACCAATTTATTCTACTTTAAAAAATTTTATTAAGTTCTCTAGTTTTTTAATCGTATTCGTAATTTCTATGGATGTTTCGGGAAGTTTGTTAATATCGTTCACCAATCCATAGAATTGATTATGAATAGAACTTAAAGTTTTTTCCATTTCTACATGAGAATTTTCTATATCATTCAAATAATGAGCAAAATCTTTAAAGGTAGTTTCTAATCTTTCTATAATATCTTTTACAGATTGATTTTCGTCCGTTAAATTATTTTTTATTTTGATAATTTCTTCGATCACATCTTGAATTGTGTTTAAATCCACCATAACGCGGTTAAATAAACGGGTTGTTTGTAAAGCATTATCGTAACCTTTTTTGCTGGTTTCTTTGTTAGATTCTACTATAGTCTGGATTTCTTTTACATTTTGATCAATTCTATTAGAAAGCTTCGAGATTTCGTCTGCAACTACCGCGAAACCTTTTCCTGCATCGCCAGCCCTTGCGGCCTCTATCGAAGCATTCAAAGACAAGAGATTTACTTGCTTCGATATATCTTGAATAAACTTAACAATTTTTTGAATCTTATTGGAGTTTTCGTCCAAATCTTTTAAAATTTCTTTTTGTTCTTTTAATAAATTTTTTCCAATATTAGCTTCGCTTCTGGTAGAAGTATAAAGAGAAAAAAGCTTTTGTACAGTTTCGTTCATATAATCGATTTCTTTGTTTAAAAGCTTAATCGAATAAATATAAGTATTAAGATTTTGAATATTGTGTTGAATTTCTTTAAAAACATTTAAGGTATTTTTTTGTAAATTTTTTAAAGTAATGTTGATTTCGCTCATTTCTGATTCTATCTCTTCTGTATTTTTTTGTGCTTCTTTTACTAAATCTTGATGTTGATAAGAAATTTTATCAGTTATATTAATAGTATGGATCAATTCTATTAATAAATCCAACACAACGGTTGCATATTTTTCTAATTTTAAGATTAAAATACCAATGGTATTATTGGGAATTGTATTAGAATAGGGAATAGGAAACCTACCAAAAAATAATTCATTGATGAATTTTCTTATAATATGTATATCTAATAATTGCTTACCGAATGTAAATTGAATGATGATAAAAATCAATAAGATTGTAGCGATAAAAGAAAAAGCAAAAATCAATAAATAAATTAGATTAATTTCTTTAATAATAAACTCTAATGGAACTAAAAATTCTATTTTATAATTGCGAAGGTAGAATTCTCCATAAGAATAATCGATTTTGTTGATCTTTATTATCTTTTGGAATAATTTGTTTTTTGCATCGCTTGCACTAAAAATTTTTTCTGGAGCATAGAGGATTTCGTTTTGTTGTTTTATCATAACAAGTTCTTTAAAATACGTTTTTTTTATGAGTTCTTGTAAGAATTCTTGGTTTGGTTGAATTTCGTAAACATTCTGAATAATTTCGATTTTGTTTTTCATTTCGATGGTTTGATTGGTTAATACTAAATTGATACCGAAAGGATATAAAACCGTAGCAATTAAACCAGTAATAGAGTGTAATAGAATAAACAATTGTATCGCTAAGTTTAGCCTTAATTTAGGAACTTTAAGGATTTCTGGTGATACTCCAAAATATTTTGTTTGATTTGCAATTTTTTCTACAAATTTTTCTGTGGTAAAAAAATGATACACAAAAAAAATCCCACTTAAAAGCATTTCAAGAGCTAAGTTAAACACATAGTTCAATAAAAAGAATGTATTGTCTAACAAAAAAGATAGAATCGAAATATCGCTTATTATAAATAAAAATGCACCAAAATAAGCAGTAAAAAAAGCATAGATATAAGAATTAGTAAAAAAATTCACCGTTTTTAAAAAATTCGGATTTTGGGTATCTCTTTGGTTTTCTAATAAAGATAACTTTGGTTTGATAATCATTATCCAAAGAAATAATGAATAAAATGTTTGTATCAATATATGATAAAAAATATAAATTAAGATATCAATGGTCGTAAATTCAAAAACATTTAAATAAAAAATAAGGAAAATATAGATTAAAATTAATAGAAATGCAACGCTTGCATGTTTGATGAATAAAGATTTTGCTTTAGCTAATACAGGTATAGGGTTATTCATAAAAAAATCTCAATTTATTTTTTTTATAGCAATTTAAAAAAAAACTTATATCAGTCAAATATTTTATAAAATAAAATCTTTAACAACTTGTAAAAATTCTTTTTGGTTGGAATAATGAATCCAGTGGTTTCCTTTAAGTTCTACAATCTTAGCATTAGGAAAATATTTTTTGATGATGGTTTTATCCTCTGGTTGAATATAAAAAGAATCTAATGCTCTGATAAAAAGGGTATCTTTTAAGAATTGCTTTTCTTTAAATTGTTCGATTTCTTTTAAGTATTCGATTTTTTCTAATGCAGAGACATGGATTTTCCATCGATAGCCCGATTCGGTTCTTTGTAAATTCATCATCAAAAATTGACGAATTGCAGGATCGGGATGAACTTGAGAAAGATATTCATCTATTTCTTGTCGCGTACTAAAACGAGAAACATCGGTTTTAAGCACAGCAAATTCTTTTTGATGATGTGGTGGATATGCTTTGGGTGCAATGTCTACTACGATGAGTTTTTTTACCTGCTCGGGATACTCTAAAGAAAAACCCATTGCGACTAATCCTCCCATAGAATGTCCTATGAGTATAACCGATTCTAAACCGCGATCTTCGAGAAATTCTTTTAAATCTTGAATCATATCTTTTAGGGTGTGGCTAACGCTATGGGGCGAATCTCCATGGTTTCGAAGATCCAACGTATAAACGTTGAGGATTTTCGATAATTCTTTGGCAATGTTGACCCAATTTTTCGAAGAACCAAACAATCCATGTAGAATGATCAAAGAATCCTTACTTGTTTGGTTGGGGTAAAAAAGATAATTCAACTTCATTTTAGTAAAAAAGCCATTTTCCTGTTTGGTATACAATTAAAGCCACAATGTAGGCAAGAGATGTCATGTATAAAAATACGTATACTGGGTATTTCCAATCTCCCAATTCTTTTTTAATTACTGCTAAGGTACTCATGCACTGGGCACATAGGGCAAAAAATACCATCAAGCTAATGGCAGTAAGAGGGGTATACACAGGAGTTCCATCAGGAAATTTTTCGTTTAGGAGTTTTGTTCGCAAACTTTCCGATTCTTCGTTTGCTTCTCCAACATTATAAATTATCCCTAAAGTAGAAATAATCACTTCGCGTGCAGGAAATGCAGCAAGAATACCAATACTCAACTTCCAGTCAAAACCTAATGGTCGAAAAACTGGTTCGACGAATTTTCCCATCCTACCCAAATAACTATTACTCAAATGAAAAGAAGCCATTTCCTTTTCTATTTCTTTTTGGAGTAATTCGATTTGGATTCTTCTTTCGGGGAAAGGATTTCCGTTTTTTAAATCCTCTTCTTCCATTCGAATAAGGGTTTCTAACTCTTGCATGAATGGCTGAATATGCTTATTTGCTGCTTCTTCGTCATGAGGAAAATATGTTAAAGCCCAGATAACAATGGACATTGCAAAAATAATCGTTCCTGCACGTTTTAGAAAACTTTTTACCGCTTCTATAACGCGAAAATAGATATTTCGAAACGATGGAATGTGATATTCAGGTAATTCCATTATAAACGTAATCGATGGAGTTTTAAGGATTTTTTTGTTTAACACCAAAGAAACAAAAAATGCTAGAATTAACCCAATACTATGCATAGCAAATAGACAAAGTCCTGCAATTAATGCACCATATTTAGGTTCGATGAATGTCCCTATAAACAATACATAAACAGGAAGTCGTGCAGAACAAGACATCAATGGTGCAATCAGAATTGTACTGGTCCTTACTTTGTCATCAGAAATTACCCTCGTAGACATAATGCCAGGAACAGCGCACGCGAAACTCGAAATCAATGGAATAAATGCACGTCCATTTAAACCTGTCCAAGAAAGAAGTTTGTCCATTAAGAAAGATGCTCGCGCTAAGTATCCCGAATCCTCCAATATTGCAATAAACAAAAACAATATAGCAATTTGGGGAACAAAAACAACCACAGAACCTACGCCCCCAATCACCCCATCATTGATAAATGATTCCAACAAAGGAGAAAATAGACCAGAACTAGAAACCCATTCTTTTAAAAAGTTAAAAAAAGATTCGATCCAATCCATCAGAGGAGAAGCCCAAGTATAAATCGATTGAAACATAATACTCATTACAAGTAGAAAAGCCATCAACCCCCATATTTTATGAATTAAAAAAGAATCCAAAGTTTCTGTAAAGGTTTTCTTTTCTTGTGTTTCTTCTTGTTTGATCACATCTTTTAAAATCTGTTCGATAATTTTGTATCGAGCTTGGATCAATTGTGCATTAGAAAAGATCATAAATTCCTTCGATCCCTCTTTTAAACGAGCAATAAAATCTTTTAATTCTTGTAGAATCTGTGGATGGTTTTCGTTTTCTTTAAGTAGATCATTAATATATAAAAGAAATTCATTTTGATCTGTTAAACATAAAAAAATGTCTGGATAAGTTAAAGAAAAGTTTATATGGTGGTTTGCAAAAAATTGATGAAATTGCGCTAAACAATGGTTATAATATTCTAAAATATTTTTTGGATAGTAGTTTTTTATGTCAAAATTTGTTCTAGAATTTTCTAGATTCGAAATACTTTTAATTAAACCTTCTTTTAGTTTAGTTATATCTTCGTGATTTTTCGCGTTAACTGCAAAAATAGGTATAGGTAATTTTTTTTGTAATTCTTTGAGATCGATTTTAATGCCTTTTTTTTCTGCAATATCAATCATTGTAAGTACAAGGATTACTGGAATGTTTAATTCTAAAAGTTGTAACAATAAATAAAAATTTCTTTTTAGGTTCGATGCATCGAGTATATACAAGATAATATCAGGTTTTTTACTTTTGTCTAATCGACCTGTTAAAACTTCTAATGTTATTTTTTCGTCATTCGAAGTAGCTCGTAAACTATAAAGACCTGGTAAGTCGTATAATTCTAATATATAGTCATCGTTTTCTATAAAACCAACGCGTTTTTCTACGGTTACACCTGGATAATTTCCAGTTCTTTGTCGCATTCCACACAAAGCATTAAAAACAGTGGTTTTCCCAGTATTGGGATTTCCTACCAGTGCAATAGTGAATTCTTTTTTAGCTATTTTTTGCATATATTACCTCTATGTTAGCTGCATCTTTTTTTCTTATACAGAGTTTGTATCCCATAATAGACACTTCGATGGGATCGCCTAATGGAGCTACTTGTAAAATTTTAATTTTTTCTTCTGGGATAATTCCCATTTCCATCAATCGCGTCATATTCGAATTGTTATGATGAATCTTTTTTATGATGACTTCTTGGTTTGGTTGAATTTTATCTAATGTGGTAAAATTAAAAGAATCCATCTTTTTACTCCTTTTAGGATTGAATTTTTTTACTTTCCTTGCTGTCGATGCATTTTGAACATGCCACAACATCTTTCGATGAATTTGTTTTTAAAATTCGATAAAAATAATTAAATATATAGAATATTGCTCCTAACAAAAAAAAGCTTAGTACGATTAAATCGAAGGGAAACTTCATAAGGTCCTCCTGAATATAAAATAATATAAAAATTTTATACTTTAAATTTTTATAATTACCAAAATAATTTAAATTTTCTCTTCGTCAATAAATTTGAGATCAAGTCTCAAAATTATTGATATAAAAATAAATAAAGTATTATTATGTAAATATTATAAATAAATTATATAAAATATATTAAAATGATTCTTGCAATAAATCGTGTTTATCGGTAGAAAAATTCGTTATGATGCTTTTTAATAGAATCTTATCATTGCTTTGTGTGAACATCATTGAATGCTAAAAAATATCTTTTAAATTTAAAAAACAAATTAGATTCTTGACATAAAAATTTGATTCTATTTATTATTCTTATGCCCAACATAATAAAATAGAAACTCTACAATTTTTCGAAGATCGATTAGGAAAAGAAGAAGGACGCAAAGTGGCAGAGGTATTAGAAAGAGCTTACGAAGAGATGGAAAAAAAAGCAGAATCTCTTGCAATACAAAAAAAATTGGAATTAAAGGACGAGTTAACCAAAGAATTAGCCACCAAAGAAGATATCGCTCGCTTAGAGGGAATGATAAAATCCGAAATATCTCGCTTAGAAGGAATGATAAAATCCGAAATATCTCGCTTAGAGGGAATGATAAAATCCGAAATATCTCGCTTAGAAGGAATGATAAAATCCGAAATATCTCGCTTAGAAGGAATGATAAAATCCGAAATATCTCGCTTAGAAGGAATGATAAAATCCGAAATATCTCGCTTAGAAGGAA
>JAOACE010000021.1 GCA_026418015.1 Leptospiraceae bacterium | reverse complement strand
TTACTTCGTATAGTTTATTATTGTAATCGCCAGGCTGTGAAAGGAATTTATGATGATAAATGGATTTATTCTTCACTAGATATAATGAGGGGTCTTGAAAAAACTGGAATCAAATTTCATATAACAGGAATGAACAATCTTAAGAAAGTTGATGGACCTGTAATTTTTATTTCAAATCATATGAGTGTTTTAGAAACTTTTATCTTTCCAGTGATTATTCATCCAATTAAAAGAATTGTGTATGTAATGAAGGAAGAGCTTGTGCGATTTCCATTATTTGGACCTGTATCTGCAGCACGAGACCCAATACTTGTTTCAAGAAAAAATCCAAGGGAAGATTTAATCGCTGTGTTAAATCAAGGCAGTCAAAAAATTGCAAATGGTAAATCAATTAT
Source organism: Leptospiraceae bacterium (assembly GCA_026418015.1). Lineage (GTDB taxonomy): Bacteria > Spirochaetota > Leptospiria > Leptospirales > Leptonemataceae > SKYB61. The sequence goes on along the minus strand of JAOACE010000021.1, from coordinate 230,902 downwards.
AATTTTTCCACAAAGAACAAGGTCGCTTTATTTAAATCCTTCTGGATTTAATACCTTAGGAATAAAATTAGCAAAACGAAATAATGTCCCGATAATTCCAATAATATTTAGTAACTTTTTCATTTTTATTATCATTAAAAATTTATCTCTTCCTGTTAATAATATAAGCACGCTCACATTTTTCAAATCCAATTTTGGGATAGTAATCCATAGCTTCGGGAGCAGATATTAATATTAAAGCTACTTCTTCGCCTATTATGTTTCTTAATAATTCTATTAAATGTTTTCCTATTCCTGCTTTTTGATAATCTTTATCAACTGCTAAATCTGATAAATAACAACAATATGAATAATCTGTTAAAGCTCTTGCGATACCGACTAATTTTTTATTATCCCAAGCAGTAATAATTATATCTGCATTATCTATCATTTTTTTGATTCTATTCAAATCGTTATATGGTCTTCTAATTCCTGAATTCCGAAATACATTTGCAACATCTTCAGGAGAAATTTCTTTCACAAAAGAATATTCAATTCTCAAGTTTACCTCCTTAATTCAATTTGATTTGTTTTTGTAATTTTGCTCTGTTATTAACCAAAAATAATGCTATCTGCCATCAAATTACCATGTCGATTGTGTTTTTCTTTACCGATAAAACATCCTTGTTCACCAAAGGTTGCTGCTCCCACATAAGGTGCATCTTTTAAAGAATAGTTGTATTGTTTGATGACTTGTTCGATATCATTCATTATGGCACCAACGCAACCACCACAATAAATGTTTATAGCACCTTTAATTCTTTCTGGTTTTCTAAAACCTAATGCTCGGTCGATTACTTGTTTTGCACGATAAATCAAGGCATTTTTATGTCCAGTCATTAGGAAAATTTCATCTCCTTCTTTGAATTCGGTAAACATGGATAATGCTTTGTTTTCTTTAATCACCATATGTGGATGTGATAATAAATACATTTTAACACCAAAGATTTCGTCAATATATCTTCCGATAGGATGCATTGTAGTAGGTCCTAAAATTACACCACCAGTATCTAAATAGGATTGAATGGCACCACCACTCCATTTATTATAGACTTCTGCAGCGGGTTTATGATCAATTTCGTAGATAATTCTACCTTCTGCTTTTGTAACAATACCCTTTTTATCGGTTGGTAAGTAGCCACCTAGAAATGCACCATATATTGCATTAGATTTAAACCCTACTAATAGAAAGCCTTCTTGTACGAATTCATTGTTTTTAAACACAAACCATTTTCCACTTATATCATTATCTGCTGCACTTCCACCATAGATGGGGATTTGACTTTTAATTATTTCTTCTATTCCTTCGATAATGATTTCTTCGTATCCTGGGGTAGCATGTAGCAACAAAACATTAGGTTGACCTAATTGTTGAATAATTTCGTGGATAGCTTCTTTTCCTTTCTCTTTCGCATTATCTGCTGTTGTTTTTTTGATTACTGCATAAGATTGAATATTATCATCTTCGTAAGATGCTAAAAAATGAGTTCCTTTAAGAAAACCTTTGGGTGTAAACACACCTTGAAAAGAACTACATCCAAAAACAGGAATGTTGATTTTTTCTATGATATTTTTATAATTACCTTCTATGGTTGTATAACATACTGCCCACCTTGCATTTTGTAAATCTTGAATTTGATTTTCGCTGATATATTTCATAGAATTTATGATAAATTTTATAATTAAGTTGTCAATTCTTTTATATTTTAATAAAAGTTTATTTGAGGTAATTTGATTAATTCTTCGATAGCTTCTTCGATTTCTTTGTTCCTCATATCTAAAATATAATTGGCATGTTTTTCGTATATAGGTAATCTTTTTTTTAGAATATCAACGTAATTTTTCTGAGAATTTAAATCAGGTCTTTGGGAATTTTTTAAATCTTTATTTAGCAACCATTCTAAATCTCGTAATACATAAATAACAAAGGTATTATTTTTTAGTAGTTGAATTTTTCTTTGGCTTTCGATTTCTTCTTTTGTAATAGGATCTATGTCGAATAGAATTCCTCCTCCACAGTCAATGATAATATTATCCATTTTGTGTAATTTTTTTAATAATTCATATTCACGATTTCGAAAAGATTCCCAACCTTCTTGTTCTACAATTTCTTTAACAGTTCTTCCACCTGCTTCGTAACATACGAGTTGATCCGTACTTAACAAAAGTTTTTCTGTTTTCTTGGATAACTTACGAGAAATTTTTGATTTTCCAGCACCTCTTGGTCCAATCAACGCGATTTTCATAATTCTGTTAAATCCTTGATTTGTTCTAAAAATTCTGGAATAGATTCGTAGTAAAGCGAAAGTTTCTCGTTGGTTAAATTCAATTTTTTTAACGCAAAATCACTTAAAGATTCATTCATTCCCATAATATCAATTCCAATACCAGCTGAAACAACTATCCAATTGGATATATGCACAATAGATGTTAGAGTAGAATTGATTTTGGATTTTTCTGGTTCATATATATGTAATACAGCATCGACTAATTCGTCTGGAAAATTCCACCGCTTTAACAAGAATGCACCAATTTCTGGATGAGAATATCCAACAAATTTTTTTTCCAAACTAATAAAACTAATCTCTGGGTTTTTTTGATATTCTAATTGTACCATATACAATGCTTTTTTAAAAGTACTTGCTAATACAATTTTCCCACAATCGTGCATTAGACCTGTTGTAAATGCAACATCTTTGGGTAAATTGTTTAATTTTAAATTTTCTGTTATCTGCATAGAAAGATAAGCAACCATCAAGGAATGTTCCCACATTTCTTTACTTTCTAATTTATAACCTTCTACGGGTTGTTTTAAGATACCTCTTGCCGCAGCGACTAAGACAATTTCTTTTAATGTATTGAGTCCCAATATTTTTATTGCTTCTTCTATGGAACGAATTTCTTTTGTTGGATGATAATAAGCTGAGTTTGATAAACGAATAATATCTGATGTTAATCCAGGATCTTTTATAATTTCTTTAGAGATTTCTTTAAATTCTACCTCTGGATTACGTATCATCTTTAAGACTTTATGAACTACTTCTGGGAATGAAGGTAATCGATCTATGTTCTTTAATTTTTCTTGTAATTCTTCTTTAAGAGATAATGACATTTATGCCTCCTATGTTTTGTATATATATTTTTCTGTTGCCCCTGATCTTAAAAGAACTCTACCATCTTCTAAGAAAAACGTAATGGTTCTTCCATTATGTCCACCTACATCTTCGAAGAGAATAGGGATTTGATGTTTATTTAATGTTTCGCGTGCAGCTTGTACATTTTTTTCGCCAATATTTTGGAATACGTTGTTGGAATTATTCTGAAACATACTTGCACCACCAAAAATTTTTGCAGTTAAATTTTTTTTATCTATGCCCATTTTTTCTAATTCTTTGATTAATTCTTCTATGGCAGTTTTTGCATATTTTCCTCTGTTGACGATTTTACCAGGAGGGGGCTCATCTAGAAGAGCGTGACATAATCCACCAATTTTTTTTGTTTTATCGTATAATATGATTCCTACACAAGACCCTAGTGTAGTTCTTAATTTAGCAGGGGATTTTGCAATCTTCCATTCCGATACGCCTACATGAATAACTGTATCTTCTATTGTATTCATAAAAACCTTAATTTACAGGATAAATTATTTTTACTTGATTTCAATCTTTTTTTTATTTTTGTGTAAAATAATTCTTTTAACTTGGAGGAAATGTGAATAAAATTTATCATTTAGATATAAAAGGTCCTTATGAGATTTTATCAATCTACGATAATAATGAATTAATAGCAGAAGTTCTTTTATTAGGTACTGCACATGTATCTAAGGAATCCGTAGAAGATGTAGAAAATGCAATAAATCAATATAAACCTCATATTGTTTGTGTAGAGTTATGTGAGCCAAGACATGAATCATTATTAGACTCAGAGAAGTGGAAAAATCTCGATATTACAAAAGTAATTAAAGAAAAAAAAATAGCATTGTTAGCGAGTAATTTGATTTTATCTTCGTTCCAAAAAAAGATAGGTTTAATGACTGGTACAAAACCCGGCGAGGAAATGTTGAAAGCATCGCAATTAGCGAGAGAAAATTCTTTACGTTTAATTTTAATCGATAGAGAGATTCGAATCACCTTATTAAGAGCATGGAGAAACATAAGTTTTTGGAATAAGTTATGGTTGATGAATTATTTATTTGTTAGTTTACTTTTTGCAGAAGATATTAGTAAAGAGCAAATTGAACAATTAAAACAAAAAGATGCATTAGAAGACCTTTTCGAGAACTTACCCAAAAAATATGAATTTATAAAACAGATCATTCTAACAGAAAGAGATCAATACATGGCAGAAAATATTCGTCGCGTTATTTATAACATTCAACCGTACAAAGAATATAAATATAATTCAGAAAATTCCAACGAAAATAACACAAACTTAAAAAAAATATTAGCAGTAGTAGGTGCGGGACATTTAAAAGGAATACGCGAATATTTAATGCAAAATCAACCTTTTGATCTAGAGAGATTGACTTATGTTCCCGAACAATCTCCTATAAGAACAATTTTAACATGGATCTTTTTAACGCTTATAATTGCTGTTTTTACCTATTTGTTTATGATAGAAGGAAAATCTGCAAAAGAGCTTGTTCTTGTTTGGGCTATAAGCAGGAGCGTTGGTGCTGGATTAGGTGCTGTTTTAGCATTAGCTCATCCATTAACAATATTGGTTACGATTGTAATGGCTCCTTTTTCTGTATTTATTCCAGGAACTCGATTGTGGATGTATGCTGCGCTAACAGAGGTTTGGTTCAATAAACCGCGTGTAGAAGATTTCGAAAGAATAGCAGAAGATACAATGGATTTAAAAAATACTCTTAAAGCTTTATACAAAAACCGCGTTTTAAAACTCTTTTGGATTATAAGTTTGGTTTCGACTGGGCTAACAATAGGAAATTTAGCATTTTTACAAAAATTTATAGCAAAATTAATAGATTTATTTTTGTAAATTTATTATATTTTTAAAATTATGATTTTCTATCACTTTTGATATTAACATTGGTTCTGGCGAATCATTTTTTAAACTTAAATTTTCAGTAATTTTAACAGGGACATCAAAGATGAATTTGCCCTGTAATGTTAGTTCACTACACTCTAACAAAGAAGGTATTTTTACAAAATATTTCTCGAAATCAGAAATTAGATCATACTCTTTACTTAATTTTACAACTGGTTCTTCTTTTAGTTTTGGGTTTGGTATAAGAGCAAACTTTTCGTTTAAAATGTAAGCATCACTTCTACGTACTAACAAATCATTACATTTTTTTACAGGTGCAAAACGTGTTCTTGGTACGCGAATTACTTTTGTTTTTTTAAATTTACCAATTGCTGCACCCATTGCACTTTCTAACTGAAAAACCGGTACACCATCTACTACTTTTGGGTTTACAATTAAAGGTAGGTTTAATGATTCAGTTTCTAGCAGTGTATTAAGCGACTTTAAGTTTACCCATAAATTATTGATGTTAAAATCTTTAAATTTTGTTGTATCTTCGAAGTCCGATTTGTTTTCTGGTGGTACCTGTGCAGTTTCTAACAATTCAATACGACTAGTAATTTTATGTCTAAATAGTATACCCCCTTTGATATCTGCGGGTGTTTTTAGTGTTACCTCGCTGATAAATTCCAATTGATTTTCTATCATGTAAGCTAATATAGATGGTTCGAAGATTGCACCTAGATTATCTCCATTGGAAATAAAAGCATATTCTATTCCTTGATCAATTAATTGGTTTAATATTCCCGAAATCTTTAAAGATAAAAAAATATCCCCATGTCCTGGTGGACACCAATGCTTCGCTTCGCTTCCATCTCCTATGGGTAAAAGTGTTTCTTGAGAAATTCGTGGAACTTTGTTTTGTATAAATTCTACCGGTATTTTGTTTTTTTCGTTTATGTCTCTTACACCAGGATAATTCATCGTATCGTAAGTTGTATTAAAAGAATTCATAAAAATTAAAGGAACATCTACATGGGTTTGATTTCTTAAATATTGAATTTGTTTAAGAATTATGTCTAGAAAGGTCATTCCATCTTTTACTGTTAAGAGAGTTTTTGCTTTATCAAGCCCCATCGATGTACCTAAACCACCATTTAGTTTTATAATAACAATTTTTTGTGCAATTTCTTTCGTTATTTTGGAATGATAATCTAATTGAAAGGGTAGTTTTTCTAAATCAATTATATCATCTTTGTATAATTCCGATACATATCGAAAGTCGATGAGACCAGTTTCTCCATGATAAACTTTTTTAACTTTTTCGATAAAATCATTTATGATTAATTCGTGCAAGTTATGTTTATGCATCAAATCTTGAATTCGATCTATAATTTCGTTTAAATTTAAAGATAAGTACTTCGACATTGCTATTCCCCTGCTAATATTATTTTTTTTATGTTAGATTTTTTTTCAAGTATAAAATAATGTAAATTTATATAAACTTTTATAAATATTGACAATAATCTAACTATTTTAAGAATGAATTTATTATGGAAAATAATATCAATGAAGATATCTATGATAATGTTTTAAACGAATCTATAAAATATAAAACAGAAAAAGATGTTTTAAAAATATTAATAGCTGATCCTGATATAAATTTTATAAAAAAATTAGAAAAAAATTTAATTTACTGGTTTAAGGAATATATTAATACTTTTAAGACAGATAGAATGGATCAAATAAAAAAGATGATTCAAGAAAAACATATAGATGTATTGATTACAGAAGTAGAATGGGATATAGAACCTTCTGAATTTGTGGAATTTTTAACTAATGATCCTTTACTTTCCGAAGTCTTAATCATTGTAATTAGTAATTATGACGAAGCAATGTTCGATAACTATTTGTATAGAATGGGCATATTAGAATATTTTCCGAAAAAAAACCTAGATATATTTAAGTTAGAAAATAAACTCAGGAATCTTTTAAGATTGCAATTCCATAATAAAATATTGTATAATCATATAGATCAATCAATAAAAAAATTACAGATCACAAAGGGTATAACAGAAGAACAAATTCAAGATTTAAAAGAAATGGTTCGTATAATGAAAGAAGAATTAGAAAGAGAATACCAAAATAAAATTCGCCTAGAAGAAGAAAAGAAGAAGATACAAAATATTTTTGGTTTATACGTGGATCCAAACATCATCAATGGAGTAATCTCTGGAGAAATCCCTCTTGAGCAAAAAGGAAGCGAAAAAGAAATCAGTGTTCTTTTTGCTGATATTCGAGGATATACATCATTAGCAGAAAAGATGAAGCCCACTGATGTTGTTTCTTTCTTAAACGAATATTTTACTGCAATGACAGAAGTACTCTTAGGCTATAATGCACTTATCGATAAATATATTGGAGATGCAATCATGGCAATATTTGGTGCACCTTTACCAGATATAAATCATAGAGATAATGCAATTCAAGCTGCTATGGAAATGCAAAACGTTTTTGATTTATGGAATCAAACTTGGCAAAAGAATTATGGTATTAATGCAAAGATGGGAATTGGTATTGCATCGGGATATGCTACATTAGGAAATTTTGGTTCTTTCCAAAAGCTATCATATACTGCAATTGGTGATACTGTTAATATTGCATCGCGTTTAGAATCGATTGCTGGTCCAGACGAGGTAATTGCAAACGAAGATTTAGTAAAAAACCTAACACCAGAAGTAAAAGAAAAATATACTTTTATAGAAATTCCATCTGTGGAATTAAAAGGAAAATCAGAAAGGATTAAAGCATATAAAGTTTTGAATAAATAAAATTACATATACCAAACAGATTTATACAATTCGTGATCTTTAATATAGTTTTGTATTTCTGATACATTTAGACTATTTAAATCATATTTTAGTGCTTCTTGGCATTCTAATAATTCGTTTTGATGTTGTTCAGTATATAAACCAAAACCTGCTTTTCGAACCAAAATGTCTGTTGCACTAAGAATAATTCCTAAGGCACTTTTTTTCTCTATGGGTAAATGTCTATCTGCGATTATCTTACAAACAAATTCTGGCAATTTCCATAGTCTGGATGCAGCATAACCAATACTTGGATGATCTACTTGAAATTTTTCTATTTCGATTAGTCGAATATCTCTTTTGGTTTCTATAAATTCTCGAAGGACTTCAACATATTTTTTTCTATCGATCATGTTTAGAATCACTTTTCCAATATCTTGTAAAAGCCCTCCAATAATTCCTTTATCAGCTTCTTGTTTTCCCAAAAATTGTTCAACAAGTTTTGAACCATATATAGCCGAAGCAATAGAGTGTTGCCATACTTCTTCGCGGAACTTTCGATAATTTCCATGAGCAAAAATCGAATCGTTCATTGCAACAACAATCATAGAACGTATTAATCGAAATCCTAATCGTGCAATTGCATTTTGTAGAGAGGTAATTTCTATTCCTCTATTATAAAAAGGAGAGTTAGCAATTTTAATGATTCTTGCAACCAAAATTTGATCTGTTTGTACCAAATTACTTAGTTCTTTGAAAGATAATTCATTATCATCAGGTAATGCCATTACTTGTATCAACACTGGAGGAATAATGTTTAAATCTTTTATCTGGTTTAGATATTCGGCAATTTTTTCTTTTGAGATATTGTATTGATTTGGTTCCATCTTTACTATATCCATACAATTTATTAATAAAATATTATCAATATTTTTTTATAGATTTTAATTTACGAGAAAACATATTTTATATGCTTTGAAATTATGAATCGGATTGTTATTATTTTATTGTTAATGAGTTTTTGTAAAATCGAAAATATCAAAAATATGATTCTACACGATCAATGTATAAAGAAAAACCCTAACATAGATTATAGTAAAATGTCTTGTATTCCAGCTGGAAATTTTATCATGGGGTTTAATGGTTATACTATCGAAGAAGATACTGGAAAAAAAATTCAAGATACCTATCCAGAACATATCGTATATTTAGATGCTTTTTGGATGGATCGATTCGAAGTAACTTATTCTGAATATCAAGAATGTGTTCAAAAAGGTTTTTGTAGTTTTGCTGCACCTAATTATATGGGATTTAATCATCCAAATCAACCTATGGTAGGGGTAAATTGGTTTCAGGCGAATGAATTTTGCAAGTGGAAAAATAAGCGACTTCCCACAGAAGCAGAATGGGAGAAAGCAGCACGAGGAGAAAAAGGAGAAATCTATCCTTGGGGAAACGATATTGCAACATGCGAAAAAGCAATTATCAAAGAAAATGGCATTGAAGGTTGTGGAAAAAAAACAACCTGGGATGTAGGAAGTAGACCAGCTTACCGTTATGGTTTGTATGATATTGCAGGTAATTCTTGGGAATGGATTAATGATTGGTATTCAGAAAATTACGAAAAGTGTGGAGATGCATGCCTAAAAAGCAATCCCAAAGGTCCATGCAATGGCGAGTTAAATTGTCCTGGTTATAACAAAAAGGTTTTACGCGGAGGTTCTTGGTGGTGGGAAGGAGAATTCGCTAACGGTTATAATAGAAGAGCTCATTTTCCTGATAATAAACCTTTTCATCACTTAGGTTTTCGATGTGCTGCTGATGGTAGTTAAACCTTTCTACTTTCTTTATAATAGTAATGCAAAATTTTTTCTATACCAACTCTGTGTATACGGTTCATTTCTCTGTGAAATTTAATTGCCCAATCGTATAAAATTCTCTTATCTCTGTTGCTTAGATGTTTAAGATGACCTTCGAATAAGTTTTCTAATCTTTTACGCGAATGTAGATGGATTTTCTCTTGAATTTCTTTTAATACTGGTGTCGAAATATAACGAATCCAATCCGTTTCTACTTTGTATAAGGATTCTTCTAATACGTTAAGAGCTAATTTTCCTGCTTCTTCTCTACGCTTTTTATTTCTTTCGAGTTGTTCTTTAATAGTTTGTAGGTTTATTACTTCTACATTTTCTATTTCTTTTACAGATTCTTCTACATCACTTGGCATTGCTAAATCTACGATTACAAGTTTATTTTTATTCAACGATTCAACAAAATCCTTTTTTAGAATTGGTTCAGTAGAAGAAGTAGCAGTTATGATAGAACAAACCTTTTTGGGATAATGATTTTCGAAATAATCTTTGTCAAAAAACTCGCTTAAAGATAAAGCTATAACATTTAATTGGTTCGCATCGTTAAGAATCTTTTCTTTTGTCCGGTTTACCCAAAGAACATCATTTCCGCCCCATTTTTTTATGTATTCAACACATGCCTTACTGATTGGTCCAGAACCAATTACAACAAAATATTCATCATGAGATGCAAATCCGCCCAATTGTTGTTCCAAATTTCGCACACCCAAAGAAGATATCGATAGAGGAATATTAGATGGAATGTATTTTCGTATTTCTTTACATTCTCTAAATATGGATTGGAACAATTGATTTAAAGAAGAATCGATTACATTTTCTTCTATACTTTTTTTTAAAGCTTCTTTAACTTGATATCGAATTTCTGTTTCGCCAAGCACCATAGATTCAAGTCCCGAACATAATTTTAAAAGATGAGTTATAACTGGCCTTCCAGTAATATGTTCCGGATGAATTGCTATGCTTGGAAGTTTTCCTAACATGTATTCGTAAAAACGCAAATGCTCTACGGAGTTATGTATTTTATAGATAATTTCTACGCGATTACATGTGGATAAAAATACAAATCCATCGATTTTATAAGGTGATTTTGCAATAATTTCTTTTACTTTTTCGAAATCGAGAGATTCTTTCCATGGAGTAAGTAATTCTATATTATCCATCATTTCGTGGCTTACTTTAATTACACCTAAGCGATTCATACATTACTCCATCATCAAATTTATTTTAGATTATATCATATTAAAATAAAAAATTGTCAAAAAATTGTCAAAAACTACAAAAATAGTTTAATTTGAGACTCAATATCATTTACAAATTTCCTCTAATTATTTGATAAATTTTATAATATCTTTATAAAATATTTGAGTATATTTTTCTGCACCAACTCGATTTAGATGTATCGTATCGTAGAAATAAAAAAGGTTTTTATCGTCATCTAACACAAAACGATGGTCGAGGATGATAATATTTGGATCAATTTTATGAATTGTTTCTACCCAAAATTGAGCTTTTTTTTCGTCTCTTGTTTTTTGCATAAAAATAGAATAAGGCGGAAGAATCGTAATGATTTTTAAACCATTTTTGAATGCTGTTTGGTATAAATGGTTCAAACGTATATAAAATAAATTTTCCCAAGTCAACCTTCCTGGGTCATCGTATGGATCGTAATTTGCCATTTTACAAGTATCTAATACTGCTGTTCGATGTGGTTCATCAGTAATTTGTTGATTATCTTTAAAATAAGGAATACCTTTGATTGCATTGTTTATACATTCTTCTACGGTACTTCCATAATAACCAAGTGCATAATCGTTGTTGTTGATAAAGCTATAATCTTGTGAAAGTTGTTTTCTGGATCTTGATAAGGATTTAAACCTACCTAATGGGTTAAGAAAAAAATCCCTTAAATCTTTTTGGTAAGTTAAAATTTTTATGTAAAAGAATCGATAATCTTCGGGTTTTATGATGTATTCATATTCTTTTAGGATAAAAATGGTTTCGGAAATATCAAACTGAGCAAGCATAGAGCGGTTTGCTAATTCCAAATCATAACGTTGCTGCCAAGGAAAATCTAAATCTGCAAAATGAATCATATATTTTATATTATCACGTTCTCTTAATGTATAATTTAATAACATATTTTGAGTTACCAAAAAAGCACCTTGTGTTGCAATGCTCTGAAATACAACATTCACTTGATCTTTTTTCGAATAATCGTTTAAATCATTTAATAACAAACCTTGATAAGGAACAGATGTTCCAACCACTAATACATTTGGATCAATAGAACTGTTTTTTACGATAGATTTGATTCTGTTTATGTTAGCAGCATAGGATAGTGGTTTTAAAAAAGAATCATAAATTCCAGTTCTTAAAAAGATTTCTAGAAAAAAGATTAAACTTATTGGTATATAAAAAATCGGGTGAGTAAAAAATTTTAACAATTCTTTTGTACTACTTTTCATTAGAATTCTTTACTTTTTGAAATGACTTTATGGTCAATGAAATTCAATAATAATCAATGCTTTGATGAAAAATAATCTCAAAATAGAAAAAAAATTTTTGGATTTTTGTTTGTCTTAATATTTTTTTCTTGCAATTTTTATTACTTTGTATTACGATTAAATAGTTTTTTAATTTAAATATTAAAGACTACTAAAAATATAATTAAATTAAGGAGGTACTTTATGCCTTATGAACATAAGAAGCCAGATAAACCTGTAAAGGGTATTTCTCCTAAAATTACAAGAAAAAGCTTTTTGAAAATACTAGGTGTTGCAGGAACGGCAGCAGTAGTTAATTCTTTAAAAGGAAGTCAGCTATTTGCTTTTACAGAACCGTTTAAGCACGATAATCCTTTGAGTGGATATCCAAATCGAGATTGGGAAAAACATTATCGTGATTTATATAGTTATGATTCTACTTTTCACTTTTTGTGTGCACCTAATGATACTCATAACTGTTTATTAAAAGTTTATGTTAAAAATGGTGTAGCAGTGCGTATAGGTCCATCTTTTGGTTATGGCAAAGCTACGGATATCTACGGTAATAAGACAAGCCATCGTTGGGATCCTAGATGTTGTCAAAAAGGATTAAGTTTAATTCGTAGATTCTATGGTGATAGAAGAGTAAAAGAACCAATGATTCGTAAAGGATTTTTAGAATGGATTAGAGCAGACTTTCCAAGAGATCCCAATACAGGTAAACCACCCGAACAATATTTTAAAAGAGGACAAGATGATTGGGTAAAAATCAGTTGGGAGGAAGCGTTTGATTATACAGCAAAAGTATTAGAGAATATTGCAAAAACATACTCTGGAGAACAAGGGAAAAAATATCTATTGGCCCAAGGATATGATCCGGATATGGTCGATGCAATGAAATTGGCGGGAACTCAAACATTAAAATTTAGAGGTGGAATGGCAGCATTGGGAGCAACAAGAATTTTTGCTGAGTATCGATTTGCAAATTCATTAGCACTTTTAGATGCAAAAATTCGTGGTGTTGAACCTGATAAAGCACTAGGTGCAAGAGGATGGGATAATTATAGTTGGCATACAGATTTACCACCAGGTCATCCAATGGTTACAGGACAACAAACCCATGATTTCGATTTAGCGAATGCAGAATATGGAAAATTATTAGTTGTATGGGGAATGAACTGGTTAACGACAAAAATGCCTGATGCTCATTGGCTTACAGAAGCAAGATTAAAGGGCTCTAAGGTAGTGGTAATTTCTGCAGAATATAGTGCAACGATGAATAAAGCGGATTATGGATTAGTTGTACGACCTGGAACAACTCCTGCTTTAATTTTGGGATTTGCTTATTTATTCTTAAAAAATAAAACATATAGTGAAGAATTTATAAAAAGATATACAGATATGCCCTATTTGGTACGTTTAGATAATTTACAAATCTTACGAGCAAACGATATCGATCCAAAATATAAATTAGCTGAACTAAAAGAAAATATTGTTGTTCTAAAAGAAGGTGATAAACCTCCCAAACCAACCTTACAATTCGGTCCAATAGTATCAGAAAGTTTAAGAAAAGAATGGGGAGATTATGTAGTTTGGGATAAAGAATCAAAAAAACCTATAATTGTTACACGAGATCAATACGGAAAAAGATTTAATATAAACGCTGCATTAGAAGGTACTTTTACAGTTAAACTTGCTAATGGAAAAGAGATAAAAGTTCGACCTGTATTCGATTTATACAAAGAATATATAATGAATAATTTTGATCTTGATACTGTTTCCGAAATTACTTGGGCACCCAAAGAAGGAATTCAAGAAATATACAATGAATTAGTAAAAAATAAAGGTCAAACATTGTTTTTCTTTGGTATGGGACCAAATCAATTCTTTAACAATGATTTAAAAGATAGAACAGCATTTTTCTTAGCAGCATTAACAGAAAATATTGGTAAACCAGGTGGAAATATAGGAAGTTATGCAGGTAATTATCGCGGTGCATATTTTAGTGGTTTAGGAACATATATCTTTGAAGATCCATTTAATATCACATTAGAAGAGAACAAACCAGTAAAAATTAAACCATATTGGAAAGGTGAATCAGTTCATTATTTTAATCATGGAGATTCTTTACTTAGGATGGGTAAAGAAAGAATTACAGGAAAAACCCATATTCCGACTCCAACAAAATTTATTCATGTATCTAATAGTAACTCTTTAATTGGCAATATTAAAGGCCATTACGATTTAATCATGAATACCTTACCGAAAGTAGAATGTTTAGCTATCAACGAATGGTGGTGGACACCTTCCACAGAGTATGCTGATATAGTATTTGCAGTTGATAGTTGGGCAGAATTTAAACATCCTGACATGACCATTTCTGTTACAAATCCTTTCTTTTATGCATATCCACGTACTCCATTTAAACGTATCTATAATACATTAGCGGATATTGAGGTTACAGCTGGAATTGGAAAAGCACTAGCGAAATTAACTGGTGATAAACGTTTTGAAGATTATTGGTATTTTGTTTATCAAGATAAAACAAAAGTATATCTACAAAGAATCATTGATAACAGCAATATTTTAAAGGGGTACGATTTCGAAGAAATTGAAAAAAAAGCAAAAGAAGGAATTCCAACATTAATGATGACTAGAACTACACCAAAAACAGGTGGTTGGGAACAAACGAACGAAGATAAACCATTCTATACAAAAACTGGTAGATTAGAATTTTATAGAGAGGAAAAAGAGTTTATAGAATCTGGAGAGAATCTACCTGTTTATCGAGAACCTATTGATTCTACTTTTTATGAACCAAATGTAATTTTAGCAAAACCACATGTTGCAATAAAACCAAAATCCCCAGAAAATTACGGAGTTTCTTCTTCGAATTTAGACGGTGATGTTAGACAAGCAAGACATATTATAAAAGATTGGAAATCTCTAAAACAAACAAAACATCCTCTAATGAACGATGGATATCGATTTGTTTTTCATACACCAAAATATAGACATGGTGTTCATACATTTGGCCACGATACAGATGTTATATCCATATGGTTTGGTCCTTTTGGAGATATGTATCGATTAGATAAAAGGAAACCTTATATTTCAGAAGCTTATATAGATGTTAATCCACTCGATGCAAAAGAACTTGGACTAGAAAATGGTGATTATGTCTATGTGGATGCAGATCCTCATGATAGACCCTTCCATGGATGGCAAAAACGAAATAAAGATTATCAGATAGCTCGTTTGTTATGTAGAGTAAGGTTCTATCCTGGTACACCCAGAGGGGTTACAAGAATGTGGCATAATATGTCACCAGCAACATATGGAACTGTATTAGGGAATAAAACAAATCCCAATGGATTAGCAATGAACACTAAAACAGGTTATATTTCTTTATTTAGAAGTGGTTCTCATCAAAGTTGTACGAGAGGTTATTTAAAACCAACATTGATGACAGATTCTCTTGTAAGAAAGAATTTAATTGGTCAAATCGTAGATAAAGGATTTGCACCAGATGTTCATTGTCCTACGGGAGCACCACGCGAATCTTTTATTAAAATAACAAAAGCGGAAGCAGGTGGTTTAAATGGAGTAGGTGTATGGAAACCAGTAAAATTGGGTTTAACACCAACTGATGAAAACCCAGTGTTAAAACAATATATTTCAGGAAACTTTATTAGTTAAAAAAACATAATAAGGAGTTTTATATGCCCAAGGTTAAAAATTGGCAAATCAATCGAACAATGGAATATCCATACGAAGAAAATAGACCAAAAAAACAGGTAGCATACATTTTTGATACCAATAAATGCATAGAATGTCAGACATGTTCAGTAGCATGCAAAACTACTTGGACTTCTGGAAAAGGCCAAGAAACCATGTTTTGGAATAATGTAGAAACTAAGCCTTATGGTTTTTATCCAACTGCCTGGGATTTAAAAATTCTTGAAAAACTTGGACCTCAAAAATGGAATAAAAATACTTACGAGGGTAAAACTGTTTTCGAAGCAGCACCACAAGGAGAAAGGGTATTAGGATATTTACCAGATGACGAAGATTATACAAGTCCTAATATCGGAGAAGATGAAATTTCTGGAATTATCAATAAAGGTGCTTTCTTTAAGAATGTTCATTCTGCATGGATGTTTTATTTAGCAAGGATATGTAATCATTGCACTTATCCTGCTTGCCTTGCAGCATGTCCAAGAAATGCAATCTATAAAAGAGAAGAAGATGGTGTGGTACTAATTGATCAAACAAGATGTAGAGGATATAAAGAGTGTGTAAAAGCTTGTCCCTATAAAAAAACATTTTATAACATAGTAACAAGAACTTCGGAAAAGTGTATAGCTTGTTATCCATTGCTAGAAAAAGGGGAACAACCAAGATGTGTGCAAACTTGCATTGGTAAGATACGATTGCAAGGATGGCTTTCTAAACCAGATCAAATAGACGAGGATAATCCAATAGATTATTTAGTGCACGTTAAAAAAGTAGCTCTTCCTTTGTATCCTCAATTTGGATTAGAACCAAATGTATACTATATACCACCAGTGCATGTTCCAGAAAAATTTCTAAAACAATTATTTGGCCCTAATGCAATGGACGCAGTAAACACATATAGAAAGGTTCATTCTGATAAAAAAATGTTAGCAGCATTGCTTCTTTTTGGTAATTCTCCGCAAATTATTACCAAATTCAAAGTAGAGAAAGAAGAAACAGTTGGATACAATAGTAAAGGTGAGGAAGTATTACGTGTACCTTTTACAGAACCATTTTTCCAAAGACCATTCTTTGACGAGAAAAATGAAGTCTATAGAATCAATACCACATAGGAGTTTAATATGAAAAATTTATTAAAAATTATAGCTTTTTTATTTTTAATTCGTGGGTTGTTTGCAGACGGTTATGTTGTCAAATTTAACAACATTGGTGATGATTTTTTTCTAAAACCTAACCCAGATGCAGAAATATGGAATAAGGTAGATAGTATTAGCGTAGATTTAATGCCACAGAATATAACAACACCATCATTACTAAAAAATAGTATCTCTAATGTAAAGATAAAAGCAATACATAATAAAAAATATATCGCTTTTTATCTAGAATGGAATGATTCTACAAAAAATGATGTAACAGATGTGGATAAAGCAAGTGATGCATGTGCAATTCAGTTCCCTGTAAAAGATTATAATTCTACATCTCCATTTATGGGACATGATGGTGCGCCTGTTGTGATCTTTCATTGGAAAGCAATTTGGAATAGAGATATAGAAAAGGGATATGTAAAAGTAGAAGATATTCATCCAAATGTTTTTACCGAAACTTATATGTTTGGGAAGGAAATTGCAAAAGAAGCAAAAAATCCTGTTTCTAAAGAAAATAGAATATCTCCTGTGGAAGAATTACATGCAGCTGGTTTTGGCACATCCACACATTCAGAAGAGGCAGATATACGAGCATGGGGTATAAAAACTCAAAAAACATGGAAGGTTGTGTTTACTTATAAAATTAACCCAAATCATATACCTTCATTAAAAGAAGGTTCTAATACTGCTTTTGCAGTAGCTATATGGGATGGAAACAATAAAGAAGTTGGTTCAAGAAAAAATTACGCGCCATGGCAACCAATTAAGATTGAATAGGATTTTTTTATGAATCTAACAAAAGAAAAATATATACAGGATTTATTAATCCAAGCTGATCTTTATAGATTAGTATCCTTAGGGCTAGAAGTAATGGACTGGGAAAACCAGTCCATCTTCTTTGAAAATTTAGAAGAATTCTTATCCATAGATTTTGATAATATCTTAGTTATAGATAAGAATTTTTATCAATTAATCATAGATTTATTAAGAGAATTGATGATTTTTAAAAATCAGCCATTAGAAGGAGAATATCATCGATTATTTGATTTACAAGGTGGACTGTCTAATTCCGAGGCCGGTTATGTAAAGATTGAAAAAGGAAATATTTTAAATGATATTACCTCTTTTTATAAAGCATTAGATTTTCCCTATATTGTAGAGAAGGTTGGTTCTCCAGACACAATTACAAAAGAGACTGGATTTATATCTTTTATGTTTCTAAAAGAATTTGCTCTATTACAAGATGACAGTCTTAGCGAAATGGAAAAAGAAGAAAAAAAAGAAATTCTAAAAGAAATTCGTTTTAAATTTTTAAATGATCATTATTTAACATGGGTACCAGAATTTATTAATACCTTGTTTGAAACAACAGAACATAGATTTTATATAAATCTTGGAAAAATTTTACAATTATTAATAGAAAAAGTTCATTAATTGGTTGACATTTTAAGAGTATTGATATATAAAATAATTAAATATTTTAAGCAATCCTCCGACCTACATTTTCCTAAGGCTAGATGCTATGGAGTGTAGGCGATAGGGTAGAGATAGAAATATCTCTGCCTGCCGGCTTGCAAAGGAGGCAATATGATAGACAATTTATATTACTCGCGTTCCAATCAAATAATCCTGCCAGTCGATAAAATAATCGATAAATTAGGAAGAACGTTCCAAACTATTCGTTTGAGCCTACTTCCAGTGTGTAATTTTCAGTGTATTTATTGTAAGGTAGAGAATGAATATTCAAAAACCAAAATTCAAAAACCAGAATATTTTATAGATATTATAAAAAAAATTAATAAATATATTTATATAAAGAAAATTCATCTTACTGGAGGGGAGCCAACTTTATATCCATATTTAGAAGAAATTGTATTCGCTTTAAAATCATTAGGAATTCCGGAAGTCTCTATAACGTCTAACGGGACATTATTATTAAAACAATTAACAAACTTAAAAAAAGCTGGACTTGACAGCATCAATTTATCGTTAGATGCTTTGGATAATGCTATTTTAAAAAAAATGGGAACCAAAAAAAGCTTAGAATTCTATCAAACGTTGATTGACGAAATTCTAAAATTAAACATTCCTTTAAAAATTAATTCTACCATTATTAGAGGATATAACGAAAATCAAATTTTACCTCTTTTAGAATATGCTGGAAAAAGAAATATTCCTATTAGGTTTTTAGAATACATGAAAATGGGGATAGATGATAAAACACACAAAAAGCGATTTTATAGTTGTAAAGAAATATTAAATCAGATCCAAAAGTATTATAAAATCTACGAATTAACTCGCGAAAAACATTCAACCGCATATTATTGGATTACCGATACAAATTATCAGTTTGGTATTATTGCAAATCATTCTAAACCATTTTGTATGGATTGTGATCGATTAAGAATAGATTCGTCTGGGAAAATCTATGGTTGTATAACGCAAGATATTGGTATACCTATTAATCCATCAGATAGTGATATTCAAATACAAAATAAATTAAAAAAAGCACTAGAAAATAAACAATTGATTTTTAATGGCAGTAATAACAAAATGCATTACATAGGTGGTTAATTATGATAGATATAACTAATAAATTCAAAACACTTCGATATGCAAAAGCACAGGGAATTTTAAAATTTCCTGAATTTGTTTACGAAAAAATTATTACAAAT
Organism: Leptospiraceae bacterium; assembly: GCA_026418015.1. Taxonomy (GTDB): domain Bacteria; phylum Spirochaetota; class Leptospiria; order Leptospirales; family Leptonemataceae; genus SKYB61. The sequence continues at coordinate 211,152 of JAOACE010000021.1, read as the reverse complement.
GATTTACCTAAAAAAGATCCCTTACAATTCGCGAAGGCAGCTGGTTTCTTGGCTGTAAAAAAAACATCCAATTTGATTCCTCATTGTCATCCTATACCCATTGAATATTTAAACATTGATTTTGAAGTTCAAAAAGATCATATTGTTATTACATGTGAAGCTAAAACAATTGCTAGGACTGGAATAGAAATGGAGGTTTTAACAGGAGTCTCCATTGCAGCTCTAACATTGTATGATTTGTTAAAACCCATAACAAAGGAATTAGAAATAACAGATATTAAATTGATCCACAAAGAAGGGGGTAAATCCGACAGATGGAAGCGAGTACGCGAAGGTCTAACATGTGCAGTGCTTGTTTGTTCAGATACAATTTATCAAAAATATATACGAAATGAACCTATTCCCGAAGAAAAATCTGGTAAATTGATTATAGAAAAAGTAAAAGAATATGGTGTGGATTGCGTTGATTATAAAATTCTTCCAGATGAACCAAGCGATATAAAGCAATGGATACTCGAAAAAATTGAACAAAAAATTCCTTTTATATTTATTACAGGTGGAACTGGGTTGGGGCCACGAGATAACACGGTAGAAGTCTTAAAAGAAATCGGTGGTAAAGAAGTACCTGGTATATCCGAAGCAATTCGTGTTTATGGTTATGAAAGAACACCCTTAGCAATGATGTCGCGAGCTATCAGTGTAATGAAAAATGGATGTTTAATCGTAAGTTTACCAGGAAGTTCTAAAGGTGTAGAAGAAAGTTTGCAAGCGATTTTACCTGCGGTTTTTCATGCCGATAGGATGATGAGAGGAGAAAGACATTGATATGATTACAATAGAAGAAGCAATACAGCTTATAAAAGAAAATCTACCAGAAAAAAAAGTAGAATTAAGAGCTACCTATACTTGCAATGGTTTTGTATTAGCCGAAGATGTCTATGCTCAATATTCTAGTCCATATTTTGACAACAGTGCAATGGACGGATATGCCCTTTCTACCGAAGATACAGAATTTTTAATCGATACCTATGAACCAAAAGAATTCGATGTAATTGGAACAAGTCAAGCAGGGATTCCTTTTATGGGTAGAATTCCTAAGGGAAAATGTATCCAAGTAAATACTGGCGCAAAAATCCCTGAAAATACTGGTGCAATTGTACCAGTAGAAGATGTCGAATTCATCAATCACAATAAAATAAAAATTAAACAACCAATCAAAAAATTTCAGCATATTCGTAGAAAAGGAGAAGAATTTAAAGAAAATACTCTATTGTTAACAAAAAATACCAAACTGAACCCTAGAAACATTGCAATGCTTTTGCAAGCAGGAAAATTCGAAATCTTTGTTTATAAAAAACCTAAAATATTGATTATTACTACCGGAAACGAATTAACTCCTTTTAACGAAAACTTAGAAGAAGAGGACATAGAAAAAGGTAAAATCATCGATACCAATTCCTATATATTAAAGACCATCCTAGAAGAAAAAGGATACGAAATTAAGTTAATCAACCATGTAAAAGACATAGAAAACGAAACCTACGAAGCCATTCAAAATAACATCAATTTTGATTTTTTTTTATTAACTGGGGGAGTATCTGTTGGACCATATGATTTCGTCAAAAAAGATGTAGAAAAAGCTGGCTTTAAACCTATCTTTTGGAAGATCAAACAAAAACCGGGTAAGCCTATCTATTTTGCAAAAAAAGAAAATAAGGCTTTGTTCGCTCTACCAGGAAATCCAGTCTCGAGTTTTATCAACTTCCAGCATTATGTCTTACCAGCAATCCAATATTACCAAGAAGGGATCTGGAAATATAATACGATTTTGCTAAAATCCAATTCCGAGATTTTTAACGAACAAAAAAGAGATGCATTTTTAACTATTAGAATTATCGATAACGAATATTTCGAAATTGCTCCGAATCAAGGTTCTCATAAAATCTCTTCGATTGCTTATTCGGAAGGTTATATTGTTCTTCCTTCCAGTACAAGAATAAGTAGAGATCAAACCTATACTTGTTATTTATGGATGTAAAACGTTTTAGCAGACAGATCATACTCGAAGAATTTGGAATCGAGGGACAACTATTATTACAAAATTCAAAGGTATTAATCATAGGATTAGGGGGATTAGGTAGTCCAGCGGCGATATATCTTACGATTGCTGGCGTTGGTACCATAGGTTTGTTTGATTTTGATCGAGTAGACATGAGCAATCTACAAAGACAACCATTATACACAGAAAACGATGTAGGTCAATACAAAGTAGAGGTTGCAAAAAAACGTTTAGAAGAATTTAATAAAAATATTTATATAAATATTTATAAAGATTATTTTAATTTATCTTATAAAGAAATTCTAAAAGATTACGATTTGATCCTTGATTGTTCGGATAATATTCCTACAAGAAAAATGCTCAATCAAGCATGTTTAGAAACTGGAAAGCCATTTCTTTATTGTTCCATCGATCAGTTTACTGCTCAAATTGCCTTGCTAAATTATGATAATGGACCCTGTTTTGATTGTCTGTATCCTAACATAGAGAATTCTTCTCTTGCTGGTTGTTTAGATAGAGGTGTATTAGGGCCAGTTGCTGGTATTGCTGGAATATATCAAGCATTAGAAGCAATAAAATTTCTTTCGAATATGGATTTTCTAAAAGACCATTTGTTATACATAGATTTATTGCAACATAAAATGCTCAAACTAAAAATTCAAAAAAATTCCGAATGCCACTGTAATCATTATTACAGTTCTTCGCGAAAGAAAATCTCTGCAAAAGATTTTGATGTTCCATCTATAACCAAAGAAAAGATTCATCAACTAAAAGATTTTGTTGTTTTAGACATAAGAGGTGATGATAATAATTCTGATATTTACGATAAATTATCCTTATCAACCAAAAGAGTATATAAGATTGACTTAAAAGAATTACCTTTTAGAGCAGATATATTACCCAAAAGTAATGTTGTTATTGTTTGCTCTTCTGGCTCACGTGCAAGACAAGCAGCAATCTTATTAAAACAATTATCCTTTTCGAATGTGTATTATCTTTTATGGGATGAGTTTTTGGAATAACAAAAATGGTTTGACGTTTTTTAAAAATATTTTATAAATGATTTTATGAATAAATTAAATGATGTACAAATCAATGAAATTTTACAAAAAGATTTACCTGAATGGAAATACGAAAATAATAAAATCAAAAGAAATTTGGTATTTAAAGATTTTAAACAAGCTTTTTCGTTTATGACATTATGTGCTTTAAAGTGCGAACAAATGGATCATCATCCTGAATGGTTTAACGTTTATAATAGATTAAACATAGAGTTAAACACACATTCTATTGGGGGTGTTTCGGAATTAGACATTGAACTTGCTAAATTCATCGAAGAAAATTATAAAAAATTTAAAGTATAAAATTTATAAATTAACCAAAGAATCTATTTGCATTATTAGGATTTTTAGAGAAAATATCTTATAATGATTTTTTTATAAATTAGATCAAATCGCAAGCTTTTAATTTAAATTCAAAACGTTTTTTGCATTAATGTTTTAATAGATCAACAGGATAATTTTTTATTGCATCGTCTACTTCTTGTTTGATTCTGCTATTATTCCATTTTAGGTGTTTTCCCATAAATTGAGCGATTTTTTCTAGATCCTTTTTATTGGGTATTCCATAAGTGCCTAATCCAATTCTTCTTCGAATTACATCATCTAAGGTTCTTGCACCTTCGTATTCGATGGCAAATAGTACCTGTGCAAATACATCTCTATCGGGATAAGTATCAGAAACAGGATTCGCTAACGATGGATTTTCTCGTATGATTTTTAACAATTCGATATGTTCTGTACCATATAAACTGATCAAATATTTGTGTTGATCCGCTGTGATTTCGTCTATGTGAAATTCTTTTAATGCAAAATTTTCGTAAATGGAGTATGGATTGGAGTATCCCGGAGATCCAAACAATGGTAAGATGGATGTATCTACTTTTCTTTCGTTGTTTAAATGTGGATATTCTTTATAAATTTCTTTTATTACATCTTCGCCCAATTGTCGAGATGTTGTCCATTTTCCTCCAGCAACACTAATCAAACCATAAATACCTTCGCTTGTATGATGAAAGATTTCGTATTTTCGCGATGCTTTATAGGTATTTCCTTTTCCTGTAAAGATTAATGGACGTATGCCTATGGGTATATCTACAATCATTTCTTCTTTAAGGAGATTTCCAGGAATTGTGCTATTAAAATCCTTCAATAATAGATTTACGTCATCGCTGGTTGGTTTTAGGTTGTCGGGATCATCTGGATAGGGTGTATCGGTTGGACCAATTAAAGATAATCCCATCCAAGGAATAACAAAAAAATGTCGATGGGTTTTTGTTCGAAAGAGCATTGCAACTTTATGGTTTAGAACTTGTTTCGTTAATAAATGGATACCTTTGGATCGCATGATTTTTTTTACTGGTTTTCCCGTGATTCGAGATAGCAGTATGTCGATCCATGGACCTGTCGCGTTTATAATAACTTTTGCTCTAAAAGTTGCAGTCTTACCAGTAATCTGATCCTTTACTTCTACACCTTTTAAAAATATCTTGTCGCCTGATTTTTCTGTTATAAAGTTTTCTATGGTTGTATGATTATAAAATCTTGCACCTTTTTCTGCCGCGGATTTTAAAAATGCTAATGTTAATCGCTCAGGATGTAAACTTTGACAATCATAATATAAAAAGCCACCTTTGTTTGTAATAGTTTTTATTTCTGGTGCTACATTGATCAGTTCGTGGTGTGTAATTAATCTACTTGCAGGAATGTAGGTTTCTTCTGGTACAAATTGATTTCTGTCGTAAGACAATATATCATAAAGTTTTAAGCCACTGTAAATTAAGGCGGGATGAGGTTTCGTCCAGGGCAGAATTGGGATAACAAAAGGTAATGGTTTTACTAAATGACTTGCCGCAAGTAATAGAATTCTTCTTTCGCGTAAAGATTCCCTTACTAATCCAAATTCAAAATTTTCTAAATATCGTAATCCACCATGAATCAATTTAGAGGTGGCAGCACTGGTTGCCCAACCAAAATCATTCTTTTCTATTAGACCAACATAATGACCGCGTTCGGCTGCTTCTCTTGCAATAGCTACACCAGTTATACCGCCACCGATGATTAATACATCAAAATCTTGGGAATCCTTAACTTCTGAACTTAACTTTAAAGTAAACATGAAACCAGTTCATTTAATTTGGTCTTTTTTTCAATAATACTTTTCTTTCAATCTCAAAAATTTTGTTCGAAATTTTCTCTTTTCCCATATCTTTTTTATCGTTTTCTTTAATAAATAGATCTTCTCCATATTTTTCGATTGCTTCCATGGTTTTGATGTTTTTTACTCCAATAAGTTGAAAGTGCACAATGCCCGTTCCAGGTATAGGTCCTTCTTCTTTTGCTAAAACGCGAGAAATTGAACCAATCGTATCTCCAGAAATGGATGGTTGTGTATGGTATCCTTCTGTATAACCTAAGTCCCATAACATATTTTCTGTAACATCTCGGGATGCAAGACCAGCCAACCAACCAAAAACCAATCCACCATAAACAATGGGTTCGCCACTCATAGGACCGCTTAGTCCAGTGGAATAAATACGATCATAATGCAATGGATGGGTATTACCTACACGATAGGTCCAGGGAATATGTTCATCGGTAATCGTCCTCATATTTTTGTGCACAAAGATTTGTCCGACTTCGAAATCTTCGAAATAGGTATTGGATAGGGTATGGTTCAATATATGTACATCGCTTTTAGAAAAGGGTTTGTAATCGGGTAATTTTATGATGGGTTTATCTACTTCAGGAAAGAAAGCATTCTCTTGTGGGGTTGTAGTACGAGGTTTTTTCGAAGGTGCAACCATAATCTTTCTTTCGTATTGGATGACTAATTCGTTGTTTTGGTTAATTCCTAACGTCCTAACATGAACAATTCCAGGTTTATCGTCGCGAGATTTTTTCGATAGTACTTTTGTCATTGCTCTGATGGTATCGCCTGGATAGACAGGTTGAATAAAGTTTACGTTGTAATATCCTAGGTTGGCGATAGCTTTTTCGGAGTCGTTTTGTACACCTAAAGATAAAACGATGTTAAAAACCATCAATGGATGTACTACCAAATCTTTAAAACCATGGGCTTTTGCATAAGGTTCGCTTAGAAAAAGAGGACATGCTTCGTGAAAGGTCATTGCATATTCGATTGCAAATGCTTTGGTGATGGTAATCGCACGAGGATGAACAAAAACCTCTCCCTCTACAAAATCTTCGAGAGAACGTCCGTATTCTTTTTGAATTATTTTTTCTTTTGTAAAGGGAATTTCCTTAGATTTTTCTACTATGGGTTGATTTTCGAATGTTGCCATAGAAACGAAATTTTATTTGTATTTTTATAGTAAAGAATTTTATATTATTGTTGAATACATAAAATACTGTTTGAAATATCACATGTATCACCAAGAAGAGTATTACAAATTGCTGAATAATTATTCACATTTGCATTTCCTCTTGTTCCTTTTGGTAATGGCGAAGAAGAAGACCAACCTGAACAATTGTTTAAAGAGTCCGCCCAATTTAAAGTACCAATTCCAGTCCATACTACACTTGGTATGCCAAAAGCATCTGGATCAAGAAATATAAAAAAACTATTGCTATCGGTTTTAAAGAGTAGTTTATCGTCTACGTTTCTAAAATAGTATTTGTTTGGTTTTAAAACCCAATCTTTTTTACCACCACATGATGCGAAGTCTGAACCATTTCCACATGCACTACGATTTGTACCGTCTACTAATAATGCTTTAAAGGTTCCCGGTAAACCTGGGTTTTGTAGGCTACAAAAATTATCTGCTTTTGCAATAGCGTTAGCACCTGTTAAAGTACCGTCGTTCCAAAAATCTCCGTTATGAGGGCTTGTCACAAAGGTATAAAAATCTAAATCGTCTTGTACATTACCCGAAGGTGTTTGGGAATAAGGACTTGTGTTGGTATGATAATAAGGTTGTTCGTTCACATTACAGCTTGGACAATAAGTGTATATTTGAATTAAAAAAGATTTTGTACCATCGGGATAAGGAGGGTTGCAAGGAGTTCCATTTTCTGTTGGTAAACCTCCACTTCGATAATCCCAATCATGTCTTCCTTTAATTGTAATAGTTTGATTCGTAGACCAATTTGTAGAATTAAAAACAAAATAAGGTGTATTTACTCCTGCAATGGGTGTACAGGTTCCATCGGGTGTGTTTAATCCCGTAAATTCAACCCCAGCTTCGCAATAGTTATTACTTTTAAAGCATACGGTTACATTATTGGTTGGTTCACTATTTAGTCTTATGGTAAAGCTAGCAGTTGTTCCACTTTCTAACAATGTACCTAATGCTATACTTCCACCATTGTTTAGAATTATGCCTGCATCGTAATAATCATAGATTCTTCCTTTAAGAGTTTGGCTTAGACCATTGTAAAGTGGATCTGTGGAAGAACCAGTAATTGTGATGGTACAATTCGTAGGAGATTCAGTAATATCGTCTATATAATCTAATGACTTAGCAGAAATCGTAAAAGTTTGATCTACATTATAATTTGCTGTGGTAAAGGTTAAGGAACTACCCGAAGAAATCGTACATAAAGATGCAGGAGAAGCAGTAATACTTACATTTACGTTATTTGTTGGCGCAGTTTTTAATCGAATATTTACGTTCGATGTATTTCCTTCTTGTATGTTAAACCAAGATACATTTAATTTAAACCCTGGAACATCGTTGTCATCGATGTAAACAGGAATCGTATAAGATAAATTATTATAGTTCGGATCGCTACTGGTTAAAGTTAAAACAATATCAAAGGTTTCTGTGTATTCTAGTAATGTATCGTCAATTGCAGTGATTGTAACAGATTGTGGTGTATTCCAATTTGCTGGCGTAAAGGTAATCATACTACTAGAAAAACTTAAATCTGCAGGAGAAGGATTGTTTATGTTGATTGTAACATTTCCTTTGGGTTTGGATTGAAGACTTAAAACTAAATTGCCATTGGGTCCACCTTCTGTGGGATTGGTAATGCTAAAATTAATGCCTTTTGTTTCGTTATTGATATAAAAAATCGGTGTGGTGAAACCTTTCCCATTGTAGAGTACATCTGCGCTGGAATATGGTCCAAATTGGATTGGGATATTTTGATTATCTTCGTAAAAATCATCTTCGGGAGCAAAAATCTGTAATTCTTGGAATGAATCCCAATTATTGCTATCAAACGTCATTTGAGAGAGATTCAGTTGAATTAGGTTGGAATTGGTACTAATGGGAACAGAAACTTTACTATTAGGTTCGCTTTTTAATTTTACGAAAAATTTAATCACTTGACCTTCGTTTATTTTTTCTGATTGTTTTTGAACAATCAAATCTGGATAGGTTAGTAAAAAATATTGAAAAAGTTTGATTTCGTCTTCGCTTATATTTAGGTTTTTAAAACAACTTAAAAATAATATTAAAACTAAAATTGCTTTATTTCTGTAAAAAAATTGAATCTTCATTTTATTCTAAAAATAATTTGAATTTAAACTTTCGTCAACCTTTTTTTTATGGCAAAATCGATCCCTTTTCCCCTGGATACTAAGAAATCTTCCTGGGTTGCAGGTAGTAGACCGATAAATTTTATGTTAGGAAATAATTCTATAAATTTTTTATAAATATCATTTAACATAAATTTTTCGGTTAATTGTTCTAACGGCAAGGTAAAAAAACCGTCGTATAAATCATCGTAGATATATTCAAAAGAATGATGGTAATCTATAAAGTTTAAGGTTCTCCAGGGATAGGTTGCAAATGAACCGAGTACATTCAAAAGTTTTCCAGATATCTTGTTTGGATGAATTAAAAACAACTCGATTACACGATTTCCCTCGATAGATTCCTTAGTTTTATAGAAAAATTCTACTTTGGGTAGTGGATGTCGGGAAAGTCCCACAGTAATATATATATAATAATTTTTATAAAAAAATTCAATGATTTCTGCTTTTGGAAGAAAATCATTTTTTATTGTGTATATTTCGGTTGGTGGTGTATTATCAAAAATATTTATATATTTATTTAATAAATTATTTTTATAATTATCGAACCTTAATTCTGAGTTTTGTGTAAGTTGATTCCAATACTCCAAATTTTCGTTGATTCGCAAATAAAAGGCAGAATTCGTTTCTGGAAGGGGAAGAAAGGGGGTATCGAAACCTATTGCTTCTCTTGAGTATCCAGCAATGTTATCAAAAGAAGACCATGGTGGTATAATTGCTTCTATTGTTCCTTGATAGTATAGAGTTGCACCACATCCATCCGAAAACCAAACAATATCTAATTCTTTTGGTTCGTATTCTTCTATTCCATTAGGATGTTTGGTATTCTTTTTAGGCATTAAAGGAGCTACTTCTAGTTTAAATTCTTCTGGTGCTGGAACTAAATTTCTTAACCATAAGGCAGATGGTTTAAAGTTGATTTTTTCACCATTGTCTATTGGCATAAGATAAAAATAACATGTTCTCTTATCGGATTCTACATAAGCTACTAGATTTCCATAGGGACTAATATCTTCAATAAGAATTTGATTGGTAGAATTATCAGAGATAATGTGCTTATTCATAAATTTTAGTTATCTCTTTGTTTTAGTTGTTTGATTTCGTCGCGCAACCTCGCGGCTTCTTCGTAATTTTCTTCTTCGATAGCTTTTTGTAGTTGTTCTTGCAATATTTCCAATCGTGATTTTTGTTTTAATGGATTTTCTGTTTCTTCTACCGGAGTAACAATCTCTTCTTCTTCGTTCGATAGTATTACTGCACTTTCTCGAAAAACCTTTTTTGCCATAAAAATGGGACATCCCACTCGAATCGCTAATGCTACGGAATCTGATGGTCTTGCATCAATTTCTAAAATTCGATCTTCGTATTGTAGAACGATGGTTGCATAAAAAATATTTCCCACAAGGTCGTTAATAATTACTCTTAAAATTTTTGCACCTAATTGGTTTAATGTATGAACCATTAAATCATGTGTATTGGGTCTAGGGTTTTTAATCCCTTGGAGTTCATTCGAAATAGAATATGCTTCTAATGGACCAATAAAAATAGGTACTGCTTCTTTGGTAGTAAAATGTATCGGTTTAAATATCAATGCAAATCCAACGGTAGTAACAGAAATATCAGATATTTTTACTTCGAATAATTCATCATCCTTATTCATATATTACAAGATAATTCTATACTTGTTATTTTTCAATTAAGATTTTGAATATAAACCCTTCTTTTAACGTTTTTTTTTGTTTGGTTATTTTCTAATAATGTTAAGTCTAACTCTAACAAAATTTTTTTTGGATCAAGTTCTTTTATGGGTAGATTTTCCTGGTTTTGAATTTTATAATAATTTAAAATCATCGAGCCTAAATAATCAAAACACCAGAAATGATCTTCATAATTACGACTTCCTTCTAGTAAAAATTCTGGTCCTTGGTTTATTCTATAAATACAATTGTAGGAAGCTTTAGGTTGAGTTGAGTTTACAATTAAACCAACTGTAATTTTTTTATGAAAATACAAATCATAGCAAAAATCTTTTAGTTTTTGTTCAAAATCTGTTTTAAGCTCAATTGCTTCTGGAAAGTTTTTACATTCCCGTGTTTTAGAATCTAAGTCATCACACATAGATATAGTTTGAAAGGAACAATTCATAAAAAACAACAATAAAAACAGAATACTAATTCTAAGAACTGCTAACATAGATTAATCGCAAATCGTTAAATGTTGTAATGATATCGGGGCTTCGAAAAAACTTTGGTGTATGAATAAATGGTTTATAAGTTCCTTTGTCGAAAAAATATAAGGTTTCCAAAAAAATATTTTTATAAAGATATATTTTATGATTTTCTTCGTAAAGAGAACTACGAATCACCTGATTTTCTGTAACATAACCTGAATCAATTTCTATCGAAGGGAAACCATCTTTTTGGTATTTAATTTCTATGCTTAAAGTTTTTCTTTTAATATCTACTATTTCTTCTCGTCCTATGGGGCGTTCATAACTAATCAAATGATAAACTTCGAACTCTTTATTTGCTGCATAAATAGAAGGAACAGGTAAAAGAGAATTAAAGTTTATTTCGAAATCAATTTTACCAAAAAATGATTCTAAATTTTTTTTTATTTTTTCGATTAGAGATACATTTTCTGAATCATAAGCACATATAGTATACAATCGTGCTGGTTTATCTTTTTCGAATGGCGGTTTCCAACGTTTGGGCACAATAATTCAAAAATTTTTATTGTTATAATTCGTCAAATGTTTATTCTATATTTCACTTGATCCTATCTATACAATAAAAATAATAGAAAAGTCTTTATGGTAGAATTGGATTTTCAAAGTGCAAAAAAGCAAATCGAACAAGAAATAGAAAAATTAGATTTAGAAGGGACGATTGAATTACCTGTTGTAAGCTTCGAAAAAGGAGAGTTTAAAACCTACTTTTTTCCAGATGCATTAACAAAAGAACAAATCTACGATTCCTTAGGTATTATAAAACAATACATTGAGAATATACGAGTTCACACTTATGACCCCAATTATGTAATATTTCAATCTTTGGGACCAAACCTATACGATACAAAAAATTTTTTGAGTGGTATTAAATATAAATTTATTTCGATAGGTGTAAATCGCGTAGAAATTTCCAAAGGAGGCAATTTGTTACAGGAAGAGGTTCAATCGATTATAGAAATCATCAAATATTTTTTTTCTAAAAAACAAAAAATCAATTTCTACGAACGATTGGTCCAACTCGGAACAAAAATTTATTGTCATCCCACTTATATAAAAAACAAAGAGGACGAGAAATATTTTAATATTATCGAAGAGGATTGGGATTCGTTAGGTGGATACACCGATATAAAAACCGAAATCCAAGAAACGGTAATTCTACCTTTATTACATCCAGGCGTTTTCGAAAAAGTGAGTGAATTAGCAAGAGGGAAAAAAATTCACAATTATCCGTCTGCGATTTTATTTGAGGGACCACCTGGAGTAGGAAAAACTTCCATGGCTCGAATCATTGCATCGGAATCAAAAATCCCAATGGTTTATATTCCCATAGAAAATATTTTGAGTAAGTATTATGGAGAATCCGCAAAAAATTTATCAGAAATCTTTAATTATGCAGAAAAATTTCCCCGAGTCATCTTATTTTTAGACGAAATTGATTCATTAGCAGTTTCCAGAGAACAAGGCATAGTAGAAGCAACGCGAAGAGTACTTTCTGTTTTATTACGAAAAATAGATGGATTCGAAAATAAAAACAATGTTTTGACAATTGGAGCTACTAACAGAGCAAAGGACTTGGATCATGCATTATTGTCTCGTTTTGATGTTATTATTCGATTTCCTTTACCAGATATTAAAGAACGGTTAAATATTTTTAAAAAATACATCAAGCATCTACAAGAAGAAGCATTGATGGAATTAGCAAAAATTAGTGAAGGATTTTCTGGTAGAAACATAAGAGATATTTGCGAAATGGCAGAAAGAAAATGGGCCCGTATTATTATTAAAGAAAATAAAGAAATTGTACCACCTCCAAAAGAAATCTACCAAGAGATCATCCACAAGAAAAAGTTAGAATTCGAATTGTGGAATTCATCGGGCTGACTGGATTTGAACCAGCGACCGCACGCCCCCCAGACGTGTGCGCTACCCCTGCGCTACAGCCCGATTCTAATAAGCAAATTAAATTTTACAAAATCTCTCGTCAAGCTAAAATCAGTTTTAAGTATTTTTCGTTGTATTTCTCAATGGTTTTTTGAGCTTTTAGACGGATTTCTTTTCGCATTTCTTTATCCAATAGAAAGATGCTTTTAATTCCTAAATTTTCTAAAAACCATTTGTAAAGCTCAGGAATTTTATTTTGAATGTGCAATCCTCCTGTTAGGTTTTCCATTATCAAAAGGGAATAATATATAGCGAATTGAAATTTTATTTCTTCTTTAGAAAATAAGCGAATTTTTTTTAGTTCTTTTTCGGAATAATTTTGAATCTTAAAAATTTTTAATAAAATTTCTCTAAAAGTTAGTTTTGTTGTTTTATAGTACAAAATAGAATCGGGTAAACAATCGAAAACAAACTTTCCTATTGCAAAATAGAAGGCTGGAATTACATTTGTGCGAATTCCTAAATAAATTTTTTTTAATAGCTCTGCATTATCACCACCAATAGGATAATATAATGTATGATTTTTTTTACTATACCACGCTCCAGTTAAAATATAGTGGGTATCTTTAATACCAACTTCGTTTATAAACCTCTTTTCTCCGATAATTTTATTTTTTAATTGAGGGAAGTGAGACGAAGGAATTTCTTTTAAAGGATAACATGATCCTGGAATTAAAAGAATGGTCATATTTTCTAAGTTTTGTGTGCCTTTGAGGGTTTTAAGGATAGTTCCATGCAAAATTTCTCTTTTAAAAATATCTTTGTCTACATGTTGCAATAATTCTAATAAACATTCGATTGTAATAGGCGTGTTTACTTCGAGTTGTGTAATTTCGGGTAAATCTTTTTGTAAGTTTGTTTGATTTTTCCATAATTTTAGCACTGGGTTTAACGTCAAAATACCATGCTTTTCGTAATGGATTAAAGAATAATCGTTCGATGCCATTCTAATGGGTTTTAGACGTTCTTTAATAAGGTTTTTAAAAAAATCTAACAAATCCTTTTCGTGGAAGGGATTACCCGCGATTAAATGGCTTGGTGGTGTTATATCAATATTATATTTTTGGTTAGGAATAAATTTAGATGGTGTTAAGCTAAAGCTTTTTTTGTAAAAAAGAATAATTTTATAATTGATTTCTGATATTTCCCTTATAAGATTTAAAATTTCATGTTTTAACCGATTGTTTAAATCAATTTTATCTTTAAAGTATTTAGGAAAATCTTCTAGAGTTATAATTTTATTTTGATTAAATAAATTTATAAAATAATCTATGTAAAAATTATGTGTTAAATTTAAAAATTCTGTTAATTGAAAAACATTATTAATTTTTTCAGTTTGTAGCTGATTGATTTTTTCTGTGTTAAAAATATCTTCTGGTAAGTTATAAAAAAAATGTTTTTCTTTCGATACTTTGTTAAAAAATAATTTTAAAAGATGGATTTTTTCTTTATGGATTTGGTTTTCTAAATACAAAACTTTTCGAACATATCGTTCTAGTTCTTGAGGAAATATTGTATATTCGTTCAAAATAAATAAATACTTCTGATTATCTTGTATGATTTGATTCTTTAAAAAAAATTCCAGGATAATTTTTCTTTCGAAATGGCTTAAATCATAATTTTGTTTTTGCTGAGAAATTTTATAATAAATATTACTTATTATGTTATTTTCTAATCTGATTTTAGTGTTAAGAAGAAGATGGATTAAGAACTCATTTAGTTTAGTTTTAATGAATTCAAAAAAATTTTGATTATATAAATATTTTATAAAATGTCTAATATTTTCATATAACTCAAGCTTTTTATGTTCTATTTGCCATAATTCATTGTAAGGTTTTAAGTATAGATTTATATCTTCTGTTAAGTCTTCTAAATATTGGGTTAAATAAAAGATTCTAAACCTAGAAGAAAATCTTTTTGATATTTGATATTCTTTTAATATTTTTTCGTGGATTGATTTAGGAACGTTAGTCCACTCTATATTTTCTGGTATACCTAAATCCAAAAATATAGAAGGTTTTATAAATTTTTTTAAATATAAGTTTTTATCATTAATAGAAATACTTCTAGCTAACATTACATCTATGTATCTATACCATAGATGATGAAACCGAAAAGAACATTCCAAAGAAAATTCTGTAAGCATTCTATCGAGCTCATCTATGGGAAGATTCCAATCGATAGGTGCTAAGGGTTTTTGAAAAATGCTCCATTGTTCAGAAAAGATATAAGCAGGATCGAAATCGATTGTTTCGAACTCTACTTTACGTTGTATATAATATAGCCTACCATCACTTCTTTTGTGGACTCCTGCTAACTTATCTTTTTCTACTACTTCGAAAAGCTTCTTCATGCATTAAATTACAACTTTATTTGGCGATATTATATTGCCCTTAGAATACTTTCCTTTAATTAACTTAAATAATGTTTCGTAAAGTTGTTCGTCATAATCTGGGTTAATAACATAGACTATCTTTCGCGAATCATCTTGTAAAAGTTCAAAGTGTGCATAACGTCGATCGATTTGGAGGTTTTTTACATCAAAGCCAGCAAAATGTAATTTAGGTGTATTTTTTATGATAGGATTAATTGTTGCAATTCTATCTATACCGGGTTTACTCTGATAACGATTCGTATTTGTCACTTGTCCTGCTTCGAAATATACTTTACCAGTTGTAGTGGTATTTGTCATTATCACAAAATCACCTTCGCGGATTGCTTTTTTATTATCGCATAAACTAATTGCGGTATGATCTAAAAATTCTCTGATGGTTCTATCTGGGTAGGTAAAATAAGAATTGTTTACAATCATCTGCACAGCTCTTATCGGAGAAAATGCATTTCGCCAAGGAACTTTGGATGTTAACGATGCGAATTCTGATGCAATACATAAGATGGCAGCATCCTCGTCATAAGGTATATCTTCTTTTAAAAGCTTTAATTGTGTTTCTATATCTTCGACAATTGTTTTTTTCTTCGGATCATTAGAAAATTTTAATTGAATTTCTTTTAGTTTAGTCAATATAAATTCTTTAGTAGGATAGTTATTAGTTTGGGGATCATACCTCATAGGTCTATGGTGAACCAATATATTTCTTTTAATTTCTGGATGGATCGTTGGTTCATGTGCTACTAATAAATACGATAGAATGGGGTGATTTTTAATATAGTTCATGTCTTTTAAGTCTAAAAAAGTTTTGTCGGGTAGGTTCATTTTTGAATAACTAATATCACACAAAAGTGCACTCATCATTAAATTATTGATACGTTTATAAAAGCTTCCATCTTCTTTATAATTCTGAGAAGAAATACCCCGTGTTTTCATTGCCATTGCTACAACAACGCGTTTGGTAGCTAATTCTACTTCGTATTCGTTTTTTTTGCCTGCTAAAAGCTCGATAATGTTAACAAGTCCAGTTAAAGAATCTGGATTGCTTTCGAAGTCTTTAAAAACTTGTGTAAGTTTTTCGCTAGTTCTTCTTGCATGGATGGATGTAATTGCAGTTTTTTTAAGCGTACTAAAAATGGATCTGGTTTCTTGGGTTAAGTCTTGTGCATTTTTTTCTGTTAATAATTTTGTATCTGTAAATCCTTCTGGAATATCTCTTGTTTGTTTATCTTTAATTCCTAAGGTTTCGCTATCATCAACATCATAATAAAGAGTTCCTTGTTGGGTATAACGAAATAAACGATCAATTTCTACTTCGCTTGCATTCTTTTTTTTATAAATAACAATTTGTCCTTCTTTGTTATAAAAATGAACAGGAATCTCTTTTGTTTCTGCAATCTGTTGCATGATTTCTGGGGTAAACGTAAATAATTTATATTCTTTTTTCTTAGGTTCCATAACTGCACTAAAATAACAAAAAAAATATATTTTCTTTCGTGAAAATTGTTTATTTTATGTAGACGTAAAAAATTTTAAAAAAAGTAGTAAAAATTCTTGTAATTTAAAATTTGGTTTTTATGCAAGTTAGACCAGAGATTGTACCAATAGGGGAATTACCGCCACTTGGTGTGATTCCCAAAAAAATGTATGCACAGGTGATAAGAGCTGAACGATTTGGCGATCCAATAAAAGCGTTTCAAATCGAAGAAATTCCTATTCCAGAACCAGGACCACGGGAAGTATTAGTAGCTGTAATGGCAGCTGGTGTAAATTATAATAATGTATGGGCAGCATTAGGATATCCTCTAAATGTAATTGCTGCAAGACAAAAAAAAGGAGAAAAAGAAGATTTTCATATTGGTGGTTCCGATGCTTCTGGTATAGTCTATAAAGTAGGAAGCGAAGTTAAAAATGTCAAAGTTGGGGATCATGTAGTAATTCATTGTGGTCAATGGGATCATGATGATCCATGGGTAAAAGCAGGAAAGGATCCTATGTTAGCTCCTTCTCAGAGAATCTGGGGTTATGAAACCAATTGGGGTTCATTTGCTCAATTTACACTGGTTCAAGATCATCAATGTTTACCCAAACCAAAACATTTAACGTGGGAACAAGCAGCAGCCTATATGTTGGTAGGTGCAACTGCTTATAGAATGCTCCATCACTGGAAGCCAAACAATGTAAAAGAAGATGATGTTGTTCTTGTATGGGGTGGTGCTGGTGGATTAGGTAGCATGGCAATACAAATAGCTAAAGCAGCTGGTGCAACCGTTGTTGCAGTTGTTTCTGATGATTCTAAAATCGAATGGTGTAAAAAATTGGGGGCAGATGGGGTAATCAACAGAAAGCATTTTAATCACTGGGGCGCACTAACAAACGACATCAATAAACCAGACGTTTTTGCAGAATGGAGAAAGAAAGCAAGTGAATTTGGAAAAGCTATCTGGCAATATACAAACAAAAGAAACCCCACCATTGTATTTGAACATCCAGGACAAGATACCATTCCTACATCAATTTTTGTGTGCGAAACAGGTGGTATGGTAGTGATTTGCGCTGGAACAACAGGATATAATGCAACCGTAGATTTACGCTATTTATGGATGAGGCAAAAACGATTACAAGGATCCCATTTTGCTAATGACGAAGATTGTGCTGGTTTTAATCAATTAGTGATACAGAAAAAAGTAGATCCATGTTTAACAAAGACATTTAAATTCGAAGAGACAGGATATTGTCATCAATTGATGAAAGAAAACAAACATCCTCATGGAAATATGGCTATTCTAGTCGGAGCACCCAAAGAAGGTTTAGGCGTTGAACAATAAAACTAATGTATAAACATTTCTTTTGGTTATTTAAGCATGTCTTACAATACCGATCCCAATTTTTTTTGGGATTGGTATTTGCTTTTATTGTGGCGATTTTAAATGGCATTAGTTTAACTCTATTTATTCCTTTATTCGATGCATTGGGGGATAAAGATTCAGAATTTGTAGTTCAATTTTCTCAGACCGAAAGAAAGATTTTACAAAAAGTAATTTATCTATCTTTAACGTCTTCATCGAATTTAATAGATTTGTTTAATTTTTCTCAGAATTTAGACAAAAAAAACTATCATTATTTTGTTCCCGAACCACCCAAGAAAATCGATAAAGAATTATCCAATAAATATTTGTACTATTTAAATAAATTACCCAATAGTAAATATGACCATTTAACTCAAATTGAAAGGCTTCAATTAAGGTATATTATAAGACCCAAATTAAACATCAATGCGATGGGTTATTCTGCCTTAAAGATTGTAGTTATTTCTAGTATAATCATTCTTATTGTTTATTTCGTAAAATTGATATTTCATTTGATTTCGATTCGTTTTATTGCTGGTGCAGGGTATAAAGCAGTTCGCGATATTCGCAGTAAGCTTTATAAAAAACTTAGAGAATTGCCCCTTAATTATTTCTATCGCGAAAAAACTGGCTATATGATGAGTCGAATTGTAAACGATGTTGAATTCATCGCTCCCGTTATTTCCAGTAATTTAAGAGATTCAATCACGAATATATTTTATTTGATTACTCATCTAGCATTATTAGTTTATTTAAATTATAAATTATTTTTTATATCTTCTTTAACAGTTCCTTTGATCTTGTTTCCTATGATTTTTATTCTAAAAAAAATAGGAAAGTCATCCTATAGAACACAAAATCTATTAGCAGAACTTTCTTCTATTTTACAGGAGTTTTTAGGAGGTATTAAAACAATTCGTTCTTTTGCAATCGAAGATAAGGTTTTAAAACAACTAAAAGAAAAGAATCAACGTTTTAGTTGGAGGAGTTTTAAAGAGATATTTTATTTAAGAATGGGACCCAACATAATCGAAATGACATCTACCATTTATACATTAGCAATTATTGGATTAGGAGTGTATTATATTGATTATACAAACTTTACAGGTGGTGAATTTTTTGCATTTTTATTGACGACCTTGTTTATTATTCGTCCTGTAATCCAGCTTTCGAGTATGTTAGGAAAAATTAAACAAGCATCGATTACTTCGCAAAGAATTCTCGAATTTTTAGAATTACCTTCTGATGTGAAAAACCCAATAAAGCCATATCCTAAAAAAGCACTTAAAGATACGATTGAGTTCCAAAATGTGTCTTTTATTTATCCAGAGACTACTAAAAAGGTACTGGATAATATATCGTTTAGAGTGAAAGTAGGTCAAACGATTGCAATTGTCGGAGAAAGTGGAAGTGGAAAATCTACCTTAATGGATTTACTGGCAAGATTTTTTGATCCAACAGAAGGAAGAATACTCTTTGATGGTATCGATATACGCGAATTTGATATTCATGATCATAGAAGTAGAATCGGTATTGTTCAACAAGAGACGTTTTTATTCCATGGAACAATCAAAGATAACATTGCTTATGGTTCTCCAAATTATTCCATGAAAGAAATCGAAAAAGCAGCGCGATTAGCTTATGCCCATGATTTTATAATGCAATTACCCGAAGGTTATGATACTATTATCGGCGAAAGAGGCATTAACCTATCGGGTGGACAAAGACAAAGAATAGCCATAGCAAGAGCAATTTATTATAATCCGGAAATCTTGATCTTTGACGAAGCAACCTCAGCACTGGACACAAAAAGCGAAAAATTATTGCAAAAGGCTCTTCAAAGATTACTTGCGAACAGAACTACTTTTATTATTGCTCATCGTCTTTCTACCATAGAAAAGGCTCATCTTATTATTGTTTTAAACCAAGGTAAAATTGTAGAGATGGGTACACATGAATCTCTGCTTAAAAAAGATGGTTTTTATGCTAAGCTTCAAAAAATTAGTCGTGAAGTATTAAGTTAAGAAGGGAAAAATATGGCAAATGAAAAAAATTTGTTATTAGTTGACGACAACGACAAATATGCAAAAATTCTTTCGGATTATTTCCAAAAGAAAAATTATTCGATTGATAGAGCATACGATGGTAAAGAAGCATTAGAAATGTTAGAAAAAAACGGAGTCGATTATTACGATATAATTTTAACTGATATAACAATGGAATCTCAATTAGCAGGATTAACGTTTTTAAAGAAAGCAAGAAAAATGGGCTATAAAGGAAAAACCATTATTGCAAGTACGGGTTTTAATTATTCAATTGCAATGATTTTTGCCCCCCTTTTCTTGAATCATTTAAAAGTAGATTACTTAATTCCAAAAACATCTGTATTAAACCATCAAATTGAATTTTATCCCTGTAAGTTTTTACCAAAAAAAGAAAGAGAAGTGATTCTATAAAAAAATTGACAAAAAAAATTCTTAATGTAAAAATTTAATAATGAGCCAAAATAACCTATTGGTAAGTTTTTTAGGTTTAGGCAGTGCAGGTAAGGGCTACGAAACAACCAAATATTATTTAAACACGCCAGATGATTTTATCGAAACCAAGTTTATTGTTATAGCTATATGTAAATTTTATAAAATTGATCAATTAATTATATTTACAACAAAAAGCGTAAAAGAAAGCGCTTCGAGTCCGTTATCGGAATTAAAAGATGAACTAATCAAAAATAAAATTAATCTATTAGAAGAAGAAATTATTCCCGAAGGCAAAAACTTACTAGAACAAAAAGAGATATTTAAAAAAATCTTGAATTTACTAGAAAAATATCATGATTATAACTTTTATTTAGATATAACCCATGGATTTCGAAGTTTGCCATTAATATTTTTTTCGTCGCTTTTATATTTAAACAATATTTATAATTATCACATAGAAAAAATTTTCTATGGTGCCTATGAAGCAGGAGATAAAAATAAAAAAGAAACGCCGATTTTTGATCTTTCGTATTTGATAGAATTAATAGAATGGTCCACAGGTGTTAATTTGTTTATGAATAGGTATGATTCATTTTTTTTAGAAAAGTTAATAAATAAAAAATATAAAAATCTTAATCCAAAATCATTTTCTTCTTTAAAAAGTTCTTTTAAATCTTTCTCAAATGAATTTTCTAATGTTCGTGTAACTAAAATTTCAGAAAAAGCAAAAAGCATTTTAATTTCTTTAGATAAATTAAAAAAAGAATTAGAACAAGATGCTCCATACTTAATTCCCATGTTAGATAAAACAAAGGAAGATATTGATAAATTAACATTAGAAGATCCAAAGATATTAGATATAAATCAATTAAAATTCCAAATCACATTAATGGAAAAATATTTAGAGAAAAACTTAATCCTCCAATCTGTTGTACTTTTAAGAGAATTTATCGTAAGCTTGGTATTGTTTAAAATTAATAAAACGGATAAATGGGACGATTACGAGTTTAGACAAAAGGTCATTAAGTTTATTTTCATTAATGATCCATTCAGTGCGCTAAATGACGAAGAAATCGAGATTAAGAATAGTATCAAAAAAATTGATTCAATCGATAAAATACAACATTACTTAAATAGCATAAAAAATATAAGAAATAATTTTGTCCATGCAGGATTTGGTGGTAAAGAAGAATCTTTGGATAATCTTTCTAATCATATTAAGCAAATATTAGAAGAATTAAAAAAATTATTATGAAATTTTATATTAATTTTTATCTATTTTTATTTATATTTCTAATTTCTTGTAAAACAACTGTACCCATTAAGTATCCTAAGTTTCCCGAAGGAATAGAAGGCAGTAAGTTAAGACAGGTTTTAAAAAATAAAAAAAAGATAGCTGTTGTAGTAAAAGAATTACCCAACGATATAAAGAATAACTTAATCAAATACCAAAATTATAACGAATGGCAAGAAACAGTTCGTGCAGCAATGAAAACGACCTTAGAAGAATATGGTTATTATGTTGTTGTAGATATAGAAAGTAGATCTCAAAGATATAATGAATTGGCAAGAAGTCAAACTGGGATAACGAAAAATCAAAAGGCATTAGGACAAGAACTTAACATCGATCATTTATTTTATGTGAACATGACAGCAGCACCGCGTTTAGAATGTAAGACAGAAACAATTACAAATTATAGACAAGTTAAAAAAAGGATTAAAACAAAAGATGGTATTGTAGAAATATCAGAAATAGTGCCAACAAAAGAAATTCAACGAATTTTATATTTAACAATCTTTCTAGAAGCAACCCTAGTGAACATAGAAACAGGTCGTTCTATCAGTAGTTCAAGTCAAGAGCCATATGTATTGTCTGGCTTTGTGGGAAATCCCGATTGTCCTTCGGAATTAGTAGCTTTTAACGAAGCGATTAAAACAGCTGCTAAGAAGATTGCAGATAGGTTGTCACCTCGTGTGGAAATCATTCCTGTTCCATTAGAAGAAAAAGATCCATCAATCAGTGTTGGAAATAAAAAACTTGTAAATCAATTATTAGAAGATGGCGTTAAATGGATGGAATCTGGAAATGTTGAAGAAGCCATCAAATCTTGGCAACTAGCATTAGAAGAATCCGAAGGAACATCTAAATCCGCTTATTGGAATATAGCTGTTGCTATGTGGTATCAGGGAGAATTAGAACAAGCTCAGAAGTATTTTGATCAAGCAATGAAGTTAGGAGGATCAGATTTTTTTGATTCTTCTAAAAGAAAATTTTATACTATTTTTAAGCAAGAAAAAAAACGCATCGAAGAAGAGGAAGATTAAATCAATCTTTTAATATATTATAAATAAAGTTTTTTTCGTCGTAGATTTCGCATTTTGCTAATGGATAACAGATTTGATGAAACATTTTGCCATTTAAATTCGGCTGTTTAATGACGGCAATTTTTCCATTCATTAGTGCCATACAATAAATATCATTATCGAAATCCATGTAGTAGAGGGTTCCATATAATATAGGACCAGAATTATCTTTAAAGTAGACTAAGTTTGTGATTCCATAATTTTGGATTAATTCTTTTTCGCTAAATGATAAAACCACCTTCTCTTTGTTTAGACCTTTTATTTTATTGCATATTGTTGGAATTTGATCGTATATTTCTGTATTTCCGATGGTGATGGTTTTTTTTGCAAAATAAAGACAAGATAAAAAAAGTAAAAGAATACCCAACAGCAATTTTTTCCAAAGCATAAAAACATAAAAAAATTAAAATGGATATTGTCTATATTTTTAGATATATTTCATAATTATATTATTTTACAAAAAAAATCTTGAATCTAAAAAATATTCTTGCAAATAAATCAAATTACGATAAAGTGAAATAAACAAGGATCTTTTATGAAAAGAAATATCTTAAATTTTATGGTAATAATTTTATTTTTAGGTTGTGGTGCGAGTGTTCCTATTAAATTTCCTAAATTTCCCGAGGGAACAGAAGGAAAAAAATTAAAGCAAGTATTAGAAGGGAAAAGAAAAGTTGGTGTTGTGGCAAAAGAACTTCCACCAGCAGTAAGAAGAGGATTAGATCGATATGGCCTTGCAAGTGAATGGCAGGAAACTATCCGTGCAGCGATGAAAACTACCTTAGAAGAATATGGTTATTATATTGTGGTAGATATTGATAGTAGATCACAAAGATACGATGAATTAGCTCGAAGTCAAACTGGTATTACAAGAAACCAACAAGCATTAGGACAAGAATTAAATGTAGATCATCTTTTTTATGTTAATATGACGGCTGTTCCTCGTGTGGAATGTAAAATCGAATTATTAAAAGATGCCGCTGCTGCTGCCGCTGCCGCATTACAATTAGCGATGGCAGCAAAGGGGGCAGAAGTAAAAACAGATAATACAACAATTTCTAGACCAACAGGTGTTTTATATTTAACAGTATTTGTAGAAGGAACACTTGTAAACGTAGAGACAGGACGCTCTATAAGTTATTCTGTTCAAGAACCTTATCGATTGGAAAATCAAGTGGGAAATAGGCAATGTCCATCGGAATTAGTTGCTTTTAACGAAGCTTTAAAAAATGCTACCAAAAAAATTGCAGATAGATTATCTCCGCGTGTTGTTACTGTAATGATACCACTCGAAGAGAAGGACAAAGAAATAGAAATTGGGGATAAAAAAACAGTAGAATTGTTATTACAAGATGGAATAAAATGGATAGAAGCTGGCGATGTAGAACAAGCAATTAAATCTTGGGATGCTGCATTAGAAGAAAGTGGTGGCACATCTAAAGCGGCTTTATGGAATTTAGCTGTTGCAAAATGGTATCAAGGGGATTTAGACAAAGCACAAAAATACTTCGATCAAGTTACCAAAATGGGAGGAACAAAGTTTATAGATTCCAAAAAAAGACAAGCAATTGCAATTTTTAAAATAGAGAAAAAACGTATCGAAGAAGAAGGGGAATAAATTAATTTTCTTGGGCAATTAGTTTTTAAAATAATTGTGTTCTATGCTTTCCATAGAAGATTACGAAGATCAATTTTTAGCACCTTATGCATTAAAAAACAAAGAAAACGAAGGTAGAATTTATTCAGAAGAGGAAGATCCCTATCGAACGAATTTTCAGCGCGATAGGGATAGAATTATTCACAGCAAAGCATTTAGGCGATTGGGCTATAAAACACAAGTTTTTGTTAATACAGAAGGAGATAATTACAGAACGCGACTAACTCATAGTTTAGAAGTAAGTCAACTTTCTCGATCTATTGCAAGTGTATTAAGATTAAACAAAGATTTTTCAGAAACCATTGCATTGGCTCATGATTTAGGTCATACACCTTTTGGACATGCAGGACAAGATATTTTACATAACTTAATGCAACATCATGGTGGATTTGAACACAACAAACAAAGTCTTAGAATTGTCACTCTCCTCGAAGAACGATATCCTTATTGGAAAGGATTAAACCTAACCAAAGCTACTCTAAAATCATTGATGAAATATGGCGAAATTTACGAAGATGACCTTCATTTATACGAATTAAGCAAACAGAAAAAAGAGGAATTTCCTCCATTAGAATGTGTATTAGTAGATCAATGTGATAGAATCGCTTACATACACCACGATATAGAAGATGGGATAGATTCTGGTTATATAGAATTAGATCAAGTCCTTGAATTGGAATATTGGAAAAATCTTTATAAAAAAGCTGAACAAGAATGGAAGGATCATTTTTCGAAAGCACGAACACCTCATAAAATTCGTATGTTGATTCGTATTTCTTTAAATTTATTTATAAAAGATTTTATAGAAAATTCTAAAAAAAATTTAGAGCAACTGGAACTCACCTCGATTCAAGATGTTTATAAACTTAACAAAGAAACCAATCCATTAAAAAATTCGATGGAATTTCAAGAAATTACTTTTGTAGTTTATGAATTTTTAAAACAAAATTTATACCAGCATCCCGAAGTTTTAGCTATGTCCAGAAGAGGAGAAAGAATCATTCAATTTCTTTTCGAAGAATATAGAACCTATCCAGAAATGATGCCAAAACATATCCAAGAAAGAATTAAAGATTATGGTTTGCATAGAACTGTTGCAGATTATATTTCTGGAATGACAGATCGATATGCTTTTAAAAAATACAAACAGTTATTGGATATTTAATGATTACTTATAACATGTGCTAATGCTTGTTCAGCAAAAAAATTGGGAAATAAATAAACTTCTCCAAATTTATGAAAATACGCTTCTTTTATAATTTTTAATTTTTTGGATTCGCAGAATTCATGGAAGTCTTGGATAGAGAAATATTGTAAGTTCGGGCTTTTGTACCATGGATAGGGCATGGAAGGAGTTACAGGAGTTCTACCTAAAAACATAATCTGAAATCGTATATTCCAATGAGCAAAATTGTTATATGCAAGAATTAGATTTTTCCCTACACGAAAAACTTCGTCTAAAACTTTGTTGGGATCGTATAACTCTTGGAATGTACCTAAAAGCAAAATATAGTCAAATGAATGTTGAGCATATTGATCCAATCCATCCATTATATCCCCTTGATGGACTACCAAACCCTTTTGAATACACTTAGATACGAGGTCAGAATTAATTTCTACTCCTTCTCCGATAATTTTTTTTTCGTCAATCAATTCTTTTAGAAAAGAACCGTCTCCTGTACCTAAATCTAATACTTTTGCACCTTCCGGTATCCACTCTTTTACTTTTTTGTAGACCTGTTTATAGAGCATTTACGTTTACTCCATTTTTTTGTAATTGATTGATCTCTAAATCTAAAAAGGAATCAATCACTGTGGATAGTTCCTGATTAGGTATTAAAAAAGAATCATGTCCGTAAGATGTATCGAGATTCATGTATGTTACAGATTTATTCGCTCTTTTTAGGAGTTTTACAATCTGTCTTGATTGCTCTGGTGGATATAGCCAGTCAGATTCAAAGCTTATAACTAAAAACTTTGATTTGATTTTTTTTAGTGCTTCTTCAGGATTTTCTATATTGTAGAACCAATCAAACATGTCTAATGCTTTGGTAATGTATAAATAGGAGTTGGGATCGAACCTTTTTACGAAACTTTCGCCTTGATATTGTAAATAACTTTCTACGGAAAAGAATATAGGAAAAATATCCGAAGGTTCTGGATTACGTTGTGGTTTTCTTCCAAATTTTTCTTCCATGATTTGTGCACTTAAATAAGTAATATGACCGATCATTCTTGCAACAGCTAATCCATGTTCTGGTCTTTTGTCTGGTGTATAGTTACCATTATTCCAGTTGGGATCGGACATGATGGCTTGTCGTCCAACTTCGTTGAAAGCAATTTGCATTGCTGAATGTGCCATGCAAGTAGCAATAGGAATACAAAGATGAACCATATCGGGATAATGCAAAGACCATGTTAATGCTTGCATACCTCCCATCGATCCACCAATAACTGCAAAGAGTTTTTCGATTCCTAAGTGTTGCATTAGAAGATATTGGGCTTTGACCATATCTTGTATTGTGATGGGAGGAAATTGCATATTATAAGGTTGGTTCGTTTTAGGATTGATAGAAGTTGGTCCTGTTGAACCATTGCATCCACCAATTACATTAGAACAAATCACATAAAATCGATTTGTATCGATGGCTTTATTAGGACCAACATAATCATCCCACCAACCAATAGCACCAGTTTCTTTATCTTGCCCTGCGACAAGAGCATTTCCAGATAATGCGTGGGTAATTAGGATCACATTGTTTTTTTCGCTGTTTAAATTTCCAATCGTCAAATAATTAATATCCACATACGGAAATTGATAACCAAAGGTTGTTTCGAAGCCGGGCAATCGAACAGTTTGTGTTTTTACGAACCCTAAGTCTGAGTAATATTTTTTTGCCATTTTTATAAATTGTTTAAACCTTTTCTAAAGCTTGTTTTATGTCTGCTTCTATATCTTCGTAAGCTTCTATACCCACAGATAACCTAATAAACGAAGGTGTTACCCTTGCACTTAGTTGTTCTTCTTCGGTTAACTGGGAATGTGTTGTAGAAGCTGGATGAATTGCTAAAGTTTTTGCATCACCAATATTTGCTAAATGGGAAATCAATTTTAAGTTGTTGATAAATCTTTTGCCATCTTCTACACCACCTTTTAACTCAAAACCTACTAATGCACCATATAATCCCCGATGAAAATATTTTTTCGCCAAATTGTAGGTTGGATGTATTTCTAATCCTGGATAAATTACTTTTTTTACTTTGGGATGTGATTGTAAAAATTGAGCTACTTTCAATGCGTTTTGACTATGTCTTTCCATTCGGAGGTGTAAAGTCTCTAATCCTTGTAAAAACAACCAAGCATTAAAGGGACTCATACTTGCACCAATATCTCTAAGCCATTGAACCCTAGCTTTAATAATATACGCAATGTTGACTCCACCAAAAGGTTCAAACTTACCAAAAACATCCCAATATTTTAATCCATGGTAAGAAGGATCAGGTTCAGTCATAACGGGATGCTTTCCTTGATTCCAAGCAAATTTTCCCGAATCAACAATAATTCCACCAATGGATGTTCCATGTCCTCCAATAAATTTCGTTGTAGAATGTACTACTATATCGGCACCAAAATCGAATGGTTTACATAAGTAAGGTGTTGCAACAGTATTATCGATGATTAAAGGAATTGCATTTTCGTGAGCAATTTTACTTACAGCTTCGAAATCCAATACATCTAAACCTGGATTTCCCATTGTTTCTGCGAAAATGAGTTTTGTTTTTGGTGTAATTGCTTTTCGAAAATTTTCGGGATCTGCTGGATCTACAAAATGTACTTTAATTCCCATTTGCGGCAATGTATAATGGAATAAATTATAAGTTCCTCCATACAAGCTACTAGAAGATACAATTTCGTCCCCAGCAGTTGCAATATTCATAATAGAAATTGTGATAGCTGCTTGACCTGAGGATGTTGCTAACGCTCCGACTCCACCTTCCAATGCAGCAATTCTTTTTTCTAGAACATCTGTTGTAGGATTCATGATTCTTGTATAAATATTACCAAATTCCTTTAACGCGAACAAATTTGCTGCATGTTCAGTACTATCAAAAACATAAGATGTTGTCTGATAAATTGGAACTGCTCTTGATTTTGTTGTTGGATCGGGTATTTGTCCTGCATGTAATGCTAGCGTTTCTTGTTTCATGCTTTTTTCTCCACCTAGATTAAACTTAAAAGATAAGAATTCGAGATATATTAATGTTGTCAAACATATTATTTATTATATAAAACTAATATTATGTTAAACAATAAAATCTCTAAAAATTTCATGATAAAATGAAAAATATCTAAGGTTTCGCTAAATATAAATAGTAAAGTTATTCCCAGTAAAAACCCAATGTTAAATATAAATATTTCTTTGTTGGAATAAAATTTTTTTATTAAGATCATCAGCGTGCTATAAAATAAAAAAAAAGAGTAGGGATAATAAAATAAAATAATCGCTAATGGCAAGTAGAAGATAAAACATATATATAAGTTAATGTGGATCAAACTTTCCTTTTCTGGATGGTAGTAAAAAAATACATAGATAAAGAAAGGAATTATTAAATAAATAATATAAAATTTATATATATCATATTTTAATAAATATAATAAAATAAAAAAAAACACATTAATCAGAATAAATATTAAAAAAAATACGATGACTTTATTTTGATGTTCCCACATAAACATTTTTATATTCTAGTTGATTAAATAGATTGATTAATTCGATTACATCTCCATGTTTTGTGTTTTTATCAGCATTAATGAGGATTCTGATCTTCTTTTTTTCTTCTACCGATTTATCCTTAAAGGCTTTTTCTAAATCTTCTTTTTTGGTTAATTTATTTTTATAATAATAGTTTCCCTCTTTGTCTAAACCGATAATTTCTTCGTATTGGGTTTGAGCATTTTTGTTTGTTCCTCTGGGAAGTTGAATTTCAATCGATGTTAAATAAATACTTGGAGCAGAAATCATAAAGATAATCAACAATACAAGAATAACATCTGTAAATGGTGTAATATTGATTGTACTAATTATATCGTTTTTTTTATGATTTTTTTTCATAGTATATTTTTAATTTTAATGCACTTTTGATTACTTCTAGTTGTAATTCGATTTTTTCAATCGTTTTTCGAAAATAGTTAAACGAAAAGGAGGAGGGAATGGCTACAATTAACCCAATTGCGGTAGCAATCAATGCCTCCGCTATACCTCGGTTTATTTCTGTCATGTTGGTTTCGCCTAAATGCATAAAAGAACGAATGATACCAAATACAGTTCCTAATAAACCAATAAAAGGGCTTAAATTCCCCATTGTAGCTAAGAAAATCAAATACTTTTCTAAATGCAGGATTTCTTTATTGTAAAATTGATAGAATATTTCTTCGAAATTGTTTATATTTTCGGGTTCTTGCAATTGTTTGATAAATGTTATCCAGTTGATGGATAAAATCTTCTTAGAATTGTAAAAAGAATCTAATATCTCTTGGGTAGAAATGTTTTTCTGGGAATTCAATTTCTCTTCGAAACTTGTGATAAAATTTATATAGTTTTTATAATATAATATCCGCTCAATGATGATGATTATTACTAATATTAATATAACGAAAAGTATTAAAACAATCGGGCCACCAGATAGAATAATAAATTTCCAATCCATAATATTTTCAAAGAATTTTTTTAGTGATGATTAATCAATTGATTTTTTTGTTTCTGCTAAGATATTATTAAGGATTTTTTTTACATCGCCTTCGCAGGTTCCACAGTTTGAGGAACATTTTGTTTGTTTTTGTAATTCGTCGAAGGTTTGGATGTTGTGTTTAAAAATTGCATTTTTTAGATCTCCTTCCGTAAGACCAAAACAAAGACAAACATATCTAGGTCTTAAAACTTGATATAGTTCATAATTGTCCATTAATAAAAATAAAATAAAAGCGCCAGAATCTGGCGCCATCTTTTATTTAAATTCTTGAGATTCTACATCGTTTTTATTTACTCGAATTACACCTTGTGGTGTATGGATTACCATTAAGTTTTCTGTTTGAGCAATTACAGTACCATTGATTTTTTTACCATTTCGTAATGTAATAACTTCTAATTTTTTGTAATGTTCTTTTAATTCTTTTTCTGTTTTAAGCTGTTTTTTCGACGCATTTTCTTCTATTTTTTTGAGAATTTCTTCTTCTTTTAGTTTTCTTTCTTCTTGTTTTTTAGCAAAAATTTGATCTACAGCTTGTCCTTGTTCAATTTGTTTTAATTCTTCTTGATTTAATGTGACCATTGTTTCTTTATCTACTATTAACTCTGGAGAAATTTCTGATTTTTCTGTTTTAACTACTTGGGTTGTTTCTTTTACATTTTTTGTAAGATCTTTTATGTCTTCGGATTTAGCAACATCTTCTATTGAAGATTTTTCTGCTTTTTCGTTAAGTTTTACAATTTTCTTTTCTATAGATGGGTCTAATTGAGCAGTTTGATTTTCTTCAACAACTACTTCTTTTTCTTCAAGTTTTTTTAAAGATTGTAGATTTTCATTTTTTTCTATTTCTTCTTTAGAAGCTTTTTCTAATGCAACTACTCTTGGTTTTACTGCAACTTTTCCTTCTAATACTTTAACAGTACTTGTTTTTTCGAATGGGTCAACTTCCACAGCAAAAGTTGTTCCTCTTACACCCGCAATTGCAGTTGGTGTTGCGACTTTAAAGTCTTCTTTTGTGGTTGCTTTTTTAATGTTAGCAATCATATTTCCATTTTGCATTTCGAGTTTAGTTTCCCCACCAGCATCTCCAGATAGACTTTTTACACTTAGATAGGTCATTTCTTTAACTCGAATTGCAGAACCGGTTTTCGTTTGCAAATCCACCTTACCATTTTCTGTTTTAATAGAATCTTCTTCGTAAACAAACATTCCCATTTTGGCTGGTATCTCTTGGACTTTTCCTTGTTCATCTTTCCTAATGATTTTTACATCACCCGTTACAAAAGTAATAACCAACTTGTTTTTTTCTTGTGTTATTTGCTTTTGTTCTTTGCATAATGGTAATAAAGCAATTACCATGCTGATAAAAATTATTTTTTTAAACTGAATCATTTTAAACCTCCTAAAAGTTCTATTTATTCAAAAGTAATTTCTTTTACATCATCTATATTAACAATAAAAATGCCTGTCGTGGTATGTAGAATAATTTTGTTTCCAACTTGGGATGCTATTACACCTTCTAAGATTCTTCCATCCACCAAATGGATCTTTTCCACCCTTTTATTATAGACTTTTTCTATGTCTTTTTTGTTCGTTGTAGTGGGAATTTTTGACAGATTTTCCCACAATTCCTCATTTTCTATGATTGAAAGATTTTGTTCCATCTCTTTAAATAAGACATCCAAATCGGATTTTTTTGCAACTTTTTTTTCGATTTTTTTAATTTTTTTGTCAAAAAGAAATAGATTATTTGGAGTTAGAGAACCTTTATTTTTTAATTGTATATAACCCGATTCAAGTTCTTTCGTGTAGATTATAACGTTGCCTTTATGTACTTCAATTTCTGTTTTATCTGAATTGTTATTCACATAAAAAAAAGTACCACGAACCCCAGCAATTGCAGAGGGTGTTTCTACATAGTAATTTTCTTTGGGTTTTAGAGATTTAACATTATGATAACTAATCCCCTGTTCTTGGAAAATTTTCCAAAGGTTTTCAGATTTAGTTAGTGTTATCGTTGTATTTTCTTTGATGCGAATTTGAATTCTTTTATCCAAAACAATTTCTATAGTGCTTTTGTCGTAAGTCTTTATTGTGGAATTTTCTGTAATTGTCGTACCTTGGTAAACATCTTGATTTTTGTCCTCGGAAATTAAATCAACCTTTCCTTTAATAAATAATACAACTCCAATAATATCCTTCGATTTTACAGATGTAAGATTTTGTGATTGCCATAGAGTTGTTTCAAAATTAAATTTTTGCTGATAAAATAAAAATATAATGATAAACACAAATATAAAAGAAGCTGCAATTTTTATAAAATCTTCAAAATAAAAAGTTTTTTCAGGTAAAAAGGTAGGTTCATTTTGTTTGTTGAAATAAAATTCACTATTAAATTCTGGTGTTTTTATTTTAGGTTTTACTTTTAATATTTCTTCTATTTTCTTTATATCATTTTCATTATATTTCATATTTGATAGCTCATACTAATTAAGACATTTGAATTTTTATTTTTTGCATATATTTCATATTATTTTTTTTTCTTTTGCTATTTTTAACAATTTTTTTTGAATTTTCTGTAACGCCCTTGTTGCAGAAGATGGGCTTTTATCGATGATTTCTGCAATTTCCTCGATTTTTAAATTCGATTGATATCTTAGAACAATCAGAGTTTTTTCGTAGTTATCTAAGTATTCCAATAGTTCATTTAAGACTTTCTCATTATAGCTCTCGTCTTCTTCGCTAATATAGTTTTCTTCTGGATTAGTTGTCTCTTCTCTTGTATCGATAGCATCATCATAACTTATTACAACAAATTTTTTTAACTTTCTATAATTATTGATAAATAAATTTTTCGCAGTTTGAAATAAATACGTTTTAGCCTTATTTTTGTCTTTTATTTTGTTTTCGGATGCTTTTTTGATAAAATTTAAGAAGGTATCT
Organism: Leptospiraceae bacterium; assembly: GCA_026418015.1. Classification (GTDB taxonomy): domain Bacteria; phylum Spirochaetota; class Leptospiria; order Leptospirales; family Leptonemataceae; genus SKYB61. The sequence goes on along the minus strand of JAOACE010000021.1, from coordinate 177,934 downwards.
TGCAATAAATCACAAGACAATTGATAATCTTTGGTCATTCTATAAAGAAAGATCAATATATCGTTAGCATATTCATCATAAAGTGCTTTAATAAAATCCTTCTCGGTATTATTGTTTAAATCCATATCTTTTTATAGAATATTTAATCTATTTGTTTGAAAATATAAATAAAACTTATTTGTCTACTAATTTATTTTTGTTAATAATTTTCATTTTAGAGATATTATATTATATGAAGATAAGAATAACGTCTTTAAGTTTATTGATTTGGGTTAAGAGCATCATGGGTCAATCTTATATTATGTCGTATTATAACAAAAACTTCGTCGATGAAAAATTACCTTCTTCTCCAGAATTGTTCTATCTTCAAGAGTTTCATCAAAATCAGTATAACATAGATTATTTAATCATGTATAAAGACAAAAAAGAACATTCTTTAAGCATTGATCTTGATATATTTTGGGGAAGCTATAAGTTTAAGTTATTTGGTGGCAATTATTTACTTAATCCCCTTTGGAATAAACTAGTATTTCTAAGAAATGATTTTTCTAATGAGGGGGATTTTCTTCAAAAAAGAATCTTGCAAGGGATTTATATTTCTTTTTGGAATTATCAGAATTTTTTTTCTTATGGTACTTTTTATTTAGAGGATTTTAGCAAAGGTATTTTTCTTTACAACCAAAATAGCATATTCTTATACGATTTTTATAATAAAAAATATATATTATTTAATAAATTATTGTATAAAAATTTATATTCTTTTATTAATTTGTCGGGAGAAAAAAAGAATATCTATGGTTATTCTATTGTTGATTGGAATACAGATAATCATCATATAGGTTTTTTTGTTGTAAGAAAAAATTATTGGGATCAATATGATTTTTTTACAGATAGCTATAGGGAAAAATATACAAGTTCTTCGTTTTATACAAACTTTAATTATAAAAATAAATATATAAATAATAATTTAAATTATTTTTATAAAGGTAATATAATTTTTTTAAAAATTCAATCCGATATGATTGTCTATAATAATGATAAATTTTCTATTCTTGCTGGGGTAAATTATTTAGAAAAAAAACTTCAAAAAGAGATAAAGGACGATTATCGATACAATATAAATCTTTTAATTTCTCATGATTTGAACTATTCATTTGATATCGAAGGGAACAAAGAAACGTTGATTTTTAAATTCAAAGTAGGTATGCAAAAAAAGTATAATTTTTACTTGGGTTTATTCTATCAACACTATAACATCAACCTTATACAAAAGCATTTTGATTTTTTTGATGTTGCAATCAATCCCTATTACAATCAAAATTATTTAATTGAAAGAACCTATCTTGGGATTTTGTTAGAAAGTCTTATCAAACTTAAAAAAATCCAGTTTTATTGTAATTATAATTATCAGATAAAATTTATTCAATTCAACAAAAAAGAAGTACATTTTATCGACATAAAGTTTTTAGCAAAATTTTAATTTATTAAAGGCGAAAAACTTGTATTAGATGGATAATAAAAGCAATAATTCCCGATACAATATATAGTAATAACAAGATAAATATTGCAGTTGCTGTTGCTTCTAACCCAAATTTTAAATATATTGATAATAGAATTAAAACAATAAAAACTAATAGCAGGATTACGCGAATTTTGCTAAATCTCCTAAACAAAGAAACTTGAATTTTGCTATAACGAATTGTACTTACCATTAAATATGCAGAAAAAATGTAGATTATAATAAACAATATCTTGGGAGCAGTTAAGTGTGCTTCGAGTAGAATTAAAGGCATTAAAGCTACAATTAAACCACCGATAGGAGAGGGTAGACCATCAAAACTATCTTCGCTATGGGATACGTTAAAACGTGCTAAGCGAAATGCAACTGCTGCGGGATATAGACCAGCTAATATAATTCCAATGGGTAATGTGATGTTTCCTATTGGCCATGCTAAATCGTGTAGGATTAACATATAAAATAAAGCACCAGGAGCAATACCAAAGGTTGTTAAATCTGCTAAACTATCAAGCTGAGCACCAATTTCGGATGTGGCATTTAGCATCCTTGCAATAAAACCATCAAGTCCATCTAACAAAGAAGCTAATATAATCAATAAACTGGATATTTTTATTAAATTCGGGTTGTTATGAGATTGTAATACCAATAATGTTGCATAGAAACCTAACCATAAGTTTCCTAACGTAAATAGATTGGGTATCCATTTTAAACTATTTTTTAAAGTATTGATCATAAAAATAGAAATTTTATTTTAATATAATTCATCAATCTTTTTTTTAGGAATTTAGACTTTTATAAAAGGAATTCGAAGAGACAGAAAAATCCAAATTTGATCTATATCCATTTAGAAAATAATAATAACCTAATGTTGCTACCATTGCTGCATTATCTGTACATAAAATTTTATTCGAAGGATAATAAATTTTTAAGTTCATTTCTTGGGATAGGTGATTTAGTAATTCCCTTAAACGTTGATTTGCAAGAACACCCCCTCCAGCTTCTATATGCTTAATATTGGTTTTAATAATGGCTTTTTTTAACATTCTTATTATGAGTTCGAAACAAGTTTCTTGAAAATCATAACAAACTTTGTTTCTATCTATTTGTGGATTTTGTTGAATCAAATACAATAATGCTGTTTTTATGCCCGAATAAGAAAACGTTATTTCTTGGCTGTCTTTAAGTATCTTACCAAAAAAGGATTCTTGATTATCGCGATTGTAATAGTTTTTCGCATATTTTTCTATCACTGGACCGCCGGGATAACCGATTTTTAGAATCGACGCAGCTTTATCGAAAGCTTCGCCTATTGCATCGTCTTGGGTATTCCCAATCATTTTTAATTGGTTTAACCCATCTACGCGATAGATTGCAGTATTCCCACCAGAGAGCAGTAGTCCTAGAAAAGGATAGGTAGGAGATTCTTTTCTTTCTAGAAAATTTGCATAGAAATGTGCTTCTATGTGATCAATATCTACTATGGGAATGTTGGTAATGCAATGGAGGACTTTAGCAAATTGTGCACCAATCATTAGAGAACCAATCAGCCCTGGTCTTGTTGTGACAGCAATGTAGTCGATTTCATTAAGTGATAGAGAAACTTGTTCTAAAGCTTTTTCGAAAACTTCGTTTATTTTTATCAAATGGGATCTACTAGCAATTTCTGGGACAACGCCAAAAAATTTTTCGTGTTCTTTAACCTGAGAATATACAACATTCGATAGAATTTCTTTCCCATCTTTTACAATAGCAATGCTTGTTTCGTCGCAAGAAGTTTCTATCCCTAAACCAATCATATTACTTGCTTTTTATAAGTGTTTGGTAGAATTCTGGATTTTCTTTTTCTAATAATAAAAGCACTTTATTGCATTTTACCCGAAGGTTTTTACAACTTAATTGAAATAATTCATAATCCGAATAGTTTTTTAGGTTTTGATCCAACTCTGCCTGATATCTTAATTGCAAAAAGTTTTTAACAACACGATCTAAATCTGTTTTTGTGGGTTCTGCACTGCAATATAGGAAAAATAAAAAAAATATATAAATAATTCTACGCATCTTTGAATACCTCTACTAGTTCTTTTATATGACCAATTTCCTTGATGTCAATATTAAAAGAATCAATTTCTTTTTTCTGGGATGTAGGAATATAAATTTTTTCGAAGCCTAAGTTGGCTAATTCTTTAATTCTAGCATTGATTCTTGGGGTTGGTCGAATCTCTCCTGTTAGTCCCACCTCTCCTATAAAGGCAAAGTTTTTTTTGATAGGTTTTTCTAAATATGATGATAAAATAGAAGCACAGATGGCTAAATCCAATGCTGGCTCGTGAGCTATTAATCCTCCAGCTAAGTTTGTAAATATATCTTGTTCGCTTAAGTTCAGTTTTAAGAATTTCTCTAATACAGCAGTTAATAATATTACACGGCGAATATCTAAACCTTCTGCCATTCTTTTTGTTTGATAATTGGTCTTCGAAACAAGTGCTTGTACTTCTACTGCTATGGCTCGACTTCCTTCTAGAATAACAGAATAAACACAACCCGGAGAATTGATTCTATGCATTTCTTGTGGAATTGTCTGGATGATTTTTAATCCTTCTGGAATCATCTCGAAGATCGCAACTTCTCCGATGTTTCCAAATCGATTTTTTATAGCACGTAGAATTCTGTAATGATTTAAACGATCGCTTTCAAAGTATAAAACAGTATCTACCATATGTTCCAACAGTTTGGGACCCGATATACTTCCTTCTTTGGTTATATGACCGATTAAGATAATCGGAATATTGGTTTTTTTCGCTATTTCCATTAGCTTAAAGGCTGTATATTTTAATTGCGAAACAGTTCCTGGTATATTTGCATCTTCTAGTTGAATCGTTTGTACAGAATCGATGATGATTAAATCTGGTTTTTCTGTTATTATGTTGTAAATAATTTGATTTAATTCTGTCTCTCGCGAAATTAATATATTTTCGCCTTGAATATTCATGCGATTGGCTCTTAACTTGATTTGTTCAGGTGATTCTTCTCCCGAAAAATACAATACCTTCTTGTTGTTTCGAGAAAAATTTTCCGATAAACTTAGCATTAGAGTGGATTTTCCTACACCGGGCTCTCCGCCAATTAGAATAAAAGAACCAGGAACAAAGCCACCTCCTAAAACTAAATCTAAATCTGCTATGCCACTAGAAATCCTTATATTCTCTTTTGTATCTATTTGTGATAGTTTTTTTAATATACTAGGATTTTTGTTTTGTAATAAGTTTAATTTTAGGATTTCTTCTCCTTCCATTTCTTCGATTGTATTCCAACTACCACACTTAATACATCTTCCCGTCCAGCGAGAATAGATTTCTTTACAGTTCGAACAAATGTATTTGTTTTTTGTTTTTGGTTTCATCTTATAATATAATATCACTTTTTTAAAAAATTAATAGAAATTTTTTTTAAAAAACTTCTGATGTTTCGAACGTTTCTAAGTTGTCGAATCGAAACATTTCTGGTCTATAAGCTAATTTAAAATTTCCTAGTGGCCCATTTCTATGTTTTGCGATAATGATTTCTGCTCTACCGCGACTTTCTATTGCTTCTGGGCTTTCGGGATCAGGAAATTGTTCTCTATGAATAAACATCACAATATCTGCATCTTGTTCCAAAGCACCAGATTCTCTTAAATCGGATAATTGAGGTCTTGCATAATCTCCTCTACGCTGTTCCACTGAGCGATTCATCTGAGATAGTGCTAAAATCGGTAAGTTGGTTTTTTTTGCTAATAACTTTAAGCTTCGCGAAATACTTGCAACTTCTACTTGTCGTCCAAATTTTCTCGATTCTGGATCTGATAAAAGTTGCAAATAATCGATTACCACAAGACCAGGTTCTTTTCCTTGTCTTCGTAGTTCCATTTCTAGTTTTCGCGTTCTGGCAATACAATCCCAAATATCTAATGTTCCTGAATCGTCGATGTATATTGGCGAAGAAAAAATTCTTGCAATAGAATCTTTTAATGCTTCTTGTTTGTTTGGTGGAATGTGACCTTTTTTTAGATCGCTGTGGTTGATCTGTGCATCTGCACTAAGCATTCTCATAACTAATTCCATCCTGCTCATTTCTAAAGAATAGATGATCACAGGTTTTTGGTAATACATAGCAATATTCATTGCAATGTTTAGGGCAAATGTAGATTTACCCATACCAGGTCTTGCAGCTAATATGATTAGTTCACCACCGCGAATACCAGAAGTCATTCTGTCTAATTCGAAAAAACGCGTTGGTTGACCAGTTAAACCACCGCGCGCTTCTAACAGTTTAGAAATATAATCGATAAATTCATCTTTTATGTCTTCTATTGCAACAATTCCTGGTGTGATGCTTTCGCCAGTAATTTTTAATAATTCTTCTTCTACATATTTTAAAAAACTTCCTTCATTCTCTTGTGGTTCATAAGCATGTTGTTCTAATTCTTTTAATTTTAAGATCAATTTTCTTCGCGTAGAAAGATTATGTAAGCGAACTGCATGATGTAGTGCATTGGTAGGAGAGATTACCTTATCACTTAATTGAAAAATATATTCTGCACCACCAGCATCTTCTAATAGTTTGCGATCTTCAAGATATTGAATTAATCTTACTGGTTCAATTTCTAAATTTGAATCACTTTCTTTGATTAAATTTTCTAAAGCTTCGAAAATTAATTGATGAGCAGTAAGAAAAAAATCACTTTTTTTTATGATGTTCGAAACTTGGAAGATTAGATCTGGGCGTATCATGATTGAGCCCAGAACTTGCACTTCTGCTTCTAAATCTTTTGGAAGGTCAATAGGTTGCAATGGAGCTGTCAGAAGAGCTCCTCCTTAAAAATTATTGGTTTTCTGTTGGTTGAGTGTTTTCTGTTGTTTCTTCTATTTTGCTATCTGGATGTGGTACAACTTTTACTACTAATGGTATTGTTACTTCTTCAGACAAATGTATCTTGATTTTGTATTCTCCTAACTGTTTTATTGGTTCGTTTAACTGAATCTTTCTTCTATCGATAGGCTTGCCTGTTTTCTCTTCGATTATCTTCGCAATCATTGCATTGGTAACAGAACCAAAGAGTTTATTTTTAGCACCTACACGTACTGCTACTTCGATCGTTCCTAATGATTCGTAGCTTTTTGCAATTTCTTGAACTATCTTCTTTCTTTTTTGTTTTTTTATCTCAATCAATCTTTTTTGGTGCTCTAATGCCTTTTTGCTAGACTCGTTAAATGGTATAACAAGCTTTTTAGGAATTAAATAATTCCTTGCATAACCATCCGCTACATTTTTTACTTCCCCAGCATCTCCTAAGTTTGGAATATCTTGTTTTAAAATTACCTTCATAGTGAATCTCCTAAAAATTAAAATGGAATATCATCTTCTGTGTCATCTAATATTGGATTATAATCTATTGGTTCTTCTTGAATTTTACTTGCTTCTGCTTGTTGCGAAGAACCAGAAGTACTACTTGAACGTGGTGTTAAAATTTGTATGTTATTTACTACTATATTAAAATTACTTTGGGTTTTACCTTCTTCGTTTTGCCACGTATTTTGTCGAATTCTACCTTCGACTGCAATCTGCATACCTTTTTTTAGATAGTTTCTTGCGAAATCAGAAAGTTTCCCCCAAGTAATACAGTTAATAAAACTTGTTTCTTCAGCTAATTCGCCCGATTGTTTTTTATACTTTCTGTTATTTGCTAAACTAAAAGTACAAAAAGAACTACCTGTTTGGGCAACTTTATATACGGGATCAGCAGTTAACCTTCCAATTAGAATAACGTAATTTAAATCACTCATAAAATTATTTTTTTGCTAAGTTTTTTAAAAAATATTGTAATACATTGTTATGAATGTTTAATCTATATTGTAATTCTGATGCTTTTGCTTTGTCTAACAATATTTTGTATTCTAGATATAATCCATTAGTATATTTTTTTCTTTCGTATTGTAAATCTTTTCTACCAAGTACATCAGCGATTTTGATCTCTGCATTAAATTCTTTTAGGATGGATTCTAATTCTTCTTTTGCTTGTTCTAACGCTAATTCTGGGTTCATTATTACAATTAAATCGTATTCTCTTTTCGTTTCCATATTGTTAATCTAACCAAAATTTTTGATTTTTTTTTATGGTCAAGGGCTTTGTAGAATTTGTAAAAAAAAATTCATATTAATTTGTACAATTTTTTCTTGAAGATATTTAAACTTATGATTTGAGGTATCAAAAATAAACAATTAAGGAGAAAATATGATTAAAATTCACAAGATATTGCTATTAATTCTAATAAATCTGTTATTCTATAATTGTAGCAATTTAGAAACGAATACACAACAAAAACCAAAAAATATTATTTTGATGATTGGAGATGGCATGGGAATAACTCAAATTACATCGGGGATTTATTCGTCTAATAAACCATTGAATTTTCTAAGGTTTAAGAATGTCGCTCTTATGACCAATCATTCTTACGATAATATTGTTACGGATTCTGCTGCATCTGCAACTGCGATGGCAACGGGTATAAAAACATATAATGGTGCTGTTTCTGTGGATTCCCAAAAAAAACCTTTAAAAACCATCATGGAATTAGCAAAAGAAAATGGTTATAATGTGGGCGTAGTTGTGACAAGTCCAGTAACTGATGCAACGCCAGCTGCTTTTTTATCTCATACAGAAGATAGAAAAAATGAATTCGAAATTGCATTAGATATATTGGATGTAGAACCAAACATTCTTTTAGGTGGGGGTTTAAAATATTTTAAGGACAGGCCAGATCAAAAAGACTTGCTAGAAGAATTTAGAAAAAAAGGGTATGATATTTATTTTAATTGGGAAGATTTATTAAAAACTAATATAAATAAAAATAATAAAATTTTAGGATTATTTGCTGACTATGGACTTCCACCAGCTGTAAAAACAATGGCTAACCCTGATTCAAAGTATTACGATTATCTAAATAGTAAAACTGATTTTAATAAATTTCGTTCCCAGGATTATCTTGTTCAGATGACGCGCTTTGCAATCAAGTATTTAGAATCACAGAATAAACCATTTATCTTATTGATCGAAGGTTCTCAGATTGATTGGGGTGGTCATAACATGGATGCAAATTATATTATTGCAGAAGTCTTGGATTTCGATAATGCTATTGGAGAAGCATTAAACTATGCAGAAAGAGACCAAAAAACCCTTGTAATAGTTACAGCAGATCACGAAACAGGAGGGTTTGCAATTGTAAAAGGTCAACCTGGAAAATTCGAAACAAAATTTATTCATTCTAGTCATACCTCCCAGTTGGTTCCAGTATTTACTTTTGGACCAGGATCAAACGAATTTTCTGGAATATTTGACAATACAGATATCTTTAAAAAAATAAAAAAGCTATGGTTTTAACTTTTCTAGTAAAATTTTCTTGGAATTATGTTCTGGATATTCCAGAACATATTCTAAGACTTCGTTTAATTTTAACCCAATTTCTTTGCCAGTAAATCCTAAAGTTTTTATATCATCGCCATTAATTGCTAAATCTGTTGTAATAAGTGGTTCATTGTTTATAACATAGCGTAGCCAATCATAAAATAAATTTAATAATTCTAACTCATCAATTTTTTTTTCTTTAAGATTATAATAATTTTGTTTTATAAATAAACTTAAATTTTTAAATATTTCTTCTTTTTCTGCAAAAAGTTCTTTTTTTAACTTTCCTAAAAATTTTTTATAAATAATTAATAATTCTTTTTGATATTTTTTTAAAACATCAAGATTTTTATTTTTAAGGTTTTGTAAATCCTTATCATCAAATTGATTAAAGGGATGATATTCTAAATAAATATTTATATATAAAATGTATATTTCGATAATTTTCATCAATTTATTCGAAAATTTAAGTTTTTTAGATATTTTTTTTAAATCAAACTTTTGATACCAGAACCAGTAGGACATTTTTAAGTTTTCGTTTAATAGACAATCTAAATAATAATAAAAATCTTCTGGGATTTTTTCGTATAAATCATTTTCTAAGAATAAATGCAAGATTTTTAGTTCATATAAACTTTTTAACATTAGGGATGTTTTTTTTGCTTTAAACCCTTTTTTTAGTTCTTCTGTAAAACGTTCAATAGAGATAGATTGGATAGCAACTCTTACATCTTTGTCTAATATTGCATTTTTTGTGTTTTGTTCAATTTCGAATTCTAAGGTTGCCATAAAACGACAGGCTCTGATAGGTCTTAATCCATCTTCTAAAAAGCGATCTTTGGGATTGCCGATAGAACGAATCAATCGATTTTTTAGATCTTCTATACCATTGAATTCATCGATTAATTCTTGTTTTTTGATGTTGTAAGCTAAAGCATTAATAGTAAAATCTCTTCGAGATAAATCTTCGTAAATCGTTTTAGAATATTCAATCTTATCTGGTCTTCGATGATCAGAATACTGACTTTCTTTTCTGTATGTTGTACATTCTATGGTTAAGCCTTTGTATAAAATTGTCACTGTACCATGTTTAATTCCAGTGGGTATAACTTTTGGAAATAACTTCATTACTTCTTCTGGTCTTGCATTGGTGGAAATATCGATATCTTCGAAATTCTTTTTTCTTTCCAATAGTAAATCTCTTATAAAACCTCCAACGAAATAACATTCATAACCATTTTTTTCGAACCTATAAGATATTTCTTGTAAGATATTGAATAATTCATAAGAAACTTTATCTTTAATAGAATAGGGAATTTTCATGCTCGTTCATTAAAAAAAATAGTGTTTATCGTCAATAGAATAAAATCATTTACTTTGATAGATTTATTAAAAATTAGGTTCAATTATGAAGATAACGCGAAAAAGTTTATTAACGAATGTTTTACCAGCTGCTTTAACTTCAACACTATTATATTGTAATAAAAACAATTCAGAAAATAATTCGAAAAACGAAAATCCAACAATTCTCTGGAAATGTGTATCGAGCTATCCAAGAAGTTTGGATACAATTTTCGGAGGAGCGGAATTACTTTCTAAAATGGTTAAAGATATGACTGGTGGAAAATTCATCATTCGCATCTATCCACCAGGGGAAATTGTTCCAGCACTACAAACAATGGATGCAGTACAAAATGGTTCTGTGGAAATGGCTCATACCGCATCTTATTATTTTACAGGAAAAAGTGAAGCACTTGCCTTCGATACAGCTGTTCCTTTTGGATTAACATCAAGACAACAAAATGCTTGGTTGTATCACGGTGGGGGATTAGAGTTAATTCGAAGTGTTTATAGCGATTTTAACATAATCAACTTTCCTGGTGGGAATACAGGATGTCAGATGGGTGGATGGTTTAGGAAAGAAGTCAACAGTGTTAACGATTTAAAAGGCTTAAAGATGAGGATACCTGGATTAGGTGGAAAGGTGATGAGTGCATTAGGTGTAAACGTACAAGTATTAGGTGGTGGTGATATCTATCCAGCATTAGAGAGAGGAGCAATTGATGCAACAGAATGGGTAGGTCCTTATGATGACGAAAAATTAGGGTTTCATAAAGTAGCGAAGAATTATTATTATCCTGGTTGGTGGGAACCTGGTGCAAATTTGACCTTCCTTGTAAATAAGAATGCATGGGATAAGTTGCCAGATCATTATAAAGCAATATTAGAATCAGCGTTTGCTTATGTAAACATCGATATGCAAGCAAAGTATGATGTTCAAAATCCCCAAGCATTACAAAGATTATTACAACAAGGCGTAAAATTGCGAAAATTTTCTGATGATATCCTTCAACAAGCCTATAAAATAAATCAAGAGATTATGGAAGAATTAGCATCGAAAGATAAGGTCTATAAAAAGGTTTACGACTCTTGGAAAAAGTTTAGAGGCGACATAAACGATTGGTTTAGAACAGCAGAATTAACCTATGCAAACTTTGGATTTTATGCAAAATAACATTTTTTTGTTGAAAAATCGAATCAATTATTTAATCTGTAAAAAATATAAAAAACTTTAAGAAAAGGAGAGAAGAGTATGAAGTTAAATCGTAAACAATTTTTGGGTTTAATGGTGCCAGCAACTGCATCGATCGCTGGTTTATCCTATTGTAAGCCATCGCAAAGTGGTGGAGGTGGTTCTTCTAACAATCCGCAAATCATGTGGAAATTAACATCGAGTTTCCCAAGAAGTTTGGATACAATCTATGGTGGTGCAGAAGTGATGGCAGAATACGTGCGAAAAATGACTGGTGGCAATTTTAACATAAAAGTATATCCAGCAGGAGAAATTGTTCCTGGTCTACAAGCAATGGATGCAGTACAAAATGGTTCTGTGGAAATGGCTCATACCGCATCTTATTATTTTACAGGAAAGAGTGAAGCACTTGCTTTCGATACGGGAGTTCCTTTTGGATTAACATCAAGACAACAAAATGCTTGGTTGTATCACGGTGGGGGATTAGAACTTCTTCGAAGTGTGTTTAGTGACTTTAACATAATCAACTTTCCTGGTGGGAATACAGGATGTCAGATGGGTGGATGGTTTAGAAAAGAAGTCAACAGTGTAAACGATCTGAAAGGCTTAAAGATGAGGATACCTGGATTAGGTGGAAAGGTGATGAGTGCATTAGGTGTAAACGTACAAGTATTAGCGGGTGGTGATATCTATCCAGCATTAGAGAGGGGAGCGATTGATGCAACAGAATGGGTAGGTCCCTATGATGACGAAAAATTAGGATTTTACAAGGTAGCGAAAAATTATTATTATCCCGGTTGGTGGGAACCAGGTACAACACTTTCTTTCTTAGTAAACAAGAATGCATGGGATAAGTTGCCGGATCATTATAAAGCAATATTAGAGGCAGCTTGTGCTTATGCAAACATTGATATGCAAGCAAAATATGATTCAAAAAACCCTGAGGCATTACAAAGAATGATCAAACAAGGGGTAAAATTAAGACCATTTAGCGAAGATATCTTAAAATCTGCTTATAAAACTGCTACGGGGTTGATGGAAGAATTAGCATCAAAAGATAAGACCTATAAAAAGGTTTATGACTCTTGGAAAAAGTTTAGAGGCGATATAAACGATTGGTTTAAAACAGCAGAGTTGACCTACGAAAATTTCGATTTTATGGCCAAGTTATAAAAAAAATTGGTAAATGAGCGTTTTTTGCTCATTTACCAATTCTTTGGGAGAATTATATGAACATAAAGCAAGAAACCTTGGATAGATGGATTAAAATATCCGAAAAAATTGATCATATCAACGAAAAGGTAGGAACGTTTGTTTATTGGCTAACATTATTTATGGTGATAATTTCTGCCTATAATGCTATAACTCGCTATTTAGGAAGATTTATTGGGGTAGATTTAGCATCCAACGCTTTAATCGAATTACAATGGTATTCATTTAGTGTTGTTTTTTTGTTAGGTGCAGCTTATGGTTTAAAGCACAATGCTCATGTTCGCGTGGACATAGTTTATAATCTATGGCCAGATAAAATTAAAACCTACATCAATATTTTTGGAACGATATTTTTTCTTTTTCCTTTTACAATCTTAATGATGTTTGTCTCCATACCAGCTGTTGTCAATTCTTGGAAAGTATTAGAAATGTCTCCTGATCCCGGTGGACTTCCGCGATTTCCATTAAAAACACTGATTCCGATAGCATTTTTTTTGTTGTTTTTACAAGGAATATCTTTTTTGGTTAAAAACCTTGCACATCTAAAAAAAGGATACCAAGTTGAAGAAGAAATACCCATTACGGAGAAAACTGTATGACAGATTCTATTTTAGGTCCATTGATGTTTTTAGGTTTATTGGTTTTTGTGTTTAGTGGTTATCCCATAGCTTTTTCGTTAGCTGGTACAGGTTTATTTTTTTCTATCTTTGGTATGTTAATGGGATATTTTGATGTTTCTTTTTTTAATACATTGACCGAGCGTATTTTTGGTGTAATGGCTAACTATGTTTTACTAGCTGTTCCTTTCTTTATCTTTATGGGTACCATGTTAGAAAAATCTAAATTAGCTGAGGATCTTTTAACGACTATTGGTATGTTGTTTGGACCCATTCGAGGTGGGGTTGCTATTGCGGTAGTTTTAGTAGGAACATTGCTTGCTGCTGCCACAGGAGTTGTAGGTGCAACAGTAGTTGCAATGGGGCTTATTTCTTTACCAGTAATGCTGAGATATGGATATTCCAAAGAACTAGCTGCTGGTGTAATATGTGCTTCTGGTACACTTGGCCAGATTATTCCTCCGAGTGTGGTCTTAGTAGTATTGGGAGATCAATTAGGTGTATCAGTGGGAGATTTGTACTTAGGTGCATTTTTTCCTGGTTTAATGCTTTCGGGATTCTACATTATTTACGTTGTAGCAATATCGATTCTTAAACCAGAAATGGCACCTGCATTACCAAAAGAAGTTCGAAATATTCCGTTAAAAACACTTATAAAAAGAGTGATTTTTGTGATGTTTCCTCCGTTGTTTTTAATTTTATTGGTTTTGGGAAGTATTTTTGCTGGTATTGCAACTCCTACCGAAGCTGGTGCATTAGGTGCGGTAGGAGCGATGATATTGGCAGCGTTAAATAAGCGATTAACAATGGAAAATTTAAAAGATACAATGAATGATACTGCAAAATTAACTGTTATGGTAGTGTTTTTGTTGATTGGTTCTACGGTATTTTCGCTAGTTTTTCGCGGTGTTTATGGAGATGTATGGATTGATAATCTTTTATTGAATATACCAGGTGGAAAATGGGGATTAATATTCATAGCAAACTTGGTAATATTCATTTTAGGTTTCTTTATTGACTTTTTTGAAATTGTTTTTATTGTAATTCCTATGATTGCACCTACCGCAGCTAAATTAGGTATAGATATGGTATGGTTTGGTGTAATGATTGGAATGAACCTACAAACATCTTTCTTAACGCCTCCTTTTGGATTTTCTATATTTTATTTGAAGGGTGTATCGCCCCCCGAGCTTAAAACAACACATGTTTATAGGGGAGTAATTCCTTTTATTATTATTCAGCTAATTGCATTATTTGTTATGATTGTATATCCAGAAATTGTAAAATATTGATATGAGGTGATTTTATGAAAATTCAAATCCAAGTAGATGGAATGACATGTAGACATTGCGAAATGAGTGTAGAAAAAGCAATTAAGGAACTTCCTGGTGTTGAGGAAGTGCATGCAAGTCATATAGAAAAAAAAGTTGAAATCATTTATAATAATCCTCAATTAACAAAAGATGATTTTTACCAAGCAGTAGAAGAAACGGGCTATATTCCCATCAAAGATTAGCAGCAATTTTTGAAAGATTTTCGCGAATGAATCTAAATTTTTTCGCGAAAATCTTTTTTAGCGAATAATACGCACTAAATTACAACTTCCGATAATATATCTTATGTCGTATTATAAAATAAAAATAATAGATAGTTATATTTTTATTATCATTGGAGAAAATGCTTTTGATGATACTAATACTTGCTCCCCAACAGAAAAATTGTTTTCTGAACTAACAACTTCGATGATTTCGCCTTTTGTTTCTATGGTAATGATTTGAATTACATCAACTGTTTTTATGTCGATGATTGTTCCAATAAAAGAATATTTACCCGATGTTCGTCTGTTTAAAAAAACTTCTTGGGGTTTTCCTACATTAGAAATTTTTCCATCTTCTAATATAAGAACTCTATCTGATAGTTTAAAAACCTCCGGTTTATCATGAGAAACCAAGATGGTAGTTAATTGATAATATTTATGTATCTTTCTGATTTCTTCTTGTAATCTTGTTCTTGTAAAAGGATCTAGTGCAGATAGCGGTTCATCTAATAATAAAATTTTTGGGTTTCTTACTAATGCTCTTGCTAATGCTACTCTTTGTTGTTGTCCACCCGATAAAGCATTGGGATAGCGATCTTTTAATTGATAGAGATCTAGTAGTTCTAATAATTCTTCGATTTGATTTTTGCGATGGTTTTCCGCAGCATATTCAAGGTTTTCTAAAACAGTCATATTAGGAAATAATGCATAATTTTGAAACACAAAACCAACGTTTCTTTTCTGTGGTGGAAGGTGAATTTTTTTCTTAGAGTCAAAATATACGATATCTTTAAAAGTAATAAATCCTTCTTCGGGCTTTTCTAAACCTGCAATCATTCTTAAAATAGTGGTTTTTCCACTTCCAGATTTACCATAAATAGCAATAAATTCATTTTCTTGAATCGTAAAATCGATCTCTAAAACAAATTTTCCTAATGAGCCTAACAATGTTTTTTTTAAGTTTAAACGAATCATTTATTTGGTAAGTATACAAATAATAAAATCAAAAAAGAAAAGATTAATAGAATTCCAGAATATACATGAGCTGTTGTGTAATCTAAACTCTCTACTGCATCGTAAATTGATATAGAAATCACTTTGGTTTCTCCTTCTATACTACCACCTACCATAAGAACAACACCAAACTCACCAACTGTATGAATAAACGTAAGAACAATTCCAGTAATAAAAGAATATTTTATGTTGGGGATAATAATTTTAAACAATGTTGTCAATTTTGATTTACCCAATGTATAAGAAGCTTCGATTAAACTTTTATTTACGGATCTAAAACCAGCTGTTAATGGATGTACCATAAAAGGTAAACTAAAAACCACAGAAGCAATAAGAATACCTTCGAAGCGAAATATAAGAGGATTTCCAAACAGTCTTTCCCATAAACTTCCCAAGATTCCATTTTTCGATAAGAATATCAATAAATAAAAACCTAATACAGTTGGAGGTAAGACCAATGGCAAAGATATGAATGCTTCTAAAATTGCCTTAAAACGAAATTTAGCGTATGCCAAAAAATACGAAATGGGAATTGAAATAAATAACAATAGAATTGTCGTAAAAAATGCAAGTTTTAAAGAAAGAAAAAACGATGTAAAATCAACATTCGAAAATATTTTTTCCATATCAATACTCTAACATAATTTGTGTTGGTTTAACAAATATATAAATCGCATCATTAAGATTGATTTTTAACATATCCAATTCTATCTTCGTAAACAACATCGAAATTTCGTAATCCTTTGCTTGTAAAATTAAACGAATAAATAATTCACCTTCTTGGATGTTTTTAATTTTACCTTTAATTGTGTTTATTTTAAGCAATTTTTCTTTAAGTAAAAAAGCATCTGTTTCTTTGAACAGAAAAAAAACCTTTTTACCCTTTTTTAAAGTAGTGAAAGAGTCTGGACTTTCTAATATCGTAGTATAAAATATTCCCAAATCCGATTTTAATTTTATGATTGAAATAGAGTCCTTCGATTTAATTTCTTCGATAGTTGCCAAGATTTTATTCATTGTTTATCTCATTTGGTAATAGAAATCCAAATTTTTTGAATATATTCCTTGATTCCTTCGTTTGAATATAGTCATAAAAACGTTTTGCAATTTTTTCTTTTTCTTCGTTTGATGTAGCATGTTTTAAAATTACATAAGCTTGTTTAATTTGTTTGTGACAATTTTCTGGCAGTAAAGAATATTCTCCTTCTTTTTTTAAAAATTCACTTTTTGCAAGAGATAATGCTATAATTCCAACATCAGCAGCTCCAATTTGAATGTATTGAGCAGTTTGACTTATATTTTCTCCAAATACAAGTTTATCCTGAATTCTATCGAAAATTTTATAGAATTCTAAGCATTCTTTTGCAGCCATTCCATATGGAGCATGCTTCCAATTTGCAATCGCAATTTTTTTTATGTTGGGATTTATTAAAACATCTATACCATCTTTTACGCTTATTTTATTTTCTTTCTTCCACCAAAGTACAATTCTACCGATTGCGTAAATTTGAATTTCTGATGCGGTTAAGTTCTTTTCTTTTAATTTTTTTATGTATTCTATATTAGCAGAAAAAAATATATCGATGGGTGCACCATGGAGGATTTGACTGTATCCTTTTCCAGAAGAACCATAGATTATTTTGATTTTATCTTTTGGATTTTTTTGATTGTATAAATCTTTTACTTCGTTTAATGTATATACCAAATCCGCAGCTGCAAAAACGATTATTTCTTTTGCATAGACATTTTCTAAAAAGATAAATAAAATTAATAGAAATACTTTATGAATAATTTTTATCATTTTTTATAAATAAGTTTCTGTTATATTTTTAACATAGATTGACCATTTTTTAACATTTTATTTAATCAGATTTTTTACTGATTCTTTTTGCACTCACGAGAATGCCCATTGCATTTAACTCTGCATCAAAATTTAACATCTCTAATCGCTCTTTTGTATGTTTAATTCCAAACTGATCCATTTTTTGTTTAAAATAAGACATTAAAGAATCCTTTACATAATTTTGCTTTTCTGTGTCGTTTTTGTCGGATTTTAAGCACCAATAGAGCAAATCTTCTGCATAGTTTAAACCTTCGATAAGTTGTTTTTGGGCATTTTGAAGATCTGTAATCATACCAAAGTGAGTTAGAAATACTTTATCACAATTTGTGTTAAGAATTTTATCTAAAGAAATTTTTGCTTCGCTGGGATCAAAATCCGTAGGTGTAGTTGTAGGATAGATAAACAACCCTTTTTCTTGAAATATAGGATATGCAATACCAAAAGAATCCCCTGTAAAAACACCATTGGATTTGGAATCATAGATAACAAAATGATGGTTTGCATGTCCTTTTGTATAGATAAATTTTAATTTTCTTGAACCAAAGGTAATTTCTTCTTCGTCTTCCATTATGCGAACGCGATTCTCTGGAACAGGAATTATATCTCCATAGAGTGCTCTAAAATTTTCTTCTCCATATACTTGAATTGAACTTGCAATCAGCCTGGAAGGATCAATTACATGTTTTGCTGCTCTTGGATGAGCTAGTAAAGTAGCATTTTTACAGATTTCCATCAGCTTTCCTGCACCACCTGCATGATCCAAATGAACATGTGTAATGATAATGTATTCTATATTTTCTGGTTTTAAATTTGCTTTTTTTATTTCTTCCATAATATATGGAATAGAATGATTCGTATTTGTTTCTATGATTGCACCTTTATCTTCTTCTATCATTAAGTAACAACTAGCTAAACCCTCTCTCACATAATGTCCATCGATTACTCTAATGCTTTCTATTTGTGTTTGCATAAAGTATAGAATTATCTAAAATTATAAAAAATCAATAAAAATAATGTAATTTAATTATATTTTTTTAAAATTAGGATTTTGTAGATAGGTTAAAATTATTGTCAACATAAGAAATCAAATAATTTAGGCTTTGTGTACGAAGTAAAGGTCTATATAACTCAAAAAGAATCGGTATTAGATCCCCAAGGACAAGCGGTTTTGCATGCTTTACACGAAATGAACTACCCTCAAGTAAAGAATGTTCGTATAGGCAAATACATCCAATTATGGATAGATAAAGACGAAAATATAGAAAAAACTGTCAAAGAAATATGCGATAAGCTCTTGGTTAATGATGTTATAGAAGTCTACAAATACGAAATTATTCCAATAAAAGAATGAGTATGAAAAATATAAAAGCTGGTGTAATTACTTTTCCTGGTTCTAATTGTGACCGAGATATTCAATTTATTTTAGAAAGATTTTTTCACATTCCAACGAAAATTCTTTGGCACCACAACACTTTTAACGAAAACGAATACGATTTATTAGTTCTTCCAGGTGGCTTTTCTTATGGTGATTATTTACGATGTGGAGCTATTGCTAGGTTTTCCAAAGCAATGCAATCCCTCTTTGATCATGTAAAAAAAGACAAACCAGTGATCGGTATATGTAATGGGTTTCAGA
Organism: Leptospiraceae bacterium; assembly: GCA_026418015.1. Taxonomy (GTDB): domain Bacteria; phylum Spirochaetota; class Leptospiria; order Leptospirales; family Leptonemataceae; genus SKYB61. Next base: position 158,582 of record JAOACE010000021.1, on the reverse strand, counting down.
TTTTATGCGAAGCCAAATTATTACCAGGTGCGCTTATACGAAACATAAATTTATTACACTTAGCAAAAGATGTTCCATTAATAAAAGGCAACGCTGAATTTTTTAAAGATTTAAACAGTGTATATCATATACCTGTTTCTCATTCCGAAGGAAATTATAGAGTCGACGAAGAAACCCTTAAAGAATTGATCGATGAACAAAGGATTGCATTTTATTACAAAGAAAATCCTAACGGGTCCATCCATAACATTGCAGGTGTTTTGAGCAAGAACAAAAAAATCTTAGGGATGATGCCACATCCAGAAAGAGCAACCGATCCCATTAACGGAAAAACTGATGGTTATATTATCTTAAAAGCAATCTTAGATCATTTATTATGATTCTAACGGGAATTTCGATCAATCAAACAGCCTTAGATTGGGAAGGTAATACATCGCGAATTCTTGAATCGTTAGAATTCTACAAAAGCATAAAAAATAAAAACGAAAAACATATAATTCTTTTTCCCGAATTAGTAATTTCTGGTTATGGTTGCGAAGATGGATTTCTGTTTTCCAATACAAAAAAACAATCTTGGGAAAAATTATTAAAGATCGTAGAAGCATCTCATCAAATATCTAATACCTTAATTTGTGTTGGAACACCATTTTATTTTAATGGAAGCATTTTTAACGTAATAGCAATTTTATACGAAGGAGAAATTCTCGCGTTAATTCCTAAAAGCTATCTTGCAGGAGAAGGGATTCATTACGAACAACGTTGGTTTACTCCTTTTAAAGAACCTTGGAAAAAGATTGAATTTCCATACAACAACCGTGTTTATGATTTTTATTTTGGACAAGGTATCATTGATTTTTTTAACGTAAAAATTGGTGTAGAAATCTGCGAAGATTCTTGGGTAAACAGAAGACCTGCATTGAATTATTTTTATGATAACGATGTAGATTTAATTTTAAACCCTGCTGCTTCTCACTTCGGTTTTGGTAAATACGAAATTCGTAAAAATATAGCAATTTCATCTTCGTTTTATTATCATAGCTACTATTTTTCTGTAAATCTATTGGGAAATGAGGCAGGTAAAGCCATCTACGATGGAAGCATGATACTTTCAAAAAACGGAAATATCTTATACGATAATTCTAAACGTTTTAGTTTTAAAGATATTTTAATTCGTTCATTTTCAATTGAGTTGAATGATCTTCGAAATCAAAGAGAGCGAATTTACTCGCGAAGAAACGATCGGAATATAGATTTAAGTTTTCCTGTATTGAAAATTCATACTTCGAGTAAAATCAATAAACCTATTTTTTATAACCAAGAGCAGGAAAGCATAAAACAGACTTTTTCTTCTATTATTGATTACGAATTTATAAAAGAATTTTCTCATAAGAATCATACTTACAACAATCAATTTTTAGAATTTTTAGAAGTAGAAAGACTTGCTCTATTTGATTATATGCGAAAGACTTATAGCAGTGGTTTTACTGTTTCTTTGTCTGGTGGTGCAGATTCATCTTTATGTGCAATATTAGTTTACCAGATGATTCGAAAAGGAATCATAGAATTAGGTTTAGAAAATTTTATAAAAAAAATTAATTATAATATCCAACTAAATGATTTACAATCATTCGATATAGAAAAGCAAATTCAGTTTTTTTCGAACAAAATGCTTCATACAATCTACCAAAAAACCAATCAAAATTCTGAGCAAACCTTCGATCTTGCAAATGAATTGGCAAAAGAAATACATTCTCATCACCTAAACATAAACATTCAAAATCTAGTAGATGAAGGATTAAAAATTTTTCAAGATGCAACAAACCTAAAATTGGATTGGGAGAATTACGACATACCATTACAAAATATACAAGCAAGGATTAGAAATCCTTTGGCTTGGTTACTTGCTAATACAACGGGTAGCATTTTGCTCGTTACATCGAATAGAAGCGAAGCAAGTGTTGGTTATACAACTATGGATGGGGATTCTTCGGGTGGACTTGCACCTATTGCTGGAATCGACAAAGCTTTTATTCTAAAATTTTTGGATTTTATCAGTTCTTATAGCGATGATTATACGATTCCAGTTAAGACGGCTAAGAAAATTATTTCTCAACCACCTTCGGCAGAATTAAGACCATTAGAGAAAGAACAAACAGACGAAAAAGATCTAATGCCATATCCAATTCTTTCCATGATAGAAAGGTTTGCAATAGAAGAGCTTCTATCCGCAGAAGAGATCTTAGAACGTTTGTTGGCTTATAAAAAAAACGATTTTAAAAAGAATTATCCCCTACCCTATTTTAAAGATTTTCTCGAAAAAATCAGACTATATAACGAAGAAGAATTAAAGCAGATGATCAACAAATTTTTTTATTTGTGGCACACCAATCAATGGAAAAGAGAACGTTTCGCAACTACATTTCATATTGATTCTTATAATGTGGATCCACGTGGTTGGTTTCGTTTTCCTGTAATTTCTAAATTCTACAAAATTTGAGAAATAAATTTTATCAACATCTATTTTTTATTTGACTAATCGATCCATTCAAGATAATCATTAATGTATGATAACCTCAGAAAGTAAATTAGTTCAATTATTACGTTCAACTACCAAACAAGATAAAGAATCTTTAACTAAACATTTTATTCATCATTTAGAATATACGGTAGGAAGATATGTTGATAACATAACACCACGCGATTTATATTTGGCATTAGCTTATACAATTCGCGATTATCTTATAGATCGGTGGAACGAAGTTCAACAAATTTATAAAATAAAAAAAGTAAAAAAAGTATATTATTTATCGATGGAATTTTTGATGGGAAGGATGTTAAAATCCAACCTTATTAACATGGGAGCATTAGATTTAGTAAGAGAAATTGCACAAGAGTTAGGTTTCGGTTTTTATTTAGAAGAAATTTTTAAAGAAGAACCAGATGCAGGATTAGGAAATGGAGGATTGGGTAGATTAGCTGCTTGTTTTTTAGATAGTTTAGCTACATTAAGATATCCAGCAATGGGATGTGGATTACTCTACGAATATGGAATTTTTGAACAAAGAATTATACAAGGGAATCAAGTAGAAGCACCAGATCATTGGCTTTCTCTTACAAACCCATGGTTGATTTTAAAAACGGATTATATTTATCCAATTGGTTTTTATGGACATGTGGAAGAATATGTCGATCATCATGGAGTAAAAAGAAAAAAATGGATACCGGATTACCGCGTCTTAGCACAAGCATATGATATGTTAATTCCTGGTTTTCGCACAAAAACAGTCATAAACCTAAGACTATGGAAAGCAGAATCTTCGAAAGAATTCGATTTTAATCTATTCAGCCATGGTGATTATGTAAAAGCAGTACAAGATAAAATCTTTTCCGAAAACATAACACAAGTTTTATATCCGAACGATAATAACCTTCAAGGAAGAGAATTAAGGTTAAAACAAGAATATTTTCTAGTATCTGCAACCATACACAATGCTTTAACTGAAGCTTTTACTGGAGAAGAAAAAATCAATCATGATACTCTACCAGAAAAAGTATTTTTTCAATTAAACGATACACATCCTGCTTTAGCTATTCCAGAATTTATTCGTATATTAGTAGACGAACATAAAGTAGATTTTTTTCGAGCTTGGGATATTGCAAAACAATGCTTTGGTTATACAAATCATACAGTTATGCCAGAAGCATTAGAAAAATGGGATGTTGATATGCTGAGATATCTTCTACCTCGACATCTAGAAATTATTTTCGAATTAAACTATCATTTTCTTGAAGATTTAAGAAAAAAAGGATATCCAGAAGACATTATCCGAAATGTTTCTGTTGTAGAAGAATCTTTACCAAAAAAAATCCGAATGGCAAACCTTGCTATTATTGGTTCTAAAACAGTGAATGGCGTTTCCAAAATTCATACAGATATAATTAAAGAAAAAGTATTTAAAGATTTTTATAAAATTATTCCAGAAAAATTTCAGAATAAAACGAATGGCATTACGTTTCGAAGATGGTTGTTTTCTTCTAATGAGGAATTAACTTCTTTGATTATGGAAGCAATAGGGAAAAGATGGGTATTTAATTTAAACCTTTTAAAAAACCTAGAAAACTTCGTCGATGATACTTCTTTCTTAGATAAGTTTAAACAAGTAAAATATAAAAAGAAAGAACAATTAGCAAAATATGTATACCATGAACTGGGGATTAAAATCGATCCCAATAGTATTTATGATATTCAGATAAAAAGAATTCATGAGTACAAAAGACAACATCTAAATGTTCTAAGAATTATTGCAGACTATCAATATTTAAAAGATACCAAAGATCCTAATTATTATCCTCGAACATTTATCTTTGCAGGAAAAGCTGCTCCTGGATATTTTAGAGCAAAGTTAATCATTAAATTGATTCATTCTGTTGCGAAAATAATCAACCACGATAGAGATGTAAACGATAGAATGAAAGTAGTTTTTTTACCTAATTATGGAGTAAGTTTGGCAGAGTTAACAATTCCAGCAGCAGATGTATCTGAACAAATTTCTACCGCTGGTACAGAAGCTTCTGGTACAGGCAATATGAAGTTTATGCTCAATGGCGCTGTAACTATCGGAACGTTAGATGGTGCAAATATAGAAATTTTAGAAGAGGTTGGTAAAGAGAATATCTATATTTTTGGAAAAACTGTCGAAGAGTTAGAAGCATTAAAAAATAATTATGATCCAGTGAAAATTTACGAAACCGATCCAGTAATACACGAAGTATTAAGTGCAATCTATCACAACATTTTTAATCCTTCTAAGCCAGGAGAATTTCAGGATATATTTCATGCTTTAACCTATGGAGGCGATATATATTATCTATTAGCTGACTTCCATGATTACAGAAATACTCATAAAAGGATAAACGATGACTATCAGAACGAAAAGGAATGGATTAAGAAAATGGTATATAATACTGCACGGTCATCTAAATTTTCTTCGGATAGAACGATCAAAGAATATGCAGAAGAAATTTGGGGTTTAAAACAAGTCAAAACTTATATTGTTTAGGGAGATGGGGATTTTTCTTTTCCATAGAAATGGATGCCCTTTTTAATGATCATCCCTTTTTCGTAGAGGTTTTGTGCAATGATTACAAGAGCATCTTGGGCTTTTTGGTTTTTTTCTTCGTCTCTATCGTTTTCTTTAGTCATTGCAAAATGTAATAGTTCTCTTTGTTTGACGTTTAGAATGCCTAAGATGCTTCCTGCTAGTTTTGGATCCATAACAAGGAACGCTCTTGCTAATACATTCAAGGGAGTTTCTTGAACTAAGTAATATAAAGCTAAATTATCGAAAAACAATAAATCTTTAAACTCTAATTTATGATATTTTTTTTGTTGATTTTCTTCTACCATACCAAGGACAATAATTTCTTTCTACGTTAACAATAAAGCATTATTGATCAAATTTTCTATTAAGTTTTTTTTGTATTATCCGATTAAACTATTGAATATGAAGCTTAAAAATTTTCTTGTATTATTTTTTATTACAACAGCTGTTTTTTCAGAAACACGTTATTATCGTTATAACGGCCCCATCAACGAATTTTTGCCAAAGTTTGTAGATTCATTAGGAGAAGCTAAATTAAGGTTTCAGATAACGAAACAATACGACGAGAACAAAGATGGAAGGTTAGGTTTTATGATGTTGATTTTACCGGGAAGACGTTTAGTAGATTTACAAATCTTTAACGAACAAGATAAAACTACTTTTATAAAAATATTTTACGAAAATCCATGGGATGGAAAAGTATTTCATGATATCTTTATGAAGTTAAAAATGAACGAACCAGATTCAAAACCTATCGATGATTCTCTTCCACCTGGATGGCCAAAGCCTTGATTATTCCCTTCTTTCTTTATCGTGGTTGACGTAATTATAAAGCCATAAAAAAATAAATGCACCAATAAAGGCTGTAATCAGGTTTACTCTTATAACAAAGTTATCACCAATGCGAGGGCTCATGAACCAGTTGATCAAGGGGATAAACCAAGGACTAGAAAAAAGTGTAACAATGATTGCACCTATAAAACCTACAATCCAAGATCCTATCATTCTACCGGGTAAAGCTTTTCTTTTATAAACATAAAAATACCAAGCAATTGCAAAAGATATGAGCGAGTAACTTAGAATTTCTAACACATATCGTAATATTTCTAAAAACAATTCCATTCAATTACCCTCAGATAAACCAAGAATTTATGATTGCCTTGTTTAGACAATAATTTTTTATGAGTTTAACTCTTATGAACATAACAGGAAAAACGTCTGTATATGGCATTGTGGGCAATCCCGTTTCTCATAGTTTAAGCCCCTTGCTTCATAACTTTGCATTCAAAGAATTTGGAGTAGATGCTGTTTATGTCCCTTTTCTTTTCGATATAAAACAAAAAAAAGACGAAAAGTTGTTAGTAAATTTGTTGACAAATTTTCACGTTAAAGGGCTTTCTGTTACAATTCCACATAAATTTTTAGCGTTTAAAACCGCAGACTTTAAAGACGATTTATCCACATTTACTCAATCTAGTAATACACTAATCAACAAAGATCAAAAAATCTATGCATATAATACAGATGGAAAAGGTGCATTAGATGCTCTGTATAATAAAACTACTTTAAAAGATAAAAATATTTTGATCCTAGGATATGGTGGTTCTTCGAGTGCGATAGTGGGAGCTATTTTATTGAATGATCAACCGAAAAACATCATCATTACTGGAAGGAATAAGCAAAAAGGTTTAAAACTCGTCAAGGATTTAAACAAAAATATTCCTCATCGTTCACATTGTTTTTTCGAAGAGTTAGAAAATCTTTCTAATAGTAAAAGCGATATAACAATTGACGACATTGATGTTATTATAAACACAACTCCCGTTGGTATGAAAGGTAAAGAAAACCAAAGCCCTCTACCTGAACAATATATACAAAAAAAACACATCGTTATGGATATTATCTACAATCCACAAGAAACCCAATTGATTAAAATTGCTAAAGCAAAAAAAGCGATAGTAATAGAAGGATATTGGATGTTTTTGTATCAAGCAGTATATCAAATGGAATTATTTTTAAACAAAAAAATAGAAAAAGAATTTATAAAAAAATTAAAAAATTTATTATTAAAAACACTTAAATGATTTCTCTATCAAAAGATTTAGAATCCAGAATTAACCCAGAAAAATCCAGAAATTTTAGTTCTATTTATTTTTTAGAACATTTATTAATATTAGAAGAAATTTATAAAGAAATATTATTAAAATTTCCAATTAACCCTATCAAAATTTCTATTGTGGGAACAAATGGTAAAGGTTCTACGGGATATTTTCTTACACAACTTTTTTATTATAATGGTTTTGATTGTGGTTATTATTCATCCCCCCATTTACTTTCTTATACAGAAAGAATTCTTGTAAATTTAACATATTATAAAGAAAATTTATTGAATAATTATTATAATGATTTTATAAAAGAAATAGTAAATAAAAATAACAAATTAACTGAATATTATAAAAATCTTACCTATTTTGAAGTTCTAACAATTTTTACTATTTATCTGTTCTATCGTTTAAACTTAAAAATCCATATTTACGAAGCTGGTTTGGGTGGAAGATTCGATGCAACCAAGATAGTAAACCCCGATTTTGTAATTTTAACAAATGTTTCGTTAGATCATACCAAGGTTTTAGGTAATACAATCGAAAAAATTTTAAACGAAAAATTAGGCATTATTTCTAAAAATACTCAAATACTTTTTGTAGGAGATCCCAAATTAGAAACCTATATAAAAAAACAACGATTATCCACCAAAATCCATTATTTTCAACTACAAGATCAATTTAGCAACTATTTAGAATATAACAAACAATTTTCTTTATTTTGTTTTAACAAAATGATGGAATTTTTAAAGTTTAACTTACCAAAAAAACAAGTTGTGCTAAAAAATCCTCCTGGTAGATTAGAAATAAAAAACGTTGGCGATCAATTGATCATTTTTGATGTTAGTCATAATACAAATGGAATTTATACATTTTTAAATTCTTTAAGAAAAGAATTCTCCGATATAAATAAAGATAATACTATACTTATTTTAGGTTTGTTAAAAGATCGAAGTTATAAAAACATAGAAAGACTTTTTTCTTGGACTAATCTATCTCTACATTATCCTTTTCCTTATATACCCGTTAAAGAAGAATTTATTCATAACGAAAGTGTTCAAAAATTATCCTTTATAGAATTAAAGGATTTAAAAAAATTGGTGAATCATAAAAAATATATAATAATTTGTGGCAGTTTTCGTTTGTATGAACTTTATTTAAATTTAATAGAACAATTCAGGAGAAAATTATGAATGATAAACGTCATTTGTCGAAGAATGTACAGAATAAATTGAACCTAAATTTACCAAGAAATTTAACATTCGATGTACCAAAAAAGGAGTTAGGATCAAGAATTGTTCGACTGCAATCTTTGTTAGAGCCATCAGACGTATTGATTCTTTTTTCTTCTTTTCCTTCGAATCATCCTAATGCAATGTATCAAAGATTTCGTCAAAATTCTGATTTTTTTTATTTAACTGGATTAGATATCTATCCTGCAATTTTAGTTATAACAATAAATGATGTCTTTTTATTCTACAACGAACCCGATCCAGAAGAAGAATTGTGGACAGGGGTTCGACCCAATCATCAAGAAATCAAGAGTTATTTAGGTTTTATAACCGAAATTTATCCTTTTAATGATTTTAAAGAAAAAATATTCCATTTTTTAGAAAACAAAACCCAAATCTATTATCCATTTGGTATAAGCGAAGAATATGATCATTTTATCCTAAACCAATTGGAACAAAGAATTCGTCGCGGTAGAGCACTTTCGTATTATCCTACGAGAATCACTCACTCTTACGAAATCTTATTCGAATTACGTATTGTTAAATCCCCTTACGAAATAGAAACCATCAAAGAGATCATGAAAATAACTAAAGAAGCACATATCAATGTTTGGAAAAATACTCAACCAGGTATGTACGAATATGAACTACATTCCATTCTTTTAAAAACTTTTACTAAATACAATGCCCAAGAAGCCTATCCTTCGATTGTAGCCTCTGGTTCGAATGCATGTATTCTTCATTATACGAATAATAACTCAGTAATTCGACCTGGTGAATTAATCTTAATTGATGCAGCAGCAAGTAAATATTATTTGAATACAGATATAACAAGAACGTTTCCAAGTAATGGTAAGTTTAATTCTATTCAGCGTTTGATCTATAATGCAGTATTGGAAGCACAAAAAAAAGCGATTGAATATTCTAAATTAGGATATTGCATGGAAGATAGTCACTTTGCAGCTGTGGATGTAATTGTCGATTTTTTAAAAGAGGAACATATTTTAAAAGAATCCAAACAGGAGATTTTAGAAAAAGAACTTTATAAAACTTACTACATGCATAGAACCGGACACTGGATTGGATATGATGTACACGATAGAGGATTTTATATTTCTTATGGAAAATTCAACCAAGAAAAGGTTTGCAAAAATCAATTCCACAAAAATCATTCAATTCCCTATAGAAGATTTGAACCTAATATGATCTGTACAGTTGAACCTGGTCTATACTTTTCTCCATGGTTGGATACAATTCCTGAAGAATGGAAAGGTATTGGTATTCGCATAGAGGATAATGTACTTATTACAGAAGATGAACCCATTGTTTTATCGAAAGAAGTACCAAAGTCCATCGAAGAAATCGAATCCATCATGAAAAATTAATTTTATTGTAACTATTTTTTTGGTTCATTAGATAATTTATTAAAATTCATTGGTCAAAATAAGGAAAAATATATGTGGGCGGAAATACCATTAGGTTTTACAATACCAGGAACATCTATTAATACAATATCGACGTTTAGCATTTTGATGATGATCGCTTTTTTAGTCAGTTCGTATTTGGCTAGTAAAGAAGCTATTAGAAAAAAATTAGACTCCAATGTTGTAGAAAATCATGTTCTTTTAGCTGTATTGGGAACAATCGTTGGAGCCAAGATAGGTTTTGTTTTAGAAGTATGGGATAGAATTTGGATTCCTGATCCTGACGGTTTTATCGAAACATTAAAATATGTTTTGTTTTACTTTCATGGTATGGGAGAAAAATATCCAGGTCAAGCTGTTGGTCTTTGGGAATCTTTGTTTAGTAGAGGTGGCTTGGTTTTTTATGGAGGTGTTATTGGTGGAAGTCTTTTTATTTATATCCACATGAAGATTAAAAATTTACCTATATGGGAATATGGTGATATTTATTTTATGATGCTTACGATTGGTTATGGTATTGGTAGATTAGGTTGTATGGTGAGTGGAGATGGATGTTATGGATATAAAGCAAGTGTAGAAATTCCCATCCTAACAATGGTTTTTGGTCCACATTCTGCTATGAGCACAATGGGAGTTCGCGTTTGGAATACACCTCTTATGGAAGCAATCATTAACTGGATATTGTTTGCTTGGATGTGGTTTAAAGGCAGATTCCAAAATTATAAACCAGGTTTTATGGCAGCACTCTTTTTGATCTATAATGGTTTAGAAAGATTCTTGATAGAATTTTTAAGAATTAACGATGCAGTCATACCCATACTACCCCATCCTACCTATAATGGAAAGCCTCTTATTCATCATAATTATTGGCCGGGGAATCCACCAGCATTTTATTTCGAAAACTGGCATTGGTATGGGTTCACACAAAGCCAAATTGTTGGAATTATATTAGCAATTAGTGGTTTAATCTGGATGGTTCGCGGTAAACTATACGAAAAAACAAAATAGGGTAATATTATGCAAAAAAGGAATGAACATATCCGAAGAATAGAAATTTTATTAGAAGAAATTATCAAAAAGCCAGCGTTACATGTAAAATGGTTGAACACTTTAAGCTATTTGGAACACATGGGAGCAAAGAAAATCCATAAGGCAAACTTGGGTTTATACATAAACGAAAGAATTTTATCCCATGCATGCGAAGAAGCAAGGCATGCATATTTTTACAAAAAAAGTATTCGAAAAATTGATCCAAATATACCAGAAGATTTTAATTATAGTTATATCAATTTAATTGCAGGGTTTTCTTCTTTTAAGTATTTTCAACAGTTGGATCTAGAAGTTTTAAAATATTTAAAAAATTTCTTTAAAGATTCGAACAAATCATTTCTTTCTTTTTTGTGTTATTTATATGTGACTTATCTTATAGAAGAACGTGCGGATATGGTTTTTAATATTTACCAAGAACGGTTGGAAAAATTGCAAAATCCTATCAATATTACAAGTGTTATCAAAGAAGAAGAAAAGCATCTTAAAGAAATTTTCGATATGATTCAGAAATTCGACCCAAAATACGATCAGCATCTAATGGAATTATCTAATTTAGAAACGAATCTGTTTGATTGGTATCTGAATCGTTTGGAAAAAGTGGTTTTTCGTTCCAGTGAGGGTTTAACGACGGTTCATTAAGGGGATCGACAGAAAAATCCTTATCGTAAAGTTTTTTGATATCTTCTAACATTTTTTGTTTTACAGGTCTTGGTCTACCCTCTTGGTTTAAAAACTGGGCTACGATTTCTAATTTTGTTTCTATTCGGTTTAGATACCTTTTGATGATTCTTTCGAAATCTAATTCATTCGTGTAAATTTCGTGCCGATGGGATTCTATATTTCCCAAATCTAGCGTAAAAGGATAGATACTTGCTTTTTGTGCATAATCTTTTGCTAACTGCCAATATTTTAGTGATTCGTTATAATAGGTTCTTGCGATCAAAAAAGAAACTTCTAAATCATCTGCAACATCTAAATCATGGAAATACAAATGCCTTTTATCGTACAAAGAACCTAAGCGTAAATACATCCTCATAATAATCAAGTTGATTTCCATAAACATCAACAGTCGATATTTATGAAATTCCTGTTCGGTTTGAATTTTACACAAAGCATTCCTAGGATGTCGAAATTTACTATTAAGAGCTGAATATAAAAAATAGATATTTTCTTTTACTTCCGAAACTTTGTATCCCATTTTTAAACCATATAGTAAATAATAATCTTCTAAAAACATTGGTTGAAATTTCTTTTGTTTAAAAGGGATCCAATCAGAAAATTTTACCCACTTACCGCTTCTATCGTAATAATAATTCAAGCGTAATTCGCCCGTTGGTTGTTGTGGATAATAAGGATCTTTTAACGTACTCGATTCTGCAAATAATTGATTCAATAATAACAGAAGGATCAAAAAATATTTCTTCACTTTTATCATTATCGATGATAAAATTTTCTACATTAATAAAAAAATCTTGCATAGAATCAATTATAAAATAGAAAAACTTATATGGATCATCTTTTCCAAAAGTTTTTCGATATTTACACAAGATTTATTCCAAAAGAATACAAAGAATTTTTTAGCAAAGAAGATTTAGAACGGTTTGTTAAAGATCAGTTCGAATTTATTTTGATAAAAGAACAAGAAATTCACATAAATTGTCATAACCCAGAAAATAAATGGCCATATCATTTGAGCGTAATACAGATTAATTTAATAGATATGCCTTTTATTGTTGATACTGTTTTAGATTACTTAAAATCAGAAAAATATAGAATAAACCGATTAATCAATGCAATCTTATACACTAAAAGAGAACAACATAAGCTTATAGATATTTCCGATAAAGAAGAAAACGATTACCAAAAAGAATCTTTTGTTTATGTGGAAATCGAAAAACTTCCCAAGGAACAATTAGAATCCATCAAAAATAAAATCTTTCATAACCTAAAAGAATTAGAACTGATCGTAAAGGATTTTCCTAAAACCAATCAAATCTTAAAAAATTTAAACTTTAACGACGAAGAATTAAATCATGCTAAAAATTGGATTCTCGAAAACTTTGTTCAGATGGGGCTTTTAGTTTATTCAAAAAATAAAATTATACAACAGCTCGGTATTTTAAGACAAGAAGAAAATAAAAAAATTGTACTGCAAGAAATAGAAACCCTATCAAAACCAAAAGGAGAAAATATTATTTTTATAGAATCTTCTATAAAAAGTAATGTTAAACGATACAAACCATTACACATCATAATTTTTTTTCACAACGATGAATTATATTTATTGTTAGGAAGTTTTGCAGGAAAAGGAGAATTGACACCACGATTTTTAATTCCACCAATTCGAAAAAAATTGGATTATATTGCAAAACTATTAAATGCACCCATCAATGGATTTAGATATAAAGAAATTTATAAAATATCTCAACTAATTCCATTAGGCATTCTTTTTTCTCGCGATTTAATCATTCTAAAAGAATGGTTGGATTTTTTTATCAACAATCTTTATGCAAGTGAACAAAGAATTTTTATTATAGAAGATAAATCTTACCAGGGGGTTTGGGTATTGATTGTTGAACTACAAAAATATGCAGATACAAACGAACATCTTATCAAAAACCTAAAAGATTATCAAATTTTTGTCGATACTTATTTTAAAAGAACTTACAATCAATTCTTGTATACGTTTTTATTCTTAAAATCATCAAACCAAACATTAAAACAACTAAAAGAATTCTTAACCCAAAAAAGCGACGAGATTTTTTATTCTTGGTATGACCAATTTTTTAAGCATATTACCTATGTAGAGTCAAGTACAGAAAAGATTCGATATAAACTCGAATACTACAAAGAACTACTACCTCCTACTCTGCCAAATTATGTTACCCCTAAAGAAGCATATAACAATATTACTTTTATCGAAAATATTACTCCAGAAAAAAAGTTTTACGTTAAGTTCGCGAAATCTCTATCGATAAATGAAAAAAAAGAAGTATCGACTCTAAATGTTTATTCTTGTGATGTTTTTTCTTTAACAGAAATCTTTCCTATACTAGATAGTGTAGGATTAAAAATCATTACAGATGTTTCTTTTGAATTTGTTATAAAAGAAGGTACGCGATATTTAAATATTTTCTACATCGAAAACAATTTTAATTCTGATTGGTTATCGAAAATTGAACAAGGAATAGAAGAATTATTAAACCAAAAACATACGATTGAACCAATCAATCAACTATTAATTAAAACTTCTCTATCAATAAGAGAGATAAGTTTTATTAAAACTTTGATTGCGTATTATTATCAGGTGCATAAACAATATTCTAGAATCTTTTTAAATAATTTTTTTATAAATAATCCTGATTTTTCTCAAAAGTTAATCCATTATATTAAAGAAGCATTTCTATTAAATAAAACTGAATTTATAAACAAATTAAAACAATATATATATAATTTTAAAACTATTTCTGAACAAACAGTTGTAAGCAATTTTATCGAACTTATAGAAAATATCGTGCGAACAAACTTTTTTTTAAACTACGAAGAAATCGCTATTAAGGTTAAGTCAAAAAATATTTCTTATATAAACGAACCCAAACCACTCTATGAAATTTTTGTTTATTCTAAGGATTTAGAAGGTATTCATATTCGTAGTGATTATATCGCTCGCGGAGGAATACGATGGTCAGATCGGATCGATGATTACCGTATAGAGATCTACGATTTAATGAAAACACAAATGATCAAAAATACCATCATTGTTCCCAATGGTGCAAAAGGTGGTTTTATCATCAAAAAGAATCTTCTTAATCTCGATAAAAAGCAAAAAAATCAAATAGCAGAGCATTTTTATAAAAGGTTTATCGAAAACCTTTTATCTTTAACAGATAATTTAAACAAAGAAGATGATACAAAAATAATCCGATTAGATGACCACGATCCTTATTTGGTTGTTGCAGCAGATAAAGGTACAGCAACGTTTAGCGATATTGCGAATAATATTGCAGTGGAACGAGGTTTCTGGTTAAAGGATGCATTTGCTTCTGGTGGTTCTAATGGTTATGATCATAAAAAACAAGGAATAACTGCAAAGGGTGCTTGGGAATCGGTTAAAAAACATTTTTCTGAACTTCAAATTGACCCAGAAAAAGATGTTATTACAGTTATCGGAATTGGTGATATGAGTGGGGATGTATTTGGTAATGGTATGATCCTCTCTAAAACAATTAAGCTAATAGCTGCTTTTAATCATATTCATATTTTTATCGATCCCAATCCCGATCCAGAAATTAGTTATAGAGAACGATTAAGATTATTCAAAGAAGTAAAAGGATGGGATCAATATAATCCAGAATTGATATCTTCTGGCGGTGGTGTTTTTGAACGAAATGCTGCAAGAATCCAACTATCGAAAGAAATAAAAGAACGATTGAACATTTCTGTTAGTTCTGTTTCTGGTGAAGAATTGATTCGATATATACTAAAAGCAAAAGTTGATCTTCTTTGGAATGGAGGCATTGGAACCTATATTAAGTCTTCGCAAGAAAGTCATAAAGATGTGATGGATCCTTCGAATGATAACGTTCGCATCGATGCAAATGAATTAAACGTACGAGTGATAGCAGAAGGTGGAAACTTGGGTTTAACAACAAAAGCGCGAATCGAAGCAGCTCAAAAAGGCATTCTATTAAACACTGACTTTATCGATAATTCTGGTGGTGTAGATATGTCCGATCACGAAGTCAATTTAAAAATCTTTCTGAATTATTTAGAAGATAAAAATCTTATAACCCATCAACAAAGAAATCACTTAATAAAAAAATACGATAAAATTATGATAGAAAAAGTTCTTTATAACAATCGTTTTAACAATTTAGCGATTGCATTAGAAAAATATCGCCTTTCTAATAATAGATTTTTGATTTCTGATTGGCTAAAATATTTGGTAGAAAACCATGTTCTACCAGAAAAAGAAATTGCACTTTTTAAAGAAATTACTCAGCCAGAAATTTGTTATATTCTTGGATATACAAAACTCTATTTTAAAAATTATTTTGGAAAAATTTCCATCAATTTTAATAAAGATATTGATTTATCTGTTTTTAGGTTCTATTTTCCTACTGAAATTGTCGATAGATTCCAAGATTTAATCTTAAATCATCCTTTAAAAGATAGAATGATTAAAACAATTTTATTGAATAATATGATCAATACATTAGGAACATTGCATTTTTTTCTATTTTCGAAGGTTTTAAACAAACCATACGAAACATTATTAACAGAGTATGTCCATTTTAAGCATTTTACTAGCTTTGATATATTAGAGATTTACAGCAAATATTTTGATGTACCTAAACCATTTTTGTACGAACAGCTTATAGAATATTCTCGAACAACTTCTATCATCCATGTTTTGATGAAAAACTACGATCAATTTAGTCAAGAAAATAAAAATATATTTATAAAAAATATTCATAAATTAACAAAACATTTAATAAAACATAATAACTTAAAGATTCCTACTGGTCATGAACTGAATTCCAAGAAAATGAAGGAACTAAATGCATTTGTTCAATCTTACGAAATTGCATTAATCCATTTTTTTGTCAATCAAGATGACATTATTTTATTCTATGAATTTCTACAAAAAAATCATTTATTATCGTTATATTATCGCATAAAAAATCTAAACATCAATAATTTACAAGAACTAAAATTTCAATTTCGCTTATTCAACATGTATTTTAATATCTTAAAAAAACTTACTGGAAAAGAATCGTTGGATTTATCTTATTTAGAAAATAAGGACATTGCTTTAATTGATCTTTTCGAAATCCTCATGAATTTGGAAGAAAAAATTTAACAGCTTTTAACATATAAAATTTCTTCTTGGTTTCCTTTAGTTCCTTTAATAGAAGCTGGAAGGTGTTCTAGGACTTGAAAATTCATTTCTTGAATCCTTTTGATTCGTTCAGTTATGATAGACTCGCGGATAAGGGGATCTTTGATAATTCCTTTTATAGTGGATTGGGAATCTTCGAATTGTGGCTTTAACAAAAAAATGCCATAAAAATAAAATTCTTTAACAACATCTTTTTTTATGATCTCAATCCATTTTTTCAATGTTTCGAATATAGTAATAATAGACATAAAAGAAACATCGCAGGTAATAAACCATGGTAGAATAAAATAATCTTGTTTTTGAAAATCATCTATTGTGATATGCTTAATGTTTTTTTCTTCGAGTAAAATTACTTTAGGATCGATTCTTAGCTGATAAGAGATGATTCCTTTTGCAACATCGATTGCATAAATTTTTTTTGCACCGTAGTCTAACAAAACTTTTGTAAATCCACCATGGGATGCTCCAATATCTACGCAAATTTTATCCATAATTTTATCTTGAAGTTTTAGACTATCGACAGCATCTTTTAGTTTGTATGCACTACGTGATGGATAGAAAGAAATGTCTTTTATTAACTGAACAGAATCGTTATTGGAAATTATAAAGTTTTTTTTTAAAATTTTTTGATTATTAACCAACACAAATCCTTGTAGTATGATGGACTGTGCCACATTTAGGGGGATCTTGTAAGTTTCTGAAATAAATTCATCGAGTCGTTTTTTCATGTAGAAATTCTAATACAACTTCTTTATCGGAAAAGGGAATCTTTTTATTCTGTATAATTTGATAATTTTCGTGCCCTTTGCCTGCTATAACTAAACAAGTTTTTTGGTTTATATTATGACTTAAACAATATTCTATTGAAAATTTTATCGCTTCTCTTCTATCGCCAATTTCTTTTATGAGATTTGTTTTGTTTAGTGGAATCCCTTTTTTTATCTCTTCACGAATTAGTTTTGGATCTTCGTTTCTTGGATTATCATCTGTTAGAACGATGAGATCAGAATAATTCGAAGCAATTTCTCCCATTATAGGTCTTTTTTCTCTATCGCGATTTCCTCCACAGCCAAATACAAGAATTAAATTTGCGTATTCTTTTTTTAATTCTTTTAAAAGATTTTCCAATGCATCGGGTGTATGGGCATAATCAATAATGACGTCTATGTTATCGCTTAGTTTTATTCTATCTACGCGACCTGGTACTCCCTTAAAATCTTCTAAGGGAGTTTCGTTTAAATCAAATAGTGGTAATTCGTTTTCCGATGCACCATATAAAGCACATAAAGCATTGAATTGATTAAAAATTAATGGTGTTGGTTGATTCTTTACATAGGGATAATTTAGATGAGTTTTTAACAAAATTAGAATCTTTGATCGTGTTTTACGAATAAACTTATAGAAATGATAATAAGTATTTTTGTCGTATACAACAATAAAGGGGATTTTTTGTTCTGTTGTTCGTAATGTTAAAAAAAACAAGTGTAATTTTGCAAAAAAATAAGCATTCAACGTTTGATGAAAGTCTAAATGATCTCTTCCAAAAGTTGTAAAGATGGCTTTCTGTATGTTGAGTCCTTCTAATCGTCTTAATGCTAATGCTTCGGAAGATGCTTCTATTGCAATGTGTCGGATGTTTTTTTCGTTTAAAAGAGATAGAATCTTGTGTAGTTCGTAAGAACGTGGAGTAGTAAACCCTGTTTCTAGATGATTTTCTTCGCTACTATTCCAGTAATAAACACCTAATGTACCGATTACTGCACATGGAATTTGTTTTTTTTTCCATAGATGGTAAATCATGAAAGATGTAGTGGTTTTTCCGTTGGTCCCAGTAATTGCTACAATATACATATTTTTAGAAGGATCGTCGTAATATATAGAAGAAAGATAGCCTAAATAAAAATCTGGTTTCTTTTTCCCTACTATGTAATATCCCTCGTATGGTTGGTGCAATACATCCTGAAATTCTTTTTTAGAAAGAAATAGCCCTACGGGCTTTTTAGATATAGCATCATTAAGAAATTTTTTTGAATAATAAGTAGAGAAGAAAAGGGTATTTTCGTCTACTCTACGAGAATCATCTGTAATAATAAATCCTATTTCTGGAAGTTCGTTGATTTGAATTTCTGTAAAATCATCTTTATATACTCTAAATATTTTGATATGAGAAGGGAATCGTTCTTCGAGTTTTAAGAATGCTTTTTTTAAATTCATATATATTAATAGACGAATTTTTTTTGTTTTGTAATAAAAAAAGCATATTATTGATTATTTTTATAAGTTTTAAGCATGCTATTAGGGATTTATACTTAACATATTATAAATCCTTAATAGATAATAGATAATTTTTCCTTTTAAACCAAATTCATATATACTTAATTCTGGAATGTCCGATAAATCTAATTCTTTTTTTAGAGCAATCCAGCTAGCAGCTTTTATACCACTTTCTATTGCAGGACCAATCCCTTCGCCTAAATCTTTTGTAGCTAAACCTGCCGAATCTCCAATAATACATGCATTGTTGTAATAAACCTTTTTTACAGGTTCTCTTAAATAATAAGTATGACCTTTTGGTTCATGATCAAAATGTTTCAATAGACCTATTTTTTTTAGTTTTTCCACAAAATAATCAAAATGCCATTTAAGAGATTTATCTCCTAATTTATGGGAAAAGGCACCTAATCCAATGTTTAAATAACCATTTTCTTTTGGGACATACCAGCTATAACCGGGTAAACTATTCTCGCAAAACCATAAATAACAATCTCTGTCTGTATATTCATAAGGAAATTCAATCTCTAATGCACCGATTTGATAATCTTTTGAACGTGGGTTAATCTCTTTAAAAAAGGTTCGAAATACGGGACAATGGGTTCCGCCTGCTCCTACAAGATATTTTGATTGAAATTTGTCATCAATAATATAATATCCATCAATTTGTTCGATTTTTTTTACTTCGTGTACCATAAAATCAGAACCACTCTTTTTAAGTAACCAATGATCAAATTCGTATCTTCTTATAGAGTATTGTTTTGTTTTTGTAGTAAACTTAATTTCTTTGTTTTTATTTGTATAATAATGAATATGCATCCTATTGAATTCGATAATTCCATTAGGATATTCGTCCATGTTCAACAATTGATAGACCCGGGGCGTAATCCACCCCGCGCATAATTTTAATCTTGGAAATTCATGCTTGTCTAAGATCAATGTATCGAATCCATATTCTTTAAGCTTTAATGCACAAGAACTACCTGCTGGTCCACCACCGATAATAATCACGTCTTTTTTTATCATATCGATTACACCTCACTCGAAAATTTTGTCGTAAGCGTTGATTCCTTTGATAAAATAAAATGTTCTCTTGTTAATGGATATTCTGGGTTCAATTCTTTCTTTAATAGAATTTGTAATAAGGTTAATTCGCCTTTTCTAAATGCACTAGAAGAACCTCTTAGATATACTCTAAACATACGAACAAAGGATTCACCATATTTTTCTCGTATAGTTGTAATGTTGTCTTCGAAATGTTTTGACCAATGATCAAGCGTTAAAGCATAATGATATTTTAGGTTTTCTATATCCATGATAAATAAATATTGAGGCTTTTTGTTTTTCTTAATCATATTTTCTAAGGGAACAACAATTTCTCCTAATGATGGGATATAACCTCCGGGAAAAATATATTTATTTACCCAAGGATCTTGCATTCTTGGATAAGCTCGCGAAATAGAATGGACTAATGCTAATCCCTTTGGTTTAATTTTTTTATAGATTAAATCGAATAAGTTTTCGTAGTTTTCTGGCCCAACATGTTCTAGCATACCAATCGAAACAAATTTATCGTAGATGTAAGAATCATTTCGAATATTTCTGTAATCATCGAGGATAAATTCTAATTGTTTTTCTGAGATTCCTTCTCTTTTTTGCCATTCTTTTGCGTAAGCAATTTGTTCTTTGGAAATATTAAAAGATCGCATCTTAACACCATAATTTTTTACCGCATAGATTGCGAATCCACCCCATCCACAACCAGCTTCTACAACAAAATCACCGGGCTTTAATTGTAATTTTCTACAAACCAAATCCATTTTCTGAATTTGTGCTTGTTCTAATGTATCTTCTGGTGTTTTAAAAAATGCACATGTATATTGCATATTTTTATCAAGCCATAAAGAATAAAAATCATTTCCCAAATCGTAATGATGAGAAATATTTTTTTTCGAACCTTTTAGAGTGTTTCTATTCGTTAGAAAATGATACATAATTTTTATTTTTTCGATCAAATTTGTTTCAAGTCCTTGTTGTTCTACTAGTAATCCTAGATGTGCTACATAGAAAAAATCTCCTTCTATATCTATATCTTGATTCATATATCGTTCTAAAAATCCCATCGTTCCTCTACTGATAAAATCTTTTAGAGCTTTATCGGTTTTAAAAATTACTCGAAATGCAATGGGAAAATTGTTATAGATAAACTTATCTCCATCAGGAAATACAATTTCGAAGCCAAAATCTACTCTTTCGTAATCGATTTTTTTAAATAGGTTTTTTATTATATCCTTCATACTCTTCCTCCTTAGTTTTTTTGTATTTTATTTAAT
Organism: Leptospiraceae bacterium; assembly: GCA_026418015.1. GTDB lineage: Bacteria > Spirochaetota > Leptospiria > Leptospirales > Leptonemataceae > SKYB61. The sequence continues at coordinate 137,166 of JAOACE010000021.1, read as the reverse complement.
AATGGTAGAACATCAATTATTTGCAAGCGAAAAATATATTAAATAAAAAAAAATAAAGAGTGTGATTTAAATCAACTCTATCTAATTTTTTAAAACAAATCTCAGTTCAAAAAAATTATAAAATATTTTTTAATTCTTTATAGATAGGTTTTAGGTTTTGATAAATTTTTAAATAAGCATTTTGATAAATTTTTTCGTATAAAGATATATTGTTTGTATTTGGATGGATGATTTTCCCTACTTTATACATATTTTTAACTGCTTCGTCAATACTTTTATAAATACCTAATCCGTAGAATGCTAACATTGCAGAACCTAAGGCAGAAGCTTCGGAAATTTTCGGTTTTTCTACGGGACGATTGAAAATATCTGCGGTGATTTGTAATGCCACATTACTATTAGCACCACCTCCTCCAACAGCGATTCTAGGAATTTTCTTTTGTAATGTTTTTTCGATGCGTTCTGCACCTTCTCTTAAAGAAAAACCAATTCCTTCTAATATTGCTCGATAAAGATGATATTTTGTATGCCAGTCCGAAAACCCTATAATAGCGCCACGAGCTTCTGGTCCAGGTATTCGAATGCCAGGAGACCAATAAGGTTGTAGAATTAATCCTTGCGAACCAGGTGGAATAGATTGAATCTTTTCTTCTAATATTTCTTCTACGGAAGTTTTTCTTAACTCTGCTTCTAATTTTTCGGAATGAGCAAATTGTTCTTTAAACCAACTCACAAGCCAGAACCCACGAAAAATTTGGATTTCCATGGAATAATGATTCGGAATTACAGAAGGATAAGGTGGTATAAAAGGAATGGCTTCTTTATATTTTTTTGTTACTACATTGACTGTTGCAGTTGTACCAAAACTTAAATGAATGGAAGAATCGTCTATTACACCACAACCTAAGGTCTCGCATGCTTTATCAGAACCAGCTGCTATAATGGGTAATCCTTCTTTAAGCTGTAATTGCTTTGCAGCATCGGGAGTTAATTTACCTAATAGTTCACCTGGTTTTTTTAATTCTGGTAAGATTTCTTCTGTTGCGGGAACCAATTTCCATTTCCAATCCCATTTTGATGCCCAACGATGGTTTTTATAATCAAACGGAATATAACCAACTTGGCATGCAATAGAATCTACGAATTGTCCTGTTAATTTATAAGAAAGATAGCCGGAAAGTAATAAATATTTATGAGTGTTTTTCCATACTTCGGGTTGATTTTTATAGATCCAACTAGCTTCTATCTGTCTTTGGAAAAAGTTAATCGCTTCGGACATACCAATAATTTTAAAAATGATGTTCCAAATGGGGATTGGTTCTGGGTTTTCTACTTGCCTTTGATCGAACCATGTAATTGCTGGCCGTAAAGAATGACCATTCTTATCGACGTTGATCACAGTTCCCCTTTGGGTTGTTAAAGTAATACCAACAATTTGATTTTTAAGTTCAGGTTGTTTTTCCCATAGAAGGTTAACAACTTTGCATAACTTTTCCCAAAAATATTCTGGTTTCTGCTCTGCCCAACCTGGGTAAGGACTTTCGTATTCTAATGGTATTTGTGCTTTTTCTATGATATTCCCCTCGGGATCAAAAACAATTCCTCGAATACTCTGGGTGCCACAATCAATACTGAGTACGTATGGATTCATTTTTCCCCCTTTTAAAATATTTTTTAATTTTATCTTCTATTTCTTTTTTTACTATTCCAAAACGAAACCTACGGTAAAATAAATCTTCCCAATTAATTACCCATTCATTATTCATACAATAATGGAATTCTGCTTTGTAAACATAAAAATCATCTTCGAGAATTTTTTCTGGATCATTTAAAATATTTTTTAAAATTTCTATACTATCTTTTCCATAAGTGTTTAAAATTCTTTCGTAATCTGGAATATTTGTGTAGATTAAACCTAATTCCTTTTGGTTAAAGTATTGATTTAAAGTTTCTTTAGAAATTACATCGAATTTTAAATCAAATGTTTTTATGGAGAAAACTTGCTTTAATATTTTTAATACTTTTTTTGCTTCTAATCGAAAAGTAGTTAATTTTCCACCTGTTATTGTTAAAAGATTTTTATAAAATTCTATAAATATATCTCTCGATTCCTTAGATGGAGCCTTTGTAGGATCTTTACTTACAACAGGTCTTACACCAGACCAAGTAGAATAAATATCTTTTCTTGTAATCTTTGCTTCGGGGAATTGATGATTTACACCTTTTAAAAGATACTCAATTTCTTGTTCAGTAATTGTTATAGGATCTACAATGTTATGATCCAAATCGGTTGTACCTACAACAGTTTTTCCTAACCAAGGTAATACAAAGATATTTCGTTTATCATCGGGATGTTTAAAACCTAATGCATATTTTATAGGAAGTTTATTATATTCTAATACTATATGACTACCGCGAAGAGGTCTCATAATCTTTTTTAAACCTAATTTTGTCCTAAAAGTATCTGCTAAAAACCCCGAAGCGTTGATTACTACCTTCGCTTTTATCGTATATTCCTTTTTTACAATTTCATCTAAGGCTTTTATGCCCCTTACAAGATCATTTTCTATGATAAGATCCGTTGCTCTAAAATAATTCAAAATTATTGCACCATTTCTTTCTGCTTCTTTTAAGGTTCTGATTAAAAGCCTTATATCATCTGTTTGAGCATCTTGGTATAAATATCCTCCTTTTAGGTTTTCTTTTTTTATAATTGGGAACCAAGAAAGAAATTCTTTTAAAGGAACATGTTTATGATATTTTTTACCTGCAAAAAGATCATAAATCATTAGACCTATTTTATACATTATTCTTTCCATAAAATTATAATAAGGCAATACAAAATAGATAGGCCAAATCAATTTAGACAATTCTTTTAATAATTTTTCTCTTTCACGTACAGACTGAAAGGTAACATGAAATTGTCCGTTTTGTAAATATCTTAATCCACCATGCACTAATTTAGAAGAATTTCCCGAAGAACTATAACCAAAATCCTTCGCTTCTATCAATAATGTTTTTAGATGATTCTTTGAACATGCTAATGCAATGCCTGCACCAGTAATACCACCACCTATAATAATTACATCAAATTCCTGGTTTTTATTATAAATATTTATAAAATTATTTAAATTTATTTCTCTATTAGAAATCATAATAACTCCTTTTATAAATCGATTAAATTATTGTTATCGAAGATTTGATTTGGATCTGCTGATCGAACATAATTTTTAATCCAGTCCATACCAATTGTTCCTTTTTCTAAAATTAAATATTCTTTATGGTCTTTTCCTACACCATGTTGATGGCTAATCGTCCCTCCCAATTCTGTTATTGCTTTACTTGTATTATGCTTCATCTCTTTCCAGAATTCAAAAAGTTCTTCGGGATTTTCCTTTAAGCGAAAAATATAAGTTGTATAAATCGAAGATCCATTTAAATAAACATGCGAAAGATGGGTGTATACAATCACCTTTTCTTTAAAATTTTCTGCAGCATTTCGAATGGCATTTTCTATTTTTTCTTTTCCCGTTTGAATTTTATTCCATGGTAGACAAGTTTCTAATGTATCTACTCCATATCCTAATTCCCAAAGAGTATTTCTCAAATAAGGAGAAAAAAAGCGGTTTTTTTGCCAACTTTTGCCTAATTTCTTGCTTATAAAAGAAGGAGGAACTAATCCATGAAAATCTTTTATTAAATCGAACAGAATTTTTTTTGATGCAATTACTTCTTTTTTTAATCCAGTCAGACCTAAAATCATCATACAAAAATTATCTTTCAATCCTTTAAAAGATAAATATTGATTCAAATAATGAATGGTTTTTTTGTGACCTGTTGCTTTTGCCATTTCTAAGTTAATTTTTGTTTCTTCTGGAAAACTCATTCGAACCATTGATAAAGATGTTTTAAGTTGAACTGCTTGTTTAATAAAATTGATGGCAGAAGTTTCGTCTTTAAAAAAGAAACCATAAAACTCTTCTAATTCGGGAAGCTTGCGAATTTTTACCATAGCTTCGTAAATGATCGATGTACGACCTTCGGAACCTAAAATCCAAGCCCTTAAATCTGGACCTGCGGATGATGCAGGAATAGGTGCAATTTCTAATTCGCCTTCATTAGTTAGTACTTTGCCTCCCAAAAATAGATCTTCAATTCTACCATAATAGAGACTTTGTTGTCCGCTTGAACGTGTTGCAATCCAGCCTCCTAATGTACTATATTCAAAAGATTGCGGAAAATGTCCTAAGCGATAACCATATCTTTGGAGTTGTTCTTCGATTTCTGGTCCATTTGCACCAGCTTCTATTATCGCGTAGTGATTCTCTTTGCTGATTTCTTTAACACGATTGAATTTTTCCATAGATATTGTAATTACGGGATGAATTTCTGGTCTTATGTGTCCAACTACACTAGTTCCACCCCCATATATTAAAATCTTATATTGATTTTTTTTACAAAATTCATAAACTAATTTTAGTTGATCTATATTATTAGGAATTGCAACTGCATCAGTAATCTGTAAATTCCATCCGGTTTTAAAGCTGATCCAATCGGGAAAACTTTGACCAAAAGAATATAAAAGCCTTATTTCTTTTTCTAAAAATAAAATATTTTTTATACCAGAAAATTCTTCAGAAAGCTTTATGGGAGATTCAGGAATTTTTTGTAAGATTTCTTGTTTTTGAACCTCTTTTTGTTTATATTGTGGTTTTTCTAGATAAATATTTAAAAAATTTTTTAATTCTTTTTTAATGTTTTCGTCATAAAGTTGAAAATCTGCCCTACCCCATCCGTTCCACATTCTATTTTCATTTCTAAATTGATTCATAATTTCTCCTTATTTTTTGTTAATGCTTTTTTTAAAATTTCTATACTATCTTTTGTAACATTTTTCATTTCTTGAATGGCTTTTTCTTTCTGATTTTTTAATATATATTTATAAAAATTATTATAAAATTTTATAGAACGTTCTCTTGCTTCTTCTAAAGAAAAATATTTAACTCCAAAATAAAAATATATCTCTTTAAAACTATTGAGCAAAAACAAAAAGATAATGTTATTCGAATGTTTACACAAAATTCTATGTATATTCCAGTCAAAATTGGTTATTTCTTTGGGATTAGAAAAAAGTTTATTGATAGAATCCAATTCTAAGCCTTTGGATAAATAATCTAAAACAACCTGAGGGTTTTCTATTAAACACGCTTCTGTATAGACGGGAGCTAATGCATAACGAATTTCTAAAAGTTTAACAATAAAATCTTCTCTTGTAATATTTGGCAATCTTAATAGATTATGATGAATCAATGAATTTAAAATACTTAACCCACCCTCTTCGAAAATAAACCTAATTTTTGTGGGCATTCCATGTTGAATTTCTATCCACCCATCTCTTTGTAATCGTTGTAATACTTCGCGAATCTTTTGTCTTGTTACGTTAAACTCTTTTGCCAATTCTCTTTCTGATGGAAGAATATTTTGGTATTTTCCTTCGAGAATTTTTTTTATGATTTGTTTTTCGATTAAGTTAGATTCCATTTTTACTCCAACTGGTCAGATGTCTGACCAGTTATTAAAGAATGATTTTTCGTCAACCACAATTTATTTTAATTATAAACAACTGAAAAAAATTGTTTAATTGGTATTGACTAACTGAATGGTTAATAATTTATTGTTTTCATGAATATAGCAGGATTTTCTATCAAACGTCCAACATTTATAGTAAGTATATTTATTTTAACACTCTCTATTGGATATGTATCTTTACAACGTTTAGGTGTAGATATGTTTCCAAACGTTAATTTCCCTTTTGTGGTTGTTTCCACGATTTATCCTGGTGCAAGTCCAGAAGAAATCGAAGAGCTTATCTCTAAACCATTAGAAGAAGAGATTAGTACATTATCTGGAATAAAACATGTAACTTCTAGAAATCAAGAAAATTTGTCTCTTGTAATTGCAGAATTTAGTCTTGATACTGATATTAAATATGCAGAACAACAAGTTCGTCATGCAGTAGAAAAAGTAAAAAGAAATTTTCCCAATGATGCAGAAGATCCTCTCGTTTCTCGTTTTGATCCAGCAGATCAACCAATTTATATTATTGCTCTTACAGGTGACCTAACCCCACAAGAACTCTACGATTTAGCATATTATAGAATCAAACCTCAATTTGAACAAATACCTAATGTTGGAGGTGTTAAAATTCGCGGTGGACAAAAAAGAGAAATTCATGTAGAATTAGATTTAGAAAAATTAAATTATTATAAATTACCATCATTGCTTGTAGCTCAACGTTTAAAGTTTTATGGAAATAACATTCCAGCTGGTAAAATTGATGTAGCAACCAAAGAGCTTAACTTTCGAACCATCGGAGAATTTCGAGATCTTAAAGAAATAGAAAATGCTGTCATTTTTTTTGGGGATATTGGAACCTCTGTAAAAGTTAAAGATATTGCTCAAATAAAAGATACCTTGCAAGATAAAACAACAATAGCATATCTATACAATAAAAATCAACAAGAAAAAAAACTTATTTCTGCAATTTTCTTAGAGATCTATAAGCAATCTGGAACAAATACAGTTCAGATAGTAGATAAAGTAAAAGAAAAATTCAATAAAATAAACCAAGAATTAACCACAGAAAAAGGAGCACCCAAGTTATTAGAGGTTAGAGATGGTTCTAGAATGATTCGACTCAATGTGGAAGATGTTAATATTGCAATTCAAATCGGTATAATTTTAACGATCATCATTGTTTATCTTTTTTTGGGTAATGCAAGATCTACGTTTATTACTGCAATCGCTCTACCTAACTCATTATTAGGTGCATTTATATTAATGTATGTTTATGGATTCACAATAAATGTAATGACATTACTTGCATTATCTTTAAGTATTGGTTTATTAGTTGATGATGCAATTGTGGTTCGTGAAAACATTTTTAGGTATATGGAGATGGGAAAATCTCCTAAAGAAGCAGCGGAAATCGGTACTAACGAAATTATTTTAGCAGTCATTGCAACATCGGCTACTGTTATAGCAGTTTTTTTACCCATTGGATTTTTAACAGGTATTGTAGGTCAATTTTTTAGAGAATTTGGTTTAACAGTTGTCTTCGCTATGTTAATCAGTCTTTTTGATGCAATTACTATGGCACCAATGTTATCAGCTTATTTTGGTGGTCATGTGGGTGAATCTAAAAATATTGTGATTCAATATTTTAATAAATTTCAGGACTTATTAGATTATCTCTACGAAAAGACCATCGATTTTACGTTAAAACATAAAATTTTCGTAATCATTACTTTTATTGTAGTTTTTGTATTAAGTATCTTTTCTGTTTCTTTTGTTAAAAAGACATTTTTACCCAAATTTGATGCAGGAGAATTCTTGATTGCCTTTGAATTACCACCTGGTTCCTCTCTACAAGCAACAGAAAATGTATCCAAACAAATTTTTGATATATTAACAAAGCATAAAGAAGTAGAACAAGTTTATATAGTTTTAGGTACAGAAACAGGTGAATCTAACAAAGCAAATATTGGAGTTAGATTAGTTCCATTAGCAAATAGAAACATCAAAACAGAAGATTTTAAAAAAATGTTAAGAGAAGAACTAAAAGATTTTTATCAATATCGTTTACAAATTACAAATTATAGTGCTGTAACAGGTGGTGCAGATTATCCATTTCAGTTAATCATTAAAGGAAACGATATAGAAAAACTCGATCAATACGCACAAAGCATATTACCAAAACTTGAAAAAGTAAAAGATATTGCGGATATAGACTCTTCTTTTAGGCCTGGTAAACCAGAATTTCAGATCAAAATTGATCCACAAAAAGCTCAATTATTAGGCGTAGTTCCTGCATTAGCTGGATTAGAACTTAGAAATTTTGTAGAAGGAGATAAAGTAGCAAAATTTAGAGAAGGTGGCAATGAGTATGACATAAGACTAAGACTTAAGCCAGAACAAAGAAATTTAAAACAGAGCTATCAAAAGATATATGTTCCCAATATTAACTATCAATCAGTAAAACTTTCCGAAATTAGTATAGCAAAAGAATCTTATGCACCAGCAAATATATTAAGGCGAGACCGTTCGAGGATTGTTCAAATCAATGCTCAATTAGCACCCAATGGTGCATTACAATCCGCAGAACTAGAAACAAGAAAAATTCTAAAAGAAAATCCACCACCCGACGGAATTACTTTTGAATTTATCGGACAAGCAGAAGATTTTAAAGACCTTATAAGAAATATTATCTTTGCATTTGGATTAGCTTTATTGTTTATTTATTTAATTCTTTCTTCTCTTTACGAATCTTTTATTATTCCAATTACCATCCTTTTTGCAATCCCTCCTGCTATTAGTGGTGCTTTCTTATCATTGCTTGTTACTGGAGAAATGCTCAATCTATTTAGTTTGATTGGAATTATTCTTCTTATGGGATTGGTAACAAAAAATTCCATCTTAATGGTGGATAGAGCAATGCAAAACATAAGAGAAAAAAATATGACCAAAGACGAAGCGATAAAAGAAGCTGGCTTAGTAAGGTTAAGACCAATCTTGATGACAACTTTTGCAATGATTGGTGGTATGCTTCCTATTGCGTTAGGTTTGCATGGGGAAATTTCTAAGAGCAGAAGTGCGATGGGAATTGCGGTTGTTGGTGGACTATTGGTATCAACTTTCGTTACAGTGGTTTTAGTACCTGCAATATTCTCTTACATCGAAAGTTTTAGAGAATGGTTAAATAATATTTATAAAAAAATAAAATAATCAATATTTATTTAATGGACTCTTTTTTTTTCTTTTAGTATATCTTTTAGGTGCATGATGATCTCTACGTTTTTGGGATCTAATTGTAATGCTTTTAATAAATATTGTTTTGCTAAATCCTTTTTGCCAATTTTGTTCAAAAAAACACCATAAGTATCTAAATATGCTGGATTGTTGGGGTTAATTTTTAGAGCTCTTTTTATGTATACTTCTGCTGTGTTCAAAAATTCTTTCGGTCCATAAAGGGTTAATAGATAAGCATAAGAATTTAAACTTGATGCCCGATTTGGTTCTATATCAAGAATTTTTCGATGGATTTGCAACGCTTTCTGAAATTGATTTTTTTTTTCGAAACAATGTGCTAAACAACTCAACAATATTACATCTTGGGGGTTAATTTTTAAACGATTTAAAATTTCTTTTATTGCTGCATCATATTGTTTTAGGTAGATTTGAGCAATGATTTTTAGTTTTAACGCGCGATTTAAATCAATATAATCAGGAAATCTTTTTAGCAGTTCGTTGATAGTATGAATTGTTTTATCGTAATTTTTTAGAAAAAAATAATGAATTGCTAAATCATGATAATCAACGGGTGATGCACGATTTTCCTGAAGAATTTGTTTTAATGTAAGGATTCTTTCTATAATTTGTTCATCACTTTTATTAAAAAGATTTTTAACTTTTTCTGTATTGTATTGCATAGTTTTTCCAACGTTCTAATTCTTCCCAATGGGTTGTATTTAATGTTAATGGTGTAATAGAGATCTTTTTATTCATGATAGCATCGAAATCAGAACCTGGTAGAATTTCTTTTCCTAAGATAGTTTCTTTGAGTTTTAATACCCATTGCTGTTGTGCTTCTTCTTCTAATATTTCGTATTCATCTTTGTATAAACGCTTTCCTTGAAAAGTAAAAGCAACTTCTGGATAAGGATCATCGAGATATACATTGTTTTCTAATGGGTAGTTTATGTTATATAAAACATTTCTTTTTAAATTATGGTAATTTTCTTCTAACCACAAAGAAAACCATTTAGCCACACGGGTAAAATCGCCTTTTAAATCGGGGTTTTCGTAACTTATGGCAATTGCAAACTTTTCGTGGACTAGGGCATGTCTTGCTGCACCTACAGTTCCACTATAATGTACATCATCACCTAAATTAGGACCATGGTTAATTCCCGATACAACTAAATCTATGGGAGGAAGTAAGTTGGAATATAAACCAATGTTAACACAATCGACTGGGTAACCATTCACTTTATAATGAGTACTGTTTACTTTTTCTACAATTAACGTTTCTCGAATTGTAATCGCTTGTGATGTTGCACTTCTTTGTCTATCGGGGCAAATTGCATAAACTTCGAATTTTTTCTTTAACTCTTGTTCTAACTGAATCATTCCATTCGAATATAATCCATCATCGTTAACAATCAATATTCGCATTTTAAAACCTCTACTTAAATAGTATTATGATTAAAAAACTAAAAAAGATCAAATGTAAAAATGGTAAAAGAAATATATAAATTATATTATTAATTAAACTTAATAAAGACTTTTTATTATCCCATTCAAAATGATATTGAATCCCTTTCCACCAAATGTAAAACTTCCATATTAATAATAAAATTAGTCCTAAAAAAAATATTATAAACGTATTAAAATAATTACTTACTATACTAAAATGAATTAAAAAAATAACAGGTAGCCATCCTAAATCTAATATATATCGGACTTCTTTGATAAGTGATTTTATTTTTGTGATTGGTTCGTCATAATACCGATCCGAAAATTCCAAAATTTTATTGTAATATAAACTACTTATCATTAAAGAAACCATAGAAATCAATGAATAGATGATCAATATAAGAAAAGTTAGCAAAAAAAGATCTATCAATTGAATTTTCTTTTTTAATAAAATAAAACTTCCAGAGAAGAAAAAACTTATGATAATTTTGTGTAAAATCAAAAGTTTTTTTGTTAAACCATTTAAATGATTGGAAATATCTTCTGGCTCGAATAAAATGATATAATAAATTCTGATTAATTCGAACATATTATTGAACCTGTACAAAATATTTGTAAATCGAATAAGAATTTAAAAAAAGATAATACAGTTGCGACGGATTTTCTAATAGTTGAAATTTTTTATCAAAAAAATAATTTAAAAATTTAAACAATCGAAAAAACTGTTCCTCTTCGGGTTCATAGATATTTATTTCTTCTATTTTTAAGATAGATTTTATGGCATTGATAGCTTCTTCTTCTCCTCCTATTTCATCTATAAGTTGAAGAGATTTTGCTTTTTTTCCAGAAAAGATTCTACCTTCTGCCCATTGTTCGAGTATTACTTGTTCGGATTGCTTTCTTCCAAATGCTACATCACTAATAAAAGTTTTATATGCTGTATTAATAACTTCGTTATACATCTCTTGCTCTTCTTGGGTTAATTCACGAAAAGGATAACTAAAATCTTTATACTTACCAGCTTTAATCACATTGATAGAAACACCTATTTTATCCAAAAATTTTTCTATATTTGGTCGAATCATAATCACACCAATGCTACCAATAATGGCTGATTCTTGTGCAAATACCTTGTTAGCAATAGAAGCTATATAATAACCACCACTTGCTGCAATATCATTTATATAAATCACTATGGGTTTTTCTTGTTTTAAATCTTTTAAGGCATTATAAATTTTTTTAGTAGCACCAACCTCTCCACCAGGACTATCTAGCTCTATAATAACTCCTAAGATATTTTTAGAATTTTTGATGGCTTTTAGCCAATCCACTACCTGATTTGCATTGATTCCATCTACTTCAAAATCATCGTTATGTATTGTACCTTTTAGTTTTAATTTTGCTATTCCCTTCTGAGAAACATAAGAAAAATCCACTACTTTTTTTGTAAATGTAAGTTCTTTCTCTTGTAAAAATTTGATTATACTAATAACAAAAGAAAAAAAAGTTATAAACAAAATCAGTATGATAAAAAATTGGGTTTTTTTGGTCATAATATACCAAAATTTAGCAATAAAGTAATTTTAAAAACAATTTTTTATAGAAAAAGGGTTGAATAAATTTATTTTATTTACCGATATTTCTATGGGGTGGTTTTATGGAAATAACAAGCAAACAACTACTAAGTTCAGCTGAGAATTTTATCAAAAGAAAAGAGTTAAATTTAAAAACTAATAATACAAATGTACCAAAAATCAACTTAAAAGAGCCAATAGAAGATTCAAAAATTTTAGAAATTTACGAGAACCTAAAATCAATTCAGAATCTCTATACAAAAGAGCAAGTGCGTTTTCAGTATTTAAAAGATAATCCAGAAATGATTCATTCCAACCTAAAATTTAACAACGAAATTCTTTTTCCAGAGCTTTTAGATAACAAAGACATAAACAAAGAAGACCTCCTCAATAAGACCATGAAAAAAATCGACGAATTAAAACTTGTCTTAAAAAAATTAGAAATACAGCAAGAAAATTATTTTGCTGCTAATTTTATTTCTCCTAAGGATCTTAACATAGATGAGCTTTCCTTAAATTTAACAAAATTGAACCCAGATAGGGTTTCTCAATTAACTAGAACCCAATTTACTGGTTAAGAATTTCTATGGACCACCCCTTAGATAATTTTCCCATAAAAGCATTAGAAGAAATTTTTTATTATATTGAAAGCCATCAATATAAAATCAATAAACTTGTTGTTGTTACAAAAACTCATAGCTATCATCTTATACAATTATTGTATGATTATGGTCATAGAGATTTTGGAGAAAATAGATATCAAGAAGCAAAAGAAAAATTGATTCATGTAAAGGTTAAGCCAGATTTTCCTTTGATTGCACATCATATTGGACCTTTACAATCAGGCAATGCACGACATATTCCAGAAATCTTTGAGTGGGTTCATGGTGTTGGTTCTATTCATGCATTAGCAAAGTTAGCAAAAGCAGCAAAGAAAAAATTCGAATTAACCAAAAAAAAAACCTATTATTTGATCCAGTTAAATTTAACCCGAGAAGAAACAAAATTAGGTGGAATGTTTCTAGAAGAATTCGAAGAAATTATCAATACAAAACCAGAAAGTTTGATTCAAGACGAAGGATTAGAATGGAAAGGTTTTATGACTATGGGACCATCGAATGGGGATCTAGAAGTAACCAAAAAGGTTTTTCGTCAGTTAAGAATGCTCCGTGATAAGTATTTCCCTTTGGGAGATTTAAGTATGGGCATGTCGGGGGATTGGAAAATTGCCTTAGAAGAAGGTTCAACAATCCTTAGAATTGGCACAGCTATAACGGGCAATCGAAAATATTGATTAACATTCATTAAAAAATTTTTTTAATTTACAAGTATTATAATTAAATTTAATTTATACTTTAAAGATGGCACAAAATACAAATGTCGAAAAAAAAATCAAAATTTTACAACCCAACGAAGCTTTGTCCCAACAAATTTTTGAGCCTCAATCTATTATTATTCAAGAGAACACAAAAATCAGTCAATTGATCCTAGTTCACGAAGGAGAAATTGCCTATTTAGAACCGAACAGAAAAAATTATTTATTTGTAATACCAGCAAAAAACTTTATTCCTGCTTTTTCTTTTATCTTTTCTGCGGAAAAATATCCTTTAATGGTGGTTACTACAAAACAAAGTAAAATTAGTGCTTTTCCTGTATCTTCTGCTAATGGTATTCAAAATGTTATTTTAGGAAAGCTTAATCTAGGATTAATGGCTTTACATTCTATAGATAAAGAAAGTAATTATATTTTAACAGTCTACCAAAAAATAAATGATTTTTATAAATTAATTAATAAATATATTATAAATCTTTCTATTTGTTATTATAAACTTCAACCCAATCTTATAGATAATCTTAAAGAAAAAGAAGATGTCCTCGATAAAAATTTATTAATCATAAAAGAAAATGTACAAAAATTTTTAGAACATAATACTATTCCAAAATTTCTAAATTATAATTGGCTATTACAAAACAATTATACAGAAGAGTTAGATTCCTCTTTTGATTATGAATCTTATCTTTTTGAATATTCCTTTTTAAAACAAGTAATTTCTCTACCATTAGAATTACAGACAAACATTTATAAAACTAACATTAAAATCATGGAGGATATTGCAAAAAAATGTAACATTCTACAAAATCAAATTCTTAAAGAAATTGGGATATTAACTACAGAAATCAACCGTAATTTGGATATAATAATCAAAGGTGAATATTCCTTCATAGAAAAATTCAACATTATTTTGGATTTATTCGATTCGAATGAAATCGAAGTTTCCCAAAAAGAATTCTATGATATTTTACGCTACATTATGGATGGTTTTGAACAAATAGCATTATTTTATCAAAAAGCATTTTATAGAAAGTTAACAGTGCCAACATTTTTTAACAAAATAAAAGAACGAGTTGAACGAGAAAAAGCAAAAATCGAAGAAGATAAAAAAGAAAAAGCTACTCAATCAGTTCAAGTAACAAGTGATAATCAAGCTATTTTCGACGACTTAAAAGATAGTGCACAAAAGATATTAAATTATTGCGAAATTCCTACAGACGAATCGAAAAGAGTATTACAATCCTTAGAAGCATTAAGAAATTCAAAAAATCCATTAGAATCCGAACCAGACATAAGAAAACTACGAAAACCCATTAACGAAACCTTTTGGAAAGCTTATCAAAAAGCTTATCTTAAATACAGAAATGCGCGTGGTAATGTACCAAAATATATATCTTTGTTTTTAAATTATGGTTTTTTTGATGAAAAATTCCTAGAACAAGAACATTTGATGGAACTAAACGATCTGGTAGATACCACAGATAAAACAAAAAAAGAATTTTCTATTATGTATGCTGTGGAATGGCTCGATCGTATCTACGAAAAAAAAGAATTACCTTCTATTAATGAGTTAGGGCAAACTTATTTCGAAATTCTTAAATTAGAAAATCCTTTACTAAAAGTTAAAAAAATAGAGCAATTCCCTCCAGATGTAGATTCTCCCGAGAAGCGTATTGAATACGAAATAAAAAATTTTATCAGCACAAATGCAAAACTTGTATCTGGTGCTCCTACTACATACTTGGCTGTCTTAACAAAATATCATATAATTGCACCAAGTCTAAAAGATTTATTTGTTACTCGCGAAAGTTTATCTCAAGAGTTAGAAAAATTGTTACAAATTGATTATTCGGCTTTTTACAGAGAAATTGTTTTAAACGACGAAAAAAGAAAAATTTTTAAAGAATTTGTGATGATCAACATTTATCCTCATATGATACTTCTACCTTCTATTGGAAATCGCTCTATGATGTGGCAGGAATTAGAAGATCCTCGCAGAAAAGAAACACCTGCACGATTTACCTTTCCAATTTTTTGTACAGGGGACTTATTCAATTTAATTGCAGAGGCAACAGGTGCTTTCCGATGGGAAATCCAAAAAACTATCTTAGGTCATGATTATAACAACATTGGTATTCCATCATTAACATCTGAATATATCGACTATATACAATTCTATCATAAAAATCGCGAATTGTCCGATGAACAAAAAGAAAAAATCAAACAGGATTTTAAAAATTTAAGAGATGATCGCGCGAAGTTTATCAATGACTATCTAATTTGGATTAAATACGAATCCCAAGGAATATTAAAATTAAATCGCGTAGTTAGAAACATTATGTATAGATATGTTCCATTTTCTAAAGGAATTCGAGAAAACTTGCAAAAACAACCAGCTTATGCAGAAATTCACAATCGTTTTAAAAATATACGAAACAAAAAAATCATCGAAATCGAGAATCGTTGGAAAAAATATGGAGATAAATCGACCTGGCCAGAAAGTTTAAAATTTACTTATGATTATTATACCCAATGATTATACGACAAGATAACCACGATTGTATTCTTGGATTACTTCTAATAAGAATTTGTTCCAACTTTTTGGGTTGCCTGCTTCTATGGTAAGGGTTTTGATTTTAGGAAAATGTGGTATTGCTTTATATTTCGTATGTACAACCTCTACAATTCTTATATAGTGATCCACTCGCCTAATTCGAACTAAATTTAACCGTTCGTTATCGATATTTTCGTAGGGTAAATAACCGATGATCATCAGCCTAGGAAACAATGTTTTTTTTAGTAAATTTAAACATTCTTCGAAATTATCCACTCTGTCGATAAATCCTTCGTATGCCCCTTTACCTAAATTCATCAACTGAGTTAATACATCCATCGAAAAAGGAATGCTTTCTTTTCGGTTCATATCAGAGATTAGTACAATCCCTTCGTCTGGTTGAAATGTTTTAAAAATTTGATTTCCTTCGAAATATTTTCTTAACTGTTTGATTCTATTTACATCGATTTCTTTACCTTTTTCTAAGATTTTTTCTCCAGTCTCGGGATTTAACACATCTTCTCGCGATATAATAAATCGCTTTTTTAAAGAAGATAAATTGATAATTCGAAAAGCTTTAACTTTTTCTTCTAATTCGTCAAGCGTAGAAATCCCTATTCTTAAAGGATTTTCTGGATCAATTTTTTGAAATATATCTTCGTTTTGCATATTCTAAAATTTTATTATTATGTATATAAAAATTATTACGATAAAAAAGGTTTGAACAATAATAAAAAAGAAAATCCACTGGAATTTTTTTTCCAACTGTTGTATTTCTTTTCTTAGTTCTTCGTTTTCTTGTTGTAATCTTTTAAGAGTAGGTTTTCCTTGTAACTCTGCTAATCGTTCTAAAAAAATTGCTATAATATCTCGTAGTAATGGTAATATTTGTATCAAAATTTCTTTTTTTGTGCTGGATTCTTGCTGCTTTTTCATAATTTGATTTATAACAAACTAAAATAATTGATTTTTATGTCATTAATTTTTCATAATGATTGACGAATTTTATGATTTTTATATTTTTAATTTAGAATGAGAATTTTTGAAACAGAAATATGGATCGATAAATATAACAAGTGGTGGAATGGAAACCAAGAAATTGTTAATGACGGTGTTATTAGGCTTTTTAAAATAAACTTACATTACGATCATAATTATTTTATTTATTTAAAATATAAAGATAAAGAAGAAAAGGGTTATTTAAAACGTGTAGAAGGGTTTCCTTTAATGGCAATCGATCTAAATATTTTTGATCATCAAATCCATCTAAAATTGGACAATGACAAAGATTTGAACCTCCAAGAACTCTATTATGACGAAGAAAGAAATGCGTTTTGGCATCTGTGGTACGATAACGAATATAATTCTTATATTCCTTTTATGTTAAGCAGTAAAACAATTCAAATGCTTCAGCCATCCATAATCGAATTGGATAACAATTTAAAAATTCAAAGTCAAGATACTACATTTCCCATTTTACTAAAAAAATATGAACCTCATAATGTTATCCATAAGGGTAAATCATAGAAATATTAAACTGATTTAGTAATTGTTCTCTTTTATCTTTAAATTGCACAGAATAGAATTTATCGATTTGATGTTTCTTTATCATCGCGATATAATATGCTAAATCAAAATCTATGTTAAATTGTTTATAAAGATGGATTGCTTCTTTATAATCTTCTTGGTCCACTGGATAAATATTTTCTAAAAATTGTTCTAGATCATAGAAGAATTCGAAAAAATGGCTCAATTGATTTAGTTTTAAAAATATGTTTTGTATTTTTAGTAAACTATAAAGAGAACTTACAGGATAATAATTGTTTTTTATAAAATAACTTAATTGATCATAAATCTCCTTTTTTAGTGGATGTTTTATGGTTAAAAAAAATAGAATACTATCGTCTAAAAATATTCGTTTTTTCATTTTAGGTAAAAATTTATAAATTCTTTTAAATTTTCATCATAATTTATATAATTTTTGTTATAAATTAATTCTAAATTTTTTATTATATTTTCTTTATTTTCTGGATGATATAAAAAATCCACAGCGTTTCTTAAAATTTCTGATATAGGCTTATTTTCTATTAAAGATATTTTATTTAGAAAATGATATTCTTCTTCTGTAAGTAAAAGATTAAATCGTTTTTTTCTTGTAATTTTTGGTGATTGTTTATCCTTGTTCACAATGACATTTTTTTACATCATCATGTTTACTCTACTTTTTTTTGTTGTATTTTTTTACATAGGCCATAAAGGATTTTCGGAAAGAATTCTGCCACTTCCCAAATATCCTCCCAATCCAGATAAAATCATGAAAAACGCAGAACCATTTTTTTTCGAAGGTAGCAGTGAAGTTGCATTTTTAATTCTTCACGGGTTTACTGGATCACCGTACGAAGTAAAACCAATTGGGGAATATTTCCATAAAAAAGGACATACGACCTTGGGTATATTACTACCTGGTCATGGAACCAAAGTAGAAGATTTGATCCCTACACGATTTTATCATTACGTTGCAATAGCAGATCAATTTTTGTTAAACCTTAGTAAATATTACAAAAAAGTTTTTATCGTTGGTTTCTCTATGGGAGGTGCGATTGCGCTAAAACTAGCTCATTTACGACAAGATAAAATTCAGGGAATTGCATTAATATCTACCCCTGTTTTTTTTAATGGGTTATTTAATGGAAGGTTGATTTTGCATTCTCCATTAATGGTTCTTACTGGTTGGTTAAAAATGTTTTATCCCGTTCTAAAATTAAACAGAGGAAAAAGAAACTCAGAAATGTTTGTTGGTTATGAGTTTCAATATCCATTAGCTGCATTGCATAGCTTTAAGATTTCTTTAAAATATATAAGAAAAAAATTAAAAGAAATTTATATTCCTAGTGCAATGATCATAAACGAAAAGGATAAGACCGTACCCAAAGAAAGTATGATTTATTTGTTTTATCACATAAAAAGCCAACATAAAAGATTGATGTTTTTAAACATTGATGATCCTATGGATACAGGCCATGTAATTATTCGATATCCCGAGGCTCAGGACAAAATACTAAAATTTCTAGATGAATTTTTTAACGAATTAATATAAAAAAATTAAAAATTCTTTTCATAGTACTAAATAATAATAATATGGCAATATGAGTTATAAAGTTTTAATTTCCGATAAATTTGATGCAGAAGGAGTATCTCGCCTTAAAAATACATCTGGGTTTGAAGTGATTTACAAAGGTGGTCATTCCAAAGAAGATTTGATTCAAGATTTGCCAGAAGCGGATTGTTTAATAGTTCGCTCTGCAACAAAAGTTAAAGGTGATGTTTTTAATTATGCGAAAAAATTAAAACTAATTGTTCGCGCAGGTGTTGGAGTTGATAACATAGACATAAACGAAGCATCTCGTCGTGGTATAATTGTTATGAACGCTCCTGGTGGAAGTAGTATAACCACAGCAGAACATGCTATTGCAATGATGTTATCTTTGGCTAGAAATATCCCACAAGCAAATGCATCGATGAAGCAAGGAAAATGGGAAAAAAGTAAATTTTTAGGCGTAGAAATTACTAATAAGACATTAGGTGTTATAGGTTTGGGTAGAATTGGTAGAGAAGTTGTAAAAAGAGCAAAAGGTTTAAAAATGCGCGTTTTAGGATATGATCCATACATAACAGCAGAGCATTTAACACATTTAGAAATCGATATTGTAGATCTTGATACAATTTTTAAAGAGAGCGATTTTATTACTGTTCATACACCATTAACAGAATCGACGAAGCATTTAATCAACAAAGATAACATTTCCAAATTAAAAAAAGGTGTTCGATTGATAAACTGTGCAAGAGGCGAAATTTATGACGAACAAGCATTAGTAGAAGGTCTAAAATCTGGTCATATTGCTGGTGTTGCATTAGATGTTTTCAGTCAAGAACCTATTCCAGCAGATTTTCCTTTACTTGCTTTCGAAAATTGCATTATGACACCCCATTTAGGTGCATCTACGGCAGAAGCAGAATTTGCAGTAGCAATGGAAACCATCGACGAAGTAATAGAATTTTTTACAAAAGGAATCGCGCGAAATGCAATCAATTATCCAAGTATTGATCCTGATAGCATGGAATACCTAAAACCATATTTTATTGGTGGCGAAAAGGTAGGAAAACTTCTTGCATCTTTGATGGATTCTCCTATTCGTACAATTCAGATTAACTATAATGGAGAGATTTCTAAAAAAAGAATTGATCCAATTAAAATGGCTGTTTTAAAAGGTGCTCTTTCTCTGTTTGTAGGCGAAGAAGGAGTCAACTATGTGAATGCTCCTGTTTTAGCAAAAGAAAGAGGTATTCGAATCGTTGAAAATTTCAACGAACAAACAAAAGATTATATCAGCAGTATAGAAGTTATCTTCGAAAACGAAGGAAGTTCTCCCCAAAAAGCAAAATTTACTTCTGTTTTAAATCGACCTTTTATTGTAAACCTAAATGGATTCGAATTAGAATTTGAACCCGAAGGTATACTATTAGTGATAAAAAATAACGATGTTCCTGGTGTAGTGGGAGCTATTGGAACATTTTTAGGAAATCAGAATATCAATATTGCTAGCTTAGAACTATCCAGAACTTCTAAAGGGGGAAAAGCAAAATCTGTCATCAAAATTGATGAATTTTTATCCAAAGAGCAATTAGAAAAATTTCAACAATTACCCAATATTCTCTCTGTTAAACAAGTTGATTTAAGATAGTGGTCTATTTTTAGACCCTATCTTCTTTATCTTAAAAGTTCACAAATCAAGAATTTATCTTTATAAAGTTTTGTATTACCACCAATATAGAATAAGATTTGTTCAGAATAAGGATCGAATACAATTCCAAGAGAATAATCAAAATTAAAAAAATATCTATGAGTATTCTGATCAGTATTACTAAAAAAAGGCGTAAATCGCGGATGGGTATGATACCAACCTAAGATAAACTTTTCCGGATTGCCTTGTTGGTTTAAGATGATTGCATTTGCATCTTGCCACAAAGACGGATACAAAACTACATGAGAAAATGAATGCTCAAAATCGTTGTTGTATACAATCTCTTCTATATACCAAAGAAAATGATCGTTATACTGATACACAAATCCAATTAAAAGTCCACCAACCTCCTTAAAAGAACTTCTGCCATGTTGCCACATTTTATCCCAAGCACTAGGGTGAAAAAAAATAAAATAATTTTTATTAATATAATTTATAAATTCAAAATAATTTAAAGTCAATCTATCTAATGGAAATTCGCTAAATGGAATAACTTGGATGTCTGGTTCTTCTTCTTTCCAATCAATCATCTTTTTTAACCAAAACTGTTAAATTATTCATAAAATAATATAAATATTTAAAACTTAAATTTTCAATATATTGAATTTCGTTTTTATAGATATAATCCCTTACTTCTGGTTGTCGATTGCTTTTACAGGTATGACAAATTAAATCCTTATCTTTGAATTTTCGCGAAAGGTCCCAAATCAATTCTGTTTTATTGCACACTTCGCATCTTAAAGAAATCAAGATAGGTTCGTTCAGAAAAAAGGTTATTTCGTCTTTTAAATTTTGTATGCCTTTTAAGAACTCTTTCCATGATTTTTGTTGGGTATTTCCCCAGTTAGAACAAAAATAGCAATCTTGGTTTTTTTGTAGATTAGCTTTCGTTATATTAGGATGGATCGTATCGATAAAAATTTTTGTTGGATCAACGAACTCGTCTCTTCTTAAAAAACAAGATAACATAAAAGATGCAGCAATAGAAGACGTAATAATTGTAGTGGGGATCTTTTTTTGGTTAATTGCAGTTTTTTCTATCCAACCACAAGAATATCTTTTGTTGATATTTTGATAAACTTTGTCACTTAGATTGCATTCGAAGCAAGCAAGATGATTTTTGCTATTGCTATAAGGAAAATATTCTACGTTCACATATTGACTGTCAATTCCCGCATTGATAAAATCAACCTTATTCAAATAGCATAAGCGATGTAGACGGATGCGTGCTTCGAAATTATCCACAGCAGAGAAAACAACATCGAATTGTTCTAAAAAACTTAAACTTACAATTTGATAGAAATCGTCGTTAAAAGTTTGAATTTTTATACGCGGATCAGGGTTTAATTCTTTTGCTCTTTCTTTTGCTACTTGAACCTTATATTTTCCGATATCTTCTTCGCGAAATAAAACACTTCTTGTAAGATTGTGAATTTCGATTTTATCGAAATCAATGATAGTTATATTTCCGATGCCTAATAAAACCATGTTTTTTAGAAGTTCATTACCAATAGCTCCCATGCCTACAATCAGGACATTTTTTCGAAAAAGCTCTTCCTGATTGAACCAATGAATTGATTGATGGCGAATATATCTATCTATGTAGAATCGATCCATAAATCAGTCAATTTTTAACAAGGGAAATTTTTTTTTATTTTTTTTGTACCAACTTAATGCATTCGAATTAGCTGGAGAATTAGGATTAATAAATTCTGGGTACAATAAGAGTAATTTGATTACTCTTAAAACTTCTAAATCCAAGAAGATCGATGGCATCCATTGGTAACCTAAGCAAATATTTCCACTTTCAAATACATGAGGATTGAATACAGTTGGAGAAACATAAATCAAAGGTCGAGAAAGAGGATATTCCGATGGCAATTTAACTTTTAATTCGAACAAATCTTTCGATTCTTTTTCGCTTATAGGTAAAGTTAAATGAAGATCGATAAAAATTTCCGAGATGGGATCTCCCTTAGCATTTTTGATTTTTATAAAAGAATATTTTTTTTCTAATTCTTTTAACTTTTGTAAATCGTTTAACCTACGTTTGACAATGGGATTCATTCTAACGACCAGCTTCTAATATGGGTTGTAATTCTAGAATTTCTCCTTCTTGTAAGCCTAAATCGATTAAAGGATAGTTTGGGTTAAGCACCATATTTCTGTTTATACTAACAAGATTATAAGAAACATTATCTGGTAAAGACCACTTTTCTATGCAAGTTTCTATGATCTCTCGTACAGTTACTTCTGGAGAAATTCCAATCTCTGCCTTTTTTGTTTTATCCGCTGTTCGAACATAACACTTTAACTGAGTCATATAAACCTCCTTTTATTGTATGTTTAAAATCATATTTCTTTTAAAGATTAATATTTCATAACCATAAATTTCATGACATTGTAAAAGTCCACGAACTGTAATCGTTTTCCCCACTAAGGATTGTAAAAATTCTCTTTCGAGTCCTTTTCCCCTTTTCATTAAAGGATAGAAAACAATCAATTTAAAACCTTCTACCCAAGGTTTGTCTTCGAACATCAAAGCATAATCGCCCCGTTTACTTTCGTAGAGTTTTACAATTGTTCCTGTAAATTTAATGGATTTACCCACATGTAAGTGTAAATTCTCTAATGTGACAAAGTCAGGGTTGAATGTGGCAATTTTTATCAACTTTCCGTCGTAATAGTAAGGGATGATTTCTGTGCTTAAACAGCTTACACATTTACTCTGATTTTTTTGGGCAATAAAATCATAACTCTCTTTTAAGTAAAAAACAGAACATTTTTTACAACGAAACAAATATTGATTTGATCTTAGTTGTATTGGATCGCCCGATAATGGATCGTATAAATCTTTTATGAATTCTTTTAATAAATTGGGATCAACATTTTGATCTTGTAAGTCTTCGATTTGATTAGATAAGTCGTTAAAAACAATCTTTGTTCGAGAACTATTTTTTTTTGAACGTGTTGGATTTGCGTTTCTTTCTACGGCTTCTTGACGAATGATCTCTGGAATGTTTTGAAATTCATTTGAATTTCTAGGGATGATGCCAAGAAACTCCAATAGAGAGAAAAAAAAATTGCTCACAGATAAAAATAAAAATTCAAAAATTCTTATGTCAATTATTTTTCTGCTTTGTTGATATTTTGTAGTTTGGTTATTTATGTTTTAAATTCGTTTATGATATTTTCTAAAAATTGTATTTCTTGTTTAATTTCGTCTGATTGTTCTTTATTCGTAATTGCAATGTTTGTTAGACCTTTTAATTCCGGAAGAATAGATTTAAATTCTTTTGTTATATTGTTAATGGATTGAGATATTCCGGTAAAATTTTTTGTGATTTCTTTTAGAGATATAGACTGTTCTTCTATGGCAGAGGCTATGGTTGTATTGAATTCATTCATTTGTTTAAAATTCGTATTTAGTTCGCTCATAGAATCACCAGAAAGTTTTAGGTCATCTTGAATTTTGATAGAAAATTCGCGAATTTGACTTGTAATGTTTTTTGATTCGTAAGCTAAGTTTTTTATCTCGTTTGCTACAACGGCAAAACCTTTTCCATGTTCACCAGCAGAAGCTGCTTCGATTGCTGCATTAAGTGCTAATAAGTTTGTTTGCTGAGCAATATCATTAATCTTGTCGAGTAATTTTAAAATATTTTTTGTATTATCGATAAGGTTCTCTACTGTTTCGGTAGTTTTACGGATAGAATCGGAAGTTTTTTGGACGATTTCCATCGAAGATTGTGTTTTTTGGGAGATTTCGTTTACTGTTATGCTCAATTCTTCTAAGGAACTAGCAATCACTTGGACTGTTTTATCTCCTTCTTCTAATCGATCTATAACGTTTTTTATCGTAGTATTATTTTCTTCGGATAAACTTGCCAATGTAGTAGAAGATTCTATTAGAGTTTGATTTACCTTTTTAAGGTTTCTAACAGAATCTTGAAGAATTCCAACAATACCAGCTATGTTTACTAAAAAGTTTAATAAAGCTTTTTCTAAATAACCCAA
The DNA here is from genome assembly GCA_026418015.1 of Leptospiraceae bacterium. Classification (GTDB taxonomy): domain Bacteria; phylum Spirochaetota; class Leptospiria; order Leptospirales; family Leptonemataceae; genus SKYB61. Next base: position 112,632 of record JAOACE010000021.1, on the reverse strand, counting down.
TTCATCGTTTTTATTTGCATCGAAGGATACAGTTAAATCCTTTTCTGCTGCCTTTTGAGCCTTGAAGGTTAATAGTTGGATTTGTTTATCAAAATCTGATAACTGATAAAAAATAATAGATAAAATAATAATATTGATCAAAAATTCCCCTATTTTTAAGGTTAAAGGAAGATCAGTAAATACAGACAAAATTCCAAAAACAATGTTTAAAACAATGAGAATTACTATAGCAAATTTAGTTAAGTTGATTTTTCCTATTTGCTTATAAACCGTAGGTTCAAAATCTTTTTTACCTTCTCGAATTTCTTGGTAGAGTTTTTCTGCTTGATTTTTTTCTTGTTCAGAAATCCTTCTTCGTACAGAAATATAACCAATAATTTTTCCCTTGTCGAAGATAGGCGCTACATTAGCATCTACACAATAATGATTACCAGATTTAGAACGATTTTTTACGTATCCACGCCAAGGTAGACCTTGTTTAATCGTTTCCCATAAATCGTAAAAGGCACTTCGAGGCATATCTGGATGCCGAATTGTGCTATGGGGCTTTCCGAGAAGTTCTCCTTTTTCGTATTCGCTGATTTTTTCAAAACCACTATTTGCGTAAGTAATTTTCCCTGTTAGGTCTGTTTTAGAAACTAGTACTATATCGTCTTCGGAAAATTGATTTTCTTTCCCCGTTAAAGAAACATTTAGCTGTTTTATTTCGGATTTAAGTTTATTTTTTCTTTCTTGAATTAACTTCTTTTTATTGTTAAACATATTGGTATAATTATCGTTAAAAATAAAAAAATATTTCGTCAAATTAAAAAAAAATTATTAATTTACGATAATAGATTTGTGAGTAGTTTTTTTTATACCAAAAACAAGATTGTTATGTCGTTCAATCACACCGATCTTACATCAAAAAATATCGAAGACCTAATCTTAGAATGCAAAAAAAGCCTGAAAGAAAACGTAAAAATCCATTTAAATTTAACCGAAGCAAAGGATATCAATATCCAAAATCTTATTTTATTAATTGATCTTTCTTTAACTACAAAAAAAGAAAAAATCTCGATAAAATTTAACTTGTCAGAAGAATTAAAAAATTTATTTATTAAATCAAATTTAGAAAAATTATTTATAACAGAATGATATTATGAGTGAACTTTTAAAGACATTTATTCAAGAATCCTTAGAACTTTTAGATGTTGCAGAAACCTGTGTATTAGAATTAGAAAAAGAATGTTTAGATCATTTTACAAAGGATTTGAACCCAGAAAACCAAGAATTGGTGAATAAATTTTTTAGAGCAATTCATACAATTAAAGGGAATTCTGGTCTATTTGAATTAGAAAACATCAAAAATTTATCTCATAACTTCGAGAATTTACTTTCCAAAGTTCGAGATAGTGAAATTCCTTTAAAAAGAGATTTGGTCGATGTTTCTCTACTTGCCATTGATCGTATAAGGGAAATGATTCAAAACATTGATAAGATTCAAGATTATAACATAAAAGACTTGGTAGAGAATATAAATAAATTATTAAATGTTGATAATCAATCAGAGAAAAATCATACCAAAAAAAACAATCACAATAACATCGATTTAGAAAGTTTATATAATAAATTTATAAAAAAATATCAAGATAAAATCAAACAATACAAAGAAAAACTACCCATCCAACACAAGCTATTCTATGTTCTAAGCTTTTTAGAAAAAAATCAACTTTTATCAGAATTTGTAAATAACATTGACCAAATAAAAGAAAATAATCATATTTCTTTATTAAATTTTAACTTTATTCTACCTTCTTTTAACGATAGACTCTATTTTTATTTATTTTTATCAACCGAAGAAGATTTTTCTTTGCCCTTTCCGATTTTATTAAAAAAGCAAATTGTATTAGAAGAAGAACCTCGCGAAGAGGTATTAACGAATCAAAAAGAAAATATAAAATCCTCAACAAATATAGCAAATCCTAACGAAGAAGAATCATTCTTAAAAGTTCCTGCATCCCTAGTAGAATATTTGATCAACTTAGCAGGGGAATCCGTTATTGCAAGAAATGAGTTCAACCAAAAGATAGAACTATTGGCAAAAGATAATCATGAACTGATCAATTCCAGCAAAAGAATCAGTAATTATATTACTCTATTACAAGAAAATCTCATGAAATTACGCTTACAAGAGTTAAATGTGTTGTTTGAACGTATACCTCGTTTAGTTAGAGAATTATCGAAAGAAACCAACAAAGAAGTAGAACTCGAAATAGAAGGTGGAAATATAGAATTAGATAAAACATTGATTGATGTAATTCGCGATCCTCTTACACACTTAATTCGTAATGCAATCGATCATGGAATTGAACCACCAGATATCCGAGAGAAATTAAGTAAACCTAAAAAAGGACGATTAACTATTAAAGCATTTTTTCAAGGAGGTAATGTAATAATCAAAATAAGCGATGATGGAAAAGGAATTGATGCAAACAAGGTATTAGAAAAAGCAATAGAAAAAAACTTAATATCAAAAGTAAAAGCACAAGAATTAACAAAAAAAGAAATTATAAATTTGATCTTTTTACCTGGTTTAAGCACTGCGGAAAAGATAACAGAACGTTCTGGTAGAGGCGTAGGAATGGATGTTGTAATGTCCTCTTTAAGAAAAATTAAAGGATTTGTAGATGTTCAAACAGAGGTAAATCAAGGAACAACTTTTGTATTAACCATACCTCAGACTCTTTCTATTGTAACTTGTTTAATCATCGAAATTCTAAACCAAAAATTCGCTATACAACAAAATCAAATCTTCGAAATCATCAAAATAAACCCAGAATTTTTGTCAGAACTTCATGGTGGCCTTGTTTACGAATTAAGAGAAAAAATTATTCCTATTATTGATCCTCAAAATATCTTAAAACCAAAAGAAAAAGTATCTATAAGCCAATACAATTACATTGTTTTTTTAGAAACAGATCAGCATATCTTTGGGCTTCTTGTAAACGAAATCTTAAACCCCGAAGAATTAATGATTAAACCCTTAGGAGAAGAATTCCACGAAATTCAATACTATTCAGGTGCATCTATCTTAGGCGATGGAACAACCATCTTGATATTCGATATACTCGGACTTGTAAAAAGTTTTCATTTAGAAAGTAACAAAAAAGATTTGGGGTTTGATATAGAATCTACAACAACCAAAAAAACAATTCAAGATCAATATTTGATATTTGAATTGATGGGAAATTATTACGGTATTTCTATTTCTTATAAACCTCGAATTATAGAAATATTAAATACACAGATAGAACAACTACTAGACTATTATGCATTTAAGTATAATCATTCAATTGTTCCTATCATTGATGTAAATGAGTTATTGTTAAAAAAAGCAAACTTGGAACTCTTTAATAAAAAAAGTAATTATGGAATTTTACTACCAGCATCGGAACATGAATACATTTCTTTATTAGCAACGGATATTATAAATATTACCAATGAGTTCGAAAGCTTTAAAAAAGAAGAAAAAGCATCTTTTATATTTGGTTATGCAATTTACAAAGATAAAACTATCATGCTATTGGATTGGGAAAGGGTATTATCTTTTTGGAACGATAAAAAACTAATCGCAGGAATTCGATAATGCAAGTAATATTATTTAAACTCGAAGATAAAGTATATGGTTTAGAATTACAATATTGTAAAGAAATAGATGAATTAAAGCATTTAACACCAATTCAATATACTTCAGAAAATTACAAAAATTACATTGAAGGAATTACGAATTTAAGAGGGGATATAATTACAGTTATAAACTTAAAAAAATTGTTTGATTTAAAAAATACTTCTTATCAGCAAAATATATTTATCTTGTTAAAAGTAAAAAAAGGTAAGGTGGGTATTTTGATAGATCAGATTGTGGATATTGTGAATTTAGAAAATTATCACATTGATTATTCCAAAGGTCATATCGAGAGCAAATTAATCCCATATATAAAATTTACCGTGATTCTAAATCATAAACCAATCCTTATCTTAAACCCAGAAAGTTTTTAAACAATGGAAAAAATAAAATTAATGATTATCGAAGATTCCGTAACAATGAGGAATTTTTTATTCCAAGCTTTTGCATCGGATCAAGAAATAGAAATCATTTCCTATGCTTCTAACGGAAAGTTAGCTTTACCGCGAATTAAGTTTTATCAACCCGATATCATTATTTTGGATTACGAAATGCCCTTAATGAACGGTATAGAAACAATTCGAGAAATAAAAAAATTAAACGTTCCAAGTAAGATTATTATGTTTAGTGCACACACACAAGAAGGAGCAACCGTTACACTACAAGCATTAAAAGAAGGTGCGGTAGATTTTGTTCCGAAACCTAATTTAAGTATTTCTAACCAAAATCAACTGGTAGACTATATAAAAAATGAACTCATCCCCAAAGTTAAAGAGATTGCTTATGGCAATAAAATAATACAAAAAAGGCAAGAAATTCCCCCTATCGAAAAAAAAATTGTTGAAAAAACTGCAATTCATCAAATACAAGTAGCAGGTATAGGTATATCTACGGGAGGGCCAATTTTATTGTACGAGATGTTTAGAAAATTATCTAGAATAAAAAAAAATTTATTTATTGTTCAACATATGCCTCCCTTGTTCACAGCAAAACTAGCAGAAACCCTCAACGAAATTTCTGTGAATCCAGTTGTAGAAGCAAAAGATGGCGAAGAAGTAAAAGAAGGATATGTTTATGTGGCAGCTGGTGGATATCATTTAAGAGTAGTTTCCATTAATAATAAAAAATTTATTAAATTAGGAGATGATCCGCCAAAAAATAATTGCAAACCATCAGTAGATTATCTATTCGAATCTTTGTTAGAAGCTTATGGAAAAAATGTTTTAGCAATTATAATGACTGGTATGGGTTCAGATGGATACGAAGGCATAAAAAAGGTCTACGAAATGGGAGGATACACAATTTCACAAAGCCCAGAAACATGTACGATTTATGGTATGCCCAAAAAACCCATTGAAGAAAATCTAGTAAGGGAAATTTTAACACCAGAAGAAATCATTAAACGTTTAGAAGAAGCATTGAATTAATATGGAACATAAACAACTTATTCAAGTAATTCAAAACATGACGGGTGTTTTTTTAACAGATGATAAAATTTATTTACTAGATTCTCGTCTAAATCAATTGATGAAGGAATACAACCTAAAAACCTATGATGAGGTTGCATTAAAATTATTACAAAAAGATGATTCAGAATTTTATCATAAATTAGTGGATAAGATTACAACTCACGAAACTCGTTTCTTCCGGGATGAAAGTATTTTTGACGCGTTAGCAAAACAAATTATACCTGAATGGTTAGAAAAAAATCAAATCAGTAAATCCAACATAACAAAAAAATTGAATTTATGGTCCATTGGATGTTCTTATGGTCAAGAACCCTACTCTATTGCTATCACTATAAAAGAAAATCATCCTTATTTATTTCCTCATACAAAGATATTAGCAACCGACATTAGCAAAGATGTAATTGAACGTGCTAAAAAAGGAATTTATACAGATTTCGAAGTCAATCGTGGGGTTCCAGACTACATAAAAAATAAATATTTTACCAAAATAGACAATGAATATAAGCTCGATGAGGAAATAAAATCTATTGTGGAATTTAAAATTCATAATTTAATTCATGATCCATATCCTTATGGTTTTGATATTATCCTATGTAGAAATGTTTTAATTTATTTTGATCTTAACACAAAAAAAGAAGTAGTTCGTAAACTAATTCGTTCTCTAAACAACAACGAAGGGATTCTTATATTAGGTTCATCAGAGAATTTAATCAACCTTGTAGATAATTATGTAATGCGGGAATACGGATTAGCCAGATATTATGAATTTACACCAAGTGTTACTTTTTTTAAACGCAATTAATTTTATAAGATTAAGGAGATATTATGCCCCATATATTAGCAGTAGATGATTCCCAAACAATGAGAGATGTAGTAAAAGAAACATTAGAATCCGCAGGTTATCAAGTTACTGTAGCAGAAAATGGATTAGATGGATTAGAGAAATTCAAGTAAGGAAAGTTTGATTTAATTATAGCAGATATCAATATGCCCGTTATGGATGGAATAACTATGATTAAAGAAATTCGAAAAATTAATACCGAGGTTCCTATAATTACATTAACAACAGAATCCGAAGAATCGAAAAAACAAGAAGGAAGAAATGCTGGTGCAGATGGTTGGATCGTAAAACCTTTTCGACCAGCTCAATTTTTAGATATTATTAAACAAATTTTAGAAGAATAATCTAATGGAAAAGCAAGATTTAAAAATTGTCGTAATTCATCCTCAAGAAGAAATATTAAAAAAAATCAAAAGTTTTTTAAAAGCAAAAGGTTATAAAGTTTATGCATGTACAGAAATACAATTTGCTTTATATTTAAGAAATCGTCTAAAACCAGAAATCATCATTACATCACTGCATCCAATCGGAATTTTTACAAACGAAAATTGTTTAAAGATACTTGATGATGTAGAAGATCCTCCAATTTTAATTGTTTTATTGGAAAATGAACAAGAACAAAAAAATTTAAACTTGAATTCTGTAAAGATTTTCGAATTTATCTATTTAAACGAGCATTTTAATGAATTTATTATTCCCATACTTGAATCTGCAAAAAAATATTATGTAGAAAAACATACCTTAGAAGAATATCTAAAGGACTATCAAAAGTCTTGGAAGAAACAAATTGAATGGTATCTTTGGAAAGAATATCACAAAACACGATTTCGGAGTGATTTTTCTTTAAAATTATTACAGAATATTCGAAATTCTCTTCTACAAGGGTTAGGAATTAATAGCATTATTTCTTATGTGGATCTAATGGATTTAAAAAAGATTGATCAAGAGAATGGTTTTATTATTCCAAAACATTATTTTGTTAATCTTAAAAAAAGTGTAGAAAACCTAAATTTATGGATACTCAACTTAGAAAAGTTGTTAAATTACATGAATCGCTCCTTTCCAGAAGAAATCTTAGATTCTCAACAAGTTCAAAAAATTATTTATGATACAATTTTTCGAACCGAAGAATTTCGAATGATAAAAAATCAAGAAATCGTAGTTGGTAATTTAAAATTTATGGGAAAAATTCGCTCAAATAAAGAAGCATTGAGTCTTATTTTTAAAGAAATTCTTATCAATGCCTTTAAGTATTCTCCGGAAAGAACATATATCGATATTGTTGTTTTTGATAACCCTAATTCTATCATTGTTGCCTTTTTAAACGATGTGTTAGAATTTAAAGGTGGAATTACTGGAATACCAGAAGAATACGAAAACCAAATCTTCGAACCATTCGTAAGATTAAACCATCATTTTGATGAACGATTCATTAACGAGGATTTTAGTTTAGGAACTGGACTTACGTTAATAAAATTATACTTGCAATATTTTGGTGGTAATATTTATTTAAAAGAAGTAATGGATTACACAAGAGAACCCAAAAAAAGAATCCTTTGCGGAGTATTAATGCAGAAATGAACAAAACAAAAATCATCCAAGAACAATATGTTTTCGAAAACTTAAAACTGTTTCATTTTATTTGTGGTATTTCGGATCAAAATATATTGGAGCTGGAAAAATTTCTAGAGGTAGAATTGATTCCCAGAGGGAATTCATTTATTATTCGATCCGAGGAACCCAAAAAGATCGAAAAAACAGTTCATTTTTTTAACAAACTTCGTGATTACTATCAAGATCGACAATTAGAAGTATTCGATACAAAATATTTATACAAAGTTCTATTTAGCGAAGAAAAAGAATCCACAAATCAAATATCGAATCATGAATTTATTGAACAAGAAAAACTCTTCGTTACATATCGCGGAAAACCAATTTTTGCAAAAACCATTAATCAGTTCAATTATATCAAATCACTCCTGCACTATTCGATAACCATTGCAACAGGACCAGCAGGAACAGGAAAAACTTTTTTAGCAGTAGTTGTAGCAAGTAAGTTGTTACTAAAAGGAGAAATAGAACGATTAATTATAACAAGACCAGCGGTAGAAGCAGGAGAAAATTTAGGTTTTTTACCAGGAGATATGGTACAAAAGGTTGATCCCTATTTACGTCCAATTTATGATTCACTGTTCGAATCCCTTGGTGTAGAAAAAACCAATCAACTGATTCAATTGAACAAAATTGAAGTTGCTCCCTTAGCTTACATGAGAGGTAGAACATTGAATGATTCTATGATTATTCTAGACGAAGCACAAAACTGTACGCTTTCTCAATTAAAAATGTTTTTAACACGTATTGGAAGAAATTCGCGAATGTGTATAAGTGGAGATATCACCCAAACAGATTTAAAACCTGGTCAATCTGGATTATCCAAACTACTTAAAATATTAAAACATATAGAAGAAGTAAATATTATTGAATTTAACAAAAACGATATTGTAAGAAATCCCATTGTAGAAAAGATTATCCATGCTTTTGAAGAATATGAAAAAAACACACAAAATTTTTCTAGAAGTACATCCTAACGCAGAAAAAGAATTTCCAAATATTAAAGGATTTTTACAAAATATTTTAATAAAATCACTTGATTATATAAAACATACAGAAAAGGATGATTTATTCGAAATTTCGGTTTCTATTATAGATGACGAAGAAATACAAAAAATAAATCATACTTATAGAGATAAGGATAAACCAACAGATGTATTGAGTTTCTCCCAAATCGAAGGCGAAGATTTCCCTAAAATAAAAGATCAGCCTGTGATTCTTGGAGATATTTTGATTTCTTACGAAACTTGTAAAAGACAATCGATTGAATATGAACATTCTTTTTACGAAGAGTTGTTAAGACTTGTCGTTCATGGACTATTTCATCTACTCGGTTATGATCATGAACGTTCCTTAGAAGATGAAAAAATCATGCAAGAAAAAGAACAAAGGTTAATGGAATATATAAAAAAACAAGTCAGTATAAATTGAGATGAATATTTTGAATAATAAAGTTTTTTTAATACAATAGAGTAGCAAGAGGAATCTAAAAGTAAGGTTGATTATTAAAATAAAATTATAAAATATTTATAGGATTATGCTATATTTTAAACCGCCGGACACGAAAACTCATTATAAACCTCTAAATTAGCATGTCGTACTCTATTATAAGATGAATAGTTATCCCCATCATGGATTCTAGATTGAATTAGCTCATCCTCTATGGTTAAATTTGGTCTTATAATAATTGGTGCGAAAGAATTTTGTTCTTCTTGCATCTCCCAATCGAGCATAATGCGAATCATAAAACTTATGGAGTAACCCAACAAAAATCTTAACTCAAAGAACTTTCCCCAATAGGTTGGTTGAATACAGATTTTTTTTATAACATAATTTTTTGTCCTTGGCTGATATGTGGCTGTTAAAGTCCTTTTATTGGGTGCAAGGCTTATCTTATAAAGATAAATTAAATATTTTTTTAATAAATAATCGATCGTCTTAGATAAATTACCGTTAAACCTTGATTCTGTCAGACAAATTAAATATTCATAATGATAGGGTGTAAGGTTAATCGATGTAATGCATTTATCCTGTGTATAAAAGTGTTGTATCTTCATATATATTATATATCTTTTTGAATAATTTTTATATCAAAAAAAATCATCCGAATCTTAAAAACCTAAAAGAATTGAACTCAATTATCCAATCTTGCATTAAAATAAAAAATTCATTGCTATAAAAATTCCTATAATTTTATTGTCTTTATGGAACCATTCAAAGTACACGAAGGATTAGCTGTAATATTAGATAGAGCAAATGTAGATACAGATCAAATTATACCCAAACAATTCCTAAAAAAAATTGAACGAACAGGTTTCGGTAAACATTTATTTCATGACTGGCGCTTTTTAGATGCAGAAGGAACTAAACCCAACCCAGATTTTGTTTTAAACTATCCAAGATATCAAGGTGCAAGTATATTAATTACAAGAGAAAATTTTGGTTGTGGAAGTAGCCGCGAACATGCTCCTTGGGCATTGTTGGATTATGGATTTAGAGTAATTATTGCTCCAAGCTTTGCAGATATTTTTTACAATAACTGTTTTAAAAATGGCATGTTACCAATTGTATTACCCAAAGTTCAAGTTCAAGAATTGTTCGACTATGTCGAAAAAAACATCGGAGCAAAATTAAAAATTGATTTAGAAAATCAAACCATCACCACAGATTCTGGAAAAACTTATAAATTCGACATTGATCCTTTTAGAAAAGAATGCCTTCTAAACGGTTGGGACGATATTGGATTAACATTAAAGCACATCAAAGAAATAGAATCCTTCGAGAAACAATACGAAGAAAAATTTTATTTTCTTTTTAGTGGTTTAAAAAATGTATAAAAAATTTTTATATATTAACTTTATAATTTTATTTAATTTCTGTTTAACCTCTAAAGAAAAAGTAATTACTGGTGTAGAAGTCTACAGTCAACCAAATAGAATCATTTTTATATCTACGGGAAAGGCTTCCGAAAATGCTATTAAAAAAGATATTCGCGTAATTAAAGAAACAACATCTAAAGAAGCAGCAAGACTTTTACTAGAAAACGAGTTAAACAAAAACCAATATCGTACGATTCGAGATAAAGTAAAAATTACTTATATTGAGTTTATTAATGATGGAGAATATTGTAAAATTACGGCAGAATATACCCCTTAGATTGATTCTTCTAGTTATCCTAAGTTTTTTTTCTTGTAAGAGTGTTCCAGGTCCCATCTACCCTACCTATAAAAATCAAGGTTTTTTAAATCAAATCTTTCCTAATACCAATAAAAACCAGATTGTTTTTTATTTTGATATTTATACTCAAATCTATCAAGAGAATTTGATGGGAGAGCTAATCCTAGAAGAAAAAACCTACTTCGAAAAATTCGAAAATAAAAACATAAAAGTTTCTCATTTAAACTTTCAACTACGAACATTGAGCAAAAATCGCAATAAAGATATTCGACTAAGAGAATATAAAGGAATCGTATATTTTGATGAACCTTATTTAGATTTACATGCTCAGGATTGTTATACCTTTGCAAAAAAGACCTATTATGATAGGTTTTATCCAATCGAAGGTTGGGATTGTGATCATTTAATATTTTTATTAAAAAAAGAAAATAATGCTCTTAGGTTTATTCAAAAAAATAGTCCAGATTACGAGAAATTAGAGAAAAACCAAAAAGAAAGATTGAATTATACTTTTTGGTTTTTGAGTGATGAACTTCAAATTCCGAATCTTTTTGTAGCTCAACCATGGTATGGTAAGCTGATAGACGAAACACAAGAACATTATGTTTTTTATGGTAAGGATGCGAATCGTTTTTTAAAAAAAGGAGATTTCGCATCTCTATATCCTAACAATCATCAAGTTAAGGTAGCGGAATCGATTGGAGATTTTTTATTTATCGATAAATCATACCCATTAGATATAAACCAAAAAAATATTTTTATTTATCTTCCTAAAAAAACAAAATAAAATTATTTTGATGGACAAGGACATTCTCCTTGGCATAAAATCTTCACTTGCTTGCATATAGCCAAGCAGCTATTATAGAATGTTCCCTGCACAGTGCATACTTTACCTGTTTGTAGGTTTAAACACTCTCCACATTCTTTAAAATCCATCTCTTCGTGAATGATTTTATTTTCTTTTTCGCAACTCTTACAATTCAACAAAATTAGCAATAATAAAAAATAAAGTATACGCTTCATTTTTTGCCTCCTGTTATGTATTCAAAAATTTTATCCGTATATTCGTTATAACAAACAGATGCTAAATGGCTTGCATCAAAAAAAGAATTGCATCTTAAAGGATCTTTTACATTTAAATCAATCCAACCTATTTTATAATTATCAACCATTTTTACCATTGGTGGATACCAAACATCATAAACGGTTTTATAGACTCTCTGATGATTTTCGTAAACAATCGCCGTCTTTTCTGTTTTCTTTTTTTGTAACAATGGTTTACTAATAGGTGGCCAGAATAAGGCAACATAAGGGATTTCTAAGCTTTTAGAAATTTTAATACATTCTTCTATAAAGTAAAAAGCATTTTTATCTATCACAAATGGAACAAAAAAATCATTAAAAAGAGACTTTGCATTTTGTTCAATGACATCTTCTGATGCAGATGTTTTAAACTCTATTTTCGAAGGAATATTTCCATAATTTTTTTCTAGAACATTTTCTGTTTTAATTAAAAAATTTATAAAAGAAATTAAATTCCCTTTCTTTAATCTGTGCTCAATTACTTTTATTTTGGGTCTATATTTATATACAACGAAAAGTTTTTTTCCGATATAATTTGTTATTTCATCAACGTTATAATGCATGAAGTTACTAAATATAAAACTTGCTGGAAGGCCAAATACCATTACTTCGTCTGTTAATACAGCAGGTTTAGCATTCATAGCCTGAGGTGTTACAGAAAAAAGAATTGCCTCGGGTTTTATGTTATTTTTTTTGAATTCTTGCATTAGATATAAAAAATAATCTTGCTTTCCCCCTGGAACAGAAAAATTAAATAATATCCAATCTGGATATTTATTTTGTATATATTCCAAATCAAAAGAAAAACTTCGGGAATTTCCTACTATTACTAAAACATTCTTTCTCTGGTTTTTGGGTTGATTTAAATAATCTTTTAGTTGATAGATAAGTCTTTGTTTATGCTCGAAATTAATAAACGACGCTGTTGTTAGATAATACAATGGGAAAGAATCTAACAAAAACAGTTTATCAACCGTAAATGCAGCCAAGAATATAACAAAAGGAATAAAAAATGCTCTTTTAATCATTTATATCCTAAAAGCTGAAATAATTTTTATTGTAAAGATTATTTTAATCGTTATATTCAATCACAATTGTGACTGGACCATCATTTATGAGTTGGACCTGCATATTACTTCGGAATTTTCCTGTTTGTACATAAAAATCCAAGTTGGGAATCTCCTCATTATATTTTTCTAAAAAAATTTTATGATATTCTTGTTTAATAATATTTATAAAATCTATATATAGTTTTTCTGCTAAATCCATTTCTAAGGATTCTACAAAAGAAGGACGATTACCCTTATAACAATCTGCGCACAAAGTAAACTGAGAAACCACTATAATACTTCCTTTGATTTGCCAAAGGCTTAGGTTCATTTTTCCTTGATCATCTTCGAAAATTCTTAGGTTCAAAATCTTTTTAGCAATCTTAATAAAATCATTTTGATTTTTTCGAATATCATCTTTACAAAAACCAATTAGAGCAACTAATCCTTGCTCGATGTTTGCACAATATCTTTGTTCATCAACTAAATAAACCGAAGCATTTTTTACTCGTTGTAGAACAATCTTCATTTTTTGACGCTAATCCATGTTGATGATGCGATTTACTTCCGGATCTTCTACACCAAGTTCTCTTGCAGCTCTTAATTCTATGAGTGCATTTTCTTTTTTCCCTAGGCGTAAATACAATAAACCTAAGTCATATAATGCTTTTCCTAGATAAATTCTTGCTCGTTGTAATTCTTCTATCTCTTGCTTAATTTTTATAATCATAACTTCTTCATTCAAACCACCTGTTTTAAGAATTTTATTAATTCTGTCTCTAACTTTATTTAAAGCATCTTGAAGGGTTTTCACATGATTTTGTTGTTCTAATAGGTTTCTTAATTCAATATTTTTAGAAACAAGTAAATCATACTTTTCCGAAAGCAATCGATATTCTTTTTTCAAAGACTCTAACTCTTCTTGTTGAACCGTAATTGTAGGATTTTCTATGATGAGTTCTGTTAATCTTTGGACTTCTTTTTCTAAAAGTTCATTTTTCGATCGTTCTTGCAACAATTCTTTTTGTAATTGTTGAATCTGTTGCTTGTATTGTTCTATATCTTGTTTATAAGAGGGATGGACAAAATCTGGATTTTTATAATGTTCTAATTCGATTTCTAAGTTGATTTTTTCTCTTACTGTATGATAATTCTCTATCGAAAGATCTTCAAAATGATGGAGTAATTCTTGGTAGATTTTTTCTGCATTATATTGATGCCATTTTTTTGGAACTTGTAACTTTTTTTTCAGTTTGTTGATTAAATCAATGGATTTTTTTAAATCGTTTTCTTTGGATTCTAAATTATCTTGAAGGAAATGTTTGGTTTTTTTTGATTTACTTTTTATGGCTTTTAAAACCTCTTGTGTTGCTTTATTAACAGATTGATCAAAATCCTTTTTTGTGATTTCTTCTAAAAATTTTTGTAAATAATAATAGGTAATATATGGGTGTTCATATCTTCCTGTTTGATTTTGTATCCATTGTTGAATTTTTAATTCTAAGTATTGCAATTTTTCGAGGTTACTATTTAAAAAAGGAATCAACTTTCTTTGTTTTTCCTGATAAACAAATTTTTTATCGTAAGAATCTAAATATTCATCAGGCCAAAGTATTTCTTTTGTAGAGAGTTGTTGAACAAAATGAGTAAATTCTTCTTTTAAGACTTCGTTTTTTACAAGATCCATTTCATTTGATTCTGTATTTTTTTTAGGAATGCGTTGATTACTCATATTTTATTTTATTATCGGCAATTCAACATGAACTTGCAAGAAATTTTTCTTTTATTTTGTTTGGTACTTTATACAAATATAAAATTTATATATTTTTTATTTCAAAATATAAATTTATGATTGTAACTTTTTATTTTGTTTTTAAGAATATATAAAAGAGGTAAAAAATGGAAAAAGATTATATTATTTATGTATTGTTGTTTATATTTTTTGTTCTAAATGCTTTTTTTTGCAGTAGAGTAAATAAAATACAAAATGTTGCTCCGGATGCAAAAATTGTTGCAAACATAGAAAACAATAAAATTAAAGTGATTGTTCAAATACCTTCGGATCATCATGCTTATTTAGATAAAGGTAAAGATGGAATGTTAATACCTATTACTTTTGATTGGTCTGATCTTTTTACGAACGAACCACAACTTATTTCGAAGCCAGAGGGTGTTTTCGATAAAGATGTTCAAGCAACGGTACTTCGGAACGAAGGAATCTTTGAATTTTTGCTTCCAGAAAATATCAGTAAAGAAAACATCACAAATAAAATTCTCAAAGTAAGAGTTCAGATCTGCAACGAAACCACAGGAATTTGTTATAGACCAAAAATTTACGAGGTTCGTCTATAAAAATGGACTTTTTATCAGAATATATAAATTCTATTTCTGTTGGAGTAGATGCACCATTTAAAAGCATTTTTTTATTTTTTACCGCAGGTGTATTGAGTTCTTTATTTCCCTGTTATTATCCTTTGATACCCATCACAATTGGTTTCTTACAAAAAAAGAGTTCTAATTACAACAAAATATGGATTGCTCCTCTATTTTACTGGTTAGGCACTTTATTTGTCTATTTTCTTTTAGGAATTGTTGCAACTTTCACTGGGATTATTTTATCAAAAATCATGCAAAATCCATGGTTCCTTTTGGTATTAGGTGTGCTTTTTCTATACTTAGGTTTTGCTATGTTAGATTTTGTTAATTTAGAGCCTAGAATCTTTCGCCAATTAGAAGAAAAAACAAAACAAAAGCAAGGATTATTTTTTGTATTTGTTATGGGATTTGTTGCTGGATTAGCTGCTTCTGCTTGTGTTTCTCCAGCTCTTGTTAGCATTTTACTTTTTGTAGCACAAATTTCTTCTAGTTTAAACCCAGATTTAAACAACATTCTATTTGGAATATTATTAACAATTTCTTATGGCGCAGGTTTAGGCTTACCTTTTTTTCTATCTGGTATCGTAGGTGCAAAACTTCCGCGTACAGGAAAATGGTCGAATTATATTAAATACTTTTTTGCTATCACAATTTTTGCTATAGCATTCTATCAAATCTTTAAGGCATTTCGTGTATTTGGTATAGAAGATCAGATCATTTATGTTTTTCTTATACTATTTTTATTGTTATTGCTTATTAGTTATATAATTATTATAAAATTTTTTAATAAAATAGACTTATTAAAATTAAAAAAGATCTATGTGTATTTTTCTCTTAGCATAGTTCTTCTAATATCTTTTATATTTGTTCTAGTATATGGAAGTAAAAAAATTACTATTAGTGAACAAACAGAAATATTTAATTTTAATTATGGCAAATACGAGTATTTAGATAAAATCAAAATATATAGAAGTGTTAAAGAAGCAATAGAAGAAGCCAAAAAACAAGACAAGCCTATTTTTATCGATTTTTATGCTGATTGGTGTACCAATTGTGTTGAATTTGCTTTTTTAATGAAAAGTGATCCTTATCTTCAATCAATATTAAGAGATGCAATTGTTCTAAAAATATACGATACAGATCCTTCTTTTGAATATTTTTTTAACCAAAAAGGTTTCGAAGAATTACAAATTGGCCTTCCATTTTTTGTTATTCTTACACCAGATTTTCGAATTATTTATAAAACAAACTATTATAAAGATTTTAAAAATTTCGAAAAGTTTATAAAAAATTATAAACAAGGAGCATCACAATGAGCGAGATGAAGGCAAAATTAGTTTGGAAAGAAAACATGGTAATGGAATCCGAAATTCGTGGCATTAAAGTGATAATGGACTCAAAAGACGAAGGAGAAAATAAAGGACAAGCTCCCAAAGAATTAGTATTAAGCGGTCTTTGTGGATGTACTGCAATGGATGTAATTGCTATTTTAAAAAAAATGCGTTCTTTACCAGAATCCTTTTACATAGAAGCAGAAGCAACCCAAACAGAAGAACATCCGAGAGTATTCAATAAAATCCATTTAAAATACATTGCCAAAGGTGTTGATAGAGAAAAATTCGAAAAAGCAGTAAAACTTTCTCAAGAAAAATATTGTGGTGTTTCGGAAATGTTAAGAAAAACAGCAGAAATTACTTACGAAATTATCATAGAATAGCTATTTTTGAATTTCTCTTAGAGGAAAAGGCGATTGAATATAATTGCCTTGTACAAAATCTATGTGGGAATAAGACAATGCTTCCATAATCATTTTGTTTTCTACAAATTCCGCAATGGTTTTTATGTTTAAAATCCTTGCCATTTTTACGATGCTATCGATAAAAACTTTGTCAATTTCGTTTGTAAGCATTGTTCGAATAAAATTCCCTTCTATTTTAATGTAATCAATGGGAATTTCTTTAATGTAGAGATAACTGGAAAAGCCACTGCCAAAATCATCAATTGCAAATTCTATACCGAATTTTTTTAATTTAAAAATAAAATTTCTTAAAGAATCAAAATCTTTGATCGTTTCTCTTTCGGTGATTTCGAAAACTAAATTTTTATAATTATAATGATTCAATAAAGAAATGATCTTTTCTAAATCCGAATTAGAAGTTATTGTTTTTGGCGATAAATTCAGGAAAAACTTGGTATTTTTTATATTAGAAATATATTTTAATACCTTTTCTAATAAGATTAGATCCAATTGTTGAATTACCCCCATTCTTTCTGCGATGGAGATAAACCGATTTGCTGTAATGATTTGATTATTGCCTGTATCTTGGATTCTCATCAATACTTCGTAAGCAAATATAGTATTATCTTTTATAGATACAATTGGTTGAACATAAGGTTCAATATTTTTAAATTCTAAAACATCTAAGATCAATTTTGATATATATTGATCTTTATTCGAAAGATATTCTTGCGATTTTTTGTTGTAAATTTTATAACAGTTTTTTCCATCTTCTTTTGCAAGATACATCGTTTCGTCTGCAATCAAAAATAAATCTTTTGCTGAATGGGCGTTTTCGGGAAATACTGCTACTCCAATAGATGCAGATATTTTTGCTAATCCTAACTCTTGTGTTGGTAAATAAAAATGATTGATTTTTTCAACAAGACCTTTAAGAATATCTTCTATATGAAAGTTATTAACATAAGGTAGAATCACAACAAATTCATCTCCACCATAACGTGCAAGAATATCTTCTTTTCTAAAGAAGTTTCTTAGTAGTTTGGCAAATTCTTTTAAAAATAAATCGCCAAAATGATGTCCATAATGATCGTTTAAAACCTTAAAGTTATCCAAATCGATTACAAGAAGAGCAAAAGAGTAATTATGTCTTAATGCCCTTTCAACTTCGTAATTCAACAAATCCCAAAATACTCTTTGGTTGTATAAATCTGTTAGAGGATCTCTGGTAGCATAATATTCTAATTCTCTTGTATAAAGATTGATTGCTTTAATAGATCCAATAAAATTGATCATTGTTGCAATTAAACTTTCCATCGCTAGTTTCTTTATCTCGTCTTCTTTTTGAGATAAATCGATACCAACACCAAGAATACCACCAATGACAGGTTTCTCTATTAAAATCGATTTATGGATTGTTTCGATTTGCTTTAAATTTTCTAAGTTAGAAAAATCTTCGCTAATCTTTTTGTAGACAAATTTAATTTCTAAATCATCTTTATATAAAACAGAATTCTTAAATTCCATCAAAATTTTTTCTTCGAGATTCCTTTGTTCTTTTATTTCTTTAAAACGATGGAAGATATATACAATAATCAAATCTTCTTTTTCTTTAAAGATAGAATAAAAAAAATAAAATTCTATGATGTTTTTAACACGAACTAGTATTTTTGTTATATAATCCATCCAATCTTGGATAGCCTCAGTGGTAATGATAAATTCTTCTAGAATATTTACTTCTGTTTTTAAAATTTCTCTATCAACTGCAATTTTTTGAATTTTAAACAAAATATCTTTTAGTTCTTCGTAGATTTGATTCAATTCGAAGAATAAAAAATTGTATTTTTTATCATCAAATCTTGTTAAATCAGAAATTGTTTTAATACTATTAGAAAATTCATTTAATTTATATATACCTTTATTTAAGAAATATACTAAGATACCTGTTAAAATTATCGATCCTAAAACAGGCAAAAAGAAGGAGGGATAAAATATGTTGATCATTTGTTTCTGCAATTGAATGTATTCAGATTCTAAATTTTTTCTATAAACAGCAAAACCTAAAAATTGATTTTCTTTTATTTTTATGGGATAAATATAATACAAAAAATGATTGTTTTTAATATATATTGGTTGATTTTTATTATAATTTTTTTTTATAAATATTTCATTAATATTTTTTATTAAGAAATCTTCATTTTCGAAATATTTTAAATCGATATTTTTCTCTTTAAGGAGATGGTTTTGATTTTCAATATAATTTTTAATATTGGGAATCGATTTATCTTGTAACACTTCGATGGACTGATTTAATTGAACAGCGTACAATTTAATATAATCTTTAAACTCTTTTGTATAAAAATCAATTACTAAATGATAGATAATATAAAACAAAAACAACATAATGAGTATGGCACTCGATACTCCTAACGAGATAATAAACCATGATAATTTTATTTGATTTTTCATTTTTAAGAGAATTGAAAATTAATTTTTTTATAAAGATTTAATTGTCAAGAATAATTTAAATCTTGAAACAATCATCACTTTTTATTCGATTAATAGATGAATCGTATTTAAATATAAATATTGATTTTGTTTTATCAATTTATTCGAAAATCTTTGATAATTAAAATCTATTAAATAATCTTTAAATAAAATGATTTCGTTATGGGGAACAATTTTTAAATCAATCGATCTTTTTAAAAAATCTGGTTTTTGTTCTATAAAGAAATTTTTATTACCTAATTCTTCTATTGTAGATAAAAAGTTATTAAAATCGATTAAACTATGAAATTCAACGATAGGTATATGTAAACAATTATTATAAAAAAAATAATTTAATTTTTTTAATATTTCTGTTTTTTCTAATTGTTCCACCGAAGATAAATATAAATAAAATAAGCCGTCCTTAAAAAATATAAAATTGTATTTTTTTTGGATTTCTTTTAGCTTTAAATTTAAGTAATAAGATTTATTTTTTAGATAAGCAAAATTAAAATTTGGTTTTTGATCTTCGAAGAAAAAATTAGCAACCGTAGATATTTTATTAACTTGTTCCACATCAATATAAAAATTCTTTTTATCGAGTTTTATTTCAATAGATTCTGTTTCTAAACTATCGTAAATATGATTGGTAAATTCATTCTGTATTTTAGTATGATTAAGATAACTCCAAATATATTTATTTAAAAATCCTTTATAAATTATTTTATTTTTTTTGTTTAATAAATGCACTAGGTTCAATATATATTCAGATTTTCGACTTATTGCTATGGACTGATTTTTTTGTTTATTTCGCGCAAGTACAAGAGCAATCTTTTTATATCCATAATGGAAGATTGAATCGATGGTTTGGAATTTTATAACCTCTAGATTAAAATGTTCGAGAATTCTTTTTAAATATTCTTCTGTAAGATAATAGGTTGAATAAACACTTCTACCTACTTTTAGATGATTTGCTTCTAAAAAAAACGAAAATAATAAAAATCCATTTTCTTTCGAATAACTTAAAATATTCTGTAGTACAAACAAAAAATCATTCGAATTGTCTACAATACATTCGGGAACAAAATGGCAAGATACCAAATCATATTGTTGAGGTTCTATCGAGAAGGATTTTAAATCTAACTCAAAGGCTTTTTTCCATCGCCTGCGAATTACTTCTTTGCGATGTTCAACTAGTCGCGGAGAAACATAGAAATCATGATGATCAAATTTTTGTTGTTCTAAATATAAAGTCTTCTCTATAAAGTGATCCCACAAAAAATGTTCTTTTTTGTTTAACCAATCTTGAATAATATTTAAATTATATCTTAAAAAATCAGTAAAATAGATTTCTTTTGCAATTAAAGATAACGGAATAACAGAAAAAAGCGATGGTCCGCCCCCTAATTCAATTAAAGTTCGTTTTTCTAAATTCCAATCTTTCCAAATATAATTAGCACTATCGACTAAAAAATTCAAACAATAAGTATTTTCTTTATTTTCGTTTAAATAAAATTGATATAGATATTCAATAGGGCGAAAGTCATGGTACTCTTTATAATTCATCTACTTACATTGAGGTTTATTCGGTACCATATTGTAAATTGCCATCGCTTCGGGTAACTTTTCTTGTAATTGTTTGATCCTTGTATCTGGTGCTGGATGCGTTGATAACAATTCAGGAATTTGTTTATCCGATGCATCTTTCATATTTTGCCATAGGGTAATTGCACCGGTAGGATTAAAACCTGCTCTTGCCATCAATTTAAGCCCAACAATATCAGCTTCGCTTTCTTGACTTCGCGTAAATGGTAAAATTACACCATATTGAGCACCAACACCCAATGCTCCCATGATGGTGGGATCATTTCCTAATATGCTTCCCAATATTTCTAAACCACCCATTGCCACCATTTGGGATTGTATACGATCTCTTCCGTGTCTTTTAATTACATGTCCTACTTCGTGTCCTAGAACAGCAGCTAGCTGATCCTGATCCTTTGCAACTTTTAATAGAGCTGTATATACACCAATTTTACCTCCTGGTAATGCAAATGCATTGATTTGCTCGCTACGAAATACAACAATTTCCCATTCTTTAACTCCTGTATCATCTCTTGCAACAGAAAGAATTTGGTTTGCAACACATTTTACATAACGATTGATATTGGGATCTTTTTCGATGGGTGTTTCGGATTTAATTTTTTCGAAGGCTTCTACCCCCATTTTATTGACTTGCTGATCATCAATAAGAGGCATGCTTTTGCAAAAAAATAAAAATATAACTATAACATAGTGAATTTTTTTCATCATGTTATCATTCTATTTATTGTATTTATCTGTAAATAAAAAATTATTCAAAACGTTCAGAAAAAGAAATTTGTGATATATCGTTTAGGTTTCTAAATGCCATAAAAAGTCTCTCTAATCCCACAGAAACACCTGAGCAATCTGGTAGAGGAAAACTTTCAATAAAATCTTTGCTAATAGGATGGATGCATTTGTTTAATTCTTGTCTTCTTTGAAATTCTTTTTTAAATTGCAACAATTGTTCTTCTTTTTCGATGATTTCGTAATACCCATTGGCAATTTCTAATTTTTTCCAATACATTTCGAACCTTCTCGATACATTCTTACTTTGGTTGATTTTACTATATGCGCGAAGTTCAACAGGATAACCATACAAAAATAAAGGATTCTCTGTATCTAATTTTGGTTCTATTAGTGTTAAAAAAACGATAAAAAACAAATCATCATAAGAAGTGTTATTTAAAGTATCGATTTTCTTTTTTTCTATAAGTTGATTTTCTTTTATAATTTCTATCAACGAACTTAAACTAAAATCTTTTTTTAAATAGTGATAAAAAAGCTCTTCTATACTAAAAATATTAAATTGATTTATTTTATTAAATTCATTTATATGATTACTTAAATATTGCATCAAATCTTTTACTTCTTCTATAAGATCGAATTCATGATAGTTTAAATGATACCACTCTAACATCAAAAATTCTTGTCTGTGATGTTTACTTTGATCTCCTTTTCGAAAAACATGAGCAATCTGAAAAACATTTTTTTTATATCTTTTTAGAATTGTTTTTAAATTAAACTCTGGACTTGTAATTAAATAGAGTGGTTTATCTGATACAACTTGAAAAGAATCGATATAGGGTTCGTTGGTTGCGAAAGAATTTAACAATGGGCTTTCTACTTCGATAAAATCTTTTTCGATAAAATATTTTCTTACATAAAAAAGAAACTTAGAGAAAACCTGAACTTCATAAAGCTCAGGCAAATTCATTTGGATTTTAATTCTTGTAATTCTTTAAGAATTCTTTGACGTTCTAAAAATCGTTCATCCTTGTTTAAAGATAACCAGCGTCGTTTTAATTCTTTTGGATTGTATCCTTTTGCAGAAGCATATTTATTCAATAACTTTGCTGTCTTTTCGTTCATAAAACCAAAAAAATTTTTTTTTATTATAAGTCAAGTTTATATCGCGAGAATGATTCTTTCTATGAAATTTAATCTCAATTTTAATTTTATATTTTAAATTCTATTAAATTTTGATTGACTTTATCATCAAATTATATTATAATACAATTTAAGAGTATAAATACCAAAATAAGGAGAATTCCATGAAACAAAACAATTTATTCAAACTCTTAAAATACCTCATATTAACAGTATTGGGTATATCTTTTTTTCTTACATTTTCCTGTAAAAAAGAAGATTCTCAACCCAAAGAACAAAAAACAAATCCTACAGCAAGTAGTTTTGGAGTAGGTCCAATTCAATCAAAAATTGAACTTGGAGCATTAGACAATGCATTAGCTCAAAAAGGAGAAAAACTCTTTAACGAGAAATGTACAGCGTGTCATAAAATCGAAGAACGATATGTTGGTCCAGCTTTAAAAGGTGTTACAACGAGAAGAGCACCTGAATGGATTATGAATATGATTCTTGATCCCATGAAGATGACTCAGGAAGATCCACAAGCTAAGGAACTATTAGCAGAATATTTAACACAAATGACAAATCAAAATGTTTCCCAAGAAGATGCAAGAGCGTTATTAGAATACTTTCGAAAAATTGACCAAGCAAAATAAATAAATATAAATTCGCGTACTAATACTTAGGAGAAAAAATTATGAAGAATAAAAAATTGAACAAATTAGGGCTATATGCCTTGGTTTCGATATTAGGGTTTTCGCTTATCGGAATAAACTGTGGTAAAGGTGGCGGCAAAGTCGGTCTTGCTCCCGATGCTGCACAAAAGGTATATGTAGCACCAGGAGAAAAAGATGAAGTATATCTTTTTACCTCTGGTGGTTTTAGTGGACAGGTAGGGGTACATGGTATACCTTCTGGTAGATTGATTAAGATCATACCTGTATTCTCTCAATGGGCGGAAAATGGATATGGCTACGAAGAAGAAACAAAGAACTTGCTTATGACTTCGCATGGTTTTATACCTTGGGATGATTCTCACCATCCTGAGATTTCTATGACCAAAGGGGAACACGATGGTCGATGGTTGTTTATTAATGGAAATAATACCCCAAGAATAGCAAGAATTAGTTTATCGTCTTTCGAAACAGAAGAAATCATCGAAATTCCTAATAGTGCTGGTAATCACGCTTCTCCATTTCTAACTTGGAATACAGAATATGCCATGGCTGCAACAAGGTTCTCTGTTCCTATCCCCCAAAAAGACATACCAATAGAAAGTTATAGCGAAGGAAAATTCTATGGCACGATTACTATGGTAAAAATTGAGCCACAAACTGGACATATGAGTATAAAAGGACAAATCTTAGTTCCAGGATTTAACTATGATTTATCTCATTGTGGAAAAAATAACTCTGCTGATTGGTGTTTCTTCTCTATGTATAATACAGAACAAGCATGGGATGTATTGGAAATCCAAGCATCGAAAAACGACAAAGACTTTATATTAGCATTCAACTGGAAAAAAGCAGAACAATGCTTCGATCAAGGTAAAGGCAAAAAATTCCCTGGGGTTCATTACAGGAATTATAAACCTCATGCAAAACCAGCTGTTTCTGAGGTTCGAAACGAAGTCTTACTTATGGAACCCAAAGATTGTCCCGATATGATGTATTATTTACCAACCCCAAAAAGTCCCCATGGTGTTGATGTAGATGACACAGGCGAATACATTATCGGTGGTGGCAAATTAGCAACCGTTATACCTGTTCATTCTTTTAGCAAATTCATTAAAGCAAAAGATGATCCCAAAAACTATATTACCAAAATTATGGAAATCCCAGTTTTAAAATATGAATCTACACTACATGGAGAAGTAGAAAAACCCTGTTTAGGACCATTACATACAGAGTTTGATGGTAAAGGTAGAGCATATACTTCTTGCTTTGTATCTTCTGAGGTTGTACAATGGGATATTAAAAACCTAAAAGTACTAGCACATTTACCTGCCTATTATAGTATTGGCCATTTAAGTGTAGTCAGTGGAGATACTACAAAACCTTATGGTAAATATTTAGTTGCATTGAACAAAATTACAAAAGATCGATATCTACCAACTGGAATGGAATTGGTTCAAAGTGCACAACTCTACGATATTAGTGTAGATCCTCCTCAATTGTTGTTAGATTTTCCAACTACGGGAGAACCACATTACGCACAAATGATACCTGCATCGATTTTATTAAAAAACAAAGTTCAACAAATTATTCCTCTAAGCGAAAATGATCATCCTTATGCAACCAAAAGCGAAAAAGATGCAAAAGTTGTTCGAAATGGTAGAGAAGTACATGTTTATATGACAGCAATTCGTTCTCACTTCAAGCCAACAAAAGTAGAAGTAAAAGTAGGGGATAAAGTATACTTCCATGTAACAAACTTAGAACAAGATTTTGACATTCCTCATGGATTTGCTATCTATGGAGCACAACTACCCAATATCTTAATCATGCCCGGTCAAACAAAAACTGTGGTATGGGAACCTAAAAAACCAGGTGTATATCCATTCTATTGTACTGATTTCTGTTCTGCATTGCATCAAGAAATGCAACATTATATTCGTGTATCCCCATAAAAACAAAAAAGCCAGGTTAATGCCTGGCTATTCTTTTATAAGAAATAATACAATACTATAGTATTGTATATAAAGGAGCTTACTATGTTTACAATTATGAATCAAAAACTAAATAAAACAAATAGAATGCTTATATTGGTAGTAGCATTTTTAATGTTTTTAGTATATTTTTTACCTATTTGGTTTGTAAATCTTTCTGCACCTCAATATCCAGAAACGCTTGGAATGTACATTTATATTAACGATATTAGAGGGCGTACTCCTCATGATTTACAAAATATCAATTTATTAAATCATTATATTGGTATGGAAAAAATTGCAGCAGATTCTATTCCAGAACTACAATATATGCCCTATATATTAGGTTATATGATTGCTGGTGCTATTGTTGCTTTTTTTATCAATAGAATTTATATGGTTGTATTAGGAATAGTTAATACAATATTAGTGGGGATAGCTGGATTGTATGATTTTTGGCGATGGGAATATAACTATGGTCATAATTTAAGTCCAGATGCCCCCATCAAAGTTCCTGGTATGAGCTATCAACCACCATTACTTGGTTGTAAAGAGCTTCTAAACATAACTGCTTGTAGTTGGCCCCATATTGGAGGAATTTTGTTGTTTATAGTACTAGGAATTTTATTCTGGATTTGGTACAATGAATACAAACATAAGGAGTTGTGAATGAAGAAAACAAACTTTTTTATATTTTTGGTTTTTTTGTTTAGCTTTTGTGCTCCCAAAGCACCCATCGATATTCAAGCGGGAAAAGAAGAATGTATCCATTGCAAAATGAAGATTGTTGATCTAAAGTTTAACACTCAAGTACAAACGGATAAAGGTAAAATCTATCATTTTGATAGCGTTGAATGCTTAGTAGATTGGTTAAATCAAAACCCAGATCAAAAAATAAAAAATGCTTGGATAAAAGATTATGTAACTGGTGAATGGGTAGAATACAAAAACGCAGTATATTTTGTTTCTCCCGAAATTCCCTCTCCTATGGGCAAGAATATTTCTGGATACAAAAGCGAAGACGAAATAAAAAAATTGAATAAACCAGGTGATATTTATAAATACGATGATTTGGTAAATTATTTAAAATCTCAATCACAAAAAGATGAAGAACACCACCATAATTAAAATCGTTTTGATTTATTTTTTCTTTATCGTAACTATATTTGGGCAGAATACAATAACTGTATGTAGCTATAATTGTGATTTTCAGGACATTCAAAAAGCAATTGATTCTGCCCAACCCTTTTCTACCGTACTTGTAAAAGAAGATCTTTCTTTACAAAGTACAATTATCATTAAAAAACCTCTTACATTAAAAGGCGAAGCGATTTTAAACAGAAAACCAATTTTAAATGGCAATTTCCACAAAAATGTAATTCTTGTAAAAGATACAGAAAATGTATCAATCACTAATTTAAATATCCAAAACAGTGGAAGTAGTGATATAGAAGAATTTGCAGGAATACAATTTAATAAAGTTAAAAACTGTCATGCAAGCGATAATGTATTATATAACAATACTTATGGTATTTATTTAGCAAATACACAAGATTGCGTTGTAGAAAATAATGTATTTTATTCTTTTTCCGAAAACGAAGTTAAAAGTGGGAATGGAATACATCTTTGGTATAGCTATAAGAATACATTAAAAAATAATGTTATTTCTGGTCATAGGGACGGGTTATATTTTGAATATTCGGAAGATTTAATTGTAGAACATAACAGGATTTATAATAATCTTCGTTATGGAATCCACTTTATGTTTTGTAGTGGTTCTCAAATCCAATATAACATAGTTGATAATCCAACTGGAATTGCATTGATGTATTCTAAACAATTAAATCTTTCCAACAATGTTTTTAAAAATAGTTGGGGTAATAGCTTTAAGGCACTTCTGTTAAAAGATATAAATAGTAGTATTGTTTCTAATAATCTATTTTACAATAATTCAACAGGAATATTCACAGACAATTCTAATAACAATAAAATATTTAACAATAAATTTCTTAACAACGGAATCGCATTAGAGATATTGGGTAATTCCTATTATAACGAATTTTATCATAATATTTTCGAAAATAATATCTTTGATGTTGCTACGAATTCTCGCGATAATCCCAATAAGTATTACGAAAACTTTTGGGATAAATATCGCGGTTATGATTTAGACAAAGATGGATATGGAGATGTTCCTTATCGTCCCGTATCTCTTTTTAGTTACTGGGTTAGTAGATATCCAACTCTTTCTATTTTGATTCGTTCTCCCATGGTGGACTTTTTAGAACTTTTAGAAAAGGTTTATCCTGTTATAACACCTTCTCAACTAATGGACGAAAAACCCATAATAAAACGAAAGGAAAAAGAACATGCTCAAAATTCAAAAACTCAACAAAACCTACCAAAAACAATTAGTTTTAAAGAACGTTGAAATCGAACTTAATAACAACAATGTCGTTGCTTTACTTGGCCCCAATGGCTCTGGAAAAACAACTTTAATAAAAACCCTTTTAGGACTTGTAATACCCGATAATGATTCAGAGTTATTTTTATTTGATAAAAAAATAGAATATAATTTATCAAAATATTTAAACGTAGGATATGTTCCACAAACTCCCTATTTTCCTAATAATCTTAAAGTAAAAGATTTGATAGATTATCTAAAATCCTTCGAAAAAAGTTCCATAGATAACCTAGAACAATTAATCGAAGACTTAAACATTAAGGATTTTTTACACAAAAAAATATCAGAATTGAGTGGTGGAATGAAACAAAAAATCAACCTATTGCAATGTTTTATGACTAAACGCGATATCTATATATTAGATGAACCAACAGCAAGTTTAGATCCTTATCATAGTTTATATTTAAAAAAATTGATCAAAACTCTTAAACCTAACTCACTGATAATTTTTACAACGCATATATTAAACGAAGTAGAAGAATTAGCAGATCAGATGTTTATATTAATCGATGGAGAAATTCGTATTAAAGAAAACCCTAAAAATTTTATTCTATCCCAAAATGCTTCGAATTTAGAAGAAGCTCTAAGTAATATAAAGGAGTATGTAAAAATATGAAGAATCAAAACATTTACAATATTATTAAGTTCGAGGTGATTGATCATATTAAGAGTAGGTGGTTTTTTATCTATGCAGCATTGATTTTTTTGTTTATCTATTTGGTTGTATATTTTTCTTCTGGAAAACCCGCAGAAATCATCGCAACGATTACAAATTTTTTTCTGTTGATTTTACCTTTGTATAGTATGTTATTTGGTATTATCAATTTTTACGAATCGCTTAGCTTTCAGAGTCTTTTAATAGTTAGAAGTATAACGCGAAAAGAAATATTTCTGGGCAAATATTTGGGTATTTTACTGAGCTTATTATTAAGCTTTTTAGTAGGAATTCTACCTATATTTATTTTTTATAAAAAAATAATTAATATTGTTTATATTTTATATATATTAATTTTTTATAGTATTTTGCTCCATGCTATATTTCTTAGCATAGCATTTTTTATCAGTCAATTTTCTTTAAGATTAGAACTACGTGTAGGGATGAGTATTTTTTTCTGGTTTCTATTCTATATTTTATATGACTCATTAATTTTCTTTCTTGTGCTTGGGTTTGGTGATTATCCCATAGAACCGATAATTGTATATCTTGTAATGTTTAACCCAATTGATTTGATAAGAACGATTCTTTTATTACATGGTGAACTTTCTGCTATTATGTCTTATAGTTCCGCAGTTTACGTAAAACAATTGGGAAGTTTATGGGGTATAATGATTGGTATTGGAATTTTAGTTATTTGGACTACAATATTTAATATTCTTGCTTTTAGAAGATTTTTAAAAAAGGATCTATAAAATATCGCTCCGGGCAGGATTCGAACCTGCGACCGCTGGATTCGAAGTCCACCACTCTATCCAACTGAGCTACCGGAGCTTTTGCTAGACATTTTTGTGTGAATCTACTTCCCGTCAATGTATTTTTTACTAATACTTTTGTTCTTGGAATAACCATCGCAGGATTCATTATTACAAAACCTTACTTTTTTTAAAAAAATACCTTGTTGATAGATATATAATAAAATTTATCATTAAACTTATAGAAATATTATATAAAAGATTTAATATTGTTTTTGAATAATTTCCACTTTCAATCCAAGATTTATATAAAAATATTATAAGTACTATGCAATAAATATAAAATAAATACTTTGCAACATCAAATTTTATATGTTTAAACGTTTTTCTAATTAAATAAAATTTTATCATATTATAAACTATCGATAATAAACTCCATAGAAACCACCATACCACAATCAAGAAAAACTGAAAAATCCAAACATCCTGCATTTTATAAAATTCATAAGAAAAAATAAAAAACGCAAGAATGTATATACTCAAACTGATAAAAATAAAATTTCTGTAAAAAGAACTCGTTATACCATCGTTTTTATATTTTATCGCGTTGTTTAGTTTTACATTTAATTTTTTCCAATAGATTATTTCTTCTATTTTAAAGCCAGCATTTTTCCAATTTAAAGCTTCTTCGAAGTTCATTTTTAGGTTGGAAAAGATTTTTAATTCTTTAATGTTTATTCCTGCTTCAAGGCACTTTTTTGCATCTTGATAATAATAACCATTCAAAATCCACGGAGAAGCATCATTAAAATAATAACCATCATTGATCCATTTTATGGCTTCTTCGAAAGAAATGTTTTCTTTATACCATTTGATAGCTTCTTCGAAAGAAATATTTTTCGAATACCATTGTTTCGCTTCTTTTATGGGGATTCCAGCATTTATAAAGTTGATAGCAATATTAGTGGGAATGTTTTCATTTTTCCATTCTTTTGCATCGATTAGTTTGATCTTTTTTTCTTTTAAAATTTTTATTTCTTCGAAAGAAAATCCCATTTGCTTCCCTTCGATACATTCTTGGAGGTCTAAATTCAGTTCGATTGCTTTTTTGATTTCGCCGAAATTAAATCCTGCATTAAGCCATTTTGTTCGTTCTTCGAAATCAATACCAGCTAATATCCAACTTTTTGCTTCTTCTAGACTGATTTTTGCAGTTTTCCATTTTTTTGCTTCGCTAACGTCTAATCTTAATTTTTTCCATTCTTTTGCTTCTTCTACATCTATTTTTGCATTAAACCATTTTTTTACTTCTTTTGGGTTTCCAAAACCAGCATTTATCCATTTTTTTATTTCTTTTAAATCAACATTCAATTCCATCCATTGAATTGCTTTATCATAATAAAAACCTTCGCGCCACCATTTTTTAGCATCTTCGGAACTATAACCACCATCTTTCCATTTTTTTGCTTCTTCGACAGAAATACCTTCATTTATCCATTTTTTTGCTTCGTCTATTGGTATTTTTTGTTTTATCCATTCCAATGCTTCTTTTGGCAATAAACCTATGCGCTTCCATTGCTTTGCTTCTTCTACAGAAATATTTTCTTTTATGTAAGTTATAGCATCTTCTACACTAAAACCAGATTTCAACCACATTAGCACATCTTGAATATTTAAATTTGAATTTTTGATCTCTTTTGCATTGTAAACAGAAATAGCTGCTTTTTCAAAGTTAATTGCTTCGGTAAGACTAAAACCTTGTTCTAACCACTTTTGATACCTGGTTTTTGAATTTTTTGCTTGGTTTATAGAAATTCCATTATCTATGAAAGTTCTAGCTTCTTTGGGATCAAACTTCTCGTTATACCAAATAACTGCTTCTCTAAAACTTATTCCCTCTTTTTTCCATTTGGGATATTCACGCAAGATTCCCTTTATATCGTATTGATTCAAAAGTTTAAACAAATCAGAAACAAATTCTTCTAAATCCTCAATGTAATCTTTAATTAAATTTAAATCATAAGCATTGATAGATTTTGCTTTAAGAGTATTTGCCTGCGATAGAGAAAACCCAAAATTTTCGAAGATATATGCTTCTTCTGGTTCAAAACCGCGATCATACCATTTTCGCGCAGATTTTCCGTTTGTCCAGCCTGCATTAATCCATACACGTGCTTCGTTTACACCGAAATCAGCATCTTTAAAGGTAATTAATTTTGCTGGTTCAAGATCAATATTTCTCCAAGGAGAATTTTTCGGTATTCCATATTTTTGCCATTCACTTTCGTCAATTTTCGAATCAGAATGTTTTGTTTCTTCGTAATATACTGGAATATCTTTATTTCCTTGCAACCATTCATTTACTTGTTCAAATCCCCATCGCTTTTCGTAATCTCTTGTTAAAAGACCTTTTAATAAATGCTTGTATTTATTTGGTAAACTTTCGGGGATTTCTATTCCTTTCGTAGTTAATATATTGATGATTGCTTGCTCGGAAAGATTTCTAAAAGGATGATTACCTGTTAATAATTCTAAAACTATTACACCTAAATGCCACCAATCAATTTCTTTGCCAAAATAATTGCTTATTTCTTCTGGTGCAATATAAGATGTCGTACCTTTAAAAGATGTAGTATTGATTTTAGACAATTCTTCGTCTAATGTCCTAGATATACCAAAATCGATCAAAACCAAATTCAATGGTTCTTTATTTCTTATAAGAATATTTTTTGGCTTTAGATCTCGATGGATGATATTATTTTCGTGCAAACTTTTTAATGCTAAGTGAACTTCATTTATAATGGTATCGATGATTTTTTCTTTTTTTTGTTGAGGATAATGAACTAACTCTTCTTTCAGAGTAGATAAATCACCATTTTCTATGTATTCTAAAATTTCGTAATATCGCTGTAAATCTTCATCATACCCAACATCATAAATTTGTACTACATGTTGTTTTATCTTTTTAGAAATTTCTTTTAAGTTTTTTAACAATTGTATATTTGGGTTAAAACCTTTTCTGTATAGTTTTAAAAAATATTGATTCCCATCTTTCTGTATGATATAATTATCAGCCTCTCCTCCTTGTGCATTTAGTTCTTTTACAACTTCGTAATCTTTAAAATAGGAAAGTAATCCACCACTAGTAGGTTTTTTATTTTGTTCTATTTTTGTTAAATCTTCTCTTCGTGTTTCTTGATTCATAATAGTTTATCAAATATAGGATAATTAACGATTAGGACAAATAAAGCAATTTTTTAACAAGGTGTAAAAAAAATTGATAAAAAAATTCCGGTTGCAATTAAAATTCTTTTTTATATGCAAAAATAGGATAACTATTAAAATCAGGATGGTAGAAATTTATATTATTTTGTGAATTTTCTATATTATTAACGTATAAATCATACATTGTTGGGTTTTGAATGTTTTTGTTTAAAGATGATTTTTGAATCATATAGGGAATAAGGGCAAAAGAAATAATCCCCAAAGCAGTACTGGTAAACCGTGCATCATTCTTTTTAAAATAAAACGATGGTTTTATAGCATGATAACTTTTAGGATTATAGATACTAAATTTCGTTAATACGATCCCTACTCCCAGACCAACTAAAACTCCAATAAAAATATATTCTAAATTCTTATCTTCTATAAGACTTTCTTTTTTTTGTGGTGGTGGAATCTTTTTTTGCTGTGTTTGATACATTTTTCTTATCGGTTTTTTTTCTGGTTCTTGGGGATTAAGGGTTAAATCATACTCAATTCTTTTAATGTTATCTTTTTCTATGGTAGTTAATTTTCCTTTAACATCGATTTGAACTTTTGTTTTTGATTGATCTATGACTTTTCCTTCGATTACGGTACCATTATTCAAATAAACTCTATCTGCAAGCAAACTAGAAGAATAAGCGATGATTGTAATGATAACGAAAAATTTTTTTAAAACCTTCATAGATATTATTAAAAAATCTTAATTTTTTTTATAAAAATTATGGTCAATCAATTTTTATCACAAGAATTTGATTCGATTATTTATAAAACCAGCACAATGTTTTTTGTAAATACGCATTTTTTAACGATTTTCCAATTTTGCAATTAAAGTAATAGAATCTTTTGTGGTTAAAATATCCCACAATTTAATTGTATTATCAAAACTACCAGATGTAGCAATGATCATAAATCGATTATCCTTAGAAAAAACAATCGATACAACAGAACTATTATGACCATCAAATGTTCTAATTTCTTTTCCCATCTGCCAATCCCAAAGTTTTATTGTGTTATCTTTACTTCCCGATGCTAAAAACTTACCATCGTTAGAAAACGTAAGAGCATTTACATAATTATTGTGTCCACGCAAAGTAATGATTTCTTTTCCTGTAATAATATCCCAAATCTTGATGGTATTATCCATACTACCAGAAGCGATTTTTTTATTATCTGGAGAAAATACTACTACATTCACATCACCATTATGACCTTCGAGATTTTGCTTTAATTCTCCTGTGATTATGTCCCATATTTTGATTGTACTATCCTTACTCCCAGAAGCAAGTAAACGTCCATCACTAGAAAATGCGATGGAATTTACATCATTTTTATGTCCTACAAATTGTTTAACTTTTATACCATTTTTGTGTTGCCATAAAATAATTGAATTATCTTCTCTAAGCGTTTTGAGCTTATCAAAATGAGTACCACTACCCGAAGCTAAAAATCGTCCATCTGGCGAAAAAGCTACGGTATTAATATAGCCATTATGTCCTTTTAGTGTAAGGATTTGTTTTCCAGATTCTACACTCCATAGCTTTACGGAATAATCTTTATTGCCAGTTGCTATCAAACGATTGTCTGGCGAAAAAGCAACAGAAAAAATATTACCTTTATTCTCTTTAAAGGAACGAATTTTTTCCCCCGTCAAAACGTCCCATAAAGTCATAATATCCTTACTTACTGATAGCAAATATTTATGATCCGTCGAAAAAGATATAATATCTACCCAGTTTACATTTTCTTTTAATATCCTCATTCCTTTTGTAGGAGATATATCCCAAAGTTTGATAGTTTGATTTGCACTGCCCGAAGCAATTACCCAACCATCGGGCGAAAAATTTAATGACTTAACTGGACCTTGATTTTGTGAATATGTCTGCAACAATTTGCCACTTTCGAATTCCCAAAGCTTAACAGTATTATCTCTACTCGAAGAAGCTATGTATTTATTATCTAATGAGAATTTTACATCCAAAACATCATTGCTATGACCACGAAATGTTTTTATTTCTTTTCCTGTATTTACATCCCAAACCCTTATAACATCATCCCAACCACCCGATGCGATAAATGTTCCATCAGAAGAAAAAACTACCGATTGAATTTTTTCTTTGTGTCCAATAAATTCGCGTATTACTTTACCGGTATTCAAATCCCATAGTTTGATGGTCTTATCCCAACTTGCTGATACAAAAAAATTGTTATCGGGAGAAAATGCAACAGACGAAACTATATCTTTATGCGAAGAAAGAGTCATCAATTCTTTTCGTTGTTCTACATCCCAAATTTTGATTACAAAGTTTTCTTGTGCAACATCGTATATACTACCCATTCCATAAGCAATTCTTTTTGCATCGTTAGAAAATGCTATTGTATTAATAACGTCTTTTTCTTCTATTTGATTAATTTCTTTCTCGAATATACCTCCCCAAACCTTAATGATTTTATCGTCGCTACAAGAAGC
Source organism: Leptospiraceae bacterium (assembly GCA_026418015.1). Lineage (GTDB taxonomy): Bacteria > Spirochaetota > Leptospiria > Leptospirales > Leptonemataceae > SKYB61. The sequence goes on along the minus strand of JAOACE010000021.1, from coordinate 77,426 downwards.
AGAATATTTTCCATCTTTAGAAATGGCAATTGCTCGAATATTTTTTTTATGAGCTGGAATCATTTTTATAATTTTTTCGTTAGGATAATCCCAGAAAACAATAGAATTTCTAATAGCAGAAATTAGTATTTTGTCATTAGGCAAAAAAACAACACTATTTACATAATTGTTATATCGAAACTGAGGAAAAATTCCTACTATTGATAGAAATATGATAATTCCAGAAATAAATAATAAATATATTTTGTTTTTTTTATTTATCATAGTTTTTATATATTAGCTTAATAGATAAAAAAAGTCAATCAATAAATAATTTTTATTCGAAATCTTGTTTTCTAAAATTATCGAACCAGAAGGATTTTTTTATTTGAGGAAATTTTTCTGGTATAGGATCAGGAAATGCTTTAGAAATATAATCTACCCAAATAGGCACCGCTTGCCCTTGAAATGGTATTCCTTTATCGTGTCCTAGCCAAATAGTTGTGACATTTATAGGAATCATTCCCACAAACCAGGAATCACGAACACCCGGAATATTATTATATCTTTTTCGTATTTCTGGTGGGATTTGAGTAGTTCCAGATTTACCAGCGATATCATAAGGTAAAAAGTTCGGATTTTCTTTTTTTAATTTACCAATCCAACCTGCAGTTCCATCCTCCTCTTCGTCCACAACACTCCGAAGTAATTCAAGAATACTTGCAGAGGTTTCTGGTTTAACAATAGAAATATTCTTTTGAACCGTATAATCTTCGTATAGAGTTATACCATCCTCGGTCTCGATTTTTTGTATAATAATAGGTGTAATTTTATAACCTTGATTCAATATTGCTGCATAGAGTAAATTTAGCTCTAATGGTGTTAATTCGAAAGAACCTAACGCTATGGTTAAATTCCTTGGAAAACGATTGTTCGCATCGTAAAAACTCAACCCCAAAGTTTGTGTTATTTCATCGCGAAAATAATCAATACCGATTTGGTTTAATGTTTTTACAGCAACTGTATTTGTAGAACGAGCAATTGCTTTTCTTAAAGGGATTTCTCCTAAATATTCCCCATACCAGTTCTTTGGTTTATAATCTTTAAAAGTGACTGGTTCATCGACAACAGTGGAGTCAATTTGATAAATGTTTCTTTCCAGTGCTAATGCATACAAAAACCCTTTGATTGTCGATCCTACTTGTCGCTTCATTCGAAAAATTCGATAATTCATGATTCCCGTATCGTAGATTTCGTATCCACCTACAAGAGCACGAACATAGCCTGTGGGAATATCAATAGAAACTAAAACCCCTTCGATTTGATTCACTAAATTTTTATCAAGAGAATGCTTTTCGTATAAATCTACATTATTTTTTCTATATGTTTTTATGTGTTCTCGCAGAGCATTTAGAGCGAATTGCTGACTTTTTAGATCAACCGTAGTATAAACGTTGATTCCTTTATTTTGTAATATTTCTCTTACAATATTTTCTTCTAAAAAGTTTTTTACGTATTCATTAACAGCAGGTGCTTTATTCAACCGAAAAAACTTACTTGCTCCATATTGAGCAATTTTTCCCGAATCATTTTCCGATGGATTGATCTGATACTCTTGTATAAATTTAGATATTTCTTTTGTTTTTTGTTCTTTTGTAATTAAGCCCTCTGTAACTAATTTATTCATTACAATTTCTTGTTTTTGTAATGCCAATTTGATGTTAATAAGTGGATTGTATTTTTCAGGAGATGGGTAAAGGCCGACTAAAAAGCTTGCCTCTTCAACGTTTAAATTCTCCGGAGGTTTATTAAAATAAAACCAAGATGCTTCTTCTACACCATAGCGTCCATTTCCCATGTAGATTTTATTTAAATACAAACATAATATTTCTTCTTTGGAAAATTCTTGTTCTAATTTTTTTGCAAATATAGTTTCTAAAATTTTTCTTAGAAAGCTTTTTTCGTGTCCTGTAAAGAGGGTTCTTGCTAATTGTTGTGTAATGGTTCCACCACCCTGATATAGACCTCCTTTTCTTATATTATATATCATTGCTCTTATGATTCCTTTTATTGATACACCTTTATGATGATAAAAATCTTTATCTTCGGATATAACAGTGATCTGATTTATCCATGGCAATTTTTTACACCGATTTAAAGGAATATAACTTCCAACAACAGAAGTATATTCACCAATCAATTCTTGGTTTCGATCATAGATCTTATGTATTATTGGGGTAGGAATTTCTTTCGATCTACCATACAACCAACGCTTCCAATCGTTGATTTGTTCTTCGTATTTTTTAAAATAAGAAAAGCTAAAAATATAATCAATGATACTTTGTTTTAAGAAAATAGTGGAAAAAATAAAAATATTGATAAAAATTAACGATATAATTCGATGTATCATAAAACTTAGCTTGGTAATACTGCATTGATTTAAAAAAAATTAATTGTCACTATTTGACGTAAAAAAATTATGTCAATCCAATTTATAAGATACCTTGAGGATCCTTTTTTTATGGACAAACGACAAAATGAATTCCAAATTAGAGATTTAATAGAAATCACAAAAGATAAAAAATACGCAGCAACCGTTGCAGCTTTCGAAATCATAGAAAATTTAGACAAGTTAGATTTAGATCCAAAAAAACTTGGTTGGAAAACCAATAAAGTTTCTGTCCTTGCAATGCTTGCATTAGCACGAGGAAAAATTAAATTCGATTTTATAACAGATGAACAACGCTTAAAACTCGAAGAAGAGCTTAAACAATCAACTAACATATATTTACAAAAAGCAGAAGCAATTTTCCAAAAAAAGAAAAAATTAACAGAAAACGAAGAAGAAGATTTATCTGAAGAAGATATTGGAGAACTTGCAGAAGAAACCTTCGAAGAGACTGATGAAGATGCCCAAGAAATAGAATACGAAGAATCAGAAGAAGATGTAGAAGAAGAGGAAGAAGATCAAAGTGATGATGAAGAAGACGAAGAAGATTCATTAGAAGACGAAGAAGATAGCGACTAATAAGTTGTTAATATCTAACTGGTATTTAAAAAACTTTGAATTAATCAAACAAGAAAAAGATTATAACATAAAAATAAGAAACAACCGTTTCCATTCGATTCATTTAGATCAAGAAATTGAAAGAATTATAAATCAAATTCCCCAAGATATAGAAAATTTATTGTTGATTGGAGCTGGAAATGGAAAGATTATACAAAACATTCTAAATCAAAAAAAAATAAAAGTAATTTTAATTGAGCCTATTAAAAATTTCGAATACTTACAAAAACTTTTTTATTACAAAGATATAAATTATGTTCATGATTACAAAGATTTAGCTAATTTGAATACGTTGTATATAAGTATATATCCAGTTTATAAAAGGCTGTTTCCAAGTTTGATCGATAATATTCTGGCATTTTTAGAGAATGATATAAATAAAAAAACGTTTTATAAATTTCTTTATACCTGGATTATAAATTATAAAAAAAATTTAGAAAATAAAATAATTTATTTTGTTCATAAATTAAACATTAAAAAAAATAAAATACTTTTTTGTGGTAGCGGAATTACATTAATGGAAGATTTAAAAAAACATAACTTGAAGGATTATTACATTATAGCATCGGACTCATCGGTTATACCACTATTAAAAAATGATATTCCTATTGATTTAATTATTTCTGTGGATCCAACAGTGGGAACTTTATATCATTTTTATCTCTATAAAGAAAAATTAAAAAATATATCTTTATTAACTTGGTTAGGTGGAAGAGCAGATTTAAACAATCTTTTTAAAAAAAGGTATTTTTTATTAACATCGTTTCCGATTGATCAATGGATTTCTCAATATAATAAAGATTTATTAATCTTGAATTCTCCCGCCAACGATGTGTTAGATTATGCAAAGCAACTTGCCCAAATCTACCAAAAACCTTTATATTTGGCTGGATGTGGTATAAAGAATCACAAAATGTATTATTATCCAAATACAGGTTATGATTACTATGCATTATTAAAGAATGATCGTGTTTTTACAAATGAGCATTACCATTATTTTTTGTATAAAAATCAATCTTATAAAAGAAAGAATTTTAATTTTAATGTAGAATTAGCTACACAAATAAAATCAGAAGAAAATAATCAAAAAGAATTTATACCAATCGATTCGAAATCTATAAAAGAATATTTAAATAAAAATAAAATAAATATTATAAATAAATATAAATTTTTAAATTTATTATTCGAGATTATATAAAAGTTTTATTAATTCTTTTAACTTTTTCGCTTTGCTTCTATAACATCCTTTACTAAACTTAAACTTTGTAATACCTCGTTTAATTGATCCACATGTTCAATTTCTACCAAAAAAGTAGCCTTCATAATATCGTTTTTATCTTTTGGAATATCTGCTTCTGCTTTTAGTATATTGGTTTTTGTTACAGTAATAGCCTGAACAAGATCCAAATAAAGTCCTTGTCTGTCTTTTGCTGTAATTTCTATTGCAACTGGATAAACCTCTGTTAAACCTTCCCATTTTACTGGAATAAAACGTTCTATTTCGCTTTGATTTTTGGGCAATTGACTGCAATCTACCCGATGAATTGTAATCCCTCTACCTCTTGTAATGTATCCAATAATCTTATCTCCGGGAACTGGACTGCAACATCCTGCATATCGAACAGGTACATCAATTCCACCACTTACTTCGATAGGTACTTCTTTGGGGTTTTTTGTTGGTTTTCGCTTTATTTTTAGCTCAATTTTTTTATTAGGAGTTTCCTCTTTGGTTTCTTTGACAGGTTCGGTTTCTTCTTTTTTTCTAAAGTATGCTCGAATCTTTTGTCTAGCTCTGGTAGATTTTACGTATTTTAACCATATAGGGGATGGTTTAGGTTCGGGATGAGTAATAATTTCTACTTTATCACCACTTTTTAATTCTGTACTTAAAGGTACAATTCGATCATTTACAAGAGCAGATTTGCATCTTAAACCTAAATCTGTATGAATCTTAAAAGCAAAATCTAGAACGGTGGCACCGCGCGGCAAAGTAATGATATCTGCATTTGGTGTAAAAACATAGATTTCGTCTGGTTGAAGTTCATCTTTTAATGTATTCAAAAACTCTGTGGAATTTTCTAATCGATTTTTCGCATAATTCTGAAATTCCTGAGTAATTTGTTTTAAGGTTTGCAGCCATTCCAACCTTCCTTTTACAGATTTATAATCCATTCCATGTTTGTATAGCCAATGGGCAGCAATACCATTTTCTGCCCGTTCATTCATCTCTTTTGTACGGATTTGGATTTCCAATGGTTTCCCATCGGGAGCCATTACAGTCGTATGTAGGCTCTGATATCCATTGGGTTTTGGCAATGCAATGTAATCCTTAAACCTACCAGGCAAAGGTTTCCATAATGTGTGAACAATACCCAAAACAGCATAGCAATCGTTTACTTCTGGAACAATGATACGAATTCCACGCAGATCATAGATTTGCTTGATAGTTTTGTTGGATTTTTGGATTTTTGTATAAACAGAATACAAATGTTTAACGCGACTATCGATTTGAGCTTGAATATTCATCTCTTCTAATCGTTTGTACAATGCTTTTTTTACTTTTTTTAAAAAGCTTTCTAATTCTGTTTTAGATTGTTTAATTTCTTCTTTTATTTTTTTTGCTTCTTCTGGACATAATGCTTCGAATGCAAGATCTTCTAGTTCTGACTTGATTTTATACATGCCCAATCGACCAGCAATGGGAGCATATATGTCCAAAACTTCTTTTGCAATTCGTTCGATTTTATGCGGCTTTTGATAATGAATTGTCTGCATGTTATGTAGTTTATCAGCCAATTTTATGATGATTACTCGAATATCTTCGAAGGTTGCAAGTAGCATCAACCGAAGGTTTTCTGCCGCCTCCTGAGATTTTAATTCTGATAAATTTTCTTTGTAGGTATCCTTTTTTACCAAAGAGATTTTTGTAACTGCTTTTACAAGTTTTGCAACTTCATCTCCAAATTCATTTCTTATAAACTCTTCGTTATAAATAGTATCTTCTATAACATCATGTAAAAGACCTGCAATAATAGTTGGTGGATCCATAGACATCTCTGCCAAATACAATGCTACATGCAATGGATGGATAATGTATGGCTCTCCGGATAATCGTTTTTGATCTTTATGTGCTAAGCTTGCTAATTCGTATGCTTTCTGAATTTGATTTAGTTCACTTTCTGATATATCGGGATATTTTTTTTTAATTGTATTAATTAATTGCTTGTAAAGATTAACGATTTTAAAAGATTGTAAATTATCTAACAACATAACAAATACTATAAAAACTTTTAAAAAAATTTTGGCAACTTGATTTTATGAACTATTACTATCAGACGTATAAAAGAAGATTCTTAAACATTAGAGAACAATATAGTATAAGAATTTATCCGATTTTAAAAATTATATTTTTGTTCAATTCTTTTCTTTCCTTTGGCATTCTGATTTATGAGTATGGTTATTCCAATTTTTATAAAACTCAAAACATCTTTTATATTAAAATTATCATCAATTATTTTCTGTTTTACGAAATCATTAATCTTTTATTATACAGAAGCGATGATTCTTTGAACATAAAGCAGTATGTAAGAACAAGGTTTTTTGAACTAATCGTTACTTTGATCGTATTAATATTAATGTTGTTCGAAAATATCATTATTAAGTTTACAAAAATCTTTCTTTTTAGCAATTTTTCTTCTGATTATATTTTATTGATCTACTTGTCGATATCGCAAATTTTAATTTTAGTGAACAATTTTTTACATTTTAGTAGAAATATATCGAATATCAAATATAAAAAGATCAATCCATCGTTGATTTTTTTGATGAGTTTTGTTTTTATTATTTCTTTGGGGGTAATACTATTAGCATCTCCCAATGCTCATAATAATCCTATCGATATTATAGATATAATTTTTAACGTAGTCAGCGCAACGTGTGTAACAGGATTGGCAAGTATTGATATTGGTAAAGATTTAAACCTTGCTGGACAAATCATTTTATTGGTTTTAATTCAGATTGGTGGATTAGGTCTTATGACTCTTACCTCTTTTTTTTCTTATTACTTATCTGGACAAGTAAGCTTAACCAATCAAATCGTAATGAGGGACTTATTTAGCGAAATCTCTATAGATAAAGTAAAAAACACCTTGAAAAACATTGCTCTTTTTACTTTTATTATTGAATCAATTGGTTCCATCCTTCTTTATTTTACGCTGCCTAATGAATTAATACCAAAAAACGAAAGTAAAATGTTTTATGCAATATTTCATAGTATATCTGCCTTTTGTAATGCTGGTTTTAGTCTGTATACAGAAAGTTTATACAATGTGTCGATGATTTCTCCAATTAGCGTATATATAATCATGTTATTAATTATGTTTGGTGGAATTGGTTTTCCCACTATCAATGATTTATTAAATAAATTTATAAATAAAAAACATAAACTATCATTAACAACGAAAATTGTTTTAATCTCGAATGCTATAATCTGGTCTACGAGTTTTATTATATTTTTAATCTTCAGCGAAATATATAACATGAAATTAAATTTAGAAGAAAAAATTCTCCATGGATTATTTTTTGCAGTTACTCCAAGAACAGCTGGATTTAATACACTCTATTACAATACGTTTCCTATGCCTTTAATTTTCTTTACATTCTTGTTGATGTGGATTGGTGCTTCTCCTGTTTCGACTGGTGGTGGTATAAAAACCACTACAATAACTATTGCTTTAAATCATATAATGAATCTTCTTAGGGGTAATAGAAATGTAAATATGTTTAATCGAAGGATTGACGAAGAAACGATTATTCGCGCTTATTCCAATGTTCTTTTATCACTGATGACAATTTTTGTCGGAATTTTTTTATTATCAATTTTCGAAAAACATGATTTTTTAAAAATCTGTTTCGAAGTGGTATCTGCTTATGGTACAGTTGGTTTATCATTAGGAATAACATCAGAATTAACGAAAATATCCAAGGTTGTTCTTTCTTTAATAATGCTTACTGGTAGAATAGGTGTATTATCTATGCTATTAGCAATCATTCCCAAAGCAAAAGAACTGCGCTATGAATATCCCAAAGAATACGTAATAGTAGGATAGGAGAAAAAAAATGAAAAGTATCAAAAAGATTGCTGTGATCGGCCTAGGAGATTTTGGTAAAGCATTAGTGAAAAAACTCAACCAAGATGGGCACGAAGTAACAGCAATAGACAGAGATCTTAAAACAATAGAAGATATCAAAGACTATTGTACCCACGCCGTTTGTTTAGATTCCACAGACGAAACATCTTTGTTAGCACAAGGAATACGCGATATGGATCTAATATATTTGACATCTTCTGCTAATTTTGAAGCATTAATCGTAACAACCAAAATATTAGAAAAACATTGTCCAAAAGAAAGAATTATTGTAAGGTATAGAAACGAAATTCAAAAGGAAATTCTGGAAAAAATGTTTAATATACACAAGATATTTAACCCAGAAGAAGAGGCTGCAAAAAATATGTCTCTTTTAGCAAAACATCATATTATTGGGAAAAGTTATTCCATTTTTGACAATTACGAAATTATAGAGGTTCAAGTTCCAAAAAAATACTTAGATAAACCTATTAAAGATATAGATATTCGTTCTGTTTACAATATCAACATATTAATGATCAAGCAAAAAGACAAAGAAATCGACGTAACACCAGAATATAAATTAACCAACGAGGATGTATTACTAATTTTTGGCCGTCAAGATAACATTAAAAGGTTCATAGATTCTACGATACAAAAATAATCATTTTAAACCTTCTACCTCGTCGTAATCTAAAACTAAATTCAAGTTTTGTAATGCTTGACCAGCAGCCCCTTTTACTAAATTGTCAATAGCAGAAACAATTACCGTAATATTATCTCTACTTCGAAAAGCAAAATCACAATAATTTGTAAACTGAACATTTTTTAATTCTATTTCTTCTGGATTTTTGTAAAATCTTACAAAAGGTTCTTTTTCGGTTGCTTTTTGGATTTTTTGGTAGAATTCGACGTCATTAGGTTGAAAATCTTTTTTCCACGTAATCACGATGGTAGAAAGAATCCCGCGAAAAATAGGCAATAAGTGCGGTGTAAAAACAATATTTCCATTGAAACCAGAAAATTCGTTTAGATATTGAGCTATTTCTGGTTCATGCTGATGTTTTAAAATTTTATAAGCGCGAAAATTTTCGTAAACATTTTGAAAGGAAAATCCAGCATCTTCTACCCTACCACCAGCACCAGAAACGCCAGATTTAGAATCAACGATGATATTTTCTGCATTTTTTATAAATTCTCTAAAATAAAACAAAGGAATTAACACAGAAGTAGGATAACACCCAGGATTAGAAACAAACATTGAATTTCTGATAACATCTCTATACACCTCTGTTAAACCATACACCTTTTCGCTCAAAATCTCAGGATATTTGTGTTCAAAACCATAAAATTTATTAAAAATTTCAAGATTATCAATTCGATAACTTCCACTTAAATCTATTACAACGCGATTTTCTTTTTTATAAAATTGATTTACTAACTCCATCGATTCTTTATTGGGAGTAGCTAAAAACAAAGGTATTTTTTCTGGTATACTTTCATCATGATGAGAAAATTTTAAATCTGCAATTTTATTTAATTGTAAGTCTGGGAAAACTTCTTTTACCTTTTTTCCAGCATATTGATTACTAGTAATGTGTACGGGTACAAGATAACGATGCTGATTCAATAATTTTAGTAATTCTTTACCAGTAAGACCACCTGCTCCTATTATGCCTACTTCTTTCATAAAAGATAAAAGAAAAAAAGTGGTCAGGCTGACAACTATTATACAAGATAAAATCGGCTGACCAATCAATTTTTAGCTAATTTCCTCTTCGAGGATTTCTCCTGTCTCTGGGTTATATTCAATTTCTTCGTCCGAATTCATTTGGTTTGTTGTAAGATTTTTACTATGCGTAATATTCTCTTGTGATAGTTTTTCTCTAATTTTTTGCTCAATCTCTTTACGTATTTCTAGATTTTCTTGCAGAAAGGTATAACAATTTTCTTTCCCTTGACCTAGTTTAATATCACCATAAGAGAACCATGTTCCAGCTCTTTCTATAAGTTCATAGTTTAAGGCTGCATCTACGATACATCCGATTTGGTTAATTCCCGATTCAAAAATTATATCAAACTCAGCTTGTCTAAAAGGTGGTGCTACTTTATTTTTTACCACTTTAACCCTTACGCGATTACCATAAGCTTCTTCGCCTTTTTTTAATGTCTCAACCCTTCGAATATCCATTCTTACAGAAGCGTAGAACTTCAAGGCATTTCCACCCGTGGTTGTTTCTGGCGAACCGAACATAACACCAATCTTATTCCTTATCTGGTTCACAAAGATCACAATTGCCTTAGATTTAGAAATAGTTCCTGTTAGTTTTCTCATAGCCTGACTCATCAACCGAGCTTGTAGACCAATCTGCGCATCTCCCATGTTTCCTTCCAATTCTGCTCGAGGCACAAGAGCTGCAACACTATCAACAATGATCAAATCGATTGCATTCGATCTAACCAAGGATTCTGTAATTTCTAACGCTTCTTCGCCACAGTCAGGCTGAGCAACTAACAACTCATCGATGTTAACACCAATCTTTTTTGCATAGATAGGATCCAATGCATGCTCTGCATCCACAAAAGCAGCAACACCTCCCATCTTTTGTGCCTCTGCCACTGCACTAAGACAAAGGGTTGTCTTACCAGATGATTCTGGTCCGAAAATCTCTATAATCCTTCCTCTGGGATATCCACCTACTCCTAAGGCTATATCTAGTGTTAATGCACCCGTAGGTATAACATCAATCTTTTGAATCGTAGAACTTCCCAACTTCATGATAGAGCCTTTTCCAAATTGTTTTTCGATTTGTTGAATTGTACTCTCTACTGCTTTTAATTTTTCCGGATTTATATTTTCTGGATTTGCTTCTTCATTATAATTTGTACCTTCTATCTTTTGTAGCTTGATCTTTTTCTTTGCCATAATCGTTTCCTCAGTATTTTTTTGTAAAGTTGCCGCTGTGGTATTTCCAGCGACAACCTATCCCACTCTTTTTTAAAGTTTTATCCCTATTGTTCGAAATTCCACCCACCCACCCTAGTTTTAGTCATTGTTTTTTTTATTTTTCATTCAAAAGATTGTATCCTCCCTTTTGTCATAAGACAACATCCCCTGTTGTCTCTCCTAAACCTGCTCACACTATTTATTATATCTACCCTAAGGACATTTTTCTCATACTTTTTTTTATTTTTTTAACAAATAAATCATAACTAAACATAAGTAAAGTATTTTTTAAAGTTAATTCTAAAAAATTCAAATTGATTTATAGATTTCTAAAAAAACTTAGGATATAATGTTTCTTCTTACAAATGTTTTTAAAGACCAAGAAAAAATCCTAGTTTATTTGTATAAAAAAGATTCTCAGGAATTAATTGAAATACATCAAGAAATATCCATCAATTCTATTCATTTTGATTCGCGAAAAATACAAAATCAAGATTACTTTGTTGCACTAGAAGGAAGCAGAGATGGTCATGATTTTATCGTAGATGCTTATAGAAATGGTGCAGTTGGGTTTATCGTTAAAAGCTCGAAAAAAGAAAAGATTTTTAACGAAATAAGAAACATTCAACCTGAAAAAGATTTGTATATTATTTTAACACAAGACCCACTACAATTTTTACAAAATGCAGCGAAGGATCAAAGAAAGCGTTTTAAAGGAATTGTAATTGGTGTATTAGGTTCTAATGGAAAAACATCCACCAAGGATTTTTTGTATCAATCGTTAAGAATCATCGAACCTAATACATATGCAACAACAGGAAACTGGAATAACCACATAGGCCTTCCCATAGTTTTGTTGAATATGCCATCTTCGACAAAGATACTTGTCTTAGAATTAGGTATGAATCATCCCAAAGAAATAGATTTACTTGGCAGCATCTCTCAACCCAACATTGCTTTAATTACATCCATAGGTAGAGAGCACATGGAATTTTTTAATTCGATCGAAGATGTAGCAAAAGCAGAGTTAGAAATACTGGATCATCTAAACCATCAAAGTACTTTTTATTATCCATTCAATGCACCATTAAAAGAATATGTAATGCAAAAACAAAAAGAAATAGGTTTTAAAAGTTGTTTTTTTCAACTCAATTATAAGAATGATTTTATAAATAATTTTAATAATATTTTTCTAGGAAAATTAAATCAATCGCAAATTGACTGGAATGAATATAAAATAAACAATACAGAATTAAAACACATAGGTTTATACAACAATCTTTTTTTAACATTATTAGTTTTACACAATCATTTTTTTCCTAACATAAAAAAAAGTCAGTTGGACGAGGTTTTACAAAATTTATCTACAATTAAACCACTATCAAAACAACGGTTCGAATTTTATTATATCAAGAATAGCATCATAATCGATGATAGTTACAATGCAAACCCAGATTCTTTTATTAGTGCAATAGACTCTGTGGTTAATCTATTTGGAAAAAATCATTCCATCGCGTGCTTTGCTGGACACATGGCAGAATTAGGCAATTTTTCTTATAGTGGTCATGTAGAAGTAGGAGAATATTTGGCGAAAAATAACATTGAACTGTTAGCAGTATGTGGCAATAGTGATGCGAAATTTTATTTAGAGGGCTATCAAAAGATCAAAGGAAAAATTGATATTCCTTATTTTGAAAATAGCGAAATTCTTGCAAAGAAACTCAACGAATTAATTGTGCCCATTGACAGAGATTCAATATTTTTGATTAAAGGTTCGCGAACAGCAAAGATGGAAATTGTAACACAAAAATTAAAAGAGGTATTCGAAAATGCTTGAATATATATACAACAATTTTGATGTACCAAGTTATTTTAGAATTTTTGGATATGTCAGCTTTAGGGCAACCCTCGCTGGATTAACCTCCATGATTATAACGTTTGCTATTGGGGATAGGGTTATCATCTGGTTAAGGAAATTAAAATTTAAAGAAACCATTCGAGTTGATGGACCTCAAAGTCATCAAAGCAAGGCTGGAACGCCAACAATGGGTGGCGTGATGATCCTATTTAGCTTACTAGTCTCGTGTCTACTCTTTGGGAATTTTAAAAATGTTCATTTTAACTTATTACTAATCTGCACGTTACTTTTGGGTTTAATTGGGTTTATGGACGATTATACAAAAGTAGTATTAAAAAATAAGAATGGTCTTCGCGCAAAAACTAAAATGTTGCTAACATTCATTGTAGCTTCGATCTTTATCTATTTTTATTATAAATACACACCAAAAGAAGTAATTAGACCAACTGGGATTTCTTATCAAATTACCTCACTCTTTATTCCCTTTTATAAATATCCATTATTAACGATGCCTTTGATTATAGCAATACTATTATGGTACTTCGCAATACTTGGTAGTATACATGGTGTTAACCTAACAGATGGATTAGATGGATTAGCCATTGGTACTGTTTCGATTGTAACTGTAACTTTGGGAGCATTAGCATATTTAACTGGAACACCCAAAGTAGCTGATTATTTAAACATTGCTTATGTAGAGAATGCACACGAAATCTCTGTATTTCTTGCCGCATTAGCTGGCGCAGGAATTGGCTTTTTATGGTTTAATGCTCCACCTGCAATGGTATTTATGGGAGATACAGGCTCATTAGCATTAGGTGGTGCCTTAGGTATGACCATTATAATTCTAAAAAAAGAAATGCTATTCTTAATCTTGGGGGGAATCTTTGTTATCGAAGCACTTTCTGTTATGATTCAAGTTGCATCGTTTAAATTGACTGGCAAGCGTGTCTTTAAAATGGCACCTATACACCATCATTTTGAATTATCAGGATGGCCAGAGACTCGCATTGTTGTTCGTTTTTGGTTAGTTGGTATTATTTTATCTCTTATCACAATTTCTACTCTTCGATTACAATAATATGGATATTACAAATCGTTCTTTTTTTGTATTAGGTGCTGGTGGAATTACTGGCACTTCTATAACAAATTTATTAAAATTACTTAACAATAAAATCTATGTTTATGATGATAATAAAAACTTAAAATTTGATGAATTTATAAATTTATCTAATTATAATTTAAAAGATATAGAAGAAATACAACATCTTTTAGATCATTATTCTTTTGATTATTGTATTATTTCTCCTGGATTTCCAAGAAATTCGCTAATCGTAAAAGAACTAGAAAAACGAAAAATAGACGTTATCGCTGAATTAGATTTTAGCTATTATGTATTATTTTATCACCTAAAACAAAAACCCTTTATTATTGCTATAACTGGAACTGATGGAAAATCTACAACAACAAACCTAACTGCAACGTTGCTTCGCTCTCAAAACATCGATGCAATAGAATGTGGGAATTATGGATTGCCATTGTCCGATATTGTAATAAATTACATAAATAAAAAAGAATTACCAAGCGTATTAGTAATAGAATGTTCTTCTTATCAGTTAGAAAAACTTTTTTATTTTAACCCAGATATTTCAATGTTTCTTAACATTGCAGAGGATCACCTCGATCGATACGATTCGATGAAAGATTATCTATTAGCAAAACTCAACATTATTCCCTCCTACTATAAACCACATCAAATCTTAATTATAAATCAAAGCGTTGTAGATTTAATAAAACAATATCAATTTCAAGATAAGTTAACACAGATAGAAACAATCATAATCAATTCCCAAGATATAGAAAAAGAATTTATCGAAATCTTTCAGCATAAACATTTTTATTGGAAGGATTTTCCCATAGATAACTACCACAATAGAATGAACCTTCTATTTTCTGTTAAAGCAATGGAACATTATCTAAAATTAAAAAATTTATCTTTCGATTACCTAAATTTTTATAACACTTTAACGAAATATCAGGGCCTTCCTTATAGAATTCAAAAGATAAAACAAGTGGAAAATATCCTTTTTGTTAACGATAGCAAATCTACGACGGTTCAATCTTTACTTTCTGCGATAAAAAGCTACGAAAACAAAATAATTTACTTACTTGTAGGTGGTTTGGATAAGAACTTGGATTTTTCTGTTTTAAAAGATTTAAACATCTTTAAAGAAAAACGATTGTTGATCTTTCCTTATGGTTCTGCTTCCGAAAAAATTAAAAATCAACTCAACCTTACTGAATCTTACACCAATATGGAAGAAGCTTTTAATAGTGCCACAAAAAAACTAAAAGAAAATAGAGACCCCAATAAACAATATGTTGTACTTCTTAGTCCAGCTTGTGCATCTTTTGATCAGTTCAAAAATTATAAAGAAAGAGGAGAATTTTTTAATAAATTAGTTTATAATTTTAATTTATGAAAAAATATATAGAAATTGATTTATATTTTTTATTATTATTTTTTATATTAATTATTACAGGAACATGGTTTCTTTTTTCTTCTTCTTCTATTATTGCATATCATCAATTTAAGGATATGTTCTATTTTTCTAACAAGCAAATAATCTGGCATTTTATAGGAATTGTTCTAATGATTTTTTTTATCATTTTCCCAGTAAGTTTATTAAAAAAATGGTATTTGTATATTATCTATACTTCTATTTTTTTGATGACATTAGTTTTTGTACCTGGTATTAGCAAATCTGTAAGTACAACCTCTTTTGATTTTAAGCGATGGATACAAATTGGTCCATTTTCTCTACAACCATCTGAATTTGTAAAAATCAGTTTTTTGTTGTATTTAGCGATTGTTTTAGAAAGGTTTAATTATAAAGAAAATATAAAAAAATATATTAAAGATTTTTTACCAATGATTCTGATTTTTTTACTATTATTTTTACAACCTCATTATGGAACGATGTTATTATTGTTAATTGTATTTATTATTTTGCTTTTTGTTTCGGGTTATCCATGGATTCGTTTATTATTATTTGGTTTTTCTATCACACCTTTGATCATTATTTTAGCAATATTTCAACCCTATCGTTTTGAACGCATTAAGGTTTGGCTAAACCCCTATGAGTACAAATATGATAAAGGCTACCAGCTCGTTATGTCTTATCGCGCTTTTAAAGAAGGTGGATTCTTAGGTACAGATATTTCGCAGGCAGTAGGACATCGCTATCTAACTTATGGCTATACAGATTTTATCTATGCACTTATCGTAGAAAACGCTGGTTTTATTGGGGGACTATTTATTCTTCTTTTGTTTTTTTTCTTATTTTTACGCGCATTTTTTTTGATAAAAAAAATCAATGATCCTTTTTCTTTTTTGTTTGCATCTGGGATCATCATTTTATTTATTGTTCAAGTTTTGATAAACATTAGCGTAACAATGGGACTTATTCCTACAACTGGTATTGGACTACCATTCATTAGTTATGGTGGTTCTTCTTTAATTAGTTATTATATAATGATGGGAATTTTTTTGAACTTAACCAAAAACAAAGCTTATGAAAAACAATAAAATCTTGATCGTAGCAGGCGGTACTGGTGGGCATATTTCGCCTGGAATAGCATTATATCAGGTATTTAAAAATCAATTTGAGACCTATTTTTTAACGTTAGAGAGAAATAAAAATTATAATGAATTTATAAAAAAAAACATAAATCCTTTTTATTATGATTCTCCAAGAATCTCTAAAAACCTTAAAGATATTTTGTTATTTCCCATCAAAACCGTTCTTGCTATCCTAAAATCAATAAAAATCATCGAAAAACATAAAATTAACATAATCATTGGATTAGGTGGATATCCAACATTTCCTGCGCTCATTAGTGCTATTTTACTAAGAAAAAAAATCTATCTGTGCGAACAAAACGTAATTCCAGGAAATGTAACAAAACTTTTTTCTTTTTTTGCCAAAAGGATTTTTTTAACTTTTCCTATTGACGAAAAAAAATATCCATCGATAGCTAAAAAAAGTCTGATTACTGGAAATCCTATTCGCGAAGAATTATTTGTTGTTCAAAAAGAATTAAAGCCCAAAAAAAACGTAAAAAACATTTTTATGACAGGCGGAAGTCAAGGAGCAAAACAACTCAACGAGATGATCTTAAATCTTTGGAAAGATTACCCAGAATTTTCTAAGGATTACTATTGGACTATTCAGACAGGAATTTTGCATCTTGAAGACTTTAAAAATCAACTCGAAAAAATTGGATTTAATAAAAACATCGAATGCTTTGGTTTTTCGACAGAAATCTATGAATATTTTAAAAAAGCTGATGTTTTAATCTGTAGAGCTGGTGCTGGAAACATTACAGAAGGTATACTTTTTTCTCTCCCAATGATTCTAATACCCTATCCTTATGCAAAAGATAATCATCAGTTGGAAAATGCAAAATATATAGAAAAACAAAACGCGGGAATAATTATTCAAACAAAATCGACAGAAGCAAAAGAGCTCTATCAGCAATTGCAGAAAATCATCAAAGAATACGATTTTTACAGAACAAACATAGAAGCCATAAAATACCACAAAAATCCAGCAGAAATTATTAAAGAAAATATAATAAAAGATTTATAATTATTTTTTATTTTTAGGTTTTTTTAATTCCTCTAACTGTTTTTTGTAGATTTTCGGCAACTTCATCTTTTTGATTTGATGGATTAAGACAATCGTATTTTCTGTACTCAATATTTCGAGTATTGCTAAGGATTTTTCTATTCCTAATGCTTGAAACAATTCGATTAAGTTATTTGTACCAATAAATTGAATCAACTTTATAGTTTCTTCTATGCTTTTTTTCTTAAACCATTTTTTTATGTGCTGAATAGACAATTGTTTGGATAATTTTAACAATTCTTCCCAAGAAACGTGTTCTAAAAAAAATTTTAAGGAATCAATTTTTAATATTTTAATCGTTTCTACTGCTTTTTTTAAGCCTAATTCCGAAATGGCTCTTCGAATTCTTCTAGAATTTAGAATTTCGATGATTTGAATAATCTCCTCGGTTTTAAAATGGTTCAACAAAAATTCCAATTCTTCGGTGCTAAATTCGTCTATAATAAATATAAGATCTTCGGTTTTTACATGATTGATGATTGTAATCAATTCTTGGGTATTTAATCTTTTAAGAAAAAAGATATTTTTATCCAAATTCGACGATAACAATCGAATTATTTTTTCGTGTTCGCAATTGTCACTAATAATCAAAATCTTTTCTAAAGAGACTTGTTGGGTTAATTTAAAAAAATCCATTCCCAAGATTTTTAAATATTCGATTTTGTTTTGAATATTTTTAATCATAGAAGGATAAAAATTTTCTTATTCGATGATTTGAAAAGTAGATATTTTTGTCTCGTTTTTATGTTTAAGAATAAGGGTATATTGACCTTTTTTTAAATCGCGAAATTTTACATAGGTTTCGGAATGATGAAAATAATTTTTAAAGATTTCTTTTTCTTTGTTGTAAAGAACCAGCATAAAAGGTACTTCGAAACACTTTAATTTAATTATAAGATTGGATTCTTTCGATGGTTCTAAAAAAATTTTTTGATTATTCTTAGGAAATTCAATTTCGCGAGTATCGCGATTGGTAAATGCATCGCTTTTAGTAAAAGGTTTTTTATAATCTTGGAATGTTTTCTCTTCGATGGATTTATTCTGTTTAAGGAATTTTACGATCTGATAAAAGATTCTTCCGGCTCCGTTAATACCCGAAACCCCTAACATGGGAACTTCTTTGAGTTTTCCTACCCAAACACAGATTAAATAATGATCTACAATTCCCACAATCCAAGAATCTCTGTAATTATAAGAAGTACCAGTTTTGGCAATAATTGGAAAATTAAAATCCATAAAGTTTCTTCTACCAAAACTAATTCTTCTTAAATCGTTATCAACAAGGATAGAATTGATCTTGTTAATTGTCTCTTTCGAAAATACCACTCGTTCTTGGATTTTATGTGTTGCTAAATGATGAGAAATATCTAAATATAAAAGATTATCGTCGATTTTTCCTATGGTTATAGGTTTTAGGATTCCATCGTTTAACAATAAAGAATATAAATAGGATAATTGTATTTGTGTAATTCCTGCTGTTCCAAGTGCAATACTAAGATTGTAATGATCTTTTGACTTTAAATGATCTATTCCAAGAGAATATAAAAAATCATAGAATGTGTCTTTTTTTAGTCGATACAATATTTCCACTGCGGGAATATTTCGAGAGTTACTCAAAGCTTCTTTAATGGTAATATTACCCAAATATTTGTTGTCATGATTTTTAGGCATATACAAAACATGGTTGATTTCATCATAATATTTTTTGGGAACATCTTCTATCATGGTATTTTCGTTGTAGGATAATTTTTCGAAAGCTAATGCATACAAAAAGGGTTTTAATGTGCTACCTGCCAAACGAACTTTGGTAAAGGTATCGTAATAATTTTCTTGGGTATTATTCGTTATAACGCGAAGTATATTCTGATTTTGGTTTTTTTCTTTTTCCAAGACGATAACCGAACCTATAATAGAATCATCTTTATCGATATAATTCAACTCTTGTTGTATGATTGATTGTATCTTTTTTGTCCAAAAATAATTTATCGTGCTATGGATCTTAACATCGGAATGAGTATTGATAAACCTACAATCAAGATTTTTTAAACAATTTATTAAATAAAAACCGGGATAGAATTGTTGGTATTGATACTTTTTTTCGTCAGCCAATTTTTCTAGAAGAAACTCTGGATACAAATATTTTATTATTAGACCATGGATCTTATTCGATAACTTTGTTCAAAATACTGTGCATCATCAACAAAAGAAACATCAACAGGACCTTTTGTTTTGTAATTTAATACAAAATCTTTACCAATAGATATATTTGTATTTTTTATAAGCAAGTCTTTTGATAATTGTATTTTTATGTCGGCATCTACTTGTAAATTTTTAAAATCGAATTGTAGGGAATTTTCCAGACTTTTAACTTGATAATTCGTAATCAATTGATTATTCTGAAAAACTTTTATCAGATTTTTATTTAATTCAATGGGATAGTTAAAATCTACATAAACAGTTGTGCTATAACTTAAAGGTAAAGATGGATCTGGATAAATATAACTTGCCTGGAATGGTTCAACAGAGAATTTAAATATTTTATTTTTTTTTATATTTTTATTATAAATTGATTTTATATTTTTATCTATCGTTATAATATAATCTTTACCTGGTATTAATCCTTTCTTGATTTTGTATTCGACTGTATTGGTTCCATACCAATGGATTTCTCCCTCTAATGGTGGGTTAATTTTATAAGATATTTCTGGTAGTTAGTGGAATAAGTGGTTGATTAAAGATAATGATGATTTCGGCAGAAGATTTCATAAAATCGATGGAATTAATTTGTCCTTGGGGAGTAAAGTATACTACATCCAAATCTTGATTTTGAGGAATTAATGGCTCTTCTTTAAAGTTTTGTGAATGAATGCTGAAAGTAATCAAAAAATTTAATAAAAATATTTTTTCATACAATACTTTTTTGCAGAATTATTAGAATTGTCAATTGGATTCTATTATTATAAAAATTCAATGAATCTATCTTTTTTAGTCTAAATATGGGCTTAAATAAAAATAACCAGTAACATTATCTTTATCAGTAATATAATAGCACTTACTATTATTTTGTAAAATTTTCGATATTACAAAAGAAACTTTATTTTGGGGCACGCTATATACAATAGTACAAACTTTGTTTGAATCAACTGATAAATAGTTGTTGTAAACAAAGGTTTCGAAGCTTGATTTGGGGTTTTCAAATACAATGATTTTATCAGCAATATGAAAAAAATTTAAGTCTACATTGGTTCCAGGGTTTAAAACTACCTCCTTATTTCCAAAAGATTTTATGTAATTATAAAGATTTTGATAATAACTATAATTCAAATTGTCATTAGAAACCTCGTCTAAAAAAATCCCATCAACATTGTCTAATCCATAAAGCAAAAACCACTGAAATATATCATTCTGAACAAATGCTATATTTCTTACAGCATAACTTGTAGAAACATATCCAATTACTTTAAACTTCTTTAATTTTAGTTTATTAATTGCATTAAGATAATTTGGATCACTTGAACTTCCAGGGCCGTTATTTGGATTAACTACTACAAAGACTTGTTTTAATGTTTGCAGGTTATACAAAGCTTCCCATTGGGATTGGTATTGTCCTTGTGGATAGGAATATAACGGTATTATGTACGAAGCATTGTCTGCCAATTGTAAAAGAAAAAATGCTAATATTTTATTATTGCTATTAGATCTCTTATCGCAAGAAAAAAATATAACGAAAAAAAATAATAGAAAAATCAGTTTTTCATTTTTTATTCCATAATTTTTAAAAGTATTTTGATAATCAATCAATTTTTTATTAAATAAAAATATCTTTTTGATTTTACGAAAATTATTTTTAATTTTTATTAGAGAATAAGATTAATTGTTTAAAAAAATTATAATTATATCATTCTTCTATATTTTCTAAATCATCTAACGGTAATTCTTTTAAGTCCTTTAATGGAGGTAAATCTGCCAAAGAACTTAGGTTAAACTTGATCAAAAACTCTTTGGTTGTGACATAAAGTGTTGGTCTTCCGGGAACCTGCTTATATCCTTGTGGTTTGATCAAATTCTTTTGTAATAATGTAGATACCATTGCTCTGCTATTAACACCTCGTATTTCTTCTATTTCTGGTAAGGTAATAGGTTGCTTATAACAAATAATTGCTAATGTTTCTAATACTGAACGAGAAAGTTTTTCATTACTTTTAGGCTTAAAGATTTTTTTTAACTCATCTGCATACTTTTCTGATGTAACAAACCTATATCCACCAGCAATTTCTTTAAGAATAATTCCACTATTTCTTTCTAGATATTCATCCATTAAGGAATCTAGCAGTATTCTGGTATTGGTTTTGTCTAATTGGATTTGTCTTGCTAAAATAGAAACAGACAGAGGTTCATTTGCCAAAAACAAAATTGCTTCTAAAAGACCTCGATAATAATCCATTTCTTCTGGATCTAAATCTCTATATTCGGGAACATTTACATCCTCTATGTTCTGAACTTTTATTTTTATTTCGCCTAAATCTTCATTTTTTTCGAAATTATTATCAAAATCATTACTACTCATATGTTTAGTTTTTTCTATGTCCATATAGAATCAATATTATTATCGAACAGTAACGGATTTTTTAAAAATATAAATTGGTCCAAAAATCTCTTTTTGTTCGATGATGATTTCGTTTAAGCGTGCTAATTCTAATATTGCTAAGAAAACAACAATGAATTCAAACACAGAGATATTATAGGGATTTTCGAAAAGTTCATGAAAAGCAAATTGGGTAGTATTTTCTAATATTTTGCGAATATCTTCTATCTTTTGTTCGACAGTTAAATTTTCTAGGTTGATTTCTAAGTGTTTTTCTTTTTGGGTTTGGCTAATTTCTTTTCTTTTAAGAAAATTAATATAGGCCTGGATTAAATCATTAATATTATAACTTTCTTCTATTTCGACTAATGTTTGATCATTCTGGCGCGAAAATACACCTTCGGATAGTTCTTTGATTTCTTTTAGTACTTCTGCTGCTTGTTGAAATTTTCTGTATTCTAATAATTGTTGTACGATTTCGGGGGGGAGTTTTTCTTGTTCTTCGTCTTCGAATCCGGGATCTGGCAAAAGTGCCTTACTTTTGTAATATAATAACTTAGATGCCATTAAAGCGAAACTGGATGCAAGCTCAATTTTTAATTCTTTTGCCTTTTTGATAAAATTTAAAAAATCTTCTGTGATGCGATGTATAGAGACTTCGAATATATCTACTTGATAAGATTCGATTAATTGCCATAAAACATATAAGGGACCTTCCATTTCGCCATTGGGTCCCTTCCATTTAATAATAAATTCTTCTTCTAATAATAGATGATCATTCGAGGTATAAGTTGTTCCCACGGACTATTTAAATATTTAAAGTTAAAGCTATGATAATGCTTTCTCTGTTGCTTGAATTAATCGCTCTGGTGGAAATGGTTTTACTACAAAATCTTTTACACCCATTTTTATCGCACGAGCTAATAAATCTTCTTGTCCTAATGCTGTTACCATGATAATGCGTGCATTAGGGTCCTTTTTTAAAATTTCTGCAGCAGCTTCCAAGCCATCCTTTTCTCGCATGGTAATATCCATCGTTACCAAATCTGGTTTTAATTTCTCGTACATTTCAATTGCTTGATTTCCGTTTTCCGCCTCACCTACGATTACATGTCCGCGGGATGTCAATGCATCTTTAACTAATGTCCTCATGAATTTTGCATCATCAACTACTAATATCCTTGCCATATTGACTCCAATCTATTTATTCTTATCGGTTCTTAATATTATAAAAAAAAGTTTTACTTATATTTGCAACTAAAATTCATTCATTTTTGTTAAATAATCAGCTATTTTGTAATCGGGTAATACTACATCAACAACATTTTCTTCTATAGCACGTTTATTCATACCAAAAATTGTACTTGTTTCTTCGTCTTGTGCAATTACAAATCCACCATGTTTTTTCAATAGTTTTAAAGACTCTATTCCATCCTTACCCATCCCAGTTAGAATTACTGCAATCGTTCTACCTTTGGTGATATTTACCAAGTTTTCTAATGTCTTATCAATAGACGGTCTTACTGCATGAATTTTGGGACTATCATCTAAAAGAATTTTAAAGGTTTTATCTTGTAAACGTTCGAATAAAAGATGCTTATTTCCCTTAGCAACGACTATACTGCCTGGTTTTAGGATTTCTTCTTGTTCTGCTTCGAATACTTTTAATTTCGCGATTTGGTTTAACCGACTTGCTAACGTAAAAGTAAAAAATTCTGGCATGTGTTGAATAATTGCAATCGGTAAAGGAAAATTTTTCGGTATATCTTTTAGAATATTTACCAAAGTTCTGGGTCCACCGGTAGAACTACCAAACAATACAATCTCGAATTCACTTAGTTTTCTAGAAATTTGATAAATAGAGACAGAAGATACATATTCTGATTTTTTATTCGTATCTTTTTTTCGTAAAATAAAATCATTGTAAACATTTCGAATTTTCTGATACAACTCTTCTTGTATATTATCGAAAGAATATTGATTACCTGTTGGTTTTGGTATAAAATCGATTGCACCTAACTCCAATGCTTTTAAGGTGATTTCTGAACCTTCTTTGGTTAAAGAAGATAGCATTATAGTAGGAGTAGTATCATGAATATTTTTTTTCTCTTCGAGAAACTTAAGCCCATTCATAATGGGCATTTCTACGTCTAGAATAATTAAATCATAAGAGTTATTTTGTAACATATCCAAAGCAGATTTCCCATTTCTTGCCGTATCAATCTGCGTAATAAAATCCAATTTTTTTAAAAGATCTCCAATGATTGCTCTGGCAAGAGGAGAATCATCTACTATTAACAACTTCATAAAATTTATTTTAATTTTTCGATTAATTGGATTAAGTTTGGTTTAGATGGGAGTAAAAGCAATTTTCCTAATAATTCTGTTTCGTCTCTAAGAAAATCTGCACTTATATAAATGATTTTTTCGTCCGCGTGGGGATGTTTTTTATTTTCTATTAAACGAATTAATTCATTTTTGTTAACTATATAAAACTCTGGAACACTTGGTTTAATTGTCATACCAGATTTATTTGCAATTTCGTTTAAAAGACTTGATCCAACAATATTTGTTAATTCATTCAATACGGATTTAATATCTTCTAAATCGATTTTCTCTTTGTTTCTTTGTTCTACGGGAATTCCCATTAATTCTGCTGCTGTATTGATACCCATTTCCTCGTCAAAAAATAATGTTAAAAGAGATTCGAATTCTCCGGTTGTTTCTAAAAAGATATTATAATATGTTGTATCTTTGATTATTTCCTGAATTTCATGATATTCAATGGTTTTGAATTCTGGAACAGAAACATCAATGGTAACCCCAAGCAGTTGAGAAAGCACTAATCCCGCGTTTACCATACCAGAGTTAACAATGGAATACAATTTTTCGTAATCTTTTTCTGATAAAAAGCTTTTAATATCCGTACTTTTACCAACAAATGCAGGAATTTCTTTATTATTTTCTTTTACGATAACATTATTATTAACGTCGTCTTCGTAAACTTTTAAACCTATTTCCTTTCGTCTTTCTTTATCTTTTTCGAATTCTATTAATACATCTTTGTTAACTTCTACAATTTTTGTTGCATTAGTTGGAATGTTTTCGTTTACTTGTTGAATTTGAGGTTGTTGGATTGGAGTTTCTTTTTTGGTTTCTACAACGATTGTTTTTTCCGAAGGTGTTTCCGGAATTTTTTTGTTTACAATAACCTTCTTTTTAGTATGCTTCGTAATTCTTGTTAATTCTACTACTTTTTTATTATAATTTTGTATAGCTTTTCTTACTTCTTCGTTTGTTTGGGTTAGAGATAGTTGTTCTTCGTAATTTTTTGTTGCAATTTCAATTAATCCATTTACATCAAGTACCATTACAATACTTCCATCTCCTAAAAGACAAGCACCTATTAAACCAGGTATATTTTTGTAGTTTTGATCAAGAGATTTTATCACAATTTCTTTTTTACCAATCATCTCTTCTACGATGAACCCAATTTTCTTGTTTGCAACACTAGTAATTACAACAGGGAATTCGTTTTTAAAGTTATCATCATTAGATTCTTCTTTAAGAACAAGAATATCGTTTAGCTTCGATGGTAATCCCATCAAAACAGACAATTCGTATATAGGAACAATTTCTTTACGTAAGTTTATGATATTTTTTCCTTGTAGTTTTGTAATTTGAGATGGTAAAATTCGTATGGTTTCTACTACATCTGATAAGGGAAATGCATATTCTTCGTTTTCTATTTTTACATGGATTGTAGAAATAATAGCTAATGTTAATGGGAACATCAAAATGAAAGTTGTTCCTTTTTCTGGTTCTGTTTGAATTTTTACCGCACCTTTAAATTCGTTGATCACTTCTTTAACTACATTCATTCCTACACCACGACCACTGACATTACTTACTTGTGTAGCAGTAGAAAAACCCGGATAAAATATAAATTCGTATATTTCTTGGTCTGTTAAATTTTCTTTATCCTTTACAAGTCCCAAAGAAAGAGCCTTATCGTAAATTTTTTCTTTGTTTAAACCACGTCCATCATCTTGAACTTCGATAAAAATATGATTTCCACTTTGGTAGGATCTTAATATTACTGTTCCAACTTCTGGTTTCCCTTTTTTTAACCTTTCTTCTGGCGGTTCTATACCATGATCAATAGCATTACGAATCAAATGCATTAAAGGATCGTTCAAAGAGTCAATAATGTTTTTATCTAGTTCAGTATCTTCTCCGAAAATTTTTAATTCTACTTTTTTCCCTAAGCTTAAAGATAAATCGCGAACAGGCCTAAAAAAACGCTGAAAGACAATACCAATGGGCATCATCCGCATCTTCATTACACCAGATTGTAATTCTCTCGCTATTCGTATCGCTTGATCAATCTTGGAACGCAAATCTGATATAATTTGACTTTCTCCATATTCTTCTAAGAGATCTTCGTAAATTTTTTGTAACCCTGAGTTTGTGATTACCAATTCACCTACATTATTAATGATATAATCAATCTTTCGCGAATCTACTTTTATATTTCTCGATTTAATGATATTTTCTGATAAATCTTGAACGTCTTTTTCTTGTTTTTTTTGAACAGTAGCAGTTTGTTGGGTTGGAGCTTTTTCGGGTATTTTAGATGTTACATCGACAATAGCTGATTTTTTTAATTCAACTTCCTTTACAGAAATTTCTTCTACAAGATCAATCTGACATAATCTCACGATTTGATCTTTCGAAATATTACCATAAATAACAAAACTTAGTTTATCAATGTTTGAGTTTTTTTCTAATTGATCAATTGTGGGCTCTAATTTAAACACAGAAGTAATTCTAGCTAATCTATTATAGATAAGTAAAAGCCGAAGATTTTTCATCGAAGCATCGGAATCAATCAATACATGACCAACATATACATGGTCTTGTGGAGCAATCAATTCTAATAGTTGTTTTTTTTCTTCTTCGGATATTTCTAATTCGATTTTAGGTACTTTCTGTTCAGGAATCTCTTCAGTAGACGGAATTTCTTTTTTAACTTCTTCTTTTTTTGGTTCAATATCTTGCGGTCTTGATTTTAATTCATATTCTACGAATTGATCAATTTGATAAACTAATTCATTCAAAGCATCCTTATCTTCGTCTTTATTATCTTGAACATTAGCAACTGCTTTTTTTATTGCATCCAAACAACTAAAAAGTAAATTCATCAATTCTGTATTTACTTGTATTTTTTTATCTTTGATTAATTGAAATAAATCCTCCATCCTGTGGGCTAAGCGGGATAGATATTCTAATCCAACAAAACCAGCAGAGGATTTTAATGTATGAGCAACGCGAAAAATCTCGTTAATAATTTCTGGATTTTCTTTATCTTGTTCTAACTCTAATAAGCTACGGTTTAAATCATCAATATGTTCTGTAACTTCGTCCAAAAATAGTTCTAAATATTTTTCATCTATCATATACTTCTAATTCCGTTTGGTTTAACTCTTTTGGTTTATATTGTTCTACTAATAATGGTAAATTAAAAATCAAAAATAACTTATCCTTACTTCTTCCCACACCTTCTATATAATTTTCAGAAAAGTTTTTTATCTCTCCCCCTTCGATTTGATCTTCGCGTAAGGTTACTACTTCCAATACCCTTTCCACTAATAATCCTAAATTTTTATTATAAATATTCGAAACAATAATTCTACTAAAATTTGTTAATTCTGTATACTCATTTTTTAAAATTTTTCTTATATCGATTACAGGTACTATATTCCCTCTTAGATTAATTACTCCTAATACGAAATTCTCTGCATTGGGTAATCTTGTTACTTGTACAGGCTTTAATATTTCTGTTATTTTTAGAATATCTATGCCATAGAGGTTATTGGCACTTTCGAAAACCAAAAACTGCGTTTCTCGAAATTGCCTATTTTCTGATTCTTTATCGAGTTGTGTATCTATAGTTTCTTTCATAATTCAATATTAAAATAATTTTATCAATTTATTTGTAAACTATATTATTTTCGGTAACTATTATATCTAAAATTAAATCATGATTTTCTTGTATAAAAACTAAATTTGTTAATTTTTCTGGTAGTAAACTAATTTTTAACGATTCTAAGGATTTTTTATTATCGTTAAAATAGCGATCGTAATATCCTGCTCCCCTGCCTAGTCGAGCAAAATGCTGATTCGCACCAAGCGATGGTATAATTACTAAATCACCTTTTTTTGGTATCTCTTCTATGATGGAAATTGGTTCTAAAATGTTTAAAAAGTTTCTTTTTGCTTCTAAATAGGATTCATTTAATTTAATGGCAGAAAATTTCATTTTATTGGTAGAGGAATCGATTACAGGTACGTAGATATTACTAAAATATCTATCTAATAATTGCCATATGGGTGGTTCGTAGCTGATAGGATAAAATGCAAACACACGTTCTTTCTTATTTTTTTCTAAAAAATCCTCGAATTGTTGGAATAACTTATCGATGTTATTCCGATTTTTTAGAAATTCTAACCAATATGCTTTTGCATATTTTCTCATCAAAGATTTAGTATTAAAAGTCATTTAAAATCAGTTTTTTCGATCTTACCGCTTGATACAAATAAAAAATGGTTGCCTAAATTGCTCTTAATTTCTATTATGTATATATGAAAACTATAAAATTAGAATTTCCCTTAGCAATAGAAAAAAATCGTATTAGATTAGGTGCGTTGTTGGTGTTTGTTGTAAGTTTGATTAGTATATTATCATTTCCGCACAATAAAATTATCTTTTTATTATTAATTAGTTTATTATGGTTTGATTTTCTTTTATCCTTTGTTATTGGTCCCAAAATATCTATTTTTAAACCCTTGGTAGAGAGAATTCATCAAAAATGGATTAAGAAAGAAGAATGGATTTCTCCTAAACCCAAAAGGTTTGCAAAATTCTGCGGACTAAGTCTACTTACGGCATCTCTTTTGGTATTTTCCTTTAATTCAAATGTTTCGGTATTTTTGGTTGCTATATTATCGTTATTTAGTTTTTTAGAAGCTGCATTTGATTTTTGTGTTGCTTGCAAAATGTATGGGATTTTGCAGAAAATCGGATTTATAGAAAAAGATCACTGCGAAAATTGTTGAAATTCATCATCTAAAAAAATCTATGACAATTTAAAATGGAAAGTGTTAAACTATCTCCTACATACGAAGGAAGACAAGATCATATAAGAGATTTAAAAACACCAGAAATAGAAGTGTTTAAAAATATTTATCAAGATAAAGATTATGTGATAAAATTAGTTTTTCCCGAATTTACCGCAATATGTCCCAAGACGGGGCTTCCCGATTTTGGAACAATCTATATAAAATATTGTCCAGATGAATATTGTCTAGAACTTAAAAGCTTAAAAGAATACTTTTTCTTTTATAGAAATGTGGGAATCTTCCACGAAAATGTGACGAACAAAATCCTTGAAGATATCGTAAAAGCTTGTAATCCTCGATGGGTTAAAATCAAAATTGTTTATAATGTACGTGGAGGAATAGAAACCACCGTTTTTGCGAAATACGAAAGAACTAATGCATTGAACCAATAAATCCTTTTCTATAATCCATATAACGAAAATTTATATTATTATATAAACTTTTGATTACACGATTTGTTTTGGGTTTTTCCAGAAATAAAAATTTTTCTGGTATCTCTATACTAAATTGATTTTTTATAAATTTTAACACATCCACAATAGGATCGTTTTGTGAATATACAGCGTTGATTAAATTATTTCTTTTGTATCCAGGAAAAACCGATTTTTCTATCCCTCTTTCTAAAAGAATCTGCCCAAAAAATAATAGAATCTGACATAAATCATAAACATGAATTCGATAAACAACTTTATTTTCTTGTGGTAAATGATTGTATTCTTGATTCTTTAAAGATAAAACCAAATTTCTTCCTGGACCGTAAATTCCCCCCGAACGAAGGATTAATGCATAAGGAAAAAAAGAAATAATCCTTTCTTCTAAATCCCAGCGTTTTCTTCCTCTTTCCGAAATGGATTTTACTTCGATAGGGGTTTTTTCGTCAAACTCCTTATCCATTTCTGGATAAATAGATGTAGAACTTATATGAATATAAACATAAGGTTTTTTATTATATAAATCTAATAAAATTTCTTTATAAATAGGATTTATGATTTGATGATTTTCGTAAACAGGTGGTATAGTATCTAACACGATATCAGGGTAAAATGATTCGTTAACGTTAAAATTCGTTCGATTTTTATCTCTTGATAAAATCTTGTATTCGTGCTCAAAATTTTGGTATAAATATTGAGAAGTATAACCCAAGCCACACAACAATATTTTTAGTTTTGACATACAATCAAAATGAAAATTTTTTACAAAAAGACAATCATTTAATTTATATGCAAATAAAAGAAATATCGGACATACAATTAGATAACCTAAAACACGACTATTTTATAGACATTCACCCAAAAAAGAATCTCTATCCAATTGTAGTATTCGACAAAGAATTTTTAATTCTTGGAGATAAAAATGCTACATTCGCTATATCAATAGAAAAAAAGGATTTTACAACTAATTTATTTTGGGATTTTGTAAATTATTTTTATAAATTAAATATAATTAAATTAGCAAAATGGTGGAATAAAAATCGCTTATTCGAAAACTTAGAAAACCTTTTTTTAGTATTTGGTTGGTCTTATAATTATAAAACAAAATCAGAATGGGAAGAATGGCATAAATTCCAAAAAAATTCAGAAATTTTAATAGAATTATACGATTTTCCTGTACAAACTTTACGATTGTGGGATAGACTACCAGAAACAATTCAATCTATTTGGTTGGAAATATTAAATATTTTTCGCATCAAAAAAAACTATTTAAAAGAAATCATCCAAGATTTATACGATCTTAGCACAGAAGAACAAGAATCTTTATCTTTAAAGGCATTAAAATTAGCAAAAAAATACCAAGCTCAAAAAATGAATCTTTTTCCGCAAGAAGAAATAAGAGAATTGATTAAGTCTGTAAGATACAAACTAAGCTACGAAAGAAAAAAAGAATCATATAAATTAAAAAAGAAAATTGAACATTCTCTACAATTAAAAAATTTAGACATAAACTTACCAGAAGACTTAGAATCCGAACCCATCGAATTAAAAATTTATCTTAAAAACAAAAACGATTTATTATTGTTTTTAGAAAAAATCCAAGATTCCAAATCCAAACAACTAATGTTAGAACTTTTAGATTATGTATTTGAAAAATAAAATTTATTTAATTTATATATATTTTTTATCAATTTCTTTTGTCTATTCTACTCCATCGATAGAACTAAGAAAACCCATTACAATCGACCAAGAATCTATCCTAAAAACAGGAGATTTTTATTATTCGAAACAACAGTATCAAAATTCATTATTATATTATCTTTATCTCAATCATGAATCTAACGATTTAAAAATCAAAACTCAACTAAAACCAAGAATTTTATTGAATTACTTACGTCTAAAAGAAGAACACCAAAAAACAGAAGAAGATTTAGTTAAAGAATTTCTTTTTGTCAATTATAACGAAAATAATTTTACCGAACTTTATGTTGATCTCTATTCTTCGTTTCGCTGGGGTTTTAATAGCATCTCTTTTGCAAAGATCAATCGAATTATCAATAATCCTACGTTTTCGGAGAATCAAAAAGATTACGCGAAGTTAGTGTTTGGTTCTCTCTATTTCGAAGATAATTTAGAAAACGTAGAAAAATACTATCATAAATTATACGAAGAGACAAAAAGCGAAGAAGTAAAAGCGATTTCAAAAGAAATCCTAGACAAAACAGCTTATTTTAAGAATCATTTTAGCGAAAAGAATCCTTGGATTGCTGGTATCCTATCTTCTATTATACCAGGAAGTGGATATTTCTACACAAAACATTATACGGATGGTTTATTTGCTTTGTTTTGGAATAGTGCATTTCTTGGTGGTGGCATTTATATGTATAACTTAGAAAAAGCACAACACAAACAACATTCTATCTCGTATGGTTTTTTAATCGTTGGATTATCAGTTTATATAAGCAATATACTTGGTTCTTACAGCAGTGCAATTCGATACAACAACTATAAACTTCGTCTTTTTTACCAAGAATTGCGAAAGATTTATTTTAACACAGATTTTATCGAAAGAACCTCTGGAATAAAGTTTGAATTTATGTATTAATATTTCTATTTGTATAGTATAAAATTTAAAATAAAATATTTTTTTGTGATAAATTTAAAAATGATTTTCTTTTGTATAAATCATCATAATTTTAGTTTTTATCTATGAAAAACATACTTTTAGATCAGATTGATTCCAAAGAAGAAGAATATGTCCGCAAAAAAATATGTTCCATGTGTAGAAATTTTTATCGATTAGGCTGGGTCTCTGGTACCGGTGGTGGTATATCCATACGTAGAAATCAAATTGTATTTATGGCACCAAGTGGTGTACAAAAAGAAAAAATTCAACCCAAAGATATATTTATTCTGGATTTAGAAGGAAATATTTTAAAATATCCCGAAAACCAAGCATTAAAATTAACCGAATGTGCACCGTTATTCTTCTCTGCTTATGAACTCAGAGATGCAGGAGCAGTTCTTCATTCCCACAGTAGTAATGTGGTTCTTTTAACGTTTTTAGCAAACAAAAAGCATTCGAATTATGATTTTATTTATGAATATCATTTTACTCGATTAGAAATGCTCAAAGGTATACAAGGACATGGTTATCTAGATACTTTTGTTCTTCCTATTATAGAAAATACTCCCAAAGAATGCGATCTAACCGAATCGCTAAGAATTGCTATCCAAGAATACCCTAAAAGCCCAGCAGTTGCAGTAAAAGATCATGGCATCTATGTTTGGGGAAAGAACGAAGATCATGCAAAAACACAAGCAGAATGTATCGATTATATTTGCGAAATAGAAGTAAAAAAACGCATGATTGGATTATAGCATATTTTATTTTAAAAAAATATTTTTAAAATTGTGTATTTATAATAAATAATTCTTGACATTTAAACATAGAATTATTAAACTTTAAGTTGGAGGTAAGTATGAAGACCCTAAAAAAAACTAACGATTACAATAATAATACTATTAGGAGTGGTATTATTTTGTAAAAAAAACGAAGATAAGAATAAAGATGGATTAGGACTGTTTTTGTTATTACAAAGCCAAAATCAGTCAGGTAGTGGTAGTGGTTTTATGATTCGTATTCCAGATGGAATAGCCAAATAAGGAGATTTTTATGAAGTCTAAAATCAAATTTTTAATTTTTTTGATTGTGCTAGGTTTATTTTTTACTACATCTGTAAAAATTTATTATAAATTAGACAAAAAAGCTGATTCACAAAATATTTTATCCTTTTTACAAAAAATGAATGTCAACTTAAAAGTATCTCAGTTAGAAAAATTATATGCATCGACTGCAAGTGAAAATTGGGATGCTGTTAGAGAAATTACAAAATTTATCCAAGAAGTAGCATTAGCGATAGATGATTTATTAGTTGAATTCAAAGAGCGGGTGTTTTTAACCATACTGGAACATTTAGCTTTAATGATGGTACATTTAAATATTTATTAAAAATGAATGACCCTAAAACTATTACATTAACAGCTGGTAGTAGCAATAAAACATTTTCTAATAGATTGATTATCTTTAAATCCTCTAACAACGCAAAATACATAGAACTCTATTTTGACGATCCGAGCGATCCAGCGTCTGATGGTGCTGTTATTACTTGGGAACCAGCAGTTGTAGATCCAATAAGTTATACTAGCGGAAAAAAAATCGAATGCTATACAGATATACCCAACAAAGTGATGACATGTTCTTGGACAGGACCAATAGAATCAGGTGGAACAGTTGAGCTTGGACAAATTATTGCAAAACTAACATCGGATAATAAACTTACCCTTAATTTATTAGCAAAAACGACATCAAGTGCTTCTACAACGATTGGATCAAGTTTAGGTATGTGCGATGAATCGGGAACTCGTTATTTTTATACGCTTTTAGGTGTTCAAAAATACGAAGCACCTTTTTATAGCACAGCAGCATTTGGACTAAAAGAAGATACAAAATCAAAAAATATAGGAAGTTGTACTAATACTTATAACTACGGATATTTTAACATAAATGCAAATCCCAATGCAACAGATTCTACAAAATATTTTGCGGCGTCTGGTGCAACAGCTCCCTCTTCCGATTATCCTTCTACAAGTGAAGTGGATGCATTATTAACACAAGAACCTTCTGTTGCAACCGTCAATGCAATCAATGTAGTCTTTAAAAGTACTGATACTGCACCCTAAATCCTTCTAAGTACGCTTTATGCGTACTTTTTTTAATACTCTTCGTAAACACTAATGTTATTTTTTAAATGAAAGTCCAAATATTCATTTACTAAATAGGGGTTGCCACAAACGAGTCCAATAGATTTTAAATTGTTTTTGTTAAATACAACTTTTTTAAACTGATGATTTTCTTTTTCTAAGGTAAAAGCGATTTGTCCACTTGCATAAACTAGTGCAATACCACCGCAAATATCCCACTCGTTTTTAGGTACAAGAGAAACTAATAAATCGCCCTTCCCAATAGAAAGCATTGCTAATTTTCGCGCAACAGAACCAGATGGTTCTAAATGCCAATTTTTGGGGAAATCCTTAAACCGACTTTTTTTATATTCAGTATTACTTACCAAGATTTTAGCTTCGCTAAGCTTTTTTGGTTCATAACGAAATTCGTATAAATATTCTTTTTCTGGTTTGTCAAGATAGTGAATCAACAAAAAGGGTTTGTACGGTTCGCTATTTATGTTTAAACCTATAACCATGTATTGTTCTTTGGGCATTGATACAGCACCCAGTACAGGTTGATTTTTATAGAGTAAACCAATAGAAATAGAGTACTCCGATTGATTATTTCCAAATTCTCTTGTTCCATCGATAGGATCGATTACCCAAACCCAATCATATTTTAATCGTTTTAAATTGTCTTCCGATTCTTCGGATAAGATGTATGAATCTGGTAATGCTTTACTCAATTCTTTTTTTAAAAAATTATGAGAATAAATATCGGCTGTAGTGAGTGGATCGGTATTTTCTAAATCTTTGTATTCAACCTTAAAGTTTTTTTTCGTTTGAATTTCTAATATTTTATAAGACAATTCTTCTAAGATTAAATCGATTCCATCGACTAATTTATATAAATCAATCATTGATTTTGTGGTTTTTGAGGTTGTTGAGGTTGATTTACTTTATCGTGATCTTGTTCTGAAAATTCATCCATGATTAAAAATTTTTCATATACGGGAGATTGTAAAAAGAATCGTGGATCGTTGACAAAATCATAACGTACAATAAAATACTTGTATTTTACGTAATAAATATTTGGATTTAAAGGTGCTTCCCAACTGATGTTGTTAATGTTTAAATCTTTTAAGTATTTTTCAGAATCATAATAAAAACGCCTCATTATGGACATTTTTAACGCTCTAAGTAAATTATTTTCCAATGTTTGTTGTTGTTCTTTTTCGGAACGAAATTTTTTTCTAATTCCCTCTTCGACTGCACGAAATTCGCTCATTACACCTTCTTTGGGACCAGCAAACAAAATCAAATTATAAGAAAAAAATACTAATAAAAATAACTTGAAAAACTTCATAACAATCTCCTATAAGGATTATCGAAATCAAATAAATCAAACTTAATGAATACGAAAAGAAAATTTCTTTGATTAGAATAAGATATAAAAAAACATGTTTTTAATGAAAAAACAATTCTCGGTGGGAAATGGTATTATTATTGATGGTAAATGGAGCTTCAATAAAAATGTTACAAAAAAATTCGAAAAACACATAAAAAAATCCATTCCCTTCTACGAAGTAGGTCACGATTTGATTCTAAAATGTATAGAAATCTATTTAGAAGATCATCCCAACAAAAAAGAAATCGTAATCACCGATCTAGGATGCTCTACGGGCACCTTAATAAAAAAAATATCCGATAAATTTTATCATAAGCCATTAATAATTTACGCATTAGATAAAGAACCATCTATGATAGAAAAGGCAAAAAAAAGAAAATATTCTCTGAATCATCAAATCCATTGGATCAATAGCGCAATAGAAGATTACGATATAGAAAAAAGTGATATGGTTATTTGTTATTATATTTTACAGTTTATAGAAATTTCGCGTAGGCAAGAAATAATAAATAAAATTTATAAAAAATTAAATAAAAAAGGTTTATTTTTGTTCTTCGAAAAGATCAAAAGTGAACAAAAAGATATAGAGCAAATTAACCAAAAAATCATGACAAAATTTAAGATCGAACAAGGTTTTTCCCTCGAAGAAATACAAAACAAAGAAAAAAGTCTAAAAGGAATTTTAATCCCTTTAACAATAAAAGATAATTTTCGCTTGCTTGATAATGCTGGTTTTAAAAATTATGAAACAATTTTGCAATATAGTTTATTTTTAGGTATGATAGCTATAAAATAAAAGGTAAATCTATGGTAATAAAATTAGGAAATTTCTTTTTTCGATGGAGAGATACCCTTTTTAGTTTAATTCTCTTATTTGGTTTATATACCTTAACGATGACTCAACAACATTGGTTTCTTTTAGGTTTTGGTTCTCTAAAAGAAGATATTATTTTTTCTATTATAGGTTTTTTGCTCGTTTTGATTGGAATTACTATAAGAAGTATTACAATTGGGTATATATACATAAAACGTGCAGGAATTAATAAAAAGATTCATGCGGATCAACTATTTAAAGAAGGATTGTTTGCACATTCAAGAAATCCTTTATACTTAGGAAATCTTTTTATTGTCACAGGAGCAATCATGTCGTTGAATCTTATACTTTTTTGGGTCTTGATTCTACCAATGTTTTATTTTATCTATTATGCAATCATCAGAGCGGAAGAAGCATTTTTATCCAACAAATTTAAACAAGAATATTTAGAATATTTAAATCAAGTACCAAGGTTGTTTTTTGGAAATTTTCATCTTTTTCCAGATTCATTTAAAAACTTGAACTTTTCGTTAAAAAGAGTTATAAAAGTAGAACATTCCGTTCAATTTTTAGTTTTATTTACAATTGTTTTAACGAACATCCTTAAATTTCATTTTCGCTATAACATCAATTGGAAAAATGAATTTTTAATTGTATTATACATCATTCTTGTTATATTAATTATCTATCAAATATTAGCGTCTATTCTAAAAAGATTAGGAAAATTAGATTAAATGAAGCAACTAGTCCAAAAACTAAAAAATTTTGAAAATATGTTCGTTTTGTTCTTGGGATTAATAATTTTTTTGATTTCTACGATGAGCATAATAAAATTGATTTATAATCCCATACCAGATATTACACAAAAAATTATCTCTTATACTTTGTTTATTTATTTAATGATTTTTAGTTTATTTGGTTTAGCGTCGCTATTTATACCGTCTAAGGAAAAGAAGCTAAAAAAACTCTTTTCTCTCTGTCTAATGAGTTTATTTGTGTTTTTTCCATTTGTTTTAATCATTGAATTTTGGGTTTCTCTTGTAATTTATCTAATTTCTACCATTGGAATTGTTTTGTTTCTGAAGTATAGATAACATTTGCATCGCCCCATAGTTTTTCCAAGTTATAATAAGCTCGTTGTTCTGGTATAAATAGATGTACAACAATGTCGATAAAATCGTAGATCACCCAACCAGATTCTACGTCATCTGACTTCGCTCGCTTTTGATCCAGATAAACACCAAAATTCTTGTGCAATTCTCTTGTAATGGTCTTTAATTGCAAATAAGAATTCGCAGAAGCAATGATGAAAAAACAAAAATAAGGATTTACTTTTTCTAAATTGATCAATCGAATGTCTTGCATCTTTTTATCTTCTAAGAAATTCACAATGTCTTCTGCTAACTTTCTTGTTTTTTTGTTCTCTGAGGGAAGTTGATACAATATTTTTTTGCTTTTTTTTACCTTCATAATTATCGCTTTAAAAATTTTTTTACGTTAAAATCATGTCCTAATATATAAGTAAAACCCACATCTTTTATTCTTCTTAAAAAATAAATATTTTTTTCTGGAATATAAAGTAAACCAATTAATTGTTTTAATTCTAAACTATTTCCATTGTTGCAAATCAAGAATGTTTCGTCTAAATCAAAAGAAAAGTTATCCGTTGCTAATACCTTATAATTCTGAGAATCTATGATAGCTTTTACACGATTAGCAAGTCGATTTATACCACTTGCATTCAAAATTTCTAAGGTAATGGGATCTTTTAGAATGTTATTACTTTTGATTTTATTCAAATAATGATTGTATAATTCTTTCGATTTAGGGATATGAACAAATAGATCTGTTTCTGAGTTTGTGGGAAACTTTACTGGTATCAATGGTGCTTCTACGATTAAAAAATCATATTCTACTAGGGATTCCAAAAAATTCTGAAAATCATTTTTAGAAAGGTTTGTATTAAAAAAACTATATAAAATATCTAGCTGGTTTTGTTTTTGTAGAATTTCTTTTTTAAATTTTAGCTGAAAAATTAAATTTAACATCATCGTTTCGAAACGAAAATGTTTATTCTGAGAAATAATATGATAACTTCCACTTTCGTATCGTTCGTTCAAAGTAAAAAATTCATAGAGATTTTCTCCAAAATATGTATGATCCCCTTTTATATGTAGGTAATCTGTATTTTCTAATTCTAAATTCGAAGGCAAAAATATTTTTATTCCATTAATAAAATTTATAAAACGTATAAAATTATCTCTATCGATACGGAGATAAAAATTTTCATTTTTTTGAGTAATTTTATTAAAAATTTTTACTTTTTTTTCAACATCGTTTTTCTGATCTTGATATTTTTTAAAATCGATGTTGGTATTATTGAGTTTTTCTGGATTTTCTTCTAAGTAAGATTCAGGATTATAAAAAACTAATAGAGTAATCTTTTCTTTAGGGAAAAAAACCATCCTGGTAAAATTATAATAGTTTAAATCATTTATAATAAAATTTATATGAATATCTGTATCGCTTTTGTTAGTTATATTGCAACCAAACAAAAAAACAAACAATAAAGAAAATATTATCTTATACATAAAGGTCGTTTTTTTTAACAATCTCTAGGTTGCATTCTCTTTTTCGAATTGTTCTATGGTCACTTCGGATACTCTTTCGATCTTTATATCTGGTGGAATTTCTTCGTGTGCGATTACTGCAAAATTTTTCGAAGGAAACAACCTTTCTAGTATATAAAACAACCCAGCCCGCACAGATCGACTTGTTAAGAATACAGGATAAATGCCCATTTCGTTTGCTTTTTTGTATTCAGATGCCAGGATATTCTGTAATTCGATCTGGAAATAAGGGTTTAAAGCCAAGATAAATCCTTCTTCGGGATCTCTGTGTATACCTTCTCTTAATTTTTGATCAACTTCTGGATGTATTAAGATTGCCTTTAAGGTTTTATTTTGATCGATATAATCACCTACAATTTGTCTTCGAATAGATTGCCTTACTGCTTCTGTTAATAAATAAGGATCTCCTTGTGATCGTTCCCAGTTTGTAGAAATTGCTTCGAGGATTTTTGCTAAGTTTTTTATAGAAACGTTTTCTTTTAGTAAATTTTGCAAGACTAATTGAATGACGTCTAAACGAATTTGTTTTTGGTTTAACACTTCGTCTACAATAACAGGTGCATCTTCTTTTATTTTATCGATCATATTTTTGATTTCTTGTCTTCCTAAAATTTCATGACTATTCTGTTGTATGAGTGCTGATAAATGGGTTGCAATAACAGTAGAGGGATCTACAACATCATATCCTAAATCTTCTGCTTCGCTTTTTCTCGATGGATCGATCCAATAAGAACGTAATTGATAGGTAGGTTCTCTAACTTCATCTGCGTTGGGGATTGGTCCTTTAGTCCTTCCTGTATCGATTGCTAACAATTTATCGGGTTCAACTTTTGCATTTGCTATAAGTGTTCCGTGGAGTCGAATTGCATATTCATCTGGTTCAAGATTCATATTATCTCGAATTCTTACAGGTGGAACGATTAATCCCAATTCCATCGCATAT
Organism: Leptospiraceae bacterium; assembly: GCA_026418015.1. GTDB lineage: Bacteria > Spirochaetota > Leptospiria > Leptospirales > Leptonemataceae > SKYB61. The sequence continues at coordinate 37,037 of JAOACE010000021.1, read as the reverse complement.
CGTCTTCTTAATCGCGATATTTGTTCGAGCAAAGTACCTCCACTTTTTGGATCCACCAATGGAACAAGGTTATATCCAACTTCTATCTCTAATGGTTCGGATTTAAGATGTTCAAGATAACTTTCTGGTTTTTTTTCTTCTTCTTGTTTTTGTTTTTGAGCCTCTTGAATTTGTTTTTCTTTTTCGAATTTCGCTGCTTTTTCCATACGAGTAGCTAAATAAATTAAACCAGCACCCAACAAAAACAACGTAAACATGGGGAAACCTGGAATAAACCCTGCAAGAATTAAGAAAATCCCAGTTAAATACAAAAGGTTCGCGTTGCTAAATAACTGTTTTGACAGTTCTGTTGGTAAAGAATCTCCTGCGGAAGATCGAGCTACTACCACACCTGTTGCAGTCGAAATCAAAAGAGCAGGAATCTGAGACACCAATCCATCACCAATGGTAAATCTTGTATAAACCTGTAATGCTTCCATAAAACCTAAATTTTGAATAGTAACTCCAATAATCATTCCACCAACAATGTTGATTGCAGTTATAACTAAACCTAATCGTACATCTCCTTGAACAAACTTGGAGGCACCATCCATTGCTCCGTAGAAATTCATCTCTTGTTGAAGGGCTTGTCTTCTTCGTCTTGCTTCTGCTTCGTCAATATATCCTGCACTTAAATCTGCATCGATAGCCATTTGTTTACCCGGCATAGAATCCAATGCGAACCTTGCTGCTACTTCGGATACACGTGTTGCACCTCTTGTGATAACGATAATTTGAACTAATGTTAGAATTATAAAGATGATAATTCCAACAACGATAGTAAATAAATTTCCACCACCACCAATGACAAAAGTACCAAATGCATTGATCAAAGAAGAGTCCGCAGCAGGACCTTTGGTTAAGATCAACCTTGTTGTAGAAACATTAAGCGCAATACGAAAGATAGTAGTAATCAACAATAGGGTTGGAAAAGAACTAAATTCTGCTGGTGATGTAACACTTAATGAAGTCAACAAAATCAGTATGCCCGAAAGCAAACTTATAGCTATCAAAGCATCCAATATCGATCCGGGCAAAGGAATGATGATTAGTGCTAAAATAAATATTACACCAATTCCTAAAAGAGAATCACTATTACTTAAATACTTTCTTATAATGGTTATGTATTGATTCATAAAAATTACCTTCTAATTATTTTTCTAATTTTATCTAACTTTTGATAAATAATTGCAACTGTTCGATGGAATTCTTCTGGAATTTCGTCTCCTATATTTACTTTTTGGTATAGTTCTCTTGCAAGAGGTGGATTTTCTTCTATGGGAATGTTATTTTCTTTTGCTATGTTTCGCATCAATATAGCGATATGATCCTTCCCCTTTGCAATCACCTTTGGGGCATTATCAAAAGGATAATTGTACTGCAATGCAATGGCATAGTGGGTTGGGTTCGTAATCACCACATCTGCTTCTTTGACTTTTGTTAAAGCAGAACGATTTTGTAAAATTTCCAATGCTCTCTCCCTTTGTCTTCGTTTGATTAAGGGATCTCCAATTTCTTCTTTTAATTCTTGTTTTACTTCCGATACAGTCATTTTTAAATTTTCCATGTATTCGTATCTTTGATAAAAATAATCTAAAATGGCTAAAATAAGTAAAATTATACCAGCTACTAAAAATACTTTTAATGCAACAATTCCAAAAACATAAACGGCTTTTCTTAAATCTGTACCAGATGTTTTAAGCATAGGTATTAAATCTTCTTTTATAAGAAGAAACGTAATAATTAATATAACAATAATTTGAAGAAGGGTTTTTAATAGATTGACAATATTTCTTCTTGTAGGTAGAATTCTTTTAAAATCAGGGATGATTCTTTCTAATTGAAATTCTAATGGACGAAGAGTAAACAAAAATCCTACTTGAACAACATTTCCAATTATACCAAAAAGAAAACTTACAAAAACGATGGGAAAAACAACCTTACCAGTATGAAAAAATAAATTCCTTAAAATTTCTTTTATATCTTCGACTTGAAGGTTTTGAACATTAGCAATCTGTGAATAATAAAAATGAAAAATTTCGAATATCTGAGATACGATATACGTAGAAAAAAGAAATATTGTTAGAACAGTTGCTAATAAAATTAAAGCAGATGGAATTTCATTGGTTCGAGGGACATTTCCTTTTTCGCGTTCTTCTCGTTTTCTTCTTTCTGTAGGCTCTTCTGTTCTTCCTTCGTCTTCTGCTGCAAAGCGTTGGAAATCTATATCAAGCCTATCAATATCAATGGAGTTGATTAAATCATAACACTTAAATTCAGGTTCATCTACTAAAAAATTTATATTAAATATTTTATAAATTAAATTTAACATATTATCCCTTAGGCCAAACACGGAACATCTCTCCTAAAAAATCCATAATAATATGAAAAGAATCCCTGATTAAGGGAATAATCACTGGAAAAAGAATGATCAATACAATCAAACCAGTGATGATATTAATTTGCAAACCCATATTCAACAAATTTAATTGAGGTGATGCTTTACCAGCAATTCCTAAAGCAACAGAAGTAATAAATAAAATTCCCACCAATGGTAAACCAATTTTTAAAGCTATCAGAAACATAAGACCGAAGGATTGATCTACATAGTTCATTAAACCACCAATGGTCTGAAAGCTATAAACAAACGTCGGCACAGCAATAAATGAATAATAAACTGCTCGAAAGATATGTAAATACGCGGGAACGTAAATACCATCGATTTCGAAATCCACAGTTAGAAAGATCAAAATCGCAATAAGGTTTTTTAAAGTACCAATAATTGGCACAGAAACTTCGGATTGCGGATCTAAAACTTCCGAAAAAGATACTCCCATCTGAACACTAAAAAATTCCCCTGTAATGATAAAAGCACTAAAAATAACGGTAATAAAAAAACTTATCACCAAACCTATAAGAAATTGAGAAATCAATTCTAATAAATATTGATAGAAATTTTCAAAGGCAACTTTTGGAAGATATTCGCCAACTAAGGGAAAATAAACAAACGAAAGAAAGAAAGCTAAACTCATTCGAAAGCGAAAAGGAATATTCTCTGAAGAAAATACTGGCAAAAGCATAATGATTCCTATCAAACGTGCTAAAATCAAAAGATATACCCAAAATCCTTTAAAAAACGGTTCCATATAAATTAAAACTTAACAATTAAATTAAATAGTTCAATGGTAAAATCTGATATAGTATGAATAATATAAGCAGAAAAAAATAGTATTGCCAAAAAAACTGCTAACAGCTTTGGAACAAATGTTAAGGTCTGTTCTTGAATAGATGTGGTTGTTTGTAATATCGATACAACTAATCCTGTAATCAAACTGATAATCAACAATGGTGCAGATACTTTTAAAGTGACAATCAATGTATCGTAAGTTAATTTTATTATGTCTGTTTCGCTCATTCTTTACTCCTACATATAAGATTGCACTAAGTTATAGGTGATTAAATGCCAACCGTCCACAAGAATAAACAAAATAATTTTAAACGGCAGAGAAATCATTGCTGGTGGTAGCATGATCATACCCATAGACATCAGAGTAGATGCAACAACAAGATCGATTACGATAAAGGGAATAAAAATCAAAATACCAATAATAAATGCCTTCTTCATTTCGGATAACATAAAAGCTGGTATTAAAATATAAGTATCAATATCTTCGATGCTTTTTATATCTTGAAGATTTTTTCCAGCAAGCTTAACGAATAAAGCAATTTCTTTTGCACCATCTTTTCCAATTTGTTTTATCATGAATTTTCTAAAAGGAACGATGGCTTTTTGTAAGAATTGTGGAGTAGACATTTTATTTCCTTCTAAATAGGGCTGTAATGCTGATTCGTTAAATTCCTTTATTGTTGGTGCCATGATATAAAAGGTTAAGAACAATCCTAAACTAAACAAAACCTGATTGGGAGGCATATTTTGTAATGCTAATGCTCTACGAATAAAGTCCAATACAATGATGATTTTTGTATACGAGGTTATCATCATGATTAAAGCTGGAGCTAAACTCAAGAAAGAAACTAATAAAATGAGCATCAAAGACATCGATGCTTCTTGTCCATTTTTTGCTGCACGAACCCCAGGAATTACTGGTATACTAATATTAGGAATTTCTTGAGAATATAGCATGATTGGCATTAGAAAAATTAGAATGAATAAAAATAATGATTTTGGTAACTTCATAATTATTCTTCTTTAAGTTTTTTTAGTTTGTTTTTTTGAATTTCTAAAAGCTGTTGTAGATCGTCCCATCTTACTTCGGAGGGTTGATTGTTTAGGTAGGATAAAAAATCCCTCTTGTTTTGTTTTTCTGTGTCCTCATGCCAAAAGCTAAATGGTTTACCAAATATTTTTTCTAAGATATTATTCCACTGAATTGGTGGAACATTTTGCTTTTTTTTATATTCTTCGTGCCAAAGACGTATTTTTTCGGATACAATACTATTTTCTACAATTTGAATTAAACTAACATTGTTTTCAGAAATCCCTAATATCATAATTTGACCTGCTACATCCACAATTTGTAAGAACTTACCCGACATAATAGGAATTGAAGCTAATACCTGAATTGGAGCAAATGCATCGTTTAAAATAAGGTTTTTCTTTTTAAAGTATTTTATCACAAAGTAAAAAGATGCTCCAAAAATACCTAAAATCAAAACAAACCGTATAAATAGTTCTATAAAAGATGGTCCTTCTCCAAAAAGTGTTTGTTTGGGATTAGTAGGGCTTTGAGAATTATTTACAGGATTCGTTGTTTCTTTTTCTATTTTGTTTAATTCTTTTAACCAATTTTTTTCGATTTCTTTAATTTCTGAGTTTTTTTCCAAAATTGGTTCAGAATATAATGAATTTATACCGAAAATTAAGACGATGACAAAGAAAAGATTTATGCAAGAAAACTTCATAATAACCCTTTTTATTAATTTTTTTATTTTACTCGAATACGTAAAACCAGAATTTTACAATGTACTAAAAATGATCAAGAAAAATTAACTGAACCAATAAAAAAATATACTAATCGTTTGTTTCTATATCTTTAAAAAATTTGCATTGTTTTTCTTCTAGTTCGGAAATGGTTGCCATTTGTCTTTTATTCCATTCGTCTTGGCTATAGGGCGTATCGAAAAATGCATGGAGGATTTCTTTTGCCTTGAAGGGTGTTGTTAATCGTAAACTCATTCCTAATACATTCGCATGATTCCAGATTTTTGCTCCTTTTGCTGTTTCTGCATCAAAACATAGAGCCGCCCGTACACCTTTGATTTTATTCGCAGCAAGGGTAGCACCAGTACCAGTCCAACACATAACAATGCCATAATCTACACTTTTATTAGCAACAAGACATGCCACTTTTGCAGAAACCAAGGGCCAATCCGTAGAAGATTCATTTTTTTTAGGACCAAAATAGATAACCTCAAATCCTTTGTTTTTACATTCTTCTAGAACAACGTCTACTAATTCGCACCATTCATCACTAGATATTGCTACCTTCATAAGAACTTGGAAAAAACGGATTTTCCAAATGTCAATTCTGTTTATAAGAAAAATTTAAATTAACAAAATCCAACTTTACAATATAATTTATAAAAATAATCTGTAAGTGGGGGTTAATATGGAAGAGAGAGTTATACAAAACCAAACATTCAACGAAATTGAATCCCAAGAACAAATCCAAAAAACTATACAAGAAAATAATTTATTCAGAAGAGCAAGAACAGAAGAGGCAAGAAATATCCGAAAAACAGCATTATTAAATGCTGCAAAAATTATTTTTTTCGAAAATGGATATAAAAATACAACGATAAAAGATATTACTGATAAAGCAGGGGTAAGTATTGGTACTTTTTATTTGTATTTTGATAACAAGCTAACGATTTACAAAAATGTTTTATTTGAGGGTATTCTTCAGTTAGAACAACAATTAAGAAATTCTGTAAAAAGCTACGATCCCGATAAAGAATCTGCGGAATTTTTGTTAAAAATATTGGCGAAAAGTTATGTTGATTTTTATGTTCAAAACCCTGAATATTTTGATATTATTGCAGTGTTAAATTTATCGGAAGAGGAACTTAGAGAAAACCACTCTCGAATAAGTAGAGAAATTCATGTAAAAGCAAGAGATGTGTTAAGATTTATCGAATCTATTATTCGATTAGGAAAACAAAAAAAAGAATTTATGGTAGAAAATTCGGGCGCTGCTGCTACAGGTATTTGGGCTTTGTTAGAAGGTATATTGATTTTAAACCACAGAAATAATCTAACATTACTAAAACAAGATCTATATCAACTCGTAGATTTTTCTGTAAACGTTTTTATCGCCGGATTAAAAGTAAAACAATCTTAATATTAACTTTTAATTAAAGAGTTTCTATAAATATTTTCTTTTTCGATATATTTAAGGAGTAATCGATCATCTACAAACATGATTTGATTTTTTATTAACTTCTTGTAGATAAAAGATTCTAAAGAGTTTATTTCTGTGTTTACTAAAATAATACATAGATTTTGCGCTCTTGTGATTGCTACATATAATACCCTTATCTCTTCGTCTGTTAAGTGATTTTCTCCACTCCAACCTTTAGTAATATCGATAAAAACGATAGAAAATTCTAATCCTTTGGATTTGTGGATTGTTAATATGTTTTCGAATTTTAAGCCTTGATTTAGCCAAAAACGTTTTCGATAATTGCTACGAACTAACATCATTCCATTATATTGATTGATCAAATTTATAATAAAATCATAGTTTTTAAAAAAACCTAAGTAGTAACCCAATACGGGAATTTTTAGATCGTTGCCTCGAATGGCTCTTACATTTTTAAAACTTTTTTTAGAGGATTTAGATATAATAAAATTTCCTACTTTTACTATTGGTTCTAAACTGCGATAATTTTCGTCTAATTTAAATATTTTTGATTTTTGAAACAAAGCTTTAAACTTAAAGAAAGGTTCAATTGTTGCACCGCGAAAACCATAGATAGCTTGCCAATCATCCCCTACTACCAATAGTTTTTCTGGTTTAAGTAATTGTAAAAATTGCATTTGTTTGGGATCTGTATCCTGAAATTCATCTACCACAACATGTTGATAATTCTGTAAAAGTGGCTCTATCCAAGGTTGTTTTTTCGATAATCCATCTAATACGATTTCTATTAAATCTTCGAATTCCAGATAATGATTTTCTTGTTTATATTTTTGTATTTCTTCGATCAATATATTGTACAATTCTGGTATTTTGTATTGAATATGATGGATTGAATTTATCAAAACTGGATAAGGAATTCCATAGGTTTTTTTTGGATTTTGATACAAAATTTGTTTGATAATTTCGTTTTTTTCTTCTTCTAAAAGAATTTTAAACGAATACTTAGAATACTCTGGATGGTAATTTTTAATATAATGATAACAAAAAGCATGAAACGTACGAATTTCCACATGTTTTGAATATTCTTGAGGAATTCGATACATCATCTCTTCGCAAGCTTTTCTACTAAACGTTAACAATAATATTTTGTTTTGACTTTTTTGTTCTAGTGAATACATCGTATATCCAATAACAGTTCTGGTTTTTCCACTACCTGCCGCCGCTATTACTTGTTTATGGGGATATTTTGATGTAATGATATCCCATTGTTTTTTGGAAAAGGATTTTTGTTCTAGCTTCATCACTTTTTTAATCACCAAAATGAAAAAAAATATATGTAATTTTTTGCAAAAAGTAGATTTATTTTTTTAGAAAGCTGTGGAGGAAACCAGTATGAACATAGCGTACACCTTTGTAGAGGGAAACTTAGTCAAAGATCCAGAAATGAGGACAATAGGAGATAACCAAAAAGTAACAACACTAAACGTAGCGGTGAATCACGACAAAAAGGGAGATAGCGTAAGCTTCTTTACCATAGAAACATGGGGAAAGAACGCGGAAGCTTGTAAAAACTTTTTAAAAAAAGGATCAAGAATAATTGTGGTGGGTAAACTTAGACAAGATCGATGGACAGACGACAAAGGCGAAGTACATTCGCGGATCAAGATCATCGCGGAAGAAGTCAAGTTTACCTTCGGGAGGAAAAAAACAGAAAAAAAAGAAGCAGCATGAAACTTTTAGGTCAGCTAAAAAAGCTGACCTTTTTTTATAACTTAATAATCCGATAATCGATATTCCATTTCTCTTTGGAAATCCCTAAATATTGAAGCAATAAATCTGTAAAAGAAATATTTTCTAAAGAAGCTTCTGGGATTGTGAGGTTGATGCCCTCTATCCAATCCTTATCTTCGTAGAGTTTTTCGATTAAACCTGAGCTATACTTGGATAAATAATCTTCGATAAATGTTTTTTGATCCATCAAATTTAAATCGATTACCTGAATTTTTTTTGATTGAGAGCGATGTTTTGTTCGATTTTTCTTTTTGATTTCTCTTTTGATAAAAGAAATATCCTCTGGTGGTCGGGAAAGTTTATCATAAAGAGCGAAAATCAATTCTTTTTGTTTAGATTCTATACGAAATTTTTGTACATCATTTTGGGGTTTTTTATCTTGAACAACTTCTAGCGAAACAAAAAACAAGTCCTCGGGAAAATTCAAAGCAATTTTTGTGCGAAAGTCTTGCAGTTCTACTGATGTTAATTCTTTATACAACTCAACATAGATTTCTTCTTCGAGAGAAAGAAAATAAACTGGCAAAGAAGATTTCGTAATGATCTTTTCGTGCTTATTGAAACCTTGAGAAAACGTCATAGGTAATTTTGATCTTCTTAACGCTTTGCGAATTACCTCGATAGTTTCTAGATGGCTTATATAGATAAAACTTCCCAACTTCGCATAAGTTAGTTTTAATACAGATTTCGTCTTAAACTTTTCCTCTGGGATAGAAACGCGTTTAAAAAGTTCTGGTGGAAATTTTGCTGGATCTAAAAATTGTTTTTTCGCAGGATTCATATTTTGTTCGTTAATAGATTGAAACTTCTCGTAATCTCTTATCAATTTTTCGCGCGGAAAACCATTAACAATATCTTCCCAAGGCATAGGTGAACCAGGAATTTTTTTATTCAACCATAATTCGCGTAGAGGTTGAGGTATTTCGTACAAAATTTCTTTCCAGACATCTTCTCTAAAAAGATTATCCCAAGAGTCGAAAATCGCACCTTTTTGGTATGCTTTTAATATATACTCCCCAATTCGATGATCACTTCTCGATAGCAAACCTTCGATGTAAGACATCCAAGGCGTTGGATGCCTTATCCAAACTCTATTAGTCTTTAATCCACTCTTGATTTTTTGTATTGCAGCATCAAAATATTCTGGAGATTTTTGTTCTTCCCACTGAAAAGTCGTAAATGGTTTTGGAACAAACAAAGAAATCGATACATTCACCTTTTTTCTATTACCATGTTCTTGTGCAATTTTACCTAAGGTATTTAATGCACGAATCAAATCGTCCACTTCGCGATTTTCATTATCGGGAAGACCAAGCATAAAATAGACTTTTACTAAATCCCATCCCTTCTGATATACAAGGCTCATTAAATAATGCAAATTTTCTTCGGAAGATTTTTTATGAATCTTTTCTCTTAGAAGCTCTGAACCAGCCTCTAATGCAAAGGTAATACTGGATTTACGAATGTTCGAAGTCATTTCTAAAATAGGGATAGTTTTTACTTGAACCCTTAAACTGGGAAGAGAAAGAGAAACACCTTCTGTACCATATCGATTTGCTAAACCAATCACCAACTCTTCTAACCAAGGATAATCTGCAATTGACAAAGAATGTAATGTTAAAACATTATTTCCTGTTCTTTCTAGTAATTCTCCGGCAATTTCTATCAAACGATCAACCTCTGCATTTCTAACTGGCCTTTTCCAAAAACCAGCATGGCAAAACCTACAACCTTGACCACAGCCCCGATTAACTTCTAAAACAGTTCTATCTTGTGTAATGGCAATATTTGGTATTACAATATGTTTTAAATTCGCAAATTCCTTTTCGCGATAAGTTCTTTTTTCTACAAGTTTTCCAATATAAACAGGATAATTTGATTCTGGATCTTCTTTGTTATATTGAACTTCGTAAAAGTCTGGAATTACCAATCCTTCTACATTTTGTAAGTCTTTTAAGATTTCTCGCCGCGATTTTTTTTGAAATTTCCCTTGTTCGATGAACTTTATCATTTCGATGATGGCTTCTTCTCCATCTCCCATGAATATACCATCAACAAAATCAAACAATGGAAGTGGATTAGAAACAGCTGTTCCACCTACGATAATAAAAGGATCGCTATATCTCCGATCTTTTCTTAATAAAGGAATTTGAGCAAGATCAAGAGCAAATAATAAGTTTGTAAAATGAAGTTCATGAGCAACATTAAACCCCCAAAGATCAAAAGACGTTATTTTTAAAAAATGATCCAAAGAATATAAAGATATATGATTTTCTTTGAGTAATTTACTAAAATCAGGCCATGGTAAAAAAACCCTATCTGCAAAATAACCATTTCGATGGATTTGATCATACAATATTTTAATTCCTTCGTTCGACATCCCTAATTCGTAGGTGTCAGGATAACTTAAAACAACTCTTACGCGAAAATTTTCTGGATTTTTTTTGGGTATTCCAAATTCCCCCCCTGTATATCTTCCGGGTTTTTCTACCCTTTGCAAAAGGGAAATTAAAAGATTTTTATCAATATATTCTAATTTTGGTTCAAAGGGAATATTTAAATCTCTATAAGATGTTTTTTCTTTTAATTCAACTTGCATACTAATTACAATATATTTTAAGGTTTGATTATGGCAATCTGTAAATAGGAACTCTCGATCATTACAACTTTTGGAGGTTCTTTAAAATTCTTAATCGAAGTTGCTCCAAATCGTACGGTTTTGTGATAAAATCTTTTGCACCGTTTAGAACTAAATATTTAATCAAAGATGCAGAATTTTCTATACTTACAAAAATAATAGGGATTTTGGGGTTGATTTTTTGAATTTCGTGAAATGCAACAAAACCATCCATTCTCTTCATTATGATATCTAGAATGATAAGATTAGGTTCTTTGGAATTATTTTTTAACCATTCGATCAATTCTATCCCATTCGTAAATTCTTTAATTATCTGAGAATGAGGAGTATTACAAACAATTCTTAAATCCCTTAACGTTTTGGGATCATCTTCGCAAATTACAATTTTTTTATGATTTTGATTCATTAATAATATTTATAAATTTTTTATTATTTCTTCTGCAATCTCTTTTGTGTTAAGAACTCTATCTTTTTCTGTTGCAATATCTCTTGTTCTTGCACCGTTTTGAATTGCCTTTTCTATTGCTTTTTCTATTTTCGTTGCTACTTCATTTAACCCAAAACTATATCTTAACATTAGTGCTCCCGAAAGGATTTGAGCAATAGGATTTGCAATACCTTTACCTGCTATATCTGGTGCAGAACCTCCTGCTGGTTCGTACAAACCAAATTTATAACCATGCTGATTTTTCCTTGTTGACAAAGATGCACTTGCTAACATACCTAAGGAGCCACCTAATACTGATGCTTCGTCAGAAAGAATATCACCAAACATATTACTACACAATAGAACATCAAAACGACTGGGATTTAAAATCAATTGCATAGCTGCATTATCCACATACATATGTTCTAATTGAACATTATTACCTTGTTTGTTATAATCATTTGCAAATTGTGTTACAACTTCTCTCCAAAAAACCATCGATGTTAAAACATTTGCTTTATCGATACTTGTTACTTTGTTTTTTCGCATTTTTGCAGAATCAAATGCAACTTGTGCTATTCTTTCGATTTCGTAGCGATGGTATACCATTGTATCGTATGCTTTTTCGTTTTTATCTTTTCCTTCTCTACCCTTTGGTTGGCCAAAATAAACATCACCTGTTAGTTCTCTTATTATTAAGATATCAACTCCATTTTTTAAACGATCTTCTTTTAATGGCGATGCATGAGCTAATTCTGGATACAATTTTACTGGTCTAAGATTCGCGAATAATTCGAAATATTTGCGTAATGGTAGTAGTGCACCTCGTTCTGGTTGTTTTTCTGGTGGCAAACTTTCCCATTTTGGACCACCAACAGAACCAAACAAGATAGCATCAGAAGATTCACACAAAGATAATGTTTCCTTAGGAAGTGGTTCTCCTACTGCATCGATTGCAGCACCACCAACTAATGCAGATTGAAATTCAAATTCTGTATATTGATTTCCAAGAGCTTTTTTTAAAACTTCGAGAGTAACATCCATTACTTCGGGTCCTATACCATCACCAGCAAGTACAGCTACTTTTTTCTTTAAAGACATAGAGTTGATTTTTTTGTTTGAATCTTTTTGTCAAACCATTTGGTTATGTTAAATCCTATGGAGTTTATTATTCAGATTTGATAATCATAATTTTCGATTAATTTTGGGCGAAAGCGAAAAATAAAATTTTTATACAAATCATAAGCTTCACAAAATTGTTCTTCTCTCGAAAATAAACGGATGATTTGTTCTAAGAAAATATATCGATCAACGTTTAATGGATCTTCTTGGTTTCTTTTTAATGCTTTTAAAACAGACTTGATTTTTTTTAAAAAAATTGTTCTTCCTTTTTTATCGTATCCATCTTTGTTGAATTTAAAAGGAGCAAGTTCTCGAACAAAAGAACTAGCATATTGATAAAAATATTCTGGATCACTTTCTAAACGAATTCTGTCCTCATTAGGGAAAGTTAATAAATATGCATATACTAATGTCATTTTAGCGGATAATTTTTTACTATATTGATTTTCTAAACATTTTTGATAAAATTCTGAATGAATGCAAAATTCAATTAGGTCGTGCCATGTTTCTAATGCACTATTTACAGCTTTAATGTATTTACTTTCTGGAGTAATCATCTTTATTACAGAATAAATAAATCCGTTTTATTTATGCAACCAAAAAATTCCTTTACTTAATAAATACTATAAAAAAATGAAATTATGGAACCAACAATTAACGAACCTGTAATATCAGACATTAGAGCAAGAGAGATACTTGATTCCAGGGGCAACCCAACAGTAGAAGTAGAAGTATTGTTAGACGATGGAAGTATCGGTAGGGCTGCGGTACCATCCGGAGCATCGACTGGTACATACGAAGCAGTAGAATTGCGAGATAACGATCCTCATAGATACTTAGGTAAGGGTGTTTTAAAAGCAATTGAAAATATAGAAAACATTATTGCACCAGAATTAGTTGATGGAGTTTATAGTGTTTATAGACAAAAAGAAATTGATCAAAGGATGATTCATCTAGATGGAACAGAGAATAAATCTAAGTTGGGCGCGAATGCTATCTTAGGAGTAAGTTTAGCGGTAGCACATGCAGCAGCAAATAGCTTAAATCTTCCCTTATACAAATATTTGGGCGGACCATTAGTAGATACATTGCCCGTTCCTATGATGAATATTTTGAATGGTGGTGTTCATGCAGACAACAATGTGGACTTTCAAGAATTTATGATTATGCCCGTAGGATTTAATTCTTTTAAAGAAGCATTAAGAGCTGCTGTGGAAATCTTTCATAACTTAAAAAAAATATTAAAAGATATGGGACTTTCGACTTCTGTCGGCGACGAAGGAGGATTCGCTCCTAATTTAAAATCCAACGAAGAAGCTTTACAAATTATCGTTAAAGCTATCGAAAAAGCTGGATATAAACCAGGAGATAATGTTTTTATCGCTTTAGACCCAGCTGCATCCGAATTCTATGATAACGAGAAAAAAGTCTACAAAGTTGACGGAAAAGAAATTGGAAGTAGCGAAATGATTCGAATCTACGAAAACCTTGTTAATAAATATCCCATTATATCGATAGAAGATGGACTTTCTGAATTCGATTGGGAAAACTGGAAAGAATTCAATAAAGCATTAGGCAAAAAGATCCAAATCGTCGGAGATGATTTACTAGTTACAAACCCCAAAAAGCTAAAAAAAGCCATCGAAGAAAATGTATGTAATGCTATTTTGATTAAAGTAAACCAAATTGGAACATTAACAGAAACATTAGAAACCATTCGTCTTGCACAAAAACATAATTTTACTTGTATCATTAGTCACCGTTCTGGAGAAACAGAAGACACTACAATTGCTCATATTGCAGTTGGAACTCACGCTGGTCAAATCAAGACTGGTTCATTGTGTAGGACAGATAGAATTGCCAAGTATAATGAACTCTTACGAATCGAAGAAGACTTAGACAATATAGCTTATTATCCCGGAAAAAAAACATTCTATAACTTAAAGTTAGGTTAACAACCTAACTTTTTTTATGAAAATTAATTATTCAAACATTCTATTAGTTGCTTGGTCAATTATTGCTCTTCTTTTATATTTATCTTTTTTTAGTTCTTTTGGCTATTTAGAAATAAGAGAAAAAACATTATATAAAAATAATTTAATCTACGAAAATGAATATCTAGAAAAAGAAAACAAACTACTCGAAGAAAAAATCCTTAAACTAGAAATAGAAAAAAATCAAATTCAAAAACAAAATAACAACAGTATCTATATTTTTAAGTTTGATCAAGCATTACCAGACGAAAAAATAGAAAAACAAAAAAAAGAAAGAAGAATTTATAATTTTTATAAAGAAAAAAAATTATATTTTTATTTATATTTTTTCTTGGTTATCTTAGGATATATTTATATTATATTTTTTAACTATAAGACAAAAAACAATAAATAAATTTTTTATTTTCTAATTCAATTAAACAAAAAAAATTGTCCTATGTTTTTAAACCAAGATACAGAAAAACTTTTAGAACACTTTGCCCCTTTAAAAGCAGAAATCGAAAAAAATTTTGTTAAAAAAAGACAGATTTTTCTCTGGGGACCTGTGGACGACCAATCAGCTCAATATGTAGTAGAAAGACTTTTATATTTAGATGCCCTAGAACCAGGTAAAGACATCACGTTATTTATCAATAGCCCAGGTGGAGTGATTACTTCCGGTATGTGTATTTACGATACCATGCAAATGATCAAATCTGATGTAGCAACTGTTTGCATGGGACTTGCTGCTAGTATGGGTGCATTGTTGTTATGCGGTGGTGCAATTGGAAAACGTTATGCATGGAAACATAGTAAAATCATGATCCATCAACCTTTAATTTCTGGTCAAATTGTTGCACCAGCAATCGACATTAAAATTCATGCACAAGAAATCAAAAAAACGCGAGATGAATTAAATAAAATCATCGCAGAAAGAACGGGAAGAAGTTTAGAACAAGTAGAAAAAGATACTGATAGAGATTATTACATGAATGCCCAAGAAGCACTAGAATATGGCATCATCGATAAAATCATGGATAAATTGAACTAACAGTAGCAACTGTTAGTTCAATTCTACCTAATTTTGTACGGCTTCTTTACTATAAATTGAATCTTTGATTTCTAAATCTTTTTTTAATGTTCCGGTTAGAAATGCAAAATACATTCGAAAATCCGAAATCAATGACCAAAAGGGATAAGTAAACGTTGCTGGCTTATTTTTTTCGATAAAAAAGTGCCCAAACCAAGCAAAACCATAACCACAAACGGGAAGTAATAACAAGTACCAATAATTCTGTATATAAATTGACCATATCAAAAGAAGTATTACCCCTGTCGTCCCAATATAATGGAACGCTCTATTAATGGGATGACTATGTTCCTTTAAATAAAAATACCAAAATTCATGGTAAGTTTGAATTTTTTGACTGGATTGATTCGACATGACCCCCTCCTTTTATTGTGAACTATCATACAAAATAAAAAAATAAAAAATTTTGGCAATAATAATTCGATATGATATTAATAATTTTTATTAGAATAATTCAAGAAATAAAACAAAAAAATTATCGATAACAGATAATAAATAAAATTTATGGATTTACTATTATGATGAGCTACAATCAAGATCAGCCATTAGAATTTCACGTTACGTTTAAAATCAAGCTAAAAAACAAAATCGGCGTACTTGCTAAAACAATGAATATTATTTCCAGCTTTCCTGCACAATTTGGTGCCATAGATATCATAGAAGCTACAAAAGACTATACAATCAGAAATATTACCATTAAAACAGTCAACGAAGAAACAGCAAAAGAAATACATCATGCATTATCACAATACCAAGATATACAAGTAATCTATGTTGCTGATCAGATTTTGCTTCATCATCAAGGAGGGAAATTAGAAATCAAAAGTAAAAAAGCGATCGCAAATAGAGATGATTTATCGATTGTTTATACACCCGGTGTAGCAAAAGTATGTAAAGAAATCTACCAAGATCCACAAAAGGTTTATGATTTTACGATTAAAAGCAATACAGTAGCTGTCGTAAGTGATGGAAGTGCAATATTAGGATTAGGAAATTTAGGACCAGAAGCAGCGATTCCTGTAATGGAAGGCAAAGCAATTTTATTTAAAACATTCGGCAATGTAGATGCTTTTCCTATCTGTTTAAAAACCCAAGATGTAGACGAAATTGTAAATATTGTTAAGCAATTAGAACCTGTTTTTGGTGGAATTAACCTAGAAGATATTGCAGCACCTAGATGTTTCGAAATAGAGGAACGTTTAATAAACGAATTAAATATTCCCGTATTCCATGACGATCAACATGGGACAGCAATTGTAGTAACTGCTGCACTCATAAATGCATTAAAAATAGTAAATAAGAAATACGAAGATGTAAAAGTTGTATTAGTAGGTGTTGGAGCAGCAGGTATTGCATGTACAAAGATGATGTTACATTTAGGCATAAAAAACATTATAGGTTTTGATAGAAACGGTGCTATTACTAAAGATCGAAAAGACTTAAACAAATACAAACGCTGGTTTGCAGAAAATACCAATCCTTATAACGAAAAAGGCAGATTAGAAGAATTAATCCAAGGAGCAGATATTTTTATTGGATTATCCGGCCCAAATATTTTAAGCGTAGATGCGGTAAAAAAAATGAATCGCGATGCAATTGTTTTTGCTTTATCAAATCCAGATCCAGAAATTAAGCCAGAACTAGCACAACCTTATGCAAAAATTATAGCAACTGGTAGAAGCGACTATCCGAACCAAATCAACAATGTTTTGTGCTTTCCTGGTCTATTTCGCGGTTTATTAGATAGTAGAGCCAAACACATAACAGATGAAATAAAAATGGCATGTGCTTACGCGATAGCCAACACTATTCCACAAGAACAATTAATGCCAGATTATATCATTCCTAGTGTTTTTGATCCAAACGTTGCAATAAATGTGTCAAAAGCTGTTATCAATACTGTAAATAAATCAAAAAAAGAAAATTAAATTAAATATATTTATAAAGATGATTTAAGATTCATCCTCTAAATAATCTTTAAGTTTTTTACTTCGAGAAGGATGTCTTAATCGACGTAAAGCTTTTGCCTCGATTTGACGTATTCTTTCACGTGTAACCTGAAAAACATATCCCACTTCTTCTAATGTGTGAACATATCCATCTTCTAGACCAAATCGCATTTTTAAAACCTTTTGTTCTCTCGCTGGCAAAGTATTTAATACACTTTTAAGCTGTTCTTGAAGCATTTTATTTGCTGTTTGGTTCAACGGAGATTCCGTTTTTTGATCTTCGATAAAATTACCTAACTTAGAATCTTCTTCGTCTCCAATAGGTGTTTCTAGAGAAATAGGATCCTTTGCTATACTTTTTACTGCTTTTACACTTTCTACACTCCAACCTAACCTTTCTGCTAACTCTTCTACTGTTGGTTCTCTTCCATATTCTTGCAAGAAATTTCGGGATTCTTTGTTAATTTTATTTACTTTTTCTATCATATGGATGGGGATACGGATGGATCTTGCTTGCTCAGATAATGCTCTTGTAATTGCTTGACGAATCCACCAT
This sequence comes from Leptospiraceae bacterium, assembly GCA_026418015.1. Classification (GTDB taxonomy): domain Bacteria; phylum Spirochaetota; class Leptospiria; order Leptospirales; family Leptonemataceae; genus SKYB61. The sequence goes on along the minus strand of JAOACE010000021.1, from coordinate 19,069 downwards.
GTTGCATAAGTAGAAAATTTAAACCCCTTTTTGTATTCAAACTTATCTACTGCTTTAATCAAACCAATGTTACCTTCTTGGATTAGATCAAAAAAAGACATTCCGCGGTTTGCATATTTCTTTGCAATCGATACTACAAGTCTTAAATTCGATTTAATCAACTCTTTTTTCGCTTGTGCAATTTCTCTTTCCCCTTTTGTTATAGCTTCTCCCCAATCCAATATATCTTGAATAGAGCAACCTGCATCTTGTTCCATTCTTCTGAGTTTTCTTTCGTTATTTCTAATGTCTTTGATAATTTCGCGTACTTCTTCGACAGAACATCCCATTTCTTTTTCTACGATATCTAAATTTTCGTTTTTTTCTATAAAACGGTTATAAGCTTTAATCTGTTTAACATCCTTTTGGTACTTTGCTTTAAGAGAAAGAAAATGCTTTTGTATTTCTTTGATTCGGTTTACCATTCCTTTGATTTTTCCCGATATTCGATGAATCTCTTTTTGAGATACACCCAACTCCTTCATTTTTTCGTAGATTTTACCCTGACATTCTTGTACAATTGCTTGATATTCTTGCCATTTTTTTGTTCCTTCTTGCAATTTTTTAAGTTTAGCTCTTGCTTCTTGGAGTTTTTTATCTTCTTTTTTTACAAATTCCATTGTCTCGAAGAATTTTTTTTCTAATTCTTTAATCTGACTTTCTGTTAACGCGTAGGCTCTTTCGGAATAAATCACTTCTGTTACTTTGATTTTTCCCGCTCGAACTTTTGGAACTAACTTAGAAAACTGAATTCTCAATATTGTAGAACGTAAAACCGTTTCTTCAATGATTTTTTCTCCGTTTTCGATTCTTTGAGCAAGAAAGACTTCTTTATCTCCCGAAATTAAATGAACCTTCCCAATTTCTTTTAGATATTGTTTAATAGGATCGTCAGAGAATGTTTCTTTTTTTCGCTTCTTTGACTTCGAAGATATCGTTTCTTTTTTTAATTCTTCTTCGAAAGATTCTTCTTCCTCTGTATGACTATACTCTTCGACAATACGAATTCCCATGTCATGCAAAATAGTAAAAACTTCTTCTATCTTTTCGGAATTAATGATTTTTTCTGGTAATAGTTCATTAATCTCGTCAAAAGTAATTTCGCCATTGGTTTTTCCAATTTTTATAATTTGTTTTACTTCTGGTAAATCAATAATGTTCATACATTTACCTCTAATGTGGAATGAATTAGGAATAACCTCTAAGGGTGGAGGCTAACATCTTTTTCTCTTTAAGTAATTTATCGATTTCATTATAAATATATGCCCTCTCTGTATCAGGAATTACCTTGATTTCGTTTTGTTTATTTTTAATTAATTGATTGATTTCTTCTATTCTATGTTTTGTTATTAATTCTTTTATTATATTTTCAATCTCATTATCGGAAATAATATCCTTAATTTTTATTTTCGAAGAAATTTTATTTAATTCACTATATTCGTCCTTTAAAATATATGGAATAAGGATATTTTGCTGTTCAACAGGAATTAATGCTAAAATCGATGGTATATCAACAGAACTACTCAAAACGATGACTTTTTCGTACAAAATACGCCAAATAAATTGACTAAAATCATCATAAAAATTGATATTATTGATGTCTTTATAGAAAGTTTTAATCATGGCAGGATATTTTATCAATGTTCCAATCAGTTCTCTTTCTATAATATAGAGTATATTTTTTTCTTTGTCAAGACGACTTTTAGAAAAATCGATGGAATTTTCCGAAAAATTTTTGTTTTTTTCGTTTTCTACTAAGGTATGAAGTTTTAATTTAGTAATAGTTTCTAATTCGGAACTTAATAAATCTTTTAGGATTGAGCTACGAATATTCAATAGATAATCTTTAATTTTATGAATAATTTTTTGTTTTTTTTCTATAGAAAGATTTTTATAATAATTTTCTAAATTTTCTTTTTTGATTAATTCTTGAATTTTTTTATAAAAACTAGATATATTTTGTAATTCCAGAAAAATGCTATTTAAATCATCTTCTAAATATATTAAATTCATCATTATAAAGTTTAATCCCGAAATCGACTGATGTTTTATTTCTTTAAAATCTAACTCAATTTCTTTATGATAGATTTTCTTACTAAGATCGAAAGGGTCTAAACCTTCGGGAAGCAATAAAACCAAGACACTTTCCATTTCTTCTTGGAATAATAACAGTGTTTTTAAGATAGAATTTCTTCCAGCCAAATCACCGTCCATCATCAAAATGATTGATTTGGCATAACGTAGAATATTTTTTTTATGTTCCTCTGTAAAGGCTGTCCCTAATGGAGCTACGATGTTTTGCTCCCCAATTTGATGCATACCAATTACATCTAAATAACCTTCTGTGATAAGAACTTCGTTTTTTTTACGTATTTCTGGCAATGCAAAATTTAAACCATACAATAGAGAACCTTTATGAAAAATACTACTTTCTGGAGAATTGATGTATTTTGGTTTCGAATCGTCAATCACCCTACCACCAAAACCTACGACTTGATGATTCGAATTAAAAATAGGAAATATCACTCTATTACGAAAAAAATCATAATATTCATTGTACTGATTTTTTTTGATAATACCTAAATGCAAAAGATCCTCGGAAAGAGAAAATAGTTTTTTCGCTATCCACGAAAAGTCTTCTGGTGATGCTCCTAATTGAAATTTTGTAATTGTAGATGCTTCGATTCCTCTTTGAATCAAATATTCATAATATTTTTTTCCATCAGTAGAAAATAAAAACGTTTGGAATTCCTGAAGAACAATTTCTAATGTTTTAATGTATTTATTTTCTGTTTGCAAATCTTTAAAAGAAATCTTAATACCTGCATAGTTTGCCAATATTTCCAAAGCTTCTTTAAAAGAAACCTGCTCTTTTTCTATGACAAAGGTAATAAGATTTCCTCCTCTTCCACATCCAAAACAATAGAATATGCCTTTCTCTGGTGTTACTGTGAAAGATGGTGTTTTTTCCTTATGAAATGGACATAAACCAACTAAGTAGCGACCTTGCTTTTTTAAAGAAACAAATCGACTAATATAGTTTTCTATTGGAATGCTTTGCAAAATTTTGGTTTTGATATCTTCCATAAAAAGCGGAAGGAATTGGCTTTATTTTCCAAAGGATAATTGTTCTTTTTTCTTTTGCATGAGTAATTTTTTACGTCTTTTTCGTTCAGCTGCTTCTCGTTTTTTCTTTTTAATTTCTGATGGTTTTTCGTAAAATTCTCTTTTTTTAATTTCTGTTTGTATCCCAGCATTCACACATTCTTTTTTAAATCGCTTTAAAGCTGAATCTATACTTTCTCCATCTTTTACAATTATTCCTATCATACCCACTCCTCATTAGGATTATTTTATAAAAAAGTACAGATTTTTTTATTTTGAAATATGGTCAACAACGAAATAAGTTAATATTAACGTTAAATATTATAATATTACTCCAAGCATTCATCAACAATTTTTTTGGCAGGATAAAAAAAAAGAATAAAAAAACTCGAAAAATATCCGTAAATTGAAATGCAAAAACCACTTTATATCTATCGAACGGAGGTAAAAATTGAAAGTTTCCAACAAAGAATTCGAAAAGCAACTTCTTAAATATTTACAATTCAAAGGGATTGATATTTCGGTACAATTAGAAGATGGAAAAATTATTCATTTAAACAAAAATAGAACCTACACGAATGGATATATTATAAATTATCCCAAAAAAGGAATCGAAGAAAAGATATCTTTAAAGTCCATACGCAAGGCAGAATTTTACATTGTATAATTTATTTATTTTGTTTAAAAAGCAATTGAAGGATCTCTACATCTTGTGGAGAAAGATAATGTTTATTCAAAAAATCAATCAACAAAAGTTCTTGAATCTCAGGTGCTTCGGGAATTAACATCTCGTAAACCTGATTCAAGATTTTTTCTTTTTTTTCCTTTTCGTTATAATTCTTATTCTGGAACTCTAAAATAATATTGTTTAAGGCATTTTCTAATCGTTTTACTATTTCCAAATACTCTAACTTTTGAACAACTTCCTTAGGTAAATAATCAAGGATTTTTTGCATTTTATCGCGAAGTAATGAATAGAACTTTAATTCGTAAATATCTTCTGGTAAAACCTTTATAAATTCCGGATATCTTTCAATAATTTCTTGCAACAAAAACGCTTTTACACTATCTGGAGCAAAAACCATCAATATAGGCAAAATAATTGGTCTTTTTTGTACAATTACACTGATCAAATTTTTGATTTGATCAAAATCAAAATTCAATAAGTAATTAAATTTTAATACACTCTCTTTTCCTTTTCTTTTTAATAAAATTTTTATACTTTCTTTGATTTCCTCGAAATTTTCTTTTTTTAAGAAATTTTGAGTTTCGCTAAAATCAAGTTCATCGATTAATAAACTAATTTTAGCCAAATCTTCGAAATTATCTTCGAACTTAAATTCTCCTAACAATAATAATCGAATTTCTTCTTCTATTAGATAGATAATTGATCTTATTGTAAGCTTATTAATTAACTTAGTAGAAGAATCTTTATCTAATATGTTTAAAAGATAAATTAAGATATTGCTATATTTTTCTGCAAATTTTTCTAATACATTATCATCTAATTCAAGAAACATACTAGCTGTAAATTTTAATTTTAGAAAGTTTAACTCTTCGAATATTTTATCTACTTTTTGTTCTATGGGATCGACATGCTTAGGTTTTTTGTATGTTTCTATTTGATTGTTATGATTTAACTCTTCCATAATCACGATTCTTTTTTTAACAACTTTAATTTTTGTTTATTTTTTATCAACATAATACTTTCTATAATTTGCATCATATTTTGTATTTTATTTTGTTCTAATTTATTATGACGTATTAAATTATAATACTTCGAAAAAAAATTCAGAGAAATTTGATAATGCTTACACAAAAAGAGAATTATAGCCATTTGTTTTAAGAAAAATGGTTCGTTAAGATCTCTGTAAAATAATTTAAAAATTCTATATGCTTCCTTCGGTTTCTTTATAGTTAAAACAACGTTCGAAAATATTTCGTATAGATTTTGCAATTCATCAACAGAAAATATATTGTTGTATTTTTGCACATTAAAAACATAGTTACAATATTCGTAGATTTTTTCCAGATTTCCCTTTTGTTTATATTTTAATATAACTTTATAAATATCATTAAATTTTAGAACTTTAGAGTCTTTGTATAGATGAATTGTTTTATTTTCTGTATTTTGATAAAAATTTAAATAATATTGTTTTGTATTCGGCTCGATGATGGATTGATTTTCTTGAATCAAGATTTTTTTCGATTGCCCTACATCCAATAAAATTATAGCAGGAAAATTATGTTCTTTTATCTGTTTTAAAAATTTTTTTATTTTTTTTATAGAAATACCAGCTTCTAAACACTCCACGATTGAATTTATATAATGCAATGGTATATTTTTATTTACAAATTCATGAATAATTTTCGAATTTTTTAGTAAAAAATAAATATTTTGATCCTTATGATGTTTGTTTAAATAAAACCTAAAATATTCCTCTGGGATTTTTATATTTTTCATTTTTTAAATATCGAAAATTTGAATCAATTATGTTATACAGTTTTTTTGTAAATGAATTTTATTATAGTTATTTTATTCAAGAAAAAAATTCATTCAACGTAAAAAAATGAACAATTTATTTGTTTTAAATATCGATAATTTAAAAAATACTAAACAGATTAAAAGTACTTGATTTTTGATAAGTATTTAGATTATTTAGGTACAAAACCATGAATGCAAAATTTAACTTTACTCATCTACATCTACATACAACATTTAGTTTATTAGACGGAGCAATCAAGATTAAAGATTTAATGGAATATTGCAAAAACAACGGAATGGATGCAGTTGCTATAACAGATCATGGTAATATGTATGGTGTAGTTCAATTCTATCAAGAAGCGGTAAAGCAAGGTATAAAACCCATCATTGGAAATGAATTCTATGTAGCACCCGGAAAAAGAACAGAAAAAAAAGTCATGGAAAATTTAGCCGATGGAAATAATTATCATTTAGTTTTATTGGCTCAAAACCTAACAGGATATAAAAATTTAATCAAACTTACGTCCCGTTCTTTTATTGAAGGGTTTTACCGAAAACCAAGAATTGATTATGAACTATTAGAACAACATAACGAAGGGCTAATCTGCTTAACAGCATGTTTAGGAGGCGAAGTCCAGAGAAAAATTTTAACGGATAAGTTCTCTGAGGCAGAAAAGTTAGCAAAGCGATTAAAAGATATATTCGGGAAAGATAGGTTTTATTTAGAAATTCAAAACCATGGCTTAAAAGAAGAAGAAATTGTAGCAAAAGGTAACCTCGAAATAGCAAAAAAATGGGATATAAACCTAGTTTTAACCAATGATAGTCATTTTTTAACCAAAGAAGATCACGAAATTCAAGATATATTACTTCGAATCAACCAAAAAAAGACGATTGACGAACCGTTAGATTTTGGGTTTAACCAAGAATTCTATGTAAAAACCCCGGAAGAAATGTTTCGTTTGTTTCCCGAAATCCCCGAAGCATTCTATAATACACAAAAAATTAAAGAAATGGTAGATTTAGAATTTAAATTTGGAAACCCACTTCTTCCCAAATTCGAGGTTCCAGAAGGATATACGATTAATTCTTATTTTAGAAAACTTGCAGAAGAAGGTTTAAAAAAACGTTATAATACGATAACACCTCAAATTCTCGAACGATTCGAATTTGAATACAAAGTAATAACAGAAATGGATTTTGCTGGATATTTTCTTATAGTACAAGATTTTATCAACTGGGCAAAACAAAGAAATATACCTGTTGGACCAGGTAGAGGTTCGGCAGCAGGTTCCCTAATTGCTTATTGTTTAGGAATCACAGAAATCGATCCTATAAAGTATAATCTTCTCTTCGAGCGATTTTTAAACCCCGACAGAAAAGAAATGCCCGATATTGATGTAGATTTTTGCGTAGAAAGAAGAGAAGAAGTCATTAATTATGTTCGTCAAAAATACGGCTACGAAAACGTAGCACAAATTATTACCTATGGAAACATGGCGGCAAAAGCATGCCTTAAAGATGTTGCAAGGGTACTTAAAATGCCTTTTTCCGAAGCAAATATTTATTCTCAGGCTATACCTAATACCCCTAAAATTAATTTAGAGACAGCATTAGAAGAATCGACGGAATTTAAAAAACTAACCGAAAAAAGTGAGCTACACCAGAAAATCTTTAATATTGCAAAAAAACTCGAAGGCAATTCTCGACAAACAGGAGTACATGCTGCTGGTGTTGTTATATCACCAGAGCCATTAGAAAACATTGTACCTCTTGCTACGGTTGCTAACCCAAAAGAAAAAAATGGAGAAAGGATTTTAGTTACTCAATTCGATATGAATACCTTGTCTACCGTAGGGCTTGTTAAGATGGATTTTCTTGGACTTCGAAACCTTACGGTAATTCAAAATGCAGTAAATAAGATTAAAGAACGTAGAGGAATAGAAATCAATATCAACAATATACCTCTGGATGATAAAAATACATATAAATTATTACAATCAGGAAAGGTAAAAGGAGTATTTCAATTGGAATCTTCGCCGGGGATGAGAGATTTTGTAATAAGAATGCAACCAGAAGTTTTCGAAGACCTTATAGCTTTGATCGCAATGTATAGACCTGGTCCTTTGCAAACAGGAATGGCAGATGCATATATCAACAGAAAAAAAGGCTTAGAAAAATTAGAATATCCCCACCCAGATCTCGAAGAAATTCTAAAAGAAACTTATGGTGTGATTTTATACCAAGAACAAGTGATGCAAATTGCTCAAAAGATTGGTGGCTTTACAAAAGGTCAATCCGATGCATTAAGAAAAGCCATGGGAAAAAAGATAGAATCCAAAATGCAAGAAATGAAAGTTCTTTTTATAGAAGGAGCAATACAAAAAGGATACGATAAAACTTTTGCAGAAAATATTTATGATCAGATGGCAGAGTTTGCAAAATATGGTTTTAATAAATCTCACTCTGCTGCTTACGCTATGGTAGTATATCAAACCGCATACCTTAAAGCAAATTATACAATAGAATTTATGACTGCTGTTTTAGATAGTGAGATCGATAAAACAGAAAAATTGGCTCCTTATTTTCTAGAATGTAGAGAATTGAACATAAAAGTCGAAAAACCAGATATCAATAAATCTTTTGAATTGTTTCATATAGAAAATGACTCTACCATCCGTTATGCTCTAAGTGCAATCAAAAACATAGGAAATAATGTTGTAAAAGATATATTAGAAAAAAGAAATCAATTAAAAAAATTCCGAAGCTTTTTGGAATTTTTAGAAAATATCGATTTGAAACAATGTAATAAGCGTGCATTAGAAGCATTAATACAAGCCGGATGTTTTGATAACTTAGGTTATACAAGAAAAGGTTTGATGGATTCCTTAGAACAACTGATGGAATACGTAAAAAAAGTTAAAGAAGACAAAGATTCTGGTCAAAATGATTTGTTTTTTACATCGATTAAACCAGTCTTAAGCGAACCAGAGATTCCGAAAGTTGAATACGAAGAAACAGAATTTTTTAAGAAAGAAAAAGATGTTTTGGGGATTTATTTTTCTGGTCATCCCTTAGACAAATATAAAGAGATTATACAAAAATTAAAAATCATTCCTATCGAAAGAGTTCTTAATATTAACCAAAATCAAAGTGTAGAAATCTGTGGTGTAATACATGGATTAGAAATCAGAAATAACAAAAATAAAAAAGAATTTGCTCGGTTTCTTCTTCATGATTGGACTGGATCTATTTCTTGTATTGCATTTAGTAATGTAATAGAACAAAAGCGCGAACTACTTAAAGAAGACAACATTGTTATTATAAAAGGAAATGCAGAAATAGACGACGAAACACAACAAGTTACCTTACTGGTAGAAGACATTCAAGAACTAAGTAAAGAGAAAATCGAAGAAAGATTAGAAAAATCTTTACATTTGAAAATTTATAAAGAAGCATTTCAACAAAAATCGTTGATGGAATTAGCAAAACTAATTCAAGGATATAGGGGAAATATTCAAATATTTTTCCACATTGTATCGCAAGAAAATAAAGAAAAAGCAACTGTAATAAAAGCCCACGATTCCTTTTGTGTATCGTGGAGCGAAGAATTCATCAAAGAAGTAAAAAAGGTTCCCGGTGTAAAAGGAGCCTACTTAACCATCGGAAACGAAATCAAGGTTTTATGATCCTTTAATCTTGTATAACAAAGCTAAATTTTTTATTATAAGAACCTTTGAGATCCAAGACATAATTGCCATAAGTTAAGTCTTCTATATTGATACGCTCTTGCTCGTTAAGGTTAGAAAAATGCTTAATATCGATGATATAATTTTCTTTTAGTAATTTTAGGGTTAACGAACCAGTTAAATTTTCTAAATAGATACTTAACATAACAGAATCTTTTTCTTGTGGAATAAATGAAAACTCTACTTTTTTATCTTTTAGGATGACTTTATTGCTTTTTATGTTATCTCCTCTATAAGAGGAAATAGGAACTTCTTGAACATTTAATTCGATAGAGCTTTGTATTACTTTTAAGGTATTCTTGATATAATGAATCACAAGTTGAGGTAAATCTTCTTTTGTTTCGAGAGAACGTTTTTTTGCATAATAATCTTTTATTCTGTAAAGATAGAATTCAGGAACTTCCTTTTTTTCGGTAAAACCCTCGTATTTAGAAATTTCGCTATATAATTGTATTAATTCTGCTAATTCTTGATTGGAAAGTGTATTAATCTTTTCTTTTAATTCAGCATGATCAAAATCAAAACTGATAAAATCTTTGTTTAGGATTTCGTCTAATAGCTTTAAGACCTTTTTGTTGATTTCTTTATCATTCATACCGTTGCTCCTTTACGCTTTTAGACGTAAAAAAGTTTATTCTGTAAAAATTTTTTTTAATTCTTGTGAATTTTTTATTTTTTTGAGGGCTTTTCTATAGATAGAAGAAACTGTCGGAGCGCTAATACCTAAAAATGTTCCAATTTTATCGAAAGGAGTTTTAATTACAATAGTTTCTGGATTTTGGTGTTGAATCATTTTATTTCGATTGATCGTTTTTTGGTTGATTTTATTTTGTAATTCTTCTAAAAAAGGGCTTTGAGAAAACCTTTTTAATTCTTTTTCTTTTTCCTTTAATTTGACCAAATTTAAATAAAGACGATAAAGTCTTTCTTTTTTTTGGTTTAATTTTAGGTTTTTGTTTACTAAATATTCTTTCGTTTCTAATACAAATTTAAAAATTTCGTACCCAGACTTATGGTATTTATCTTTTAGGATTTGAATATCCCGCTCATCTAAGTTCAAATAGAAAATATAAACTAATTTAAAAATAATTCTTGATTCCTCGTCTAAACTATCGATTGTTTGGTAGAATAAATTTTTGATCTGATTCAATTCAATTTGATCTTCGGATTTTAATTCATCGAAAATTTCATTTTCTACCTCTGTTAAAGAACCATAATGATAAAATTGAAGGACTTTGGATTTTTTATTTGCACGAATCCAATCCATAACCAGATTTCTTAAAACGCTATAAAACCATGTTTTAAAAGAAGATTCCCCTCGAAAAGTTTTAAATCGTTTTCCATCTCGTAAACGTTCAAAAGCAAACAAAAAAAAGTCTCCTGCTTCTTCTTCGCTAAACTGAAACACTTTTATCGGAAAATTATAAATATCAATGCTATATAATTCAAAAAATCTTTCTAATGCATCGGAATTTTGTTTTTTACATTGATCTATTAATTCTAAAAATTCTTTAGATTCTTCGAAAAGAATTTCCTCTTTTTGTCCATGCGTCATCTATAAGTAAGATACAAAAACAAATTCTATTGTCAATGCAAATTTTTTGAATAATTGAATAAATTTATAAAAGCGTCGGAGAGGGAGGGATTCGAACCCTCGGTACCCCTTTTGGGGGTACACAGCATTTCCAGTGCTGCACCTTCGGCCTCTCGGTCACCTCTCCAAAAATTTTGCATATACAAAATTTTTAGAAATGCTTGAATGTCAAATTCAAAATCCTTGTGATGTTATACATAATTCGATAGAATATTCTTTACAAAAATTTACTTTTTTTTGTTAGAAATTAAATTTATTTGGCATTATGTCTTTTATGAATCAAATTGATCAAGAAATAACCAGATTAGAAACCTTAGAAAATTTTGTAGAAGTTTATAGAGAAATTCCCATCGAAGCAATTATCAAACAAGATATTTTACGATTAGGATTAAGGTTCGATACAAAAGCATTAGAAAATCATACATACAAGACAAAAGATTATTTTATTTTTACGTTTGATCACGTACCATTAAAAGATCAACCCGAAGAATATCGATTTAAAGCACCAGAAGAAATAAAAATTTCTGAAGGATATTTTAATCTTTTACCAACAGTTATATCAGTTCGAATTGACCCAAATTCGCCTTATTATGTCACTACAAACGAAGAAAATCTGATTGTTTTAAAGCTTAATGATACAGTTTTAGGAAAAGTAGAATTTCCTCCGGTTCCAAGTTGGTATCGCTATAAAACATCTAATGGAAAAAATCCTAATGAAATTGCACCAGTCATCGAATGGGGATATTTAATTTATCTTACGGTTTTTCGAAATTGTCAATATTTTGGAAAAGACGAAGAATGCGCATTTTGTGATATCAACCACAATTGGAGACAACAAAAAAATTTCAAAAGACCTTATACTGGAATCAAAAGCATCGAAGATATCCTCGAAGTTCTTTCTTGGATCGATCAAGAAGATAACATAGCAAAAGCATACACGATAACGGGAGGATCTGTAATAACAGAACTACAAAACAAAAATGAACAAGATTTTTACTTTCAATATGCAGAAGCCATCGAAAAGCATTTCCCGAATCGATGGATTGGTAAAATGGTCGTACAAGCATGGGAGAAAAAAGATCTAGTAAGGTTTAAAGAAGTAGGAATAAAAATCTATCATCCGAATTTCGAAGTATGGGATAAAAGGCTTTTTTCCATTCTTTGTCCAGGTAAAGAGCGCTTTATAGGAAGAGATAATTGGATTCGAAGAATTGTTGAATCAGTAGAGATTTTTGGTCCATCAAACGTAATTCCCAATTTTGTTGGTGGGGTAGAACTAGCAAAGCCTTATGGATTTTCTTCTGTGAAAGAAGCAGTTCACTCTACTGCAGAAGGTTTAGATTTTTTTATGAGTCATGGTGTAGTACCGCGCTTTACTACTTGGTGTCCAGAACCTTATACAACACTAGGAAATCAGCAAAAGCCTCCTTTAAGATATTTTCTTGAATTATTAACTATATGGAAAAGAACTTTCGAAAAATATAAATTACCTGTTCCTCCAGGATATGGAGAACCAGGTAGAGGAAAAGCTGTATTTTCTGTTAGTGCTTTTATGGATGTAATCGGTTACGAAGGTAGGTAAACTACTCTTCGTTTAACCATGTTCTTAGTAATTTCGCTACTTCGTCAGGTTTTTCGCGCGCAAGGTTGATTGCATTTTCTAATAGTTCTCTTCTTGCTTTTTCATCGATAGAAAGTTCTACTTCTGCTGCACCTTCGTCTGCAACACGAAGTGCTGCTTCTCTCATCAACTGTTGTTGTGCAGCTAATTCTTCTTCTCTTAATCGTCTTCTTCTTGCTATTTCGTTTTTGATAGCTCTATAGAGTAAATATAACAAGAAAAATGCAACAATAGAAATTCCAGATACGATCAACAATCTTTGCATCATGAGTTTTTGTCTTAATTCCTCGTCTTCTTTTTCGAATTGTGCTGTTCGATCTTTTTGTAAATGTTCTACCACAATTTGATCCCCTCTCGAAGCTTTGTATAAAATCGATGCTTTTAAAAGCTTTTCAATGGTCTTTAACTCTTCTTTGGTTGGTGGAATATATTCACGAATATATCCAGAACCGTCTTCTTTAATGCCTTTTTTGATCCATTTTCCATCTACTGCTACTGCAATAGAACGAGCTCTTTCTTCCCAAGGCTGCCTATTAATTTCTTTTTCTATTCTATTGTAATCATAGTTTCTTATTACATCGTTATTTCCATATTCTGCTCGTTGATAATCCAAATCTCTATAACCTGGTGGTAATTCTTGTTCAGTTCCAGTCGGTCCACCTGGGGTAAAACCATTTCCGCGAAAACGTTCATTTCGTGCATTTTCAGAAATTATCAATGTACCACCTGGCATTAATTTTCTGTCTGGATATGGGGTTTCTGGATTTTCTGGTTCTGCCTCTACGGGTTCTACTAAATGTTGTTTTTCTTTTACTTCGTCCCAGTTTATGGTAAGAGCAACTCTAATGATAGAAATACGATCACTGGTATAGAATTCATGTAAGCTCTGTTGAATTTCGTTTAACCATTTTCTTCGTTCTTTCTCTTCGATTTCTTTTTTCTTTTCTACGATTTCTAATTTTCTTTGTTCTTCGTCAATTTCGTCTGGTTCAACAAATTCTTTTCCGTTATTATCTGTAATGGTGATATTTTCTCTTTTTAGGTTAGGAACAGCTCGAAAGATCAAATTTTTGATTCCCATTACTTGTTTGCGAGTGATTGTTTCTACACCAGGTTTTAATGTTAAAACCACAGAAGCTTTTACTGGTTCAGTATCTGTTAAAAAGTTATTTCTTTGAGGAATTGCAAGCTCTACTCTTGCTGATTTAACAAAGTCTAAGGTCATCAACATTTGCTCTAAACTGCCCTTAATGGCACGATGTAATTTTACGTTTTTATCAAAAGTAGTTTCGTCCCATCGAGACATATTAAAAATTTCCCAACCCTCTACTCCCGCTGGGATCAAATTTTCTTGAGCAAGTTTTGTGATGATTTCTTGTCTTTTTAAACCATTTACGTAGATGGTTGATGTTCCCGTGCCTTTCCATTCATAACCACTTGCTTCTAAGAATTTTGTGATTGCTGCATAGTCCGATGCACTTAAATTGTCGTATAACACTTCCATTGCAGGTTTTTTAGAATAACTTCCAATGAAGGCAAACGCTCCAACAACGATTGCCAAAACAATTCCCAAAGTGATTTTTTTCGTAGTATCTAATTTATTCCAAACCTCAACCAATTTATTAAATATATTTTTTAAACCTTCTGGCATAAATACACCCTTAAATGAAATTTAAATTACAACTTAACAGAAGGTTTTTATTTTTGTACAGAATTTTTTTGATATTCATAGAAAATTTCTACAAAAATTTTACTTAAAATTTATTTAGTATTATCTACCAGAAGTTAATTCTTTATAAGCTCTGATAGAACCATCTATGATAGTTTTTGTTAAGTTTAATGCAAAGCGTGCTTTTTGGGAAGCTATCATGATTTCATGGACATCAACGTTATCAGGATCATAAACAGCTTTTTTTGTTAAATCGTCGGACTGATTGGACAATTTCTCTACACTACCTAAGAGTTGATTTAAAGTTTGAGTGAAATTCGATGCAAATCGTTCATTTTCTGGTACGATGTCTGTTAAAGGTGGTTTTTGCGTTATTTGCATATGTTTCTCGTGATTTGTATTTAATTTTAACGGAGAAACCTTTTCTGCACCAAAAACCTTTGGATTACCAGAAGGAAACTGTACACCACTATAGGAAAAAATCTTCATGTTAATTATATCGTATAAAACGGAAAATTTTATAGAAAAAAATGTTAGAAGGATACAAAAAAATGCAAAAAATAAATGATTTACAATATGATATGGGATAAATGTGATAATAATATAATTCTATAAATAAATATAATTATATTATAATAATGTCAATACAAAATCAAAATAATTCACGCTGCCGGACACGAAAACTCACTATAAACCTCTAAATTCCTATGACTTACCCTATTATAACATGAATAATTATTCCCTACTTGTATCCGTGAATGTATCTCCTCATCCTCTTGTACTAATTGCGGCTTTATTACTATTGGCTCAATCGGTATCCCCTCCTCTTGCATTTCCCAGTCCAGCATAATACGTAATACATAACTTATCGAATACCCTAATAAATACCTCAACTCATACAACTTCCCCCAATACGTTGGCTGTATGCTGATTTTCCTAACTACATAATTTTTTGTCCTCGGTTGATAGCTCGCTGTTAATGTTCTCTTCTCTGGTGCTAAACTAATCCTATAAAGATAAGTTAAATATCGTTTTAATAAATATTCTATTGTCCTAGTTAAATTACCATGAAACCTATTTTCTGTTAGATATATCAAATATGCATAATGAAATGGTGTTATATTTATCGATGTAATACATTCACTATGAGTAAAAAATTGTTGTCTCTTCATATTCTATTTAATATGCCTTTTAATAAAATTTATATTAAATTTTTGGATAAATTAAAAGAAAATTTTTGATATTGAATATAAAGAATTTAAAAATCAATTCTTTCAATTTGCTAAATTTTTTATGATTCTTTTTTCGAACGGATTTGATTCATATATTCTTCCCATTCGATGGGGAGTAAATACTTCTTTTTTGAATTACACTCTTTACAACAGGGAACTAAGTTTTCTTTTGTTGATCTTCCGCCTCGAGATAAAGGGATCAAATGATCCATTGTTAATTCATTTGGTTTAAATTTCCTCTTGCAATAATAACAGATTCCACTTGCAGTCTTTTTTCTCCACCAAGAAGTTTTTTTTAATTTTTTTGCTTTATCTTTTTCTTGTTTGATCCATTCCTGACCATAAGAAAAAAAAGGATATGGCTCAATGGGGTTTTTTTCCAATCAAAACCTCCTCATGATTCAATCGATACCACTGTACCATATCGACAATCGATAAAACGCCATTTACTACTTGATTCGTAATAATTGGTATAGTTCTGAGTTTTCTTTCCATCATAAAATTTATCGCTTCTCTTAACAAAGTTCCCGAAGGTAAATAATAAAATTTCTTATTTTGAACCAATTCTCCTACCTTGGTCGTTAGATAATCTTTATTTTTATCAAAGGTTTCTTCGTAGCCCAACCGCAATAGTTCAAAAATACTGATTGTGTTAAAAGGTTTTCCCTCTTTCATAACTAATAAGCTTAAAAAACCATTTTCAAGAATAATTCTTGCTGCCTTAGATGCTGGATCATCATAATCAACAGTGATGACATTTTTTGTCATTACATCATCCACAGTTGCTTTTAACAGACGTTCACTTCTCTCAATAACCTTTTTCGCATATTCTAAATCAATTTCTCTTATTTCGCTCATATAACTATCCATCAACAAGGTATTTTAAAATTCCACGATTCAATAATTCAATGTGAATTCTATGTTGTATCTTCATCCTTATGATTTGTGCTGCTTCTTGCAAAAATTCGACGTTTTTTGCTTGGGATTTGTTGTATTTACTTAAATCAATAGGTTTTAAAAATAAGATTTTCCATTTTACAGGAAAAGGAATTAAATTCAATGGCAGTGGTACTTTAACGTTGGATTTTTCTAAATAGATATACCCCAAGTTTATGTTTGCTTCTTCTGCCCCAATAATACAAGTAGGAACAATGGTTGCGTTAGTTAATAATGCAAGAGAAATAAAACCAGGGTTGAACCTTTGTAAACGATACATGTATATACTTGGCTTAAAATTTCCTTCTTCTGCTTCGGGAAATAAAACCAATAATTTGTTTTCTTTTAGTAATTTAACTGCTGCTTTAAAATCCTGAGGAATATAACCTAACTTTTCCGAAGAATATTTAAAAAAAGGTTGGCTATGCCAAAAGTTATGACTCATAGTATAAGGAAAACGCTTTACTTGTTTCATGATAACATATTGTAAAACTAATGCATCTAATGCTAAAATACCACTATGGTTAGGGATCACTAAGGTTGGTCCATGTTTTGGTATATTTTCTATGCCTTCTATGGTTGGCTCTGTATATTCATACAAAGATTCTAAAAATTTATGAGTAAATTTTTTATAAAGTAATTTATCAAATTCTTTTTGTAAGTTTTTTTGAAGAGATTCTACATTCCATTGACGTAATAAATCTTTTAAATCCATTGATCCTATCAAACATTAAGATCATTTTTTTGTCAACTATTTAATGATTTAAGGGTATGTATAAATCCCAAAATCCTTCTATATAAGACAATATTATCTGATAACTCTGTTGTCGAACTATAACAGGAACATTTTTTCTGATAGAATTAGGAATTTCTTTTTCTCTTAATATCTCTTTGATTTTTGAAAGATTGTTTTGTTTAAGATAAAAAATATTTATAACATCTTTGTCGTCGTAAATTCTTTTTTTTTCGTTCCAAAGAATTACCCATAGATGGTTTTCTCTAAAAATTTTGGGTTCTTTTAATAAAAAAGCATTTTGATGGATAAACCAAATTTTCTCTTTTACGCTTTCAATCAAACATTCTTTGGTTTGGATGAAAATCTTATTTGTATAGGACTGATGGATAAACTCTGCGATAAGAGTCGAAGAAAAAGGCATTATACCCAAGGTTTTTGCAATCTGGTCGAAAAGAATTTTGATTTGTTTTTGACTTAAACCATTACATAAATGTTTATCTAAAACAAAAAAATCTTTATGCATAAAATCTTGCTTAAAATGAATTAGTGAAAGATGGGTTCTTTGCCAAACTAATCCCGACTTAAAACCAATTTTTTTTAGAGGTTGTAGAACATGCTTTCGAATGTAATTACGTTTAAAATTATCATCAAAATTCGAAGAATCAACCTTATAAAAAATATTTTGACTATCCAAGAATTCCATGATTTCGGATTTATCAAAAAGAAGTAAGGGACTTAAAACATGCAAACTATAAGTTTGATGAGCAATTGTAATAGGTAAAGTTCTTTTATAAAAAAAATTTACATTTTGTAAAGATGAACCCCGAAGAAGCCTTAAAAAAATCGTTTCGATATAATCATCCCCATGATGTCCTGTTACAACATAGCAGTCTGCGAACTGTTTTGATAGACGTAGCAATGCTCGATATCGCAAAATTCTTGCAGATTCTTCTAGGTTTTTGTTCAATCTTTTAGAAAAACTCTTAACATCTTTTGATTCCACAAATAAAGGCAAATCCCAATTCTTTGAAAGTTGTATTACAAATTCTTCTTCTTCGTCAGCTTCTAACCTAATTTTATGATTAAAATGAAATAATACAGGTTCTTTAATAAGTTGATTTTTGTATAAATCTTTGTATACATAAGCCAGAAAAACAGAATCCGGTCCCCCTGATAAAGCGATGATATATTGTTTATTTTTATCCGGTATAAAGATTTTTTTTAATAACACATTTTTAAACCCCGATTGAAGATCTTTTAAAAAATCTTTTAAAGAAATAAAACGAAATCGCTTCTTCATTTAGAAGGAATATAAACCTCTTACACCAAACTACGGCAAGAGATTTTCTAATATTAAAACCAATCCCTTATACCAATTCGAATTATCGATAAATCTTCAAAATTCTTTTTGATTGGTATATCTCCTATTTGTGGTATACCTCCTATTTGATGGAAAAGAGAAAGAAAAAACAACTTATTAATATCTAATATAGTAGTACCTGTATTTGAAACAATAAAACCATTAGAATAAAAAAAATATAGAGAATTACTTATTGCATTTACTTCGTGATTTTTAATTGAACTTGAACTTACTCTTGAATTTTTATACATATATTCAACATATACCTCATATACCTCCTCATATACCTCATTTATAGAAGAAAACATTTTGCCCAAATGCAAATTATAAAAATATCCTTTAAGATTATATTGTGAATTAATATGATTTTCATAGAATTCAATATCTATCTGATTTATATTATTATATATCTGATTAATATTATTATTATATTTATAATCAATGTCACTATAGCCTTTTAAATGACTTATTCCTAACCTCAATCGAAAATATATATCTTGAAACATTCGCTCATATTCCATAACAAGTAAAGGACTATTTCCC
>JAOACE010000017.1 GCA_026418015.1 Leptospiraceae bacterium | reverse complement strand
TTTAGCAAACCGCTGCCTTAAGCCTCTCGGCCACCTCTCCAGTCTTCTTGCAATATTTTTTGCTTTATCTTATTCGTCTATTCTATTTTTATTCAATTTGTTGATTTTATCCTCTCTGTGGTTATCTTGATGACGATTTTGTGATGATTCTCTCTGATTTCGCTTCGAACCCTTCGGTAGCTCCTTTCCACGACTACGACTTATTTAGCAAACCGCTGCCTTAAGCCTCTCACCTCTTTTTAGACAATCCCTCTATTCTATTTTTATTCAATTTATTGATTTTATCATCTCTTTGGATATCTTGATGATGATTTTGTGATGATTTCTTCTGATTTCGCTTCGAACCCTTTGGGTAGTAAATATTGAAGTAAAATATATTATATATATTTAATAATTTTTTATTATCAAAGTTTTAAAATAAAGGAATCGTTTGTATTTGAAAAAGTCCGAACCGATTTTATTAACGGGCTCTGAGGCGGAAGGGCAAAGACCGAACCCCCTTCCGTCTGCCTCGCCAAAAAGCGAAATAGGAAAGGACGATTTCAAGTTTTTCTAATCTCGCCTGCGGAATTGCGAGGCTGTGCCTCGCTTGGCGGCAAATTCTTTTATTCTTCTTCAAAATAATCAGAATCAATCTTTTTAATATCGTAGCTAATTACTTTGGATACTCCGACATCATTTTCTATCATTAATTGAGCAAGAGTTTCACCATCAATCAAGATAACTTTATGCGGAATTGTTTTTACATAATCTAATGCATCCCTAGTAAAACTTGAAGTAGTTATAAAAACTCCTTTATTAGCTTTTTGCCCTGCAAGACTTCCAACAAAATTTCTCACTTCCTTAGAGCCAACAACATTCTCCCATCTCTTTGCTTGAATATAAATAATATCTAAACCGAGTTTATCCTCCTTAATAATTCCATCTATACCTCCATCGCCACTTTGGCCAATCGCTTTTCCAGCGTCTTTTAACGAACCACCATAACCCATTTTTATTAGAAGTTCCACTACTAATTTTTCAAAGAAACGTGGCGATGACTTTTTAACAAGATTCAACAATTCAGAAGCTAAATCTTTTTTGATTCTCTGATAACCATACTCTAAAAGCTCTTGAGGTGTTTGCGTTAAATTTTCTTCTTCCTTTTCTTCTTCACCTTTTTCTTTACGGAGGTTTCTAAATTCAATAAATTGAGGAAATTGTTCTAAAAACTTTACATTGATTTCTATAGGATTCTTCTGTAAAACTTCTAGACCTAAATCAGTTATTTTGAAATAAGATCTTTTAGTTGATTCAAGTAGTCCTGCTTTTTTCAGAAATGTTCTAGCCCAACTTACCCGGTTATCAATTATGTATTGTTGGCCGCTTGACAAAACCTCTCTTCGTTCTTCTTCACTAAGATTAAAAATATTAGCTATATGTTCAATAGCTTCTCTTATTGAATGCTCTTTTTTATCTCCCGCGAATTTTAGGAGAGGAAGCATTATTGATTGATAATCTGGTATTGGCATAAACGTAATTTTCTATTTTTATAAATTATTTCTAATGTTTTCTTTGTCAATTTTGTTTTTTTACTTAGAAATTAAAATTAATAAAAGCTCTAAATTAAAAATTTCTTTTTTAAAAGATACTTTCTTATTTTTTATTGTCCCTATTTTATCTATTATAAAATTCCATTCTCTGTTTAAGTTCATAGTTTTTATTTTGGAATTGGTAAAAATTTTCCTAGCGATAAATTCTTTTAAATTCCTTCTATTTTTTCTTTTGCCACTTGTTTAATTTTTTGTTGAATGTTTTCTTTAAAATTTTTACCAACTGAATCAAACAATTCTAACAAATTATCAAAGGTATTATCACCACCAAGAAAATCCCAATATTTTTTGCCAATCAAAAATTCTTTTCCTTTTTCAAACACTCCCTGTTCTGTAAATCTTTTATTTTTTAACCGCTTCTTCAATAGCAGTTCTCAAAACAGTTTCAATATCAAATGATAGCCCAGCCTCAATACCTTTTCTAGCCGTATATAGTTCTTCGTCGGTTAATTTTTTACCTATTACTCTAATGGTCACGTCTTGCAATTCTTCAATGGTTATAGCAAAAATGATATTGTTTTGTTTATTGTTATTCACATCTATTTTATGACAACTTGAAAGTTATTAACTCTTGCTTCTTCTCTCAAAAGTTTTAAAATTTCCTTTTGCGAAGAAGAAAGCTGATTTTCATTAAAATGATTTTCGACCGTTAACTTTAATACAGCTATTGGCTTATACTTTTCTCCATCCGCTTTTACATCCTCAAGATTAGTAAATAGAATCATTTTTAATAGACCATCTTTTATATCTTCTAATGACGGCAAAGAGTTTGTTTTACTATGTTTCCCTTCAATTAAAAAGATATTATTGCTCCTAACCTCTACTTCATCAACAGTAAAATAATATAAGCCACCTAAATAATTCTGTATTGTAATAATAGCTTTTGTTCCGGAGAGATTTTCTTTTGGTTGGACAGTCAACCGCTCTCTTCTTTGCGCCTTTTCCGCTAAAACTCGTGAAAGATTCATAAATTCTTCTTTGCCTTTCAATAACTCATCTATTCTCTTTTCTGCGCTTTGGCGTGAATGCATCTCCACCTTTAATTTCTTTGAAATTTTATCATACGCCTCTAAAGCTTTTTGCCCAATTTGTCCTGCATTATCAATATGAGCAATGTTCCAGTGTAAAGCATCTGATTGATATGAAAGAATGTTTTTAATCTGTTCTTTAAGGTAGTTAGTATCAAAACGCTGCTTTGTAATTTTGTTTTTGTATCTTTTGCTTGGTTCTGCTTCGTTATAATAAGCGATGATTACATAAATTCCTAATAAACTCATCAATGAAACAGTGTCCCATTGTAAGAAATCTCTGTCTCCTTCTTTGCCCTCGTCTTTAACAATTGGAATGATTGTTATTTTCTTTCCAGAAAATCCCAAAGTATCATAAACTCTTGCATAGGGATAAGAACGAGTGCGTTTGGCTGAAACCCACCAACTTATAGCAACTTTATTTTCTTTATTGATTTTTAAAATAAAAGAGGTAGAAGAAGCAAGCGCTTTTTCCAATTCACTAAATTCAAAAATCGCTAAATCTCTACAAAGAAACGGCTTATATTTTATACCTTTTATTTTAGCTGATAGGTCCATATTTACCTAGTTTTCTATAAATAATTTCTAACTTATCATTTTGATCGGAAAGTAAATCGCCTTGTCCGCCGCCGAAACCTAATTTTTCTTTAATAATCGGAACTAACGATTTTTTTATTTCAATACCGATACTGTTTCTTCCTAAATCTCTTGCGGCTTTCATTGTTGTTCCGCTGCCAACAAAAGGATCCAACACCGTCTCTCCTTTATAAGAAAATAGTTTGATAATACGATATGGCAATTCATAAGGAAAAGCCGCGATGTCCTTTTCTAAAGGAGAGCCAGGCAGAACATTATTCATTTCCCAAAGTGTCATATACCATTTCTTGTTTAAAAATTCTTTCGTATCAATTTTTGAGACATCACGAACTTCTTTTGGAATAGAACGATAATTAAATTTTCCTTTTTGGAAAATGATGATACTTTCTAAAAGATTATCAGGGTAAAAATACATTGGATAAGGGTTTTGAAGAATGACACCGCTTCTGCGACTAATTCTTAAATAACCATCAGGTTTCTTCCAAATAATCCTGTCTCTATATCTAAAACCGGCTTCTTGAAATATTTTTATGGCATCAGCAACTATAGGAAACTTTTCGCCGTTTATTAGCATATCATCAATGTTTAAAACCGCTATTCTGCCTTCTTGTAGAACGCGAAAGGTTTCTTTTGCAAATCTTCGCAATACTCCAAGATATTGTTCGTAGTTTTTAAATAAACCTTTATAATCAAAAGGAGCATTAAAATATGGCGGCGAGGTAACCATTAGATGGACAGTTTCGTCAGGTATCTCTTCCATAACCATACAATTTCCAATAATTAATTTATGATAGGTAGCCATAATGTTTTAAAAATACTTCTACAAGTTGAGGAATAAACTTTCCTAAATAGGGATGGAGTTGATGAACATGTTTTGTTCTTTCATATTCGCGAACGTTAGCAAAAGACAAATCTACGCCATTTAGCGAAGTTTCAAACACAGCAGGAATTTTTAATTGTGGCATTGTTTTTGTATTTTGCATATTTACTTTATTACCTCCCTCAATATTAAAACCCAACGCTTTGGCAATTTTCGCCATAACCAAAACCGATGGCTTTTTAATAACTCCGCTCTCAATTTTAGTTAAGGTAGTATATTTGACGCCATATTTCTTAGCAAAATCCTCCTGCGATAAGCCTTGTTTTGTCCGGTATTTTTTTATATTTTCTCCAATGTTATCGTCTCTTTCCATCTTTTCAATAATTTTATACTATGTTATTGTAATATTAACAATCTCTGCTTTCAATATAATAATAACAAATAAATTAAAATCAAGCAAGGAAAATAAAATAATAAAAAGCCCGCTTCTGGCGTTTCGCTTCGCAAAACAAAGACAAAAAATTCAATTTTGCGCCTAAAATTGGCTGGAGTGTTCTTACAAACACTCTCACAGAGGACGAGCCAAACTCCGCTTTTACCAACTATCGGAGGAGGTGGGATTCGAACCCACGGTACCCGTCAAGGTACGGCGGTTTTCAAGACCGCTGCCTTAAACCGCTCGGCCACTCCTCCACTGTCCATTGGAATCTTATACCTTCAGTGGTCAAGAACTTTCTTGTTTTTTTTCCAACTCTTCGATTCTTTTACGAAGGCTTTTGATTTCTTTTACATATTCTTCTAGCTTATTCAAGTGAATCTGCATTCGTTGAAACTTCATCGCAGGTATCGCTGGATAACCCATATAAGCACCAGGTTCTAGAATACTGTCTAACACTGCTGTTCTTGCTAAAAGAATTGTATTATCTGGTATATGAACATGATCAGAAATGCCCACTTGACCACTACATATGACCTTTCTTCCTAATTTCGAAGAACCCGCAATACCAACTTGTGCTACTAATATGCTATTTTCTCCAATTTCGCAATTATGTGCAATATGAACAAAATTGTCTGTTATTACACCTTTTCGAACAACCGTTTTATCGTATGCTGCGCGATCGATACAACAATTTGCTCCTATTACTACATTATCTTCGATTTCTACAATTCCTAACTGAGGAATTCTATAATGATTAAATTCTTTATCCTGTGCAAACCCAAAACCTTCGCTTCCAATAATTGTTCCAGGATGAATGATACAATTTTTTCCAATAATGCAACCCCAACCCACATAAACATTGGGATACAAAATCGTATTCTCGCCTATTTTAGCACCTTCTTCGATAATACAGTTTGCTCCAATGTAAACGTTATCTCCAATTGCAACATTTTTTTCTATAACAGCATTGGGCCCCACAACAATATTCGATGGTAATTTTACTGATTCATGAATAACAGCAGTTTTATGAATTTTTTCCCAACTATGACTTTTAAAAAGATCTCTATCAAAAAATTCCTGAAGAAAAATTGCTCGAAAAACATCCACTGCTGGTGTTATTATAAAAACAGAACGATCATAATTTTCTTTTATTTCGTTGTATAGTTCTTCTGTGGTTACTATTACAATAGGTTGAATATCAGCTTTTAACATGTTTATATACTTTTTATTATTTATAAATATTATTGAATGTTTATGATAATGTTCAACTGGATTGACCCCTTCTACAAGATACTTCTTCCCCTCTCCGATAATTCGAAAATTTAATTTTTTAATCAATCTCTCGTAAATTTCATTGATGGATATTGGATTTTGTAACTTCATAAAAATAAAATTATTTTATCCGCTTTTATGTAAATAAAAAATATTTTATATTATTATAGATAATTTTATTGGCTACCAAAGCTTACGGAAGTTAAAATTTTCACTTCGAACATTAAATAACAAAAATATGCTTGATTAAACTATTATAATTATTTTATAAATTTTTTATTAATTTTGTAATATCTCTTTTGAATTTCATTCTATATTGAACTATACAGACCAAATATCACTTTTTACAAATTCTTTATTTATAAAATAATAATTTGATACCATCAAAATGATTCTGTAAAAAGAATTGTCAAAAATATATTAGGGATATGTTTTGATTGCTATGGCAATAAAATTCAGATATTCCATCCCCAATAGGCATATTCTTTTAATAGAATTTTTCACTTTGTATCTTCTTTTGCCAGCTATTTATGTTATATTTGATTTAGATACTTTGATTAAAGAAATATTCCAAAATAGATGGATTTTATTGTATCATTTACATAAAGTGATTCTATTACAAATCATCTTTCTCTATACATTGTTAGTTTATGCTTGGAAAATAAAAAACTATCATTATTTTAAATTTAACAATTTTTTGAATCATTGGTTTTATATTAAAATAATTTTTAAAAGATTGATGCTCATTACAGTCATTCTTTTTATCTATACTTATTACTTCTATCCAAATTTTTTGTTCCAAGCTATAAAATTAAATAAATTTTATGTAATTATATTAGTATTATTTTTTTATCCTCTGATTTCTGTAATTCAACAAGAATTTATATACAGAATCTTTTTTTACGAAAGGTATAATGGTTTTTTTTCTAATAAAAAAGAATTCTATCTAACTAATAGTTTCTTATTTATGTTTGTTCATATTATTTATCAGAATTGGTTTGCCCTTTTTGCAACGTTTATAGGAAATTTTTTATTTCTTTCGACATTTTTTAGGACAAAATCCTTCTATTTTATCTTTATAGAACATAGTTTTTATGGTCTTTCGATTTTTTTTGTTGGTTTGGGGAATTTTTTCTATCAAACTCACACTTTAAAAATATTTTAATCTAGGAATAATTTAAATTGATAAATTTTTTATAAAACTCAAAAGCTTCTTTAATATTATAATCAAATAAAGATATTTTATAATAATTTTTTAACATAAATTTTAATTTTTTCGTGGGATATTCATTTATGTAAAAAATTTCGATATAACTATATTTTCTGTCGAAAAAGAGATATAAAATACAAGATAAATCATCGTTTAGGATAAATTTTTTTGCCAATATTTTAAAGTTTGGGTTTAAAAAAAACTCTTTGTAAATAAACATTGTACCATCTTTTTTTATAATTTTTAAGTCAAAAAATAGATCAAAAACATTATAAAAAATCAATATATAAAATACTATAAATACGAACATCCCAACGAAAATATTTAAATAATCGATAAATGTTAAATTTTCAAAATTTAAACCTTTAAACGAAGATAAAAACTTCAAAAAAAACATTGTGATTAAAATAAAAACCATTAATAGAATATATACATGATTTCTATTACGATTTTTTAAATAAAATTCCTCATTATTTGAATTGATAAGATTTTTTTTAAAATGAATCTCTTTACCATCGAACAAACTTATTTTTAGATGATTTTTGAGAAATTCTATCAAAGTTTGAATTTGTTTATGATTTCCTTCGAATAATTCTAATTTGATATGATGATTTATATTAAATAAACTAAAAAAGTAGTTTTTTTGCCCACTTAACTTATAAACAAAATAGTGTTGCCAAAAGTTAGAAGGAATCGATAGATCCCCTCCTTTTAAATTAAAAAGAATTTCTTTGGCATTGAACGTTATCTTTAAAGGAATATGTTTTCTTATCGTAAATATAGATGATAATCCAATAATACAGAAAAGATAAAATAATAAAAGATAATAATTTATAGAATTTATAAAATTTTCATAGTTATAGGATTGATTATCTCGTATCCAATTTAAGAATAATCCAACATTTATTATGGTCAAAAAAATAAATAAAATCCACAAAATAAGGTATAAGATTTGATATCGCGATGGTTGTAGGATTAAATCTTTATTCTGTATGTTAATATTTTTCATAGTCTAATAAGCTGCAATTAAAATAGTTTCTATTTCGTTTTTATCTAATTCCCTTGGTGTATTGTTGATCAAAGGAAATTTCGAAGAAAACAAAGCAATCTCTGGTAATAATTCTTTCGTTATTCCAAAATCTGATAAACGATAAGATAGTTCTAATTCTAGATGGAGTTTTCTTACACCTTCGATAGCTTTAATAGCTGCCTCAATAATAGTAATTTGAGATATATCTTCGCTTAATGCTTGTGCTATTTGTACATAAGTTTTGGCAGAAGTAGTAAGGTTATATTCCATCACATGAGGAAGTAATATTGCATAAGCCTGATAAAAATCAATTCCCGTCAATAAATGGATAGATAAAGCAATGCTATAACAAAGTCCTAAACTTGTATTAGAATGAGCAATACCACAAACCGTATTAGCAATAGCCAGATTTATTCTTGCTGCATCGTTTTCTGGGTTCTTCATTAAAATGCGAATACTTCTTGCTACCTGATCAATAGCTTTTAGCGATAAAGCTGTTGTGATTTCATTAGAATTTCGCGATAGAATACTCTCTACGGATGCAGAAATGATCGACATTGCGGATCGCGTTAATTCCAATTTAGACATATTTGTTATAATATTTGGATCAATCATTATAGCCTGTGGAAAAAACTTAAAATTACGATGATAAAAAAATGTTCTTCTTTCACTATCATAATTGAATATATCCGGAGATGCTTCTTCTCCCATGCTGAATACACTTGGTATACATATCAACGGTAAAGGATCTTTTTTTACTTCGATTTTGGAAGATACTAAATCCTTTGTGTATTGATAGTATATTTTAAAAGATGGATCTTCCGATACCTGAACCAGATAATCATTTGTAGCAAGAAAACTTAATGTTCTAGCAACATGAAAAGTAAACTTTCCTCCATAAGCTACAATTAGATCAATTCCACTTTTTTTTAAAAAATAAGAAATCGATTCTATTTGATCATGGGTTGGTCTTGATACTAATTCATCGTTAACGATACAAGAAACACCATTTCTCTCTAAACTTGTTTTTAAGATCAAAAAATCATCTTCGTTTCGCAATTCATTTTTGATTGTAAAAAGGAAAACGCGTTTTGCAAAATCTGCAATATAACTTCCCATCTTATGGGTAGAATCTTTTTCTATGTGTATTTTTGTAGGAAATTGAAAATGTACCCATTCAAACGCCATTAAGGATTGATTGTTCTTGAACCTATATTAAGTAAAGTTTTTTTTGTTATAATGGATTTTTTCAATGAATTTAATCGCTATCTCGAAAAGGTTTCTATTCCTCTTAGTAAAGAACAACAAAAGCTTTTTTATGAATTTTATCAATTTCTAACAAAAAAAAACTTAGAAATCAATTTTACACGACTTCACGATCTAGACGATATAATAAAAAAACATTTTATCGATTCCATCATCATCAAAAAAATACTCGAAGAACAAAATATCCCCATCCCTAACCCATTGATGGATTTAGGAACAGGCGGTGGTTTTCCGGGAATTCCCTTAGCAATTCTTAACCCAGAAAATCATTTTATTCTTGTAGAAAGTAGAAAAAACCGCGTAGATTATTTAAAAGAATTGATAAATATTCTTAACTTAAGGAATGTAGAAGTTATCCATAAAACCCTTACATATAAAGATAATTTAAATTGTAATGGCGTTATAACACGAGCATTCGAAAGAATAAAAGAAACTGCAATAAGAACAACAAATTCATTAGAAAAAGATGGTTTACTAATCTTTCTTAAAGGTCCCAATTGCGAAGAAGAATTACGCGAAATGAATTCAAAGTTTTTCTCACTAGTCCTAGATTACGATTATACTTTACCAGAAATAAAAAAAACTCACGAAAAAGACAAAAGAAAACTGATAGTATTTAAAAAAAACATCTCCAAAGAAACATTATTAGAGCCAGTGAATCGATATTATTTTAAGTTAAGAGAATATATAAACATAAAGAGTATAAATTCAGATCAAAATATATTTTTTAAGAAAATCAAAAAATTAGAAGAATCCAAAGAAATCAAAAAACAAAATTTAGCATTAGTTGCAGGCGATAAAATTATTCGCGATTACATAAAACATTATCCAGAAAATATCGTAGCAATAGTTTTTAATAAACAAACAGACGAAAAGGATTTAAAAAACTTTTATTTAACTACAAAAGAAAAAAATCCCGATATAGAATATAATTTTATTAGTTCAGAATTAATACAACAATTAGAATTAAATCAATACAAACCACCTTATTTGATGGTTAAAATTCCTCCTCTTCTGCCAATAGAAGAATTAGATATAAACCAACCTTTTTTGATCTTACCATTGCAAGATCCATCGAACTTAGGAGCTTGTGTTCGTTCTGCCTACGCGTTTGGCATCAAAAATATCGTATTGTTAAAAGAAAGTTGTAATCCTTATCTTTTAAAATCCATTAAGAGCTCTGCTGGTTCTGTATTTTACTGCAATTTTTTCGATTTAAAAAGCGAAGATCGAATTCATTTTTTAGAAAAAATTAAAATACCCATCTTTATTTTAGATACAACGGGAAAAGATATTACAACATTAAAAAAAATCCCTCAAAATTTTGGTTTAATCTTAGGCGAAGAAGGTAAAGGCATCCCACAAGATTTAGAGAATTTAAACTTCGAAAAAATAACCATTCCAATGAAGACGCCTATTGATTCTTTAAATGTTTCCGTTGCATGTGGCATAACATTATTCTATTTAACAAACCTCCCATAAAAATATAATTTATAAAAATAATTTGACTTTTAATTTTATTAAAGAAACTATCATAGTATGATAAATAATAAAATCGTCAAATTACTAATCCATCAACAAGGTTTGATTTTTAACTTACTATTCGTTATATATCAACTCTTTTTAAAACAACCACTTTTACAAAACCTTAAATTAATACACAACCATTTATACAAGAATTATCTATTAGCAATATTATTTATTAGTATAAGCATTCTAGAAGTATTAGGATATTTTATAAAATTACCAAACGTTCAAAAGCGATTGTTAAAGCATTTTATAGAAAAAAAAGAAATTGTAAAAGTGGGAGGATTTGCAACATTTAGTTGGATGTTGCATCTAGTGTTAGGAATTATATTACTTATGTGGACACTAGAATCAATGGGAATCAACATAGAAAACATAGAATCAGAACACGATGTATTCTTTATGTTTGCAATTTTACTAGTAATAATAAAAGAATTGATCATACTTTTTTTGATATTAACTTTTTTCTCCTCCTCTATCGAAGAAAATAAGGGAAAAAATATCTCATTGGATACATCTAAGAATGATGATTTAAAAGAATGGTTAGGAAACTTTTTTATCTTTATTTTTTCTGTAATTTCTTTTACAGTAAGCTGGGATTTTATTACTTATCTAGATAGTAGAATTTTGGATAAGAATGTGGTATTAACATTAGTAAACCTTGTGTCTGCTTCTTTTTTATTTTTTATCTTTTATCTTCCCTCTAAAATGATCTTTCTACTCGAAGAATGGGCTTTAATTGAATTAAATGAAATCCAAGATAAAAATCTTATTTATTCGTACATTTTTCCCTTAATAATTGCAATTTGGCAAGTTTGGAAATAAATAATATAATTTTTATAATAATATTTTTTTAATACAAATTAATCAGAGATTGTTTATTCTATACATATTATCTAGTTATTCTGCAATATAATAATTGTATAAAAATATTTTCATAGAATAAAAATTATTCATACAATATTTTATACTTGACTTTCTTGACAAAAAAATAAGATCTCAATATAGGAGTTAATTATGAAGATGACAAAAAATGATGTGTATCGCATGATAGAACGGTACATAAACGAAATCGGTTTATCAAAAGAGGATACATATAACGAAAAATCAAATGCTTACTATTGGTATCGTGGTTCAGCATTGGTAGAAGTTTTTGTACAAGATGTTCCAATATCTGATGGAATAAGAAGTTTTCTACGTGTTTTTTCTTATTTAGGAGATATTCCTTCTTCTGAAAGAGAAAAGGTTTATCGATATCTTTTAGAGCTGAATGATCATAATTTAGGAGTAAAATTAACAATAATGCCAGAAACAGATAAAATCTACGCTACTTACGAAAGAGATATTCAAGGAATAGATTATGAAGAAGTAAAAACATGTATTGCAGACTTAGAATGGTGGGCAGACGAATTAGATGATCTTTTAAAAGAAAAATTGGGCGTTCAAAAAACTTCTAACTAAAAGGTACAACAACTTAGTTTAGATATATCTTTTTTAAACGTTAACGAAGATAATTTTAAACCTTCTGCTGCAGTTAAATAAGGAAATAGATTACTAGAAAATTCACTTACAGAGATGTTGTATTGAATTGCCATACTAATGGGCATGATAAGTTCTCCTGCATCAGGTGCAATAATTTCGGCACCTAAAAAAGTATCATTCTTGGGGTTTCTAAGTAGTTTAATAAAACCTCTTTTTTCGAAAGAAACAGCATATCGCGGTATTTCATTTATTGGTAAAATGGTTTTTTCGTAATCAATATTTTTTTCGATTAGAGTTTTTTCTGTGTATCCACAACCAGCAATTTGAGGATCGGTAAATATTACCCATGGCAAAGAATCATATTGGATTTTTTGCAACTCATTTTCACAACATGCATTTATGTTATGAACAGCAATATTTCCTTCGTAAGCTGCGGTATAGACAAATGCAGGTAATTGATTGCAATCTCCCACTGCATAGATGTTGGATAGATTGGTTTGTAAGTAATCATTCACTATAATATGTCCTGACGATAAAGTTTTAAGGTTGATCTGTTCTAAATGGAGTTGATTTGTATTAGGTTTTCTTCCTGTTGCTATAAGTAGATGTGTTCCAGATACTTCTAAATTCGAACCTTTTAGTATAATATTTTTTCCATCTTGAAGGACTTCGCTTATAGTTGTACTGGTATAAATGCGAATACCTTCTTCTTCTAAAAATTGGGTAATCGTGTTGGATATATCTTCGGATTGATTAAACAATACTCTTTTTAAGGATTCAATCAAAGTCACTTCGCTTCCAAAACGTCTATATGCTTGTGCAATTTCTAATCCAATATATCCACCACCTAATATAATAAGATGTTCAGGTAATTGTTCTAATTCAAACAATGTATTGTTGGTATAATACAAAACATTTTCTAATCCTTTTATAGAAGGAATACTTGGACTTGAACCTGTTGCGATGATAATATTTTTTGCTGTAATTTGATGATCATTTACTAAAATTGTATTCTTATCCAAAAATTTGGCATATCCTTTTATTAAAGTAGTTTTATTAAGATTTTTTATAATATCTTCGTACTTTATTTTTCTTATATAAGAAATAAATTCTTTTTTTTGCTTTATGATTTGCCCAAACTTAGGCTTTATATCCTTAGGTTTTTCTTCGAATAGAAAAGGATACCGACTATGATTGATTTTATCTATATACTCTGCCAATCGTATTAAATATTTGGAAGGAATGCAGCCCACATTTACACAAGTTCCACCAATAGGTAAACCATCATTAACAATTGCATTTGTAAATCCCAACTCATTAGCCTTTATCGCGGAAGAAAATGCAGCAGAACCACCACCAATGATAATAATATCATAATCATACTTCTTATTAAACGAAACATTCGTTCTAATTTTCATAGTTTTCTCCTAATTATTATAGTTTTATTTTTTTATTTCTTCTTGATTTAATACTTTATAATTTGATACTTTATATCCAGCTTCATTAATTGCTGCAACAATTTATTCAAGAGATGTTTTTGATTTGTCAAACTTCACCATGGCTTTGCCTGTTTTGTGGTCTGCTTCTACTAAGATAGATCCCAGTAGTTGTGATACAGCGCGTTTAACATTTTCTTCGCAACTATTGCATGTCATTCCTTTAATATCAAAATTTGCCTGCACGAGATTGTTTTGTTCCACTACAACTACTTCTGATTTTGTTTTCGGATAAAAGATGTGAGAGTAATAAGGAAAAGTAATCATCAGTGCAGAAAACACGGTAACAATTCCAAGATATGCTCTTGTTTGTAAGAACGATGGCTTTTCATCTGTCTCACAGGCGCATTCAATTTCTGCTTTTTTGGGTTTGAGTTTTTTGTACCATGCAAGCCCAAGCACTAGAACAGTTATAACTATCAAATAAGGCCGTACGGGGTGAAGCCATGAAAAGACAGAAGCAATTCAGCTGACTCCAGCAATGAATGCCAATACAGGAGCAATACAGCAAAAAGATGCGGTTGTAGACAATATGATACTTGACCATCCAAGCAAGTAGCAGGTTTTTTGTGTTTTCATATTTTCATCCTTATACTTATACTACATTTATATTCTAATTTTTTTAAGGTTAGGTTACATTACTTAAAGTATGTTTATAATTTATACAATAACAAATTTAAGCTATTCGCTAAGATTCTAAATAAAATAGAATTAGTTTAAAAAATAAGAATTCTTTTAAAGATATTACTAGTATTTATTGTCTCAATGATGTTAAAATAAAATGTGATTATATCAACGAACTAGAAAAAATTATTTTTTTAGCTGATGTCTTAATGCCTCTATGCGTCGCTTTTTTCGAACATCTTTTTCCTCTAATTTTACATATAGGTATATTTTTTTTGTGTCGTTTTTTTCTAACAATGGTATATTTTCCATTAAAAGCTTTAAGGTCAAAGGTTTATTTAACCAGAACTTTACTTCTTTGTAATGAACTTTACTATCAGTTCTCATCTCAATTTCTCCTATAGTAACATTAAAACATTTAAAAACTACTTTTTGATCGTCATATTCTCCTATTCTTCTTGCTTTTGATGTAGTTACACTAAAATTGTTTACGAATGTTTCCACAACATCTTTATTATCGAAAATATAAAAATTATTGTTATCTTTTACGACTAAAAAATCAACTTCATTATTATTAAACATCGCTTTAGATAAGAAAAATTCTAACATATCCTTGTCCTGAAGTTTTTCGCTAATTTCACGAATAGGTTTTTGAAGTTTTAGTTTACTTTCTTTTTTATTATTTTTGTATTCTTCAAAAGTAGGTGGGAACGCATCTATACATCTTAAAAACAAATCACTAAATTTTGTTGCTTTAAATTCGGTATTATCTTTAAATCTATTTCTACTATATAAAAAAATTTGCCATTTTTTTTGACCACTTTTTACTGAATAACTAAAACCGTTTTGATCTATAATATCTTTTTTTGCTTGTGGATCACTATTAAATTCTTGACCTATTCCTAAACGTATTGCAAAATCTTTGGCATCTTCGTGCCCTAATTGTCTAACATATCTGGCACGACCAGAACTCATTGCACGTTTTCTTGACATTTTTATTTTATCAAATTTCTTTTACTATCAATAACTCGACTGTTTTTTTTACATGATCCATATTTTTTTTCTTTCTATTTTCTCCAATTCTTGTCTCTCCTTGCCCCATTGTATAATGTACAGGTAATTCTATTATATTAAAATCTTTATACCATTCTCTTATTACAGGACTATTATTATATGATAAAATAAAACCACCTCTATGATTATAAAGCATATCTCTTAATTTTTCGTGGGGAAATCCATTATGATGTATAGGAAAATTCCTTTGTGGATAGATCCCTTTGAACAATGTACTATCATTTCCTAAGTAATATGGAGGATCGCAATATAAGAAATCATTTTTGTATTGTTCTATTACATCAATAAAATCAGCATGCTCTACCCACAATTTATCCACTTTAAAGTTTCTAACTCTTTCAATCATTTTTTTATATACATTTTCTTTTGCGTAAACAGAGGAGAGCCAACCTAAAAAACCAGGTCCATAAGAAAGATTATGATTGAAGAAGTAATATGTTGCAAGTTTTAGTGGTTCCAATTTTATTTCTTTTTTCCAATGCTTTTTTAAAATATCTTTGATTTGATAATATGTTTCGTGATTTGGCTTAAGTTGCTTTAACTCTAAATATAGATTTTCTGGTTCTTTAATTTGTATTTGCCAATAGTTTACTAATATATCAAAAATATCAAAGCCTAATACAGAAATATCTAATTCTTTTGCAACAGCAACTTCGAAAGAAGCACCACCTATGAAAGGAGAAACAATACGTTTAATATTGTTTGGTAAATTTTCTATAATATAACCAACAGCCCAGCTTTTACCACCAGCATAACGAAGGGGAGAACCAGTATAACGTTTATACAGGAGTTTATCACCTTTGAGAGTTTTTAGAAAAACCTTTTTTTTATAGGTCAAATTAGAATCGTCGATTTCATCGAATAAGAAATTTAATTTTAATTCGCCAATCGACATATAAAAGTTCCTATCTGATAAATTAAATATCGTCTTTGGATTGATCTGTCTTTATGATATTATTATATCAAATCAACGGACACATTTTGTAAAAAATCAAATTTCTTCGTATTTGAGGACTTTATAACCTAATCCTTCGATGGTTTTTTTGATTTTTTCTAAGTTGGTTTTTTTTGCATCAAATCGCACAATGCCTTTGCCCGTTTGGTGGTTTACTTTAATTTCGATTATTCCTGGCATCTTTTGGACTGATTTTTCGATAGCCCTTTTACAGCTAGAACATGTCATACCTTCGATGGTTAAAGAATAATTTTTAATATCTTCTGCATAAATATTTTGTTTTGGCACAACAAAAAACAATAAAAAAACAAACAATGGGTAAATTAGACTTTTCATAATCAATACACTGGTTCTAACCAATCAAAATATTTAGGATCATTTCCATAGACAATTTGATTGAACTTGTCTTTTAGAAGCTTTGTGATTGGTCCTATTGTACCTTTTCCAATCACTCTTCTATCGACTTCAGCAATCCAGGCAACCTGAGCACCTGTACCAGTAAAAAAAACCTCGTCTGCTACATAAAGTTCAGATCGAGCAATATCGCGAATTTCAATAGGAATATTTTCGTTTTTTGCAATTTCGAGGATACTTCTTCTTGTTATACCTTCTAATAATGCTGCACTATTTGGTGGAGTTATCAACACATCATTTCGCACAATAAAAATATTTTCTGCACTACCTTCGCTTACAAAACCACGCGAATCTAAAAAGATTGCTTCGTCAAAACCATTTTGTAAAGCTTCTGATTTAGCTAATGCAGAGTTGGCATAACCACCAGAAACCTTCGCTCTTGTGGGAATAATATTATCATCAATCCTTCGCCAACTCGAAACAGCTACTTTTAAACCTCTGCTTGTATCTAAGTAATCATCGAGTAGTAACGTATATACGGAAAAAGAATCTTGAACATCATGTAAACTAGGAGAAAGTCTTAATGCGGACTTATAAATAAACGGTCTAAAATAGATATTACTCTTGTATTGATTTCTTCTTACCAGTTCTTTTAAGATTTCTACCATTTCTTCGATAGAGTAAGGAGGTTTCATTTGCATGATCTTTGCACTATTATGCAATCGCATAAAGTGGTCATAAGGACGAAAGATAAAAACATTATTTTTTTCTTTGTTATAGTAGCCTCTTATACCACCAAATACCATTGTTCCATATTGTAAAGCATGCGTCATTATGTTAATCGTACAATCTTTAAGTGGTTTATATTCTCCTTGATGAAAAGCAATAGAATCTAAATTAGACATAGTAACAATTTTTTAATTTATTCTTATTTGTCATTTATTTTATAAGATTTTATCCGAAGATCTTGCATTAATTTTAAGACAATTTTCATATCTTCCCATACATCTTTTTTTAAAGGAGAATTCTCTCCGCCATTTCTTAGAACAAAGCTAGGATGATAAGTAGGAACAACTGCTATATCTTTATAATAATATACATTACCTCGAAGCTTGGTTATTCCCAACTTAGTATTCAATAGAAATCTTGTAGAAGGATTTCCTAAGGTAATGATAATTTTCGGTTTAATCAATTCGATTTGACGAATTAAATATGGACTACATGCATTTACTTCTTCTTCGTCTGGTGGTCTGTCTTTTTCGCCTTTCATCTCTACTGTTGGTCTACATTTAACTACGTTAGCAATATAAACATTTTCTCGCGAAATCTTTAATCCATTTTCGATGATTCTTGTTAAAAGCTGACCAGCTAATCCAACAAAAGGTCTTCCCGTTTCGTCTTCTGTTTTACCGGGACCTTCTCCGATAAACATTAAATCTGCATTGGGATTTCCTTCTCCGAATACAACATTTTTTCGCGTTAAACATAGCTTACATTTTCTACATTCTAATGCAATTTGTTTTAATTCTTCCAAAGTAGAAACAAAATCATATTGCGAATTTTTCCACAATGGTTTTTCGATGTTTGGGTTTATTGATTCTTCTTTTTTTTGATTTTTGTATGCATATTCAAATAAATCCATCTTATAGCTCCATTAGTTTGGATGCTAATTCTGCTAATTCTGAACGTTCTCCTTTTTCGAGTGTGACATGTGCGAAAATGGGTTGCCCCATCATTTTATTGAATGTATAAGATATGCCATTTGTATACAAGTTTAAATAAGGATGATCAATTTGATAATAGTCACCTGTTAAAACAATCTTTGTTCCTATGCCTGCTCTGGTTATGATTGTTTTTGCTTCGTGTGGCGATAAATTCTGAGCTTCGTCTATAATAATAAATTGTCTTGGAATGGATCTTCCGCGAATATATGTTAATGGTTCTACATCCAGAATGCCCATCTGTTTAAGATAATCTAAGGTTGTATGGATATCTCTTTTCTTGTCTATTTTTTCTTTCTGATAGATTTCTTCGTTTTCGTCGTTTTCTAACAGGAATTCCAAATTATCGTAAATTGGTTGCATCCAAGGTTTAATTTTTTCTTCTAACTCTCCCGGTAAAAAACCTATATCTCTTCCCATTGGAATTACAGGTCGAGCTACTAATAATTTTTTATAAAGTTGATTTTCTAATACTTGATACAATCCAGCTGCTAATGCAAGTAATGTTTTACCCGTTCCTGCTCTTCCAGCTATCGTAACTAATTGTATTTCGGGATCTAACAATGCATCGATGGTAAAACGTTGTTCGCGATTTTTGGGTATAATGTTCAAAATCTTTTTTTCTTTTATATGGATCAATCTTCCACTTTTATGTGCTCTTGCCAATGCACTTTTTCGCTCAGATTTTAGTGTGATATACTCATTTACAACGATGGGTTCAATATAATCTAACGCGAAATTTGGTTTTTCTACATTCCAAATAAGTTCTTCGTTATGATAAAATTTATCAATCCATTCTTCTGTTGTTTGGATAATTCTTTCGCCAGTATAGAGTTTTTCTATTGTATCGGAATGATTGGTGTTATAATCTTCTGCATGTATACCCAATACATCTGCTTTAATCCTTAAATCTGCATCTTTGGTTATAATTGTTACTTTTTTATTATAAACTTTTTTTAATTTGATTCCCGTAGACAACAAATAATTATCTTTGATTACTCTATCTAAACCTTCGGGTAATTCTTCTAAATTTTCTAAGATAAATACCTGCAAGATAGAACTATTTTCTAACTTTACACCTTCGGTTAATTTTCCTTTGGTTCTTAGCAAATCAATAGCTCGGATAATTTCTCTTGCAGCTTTCCCAATGCTCGTCATTTCTCGTTTGAAAGAATCTAATTCTTCTATAACGATTAAAGGGATGATGATATGTTTGTTAGGAAACTTTAAATATGCATTGGGATCCAACAATAAAATATTTGTGTCTAAAATCACATAATCCATATTGTTATTAAATTAATCCATTATAAAAAATCAATCGATTAAATACTCGTAAAAATATTTTTGGTATTATGTTGAACACAATACCTTCTAAAATAGATTTCGACAATGAAAATTTATATATTCAGTGGAAAGATGGGAAAGAATGTAAATATAACCTTCTAAACCTTCGAAGGTATTGTCCTTGTGCTCAATGTAGAGGTGGTCATGGTGAACCCAATCGAATCACACTTGATATTAAAGAAATTAAACTAATAAGCTTTAAAAAGGTTGGACGTTATGCAATTTCTCTTGTATGGTCAGATGGACATGATGCAGGAATCTATACCTTCGATAGTTTAAGATATTTTTGTGATCAGAATAAAGAATATCGTCCACCAGGAGAAGAGTAAAAAACGCGCCCAGATGGATTCGAACCACCGACCTTTTGATTCGTAGTCAAACGCTCTATCCAACTGAGCTATGGGCGCATTCTAAAAGTTTAAAAAATTCATGCCTATAAATTCGTAAACAATAATTTTAGTTTGAATCCTTGTGTTTTGGTATAGGAATATACTCCACAGATGGTGTTTGTTTTAAAGGTTGTGGATACAAACTCATCAGATGATAGATTTCTTGTGGCATATCGGTAGAAACATTTAAACCAATTTCTCTTGCTTCTTCGTATGTTATTGGATAATCATGTGTCCAGGTTCCTTGACTTAAAATTTTTGCAATATGTTCTACTTTTTCTGGTTCGTAATTATCTTTTAGAATTTCTTTGACTTGCTTTTCGATCTGTTGCATGGCTTTTTCTGCCATATCGATCATAATCAAATTTTTATCTTCTATTTTGTCGATTGGTTTAAGCTTTTTTAGCTGAATCAAAGAAGCAGCTGGATATTGTCCCAATTGTGGATCAACTGGTCCGAGTACAGCTTGCTCTCCCATAACAATTTCATCCGCAGAAAGCGCTATTAACGTACCACCAGACATGGCAAAGTGTGGAACAAATGCAGTCACCTTTCCTTGATGATTTTTTAATGCACGAGCAATTTGATAAGAAGCAAGAA
The DNA here is from genome assembly GCA_026418015.1 of Leptospiraceae bacterium. GTDB lineage: Bacteria > Spirochaetota > Leptospiria > Leptospirales > Leptonemataceae > SKYB61. Next base: position 58,800 of record JAOACE010000017.1, on the reverse strand, counting down.
CTAATCCACCTGGTGTATGTAAAATAATATCAATAGGCATATCTTTTGGAGTCATTTGAATTGCACGAATCACTTCTTCTGAATCTTCTATATCGATATACTTAAAAAAAGGTATTCCTAGAAAGCTCATCTTTTCTTGACGATGAACTAAAAGTATTACTCGCGAATTTCTTTTACGTTCTAAAATAGAAATTAATCGAGCTCGTGTAGATTCTAACATTCTCTGTTTTAATAACGGCTGTATTGACATAAACAACAAAATAAACCAAAATATGTTGATCAAATCCATATTCACTCCTTTTGTATAAATTATCTAAAAATGTAATAAAAGTACTCATCATCAAAATATTGATCTTTTTTTCTTTTTCTAAAAAAAGGCAGTAAAATGATTCCCATGATAAATCCACCAATATGTGCCCACCACGCAATTCCACCACCCAATTCTGGTGCAATTAAAGAAGTTGTTCCAGAAAACAATTGGCTAATAAACCAAATTCCGATGTAAAAAAATGCATGAATTTCGAAAAAGAATGGAATAAACAATAGGGGAATAAAAGTAATAATTCGCGAATAAGGAAACATGATCATATAGGCAGCCATAATACCAGAAATTGCTCCAGATGCACCAATTGTTGGTATAGTAGAATTAATGTTAAACACAAAATGTGTAAGATTTGCAGCAATACCACAAAGAATATAAAAAATCAAAAAGCGTATGTGTCCTAATGCATCTTCTACATTATCTCCAAATAAATATAAACTCCACATGTTAGAAAAAAAATGCAAAAAACTTCCGTGCAAAAACAAGTTAGTAAAAAAAGGCCAATAATCATCTACGGGTAATCCCATAATGTATGCCCACTCTAAATGAATATATCTCGCAGGAACAAGACCAAAAAGATAAAAAATTTCTTTTAGAATTTCTGGCGGAAGAATCACCTCTATAATAAAAATAACTGTATTAACAAAAATGATTAGATATGTTATAAAGGGAAATTGCCTTCGCGGTATTGTATCTTTTATTGGAAACATAAAACCCAATTAAAAGACTCAATCAAAAAGTCAATATTATAATAAAAACCTACTCGTGTAAGATCAAATAATAATCGGAATATGGTTTGTATGGTGTAGCTTTTTTGATTTGACTTACAATATATTTTTTCGCGTAATGGATTGCTGTTTTTAATGGATATTTTTTTGCCAAAAAAGTTATGATTGCTGCACTCAAAGTACAACCTGTTCCCCTTATGTGTTTTTTATCGATCTTTTTTGTTTTTAAAATAAAAAATTCTTCGCCATCAAAGAAGACATCAAATAGATAATCATTGTTAGAAAAATGTCCTCCTTTTAATAAAACTGGTACGCGAAATTCATTAAAAAAATCATAACTTAATTTTTTTAGATCATTTAAACTGTTCGGCTCTTGATCCCGATTTAACAAAAACAAAGCCTCTGGTATATTAGGTGTAACAAGCGAAGCTAAGGAAAACAATTCTAAAAGTTGATTTATCGCAGACGTTTCTAAAAATGACGTCCCTGATGTCGATTTTATGATAGGATCAATTACAATAGGAATATCAATATTGATTAAATATTTTTTGATGATTTTATAATGAGATTTTTTGTAAATCATTCCTGTTTTTATGGCATTGACTTTAAAAGAAAAAAATATTGCGGAAAGTTGTTCTTCTAAAAGAGAATCTTTTACAGGTTCAATTTTTATTACATTCTGAATGGTCTGAACAGTAATAGTAGTTATTGCTGCGGTTCCATAGCATCCTAAATGATGAAAGGTTTTTAGATCGTTGTAAATTCCAGCTGCTGCACAATTATCAATGCCAGCAATGGTTAAGCATAATGGATTCATCGAGCTACATTATGATAGATTTCAATTATGTCAATAAATCGCACATACCCTAAAAGTTGATTGTCTTCGTCTACAACTGCAACTTTATCAACTTCTTTTTCGTTCATAATTTGCAAAGCTTTACTGAGACTATCTGTTAGTTTTAAAGGTGGAACTCCGGTATCACAAACATCTCCTACGGTAAGTAAATATTTTAATGCTTCCGTTTCTTTTGTATGACGAAATCTTTTTAAAGAGCAAATACCTTTGTATGTCCCATCGAAGTTTACTACAATAAAATCGGTCGCTTGAATATGAACACTTCTATCTTCTAGATCAGATAAAAGTAAATGTGGTTCTACTACTGCAATCTTTCGAATTTTATCTGGAATATCACCAACACAAATCTTTTTTAAAACGTTTAGGTTCATATCCCAATAGTGTGCAGGAGAATGAAAGCGATTCTGTACTTGTCCTTCGTAAATCGTCCATTTTGATAACGTAGACGTAATGACGGAAACTAACATCAAAGCTGGAAGTAACTGATAATTTCCAACCATATCGCAAACCATGATCATTCCTGCAATGGGAGCATGTGCAACGCCAGCAAAAAATCCTGCCATGCCCACAAGAATAAAAGAAACAATCGAAATATTCAGTTCGGGAAACAAATACGAAATCAATGTACCAAGTGCTGCACCTAACATCCCGCCAATGAACAAAGAAGGAGTAAAAATACCACCAGAACCACCTGTTGCAACAGTAAAAGATGTTAATACGACTTTAAGGATTGCTATCAAAATCAAAAATAATACAAGTTTTAACGGTGATCCTTCGATTGGCTGTTCTTGCAAAATCAACTTTTGTAAAAAACCTAAACTATCGCCAATCAATTCTGGGAAAAACAACAAAAACATACCTACAATTAAACCACCAATTGCAGGTTTATACACAAAATGAATGTTTAAATTTTCGAAAATTCTCTGTATAAATTTATAAAATTTTGTAGAATAATATCCAAATCCAATACAAATTCCAGCAAGAATAACATAAAAAAACAATTCGTAATAATGATTTATTCGAGCTTCGGGAATATAAAAAACAGAATTGTTACCGGTAAAATTTATTGCAACAAGATAAGCAGTAATAGAAGATAAAAATGCTGGAACAATGGTATCGCTTTCTATATCTTCTTTGTAAACTACCTCCACCGCAGTAAATGCACCACCAAAAGGTGCGCGAAATATTGCACCTAATCCACCAGCAACACCAGCAATCATTAAACTTCGCCGCGCGCGATCTCCGGCTTTTAATAATGTTGCAATACCAGAACCAATACCCGCTCCTATTTGCATTGTAGGTCCTTCCTTTCCAGCATTTCCTCCTGTACCTATGGTAAATATAGTCGCAATAGATTTAAAAAATGGTACGTTTAATGGTATATACCCACCTTTATGATGGAATGCTTTGATGATTGCATCTGTTCCATTGCCTTTTGCATCGGGACAAAATAGATGTGTTGTTATGGCTGATAGTAATCCACCTATGGCAGGAGCTAAAAACAAAAAAAATGGATTAAAAATCGAACGCGAAAATTCAAAAGATTTTTCACCAGCTGGATGAAAAATTTCTAACCCAATAATTTTTAAAAAAACGAAATGTTGAAAATAAGCAAGTACGTAAGAAAATATCACAGCCGATAATCCAGTTAAAATTCCAACAAAAATAGAATAAATATATATATGATAAGGTGTAGTAATTCTTAACAAAGAATACAACCTTTCTTTAAGATTCTGAATCGTCATATATTTTAAGTTAAATTTTAGAATAATATGTAAACAAGAAAAATTAATCAAGAAAGGAAAAAAATCTCCTTTCTTGATTTTTAAGAAAAATTATTTAATAAGGGGAGCTATGACCAAAGAAACAACGCTCATCAATTTAATTAAAATATTTAATGAAGGACCAGAAGTATCTTTTAATGGATCGCCGACTGTATCACCAACGACCGCAGCTTTATGGGCATCAGAGCCTTTTTTATATATTTTTCCGTTAACTTCTACACCACCTTCGAACATTTTTTTCGCATTATCCCAAGCACCACCAGCATTAGATTGAAAGATTGCCATAAGTACACCTGTAACTGTTACACCTGCTAACAATCCACCTAATGCTTTTGGTCCAAATACGAAACCTACTAACACTGGAATCACAATTGCTAATAGTCCTGGAATAACCATTTCGCGAATAGCTGCTTTGGTAGAAATTTCTACACACTTCGCGTATTCTGCTTTTCCTTCTGCGGCTTCTAAAACTTTTAGATCATTTCCTTTTACATTATGGGTTTCTCCGTGATGCTTTTTCATTACTTCTAATGCTGCTTTTAATTCAGGAATTTCGTGGAATTGTCTTCGCACTTCGTTGATCATATCCATTGCAGCACGACCAACTGCACCCATGGCTAATGCAGAAAATAAGAATGGAACCATACCACCAATAAACAAACCAGCCATTACAATAGGATCTGCAACATTAATAGAATTGATTTTTGCTTGTTGCATAAATGCAGAAAATAACGCTAATGCTGTAAGAGCGGCAGATGCTATTGCAAAACCTTTTCCGATAGCCGCGGTTGTATTTCCTACTGCATCCAATTTATCTGTAATTTGTCGAACTTCGGGTGGTTGTTCGGACATTTCTGCAATACCACCAGAGTTGTCAGAAATAGGACCATAAGCATCCACAGCTAATTGTATACCAGTGTTTGCTAACATTCCTAATGCCGCAATTGCTATACCATACAAATCTGCAAAATAATAAGATAACATAATCGCTGCGGAAATTAAAATAATCGGTATTGCTGTCGATTGCATTCCTACACTTAATCCAGCAATAATGTTCGTTGCTGCTCCTGTGGTAGATTGTTTTGCAATCTGATAAACAGGTGGTTTACCAGAACCTGTATAATATTCTGTAATAATTCCAATTAATATTCCCGCTACCAAACCAAAAATCGTAGCAAAGAATACTCCATTTGCTGTATAAACTCTATTTTCTCCAGTTAGTATACTTACAGCTTCCCATTTTTCTGGTAAGAATGCAGTAATTGCAAAAAAAGACGCAACAATCATCAAAATGCCTGCAACGAAATTTCCCATGTTTAAAGCTGCCTGAGGATTACCAGACTCTCCAATTCGAACAGCAAATGTTCCTAAAATCGAAACAATAATTCCAATACCTGCAAGTACTAGTGGTAAAATTACCGCAGATAAACCGCTCATACCATCAATTTGTTGTAAAGTTGGCGCAAAAGCTGCTCCAATTACCATAGTACCTAAAATAGAACCTACGTAAGACTCGAACAAATCTGCCCCCATTCCAGCAACATCCCCTACGTTATCTCCTACGTTATCTGCAATGGTTGCTGGGTTCAATGGATGATCTTCGGGAATACCTGCTTCTACTTTACCTACTAAATCTGCACCAACATCCGCAGCTTTTGTATAAATTCCTCCACCAACACGAGCAAACAATGCAATCGAAGATGCACCCAAAGAAAAGCCAGATAATACGTTTAATACTAATGATGCTTTATCACTAGTAAATCCAAAATAATTCTCGTAAAAAATAAATAAACCACCTAATCCTAATATACCTAATCCAACAACCCCCATTCCCATTACAGAACCACCAGAAAATGCTATTGCTAATGCTTCGGATAAACCTTTTCTTGCTGCATTCGTTGTTCTATAATTTGCTTTTGTTGCAACACGCATTCCCAGAAAACCAGCTAATGCAGAACATAATGCTCCAACGACGAAAGATAAAGCAACTAAGGGATGGGAATCCGTTGCGCTTGCACCACTAAAACCTAAAAGAACAGCTACTGCAATTACAAAAATAACCAAAACTTTATATTCTGCCATTAAAAATGCCATTGCTCCCTGTGCAATATAAGAACCTATCTTTTGCATTTTTTCTGTTCCAGGATCCTTTTTGGAGATCCAGATCGCTCTCCAAAAACTATAAAGTAAAGCTGCAACACCTGTTAAGACAGCCAATATCGCATAATTCATAATTTTCTCCTTGTGAAAGTTTTTTATTTAACGAAATTCAATAATTTTATATAATACTTAATGGCAAAAAATAATTTTAATACGCTGTGTCAATTTTTATTTGATTCCCAAAAACTATAATTTTTTTAATAATTATTGACTTTTATGTCAAAAATTTAATCCATAAAGAAAATCGGAATTGACAATTTAATTCAATGATCGAAAAACTATAAAAAAACATTTAACGAGGCTACGATATGGAATCCCTAAAATTTGATTCGAAAATCAACTTTGGCCCCATCGGTTATGTTTATATTCGTTATTTTCTAAATGGATTATATTTATTATATTTTTTAACGAATATAAAATCGCTATTGTGGATAGAAATATTATTATATAGTTTAGGAATTTTTATATTTTTTTTAATTTTTGGAATTTATCATTATTATTTAACAAAAAAAATTCTTAGCAATAAAATACATTATTTTATCTTTTTATTCGATATTACCATAATATTTCTTGTTTATAGCCTAATTGCCCATCAATCTGCACTCAATGCAGCTATTATATGGAAAAACCCAAGTTTGCTTATCATTCCTATATTTTCGTTATTTGGAATGTCCTTCTACGATTTTACGCGAAAATTTATTCTCTGGATAAATTTTTATGTTATTATTGCTTTGCTACTTTTGACTTTTATTTCTTATCAAGTAGGAGTGGATTTTTCTTTAAATCGCGAAAGAACAGTTCAGCCTACGGGAGTCAATTTATCCACACCAGTTTTATTGATTCTATTCTATTCGATGATTTGCTTTATGGTATATCGGATAAAAACTATGTTTAAAGAATACGCATTAAAATTACAATCCCAAAACAAAGAGATTCGAGAAAGTCTTTCGAAAATGAAATGGTTCTACCACGATATGAGCAAAATCTCCAAAGATTTGAATTTGAACATTCACAACATCTATAACTTTATGATGGAGTTTAATAAACAAATGCAAGAAGAAGTTTCTTCAATAGAAGAAATTTCTGCAACCATAGAAGAATTAGCAAGTACATCTTTAAAGTCGAGTGAATTAATCACAAATATGTATAAAGAAATACAAGCAATTCAAAACATCAACAATAAATTACTTAATGGTATACAATCCCTAGAACATTCATTAGATACACTCAGCAAAGAAATTCTAAAAACCGAAAAAGAATCTACGGAAGTTCAAAATGCAATACAAAGTTTGTTCGATATTATGAACGAAATAAAAAAATCCTTCAATGAAGTATTAGAAACGACATCGATCATTAACGAAATCGCAGATAGAACTAATTTACTTTCTTTAAATGCTTCCATAGAAGCTGCAAGAGCTGGTGAACACGGGAAAGGATTTGCTGTTGTTGCACAAGAAATCAATCGTTTAGCAGAAAGTAGTTTAGAAAATGCAAAAGCCATTAACAAAATTATTAAGAATAGCGGTTCTTTTATAGAAAAAGGTTCCAAAAGTACAGATTTTACTAAAAACCAAATCCAAAATCAGTTTGAACAATTTAAAAAAGTAGTAGCATTTTTTAGCGAATTAAGATCCAGAATTTCGGAACAAATTGAATTAAACCAAACATTACTCAATTCTCTCGATAAAATCCATAAACTTAGTAAAGAAGTAGAAGAAATTTCTAAAGAACAAACCCACAGTACAGATTCTATCAATAAGACCATAGCAAACATGGAAAAAGGGATCATGGAACTAACACAAAAATCCCAAGAATTAAGCGAAAATATAGAAAAGCTAAACTCTTTATCTAAAGAAATAGAAAAGTTGATTCAACAATAAAAAATATTAGAGTTTTCTTTTTACGTAAAGAAAAAAAAATGTATAATTAAAGGGTAATGATATGTCATTGTATAAAATCATTTACGAAAGAATGTTCGATCGAATCAAATATGATCCAGAAAATCCCCAATCACTTGTAGATTTTGACGAAGCTAAAAATTTGTACGAATATTCTGCGAAGGATTTACTGTTTCTTGCAGGACATTTAAGAAAATTTTATTTTAAAAACTATGTTTTAGTACACATCATTAACAATATTCGAAATGGCAATTGTGCAGAAGATTGTGGATATTGTGCACAAAGAAAAACTGCTTCCAATATACCCACATATTCTTTAAAAAGCGAAGAAGAAATTCTAAAAGAAGCACAATTAGCAAAACAAAATGGAGCTTATCGATATTGCCTCGTAACCGCTGGTACGGGTATCAATGCAAAAATGGCAGAAAAATATGCAGAAATTATCAAAAAAATTATCCAAGATATAAACATTAAGGTATGTTTAAGCGCAGGCATTGTAAAAGATCCAGAAGCAGCAAAAATTTTACAAGAAGCTGGGTTAGATCGCTATAACCATAATTTAAACACATCGCGAAGGTTTTACCCAGAAATTACAACAACTCACACATACGAAGATAGAAAACAAACATTAGAATATCTCTCGGAAAATCATATTGGATTGTGTAGCGGTGTGATTGCTGGTATGGGCGAAAGTATCGAAGATTTGATCGAAGTAGGATTAGAATTAAACCAACACAAAGCAGAATCTATTCCCGTTAATTTTTTTATTCCAGTTCCAGGACATAATATAAAAAACTACAAAGAACTTACTAGCGAAGAATGTTTAAAAATTTTATCATTGTTTCGGTTGATGAATCCTAAAGCAGAAATTCGAATGGCTGCTGGAAGAGAATTATATTTAAAAGAAAAGCAACATTTAGGGTTAAAAGTAGCAAATTCCTTATTTGTTTCTGGTTATTTAAACGTAAAAGGATCATCGACTTACGAAACCATCAAAATGATTTATTTAAATGGATTCCAACTCGATCCGAATTCAGAAAATTCTATTCTAGAATTGCGAGATCAAATTTTAAGTGAAGTAACTCCAGATGAATTTGATCGGATGCATTATGCATTACAAGAGATGAAGATAGAATTAAAAACTATCGATGAATTAAGACCTTTCGCGAAATAAAGTTAGATGGCTCAAAAAATCAAAGGCATTATCTTCGATTTAGATGGGACATTGATAGATTCCTTAATGGATCTAACAGAAAGTGTAAACTATGCACTTCAAAAAGTTGGGTTAGAAACTTATCCACCAGAAATTGTAAAAAATTTTGTGGGGAATGGAATGCGCTCTTTGATAGAAAATTCTATCAACCATCTAAATCTTAAAGACGAAAAAGCACAATCACTAAAAGAAGAGTGTTTAAAATATTTCTTAGAACATTACGATACAAACTGTATTCATCATACCACCACTTATTTTGGAGTCGAAGAATTTCTACAACAAAATTCTGAAATTTATAAATTCGCGATTTTAACTAATAAATCTGAATATTTTACCAATAAGATAATCGAACATTTAAAGATAAAAAAATACTTTTCGCACATTTTTTCTGGCGACATAGAAATTTACAAAAAACCCAACCCAGAAGGCATAACAAAAATTCAAAAAGATTGGGGATTTTTTAACCAAGAAGTTTTGATGATTGGAGACCATTACACAGATATTCAAGCAGCAAAATCTGCTGGTGTTGCTTCTGTTTTTGCAATATATGGATATGGACGATTAAATGGTTTATTGCCTGAATATTCCATTAAAAACTTTTATTCTTTAAAGCAGTTGCTGCATGTGATCAATTCTAAATAAAGATAAGGCTGGCATTTATACCAGCCATTTGATTTATTCTTCGAGGGTTGATAAATCGCCTGGATCTTCGCCTAACTCTTGGGCTTTTAACAAACGTCGAACGATTTTACCACTTCTTGTCTTGGGCAAATTTTCTCTAAATTCAATTTCTGATGGTGTTGCTATAGGACCTAATTCTCTTCTTACATGATCTTTTAAAATCGCTTTTAAGTTTTCGGATGGCTCATGACCAGGTTTTAGAACAATAAAGCCTTTAATTCTTTCTCCTTTTACTTCGTCTGGTAATCCAATAACAGCAGCTTCTGCTACAGCTGGATGAGAAACAAATGCACTTTCTACTTCCGCAGTTCCAATTCTATGACCAGCAACATTCATAACATCATCAGCTCTACCTAATACTGCAAAATATCCTTCTTCGTCATAGAAAGAAACATCCCCACAAGAATAAACACCTGGGATATAATTCCAGTATTCTCGATAGCGTTCATCATTGTTCCATACCGTCCTTAACATATAGGGCACTGGTTTTCTTATTACCAACAAACCACCTTTATTAGGAGGTACTTTATTGCCTTCGGGGTCTACTACTTCTGCTACGATTCCTGGCATGGGTTTTCCTGCTTTTCCTAATTTCGCTTTCATAGAAGGCAATGTTCCAATGATAGGAGATGCAACTTCGGTTTGCCAGAAGTTATCTACGACCATTCCATGATCTTTTACAATGTGTTTTTGAGCCCACATATGAGCTTCTGGATTCAATGGCTCACCTGCGGATGCTAAAAGTCTTAAAGAAGACGTATCGTATTTTTTTACATATTCTTCTCCAAATCTCATAAACATACGAATAGCAGTAGGTGCTGTAAACATAAGATTAACACCGTGTCTTTCTACAATTTTCCAAACAATTCCAGGATCGGGATAATTTATAGCACCTTCGCGTGCAAGAACTGTTGCTCCTGCTACTAATGGTCCATATACAATATAACTATGTCCAACAATCCAACCAATATCAGAAGTACTCCAAAAAATATCCCCATCTTTTATATCATAAAATGCTCGAGATAAATAATATGTACCCACCATGTAACCACCATGGACGTGAACAACCCCCTTTGGCTTTCCCGTAGTACCACTTGTATATAAGATAAATAAAGGATCTTCTGCATCCATCACTTCTGGTTCACACCATTGAGGTTGATTATTCATCCATTCTTCGAAATCCATTTCTCTTTCGTATGCTAACTCTATTGGTGGCTTTTGTCTTCTATGAACGATAATTTTTTCTACATAATCAAGATCTTCCACAGCTTGATCTACTATACCTTTAAGAGGAACAACTTTGCCTGCGCGATAAGTTACATCTGAACATACGACAATTTTTGCTCGGGAATCTTCTATCCTACTTCTTAAAGCTTGAACCCCCATACCTGCATATACAACAGAATGAATAGCACCAATCCTTGCACATGCTAACATTGTATAGATACCTTGTAATGTTAAAGGCATGTAAATGATTACTCTATCACCTTTTTTTACACCTAAACTTTTTAAACCATTTGCCACTTGATTTACCCTACGCAAGAGTCGATCATAAGTCACTAAAACCTCTTCGCCAGTTTCTGACATCCAAATTAGTGCAACGCGATTTCGATTGGTTCGATTATTACCTGTTACATGTCTATCCAATGCATTAACAGTAATATTCGTTTTTCCGTTTATAAACCATTTGTGATAAGGCATGTTGAACTCTAATACCTTATCCCATTTCTTAAACCACACCAATTCGTTTGCAATGCTTCCCCAGAATTTTTCTGGTTGAGTGATTGAATAAAGATAAACAGAATCATAATCCTGTATCATCGCATTCTGTCTCAGAAATTCTGGTGGTTCAATTACAACCTCTTTCTGAGCAGTTAATGCATCAATGGTTTTCTTTTTCTCGAGTGTTTGTCCATCCATACTCTCTCTCCTTTAAATAAATTAAATAAATTAGTGCTAAATCATTTTATAAATTCTATTTATAAATAATGCATAAAAAATAATTTGAAATTTAATATTTAATAAAATAAAATATTTTTACTGATTAGAAAAGTCAACCAAAAAATCAACGTTATTTTATAAATCCTAAGATATTAAAACCTTTTCTCGTCGATAGCTTTTTTACAAGTTTTAAAAATAGTTCCGCAGTAATTAATGCATCTCCTATTGATGTATGTCTCCCACTTGCTTTTATGTTATAACGTTCGATTAATTTATCCAAAGAAAAATCTTTTTTAATTACTTCGTCTGCATATAGATTTTTACTTGTTAATAATTGTTCGTAATACACTGCTAAATCCAAAGTATCTATTACAGGATTTAACAAAGTAATGGGGAAATATTCCTTCATGTTGTTTGATAGTATGTTTTTATCGAACATTACATGATGTCCTACAAGTATATCTCCTTGTAAATAATACAATAGTTTTTCGAAAAATAATTTTCGCTCTTCGCCAGCTTGAGCATCAACATTCCTTATTCCATGGACAGCAATAGTCTCTTTATCCCCCGCAGTTTCTGTTTTTATGATCATCTCTAAAGAATCACTTATATTTATTTCTAAATTTTCTATACGAATTCCACCAAAAGAAATGACACGATCTTTTCTATAATCTAACCCTGTTGTTTCTGTATCTAAAACAACAAAACGATTTTTATAAGGATCTTTGTAATATTTCTGATGTTTTATTGTTTGTAGATAATTGCATAGTGCAATAGAATAATTTTTATTATTACAGAATTTCGATTCCCAATACAAACATTTAATTCTATCGATCCATTTCATAAATTATCTAATTTAAATTGAGCTTTTAAGATCTTTTGTACTTCTTCGATAGCAGAAAATGTATTTTTTAACAATTGCTTTTCTAATTTTGTTAGCTCTTCTAGTTTGATGTATCTTCCTGAATCTCCATGCTTTAAACCCTGCATAGTTCGAAATCTTAGATAAACAGAAAAAGATTCAATCGCAGACTGATAAACTTGCTTATTCTCTGGCTCTAATTCCATCAATTTTTGGTATCTTTCTATGGTTGAATGTACATCTAATGCTTCGTGTTCTAAACATAATACCCTTGCTGCATCAATTAACGGCATCGTGCATCTTGCTTTTAAATCGAATTCATCTTTATGTTCGCCAGACTTTTCGACAATAAGGTTTCGAAAGAAATTCAGTGGTGGGGGGTTAGAAACAGCACTCTTTGCCAAAAGGCCCAGAAATAAAGGATTTTTTAATTGATAAATATATTTTTTTAGTTCTTCTGCCAAATTTTTGTTTCCATAGACAGCGCGAAAATCAAAAAAAATTGTAGTTTGCATCACATTTTTTTCGTCTGGTATTTCCATCCACGTTTTAAAATATTCTTTCCATTTTTGTAAAGGCTGACACCATTTTGGATTTTTGGCCATTATATCTGCTGGACATTCAGAAAAACCTGCTTCGACTAATATTTTATTCACAGAGTTTCCCAATTTTAAAAAATAATTGCGAACTTCTTCTTGTAAGTTTTCTGGAGGATCTTCGTAAACAATTGCATTATCTTGATCTGTTTTTAATAATTGTTCCTTTCTTCCTTCGCTTCCTAAGGATAACCACGCAAAAGAAACCTCTGGTTTTTTTATACCTTCTTCTTCTAGTCTTTTTATACTGATATCAATAGCTTTTTTGATCAATGCATCGTTAATCTCCGAAATCGTATTAGCAACAAATTGAATAGAAACTTCTTGATCAATATAATCTTTTAATAATTTATCTGCTCTGGATCTTAATAAAGATAACTTTCGCGAATCCTCTGTATTTTGGATTTCTTTTACTAGAACCGCAGGATTATTACCATGTAGTACTAATACATCATGTTCTGAGACAATGCCAACAATGGGTGTATTGGGTGTGCCATCTTCTGTTAGTATTAAATGACGTATATTTTTACTCATCATGTGAATAATGGCTTCGCTAGCAGAAATATTTGGCAAAAGTGTATAAACCGGAGAGCTCATAATTTCTTTTGCTTTTGCAGTTATGGGAAAATCTCCTGTTGCGACTTTTTTTCGGAGATCAGAATCTGTAATTATTCCAATAGGGCGTTTGTTTTCGTCTGTTATAATAATAGATCCAATGTTTTTTTCCTTCATGATTTTTGCTAAATCTTTAATCTGTATATCGGGACTACATGTAATTACATTTTTGGTTATTTTTAATTCAAGAACCTCATCATGTTGAGCTAGGCTTGGCATATATATATCTTGAAAAGAGATATTTCTTTTTTTGAATTGCTGCATGCCCGGTGCAAAACCAGAACTAAAGTATCTTAATACGCGAGGATATTTTTGGATGTATTCTTTAAAAATAGAAAAGGGTAAAACATATAAAATCGTATCTTCGTATGCTTGTGCAGAAAAAATATACAACCGATTTGCTAATAACGCTGCAATCCCAAAAGTGTCTCCTTCTTCCAATACTTCGATGATTTCTCCTGTATCCTCTAACAATAGATGCACAGAGCCTTGGTTTATCACATAAAACTCATCTGGTGGATTTTCTCCTTCGTGAAAAATAAATTCCTTCGCGTTTAAAACCCTAATTTTCGATAAACTTGCTAACTTTAACAATTCTTGTTCGGATATAAAACTATAAGGTGGGTATTTTATCAAAAAATCTGTAATTCTTTGCTTTAAACTTTGAGAAACCATACATTATTTTTTTAGTACATCTAATTTAAAACCAATTCTTACAGCGCCCCAGTGTTTTCCAAATACATGCACAGGAACGGATATATCATGCATGATTTCCCCAGTATCGCGTCTATAAGATTGAAGCAAAAAGGGTTTATCTTTATTTGTTGCTGCTTTTAAACCAGTTGTATCGTCAAAAATGCGTTTTGTTCTGTTGCCAACCAAATCTATATCATAATTTCCTGTAAGGGGTTTAGAATATTTTAAATTATGAGTTGGTATATATCCATGATCATCGTTGAGTACTGCAAAAACAAACGCTGGATGCATAGCTAAATATTTTTCTTCTACATCCTGTAAATATTTATCTGTAAAACTATCAAACTTCGTATGGAATTTTTGTGGATTCGTATTTGGAATGGGAATATAAGTTCTATCGAATAATTCTTCTTCGGAAATGATTCCTTTTTTTACGCCTTCTTCTAATGTCTTTCCACATTCTTTAGCAAAATCCATAGCAATCTGGACAATTTTTTCTATTTCTTCTTTGGTTTCTTCTGTTAGTTCAAATTCGGATGCTGTTTTTCTTATACTTTCTGAATCATGTTTTAAATGGATTAAAGCCTTTAAGATTTCTTCTACGTTCTTCGTATTACCTTCTATGTTTTGGCTTATATTATATAAATTATTTGCGAATAATTCAATACTTTGAGACTGCTCTTCTGCAATAGATGATATACTATGTAATCGCTCTGTTACTTGATGAATTTGACTTAAAATGACGTTTAATTGTTTATCTGCATTTTCGGAAATTGTTATACCATCTGCTGCTAATACATGCCCCGTAGAAATAATTTTTAAAGTCTCGTCGCTTTGTATGTGTAATTCCGAAATCGTACCAGAAATTTCTCTAACAGCTATACGAGTTCTCTCTGCTAATTTAGAAACTTCATCTGCAACAACAGCAAAACCTCTTCCTGCTTCTCCACTTCTTGCTGCTTCGATGGCTGCATTTAATGCCAATAAGTTCGTTTTTTCTGCAATTTCTTCGATTGTCCTTAAAATTTTATTAATTTGATTGGTAGATTGTACGAGTTTTTCTGTTGCTTGCGAAGATCGCTTTACCATATCCGCTAATGTGTGGAGAGAATCAATCGTCTTCTTTATTTCGATTCTACCTTTCTCTGCGGTTTGACTCGATTTTTCTGCTAATTCTACGATCTTTGCAATCTCTTCTGTTGTGTGTTGGATTCCATCGCTTAATTCTTTCATTGCTTTATTCAACTGATGAATGTTCTCTGTTTGCTTTTGTATTCTTTCTTTAATATCGTTTGTATTGTTTAAAATATTTTCTGCATTATTTGCAACATCATCCGAAACATTTTGATAAAATAATAAATTTTGTTCTGAACTCGCACTTAACTCTTTAAAGTCTTTTAATATTTTATTATAATCTTGCTTTAAGATATCAATTGTCTTTTCTTCTTCTATTAAGAATTTTTTTTCTTTGTTTAAAACTTTTTGCATATAAAAAGAAATGAAGGTTAAATTTGTTACGTAAATATAATATGTGATAAGATTAGTTCGATCATATTCGTTAAAGTAATATCCCAAATAAAATAAAATATAATACATGATTAAAGTTACCCAAATAAGATTGCCTTCGACTGCTAAGATTAAAATCATTAAAACACTAAAAGAATGATAAAATGCAACAAAATGATAAGAAAACAAATGATAAAACAGAATACTAAACAAAGGAAGTATAACATATTTTAACTTCTGAAAAACCGATTGCATTTCCCATAAAACAAACGTTCCTATTATGGTAAACAAAACAGAAAAAACAAATAATATAGAATTAAAATGCTGATTGTATAGATAATAATGTAATAAAAAATAGATTGAACTAATTAGATGGGCTATTGCTACGATCTTCCAATACGTAGATTCGTGGAATAATTTCTCTTTCCAAGTCGATTGCAAATTTAAATCATCCATATTTTAAGTACGAATGGCCTAGCATTGCTAGGCCAAAACAAAATTAGAAGGATTGTTTTACTGATGCTTGTAATCGATAATCTACTACTTTATAGGTATCGCCAATTACACCTTTGGAATCTCTAACAGCTGGGTTAGGAATCGTAAAACCACCAATGGTTATTTTATCGTAGGTTGGCCCAGCTATACCAGCTTGGGTGTTGATATATTGTGTAATTGCTTTATATCCCTTGTCGTCTTCCATATATTCAGCTTCAAAATATCCTAACATTACACCAAATTCTGTTTTTCCAGATTTAAACTTAACTTGTGGTATAACATGCGTAATAGATTTTATATTTGTTCCTCTATAAAATAATCCATTAGTGCTGATATCCTCTTTCGCACCTTTATTTTCGATTTTACCCAATGCAACAGCATATTCAATGTCCTTACCCCATACTGGTTGTATCCAATAAGAAACCACTTTGATGGGAGTATATTCTTTTGGAGTGAATGCTTTGACTAAATTGGCTTCTGCAGCAGATAATCCCAATGCTGTTAAATTATCAAGCACTAAGCTTCCTTTTTGTGCATAACCACCTAACATTACTAAATGATAAGTATTTTCTCCTTGTAAATAAGCAAACCTAATATGACCATTTTTATCTTTATCGAATACAAATTTACCAAAGATTTGTTTTGTTAAACCAGTAACCTTGTTTTTATTGTTTCCTACTTGGTTAGCAGTTGTTGTGTTATCATAAACTGGTTTGTCATCGTAAGGTCTTACTTCGTTAAGATCCAAAGTTAAACCAATATCGAACATATCGGATTTATATAACAATTGTAAATCGATATCGGGTTTATCTGCCCATCGTTTAAAACGAGAACCATATCCATCTGAATTTGTCACGCTATTAGTTGCTGGACCTGTAGAAGCATGATAAGCTTGATAGATAGCAGCTAATGTTAAACTTAAACCACCACCTAAATTTTGTGTATAACTAATTTGTGGAGAACGATTAAATGGATGGATGATAATCAACGGGGAGAATTGTACTGTTAGTGGTTGATACCCCAAAGCAAATAAAGGATGCCACCATTGTCCTACTAATAATTTAGAGCTACCCCAATCAAACGTAACATTTGCATGCCTTAAATAGAAATTAAAAATCTCCCGATTATCAGCACCAAAAAAATCCCCTTCGATAAAACCTTTTACTTTTGCACCAAATGCATCTGGCGCATTAATAGTAAGATTGATTCTTGTTTCTACTGTCGTAATAGAAGTTTGCTTAACTGCATTAAGATCCTCATTGTTTGCATATACATAGAGAGTAGCAGCATCTGTACCAGCTATGGGCGCTAAAGCTGCTGGTGCAGCAGTAATCTGCTTTCTTTCTGCTGGATACAACGCAAGCATGTCGTCACGAGCACCTACAACCGCGCGGGAATCGTTAAACATATCTACTTTAACGTACCCGCCCCATTTTAAGGCTTCTCCTTCTTGGGAAAACAAGAAAGAAGGGAAAGCAAGCACTGCCATTGCGGCAGCAAGGAATGTTTTAATTGTTTTTTTGTTCATAGTGAACCTCTCTCTCCTTTAACCTTTTATTATAAAATGGTAAAAGTGCAATTCTTTTTTAATATTTTTTTGTATTAAATTCTAACGTAAAATCATTATTTTTCTCTTACCTCCATTTTATATTCATTTACCGAGCTTATTAAATTACGAAACATTATTAGGAATTCCCCCATCGACACGATATTACATGTTTGTTAAACGAAAAATTTTTGCAAGCATTTTTTAACATAATAATAAAAAAAATGCAATTTTTTATAAATTTTTTTATATATATGAACTTGATTCAATTAACAAATTTTTAGAACTTAATCACTACCTTTCCTGTACTTTCTCCGGACTGCAAAAATTTTAAAGCATCGTAAGAATCTTTAAAATCGAAGATTTTTGCAATATGGGGTTTTTTCCAAT
This sequence comes from Leptospiraceae bacterium, assembly GCA_026418015.1. Taxonomy (GTDB): domain Bacteria; phylum Spirochaetota; class Leptospiria; order Leptospirales; family Leptonemataceae; genus SKYB61. The sequence goes on along the minus strand of JAOACE010000017.1, from coordinate 40,511 downwards.
TTATTTTTTGCATTTCGCGAATCATACGTTGGAATAATTCTGTTTTGTCGTACAACCAAATCAAATTAAAACCAAAAATCCCATAATTTCTATCGATTAAGTTCAAAGGTAACACGCGATAAAACGTTAAATATTTATAAGCCAACCAAAGATAATTAGGTTTATTCGAATTGGACATTAAATCAGCAGCACCATAGATAACATAAATCCCTCCACGATTGAGTAGTTGAAATTGAGGTTTAAAAAATTTACCAGAGACAGCATCAAAAACAATATCAAATCCTCTTTTTTTGTGTTGTTTAAGATGGTTTTGAAGATCTTTAAAAAAGATTTTTACACGATTATTTCGAATCAATACATCGTTTTGATCTACACCATAACTTTTTAGAATTTCGATTTTTTTAGGACTTCCTACAATTGCGCAATATTTAGCATTAAAATGATGTAGAATTTGTAATGCATGTAGGCCTACTCCACCAGCTGCCGATTGCAATAAAACATAAGAATTTTCGTTCAGTCGACCTAATTCCACTAAACCATACCAAGCTGTTAAAGACTGAACAAAAAAAGACGCTGCTTCTTCGAAAGACCATTCCTTAGGTTTTGGGTATAGATAACTAGAAGAAACATCCACATAATTTGATAAAGCACCAAATCGCGTTGTTCCAATTACTTCGTCCCCAATTTGAAAGTTCGATTTTACGTTTTTTCCTAATTCTGTAATGATTCCAGAAAATTCTAATCCTGGCGAAAAAGATCCCTTTGGTGTTGCAGAATATAAACCTAAACAAGCGAAAATATCCGCGAAATTTAATCCCACAGCCTTAACTTGTATACGAATTTTATTTTCGGATAATGGTTTTAAATCCTCTTCGACAATTTTGTAGTTTTTTAGGTTTCCTGCTTTAATCTGCACATATCGAATATTTTTATCTTGCATGGATTATCTCCTTTATTTTTGATTTTAAAATCAATTATATACTTAAATTATTCGAATTCATTTATGGCAAGTAGAATTTAAAGTCTTTTTATTAAAAGAATTTTCGTTTTATGTTGACTACTATAAAATTGATAAAAAATAATTCCTTATGTCAAACATAGAAAAAATTATCGAATCCATCAAAAAAAGTGGTAAGTTTGGAGAGAGTCCTGTTTTTAGTAAAGAACAGATCGAAGAATTCGAAAAGGCTTTGAACTTTTCCTTTCCCGAAGACTATAAAAAGCTCGTTACAACCATCGATCCAGAAATCGTAAATTTTTATTTTGTTGAACCATATCGTCATCCTCATAAAAAGAATTATATCATCTTTGCAGAATGGACAGAAGATGTTTTCGCTTTCGATGATAAAAACTATAAAATTGTAACAATACTAAAAAATGATGATTCGGGTAAAACTTGGATCAATTTTTTAGAGTGGATAGAATATGTATGGTTTATGAGTAGTAGACCAGTAAACCCAGAATAGAATGATTTTCGATTCCCATCAATTAAAACAGCAACTCTTTAAAACGACTTCTCAATTGATTAAATTTGGTATAGTGGGAGTTATCAATACCTTAATTACTTTGACTACGATTTTTGTTCTATCGAATTATTTGAATGTTTATTATATCTATTCGAATGGTATTGGATATTTGCTTGGATTTATCAACAGCTTTGTGATGAATAAATTTTGGACATTTCAATCTCAGGGCAATGTATATAAAGAATCCATTTTCTTTTTGCTTGTATTTCTTGTTTGTTATATCATTCAACTCTCTGTTTTATACTATTTACACGGAATAAGACAATATAATGAAAATCTTTCCCAGCTTATTAGTATGGTTGTTTTTACACTTGCCAACTTTTTGTTGAATAAATTTTTGACCTTTAAATGAAAAATCATAAGAAAGAATTGTTATCTGTTATAGTACCGTGTTTTAACGAAGAAGAAGTTATCGAAGAAACCTATAAAAGATTGACGAATGTCCTAAAAGAAAATCATATCAATTACGAAATTTTATTTATTAACGATGGAAGTATCGATAAAACATTAGAGATTTTAACCAATATTGCGAAAAACGATCCAAAAATCAAAATCATTTCTTTTTCGAGAAACTTTGGACATCAATCTGCGGTAAGTGCTGGCATTCATCATTGTAAAGGGGATTATGCAGTAATTATTGATGCAGATCTACAAGATCCGCCAGAAGTTATTCCAGAATTATTATCGCTTGCAAAAAAAGAACAGGCAAACGTAGTTTATGGAGTTCGAAAAAAACGAAAAGGCGAAACCTTTTTTAAACGATTTACTGCTTGGGCTTTTTACAAAATCATCAACCTTTTGTCGGATGTTCCTTTGCCAGAAAACACGGGTGATTTTCGCTTAATTGATAAAAAAGTAATCGATGCATTTAATCAACTACCAGAAAAAAACAAATATATTCGCGGACTAATTAGTTGGATTGGTTTTAAACAAATTCCTTATTACTATGTTCGAGAACCTCGTTTTGCTGGCGAAACAAAATATCCTCTTTCTAAAATGATTAAATTCGCAACAACAGCTCTCTTGTATTTTACAAGAAAACCATTAAAACTTGCAACAACAATGGGATTTATGAGTATTGTTGTTGGTTTGCTTTTAACAATTTATGTGTTTTTATCGTTATTTTTAAAGCCACAACAAACAGTATCAGGTTGGGCATCGACGATCATTATTATCATTTTTTTTGGTGGAGTACAACTCCTTACGATTGGAGTAATGGGAGAATACATAGGAAGCATCTTTGACGAAATCAAAAATAGACCTATGTATATTATAGATAAAACTTATAATATAAAATAAATATCATGATTTATAAAAAAAATAATATAATTTTTTTAATATTAATATTACTATTGGCATTGAGTTTTAATCTTTGTTCGAAAGAAAAAGAGATAAATTACCGAATAGAAAAAGGTTTATTAGATTTAGAACAAATCGATCTATATAATCGAAATATTTTACTTAATGGAGAATGGGAGTTTTATTATAATCAACTTCTTTCCCCTAAGGATTTCGAAGTAAAAAATGTTGATTCAATTCAATATGTTCAAGTTCCTTCTTCTTGGGAAGATTTAAACCTATCACCATTAGGGTATGCAACATATAGGTTAAAAATTACTCATGTTCCCTATCCGATGATGTTAGGTTTAAAAATTCCTCACATGAATTCCAGCTATCATTTATACATTAATGGAGAACTGATAGCAAAAAATGGAGAGATTGATCCAGAAAAAAAAATTTTTCTACCACAACATTTACCCTTGATAAAATTTTTCGAAAACAGATCACCAGAATTAGATATTATTTTACATGTTGCCAACCTTTCGGACAATTTAGGAGGTATATGGAGTCCAATAGAATTAGGTCCCGAAAAACAGATTATAATCAGCTTTTGGAAATCCATTGGAATAGAATTATTTTTCTTTGGTGTGATATTAATCATGGGAATATATCATTTGTTTTTACCCTTTTTTAGAAAAAAAGAAAAAGCTTCGTTGTTTTTTGGACTATTCTGTCTTTTAATTGCTCTTCGCGTCGCTGTTACAGGAGAAAAGTTTTTATTACAATTATTTCCGGACTTCCCATGGGAATTCCACATTAAAATTGAATATTTAAGCATCTATCTAGGCCTTCCAACGTTTAGTTATTATTTATTTTATGCGTTTCGGGATCCATCGAATCAATCCAATAGATGGAACATTAAAAATTTTTTTTCCCAAGAATTTTATTATCCCATAATAAATTTTATTTTTTTGTTTACGGTTCCATTTATCCTTATAACAATATTCACAAATATATTATTTTTTGGTAAATTTTTAAAAATTTATCAAATATTTTTAATTATTAGTAGTATTTATCTTTTTTATGGCATTATCTTAGCTACTTATAAAAATAAAGAAGGAGCCATTTTTTCTTTTTTAGGAATTATCTTTGTTTTTGTTACTTTAATCAACGACATATTATATGCGAAAAGAATTATCCATACGGGATATTTGATACCTTTTGGGTTTTTTGTGTTTATTTTGTTTCAATCGTTAACGTTAGCTTATAAATTTTCTCAATCATTTTTTAAGAACGAAGAGCTTACTAACCATTTAAAAGAATTGTTGCTTGTGTTCGAAAAATTTATACCAAAAGAGTTTTTGGAACTTCTAAACAAAAGAGACATAACGAAAATTCAGTTAGGAGATCAAACCGAAAAAGAAATGTGTGTACTGTTTTCTGACATTCGAAAATTTACTTCAATATCGGAGAAACTAACACCACAAGAAAATTTTCGTTTTATCAACCTGTATCTTTCTTTTATAGAACCAACGATAAGAGAAAACCGCGGTTTTATCGATAAATATTTAGGAGATGGATTTATGGCTCTATTTCCTGCTTCTGCGGAATCTGCTGTAATGGCTAGCATTCAAATTCAGACTAAAATCAAAGAATTTAATGCTTTCATATTCGAAAAAAATTTTGAACCAATTAAAGTTGGTATTGGTATTCATCTTGGCAACTTAATGTTAGGTGTTGTAGGTAGCGAATCCCACATGGAAACCACTGTGATTTCCGATGCAGTTAACACAGCAGCTCGATTAGAAAAAATAAACAAAGATTTTGGTACAGATATTCTTATTACAGAATCTGTTCTGAACAAATTAAGCAAAATCGATGATTATAAATTTCGATATATTGGAACAATTCTATTAAGAGGAAAGCAAAATCCCGTCAAAATTTACGAAATCTACAATCATTACGATGAATTTTTAATAGAACATTACGAAAAGACAAAAGAAGATTTCTACAAAGCAATCTCTCTTTTTACAAAGAATCATATCAGAGAATCAATGGACATATTCGAAGAAATATTAAAAAACAACCCTTACGATAATCCCGCACGTTATTATCACTACAAATGCCGAAGTATCATTGGTTTTTGAATAAATAAAACTATTTTAAGACAACGCCGTTCCATAAATAATACATTGATAAGATTGCACTTTATCGAAAGAAAGATAACTTAAAATATCGGTTTAAAGACAAATTTTTCTAGTTGATTTAAGCTTTTAAAAATAGTTTATTGCAATTTATCGTATTTTGATTATTTAATTATTATCGAAAATCAACATTGAATTGCAAAAAATACCAGAATGTAAAATAAAATTTTTTATTTTTCTGTAATATTTCTGTAATATTTAAAGCTATAATCCATACTCATGAAAACAAAATTACTTTATTTAAGTTTGTTTGTAGGTTTAATATCCTCGGCAATTTGGGGATACGAAACAGAATGGCAAGATAATAAATTAGGACCAAGCAGCTTTAAGCTACATGGATACTATTGGTTTGGATACGAAAACATTGATGCTCAAAAAGGGATAGTAGACTCTGGATCCAAACAAGGTTTTACCATGGGTCGTGTCTATGTGCGTATGGATGGTAATGTAAAAGAAGGCGATTTTAAAGGATGGAAATATCACATCACTCTAGAAACAAACCCAACAGCTGGTAACAATCAAAGTACATACATAAAATATGCATATTTTAGCATTCCCGTAGGTTTAGGTTTTAATGTTATCGGTGGTATGCAAAATAACCCAACATCTACCGCAGGTAAATATTCGTTAGAAAACCTATGGGCACACAGATATTTAGATGCAGATGGTAAAGCGATGTGGGATCAATTAGGTGTTGCTCCTACTTCAGATTTAGGTGTTGGCTTAGAGCAAGAAACAGAATTATATCAAATTTATCTTCTATTTGGTAATGGCGAAGGTGGTAGAAGACCTAATGCAGCGAATCTAAGTAATACAACTTTAAGTGATTTAGCAAAAGGCGCAGGAGATTCTTATGGTTATCATCTTTATGGTAAGTTTTCTTTGTCTCCCTTAGGAACCAAAGAAGATTTACCCACAAGAGTCTTTTTAAATGTTCCCTTTGTTTTAAGAAATATTTATGGTATCCAGAGAGCAGAATATGAATATGTTGATACATTAAACTTTACTACTGGCCAATTTACTGTTCTAAAAGGAGATCCTACTGCAAAGCGAGATTATGCTTATGGTTTAGAAGCAGATGTTTTATTAAACCTTAATGATATAAAAATTGGTATTGGAGCTGGTCAAATTATCGATAAAGATATTCGACGTTCAGCGATAAAAGTAGATCAAAACTTATTAACTACACCAATAACAATAGGTAATTTTTATAACTACTATCAACCAGCAAAAGACTCCATTGGTGTAGCAAATTATGTATTTCTCTGGGCACAATATCAAAAATTTGGAATTGTTTTTAGACATTATATAAATACAGATAATGCATCGATTTCCGATAAGTTGAATTACGCAGAAGGTTTATCTGTTGCAGAACAATTAGTGATTCGAGATGCAAACAATGGTGTTCTAGGGGATCTATCGCCAGAAAATGCTCTACAATTGATTCGTTCTGGTACTGTGGATGCAGGCAAATCTAAAATGAAAACCTATTTATTAGCATTAGAATATTATGCGAACAAAAGTTTTAAAATGGCCGTTGGAATTAAACAAGCTACTACTACGAAAAAAGATGGATCACCCTACAAAATTACTCCTTTCCAAGCAAGCAACATCAGAGCTGGTGGATACACAGCTAATAGTTATTCCAATTTTGTTGCTAGCCAATTAGGATTACCTGCTAATAGCTTAACCGATACAGATGTAATTGGTACAAATCGAGTCGATAGACAAATCTTTTTTAGATCTCAATTTACTTACTAAAAATCAAGGCTGACGTAAGTCAGCCTTTTATTTTATATTGAATATTTTGTATAAAACGAAAGATTTCCTTTAATTCTTCTTCGCTTAAATTCTTTTTTATCCAAACAATAAATAATACATAAAAGGTATTGTTATAAAAAAGATAAGTTTTAAATTGCTCCATTTCTCCACTAGAACAAATACGATAAGGGCTTAATGCATATTCGATATCGTTAATAAAAACATCTTTGTAAGGAATATTGCAAGATAAAAAAGAATCTTCCCAATCTTTAACAGAAATTTGTTTTCTGTTTTCTATTGCAGAAGCTCTAACAAAGATTTTTTCTATTCCAATGTTTTTTCCTTCGAAATTGATAAAATTTCCTTCTCTGTATAATTTGTACTGAAAATCAAAAGGAATCTTAAAAACCCAACTAATATGATTATCAACAGAAAGGATTAAAGGTTCCTCTTTTCGTATGGATTTGTTGTAGATATTCTGCGAATACAAAGAAAAAGTAAAAAATATTAATAAAATGATTTTATAAAGATAACTCATTCATTACTAATGGATATGATTCTAAATATTCAAAAATAAAAATTAAAGAAAATAAATCTTCTTTCTCGCTAATGAAATTTTCTTTGGGTAAAAATTGATTTTTTTTTATAATCCCTTTCCATTTTATTTTAATACGATATGGTTGACCAGAAATAAATTGATTTTTGATTTTATCGTTTCTATCGTCGAACCGATCTTCTTTGAATTGCACATAAATCTCTTTTCGTTGTTTATCGTAGAATACTAAATAAACATCTTCCACACGCGAAAACAACAATTTATATTCCCAGAGTTCTTTTTTAGAAGCTGGAATTTCTTTAAGATTTATAACATCCAAATAGTTTTCGTAATATTGTTGATTTAAAAACAACAAAGAAATTAAAATCATCCCTATTTTTGTTTTAATTCGCCCCATTTTTGTAATATATCTTTTGCTTTATTTTTGACAGATTTACTCGGATCGTATTTGTACTTAACCTCTACTAAATCTTTAAAATCTTTTAATTGCAAATCCTCTATGTATTCAAGTGCTTTTAATCGAACGTTTGCATCATCATCTAAGGCCATTTTTTTTAGTTCTTCTTTGATGGAATCATCTCCCAAGCGAATTAATGCCAAGATGATTTGCTGTTTTAAAGGATTATATTTTGTCCGTTCTTTGGGAGAGTTTACAGACAAAATATCATTATACATTTTTTTTAGTTTTTCGGTAATTTCTGTCTTATCGATATCTTGTGCTAATTTTCCTAAACTATTCACAGCATAAGCCTTTAAAATGACATCTTCGTCGTCTTTTTCGTTAATAATTTGCAATAATAAATCTTTAAAATCCATATTTCGAGAAGAACCAGCATAGAGAATGATGGTTCGTTTTAATTCTTTATCTGTTTCTTCGTCTTTGAATTTTTCTAAAAGTATTTCGGATATTTCTTTTTGATTATATTCAAGATTTCCTATGGTTCTTAACAATGCATTCGCAAATAGATTATTTTTTTTAAAATCTGTTTTTTTTAGAACTTCTTTTATTTCTTCGTTAAGATTTTTTAATTGTAAATTTTCTATTCCTTTTAGGGCTTGTAATTGTACCTTTTCTTCTTCGTCGAATAAATTCTTTTTGTACGATTCTATACATTTTTCGCAGTTAGCTTTTTCGTCGGCTAAAAATGCTAATGCCTTTTCTTTTACAACGACATCAAAATCATTTAAAGAAATATCGGCTAATAAATCGTAAAAGCGTTTTTTATCTTCTTCTGTAAGTTTCTCTAAACTTTTGATTGCATAGAGCCTTTCTGTTGTGTTTAAATATTTGATCTTATTCGTTAAAGATATAAACTCTTCTTGGGATAATTTTTTTTCTTTTTCTTTTGTAAATAATAGGTGAGGCAATACTAAAACACCCAAACAAACAATTATTTTATGGTTCAGCATCTTCTTTTTCTTGAAGTAGATTTTCTAATTCTTTTACCCTTGATTCTAGTTGTTTAATTAATCGATGATTTTCTACATTTTCTTTATATTTTTGTATTAGCCTCTCGATATGAACATGCAATTCTTCTATATTCCAAGGTTTTTCGATAAAATAGTTTAATCCACCTTTATTAATTGCATCAATTGTATCTTGTAATCCTGCTTGACCAGTTAATAAAATTTTAATCGTATCGGGACTAATTTGATTTACTTTTTCTAATAACTCATCCCCCTTTAATCCAGGCATAACTTGATCCGTAATCACTACTTCCACAGAACCACCTTCGCTGATAATTTCTTGGATGATTTCCCAAGCTTCATTGCCACTGGTTGCAACTTCGATTTCGTGGGTATGGCCAAAATATTTTGCTAACTGCTCTTTAAGGGTAGATACAACAGATTCTTCATCATCAACACATATAATAAATCCTTTATCCATAATTCCATTCTTATTATAAGAAAAGATATTTCAAGAACTTTTAAAGATTGTTAAACAGATTTAATGATTGTGTAGATAATTGATTGTGCCCAGGGGCGGAATCGAACCACCGACACGTGGATTTTCAGTCCACTGCTCTACCGACTGAGCTACCTGGGCTACCTTTGGATTATTCCAAAAATTCATTTTATAAAATCACGTCAACAAAAAAACAAGTTAAAACATGAATTTTTCTTGGCAAAATTTTAAAACATATAGTAGTAAATTTTAATAAAATGAGTAAAATTTTTTAAGTCTCAAACAAGTAAAGCATTATAAAAATAGAGTTTTTTATTAGATGAATCATTCTAAAAAAAAATTCCATAGCACTTTGATTTACGAATCGAACTACAAAAAAGCAAGCTAAATATTATTGTGGAATTTTTTTGTAGCTCTAGTGATTCATTTTTCATTTTTTCGTAGGCTCTCTCTAATACTTCTGCTACTCTAATCATTCTTTACCCAAGCGGTCTTCGAAGAATTGTAGAGTTTTACATTGATCCCATTTGCCGTAAGAATAATAGATAAAATTGAATCTTTTGTCAAAAATCTATTTTAAGAAACTAACAAATAATAGAAATTTTTTCGAAGATTTTTTTCAATTTATATAACTGATTTTTAAATATATTTATATAATTTTTAATATTTTTGAGCAATAAATTCTATGGTATCTCCAAAACAAAAAATATCAGCAAAATATTTATACAAAAAAGTTGGTATTTTTTTTATCATACCTTTTGTTCTTTCCTGATGATAAGAAGCTGGACGAATCGATAATAATCTAAAACCATAGAGAGATAGAATTCTTTTTAATGCATATGGGTTAATATCCACATAATGGTCTTTTGGATGGGATTCTATCCATTTTTTTTTATCATAGATAAATAATGGTCCAAAGGTGGAGGGAATTGCACAAACCCATAATCCTTTATAATTTAATACATCACGAATCGAAGAAAAAATTTCTCTTTGTTCTTTAAAATGTTCTATTACATAAAACGAAGCTACTACATCGTATTTAGTTGTGTTCTTACGGAAAAAATCGAATATATTCATACACTCTACATCCAGCATAAGCTTTTCTTTGGCATAATCTGTCGCGAATTGAGATATTTCTATCCCTTTTAATTTTTTAAATAAACTTCGCGCTTCGTCTAAGAAAAACCCTGTTGCACAACCTAATTCCAAAATCGAAGAATGATTTTTTAAAAAAGGTTTTAAAAACTCGATTCTCTTTTGTGCTAATAAACGAATATGTTTTTCATCTTCGAAATAAGTTTTCCCGTAAGTATTTTTATATTCTTCTAAAAAATAATTATTCTCGTATTTAAGAGGACTCCACTTTAAATAATAAAGTATCTTTAATTTAGGTTCAATTAAGTAATCTGGACTTTCTTTCCATCTTTGGAGTTCTCTATTAGTATGGGGACATAACTTCATTTTGATTTAGAATCACATTTTTTAAACACAATGGTATGTAAATCGAATATGAATTAAAATTAAATATACCATAAGATTCGTTCCAAACGATGTTTTTCATTTCTGTTCTAATTGTATAAACAAACTTGATTTTATCATAAATAGCATACGAAAATAAAAAGGGTTTATTATAGAGAACAAAACAATAGTGATTATCTTTTTTATTTTCTTCTAGTAGTTTATAATAATTTCGATTGTAAAAAATATAAGTTTGATTGTTTTTTTTGACAATATCAACATCTCTTTTATCTAAAAAACCTATTAAACCATGCAAAGGTAAACCTAAATAATAATTGTTGCATTGATAAACCTGTATTGTATTTATCTCGTTATCGAATGGTTTGTTTGTATCTTGTTTTTGATCTTTTTTGAGGGATTTTAAATATTCCTCTTCGTAATAAGAGTAATAAAACATAAAACTTTGATAAGCCTTCATCAATGCGATGGTTTTTTCGTGAGCATAAGGATTTTTGTTTGTATCGGGATGATATTTAATAATCCTAGACTTAAAATGTTTCTTTAACTCTTCTTTTGTGGGAAAATAATCTAATTCTAAAATATCCAACAAATCTTGTAAATCATATAAAATCATTCTGTTATAAGTTTTTTCTTGAACTAAAAAAAAGTCTATCATTTTTTTAAATTAGTAGACATTGATTATTTTGATAAATTTTTATACTTTCAATGCAATATAAAAAAAGAATCCGATTAGGCATACTTGGAGCAGGAACAGTTGGACAATCCCTGATCAAAATCATCGAAAAAGAACAAAATAGAATTTTAAGAAATCATGGCATATCCATAGAAATTTCCAAAGTAGGCGATAGAAGTTTCGAAAAAAAAGAAATATTAAAAAAATACAACTGTACAAAAAATTTAAACGAAGTTATAGAAGATAAAGAAATCGATATTATCGTAGAACTAATTGGTGGAATAGAACCTGCAAGAGAATTAATCATAAAAGCAATAGAAAATCATAAATCGATCGTAACAGCAAATAAAGCCCTTTTAGCAAATCATGGAAAAACTATTTTTGAACTTATTAAACAAAAACAACAAAACAATATTCCTATTACGATTGGTTTCGAAGCATCGGTTGGTGGTGCTTTACCAATCATAAAAAATTTAAGAAGAATGTGGTCGTTTGGCAATATTCACTCTCTTGTGGGAATTCTTAATGGAACATGTAATTTTATTATTTCGAAAATGGAAGAAGGATTGGAGTATCAAGAAGCGTTAAAATTAGCTCAAGAAAAAGGGTTTGCAGAAGCAGATCCTACTTTTGATGTTTCTGGGAAAGATGCAGGTCAAAAGTTAGCAATTATTAGTTCATTAGCATCTGGTTGTTGGATAGAAGAAAAAGATATAATAATAGAAGGCATAGAAAAAATCCAAAAGATTGATCACGAAATTGCTCAAAAATGGGGTATGGTAATACGATTGATTGCTATCAGTAGATTTTATCATGATCAATTATTGCTAAGAGTGCATCCAGCCTTAATCTCTAAAAATCATCTATTAGCAGATGTAAGAAATGAATATAATGCTTTGTTTGTAGAAGAAGAATATTCTGGTTCTACTTTTATTGTTGGAAAAGGCGCAGGAGGATTCCCCACTGCATCTGCGGTTTTAGCTGATATTGTTTCTATTGCATCAGGTTCTAAGAATTTATGGTTTCAGGAATTTGGTTCCACAAAACTAATCCAAGATGCTGATTATCGTTTTTATCTTAGATTTCAAACTATTGATAAACCCGGTGTTTTAGCTGCCATTTCTCGCGTTTTAGCAGATTTTAATATTTCTATTGCTTCTATGCACCAAGAAGAAGGAGAAGAGCCAGTGAATGTGGTTATTTTTACCCATGAATGTAAGGAGAGTGCAATTTCTCGGGCATTAGAAGTTATTAATCAAAAAAAAGAAATTATCTTAGCTCCTACAATTGTATTAAGAGTTTTTCACTAAAATATAAATAGAATTTTTTATTTATAAGTTTATAAAAAAAAATTGTATTATAAATTATCATAGTTTATTTGGTTACAAATTTTAAGGTGTTAAGCCATGTTAGCGATAAGACCAAAGTTAAGAATTGTTGTTCATTACTTAAATAACAAAGATCCCTATAATCGTCATGGCGACTTATTTATCGAATTTCCTAAATACGATAAATTAATTACATTCGAAATTGATGCTTATTTTCTAGAAATCTTAAAAAAACAATATAAATATTATTATTTAATTACACAAGACAAAAATTTAGAAAATTACTTAACTCCTGACCTTCCTATTTTAGGTTCTATAGAAAATGTTTATCAAAAACATTCCAACTGTGATATTATAAAAGTCTCCCTCAAAAGGAAAGAAGATCATAGAAAAGAATATCTTTCGAAAGAAGGCGAGTTGAATGGTAAAGGTAAAGTAGAAAATTTTACTTTATCTTATCTTTCAGGAATCATCTTTGGAAATACAGATACATTAATTATTGTAGATTACGATTAAAAATATGAGCATAATAGAATTAAAAGATTTAACCATAGAAACATCAGAACTTAAAAAAAATGATAAAACCATCAAATATTTAAAATTTATCGGAAAAATTTCTAACGAAAATGGGTTTGAACTCAACAAGAAATTTCCCGAATTTTTCGAAGACGGCAATTATAACATCATCGTTGATCTATCAGAATTGAATTATATAAACTCTACGGGAATTGCTATTATCTTTTCTATGTTTTTTCGCTGCAATGACAATAAAGGAAAATTAGTTGTTGGTGGTATACATACTTTTATCAAAAAAGTCCTTGCTATTATGACTTTACCAGATGGTTTTAAAATCTATTCTACAAAAGAAGAAGCCTTAGAAAATTTTTAATTTTTTATAAAATAATCATTCTATTTTGTTCGAATCAATACACTGTGACCATGTTCTTGGTCTAATCCTTCTATTTTACTCATAATATCTATATATTTAGAAGATTTTTTTAACCCTTCTTTCGTAGTATTTTGCCAAGTGATTCTTTTTAAAAATGTATCTACACCTAATCCAGAATACATTTTTGCTGCACCACCAGTAGGAAGAATATGATTCGTACCACTAAAATAATCTCCCAATGCAACAGGAGCATATTTTCCAATAAAAACACTACCAGCAGATTCAATATAGTCTAAATATTTTTCTAAATCATCGAAAATATTGAGACAAATTTCTAAATGCTCTGGTGCAAATTCATTGATAAAGTCAAAAGCGCGAAGAAAATCAGAGGTGATTTTTTTTGTTTTCTTTTGTTCATCGATTTCTACAAATTTATCGAACAGAATTATATAAGAATTTTTGGTAATGCTTTCTTTTTTTATTTCCAATCGTTTGGGTCTTTCTTTAAAACCTAATTCAATTTCTTTTATAACTTCTTCTGCTAAGACAATACTATCAGTTAAAAGAACACATATACTATCTTCCCCATGCTCAGCTTGTGATAATAAATCCGCAGCTACAAATTTAGGATTTGCATTGTGATCTGCTATAATTAATACTTCTGATGGACCAGCTGGTTGATCAATCTTTACTTTACCGGTGGCAGAAAGTAATGTTTTCGCGGCAGTAACATAGCGATTACCAGGTCCTACGATAATTTGTGCTGGTTCTACATCGATACCTAAATAAGCAGCAGCTATACCATGTGCTCCACCTACGCGAAGAATTGCATCTGCTCCAGAAATTTTCGCACAATACAACACAGCTGGATGAATTTTCCCTTCCGAATCCGCAGGTGTAACAATCGAAACATACTTTACCCCAGCAATCTTTGCAGGAATAACTCCCATCAATACAGAAGATGGATAAATCGCCTTCCCACCTGGAACATATACTGCTGCACTTTCTATTGGCCTATAAATATAACCTAAGGTAATTTCGGAGAGGTTGATTTTATCGTCTTTTAAATTGCTTTTTTGGAATTCGTGGAAGATTCTGATATTTTTTGCAGCCTCTTGAAATGCTTCTTTTTCTTCTTGTTTTAGAAGTTCTTCTGCAACGTCAAAATCCTTTTTTGTTAGCACCAATGGTTCTGGATCGTATTTGTCTAATTGTAGGGTAATTTCTTTTAACGCCTTTTTTCCACCAACTTTAATTTTTTCTATGATTTCTTCTGCAATTTTAAAAGCTTCTTTATCTTCGAAAGACGGACGCTTACATTTTTCGATAATTTCTTCTTTTGATAAATCTTTATAATAATAAATGGGTATTAAGGACTTCATGGTTTTCCTCATTTTTCGAAATATATGGTTGCTCGAATTCGTCTTGGACCAGCATTTTCTCGAAATTCACATAAATAAATTCCCTGCCAAGTACCAAGAACAAATTTTCCGTTTTCGATAGGTATTTGCAATTGTGTACCAATGATCGAAGATAAAATATGAGCTGGCATATCATCACTTCCTTCTAAAACGTGGTCAAAGGAAAAATCTCTTGGCACAAGCTTTAGTATAAATCTTTTAAAATCTGATCTTACCGTAGGATCTGCATTTTCGTTGATTGTTAATGCTGCCGATGTATGTAATAGGTTCAAAAAGCAAATTCCGATTTTTATTTCTTTTATTTCGTTCAGCTTAGACAAAATCTCGTTTGTTATAATATGAAAGCCAAATGGTTTTTCATGGATAAGGATCTCTTTAGCGAGAAACATAAAAGAAATGGTGGGCGATAGAAGGCTCGAACTTCTGACCTCCTGCTTGTAAGGCAGGCGCTCTTCCAACTGAGCTAATCGCCCATATTTTATAATTACTTGGTTTGTGCTAATTCTTTTTCTTTTTTGTTTATAGCAATTGCAGTTCTACTTTTTCTTCTATCTGCTTGTCTTCTATGGATTAATTTTTTTCTAGATGCTCTATCTAAATATCTGCAATAAATTCTAAATGTTTGCTTTGCTTCTTCTAATTTACCTTCTTCTAAAAATTTATTGATCTTCTTCTTTAACGTTCTTAAATAAGTCTTTTGAGCTTTATTTCTAATTCTTCTTTTTTCTGCTCTTCTAATATCTTTTTTAGAAGATTTTAAATTTGCCACTTTATTATCTCCTTATCTAAATGTACATTTATTTTATAAGATTTTTTTAGTCAACTCAAAAAAATGTTTAATTAAGAATTAAAAAAATAGAGATCGGCAAATTATTTACAAATTTATAGAGCTATTCGTATCATTTTTATGATTTATCCTAGTCAATAATTAGTCAACATAAAACCGAAAATAATTTTAATGATTTGGTGTTTGTATAATTGTACTTATGTAGATTCTTCTATCATTAAACAATCATTTGAATTTTTTGTAAAAAATAATAAAATATTTTTAGATTTAGAAAATGCAGATTTAAACATTAACTTACACGGAAGAACTATTCTACCTTCTTTTATTAATAGTTTCGATAACTTACTAGCTACATATTTACCCTATAAAGGAAAAAATTTTCCCTACTATAATTGGTTAATGTGGGATAATGAATTAAAATCTTCCCAGCTGTTCGAAGAAAGAATGCTCTTAGATAGAGAAGATTTATATTTTTTAGGTTCTTATAGAAATATTCTTTCTGGTGTAAGTTTTGTTGTAGATCCCATTCCTAAATTTGTTTTCGAAGATCTAATAGAAAGCTTAGACATAGAAATACTAAATGATTTTGGAATTTCTCATTCTCCTGCAAGTTATTCTTTAAATTGGGGGAAAGGTATAAAAAAAGAATTCGAATATGCAAAAAAAAATCATCTTCCGTTTATAATTCGCGTAGCAGAAGGCTTCGATAGCGAAAGTAAAAATAGTATCAAAATCCTAGAAGAACTAGAGGTATTAGATAGGAATACAGTTCTAATTCATGGAATATCTTTGGAAGAAAAAGATGTAGAAACCATAAAAAAATATGATTGTAGTTTCGTTTGGGCACCAGAAGTAAATGAATATATTTTTGGTAAAACAGCTCCAATACATTATTTTATAGAAAAAGATATTCGAGTTTGTTTAGGTAGTGGTAGTGCAATGCATGGTAGCTTGAATCTGCTTTCTACGTTAAAGTTCGCGAAAAAGTATGTTTCGGACAACCAGTTGTTACTCAAAATGATTCTTGATAACCCAAAAGAAGCATTTTTTCTAAAAGATTCTAAAAAGTTGATGCACAACAGCGAAGCTAATTTTATCATTCTTGATATTGTTTCTCCGAATAATTATAATTTTATAGAAAATATAAACCTCGAGACGATATTATTAGTTGTTATAAAAGGAAAGCCGATTTATGGTTCCAAAGAATTTCAGTCCTTGTTCGAATTTCTAGAAATTCCTTTCGAAGAAATAAAGATCAAAAAAAAATTACGTCTAATTAAAAAAGATTTTACGAAGAGATTTAATCAAATTTTTTTTAAGTTGGGGAAAATAGTAGAATTCCCCTTTTTACCAGTAGATTTAGGTTGATTATGCCAACAATAAAAGAATATCCCAAAGGTGCTATTATATATTTCGAAGGCGATAAAAGCGATTATATATATTTATTACAATCTGGTCAAGTTATACTTATTTATACTTCTCTTGATGGCGAAAAAGAAGAAAAATACAACGTAAAGATAGGTGAATTTTTTGGTGTAAAATCTACATTAGGAAAATATCCCAGAGAAGAAACAGCTCAAGTAGTTGGCGGTGCGCGAATTGTAATTCTAAGACCAGATGAATTTCAACAAATGGCATTTAAAAACACAAGGTTAGTTTTACAGATGTCCAAAGTATTTTCTAAAGAATTAAGACAAATCCATTCAAAAATTAGAGAAATCCTTAAAGTCGATACAGTAAAAGATCCAGAATATGAATTGATGAATGTTGGTGAATCATTCTATATGTCTGGGAATCTAGAACATGCCCAATATGTATTCGAAAAATATTTATATCATTATCCTAATGGAAAGTTTAAAGAACGCGCAGAAATGCTTTTATTAAAAACACGTAAAGGAGAAACCTACCCAATAGATATTCCTTCCTTAGAAACTTATGTATCTAAACTAATGAGTGCTTACGAAGAAGAACAAATTCGAGAAACAGGTCTTTCTATGGTAGACAATGATCTTTTTCAGATGCCAGCAATCGAAGAAAATGATTCGTTAGAAAAAAGTATTCATAAACTATTTTCTGTCGATGAACTCAGAGAAAAAATAGAAGTTTTTGTTCAAAATAACCAAATCAAAGATGCTTACGATTTAATTCTAGAGTTAGAGAATTCAAAAGACTATCAAAACGATCCCAAAATAATCGAATATTTTCTATACGAAAAAGGAAGGTTATTGATATTATTAAAAAATTATAAAGCTGCTTTAGAATTTTTATTAAAATATTTAAAAGACTATCCGCAAGGGAAATTTATCAAAAATGCACTTCTACAAGTTGCTATTGTATTCGAAATTATGAAGGATTATAAAAAAGCAAAACTGTTCTACGAAAAGGTATTGATGATTAAACCAAATGATGAGTTATCTAAACAAGCTCAAAAACGATTAGAACAATTGGAGAATAAATAATATGGATACTTCGGAAGGTTTGTTTCAAAAGTTTGGAAAAGAATTTAGACCCGGACAAATGATTTTTTGCGAATGGGAACCCGGCGATAGTTTATATATTATTGTTAAGGGCAAAGTAAAAATTGTTAAAATATTCGGAAAAACACAAAAAACCTTAGATGTAATGGAAGAAGGTAGCATTTTTGGAGAAATGGCATTATTAGAAGAAGAACCGAGAAGTGCCTCTGCTATCGCCATTACAGAAACAAAATTACTGGAATTTAACAAAGAAAATTTTAATATGATTATACAAAAATATCCTCAACTAGTTTACAACCTCCTGATTATTTTTGCAAAGCGTATTTACGATGCAAAAAGAAGGTTAAAAAATCTTTTAATAGACGACTATACAACACGAGTCATCGATGTATTTCTAATGTTATCTGAGCATAATCCTAATGCATGGCAAATGAATTCCATTACATTACAAACTACCATAGATGATGTAGCAAATTGGTGTGGTTTGCCTGTTGCCGAAGTAAACAACATTGTGATGACGCTTGTTAAACAAGGTAAAATAGAACTCTATGCGGATAAAATTGTTGTACCAAACCTAAAAGAAATCCAAAGAATTGTCCAAACAAAATTAAAATCGAAAAGAAAAACATCAAAAGTTTAAATTTTTATTGAAATTGTTTTATTGCCTCTAAAATTTCTGTTTCGGTATTCATTACGAAGGGTCCATAACGAACTAATGGTTCGTTTAACTTTTCTGCGTTGAAAAACAAAAAATGAGATGCATCGTCTGTGGGATTATAGATTTCTAATTTATTTCCATTTTCTAGAATTGATAATTGATTCTTTTTTATTCTCCTGCTATCATTCTTTAAAGTTAATATAATTTCTCCCCAATATACATAACATAAAATCCAATCTTCAAAATTAACAACTGTGTTATCAAATAGAAGGGTCATTTTAGGTTTAATTTTAACATCAAAATAGTTTAATTTTATGTATGGATTTTCTACTCCACCAACAGAGGAATAGTTACTTTTTCCAAAAAGTATTTTAATATTTCCTTCTGCTAGTTCTAATTCTGGAATTTCTTCTTTTTGGATGTTTTTATAATAAGGTTCAATATATTTATATTTTTGTGGTAAGTTGATCCAAAGCTGATATCCCCAAATTCTTTTATCTTGGTTGATTATTGGCATTTCGCTATGCTGGATTCCGGAACCAGCTATCATCCATTGAATTCCCCCTTCTTGTATAATACTTTGATTACCGAGTGAATCTGCGTGTTGAAAGGAGCCCCACTTCATATAAGTAATTGTTTGGAATCCTTTATGAGGATGTAAGGGAAATCCATTCTTATAATCATCTTCGTTTTCGATCTTAAACTCATCTAATAATAAAAAAGGATTTATTTCGAATATTTGACGATAGCCTTTAAAAATAGGTAGAATTCGCTTTAATTTAACTCCTCCACCATCGATAGCGCTTCTTCCTTCCGCAATTAAAACAAAATTCGGATAGCCCATAGAAATAAATTAAACAGAAATAATTAGTTCGACATCTAATTTTTTAGTGATTTTAATTTTATTCTAAAAATGATTGCCAAAAAAAGAATAAAAATATAAAAAAACAAGCATGAAGAACTACTTTTTATTAGGTGCAAGTAAAGGTATAGGATTTGGAATCGCAAAAGAATTAGTAAATAAAAATAATAAAGTTTTTATAGGAAGTCGATCTACGGAAAATTTAGAAAAAGCAGAAAGAGAGTTAAATCAAATCCAAAATAATTCCACCTTCTACAAAAGTGTTGATATAACCAATTATCCTTCTGTGGAAGAATGGTTTAACAAAGGAATTTCGATTTTAAAACATATCGATGGTTTATTGATAAATTATGGAGGTCCACCATCAGGAAAGTTTTTAGATTTTCACGATAAAGATTGGCAAGAAGCATTTGAATATATGTTGATGAATCCCATACGATTATTAAAACTTGTTTATCCATATATCAAAGATAAAACGTGTTCTATATTGTTTGTTACATCTTTTGCTGTAAAAGAACCTGTCGAAAACTTACTTCTTTCTAATGTATTTCGTAGTGCAATTACATCTCTTGCTAAAACACTTTCTCGCGAATGGGGACCCAATATTCGTCTAAACTGTTTATTACCAGGTAGAATTGATACCGATAGAATCAAACAATTAGATCAAACCATAGCCAATAGAGAAGGAAAAACACAAGAAGAGGTTAGAAAATTTTTCGAAAACCAAATTCCCCTTAAAAGATA
The DNA here is from genome assembly GCA_026418015.1 of Leptospiraceae bacterium. Taxonomy (GTDB): domain Bacteria; phylum Spirochaetota; class Leptospiria; order Leptospirales; family Leptonemataceae; genus SKYB61. Next base: position 19,959 of record JAOACE010000017.1, on the reverse strand, counting down.
TGGAACCGTCGAAGAAATCGGCAAGGTGGGTGCTTTTCTTTTGTCCGATGAATCAAGTTATATTACTGGAACAAATATTGCAGTAGATGGTGGTTTAATTCGATCCCTCTTATAATTATTGAAACAAGGAATCCATACTTTTCTTTGCTACCGCCTTTTCCCAATCCTCTTTTTCGATTACGAATAAATTTAAGTTTTCTTTTTCTATTCTAGTAAGAATTTTTCCTATTTCGTTTTTGTTTCTTATAGCTAAATATTTAAACTCTGTATTACATTTGGGACATTTTTTATCTTTTACAAAATTCAAACCTGGTTCTTTACAATTCGCACACATTCCATATAAATCATCTATTAGAAGTAAATGTTTAGAGACTTCGTCAATATTTCTTTTCGTCCAAATTCTGATGTAAACATCTTTCATTTAATGTGGTTTACTTTACATAGAAAAATTTGTCAATTCAAATTAGGCAAACCTTCTGTATAAACCAATCAATTTTCCAATTATAATAGCATTTTTTGTTATAATAGGCTTATATTTTGAATTTGCTGGCTCTAATCGAATGTGATCTTTTTCTTTATAAAAATATTTTAATGTTGCTTCATCATCAATAAGAGCAACAACAATATCTCCATTTTCTGCTGTGGAAGTTTTCTTTATGATTGCAATATCTCCATCGTTAATTTTTGCATCGATCATTGAATCGCCTGTTACGCGTAAAGCAAATATATCGCGTTCAGAATTAGCAGGAATCATACTACGCGGAAAGGTTAGATATTCTTCTATGTTTTCTTCTGCTAAAATGGGCGCACCAGCTGCAACACGTCCAACAAGGGGAATTTTTATCATATCGAAGTCTACGTCCGTATTTGTTTTAACTAATTCGATTGCTCTACTACGGTTTTTTTCTGTTTTAATAAACCCTTTTTTTTCGATGGCTTTTAAATGATCATAAGCCCCCTTTGGTGTAATCTGAAAATGATCCGCAATTTCTCTAATAGATGGTGGATAATTTTTCTCTTTTACAAAATTCGTTATAAATTCCAATATTTGTTTTTGCTTTTGTGTTAAGTCCTTCATACTTTACAAAAAAATACATTACAAAAAATAGTCAATATATTTTTAGCATATATTTAAATAGTTTTTTAGAAATGCAATTTAAAAAAAATTATAATAAAATGTAATTAAATTGTAATTTTTTTTGCCTATTTTTGTAGTTTATGATTTTAGAAATTAATAAAAATTTCGATGAATTCGAAATACAAAACGAAAAAGAGCATATCATAGACGAAAGTGCATTTTTAGAAATTCAAGAAATCCCACCTCCTATTTTTTCTGCAAATGAAGTCGGGAAAATAACGCTAAAAATAAACCAACTTCGCGAACTTACTGGATACGATTATTCCAAACTACCATTAGAAAATACCCAAACTCAGGTTATTTATAATATCTTTCATGATCATCCTAAACTTGAATATTTACCCATTATAAACGAATCTGGATGGATCGTAGGTTATTTTACAAGAAAATCATTTTTGTCTATTATAAGCGAAAATAGTTATAACAGAGAACTACTTTTTAGAAAAGATGTAGTAATTAAGGATTATTTTAACGAAAATGTTGTATGTTTAAATGCTTACTCTACGCTTTCCGAAGCAAGCGATATTTTAATGGAAAGACCAGAACAATATCGATTCGATCCTTTTGTTGTTACATTGGATAGAAAATTTTTTGGAATATCTACCGTAGATAGAGTACTCAAAGGAATCAACATTTTTTTAAAAAGAGATTTCGATGCATTAGAAGAAGCTCAATATTCCTTAGGAAATTTCTTTGTAGAATACGAAAAGAATATTAAAAACCCGTTAGAATATGTATCTTTTATAAAACTACTTCTTGGACCAGGAGGAGATTTTGTTCATAAATACGAAATCAACAACGACTATGCATTAGTAGTTTTACTTGATGTCTGTGGAAAAGGATTAAAAGCATCTTCTATGGTATTTACATTTGTATCGATGTTTAACAAACAATTAGAAATAATGCTTCAAACCAATTCTTTTAATCTAAGAAACTTTCAAAAAGAGCTAATAGACATTAACCGAGATTTGATCTTAACAACATCCCCAGAACTTTATGCAACAGGTGTTTTTATTATAGTCCATAAAAAAGAAAAAATCATTTCTGTTTATGATTTTGGCCATGGATTGATTTGGGTAAAACGTAAAGGTAAGGTTCATCAATTGAAAATCAATTCTTCGAATCAAGTAGGAACAAGTTTTTTTGGAATACACGATAACATCAACATTACACCAATTTCCTTTAAATTAAAAGAAGGCGATATTGTTTTTTCCTGTAGTGATGGAATTACAGAACAAATGAATTATGATAAAGAAATGTACATCACAAGATTACCAGATGTATTAAAAGAATTTGATGATGAATTAAACAAAAACAAAAAACTATTACTTAAAGATTGGACACAATTTAGACAAAATCGACGAATTAGAGATGACGTATCCTTTTTTATGTTTAAGCTATAAAAAAAGTTAACACCATCATTTTTTATTTTCTTTTAATTAAATCGCTTGATTTCCAATCTTATTTCTTTTCATTGGAAATTTGTTAATTTATGATAGTTCCCAAAGGTTTTTATTGCAATGGTTGGCATGCAGGTATTAAGAAAGACAAAAACAAAAAAGATTTTGGTTTTATTTTTAGCGAAAATAGAGCAAATGCAGCAGCTGTTTTTACAAGAAATAAATTTGTTGGTAATCCTATAATAGTTGGTAGAGAACATATCAAAGATGGAAAGCTTCAATGTATTATTGTTAATTCTGGTAATTCGAATGTTGCAACAGGCGAAGAAGGATTAAAACTTGCTTATGATTCTTGTCATTGGACAGCACAAGCATTACAAATAAGCGAAAAAGATGTATTACCTTCTAGTACTGGTGTTATTGGAAGAAAACTCAACCCAGATACCATTAAAAATGCATGTATATCCATCAAAGATTATTTATCCATACAACCTCAGAATTTTTCCGAAGCAATCTTAACAACAGATCTATATCCCAAGACAGATTTTTTTAACGAAGAATTTACCATAACAGGTTTTGCAAAAGGTGCTGGAATGATTCATCCTAATATGGCTACAATGCTTGCTTATGTTATTACAGATTGCGAAATAGATAGCTTAGTTCTAAAAAATTTGACCCACTTTATTGCAAATAAAACCTTTAACAGAATTTCTGTGGATTCGGATACATCAACAAGCGATACCTTTGTAATAATGGCAAACGGAACAAACAGAATCAAATTGAATTATTCCCAAGATAATATAAAAAAATTAGAAATGTTGCTAAACGATATTGATTTTTTTAGAAAATTTATAAACTTTGGTAATAATCCAAAACAAGATTACTACGAGGAACTTTCTTTTATTTTAAAACAAAAAACATCCCTTAACGAAAACGAAATAAAATTCTTATTACAAATTTATAAAATTACATTAAATTTAGCAAAAAAAATTGTTTCTGACGGAGAAGGAGCAACAAAGATTTTTAGAGTCAATATATTAAATGCCCCCAATCAGACGATTGCAGAGAAGATTGGACGTTCGATTATTAATAGTCCATTGATAAAAACAGCAATTTTTGGAGGCGATCCAAATTGGGGAAGATTTATTATGGCAATTGGTAAAGTTTTTGAAGAAAAATTCGATACAGAAAACCTAAGGATTTATTGTAACGAAAAAGAATTTTATCCTAAAAACATAGATATAAGTTTATTAGAACAAGAAATGAAGAAAAAAGAAATATATTTCGAAGTAGATTTAAACCAAGGAAATGTTTGTGATAGCTTCTGGGGGTGCGATTTAACCTACGATTATGTAAAATTAAATTCCGAATATACGACTTGATGGTATTTCATAATTTTTTTAAAAAACATTGGTTAAGCCTTATAACGACAGCTTTTGCTATTGTATTATACTTGATTTTTGATTTTTTTTTATCACTTTTTCTTCCTCGAGATGCATTAATTATATTGTTCATAATCATTTTATTGCTAATTCTTTTTCCACTAAAAGAATATTTAATTTCTCAACACTTTATCATTCCCAATTGGGATTATTTGATTCATTCAGAATTCCATCATTTTGAATTTTTAGCAAAATTTTTTACCATTAAAGAATTAATTTATCAGATTACGCCAGAACTCATGGCGTGGTTAAAAATCCCCGAAGCAAGATTATTTATTTTAAACCCAGACAAAAAAAATTTTACCATGTATTTGTACCATAAAGGAAAAATAGAAAACGTACAGATAGTCCCAAAAAAAAGAATTTTTTATCTGTTAAAATTGCTCAGAAAATACCATCATATTATTTATCAAAAAGAATTTCAAGATAACCAAGAAATTAAAACAATTCTAGAAAAATTTCATGTTTCCATTGTTGTACCATTTTTCCATCTTAATCGACTCATGGGATTCATTTCGTTTCATCATCCTACGGAAAATAAACATGCTAATAGAGCATTAGAACTCTATGCGATTAAATCTGCTTTTTTGATCCATGACGATATTCTAAAAAAACGCATTCAAAACATTGCAAGATACGAAGAAGAGATCAAAATTGCAGAAAAAATTAGGCAAATGCTACAAATCAGCACACCACCTACAATTCCGAATTTTAAAATACAATTAAAACAAGTATATACTGCATCCATCATGGAATTTTTCGAAAATAATAATAAATACTATATAATAATTTTATCGATACCCAAAGTAAATGGTATTTCTGCTATGATCTTATCTGGCAAATTAGGTTATTTATTCGCTTATTTAACCTATAATAAAGAAAATTTTAATATTAACAACCTTTTAATGTTTTTAAAAAAAGAAAAAGACTTAGTCCACGAAGATTATCCTATTGAAGAACTCATCATCGAAATAGATAAAAATCAGAGATATTTACACACATATTTAGGGAATTCTCCTCAATATTTTCTAAAAAAGCATAAAAATAAATTTTACAGAATTCCCCATAACGGAAATATCTTTTTAGAACCAAAAGAAACTTATGAATTATATTATCGCGATAATTATTTATTTAGTTTAGAATATACAGGAAATTAAAAATGAAACATCATTCTACCATAGACTTTTTAATCATTATTATAATTTTCTTTACATATTATCTATTTTTTAAAAACCCACAATCGCGTGAGCCTGTTTTTTACTCTTTTAATAATAAAATGTTGCTGCTGGATGTTCCATACGAGAATTTATTATTAAAAAAAATTAAAAAGATTGAATCAATATCAGAAATTAAAAGTATTTTAGAATTAGAAGATGGAACCAAATATATCTTATACAAAAAAGAATATACATTTAGTAAATTTCTTGAATTATTCTACATTCCCATAATAATTAGTTTGGTTGCATTGTATTTTTCTTTTTGGTTTTACGAATTGTTGTATGATTTATTTTTTTCTATTTTCTTTTTTCTAAAATCGATTTTGATCTTTATTTTTTTACTGGGAATATACTATCCTAATAATCCTCTATATTTTTTTCTATGGTGTATTATTGCTACATTGTTTATTATATCATATGTTAACCTAAATATTAGATTTTTGGGAAAAAGTATCAATACCTTTATTTTACTCTTAGAATCGATCATTTTTTGTTTTATAATTCTTTACTTAGTAGTAGAAGATGAAAAAAAAATTAAAGAAAATATATTTATATTTTTTTATAATATTTTTATTATTATTTTTTCTATTTTTATTTTTATAAATTCTTTAAGAATTTTCGATAAAAACTTGGATAAAATAGATAGGTTAAAAATTTCAAGTTTTATTCTAGGAAATCTTATCGGATTATTTCCACTAATTTTATTGTTCTATGTTTATCATATTAATATGTTTGTTTATTTACTGTTTTCTAGTGTTTATCCTTTTTTGATTGCTTATAGTTTATACAGAATGTACCTTGTTCCAAGTCAAATTGTAATCACAAAAACATTTATAACGGGCATTGTCACAATTGCTTTTATTTCTATTTATTTTATAGCAATATATATTTATGCCTCGTATTTTCCTTATCATGTTTCTAAATATAGAATTTATTATGATTTATTTTTTTTGGTATTTTTATCGCTAGTTGTAGATCCTATTCGTCATAAAATATTTGATTATATAAAAAACAAAATACTGATACCAGAAAAAGAATATATTATTTCTCTAATGAGGTTATCTAAAATTTTAGCGCGAATATCTAGACCCAATTTAGCAATTGAGAATTTTTTAAAAGAGATTCAAGAAACATTAAACACAGAAAAATGCTTATTTTTATTTCCTCCTAATGTATTGCCTAATATCCAACTTAGTAAAGATATCGTGTTAGAAATTCCAACGACAACACCTATATGGAAGTTTATAAAGCCAGAGAAAATCATTGCGTCTACTTATATCGTATATTCTACTGGAACCAAAAAACAACTCTTTAATTTTCTCTACGAAAATAAAATACTTTTATTGTTTGGGCTCGGAGAAAAAAAAGATATTTATAAAATCATTTATATATCTATTCTACGTTTAATTAATAAGATATATTATATCTTTAAAAAAGAAGAATTTTCTTTGTACAAAAGAAACTTAGAAAAGGAACTTCCAAAATCTGCTTTATTAATTGGGTTTCCCAAAGATAGAAATAAATTTGATTTAAAAGAAATCAGATATTTACAAGAAGTTGCACGGTTAGCTTCGATGATGTTAACCAATATGTATATTTTATTCCACGAAGTGGACAAAAGAAAAAAAATTCGCTATATTATACAATCGGGGAAGTTTCAAAAAAAACTAATATTTCGAACAGAAAATTTTCCTTTGGGTATCAACATTCAATATTTTAATCAACCTGCTCTATCTGTTTCTGGCGATTATATCGATATTATCCCCATTTCTCGAAATAAAATTGCTATATTTTTAGGAGATGTAAGTGGTCATGGATTAGGCACTGGATATCTTGTTAGTGCAGTTCGTTCAATTGTTCACTACTCTCTAGAAAACAACAAATCTCTAACAGAAACTGTTAACACCATCAACCTTTTTCTTACAGATAGATACATGGGATATGAATTCTTAACGTTATTTGCATTTATTTTAGATATTTCTCAAGATAAGATAGAATACATTAATGCAGCACATCCAGGCATCTACATTAAACCTAAAAATGAACCTATCTATAAAATCGAAAAAACACAAAAGCTATTAGGTATATCAACTAGCCCATATCAAAGTTATGAACTAAAAATAAAACCAGGTTCTAAAATCTTTTTATGCTCAGACGGTGTGTTAGAAACAACCAATCAAAATAATGAATTTTTTGGAGAAAACAATTTTATAAAATTTATTGAGGAATGTGCGGAACTACCAATAGAAGAAATAACCAAAAAACTTCTAAAAACGCTTGAAGATTTTAGGGGATCAAAGGAATTTCAAGACGATACAACCTTTTTAGTGATCGAATATAATCCACAAAAAAATCTCTTAGATCTTCTACTTGGCAATCTTTTTAGAACAAACATTCTATGAACTTAGATTATCTAAAAAGTTTAGAAAAAAAATATCATCACAAGAGATATATTCTAACAGATCCAATCAAATATTGTTATTATTTTAATGAGCCCCAAAACGTAGAATTAGTGGGGCTTATGATTGCTCTTTTTGCCTACGGAAATATCAAAGCTATGTTTCGATTTATGGATAATCTTATAAAAATCCTACAACCTAATCCATACGAAAAAATTCTAAATTTTAGAGAAAATTCTAATATTGATCTGTATTACCGCTTTCAAAATAAAAACGATATAAAAAATATCATAATAACATTAAAAAAATTTTTTATAAATAATAATATAAAAAACTATTTATTAAATAAAAAAGTTAATAATATTTACGAAATAATTGATCCATTCATTAGAGAAATTCAAGATTACATACCAAATAAATTTCTAAGTGATGGTTTAAAACATTATTTTTGTCTAGGAAATCAAAATTCTGTTTTAAAGCGATATTGCTTATTTTTTCGTTGGATGATAAGAAAAGACTTCCCTGATTTAGGTATCTATGATTTTTTTGAACCAAAAATATTAGTTTATCCCATCGATACGCATATATTAAACTTTGCTTATAAAAATCAATTAATAAAATCTAAAATAAGTTCTAGAAAAAATGCATTGATTATTACCAACTATTTTTGTCAATTTGCTCCTAATGATCCAGTAAAATATGATTTTTACATTACGCGAGAACTTATGCTAAAAAATTCTTTTCGATACGAGAATATTCTATAAATTGTTTTAAATGAAGACCATTATGTGTGTTGGTGCCCATCCAGATGATGTAGAAATGGGTATGGGGGGAACAGTTGCATTATTAGTAGATCAAGGATACGATGTTTTGATTTTAGATCTAACCAATGGTGAACCAACACCTTATGGTTCTCCAGAAATAAGAAAAAAAGAATCCGAAGAAGCTGCTAAGGTATTGGGTGTTAAAAGGATTACCTTAGATTTACCCAATCGTTATTTAGAAGATACCATAGAAAACAGAAAAAAAATTGCAGCAATCATTCGCGATTTTCGACCAAAATATATCTTTGCTCCTTACTTTGAAGATGCACATCCCGATCATATTGCAGCATCTAAACTAGTAGATGCTTCTAGGTTCTATGCAAAACTTACTAAAACCGACATACCCGGAGAACCATTTTTTCCTAAAAGAATCATTTATTATTTTCCGATTCATATACGATTAAGAATCAATCCCTCTTTTTTGGTAGATATTTCCAAATACTTAGAAAAAAAGAAAGAAGCTATATATTGCTACAAATCTCAATTTATTTTATCGAAAAAAGAAAATATTATCGAAAGTTTATTAATAGAAAATAAATACTGGGGCATTCAAGTTCATACAGAAGCAGCAGAGCCATTTTTTCAAAAAGAAATTCCTTTGTTTTATAATTGGCCATTAGGATATAAATAAAAAAACTATGCAATATCAAATCTATCTTTCTCATAAATGGAACGAATTACAACCTCTTTTGTTAAAAAAATCGAAATCATCTAGTTCAATCCAGCAAAGAAAAAATCAGTTTAAAGAAGAATTAAACATACCCAAAAATCAACCCATTATAATGACAGGGCACCAACCAATTATCTATTATCCGGGCATATTTATAAAGTTAATATTAGCAGATATCATTGCAAAACAAGTTCAAGGTAAAGCATATTACTTAGTATTAGATAATGACATCGAAAAAATTGATTGGAAGTTTATATGGTTCGAAAACCAAACATATTTTAAGCAGCATATTGGATTAAGCAATCATAAAGAAATTTTATTAAATCAAATTATTAATAATAATAAAAAAAATCAGTTAATATATTTTATAAAAGAATGGATGATTCGTTTATACCATATCTTTGATCCAACTATTGTTCCCAAAATAAAAGAAACGTTAGAATATTGTATAAATATTCTAGAAATAAAAGATTTAACTGTTGCAAAACTATCAGTTCTCATCAACGAATTTTTAATGAATCAACTTAACGTACAAGTAAAACCCATCTATGTTTCGGATTTGGTTAAAACACAAAGCTTTAGAGAAATCTTACAACAAATTAAGATAGAACACCAAAGGTTTAGAGAAATATATAACAGAAAACTCGATGAATTTCGTAAGATTCATCATATAAAGAATCCTCATTATCCTTTTTCTAACCTAAAAGAAAATGAGCTTCCTTTTTGGAAAAGCGATGGATATATGCGACAAACATTAACAATAGATGATGATATAAATAAAAATCATATTTTTCCAAAAGCAATTACTTTAAGTATTTGTATTAGAATTTTTTTATCGGACTTAATGATCCATGGAACAGGAGGTGGATTTTATGATCTACTTTCGGAAGAAATTCTAAAAGAATTCTTTAAAGAGGAATTATCTCCTCATATAGTTTCTACTGCAACAATTCCTATTTTATCTAAGGCATCTATTGCACTATATAGCGAACCAAGCGAAATGATTACTAAAAAACTAAGAAAATGGAAGTTCAACCCAGAGATATTTTTAAAAGAGGAATGTGAATTAAAACAACAAAAAATGTTTTTAATACACCTAAAAAACTTCTACGATTCAAAATACAGCAAATACAAAAAAAATTACTATTATGATACAAATATTTTAAACCAAAATAAATTAAAAAATATTTATAAAGATTTATTAATTCGTATAGAAAAAGAATCAACAACATATGGTTCTTTGATTCACGAAGAGTTCTTAAAACTCAACCATAAAATGCATTTATATACCATTAAAATCAAATCCAACCTAGAAAAACAACTCGAAAGAAGCAAGTTAGTAGAATACCACCAAAGCGTTTTTTTCGATAGGACCTATCCTGCTTTTTATTATAATCTTAACGACTTAAAAGAAAAACTTTATCAAAAGTTTTATTCTTCGGAATAAATAATTCGATACAATACATCAATTCCTTCTTCGAATAATGCAGGACCTGGTTGTAGAATAATTGCAGGATCAATTTCGTATATGCAATTGTTTTTTATAGCATTTGTATTCGAAAAGGTTTTTTTTAACCAATCAAAATCTGTTTTTTTTCCGCACCACGAATTAATTATAACATCAGGATTGACTTGATTGATTTCTTCTATCGAAAGAATTCGATCTTTTGCTTGCTTTTTATTTTTTAATTCGGGAAAACATAACTCTACGTTTAGAATCTCCAATAGTTCTTCGACCCAACAAATTCCACCGATAATTGGATCATCCCATTCTATAAATAATATTTTATATTTTTTATTATTATTTTTTGTTATATTATTATAATAATTTATTTTGTTTTTCCATTTTTCTTCTAGTTGTAAAAATTCTTTTTCTTTTCCAACAATTATACTGACCCAATACATAACGCGAAAGATTTCTTCGATACTTCTTTGGTTCGAAATAAATACATTATGATGGTTTAAAACCAATTCTTTGGCTATTTCTGCTTGAATGTCCGAAAATCCTAATATTATATCTGGTTGCAATTCATTGATCTTTTTTATATTAGCTTTGATAAAGGATGTAACAATTGGTTTTTCTTTAATTGCTTCTGGTGGTCTTTTTACAAAAGAAGAGATACCAACAATTCTTTTTTGTTCTCCTAATAGATAGAGCAATTCTACATATTCTTCTGTTAAACAAATGATTTTCTCTGGATTCACAAAAAAGAAAAAGCCCACAGGAGGGCTTTCTTTTAACTATGGAAGCGTTTTTTATCTTCGATTAAAGTTTGAACCACAGATGGATCTGCTAATGTTGTAATATCTCCTAAGTTATTAAATTCACCTTCTGCAATCTTTCTAAGAATTCTTCGCATAATTTTTCCCGAACGGGTTTTAGGAAGACCCGGAGCCCAGTGAATTACATCAGGTTTAGCTATTTTACCTATTTTTTCTGCAACCAATTCAATTAATTCTTTTTTTAGTTCGTCATTCGGATTAATACCAGCTTTGACAGTTACATATGCATAGATGCCTTGACCTTTGATTTCGTGTGGATAACCTACAACAGCTGCTTCTGCAACAGATGGATGTTCAACCAATGCACTTTCGATTTCTGCTGTTCCAATTCTATGACCAGATACATTCAATACATCATCAACACGTCCAGTAATGATATAATATCCTTCTTTTGTTCTTTTTGCACCATCGCCAGTAAAATAATATCCTTTATATTGTACAAAATATGTATTATAAAATCTATCTGGATCACCATAAACACCTCTCATCATCGATGGCCAGGGAAATTTAATACATAGATTACCGCTTGCTTCCATTTGAGTGATTTCTTTACCTTCGTTGTCTACTAACACTGGTTGCACACCAAAGAATGGTTTTGTAGCAGAACCTGGAAGTAAATCCCAAGCACCTGGTAGCGGTGTGATCATAATCGCACCAGTTTCTGTTTGCCACCATGTATCCACAATAGGACAACGTTTTTTACCCACATGTTCATAATACCATTCCCAAGCCTCTGGGTTAATAGGTTCTCCTACGGTTCCTAATAATCTTAGAGAATTCAACTTATATTTTTCTACCCATTTGGTTCCTTCTCTCATTAAAGCTCGAATTGCTGTTGGAGCTGTATAAAATACGTTTACTTGATATCGATCTACCACTTCCCAAAAACGACCAGGATCGGGATAATTGGGAACACCTTCGAACATCAAGCTTGTTGCACCATTAGATAGAGGACCATAAACAATGTAGCTATGTCCCGTAATCCAACCGATATCTGCTGTACACCAAAAAGTATCTTCTGGTTTATGATCAAAAACGTAATAAAAGGTTAAGTTTACACCTAATAGATATCCACCTGTCGTATGTAATACTCCTTTAGGTTTTCCAGTTGAACCACTTGTATATAGAATAAATAAAGGATCTTCTGCATCCATCTCTTCTGGGGGACATTCTGCAGAAATATCTCCAGCTAATAAATCTTTAAGATGATGATCTCTTCCTTCTACCCAATGGGTATAATGTCCTTGTCCAACACGTTCCACTACAATTACATGTTCTACGGGATGGGAAGATTTCTTCAATGCTTCGTCTACGTTTTTCTTCATGTCGATGATTTTACCACCGCGATAACCTGCATCAGAAGTTACAATGAGGGATGGTTTTGCATCTTCTATTCTTGATTGCAAAGATTCGGCAGAGAATCCACCAAATACCACGGAATGAATTGCACCAATTCTCGCGCATGCTAGCATAAAGATAGGTAATTCTAGAATCATTGGTAGATAAATTAGAACTCTATCGCCTTTCTTAATACCAAATTTTTTTAAAATGTTCGCGTAAATCTGAACTTGTCTATGTAATTGCTGATATGTTAATGTTTTCTCTTCGCCAGGTTTATCGCCGACCCAGATTAAAGCAGCTTTATTCTTTATTGGAGTACTTAAATGTCTATCTAAACAGTTATAAGAAACATTTAATTTACCCCCAATAAACCATTTGACTTTTGCGTTTGCAAAATCATGTTCGAGGACTTTATCCCATTTTTTAAACCAGGTTAAACGTTCTGCTTGTTCTGCCCAGAATCCTTCTGGATCTTCTACGGATCGTTTATACATTTTCTCGTATTGTTCTTTGTTAATGTTTGCTTTTTTTACAAACTCTTCTGGTGGTGAATACCACGTATCGTACATACCCTCTCTCCTTTTATTTAAATTTATGATAAAAAAATCTTATATTACGTAAAAATCAAACAAAAAACATATTAGCAAAAAAAATTTATGCGAAATTAAATTAACATCCATTTATTACACGATTTCCCTTGATGGTTTTTAGCCATTCGTAAAAATCATTTCTTACTTTTTCGTATAAATGAAGATTGCCTTTCGTAAAAACAAAATAAAGTTCTTTTTTAGGATCTTGATTTATTATCTGAATATAGTTCAATAATTGATTGGAATTAAAAAGATAATAAACATACAAAATCGAAATCAAATTCTGTTGATAGATATCATAGATTTGATCAAAATCAGGATAAAAAGGAAGATGAATACGCCTATCTATAAGTTCGTTTTTTTGCCGTAATAAAGATTCTGGTAAATAAATCATATTCTTTTTACATTCGAATGATTGGGCAATGTTTTGTAGTAAAAAAGAAAGGCCTTCGTTTAACCATATTGGATAATGTTTACAGCATTCTTCTAATATTGCATGGTTCAGTTCATGATAGATAACAAACGATGGTGTTGTTCGATTTAAAAGATGATTTTGTATATCCAAAGGAATATGAATCAATTTATGATTTCTATCAAAATGTGCCAAAGAATCTATTTTAAATGGACGATACGTTTTGTAAGAATGATAATCCTTGTAAATGATTACATAATAACGCGTTTCTTTTATTGTTAAATACGGATAGGTTTTTAAAAGATCTAAGTAATCAAAAATAGAACGAGTAATTTGACGAAATTTATATAAATCTGAATCCGGCTCGATATAAAAAATCAATTCTACGGAATCCTTTGATAATATAAACAATTGCTGTTTTTCTTTTACCCAATAAGGTTGAGGAGTACTACAGAAGAAGAAAAAATTAAGTAATATTGGGATTAAGAAGAATCTTAAAATACTCATCCACATTGACTAATTGCATAATATTATAAACCTCTGGTTTTACATTAATAAGATAAATTTCTATTTTAGGGTTAATTTTTTTAAATCGATTTTTTAAGTTGATTAACTCAGAGATCGTTAATGAGTTTAATTCATTTACATTCTTAAAATCAATACAAACTTCTTGGATTTTTTTATAAAATATATTATTAGATTCTAATAATTTTAACAAAATCCCCTCTTGTAAATCTTTTACCGAAGAGAGAACTATATCTAAATGTTCTGTGGAATCCACATATGTAAATAGCTCTTCCATAAATATGATTTGTTTTTTTACATCGAAAAAAAAATTTGTTTTAGATTATATGAAAATTAAAACCAATCTCCTTGCAATCATATTTTACATCTTTATAATAATTTTTCCTATGGGAATTTTTTATTCTTTAAGTAAGGGCTGGTATTTCCCTTATAACATACTCTTAACAATTCTACCAACATTGTTAGTATTTTTATGGATTTATTTTTTAGTTAAAATTCCGTTAGAAAAGTTCATTATATATATAAATAATTATAAATTTATTAAATTAATCTTTTTTATATTTTTAAATTTAATATTATTTATAATCTTTTACTTTTACAATTTTCCCGAATATTATTACATTGTTTTTTTTGTATTGAGCATAATCTTTTTAATGTCAAATTACTTGATTCTTTATGGATTTTCAATTGTATTATTTTTGGGCATATTTTTAATTTTTCAGTTTTTTTACCTACAAAATGAATTTTTACTTAGCTATGTGGAGTATCAAGAAAGAATAAAAATCCAAAAAGAAATTTTAAAAGAATTGGAAATATCTAAAAGCAAAGAGAAGATCACCATAAATAATCGTAATCATAATAGTATCATTTCGTTTAAGATACCCAACAATTTTACCGAGATCCAAGAAGAAAAAGAAATAGATTTTCCCTTAATTTACATTGGAAAACCAGAAAACCTAGAATTGCCGATTTTTAGCTGTTTTATCGTCAAAAAAAATTATCCTATGTATTTATTCGAATTACGCATAGAATCCTTCCTTACAGATTTAAAAAAATCAGAGCGTATCGATAATTACCAAAAAATTAAAAATCCATTTTTACAATCTATCTTAAAAGAAAAGGTTCTATACAACCAATTTTATTCTTTTTACGACAAGTTTTATGCAGCCAATATTCATCTAGGATTTTATGCAGTAGATTTTGATCCTTATCTTTTGATCTTTTTAGTACGAGAAATCCCTAAGACAGGTTTCCCTCATGATCCTCAAATCTTAGAAATATTTAATTCGATCAATCGCTAATAATGCATTGAAGTTCAAAAATGATTTTTACCTCGTTGCCAATTAAATGCTTATTATTGGATAAAGGAATGTTAAAACTTACATTAAAATCTCTTCGATCAATCGTAGCTTCGCCGTTAATGCATAATTTTTTATTTTGGTAAGCATCGATTTCTTCACTTTTTCGATTCATTTGAACAACGATTTTTTTAGAGATTCCGCGAATAAAAAGATTGCCGTATACACTATAATGATTTGGATCAATGGATTGTATTTCGTTACTGATAAAAATGATGTTCGGAAAATTCTCTGCATCAAAAAAATCCGCACTGTATAGATGTTGATCTCTTGCCTCTAAAAATGTTGTAATTTGCTTAACAGGTATAACAATCTTAAAACGCGAATTGATAAATTGATGAGGATCAAAGTAAATTTCGTAATCAAAGTCTTTTACATATCCTGTTATGATAGAAGTTAAATGAGAAATCTGAAATAATATTTGGGAATGGGCTTTATCAACCTCGATTTTAATTGTATTAGGACTTGCGCTCAGTTCTTCTTGGATTGTAGACAAACTAGAAGCTTCTTGGATGGTTTGTGATTTTGGTTGACTTAGAAAACTTTGTAAGGTTTGATTTCGTTTTTCTTTTTCAAGCTGATCTATATCTACAATTGAATAAGCCATTTGAAGGTTGTTAAAACCTTTGATCCTTAGTTTAAAACGTCTATCTACGGTGATTTTATTTTTTAAGAGTTGATACAAAGAATCCGAAATCAATACATTTGTATGAGTTTTTTTATTTGCAGATTCCAATCGACTTGCTAAGTTTACTACTTTTCCGATAGCAGTATAGTCTGCTTTTTTTCTGTGTCCAATCAAACCTAGTACTGCTTTACCATAAGCAATCCCAATACGAATTTCGAACATCTCGTTAAAATTTTCTTTTAAATATTGATTAAATTCTTGGGTTATCTCTTGAATTTTAAACCCACAATAAACTGCATCTAAACAAAATTCTAACGTGGGTTTATTTCTTTTAATTCCAAAGATTGCCATAATAGAATCCCCGATGTATTTATCTAAATAACCATCGAGAGATAGAATTACATCACCAATTTTATTGTAATAACGATTTAAAGCATAAACAACATCATAAGGCAATTCTCTCTCTATAAAAGAAGTAAAATCCTTAATGTCTAAAAACAACACTACTACTTCTTCTAAAACACCTTGTGGTAAATCACTATGTTCAATTTGAGCAATTTGTGCATCGTAATCATCTAACACCAATCTTCGAATTTTTATATTTCCTTTGGGTATGGTTTGGCATGCTAATCGAATCTTTTCGTCCCATCCTTTTCTTTTTGCCATAGTTTCTTCTAAGGAATTACGTGGAGATAAATTTTCTAATCCTTCTAGTACTTCGATGCGACATGTTGAACATTGCGCTTCTCCATAACAAACATGAATATGAGGAATATAATTTTTTAAAGAAATCTGTAAGATGGTATTTCCTACTTCTCCTTCTACAATTTTGTTATCAGGTAAATAATGAATATTGAATTTTTCCACAAGTTGAATTATTTTGTTTAAGATTTTTTTGTCAATAAGTATATTTTTTTATTGAAAACAAAAAAAATTTCCCATATTTCCTGAATTTGTCCTAATGATAAGATAAAATTTTTACGTTGGGAGGTTCAAATGCTCAAACAAAAATTGTTTGCTATAATAATGATGTTTTTAACAAGAGAGAACTTTGCAAAAGAGAAAAACATAACCATATCGCCGCTCGATATAACAAACCCAAAAACCTACGGATTTAGGGAAAAGTTTCTTTGGCTTATGTTATTTTTATCGATTGATGCAATTTACTACAAAAACCTAATAAGGAGTTTATTATGAAAACTTTATTAAAATTATTTATTTTTTTATTTATAAATTTTTTTATTTTTTGTTCTACCTATCAAGAACAACAAATAAAACAGGATCCTATAAAAAACGAAACAACCATTTCTGTAAAAAAAATAGAGGAAATCAAAACACAAACAACTATAAATAACCAAGAGATAAACAAAAATCAAACACAAAATCCAACCAATAATCAAGAAATGGATAAAAATAATATTGAAATTTCTACTAACAATCAAGAAAAAGAAAAAAACAAAGAAATATCTATCATAAGTACAGAAACTGATAATAGTAAGACCTTCGATCCCAAACCATTGATTCTAGCAGATAAAAAAATTTTCGAAACCATCAAAGAAAATATAGAAGAATTTAAAACAACGTCCGAAGATACATTAGCACTTAAAGAAAAAAAACAAAAGCTATTTGCTCAAAAAATCGACGAAATCAATAAAAAATATAAAGGAAAACTACTACAATTCCAATATCTTTTTTTAGAAGATGTAATTCCAGAAAAAGAACTAACTCCTTACGGAAGGCAAAAACTAAAAAAAATGGAAAAAGAACAAAATGTGATCGTAATGCTAGCAATGGCTTATGAGGTATTTTTAGGATGTGATGAATGTTTTCGTAATACAGGAAGGTATGAGGTAGAACTTTATCTGCCAAAATCAACCAAAGAAAATCTTTACGAAGAAAAGGATTATCGAAACAAAATTATCTTCATAACATCTGACAAAATCAAAGCTTTTGGATACAAAAAAGGTCAATATTATCCAATATCTGGAAAGGTTAAATCCATAAAAATAGAAGATAGCTATCTGGGTGTAAAAACAACGATATATTTAGAATAATTCGAATTGGTTGGATCCAAGAGAGAATAAAAAATATATCAGAAAAAAATGTTTATGGTCTACAAAGAAAAATATAAATAAAATTTAATGAAAATATCTTTAAACAAAAATAGATAAATCCAGAAAGATACAAAAAGTTAATGGAGAATTGGATTTATTGTGTAGTATCTTTACTTTATAATATTAGCGAAACAACAAAAACCAAACATCATCGCTAAGGATAGAATCAATCTTCATAAAATAAATAAAAGGTTTTATAAAAAATTTTTTGTTGGAGGTTTAAATGGATAAAGAATTAATCATTGTCTTAGAAAGAATTGCAACAGCACTCGAAAAAATTGCCGATACTTTAAACAAAAATCCTGCCGAAAAACCTATTTTCGTAAGACAATCTAATGTTAAAGAAGTAGGAAAAACTGATAACATTGTTAACAATTATAGAATCATTGAAGAATTTCTAAATTCGCGAAACATCAAAATTAAACATATTCCACCAGAAGAAGAAGTAGATAAAATTCTTGATAAAATTGCCGTTTATATGGGAAACAATTTTTCTTTAATTCGATCTTTCTATGAATTAATCAAACATAACATAAACTCTGGTCTAACAGTAAAGCTAGAGTTAAAAAACAAAAGACAAGAAGAAATCAACGCTATCTGCAACTTAGCAAAACGTTTACACGAAATCGCTTTTTTAGAAGAATATAAATATTTTAATTCTCCCAAATATATTTTATATGCAAGACCCAATAGAATTCCCAAGGTGATGAGCTTTTTTTCGGGGAAATGGCTTGAACGTTTTATCAAATCTCAAACGATTTTATTGTTACAAAAAATGAACCCAAACTTAAACATCGGTTATTTATTAAATCCCCAAATCAAACTACCCAATGGGGATGATTTCGAGTTTGATCTATTACTATCTGTCGAAAATGATATCTATTGGTTCGAAGCAAAAACTGGAGATTATCAGCGATACATGGAAAAATATTCGAAAATATCAAAAATTCTTGAATTAGGCTTCGAAAGAAGCTTTATGATACTAACAGATATAACACCCACAGGTGCCGAAGCTTTACGAACCATATTTTATATGAATGTTGTGCCAATAGAAAATTTTTCAGAAGAATTTAATAAAATTATTATAAAATACAAAAGCACTTCTCTTGAACCAAATAATTTATCTGAGCAAAATACGCAATAAACCCAAAATTTGATTAAAAGACAGAATAGATTGAATTAATGCAAATGAAATTAATATAACAAATAAAAAAATATATGAAAGATGGTTGAATCAAAGTTTATACATGAAAGACATATTTTTAATATTAATCATTTGATAATTTTATCAAGAAAATAATCTATCGGTATTATGTATTTAATAAAATAAAATAATAAAAAAATAATAATATGTATTTAATTATTTTTATATAAATATATTACTATCAATAAAATTGATCCCAAAATATACTAAAAATTTTTCTTGTTGTATACTCTGCTGTCTTTGTATAAACATAATTCTGTATTGTTTCATTTCCCACAACATGAGGTTCATCTTGTATTGGCAATTCTGGCATCTCTATCAATGGGTCTATCTCTCTTCCCATCTCTTGCATCTCCCAATCTAACATGATCCTCAATAATGCACTCATTGAATAGCCAATAAACCTTCGACTAT
>JAOACE010000025.1 GCA_026418015.1 Leptospiraceae bacterium | reverse complement strand
TAAGAAATTTTCATTGCAAGAAAAGAATTCGAAGCATGTTTAATTAGTTCTGCTGCTGCTGGTGTAGTCACCAAAAACTTAAAATTTTTTTCTATAAAATATTTATAAAGTTCTCTTAATAATTCTTCAGCTCTTTTACTTTCTACACCTACTACAATACGATCAGGATTCATAAAATCATAGATAGCAGAACCTTCTCTTAAAAATTCTGGGTTCGAGGCAACATCAAACTCAATTTCTTTGTTTTTTAAGTATCTTTTGATGGTCTTTTTTACCCATTGATGGGTATTGACAGGCACAGTAGATTTTTCTACGATCAATTTATAATCATCCATGTAAAGTGCAATTTGCCGAGATGCCTCTTCTACTTGAGAAAGATCTGCTTTCCCATCTTCGCCTTGGGGCGTACCAACACATAAATACAAAATATTCGAAAAACTTACCCCTTCTTGGATGGAATGAGAAAAACGGATTCTATTTGCTTGGATGTTTTTTTCTAGTAATTCATCGAGACCGGGTTCATAAATAGGAACGATGCCTTTTTTAAGCTTTTGGAGTTTGGTTTCATCTTTTTCGATGCAAATTACGTCATGTCCTAAATCTGCAAAACAAACAGCTGTCACCAAACCGACATATCCAGAACCTATAATTGTTACCTTCAATTTCTTCTCCTTATAAAGGTCTTATACCAAATTTTTTTTTAAACCTACAAAACCAATAATTTTATGATACTATTTCCAAAGAAAATATTTTTTACCAACTAAATAAAAAATCCATCCTTGGAATGCTAAAATCGACAAAGGGAAAATATAATCTTTCCAGATGATTCCTTCCAGAAATATGCCTCGAATTAGATCCGCCAAAATAGTTAAAGGCAAATACTGAATGATTCGGACCAAAACTTCTGGGAAAGAATGATAACTAAAAAAGATTCCCGAAAACACCATCATGGGTAATGTGATCGCATTGATAATACCATTTCCTACAACAGTTGTATTGGCTCTACAAGCTGCAAAGATAGCAATACCAGAAAAACTTAAATAACCCACTAAATACACGAAAATCAGATCAAAAAGATTACCCAAGAAGGGAATCTTAAAAAAGAAAGAAACAATTACCACCAACAAAAGATTTTCTATTATACTTAACAACCCTCGCGCGAATACAAAAGCAATAAAAAAATAATTTTTATTCACAGGAGAAGCGCTAAAAATCTTTAAAAGTTTTTTTATCCTCATATTGATAAAGGTCCAACCGATACCCCATAAGGCACTATTCATCACGCCCATTGCAATGAGACCAGGAATAAAATAATCGATATATCGCGCACCTGCTATTTCGATTTCTTTTTCGATAATTTGATTTTGAGATGAATTCGAGAGTGTCTTTATTACCTCTAAATAGGCTAATTTCGCGTTGTCGTAATTTTTATCGTAATAAACATAATATGCATTTTGACGAAACTCTAAGAATAAAACAATTTTTCCTTTTTTTAAGAAAGCATTCACTTGATCTTTATTTTCTAAAACATCGATTTTTAGGTGAGGATTTTGTTCAAATTTTTTTAGAACATCTGGAGGAATTTGAGATAAACCAATGGGATATTGGGTTGTTCGATTTGTATCGAAGGCAAGTCCTAAAACTAACGCTAAACTGATGGGGAAAACAAATGCCCAAAACAATATTCCTGGTTCTCTTAAAAATTCTCTTACACTGATTAAAAACAATTGTTGGATTTGCTTCATAAGTTTTCTATTCGCTTTCTTGTTTTAAATTTGTTCCCGTTAAATACAAAAAGACATCGTTTAGGTTGGGGCGATGAATTTCTAAATCGTATAGGTTTAACCGAAGTTTTTTTAACTTCGCGATCCAGTTTTCTATTATTTCCATTAGTTGTTTTGTCTCTTTAAGGACAAGCTTGATTTTTTTCTCGTGTTCAAAGAGCTGAAACTGAAATAGTTCTTGATCTTTTTGTAATAACCTATGGAGTTTTTGTTTTTGACTTAAAGCCATTTGATCGTAATGAAAAACCAACGAAACAAATTTGCCATACTGTTGGAGAATTTGGTTTAAAGTTCCTTTTGCAACAATCTTTCCTCGGTTGATTAAATAAATATAATCCGAAAGGTTTTGTGCTTCTTCCATGTAATGAGTCGTGAGTATGATGGTTTTGTTTGTTTTCTTAAAGTACAACAGTACATCCCAGATATTTTTTCTTGCCTCGGGATCTAGACCCGTAGTTGGTTCATCCAAAAATAACAATTCTGGTTCGTGTAAAATACTGATAGCAAGTGCTAATCGTTGTTTTTGACCACCAGAAAGGTTTTCTGTATAAGTATTTTTTTTGTCGTTTAGGTTTAATAGATCGATGACTTCGTCTACGCGAGATTTAGAAACATCATAGATACTTGAAAAAACCATCATGATTTCTCTTACAGTAAGTTTATCGATAAATCGCGTTTCTTGTAAGCATAAACCTATTTTTTGTTTTAGGAACTTTTCATTTTCCTTAGTCCATTCTCTTTGGAAAAGTTTTACTACACCTTCTGTGGGTTTTTGTAATCCTTCTAATATTTCTAAAAGAGTGGTTTTCCCTGCCCCATTAGGGCCTAAAACAGAAACAAAGGTTCCAGGAGGAATTTCTAGATCAATCCCCTTTAATGCCCAAAAATCTTTAAAACGTTTTTTTAAATTTTTTACTTCGATGATAGGATTCATAATCTACTGAACAATTCGCGGAATCGATGGATGGATTCTGGTTACAATTTCGTAATTGATGGTATTTGCCCAATCTGCTAAATCATCAGCAGATACTTCTTCTTTTGTTTTCGCGGACCCACCAATTAAAATCACCTCGTCTCCTACTTGAACGTTGGGAATATGGGTAACATCTACCATAATCATGTTCATACAAACTCTACCGATTACCATAGCTCTTTTATCGCGAACGATGACAGAACTTCGATTTGATAAACTGCGATCATAACCTTCGTTATAACCAACGGGTAAAACGGCGATCTTGGTCCTGTTCGAAGTGTGATAGCTACATCCATATCCTACTTTGCTATCTGGCGGAACTTCGTTGATATGGACAATGCGAGTTTTCCATTTTAATACAGGTTTTAACTGGAAAGAATCGTTGTAAACATTGTATACAGATAATTTTGTGGGAAGAGAGGGCCACAACCCATACAAAGAAATGCCAATTCGAACTAAATCTTGATGCGATTTAGGAATTAACATTGTTGCAGCACTCGATGCACTATGAAAACGAAAAAACTTTTTTCGTTTAGGAAAATACTGATACAAAATTTTTTTTGCCTTTTCGAATTGTTGTAGTTGTTGATAAGCATAAGACTGTTCTGTAACATCTTCTACGTTAGAAAAATGGGTCATAAGCCCTAAGATTTGATCTTGGTGATCTTTTAAGAGATCCAACAATTGAAGAAATTCTTTTGAATCTGGTCGATATCCTAACCGAGACATTCCTGTATCAACTTTAATAAAAAATTGTACGTCTTTTTTAAGAATGCTTTTTAATATTTTAAGTTGATCGGAATTCGATAATACTAACATAATGCGTCGATAATCTTTATCTAAAAGATTTTTTAGATCCGATTCTTCGTATCCTCCCATAACTAAGATGGGGTTATCGACTAAATCGTAAATTTCGTTTATTTCTGATATATGATTGATGGCAAATCCATCTACCTCGTTTTGTATAATCTTAGAGACTTGTCTTATTCCATGTCCATAAGCATTGGATTTAACCACTGCATAAAATTTCGTTTTTTTATTGATAATTTTTTTAAAATTTTTGATGTTGAATAAAAGTGCACTAGAATCAATCTCTACCCATGTTAACACATTTCCATAAAAGATAGTTGATATTATAGAGCGACTATTTTTTTTGGTAAT
>JAOACE010000024.1 GCA_026418015.1 Leptospiraceae bacterium | reverse complement strand
CATTATTGATTTGAGGGATTTCAACCAAAGGAATTATGTTGTTGCCTTGGGATTGCATTTCCCAGTCTAACATAATTCTGATTAGAGCACTGATGGAATATCCTACAAACCTACGTAGGTCAAATAACTTACTCCATAGTGCTGGGTTGATATCCACATTATATCGTTTGTATTGTTTTGTTGTGGGTTGATATTTTGCTGTTTCTGTTTGTCTTTGAGGGGTAATTCTTATTTCATAAAGGGGATTTAGATATTTACTCAAAAGATATTGAATTGCTAAAGAATAATCTCCCTCAAAACGACTAAAAGTAAATTCTCGTAGAAAAGCAAAATGAAGTGGTGTTAAATTCAAACAAACTCGGTGGGAATGTTTTGTTATGTAGTTATCTTGTTTCATATTATAGTAAATGTGGTTTTTAGCATTTTTTATAGATCGCAAAATAAATATTGATTTTAAAAATAATTGACAATTGGATCAACGAAATTCAAATTTCTTATTCGTGCATCTTTTATAAAGTTCTTTTCTTAACAAAAAAATGATAAATTTTGGTCTTATGTATCAAAAAAAAGAGTTATCATCACGCTATAATCATTTAGATGTAGAAGAAAAATGGTATCAAGAATGGGAAAAGAAGCAAGCTTTTGCACCAGAATATATAAAAAAACTTCAACGCAATTATTCAAAACCCCCTTATTGTATTGTAATACCTCCTCCTAATGTAACTGGTCAGTTGCATGTTGGTCATGCATTAAATATGACGATACAAGATGTTCTGATTCGATTGGCGCGCAAATTAGGTTATAATACTTTGTGGATTCCAGGAACTGATCATGCTGGGATTGCAACTCAAAGTAGGGTAGAAAAAGAATTAAAAGAAAAAGAAAATCTGACGCGTTTTGATTTAGGCAGAGAAAAATTTTTAGAGCGCGTTTGGCAATGGAAAGAACACTATGGCAATGTGATTACGAAGCAAATGCGAAAGCTGGGCGTTTCTGTAGATTGGACGAGAGAACGATTTACGATGGACGAAGGTCTTTCTAAAGCAGTAAGAAAGGTTTTCGTAGATTTGTACAAACAAGGAATCATCTATCGCGATACAAAAATGGTGAATTGGGATCCAGAAACGAAAACTGTGTTGTCAGATTTAGAAGTCGAATACGAAGAGAACTTTAAAGGTGAACTTTGGAGTTTTGCATATCCATTAGCAGATGGTGGTGGAGAAATTGTTGTTGCAACAACTCGTCCAGAAACCATGTTAGGGGATACAGCAATAGCTGTTCATCCTGATGATGTTCGATATAAACATCTTATAGGAAAAAAAGTAAAACATCCTTTACTAAATAGAGAAATTCCTATTATAGCGGATGCAATACTTGTAGACCCCGAGTTTGGAACTGGGGCAGTCAAAGTAACGCCAGCACATGATCCAAATGACTTCGAAGTTGGGAAAAGACATAATTTAGAATTTATTACTATTTTTGATGAATCTGCAAGAATTAACGAAAATGGTGGTCCATATAAAGGATTAGATCGATTCGAAGCAAGAAAAAAAATCAAAGAAGATATTGCAAAATTGGGATTAGATCGAGGCACAAAAGAAAATATCATGAGCATTGGAAGATCGCAAAGAAGTAATGCAATTGTAGAGCCGATGATTTCTACCCAATGGTTTGTAAAAACGCAACCCTTAGCAGAAAAAGCAATCGAAGTAGTAGAAAAAGAAATCATACAATTTGTTCCAAAACGTTGGGAAAATCTCTATTTCTCTTGGATGAGAAACATAAAAGATTGGTGTATTTCGCGTCAATTATGGTGGGGACATCAAATTCCTGCATGGTATTGCAAAGATTGTAATCATATCACAGTATCGATGGAAGATGTAGAAAAATGTGAAAAGTGTCATTCAAAAAACATTGAACGTGATCCTGATGTCCTAGATACTTGGTTTTCTTCTGCTCTTTGGCCTTTTTCTACGATGGGCTGGCCTGAACAAACAGAAGATCTAAAAACCTACTATCCAACAACAGTTCTTGTTACGGGGTTTGATATTATTTTTTTCTGGGTTGCAAGAATGATTATGATGGGATTACACTTTATGCACAAAGAGCCCTTTAAAGATGTCTATATTCACGGATTGATGAGAGACGAAAAAGGGCGAAAGATTTCCAAAAGTTTAGGAAATAACATTGATCCCGTAGATATTATTCATAACTATGGTGCAGATGCTTATCGTTTCTTTTTGATGGCTACTTTAACAGAAGGGAAAGATTTAGTCTATTCTGAACAACGCTTAAAAGGATACCAAAATTTTTGCAACAAAATATGGAATTCCTCTCGATTTTTGTTTTTGAATTTACCAGAGAATTTTCAATTACAAAAGCCAAAAGTTGAGTCCTTAGGTTTAGCATTAGAAATCGAAGATTATTGGATTCTATATCATTTAAATCGTGTAAGAAAATCTGTTCTATCATTAATAGAAAATTATAAATTTCATTTAATTGCAGAAGAACTCTATGAATTTATATGGAATTATTATTGTGATTGGTATATAGAAATTGTAAAATCACGTCTAAAAGACGATGTAGATCCAAAATCAAAAGAAAGTGCATTGCAGGTTTTATTTTATGTATTTTATATGATGATCAACCTTCTTCATCCCTTTATGCCTTTTATCACAGAAGAATTATATTCTTATTTAAAAGAATACATTCCAGACGAAAAAAGCGAAGATCTTTATTTAATGTGGCTACCAATTCCTGAAAAAGACATCCAATTAGAAAAATACATAGATAAAATTCAATACATGGAACAATTGCAAGAATTTATAACCAAAACACGTTCTATGAGGGCAGAGCTTTCTATTCCTACGGGTAAAAAAATTCATGTGAAGCTTTTTACGAACGATTCGGAATTCAAAAACTACCTTCAGCTTAAAAAAGACGCTGTGGAACGACTAATTCAAGCTTCTGACATTGAATTTATACGCGAAGATAAAAAAGAAAGCCAAGTTCAATCTATGATAGAAATTATTAAAACAGGGTATATCGAAATTTCTTTAAAAGATGTGGTAGATATCAAAGCAGAAATACAAAAATTAGAAAAAGAAAAGATGAATTTAGAAAAAGTGATTCAGATTGCAGATTCCAAATTAAATAACGAAAAGTTTATTCAATCCGCGCCACAAAATGTAATAGATGAACAAAAGCAAAAAAAACAAGATGCATTAGAACGTTTAGAACATCTTCAACATACATTAGAAAAATTAAAAAAAATCAAAGTGTAATCTATGAAGGCAAAAAAATACGAACTACTAGCACCAGCAGGAAATTTCGAAAAACTCCAAATAGCTTTGCATTACGGGGCAGATGCTGTTTATATGGGGATTCCCGAACTTAGTCTTCGCGGCAAAATGAAGGATATGAACCTTGATGTCTTGAAAGAGTCCATAGATTATGTAAAAAAGCAAAATAAAAAAATCTATGTCACGATGAATATTTTTCCTCATAACAAAGATTTGCCGTTAATAGTAGAAAACCTAAATATCTTAGAAGAATGGAAACCTCATGCGATAATTTTTAGTGATCCAGCGGTACTTCGTCTTGCAAAAAAATATGCTCCTTCTATACCATTACATATAAGTACTCAAGCAAATGTTACGAATGTCGAAGCAGCAAAATTTTGGGTAGAATTAGGTGTAGAACGTATTATTCTTGCTCGCGAAGTTAGCATAGAAGAAATCAAACAATTTCGCGAAGAGCTAGATTGCGAATTAGAAGCATTTGTTCATGGTTCTTTATGTATTGCATATTCAGGAAAATGTTATATGTCGGCTTATATGGCGAATCGATCTGCCAATAAAGGAGAATGTACCAATTCATGTAGGTGGAAATATACAGTTTATTATTTAAAAGAAGAGACAAGAGATGGTCAATTTTTTCCTGTTTACGAAGACGATCGTGGAACTTATGTAATGAGTTCCAAAGATCTCTGTATGATTGAACATTTACCTTTATTAGTAGAGGCTGGTGTAAATAGCTTTAAAATCGAAGGAAGAATGAAGGGGATCAATTATTTGGCTGGTGTTGTCAAAACTTACAGAGAAGCAATTGATTCCATAGAAAAACAAAATTTTATCTTACAAGAAAAATGGTTAAAAGAATTGAACATGTTTTCTAACAGAGGATATACAACTGGAATGTATTTTGGTCCACATCCTGATGATGGATATCAGCATCACGGAAGAAGTAGAAATACATTAGAGTTAGGCTTAGCTGGAGTTGTTCAACAAGTCGATGATGATGGAGTATGGTTACTTGCTCGCGATAAAATTTATATCAATGATTCTATTGTCTTTTTGCGCAATGGTTTAGAAGAAGAAATTTTTACCATAAAAGAAATAAGAACAAGCAATAAATCCATGGAACTATTAAAAAATGCAGAAATTGCTAAATTGATTCTCGATAAACCAATACCAAATGTTCAACCACTAGATATAGCAAGGAAAATCAAAGAGCCAATTTTACAAAAATAAACATGAAGTATTTTCCTAAAATTTTTATTATTTATTTTTTTTGTATATATGCCGTTTATTCACAATACGAATTTGGTTTAAGTTACAATATAGGTTCTTTTTATAAAAATAAATTTATAAATTCATTATATAATACTTATTATAAATATTATCAATTTAACGAAGCACATACCATCAAAAAAGATGCTCTAAATTATAACTACGATATAGAGTTGTATTTTCTTACAAATGAAATTTTTTATACTAATGATTTTCTACGATTTGGTATAGGAAACTATCGATTTAGCCCAATTTATTCATATTTTTTCGACGAAAATACACAATACCAAAATAAATGGTCTGGTGAATATAATGCTCTATTTATCGATTATGGGATTCTGCTTCCAATAAAAAAACAACTAAAATGGGAATTTTTTGGTGGTTTAGGACTTATTCCCGACTTTCGTTTATATTATAACTATAAAAAAACAAGTCAAAGTTTATTCCAAGATCCATTCGAATTAGGTTCGGGTGATTTTTATAGTACTGAAGGGATGTTGTTTCGAATGGGAGTAAATCTTTTATACAAGAAAAATTCTTTTTCTTTTCGCGTTGGAATGAACTATCAATACATCCTATGTGGTCTTTTCCATTCTAATGATAGTTCCATAAATTGGTATTGGATTAACCAAGAAAAAATTTGGATTACAAAAGATGTTTATTATTACGTAAAAAATAAAGAACAATACGAATCAGAAAATCGAAACATTCTACAACCATTCCCTAGGATAGAATCGGTAAAAGCATTTATAAGCACCTATAAAATATTTTTTAGTGTAGGATTTAGTTATTAATATTATGAATTTAACCTCCATAGAAAAAGAATGGCTACTACTCGACGAAATTTCTTTCCATAAAAATATTTGGGAGTATGTTTCCCAAAAAGGATATTGGCAAGACATTTTTCCCGCTTTTGTTCAATATAATACATCATATTATTTATTAAAAAAAATCAATAAAAATAATTTAATAAATGATTATTATCAAAAAAATCAAAGGATTACTTTATGTGTTTCTGAAGATCATTGGAAAGGAAAAGTCGAAAACATCCAAAGCAAAATACAAATCAACCAGAAGGAATGTTTCTGCAACATTCAAAAAAGTTATGTCTTTAAAGCTGGTCTTTATGTAATTGTATCGCAAGTTTATGAAAATTCAGAACAATTAGCAATTCTTTTTTTGGATCATAAAAACGATATAGAGTATATTCCACGCGAAGAAGAATTTACAAAGTTTTATGATCAAAAACATCATCTACTTTTAGAACACTATAAAATTTCTTTTAATGGAAAAATCAGCAATAATGATTTTATGATTATACCCAAAGAAAAATATAAAAAACTGTTTTATTTAATTCCTTTAAGAGAAATTACAACTTTTTGTATCGTAATATTAGGAATGTATTCTTTCGAAAATAGTCATTCAACTAAAAACCTAAACGAAATCGAAACCCTTAAAAACCAATTATTGGATTTAAGAAAAACTATCAACTATAAAGATACCAAAGAAATGGTAAAAAAAATCATTCCATACTTAAACCAACTTCAAAGGCAAGAACCACAACTCCAATCTATAAAAAAAATATTTTACACATATAAAAATAAAGAATCATATTTATAATATAATTTTATAAAATATATTAATTTTTTTTAAGTCTTCTAATCGGAATTTGAATTTTGATTTTTAGAATTTATTAAAAACTCATACTACAAAAAAACTTTTTAGTCGACATTCAAAAAGCTTTTATTAAAATAATCTTATGTATCTAAGAACTTTTGTAAACTCTATTTTTTATCTATGTCTTTTAATTTTAACATTGAGTTGTAAAACTTATAACGAAAAAGATCTTGCAAAACAATATTATCATGATTATAAATTCATTTCTATCGATAATTTCGAAATTTTTGTAATAGAAAAAAATTTAGAATTGAGCACAAAAATCACACCGATTATATTTATCCATGGATTTTCGAGTAACGTTCATACTTGGGAATATTATCTACAAGAATTAGGAAAATCTTATCCCATTGTTGCTTTTGATATTCCAGGTTTTGGTTTTTCCTCTAAACCAGAAATTTCTTATACAAGAGAAGGATTTGTAGAAATTCTCGATAAATTAATAAATTATTATAAATTTAATTATGTAATATTAATAGGAAATTCTATGGGAGGAGAAATTTCTTTAAGATATTCATTAAAATATCCCAACAAAGTAAAAAAACTTGTATTAATTGATTCCGCTGGGCTTATTCCTAGAAAAGAATTACCTGTCTTTTTACAAAAGGGCGTTGTATTTTTTGCAGAAAATTTTAATTTTGTTTTTCGCAATCGTTTTGCTATAAGTTATATGTTAAAATCAGCATTTTATAACAAAGATGTTGTTGACGAAAGAAAAGTTGATCTCTATTACTATCCTTTAAAAACAGCTGGAGGAATCAATGCTCATAAGAGTTTATTACGTAGTACCTATAATCAGATAACAAAAGAAGAAATGAATGCTCTGCAAATTCCTACACTAATAATCTGGGGACAAAACGATACTTGGATTTCTTTAAAGTACGGTTATGAATTTAAAAATTCTCTTCCGAATTCGCAATTGATAATTCTTCCAGAATGTGGTCATGTCCCACAAGAAGAAAAACCAGAAGAATCATTGTTTTATATAAAAGAATTTATAAAAGATATTTAATAATATAAAACTAAGTTTTCTATTACTAACAATAAATGCCAGAGAATGTTCTGAAAAATCGTGAAAAAAAAGATGCTTCGAATTATAGCTAAATCTTGCTTTTTTTTAAAAAACTTGATTTTATAGATAAGATAAACTGTAAATAAAATTGTGGGTAAAGAAAAAATAGCACCTACGAATTTTAAATAATTTCCTATCATTATAACAAAAATAAATAGATAAAAATAAAAAATCATTTGCTTTAGAGTAAAATCAATTCCTTTAACCACAGGAAGCATTGCAAGATGTGCTTTTTCGTAATCATCTTTTCTGAATATTGCTAATGCCCAAAAATGAGGTGGCTGCCATAAGAATAACAACAAAAATAAAAAAATACCATAAGTAGTAATGTTTCCCAAGATAGCAGATTCTGCTATAAGAGGTCCAATTGCACCAGATAAACCTCCAATCAATGTATTGATGGTATAACGCGGTTTAAGCCAAATTGTATAAACAAAAATATAATTAAAAAAAGCTAGTAATGCAAATACCATAGGTAATATTCCCACAAAATATCCTAAGATAAAACTTCCTAATCCGATCATAATAGATGCAAGATAATATACTTTATCGGGATTGATTTCGTATTGGACAAGATATCGGTTTTTTGTCCTTTGCATAACTTGATCTCTTTTTTGCTCTAAGATTTGATTGTATGCAAAAGAGGACATCGCGCAAAGTAGCGTTCCAATGGTTGTAAAAAAAATCAGCTCAAAAGAGTCGATTTTATGATACAAAAAAACAGGAATTTCTGTAATCACAATATTTAGAGCTAATCCAGGTTTAAATAGTTGATAGAAGGATTTGATTTTATTCTTGTCCATTTTTACTCAATAAAATTTGTTTTAGTTCTAGAAAAATAAAAAATGTTGTTAAAAATAATACCGTAGCGAGGAACGAATGTATAACACGAGTTAATGTCGGAAGTTCAAACACAATATTAAGAATTCCCAAAAAGATTTGTAAGCTAATCATAGATACAAGTAATAAAATCTTATTTTTTAATATATCATATTTATTAAATAAATACCATAAATATAAACTATAAAAAAATACTATAAATCCTACTGCTCGATGCGTAAAATGCATTTCGAACCCCAAAATAAGTGGTGGAATATAAACAGTGTTGATGATTTCATGATTGTCGTTTTTAATAATTTCTGTATAACATTCAGGAAAATTTGGACATACAAGACCTACATAATTAGCACTTACTCTACCACCCAAAAAGATTTGTATGTAGATTAAAATCAAAAAAAGAAATACTATAAAACGTAAAACTCTTAGATTACTTTTATCTATGTTTATAAGAGATATATCTATGGGATAAATGATTCTATACAATCGATACAAAATAAAAAAGATTACACTCACAAAAAAAATTGCATTTAATAAATGAAACTTAACTATGTATGCATTTAGTTGCTTGGTAATCGTTTCTCTTCCTAAATAGATTTGCATCACCAAAACGAAAGAAGCCAAGATAAAATAGGGTAAAAAAAGCCTTCTTAGTTTTGGGTTTGATATTCCCCAAAAAAACCATATAGAATAAAATATCCCTAGGATTCCTGCAACAACTCTATGTATAAACTCTAAATAAATCTGATAATCTATTGGTGGTATAACATATCCATGACACAATGGCCAATCGGGGCAAGCTAATCCTGCATCTTCTGCTCTTACATAAGGTCCAAGTAAAATCGTTAATAGAGCTAATGCAAAAATTATATAAGTTATTTTTATAAATTTTATATATATTTTTTTATTATCTAACATTAGATCAATATTCATTTTTTTATTAAAAGAAAAAACAAACATATTGGCAATTTTTTAAAAAAAGCCTTCTGGTCGATAAAAATCTTTTTTAAGAAGTTCTTATTTTTTTAATGGATTTTTAGGAATCTTATAGTTCCAATTTAATAAAAAAGGATTACCTAATTTTTTGATAAAATTTTGAATCTCTTTATGTAAAAAATATTTCCCGGATTTGGGAGGTATTATGTATTCATACAATTGATTTTCGAATTCAAATTTTATCGCATAAGCATGAAGGTAAGCCCGATCTTCTTGTCTAGCTAAACTGGGCCGGGAGTAAATAGGATCTCCTAATATAGGAGCACTTAAACTTCTCATAGCAACACGAATTTGGTGGGTTTTTCCTGTGATGGGTTTTAACAGAAATAATCGAAAATATTTTGCATCCTCTGTAATGATAGGGAAAGATTTCAACAAGGTAATCGCAGGATTATTCATCGTCCGAAGAAGTTTCCATTTGCTTCTTCTGTCTTTAACCATATCTCCTATTATGACACCTTGTTTTTTTTGAGGTTTTTCGTTAGATAATGCGAGATAAATTTTCTGAATCCTATGATGCCTAAAATGATTGCTTAGAATGTTGGTTGCTTTTCTACCGCGAGCAAAAACCAATATTCCTGATGTTATTTTATCAATTCTATGAATGGGAAATAATTTTTCTCCTTCGGGTAAAAGATGGTTTTGATCCATGTACCTAAGTATCTTCATTAAATCGGGTTTAGGACTATCTTCGTAAAAAGATAGTCCTTCTGGTTTATAAATTACAAGAAAATGTTCGTTATGATCGATGATTTCGATTTGGTTAATCCACTCTTCGAAAGAATTCATCTTTTAGACTTTTCCTTCTTTTAGTCTTTCTTTGTAGATTTTTACCTCATATTTTTTGAATAGTTCTTCTTTTACTTCCATAATTTTTTTCTGCCTTTTTTCTGTAAAAAGAATTTGTTTAATTCTATCTTTTACTTCGTTTAGTGGTACAGTTACTTCTGTATTTCCCTTTTTGGTTTTGAATTCATTGTTTTTTCTTAGTTCGTAATATTTAGCTATTTCTTCCTGAGAAACATCAATTTTTTCGAATTCTTTTTGTATGTAATAATTAGTATAAATTTGTTTAACGATTAAATCTTTGAATGTTTCTTGATATTCTTTTACATCGTTAACATAAGGAGATTTTTGTAAAATATTGTAAGATACATAGACTTGATTTAAAATGGGAGCAACATCGCTAAAGCTGAGTTCGCTTGGTTCGACATTATATTTTTTGATTGCTTGAAAAAAATCTTTAATTTGGTAAGATTTATTGTCGTACTGAAAAAGTTCTAACTCTTCTTTCCATTGAGATACAGGTAAATTACCGATTTGGTTGATTGTTTCTTCGTTTAGTTTAAAATTATATTTTTTTTGTAGTTCTTGGATATGATTGGTTAAAGCAGATTTTTTATACATATTTGCTTGATGTTTTGCTTGATCTTCTGCGAACTGTTCTAATTTTTTTTCGTCCAATAATAGCTGTTGTTTTATTGCATTTAATTCATTTTCTTTAAAGTCTTTTGTGTAATTGGGGTTGTTTAAAAACTTTCTTGCTGCGAATTGAGATTTTTTATGATAATCTTCGTAGACACCCTTTAGTCCACTTTCTTTTACATCCTTAGTACCTAAGTTACGAACCAACCAAAACCCATTGCTATCTTCTATTAGGAGAAATTTTTTATCTTTATTTTTTTCGTCTAATAGAGGTTCTGTTATATTTGGAATCGGATTTTGACCACAATTATAACAAATCGGGTCTACCAATCCACCTAATATTTTATAGCGAATGTTTTCGTTTTTTTCGAAAATAATTTTTTCTATTTCTTCTTCGTTTTTCGCTTGGTTCAATTGATTAAGTATTTGATTTGCTTCTTGAGATCGATCAAATTTTTCGTTTTTCTTTAAGAAAAGTAATTGCATATTCATGAGTTTATAAACAAAGTTAGAAGATTTCTCCTGTAAAATTAGGTTCATGGAGTTCATAAAAGCTTTTTCGTCTAACATTAATAAGGATTTTTTTATTTCTTTTTCTAAGGAACTTTTAATGTCTGCTGGAAGAGATTCGTAAGCTAATTTTCCCGTAGAAAGAAAAACTAACTCCTCTACGATTTGGGATTGAATCGCAACAGATAAATCTTCTTTTTTCTGGAAATCATTTAATTTAACGATAAATTGAAGATCTTTTCTTTGGATAGTTTCTACTTTATTGCCATTTTTATATTCTGCTAATACCTCTCGGGAATTTCGACAAGATGTTACAAAAATTGTTAAAACAAGGATAAAAAATGTTATATATTGATTCAATGGAAAACGAAACTTCATAAATTTAACTCCTGCTTATTCAAATTTAAATATAAAAGGTGATTTTTTAGGTGATTTCTCATCTGCTTTTTGTTGACTAGATTTTTTTTCATTAGATAGCTTACTACTATTATTTTCTGTGGAATGGTTTTTTTTATAAGAAGGATCTTGCATAATATTTTGCGTTAGATTTGGTTTTAGTTTTACATTTGATTCGATTTCTATGGATTGATTTTCTTTTTTTTTGTTGGTCAAAACTTCTTCGACAAAATTTTCGAAATTAGGGGGAATATGAACAACTTGTTTTAAAATCATGGATTTTAATTGTTTAAGTCGATGATACTCTTCGATTAAAGAATCTTTGATTTTTTTTGAATATTCTCTGTCCATTTGTAGTGTATTTAAAAGGGTTTGAATTTCTTCCATGTCTCTATCAATGCGTTCAATTTTTCTAATTAGATGGATTACTTTTAAGTTTATCATTTTTCTATAAATGAATTTATAATTATTATACTTTCAATCTTTTTTTTAATTTATGAATCATAAAACCACGCCTTTTTTTAAGATTTCAAACATCAATTTTTTAATAAAAATCAATCAATTTAAATTTATTTTTCTATTTGCTAATAGATTTTCAGTATTCATTCCTATGCTTTTATTCATAACAAAATAAAAATAAATACCACTAAGAATACTCAATACAGATAAGGGAATAACATAAACAAATGGAAGATAAATCCCCAGAGAGGTTAAACTAATAAGTCGTAAAATTTCTAAATACCATGCCCATTTTTTTGATTCATTATTGCCGTTAATGATCAATAAATGAAATGTAATTAGAATCGAATAAAAGATTTGTTCCGACCAAGATAACTTGGTATAGAAAACTAAATAAATGAATCCAAAGAGTAAAATTAAAATAAACCATATTAAATTGTATCTTTTTAGCTCAGGTTTTATTTCTGGAATGTATTTTGGGTATTTTTCTGGTTGGACTTCCTGGGGTTCAATTTGATAAGCAGGCTTTCCATCCATGGGAGGTATCCATCCTGGTTTCGCGAAACACACTTTAATTTTATTCAACAACCCTTCTGCTTTAACAGACATTTTTAGTAAATCGAGAAAATAATGATAATTCGCATAGAGTGGGTTATAACTTCGGAGTGGTTTTACAGTACCATAGACTGGGGGTTCTTCTTCTTTTTGGAATGTACCAAATATTCTATCCCAGATAATGAAAATCCCACCATGGTTTTTATCGATGTATTTTGGATTAATAGCATGGTGAACTCTGTGATGAGAGGGCGTGCTCAAAAAAAACTCAGCAATTGGACCAAGCGTTTTAATAGATTTTGTGTGTACCCAATATTGATAGATTAAATTGAGTTGCCCAGCTCCTAAATAAAGCCATGGATCAATACCAATCAAGGCCATAGGAATATAAAAAATCCAAGAGCTGATGCCACCTAAGCTAGTTTGTCTTAAAGCCACAAAGAGATTATATTCTTCGCTATGATGATGTATTATATGGCTTGCCCAGAAAAAATTTACTTCGTGCGATATTCTATGAAACCAATAATAAAAAAAATCCCATAGCAAAATTGCAATAATCCAGTTTAAAACAGAATCTGGTTTTAATTCAAAAATTCTATAATTTTCGTATACCCAAAAATAACCAAAAAGGCCTACTGATTTTAAAAAAATTCCTGATAGTTGAGATAAAATACCTGTACTTAGATCTGCAATCGAATCTCCAAATTGAAAGTAATTTTCTTTTTTGATGTATCCTAATATTGCTTCTACCAGCATAAGAAGGAAAAAAAACGGAATTGCAATCGTAATAAATGGTGGCGGTGTAAAGTTTTCTAGCATATTTTCCCCCTTCTCAAATCAATGTAAAATGAATTTTATATCTGTAAACAATATTTTGATGTTTAATTATTAGTACTTTTAAAAATATCAAAACCTTTGGAATTGAATTTAAAAAAGTTTCTAGTAATTCTTTTTAAAAAACCCAACACTCAATCACTGAATCTTGTGTTATTAAAAAAACCTAAAATTTTTTTTATCTGTCTAGAAATCCAGCATATAAGAAAATTTAAATTTTGGTGATTTTATATGATATGAACATAGAAGATAGATACAAAACACGTAATTTTTATCCAGTGGGGGTGAATTTAACACGAAACCATTATCAATTT
>JAOACE010000023.1 GCA_026418015.1 Leptospiraceae bacterium | reverse complement strand
CCTTATTATGTAAAAAAAGAAATCAAATCTCGAGTAGATACAGATCCAAGCCAAGGTCAATATACTTTTACGAATGCTGGATTTTCTGATGTTTCTTTTATGGTAGTATTTGGCTTTAAGTATGACAATGGATTTAAACTTGTTCCCAAAAAAGAAAGTTTAGACGATTTAATCGACTGGCATTTTACGATGTATGGTGGATTTTCTTTGCCTACTGGAAACCCAAATAAATTTGATCGATCACGTAATTCTTTCGGAGAATTTGCTCCTGATCTTGCAACAGGTTTTGGTAAACCGTCATTATCGTTTGGATTTACTGCAACCAAACAATTAGTAGATCATCCGGAATTTACATTTTTGTTCGACACAAATTATTTTAAATTTTTTCCTTATAAATATAAATATGATAATTTTCAAGATAAAGGAGGCTTAGAAATCCCAGATTTAGAAAAATCCCTTTGGAATTATAAAGTTCTCCAACAAGATCTTTCTAAAAAGAACTACAAATTTGGCGATGAATTTAGGTTTAATTTAGCGATGTCATATAGAGTGTATAAGAATCCCGATAAAAATTTTCGAGCAGATTTATTGTTAGAGGCAAATTATCAACACAATCAACGCGATAAAGAAAACGGAAAGCGATTAGAAGCATCTGGTGGTAGTATGGTTTATGGCATAATCGGAACGAGGTTGTATTACAATGCTCTTTCGATTGGAATAGGATACAAGAAACCAGTTTGGAAAAATCTTAACGAAGAAAATGTTCAACAAGGGGGAGAAGGAAAAGAGTTGCAAAGAATCATTATAACAATATCAACAATATTTTAGGGGTTTAAATGCACATACCAGATGGATTTGTAGCACCAGAGATTTATATTCCAAGCTATGCAGTAGAGGTTTTACTCGTTTCGTATACTTTTAAAAGATTTAAAAAATCCTTAGAAGAAAAAACTATACCCTACTTGGCAGCTCTATCAGTTTTTTCTTTTATCTTGATGTCTATAATGATCCCCATACCAGGAGGAACATCGATTCATGGTATGGGGGTTGCTTCTATTTCTTTGTTGTTTGGTCCGTGGGTTTCTTTTATTAGTATATCGGTTGTTTTGTTTCTTCAAGCAGTTTTACTGGGGGAAGGAGGAATTACGACTTTCCCCATAAATGCTCTTAGTGTAGGATTCTTTGGAAGCATGATTGCATATTATTCTTATAAATTATTTATAAAATTTATTAAAGAAAAGATTACGCTTTTTCTTTCTGGTTTTCTTTCTACAATATTATCGGTTTTGTTGATTGCAATTGTATTGGGTATTCATCCAGTATTGTTCATAGATTCTAGTGGTAAGCCACTTTACTTTCCTTATGGTTT
Source organism: Leptospiraceae bacterium (assembly GCA_026418015.1). Taxonomy (GTDB): domain Bacteria; phylum Spirochaetota; class Leptospiria; order Leptospirales; family Leptonemataceae; genus SKYB61. Next base: position 42,307 of record JAOACE010000023.1, on the reverse strand, counting down.
TTCTGTTGTGATCCCTGCAATGATAATTCCTCATCTAATTGTGGGAATCATAGAAGGAGTATTAACAAACCTGATCGTGTTAAACTTAAAAAATAAGGTACGCAATGAAGGATAAAATATTATTATTAATTTATTTAATTTTATTAGTATTTATTTCCTTGCTTCGATCTCTTGATGTACTTTTAATCTCTTTGGTTGTATTGTTTTTAGTATATTTGATTCTTCCATTAAAAATAAATAAAATCAAATCTCTTAAAAAGGTTTTTTTTACTGTAAGTTTATTTAGTGGTATAGTAACGTTGCCTTATTTTGTTGCAGGTTTTTTTATGGGCGAAAATAGATGGAATTATTTTTTTGCTATAAATCTTAGAACTTTCGAATTAGCTTTTCTTACCGTGATATTTTTGTCGAAAATTAACCTTTTTAAAGCACTGGATTTTTCGAAAAATTTAACAATATTGTTGGTATTAGTTTCTGGTTTTGTTGTAATATATTCAAAAACGTTGAAGGATTTTCAAGATGCATTTAATAGCAGAACGATAGAAAAAAAAGTTCAGATCCAAGAATTAAGAAATTACATAAAAAGGGTTGTTGTTTTTTTCTTCGAAAAATCCAAAGAAACATCCCAAGAAACTTACCTAGCGATGAAGTCACGCGGATTTTATTATGATAATACTTAAAAATATTTATTATCAATATGATAGTAAGGTTGTCTTAAACGATATTCATCTATCTATAAAACAAAAAGAAAGAATTGTGATATTAGGAATCAATGGTTGTGGAAAAACTACTCTTTTAAAAATCCTTAATGCATTGATTTTTCCTCAAAAGGGAAGCTATACTTATAATGATGTATTGATCACAGAAAAAAAAATCAGAGAAAAGGATTTTAGTAGAAGATTTCGTAGAGAAGTTGTTTTGCTATTTCAGAATCCAGACGTAATGCTTTTTAATCCAACAGTTTATGATGAGATAGCTTTTTCGTTAAGACAATTGCAATTGAACGAAAATGAGGTTAAAGACCGAGTTTTATATTGGGCAAATTTGTTTGAGCTTACATCATTTCTTGATCTTCCACCATTTAAGCTTAGTGGCGGGCAAAAACAAAAGCTTTGTTTAGCATGTCTCCTCGCGATAGAACCGAAATTTTTACTTTTGGACGAACCAACAGCAAACTTGGACCCTAAAACATCGGGATGGCTAATCGATTTACTCTATGATCTTCAAATTGCTACTGTCGTAACTACACACAATATCAGTTTGGCCCCAGAATTAGGAGAAAGATTGATTGTAATGGGAGAAAATCATCGTATTATATATGATGGCCCAACGATGCAATTTTTAAACGATAAAGAAAAAATGCTCGCTGCGGGTCTTTTGCATAAACATAGACATAGACATGGGAATGTAGAACATTCCCATTATCACTTTCATGATTTTTGATATTATTTATGAATCGCTTCTTTGTTTACATCCAAAGCTGCTTCTTTTATTACTTCGAGAAGGTTGGGATGAGAATGGAAGGATCTTCCTAAATCTTCTGAGGAACCCGAAAATTCCATTGCGATAACAGCTTCGCCTAAGATTTCTGATGCATAAGGTCCAACGATGGATACACCTAAAATTTTATCGGTTTTTTTGTGTGCTAAGATTTTAACCTGACCTTCGGTTTCGCCCATTCCTTTTGCTCTTCCGTTTGCTTTAAAAAGAAATGTACCTACGTTGTATTCAATCCCTTCTTCGATAAGCTTTTCTTCGCTTTTGCCTACCCATGCAATTTCTGGCCAAGTATATACAACATATGGACATAAATCATAATTTACATGAGCATATTTATTCGCGATATGATGTGCAACAGCAATCCCTTCTTCTTCTGCTTTGTGTGCTAACATGGGACCTTCTATAACATCGCCAATAGCATAGATATTTTTTAGGTTAGTTTCTAAGTGTTGATTAACTTTAATGCGACCGCGTTGGTTTAATTCTACTCCGATTTTTTCGAGGTTTAATCCATTTGTGTAGGGTTTTCTTCCTACTGCAACTAATACTTTTTCCGTTTCTATTTCGATGGTTTCGTTTTTAGGTGTTTGTATTTTGGATATTACGCTATCTTTTTTTAGCTGGATATCTACTACTTTGTGGTTTAATAAAAATTTCAACCCTTGTTTTTCTAATGCCTTTCGCGCAATCTGCCTCATTTTTCCATCTAAGTTCATTAAGATATCTGGTAGAACTTCTACGATGGTTACGTTCGTTCCTAAACGACTCCAAACAGAACCTAATTCTAACCCAATTACTCCACCGCCAATAACCAACATGCTTTTAGGAATGCTTTTTAATGCTAAGGCATGATCCGAAACAATGATTTTTTCGCCATCAATTTCTACGTTAAGACCAATATCTTTCGGTGTTATTACCTGAGAACCTGTTGCGATTACACATTTTTTTGTTTCGATGATTTCTTCTTTTTGAGGATTTTTTACTTGGATTTCTATTTTGTTTAGGGAATAAGAATAAAAGCTACCTACGCCAGAATACACTTGGATTTTATTTTTATTCATTAAAAATCGAACGCCATCGGTTAGTTCTTTTACAACTTGATCTTTTCTTTTCATCATCGTATCGAGATCGATAGAAACATTCCCAACCTGTATACCATGTTCTTTAAAATGATGGATTGCTTGATAGTATTTTTCTGAGCTATCTAACAACGCTTTAGAAGGAATACAACCTATGTTAAGACATGTTCCTCCTAATGTTGCATTTTTTTCTATGATAGCTGTTTTTAAACCCAACTGAGCACAGCGAATTGCACAGACATAACCACCTGGACCACTTCCAATCACAACAACATCATACATAGTATTACTCCTTTTAGATCTCGAACATCATTCGCTCTGGGTTTTCTACGCATTCTTTTACGCGAACTAAAAAGCTTACTGCTTCTTTCCCATCGATTATTCTGTGATCATAAGATAATGCTAAATACATCATGGGTCGAATTACGATTTGATCGTTTACAACAACAGCTCTTTTGACGATGTTATGCATTCCAAGTATGCCTACTTGTGGAGGGTTTAGAATCGGTGTAGACATCATAGATCCATAGATACCGCCGTTAGAAATTGTAAAAGTACCTCCGCTAAGTTCTTCTAATGTTATTGTGCCTTCGCGAACTTTTTGTGCAAGTCTTGCTATTTCGAGTTCAATTTCTGCAAAACTTAATTTATCTGCATTTCGAACAACTGGAACAACAAGACCTCTTGGACCACCAACTGCAACACCTATATCATAATAATATTTGTATACAATATTTTTATCGCGTATTTCTGCATTTACCGCAGGAAATTCTTTTAAAGCCTGAACACATGCTTTAACAAAAAAAGACATAAATCCTAATTTTATACCATATTTTTTCTGGAAGATTTCGTTGTATTTTTCTCTATATTCCATGATTTTAGACATATCGGCTTCGTTAAAAGTCGTTAAAATTGCAGCAGTGTGTTGAGCTTCTACCAATCGTTCTGCGATTCTTTGTCGAAGCCTACTCATCGGAACGATTTCTTCTCGCTTAGGTTCTGTAATCGCAGGTCTAACTTCTTGTTGGACTTCTATTTTGGGTTCTTGTTTAATTTCTTTTTTTTCGAGATGATGTATAACATCTTCTTTGGTGATTTGACCATGCTTACCAGAGCCAGAAATTTTGGATGGATCGAGATTATTTTCCATTACTAGTCTTTTAGCAGAAGGCGCCATTTCTACCTGCTGAGTTTCTTCTTTTTTGGGTTCTGTTGGTTTCGGTGTTGGTGTTGGTTCTTGCGAGGTTACAGAATCTTCTAGAATTGCTAAGACTTCGTCTATACGAACGGTTTCTCCTGTTTGTTTGATAATTTGTTTTAGAACACCACTTTTAGGACTTGGAACCTCCATTGTTACCTTATCCGTTTCGAGTTCTACTAAAATCTCTCCTTCCTTAACTGCTTCGCCAACATTTTTGTGCCAAGAGGCAACTGTTGCTTCTGTAATAGATTCTCCCATGGGGGGAACTTTAATTTCTGTCGACATATAGCTTCCTTTTTTTATAATTCTATCGCTTCTTTAATTATAGCTTCTTGTTCTTTTAGGTGAACTTTGTAATATCCTGTTGCTGGGCTTGGGGATGCTTGTCTTCCAATGTATTTTAATTTTGTGGGACAAATGTTGCCCAAATGGTTTTCTACATATATCCAAGCGCCTTGATTTCTTGGTTCTTCTTGTACCCAGTAATATTCTTTTGCATTAGAATATTTCGCAATAATTTCTTTAATTTTGTTCTCTGGAAAAGGATAGAGTTGCTCAACACGAATAATTGCAATATGATTTTTGTTTTTATTTCTTCGGGCTTCTCTTAATTCATAATAAATTTTGCCAGTACAGAAGATAAGTTTTTTTACGTCTTTGGGTTTGATTTCTTGATCTGTTTCGTCGATAACCTCGATAAAACTACCGTTAGTGAAATCTTTAATTTCACTTACAGCTTCTACATGTCGTAAAAGAGATTTTGGAGTCATCACAATTAGAGGTTTTCTGTAATTACGTTTAATTTGCCGTCTTAATAAATGAAATATTTGAGATGGTAGAGTTGGATATACAACTTGTATATTATGTTGACTACATAGTTGTAGATATCGCTCTAATCGAGCACTGGAATGTTCTGGACCCTGTCCTTCGTATCCATGGGGTAAGAATAAGGTAATTCCAGACATCCTTTGCCATTTTGCTTCTGAACTACTAATAAACTGATCGATAATCACTTGTGCTCCATTGGCAAAATCACCGAATTGTGCTTCCCATATAACAAGAGTTCTTGGATCTGCTAAGGAATATCCAAACTCAAATGCAAGTACTGCTTCTTCGGAAAGTAAAGAGTTGATTACTTCGAACTTTGCTTGATTTGGATCTAAATTTTGTAATGGTGAGTATTCTTCGCCTGTTTCGGAATCAAAAACTACTGCATGTCTATGGCTAAATGTACCTCGTTTACAGTCCTGACCAGAAATTCTCACAGGTGTGCCTTCGAGGAGTAATGAACCATAAGCTAATAATTCTCCCATTCCCCAATCAATCTTTTTCTCTTCTGGTTTAAAGATCATATTATAACGATCTTGGAATAATCTTACAAGTTTAGAGTTTAAGTGGAATCCTTTGGGAACTTGTGTAATTTTTTCTGCTATTTTTTGCAAAGTTGTTAGATCAACACTTGTATTTGGTTCGTTATCGAAATCAATCTTTTTTAGACCTTTCCATTGATCTGTTAATGTTTGAATATAAACTTTTATATCTTCGGACTCCAATCGTTTATGTGAATTTTCTAGATAATGGATATATTCAGATTTAATCTTTTCTTTTTCTTCTTTCGGTAAAAGATTCGTTGCAGGTGATTGATCAAAAAGACTAAATGTTCCTGGATGTTGTTTTATTTTTTTGTACATAATAGGTTGGGTGAATGTGGGTTCGTCTGTTTCGTTATGTCCCCATTTCCTAAAACAAATCAAATCGATAAAAACATCGGTATGGAAGGTTTGACGAAATTCAACGGCCAATTTAATTGCGCGATATACAGCAATGGGATCATCACCATTCACATGGAAGATAGGAGTTTGCAGTAATTTTGCGATGTCGGTTGCATAAGGAGTAGAACGTGCATCTTGTGGTTCTGTTGTAAAACCGATTTGATTGTTTACCACTATATGGATAGTACCACCGATTGTATATCCTTTAAGAAGCGCCATGTTGATCATTTCGTAATTGATACCTTGTCCAGCTATCGCTGCATCACCATGGATTAATAGTGCTAGATGTTTGTCTCTGTTTATGTCGTTATTTTTTGATTGTCTTGCGCGAACAGATCCCATTACGACGGGATTTATTACTTCTAGATGACTTGGATTGAATGCTAAACTTAAGTGGATAAGTTTATTGTTAGAGGTTTTATAATCAGAAGAATATCCCATGTGATATTTAACATCTCCCATAGTAATATCTTCACCAACATTTTCGTTAAATTCTGCAAATATATGGGCAGCATCTTTTCCCATTATGTTGGCTAATACGTTCAAACGACCTCTATGAGCCATTCCTAAGACAATTTGTTTTACATCGTACTTTCCTGCTTCTTCGATAAGGACTGCTAATGCTGGGATTAAACTTTCTCCACCTTCGAGGGAAAACCGCTTTTTACCTGGATATTTGATAGCTAAAAATTTTTCGAAATATTCAGCACTAAAAAGCTTCGAATAAAGTAATTTAATTTCTTCGTAAGATAATGGATTAAAAAAGTCCTCTGCTTCTACATGGTTTATAATCCAATTACGTTTTTCATCATCTCTTATGTAGAAAAATTCAAAACCAGTAGTAGAACAATAGATTTGTTCTATTTTTTTAATAATATTTTCTACGGTATCGGTGTAATTTTTGTTCGCAATGGAAGTAGTGATTTTCTTTTTTAAGTCCGATTCTGTTATGCCATATTTTGCTAAATCAAAAAAGATTTTGGGATCTTTGTTGTATAATCCTAATGGATCAATTTTTGCAACAGAGTGTCCATGTCTTCTATAATCCTGAATCAATTTGTGAACCTTTAAATTTAAATCCGATTCGTACCAAGAAGAAGGAATATCTTCTGGTTGAACATCCGCAGTAAATGAAACAGGTTTTTTTATTTGAACTTCGCCTTTATCTTCGATAGAATCGAAGAGGATTCTCCAATCTTGGGGAATGCTTTCAGGACTTTTTAAATACTTCTCGTACAATTGCTCCAAGTATTCTTTTTGATCTCCCTGGAGCACGGAGATATATTGGAAGGACTTCATAACGTTAACCTTTAATACTCTCTCTTCTGAAATATTTTTATATTTAAAAAAATTAATGAATAATATTTAAGCAATCTAATTTTAACGTTTTGTAAATGGTAATAAGTTCGCCATTCTTGCTCTTTTGATTTCTCTTGCAATTTTTCTTTGAATTTTTGCAGATGCACCGGTCATTCTTCTTGGGAGTATTTTCCCTGTTTTAGAAATAAATCGTTGCAAAATTTCTGGTTTTCTGTAGTCTATTTCTATACCACGAATATCTAGTATCTTTTTTCTATAACGAAACTTAATAGGATTTTTTTCTTGTTCTTTTTGATGTTCTTCTTTAAATTCTTCACTCATGCTTACATTTTTTTGTAGGAATTTTTATTGTAAAGAATTTTTTAGATTTTGGGATTCATTTGCAGGTTGAATATTTCTTTTAAAGTTTAGAATTTCTTTGGTAGTAAAAGCTATATACTTACCACATGTATGTAAGTCAAAATCACTATCAAAAGGTTGATCACAATCATGTCCACTTAAAATACTACATTGAGTAGATTTGAATTCTTCTTGGAACTTCTTGTAAAAGTTGTTACAAAAGTTTCGTATTTCTTTTTTGTTGTAACCGTTTTCGAATGCAATTTTACTAACAAAACTGATTCCTGTTAACATTGCTCCACAGGTTTCTGCATTTCCTGCTATGCCTTTGCCAAACCCACTTACCATGCCTTTGTAGATTTCTTTGTTTTTTCCTTCGAATTCTGCTATACTACTTGCTATTGCTTCGGAACAGTTATCACTTCCGTAAACAAAGTTATCCGAAGCTTTTTTTATGTAAGATTGAAATTCCTCAAATGATTTTTGAACTAAATTTTCGATGTATTCTTTATGATGGTTATTTTTCTCCATTGTAGACATTTTTTCCATAATTTCCAAAAAAATTTTAAAAAATATTATGTCAAATACTTTATACATGTATAATGTATATGGTTGTTTCGTTTTTTTAAAATAACATTTGTAATAAAGATTTTAACAAAAAAAATGGAGTTATGAAGTGGTTAAACATATTATTAATTTTATTTTTTTTGTTTTGTAAATCCTATTCAACTAAACCAACTGAATATAAAACACAAGATTATAATCAGGCATTAGAGTACTTACAAGGTTGGATATTAAAAACTATGGAAGATTATAAAGTTGTAGGGTTATCATTGGTGGTTGTAGATGATAAGCAAGTTCTATGGAAATTTCAGGCAGGATACGAAAACAAAGAAAAAAAAATCCCTGTTAGAGATAACACGAATTTTAATATAGGTTCCATTGCAAAAGTTATTAATGCTGTTGCAATTTTAAAACTTGTCGAAGAAAAAAAATTGAATTTAAATGATCCAATTCATAAATATGTCGATGATCTTCCTATTGATTATGACTATCATCGCCCCATTACGATTAAACAATTATTAACGCATCATAGTGGTTTACCGTCCGATTTGATGAAGTTTCTCTGGAATGAGGACTACTTAGAACTTGAACAAATCACAAAAGAAATCCGACTTATTTATTTAGCGAATCCACCTGGCGAAGTTTTTTCTTATTCGAATTTAGGCGTTACACTTTCGGGAAGAATTATCGAAGTTTTAAGTGGCAAAAAATATAGTGATTATCTACAAGAAATGTTTCGCGAATTAGAAATGAATCAAACATCTACAAATTTATTTCGCGCGAAAAATGTATCTAATGGTTATGATGTTGATCTCTTTGGAACAAAAAGTATCCATGAACCACCAATTGTTATGGTTCCCGCGGGAGGTATTTATACGAATGCAGAAGATATGGCAAAATTTATGCAAATGATCTTAAATCGCGGAAGAATCAAAGATAAAACTTATCTATCGCAAAATTCTGTAAGCGAAATGTTTCGGTTGCAAGAGCTACCACCTTTTGATGATCAGCTAAAAATGGGACTTCCTTTTTTCTTGAACGATTTGGGTTTTGGTAAAGTCCTTCAAGCGAATCATGGTGGGGCAACATTAACCTATCATTCTATGATGATTTTACTTCCCGAATTGCCTATGGGAATTTTAGTTATGACCAACACAACCACTGGTAGGTTCATATCTTCGCAAGTAGCAGTTGAAACATTATCATTTTTCGCGAATCATAAGTTTTCTATAAAAAGAGATCGTCCTTCTCGTATTGCTTTAAACAATGCAATCTATAACAAAAAAGAAATTTCTGGTTATTATAACACTACTTTTGGAATGCTACAAATTTTGGATGATGATTTTGAATCGATCAAATGTTCTTATTTAGACTTTTCTTGCGAATTTATCCTAAATAATGGTCTTTTTCGGTTTTACCTTCGCATTTTAAAGTTTATTCCCGTAGAAATTATGAAGGATACCGATTTTGTTTTTAAAAAAATAAACGATCAAATTCTTTTGTATTCTGTTATGGGCAATTCTACCATGCTTATGGGAAGTAAGATTTCTTTTTCGGAAATTGAACAAGCAAAAAAAATGATAGGAGAATATGTATATCCAGTGGAGAAAAATCAAAAACCATTTTTTTACATAGAAAAGATAGCGGTAGAAGAGAAGGATCATAAATTGATTTTAAAGATTTTTTATCCTAATAATCCCATGCCTTTGATATTTTATGTAATACCTTATGGAAAAGATAAATTAAAAATTCCAGGTTTAGGACGTCAATTAGGCGATGTGTTAGTATTTAAAAACGATGAGGTTTATTATTCTGGCTTTGTTTTTAAAAAATCAAAATAATCATAAATGATCTTTAATGATCTTTCTTGACATTCTGTTTTCTTATAGGTTTATTGATAGTATGCCAAAGAGCGCAGAATTTCGTTTGGATAAAATCAAAAAATTTTTGATGTATGTTAGAGAAAATAAAGACGATTTTGCAGCAAAAGAATTAGAGGAAGTTTTCGAAGATATAGTGGAAGAACATCAAAATTTTGTAACAAGGCCAGAAATTAGAGAGCTGATTATCGAGATGCGAGAAGGCTTTAAAATGATGGATAAGCGATTTAATGATTTAATACAATTTACAGAGAAACGATCTAATGATTTAATGCAATCTACGGATAAGCGATTCAGTGATTTTATGTACTATACAGAGAAAAGATCTAATGAATTAATGCAGTATATAGAAAAACGATTTAATGATTTAATACAATTTACAGAAAAACGATTTAATGATTTATTGCATCACGTAGATAAACGTTTCGAAGATATGAATGCAAGGATTAATTTTTTGCAATGGGTAATGGCATTTTTTATGAGTCTACTTTTTGGATTATTAACTTATTTTAATTATAAACAAATGGATTTGCTAAATAAAATATTAGAATCTAACCAACAAATACAAGCAGAATTAAAAAATAAGTGATCCCTCTTGAATTGAATTGACCGTAATCTTTATTAAAAAATCATTTTTCGTATGGACATCATCAGAAGACCGCGAAGAAATCGAAAATCAGAAAATATTCGCCGATTGGTAAGAGAAAGTAATGTCAGAGTAGATGATTTAATCATGCCTTTGTTCGTAAAAGAAGGAAATTCCATTAGAGAGCCGATTCCATCTATGCCAGGTATATTTCGTTTTAGCCCAGATGAGCTGTTAAAAGAATGTAAAGAAATTTATCAGTTAGGTATACCTGCTGTGGTGATTTTTCCAGCAATCCCCGAAGAAAAAAAGGATCAATTAGCAAAAGAGTCTTACAATCCTAACGGACTTTATCCAACAGTATTAAAGATGATTAAAGATCATATCCCCGAATTAATCGTTATTACTGATGTTGCAATGGATCCATATAATTCCGACGGGCATGATGGTGTAGTTAAAAATGGAGAAATTTTAAACGACGAGACGTTAGAAATTTTGGGCAAAATGGCTATTACCCAAGCAAAAGCAGGTGCAGACATTATTGCGCCAAGCGATATGATGGATGGAAGGGTAGGTTATTTAAGAAAGGTTCTTGATTCCGAAGGATTTATCAATGTAGGTATTTTATCTTACACCGCGAAATATGCTTCCTCATTCTATGGACCATTTCGCGATGCATTAGATAGCGCACCGCGATTTGGCGATAAAAAAACTTATCAGATGGATCCAGCAAACATTCGCGAAGCTTTACTCGAACTCGAATTGGATTTAGAAGAAGGTGCAGATATTGTAATGGTTAAACCAGGATTACCCTATTTAGATGTTGTAAGAGAATTTTCTCAACATAGCCCTGTACCTGTTGCTGTTTATAATGTATCGGGGGAATATGCCATGGTGAAAGCTGCTTCTTTAAATGGTTGGTTAGATTACAAAAAATGTGTGATGGAAATTATGCTTTCTTTTAAACGAGCAGGTGCCGATATGATTTTAACTTATCATGCAAAAGAAGTTGCTCAATGGTTAAACGAAGTCTAAAAAAATTTGCATTCTTAACCTAAAATTGAGTTGACTTGGAAAATCTATTTGTATAAGTGGATCCTACAAACTCCCCAGTAGCTCAGCCGGTAGAGCGAGTGGCTGTTAACCACCAGGTCGCAGGTTCGAGTCCTGCCTGGGGAGCGAAACTCTTTTTCTTCCAACCACAATTCTTTCCAATAAATGTCCGACTGTCCAATATAATATATCTAAGGAGGACGGTATGTTTAAAATTACGAAGGTTAGTATTTTTTTATTTGTCTTTGCTTTTTTTATTAGTTGTAAATCGCAGGCGGATAAAGATTACGACGAACTAAAAAAAATGATTAATTCCGATAGGTGTTCTGATGCTATACAATTTGCGTCAAAAGCAATAGAAAAATATCCCAATGATGCAAGATTCTATTATAAAAGAGGTTATTGTTATTATGAAAAAAATAATCTTTATAATGCCAAATTAGATTTTGCAAATTGTATTCGTATCGATCCAAATTTCGCAGATGGGTATTATGGATTAGCCTTAGTTTTTGATGAGGAAGAACAATATGATTTAGCAGAAAAGAATTTCAATAAAGCTATCGAAATGGCGCCGAATAAAATTAGGAAAAGTATTTATATAAGTGGTCTTGCAAATTTATATGCAAGAAAAAAAGATTATAAAAAGGCTATTGAAACCATTAAAAAAGCTATAGAATTAAGAGATGAAGGGGAATTATATTTTCAACTTGGTAGATATTTATTTTTAGACGGTCAAAAGCAAGAAGCAGAAAAAACATGGCTTAAAGCAGTTAATGAAAAAAAATTTACTCAAATTAAGTTTAAGCATATGACTTATGCTGTTCTTGCAGATTATTATTTTCGAGAGAAAGATTATAAAAAGTCTTTAGAAAACATAGAAAAGGCTATTGAACTTGCGCCAGATAATAATTTGTATATAAGATTGTACAATCAAATTAAGCTACTTGCAAAATAAATTTTATAAATCAATACAATAAACATAAAAAATTTAAGGAGGAAAAAATGGACAACACAACAACACAATTAAAAAAATGGTACGACAACACTTGGTTGGTAATTCTTCTTTGCATTGTTTTCTTTCCAGTAGGGCTTTATGCACTATGGAAAAATCAATCTATCTCGAAAGGGTGGAAAATTGGTATTACAATAGTAATAGCTTTAATTGTTCTTGCTCAACTTGGTGAAGACACTAAAAACAGTTCTTCAACGACTGATCATTCATCTTTTAATCTTGACGAAAAAAATGTTGTGCGCGTTGGAGATGTTCTTCGCACTGACTATTTCGAAATCAAAGTAAATAAAGTGAGCTTAACAAATGCGGTAAATACGGGAAATATGTTCGCAGACTTAAAGCCAGAAAGAGACAATCTGTATTTGATTATAAACGTGACATTTAAAAATATCGACACCGAAAGTCGTATGCCTACGGATGGTTCTGTTTGGATTAACTACAATGGTAAAAACTATCAATTCGACAAATCCGAAACTATCTTGGTTGATGGTTGGGGACTGATGTTTGATCAACTCAATCCTCTAACAACGAAGACAACGAATTTGGTTTATAAAATTCCTGCGGAAATTAAAGGAGAAGCTTATTGGCAACCAGGCCGTTCTCGTAGAGATCAAAAAGTTTATTTAGGGAATTTAAAATAACAGACTCTTTGTTTGTTGAAATAACGAAGAAATTGCATAAATCTAAACGCGATTTTGCGTCAGGCAATTCATTTTCCATTGTCTGGCGCTTTCTTTTTATCGAATTCATCCCAATCATTATAAAAAATTTGATTATGAAGCGAACCGAATCTTGCATTTTTATATAAAAACTTTTTAATAAATAAAATTAATAATAATTTTTATATTCTTATGCTAAACTATCAAATTTTGTCAAGTATATTTATAAAATAAATTTGGCGCTAACGAGTATTTTATATTGATCAAACCTATAAATTTACAAAACATTTCAATAAATTATTTACAAATATAAATTATCTTAAATTTTGTAATTATGCAAATTCAATCCGTTAAAAAACTCAATTATCGTTCTTACTTAATTACCGAGGGTATAACTAGAGCGCCCAATCGTTCCATGTTGCGTGCAGTGGGTTTTCGTGATCAAGATTTTTCGAAACCTATCTGTGGTGTTGCAAGTGCTTATAGTACTATTACACCTTGCAATTCTGGTATACGTATATTAGAACAAGCTGCAATCAATGGCATTTACGAAGCTGGAGGAATGCCTCAACTCTTTGGGACAATTACAATTTCTGATGGTATTTCTATGGGAACCGAAGGGATGAAGTATTCCTTAGTAAGTAGAGAAGTCATAGCAGATGCTATCGAGACTGTGTGCAATGGTCAAAGAATGGATGGTGTTTTGGCTATTGGTGGTTGTGATAAAAATATGCCGGGTGCTCTAATTGCTATGGCACGTCTAAATATTCCTTCGATTTTTGTTTATGGAGGAACGATTCTACCTGGTTATTATAACGGCAAAGAATTAAACATTGTTTCGGTTTTCGAAGCAGTAGGGGAATACAATGCAGGTAAAATTACAGAAGAAGAATTTTTAGCAATAGAAAAACACGCAATCCCTGGACCAGGAAGTTGTGGTGGAATGTATACAGCAAACACTATGTCGTCTGCCATCGAAGCAATGGGAATGAGTTTACCTGGTTCCTCTACTATGCCAGCAGTTGCTTCCGAAAAAGAACGTTCTGCTTTTGAATCTGGCGAAGCATTAGTCAACCTAATCAAAAATGGCATTACTCCATCTATGATCATGACAAGAAAAGCCTTCGAAAATGCTATTGCTGTTGTGATGGCAATTGGTGGTTCCACAAATGCGGTATTGCATCTTTTGGCAATAGCTCATGCGATGAAGGTTCCTTTATCCATCGATGATTTTGAACGCATAGCTCGTAAAGTTCCCCACATAGCAGATATGAAGCCTTCGGGAAGATACCTAACAGCACATTTGCATCAGTATGGTGGTATTCCCAAAATCATGAAAATCTTACTCGAAGCTGGTTTAATCCACGGCGATTGTCTAACTGTAACTGGAAAAACCGTAGAAGAAAACCTAAAACATTTAGATGCGAATATACCAAAAAATCAAGATGTAATTTATCCATTAGATAAGCCTTTGTATCCAAGAGGTCATCTTGTAATTTTAAAAGGAAATTTGGCACCAGGTGGAGCAGTTGCGAAAATTTCTGGAGTAAAACATTTTTCCATTACAGGACCTGCGAAGGTTTATAATTCCGAAGAAGAATGCATGGAAGCAATTCTATCCAACAAAATAGAAGAAGGTGATGTAATTGTTATACGATACGAAGGTCCCAAAGGTGGTCCAGGGATGAGGGAAATGCTTTCGCCCACTTCTGCTCTGATTGGAAAAGGATTAGGCGATAAAGTAGGTTTAATCACAGATGGAAGGTTTTCTGGTGGTACTTATGGTATGGTAGTTGGACATGTTGCACCAGAAGCAGCAGTCGGTGGTCCTATTGCATTAGTTCGCGATGGCGATCTAATTACTATCGATGCTTCCAGGAATGAATTAAACGTTCATTTAACCGAAGAAGAACTAGAAGCAAGACGAAAAGAATGGAGTCCACCAGAACCTCGCTACAAAAGTGGGGTGATGTATAAGTATTACAAATTAGTTGGCTCTGCGGAATTTGGAGCTGTAACAGACTCCTACGAAATTTAAAGGAGAAAGATATGCAAAAAAATCCAGAAAGAAAAAAACATGTATTATACGACGAAAATGGTAATCCTACCAAAGATAAACCTTGGATTTTTCGTACTTATGCTGGTCATACAAATGTTTGGGAAACCAATAAATTATACCGCGAAGGTCTAAAACGAGGACAAACGGGGCTTTCCATTGCTTTTGATTTGCCAACCCAGTGTGGTTATTCTTCGGATCACCCATTAGCAAGACCAGAAATCGGTAAGGTGGGAGTACCCATCAATTCTTTGGATGATTTTCATATCTTATTTGATGGTATACCTATCGAAGAGATGAATACATCTATGACTATCAATGCAACTTCTATGTGGCTTCTTGCTCTGTATATCGCATTGGCAAAAGAACGCGGTGTAGATATTTCTTTGTTGAATGGTACAACACAAAATGATTTAGTAAAAGAATATTTAGCACGAGGAACATATATATTCCCCCCAGAGCCCAGTTTTCGTTTGATTAGCGAGATGTATGAATATTGTATTCAGTATATTCCCAAATGGAATCCATCGAATATTTGTTCTTACCACTTACAAGAAGCAGGAGCAACTCCTGTTCAAGAATTGGCTTATGCACTAGCAAATGCAATCGGTTTATTGGATACCATCAAAGAACGAGGACATGTTAAAGGAGAAGAATTCGAAAAGGTAGTGGGTAGAATCAGCTTTTTTGTGAACTCTGGAATTCGCTTTATAGAAGAAATGTGTAAAATGCGTGCTTTTGTAGAATTATGGGACGAAATTACTAAAGAGCGTTATAATGTTCAAAACCCAAAGTATAGAATCTTCCGCTATGGAGTACAAGTGAATTCCTTAGGTTTAACAGAAAAACAGCCAGAGAACAATGCTTGGCGCATTTTAATAGAAGCATTAGGTGTTACTCTAAGTAGAAAAGCAAGATGTAGAGCATTGCAATTACCCGCATGGAACGAAGCATTATCTCTACCAAGGCCTTGGGATCAACAATGGTCCTTACGATTGCAACAAATATTGGCATACGAAACGGATTTGTTAGAATATCCCGATATTTTTGACGGCAGTGTTGTTATTGAATCAAAAGTAAATGAACTAAAAGAACAAGCAAGAGAAGAAATAGACAAAATCTTAAAAATGGGAGGAATTCGTGCAGCAGTAGAATCTGGGTATATAAAAACCCAACTTGTTCGTTCTATGTCCGAAAGAATGAGCAAGATCAATTCTGGAGAAATCATTGTTGTGGGTTTAAACAAATGGACAGAAGGATTGCCATCACCATTACAAGCTGGCGATGGAGGTATTTTTAAAGTTGATCCCGAAGCTGCACAAAAAACCCTCGATGCATTAGAAAAAACCAAAAAAAATAGAGATCCAAAAAAAGTAAAAGAAGCATTAGAATACTTGAAAGATTGTGCGCGAAAAGGCGAAAATCTTATGCCAGCTTCGATTGAATGCGCATTAGCAAGGGTCACAACTGGTGAGTGGGCAGATGCATTACGCGAAGTCTTTGGTGAATATAGACCTCCAACAGGTATAGAAGGTCAACGATTGTACTTAGAAGATGCACGCGTAGAAAAATTAAGAAAGCGCGTAGAAAACTTCGCGAAAGAAAAGGGCCATAGACCCAGAATCGTTGTAGGAAAACCAGGATTAGATGGACATTCCAACGGAGCAGAAATGATTGCTGTTGCTGCAAGACACTGCGGTTTTGATGTAATCTATTCCGGTATTCGTCTAACACCCCAAGAGATTGTTCACACAGCAGTAGAAGAAAATGCCGATATCATTGGTGTTTCTATTCTATCTGGTTCGCATAAAGAATTGACTCAACAAATCGTGGATGAACTAAAAAAACTTAATGCTTTTAACGAAATTCCCGTAGTTGTTGGAGGTATTATTCCACAACAAGATTTCGATGTTTTAATTTCTATGGGGGTAAAAAGAGTATTTACACCATCAGATTATCAATTAATAGAAATTATGGAAAAGATCATGGATACCATCGAAGAAAACCAAAAAGGAAAAGTTTTGGTATGATAACGTTAAAGATGACACCAAAAGAAGAGCTAATTCAACTCGTAGATAAATCATTACAAGGCGATAAGTTTAGTTTAGCGAAATTAATCAGCATCTTCGAAAATACAAAACCAGAATTCTATGAATACAAAAAAATCATCATAGACTATCTAAAAGAAAAAACTTCTCCCAAAGGATATTTTGTTGGAATTACAGGGACGCCAGGTGCAGGAAAATCTACTCTAACAGGTCGATTAGCATTAGAACTAATTCGACAACGCGAAGATATCAGTGTTGCTATTCTTGCAGTAGATCCATCGAGCCAAGTTTCTGGTGGTTCTCTTTTGGGGGACCGAACACGAGTAAAATTACCCATCGACGAAAAGCGGATCTATTTTAGAAGCCAGGCTTCGGATAAAGAATTAGGTGGCCTTAGTAAACATACCTTTAATGTTTGCAGAGTCTTGTATTATCTATTCGATTTTATCTTTATCGAAACTGTGGGAATTGGACAAAGCGAAATAGAAGTTCAACATATAGCAGATCATGTTTTCTTGGTATTACAGCCTTTAACAGGAGATCAGATCCAATTTATGAAGGCTGGTGTTATGGAAATCCCCGATGCTTTTATTATCAACAAATGGGATCAACATAAAGAAGCACAAAAAACTTATTATGCATTAAAATCTACGCTTTCTTTTATAAGACCCGATTCTAAAGAAACTCCCATTTTTCCTGTAAGTGCTTATTCAGGTTATGGAATAAAAGAATTGATGGATTATATTTCTGGCATTAAAGAAGGATTTTCGAATTTAAAAAATTCTCTTAGCAAAAAAGAGGTTTATTATTTCGAAAAATGGGTAAAAAATCAGTATGGGATGATGGGATTAGAGCTTTTAAAACAAGAGGGTGGAGCGAGTCATTTTATAGAAAAAAAAGGTTCTTTTGATTTAGCAATAAAAGAATTTTCAAAATTGAAATATGTGTTTTGAACTATGAACTCAAAAAAGAAAGTCGCTTTGATCTTTGGTGGTCGTTCCACAGAACACGAAATTTCGATTCTTTCGGCAAAAAATATTTATCGCGCTATCGATAAAGAAAAATACCAGGTTCTAAACATTTATGTATCGAAAGAAGGAAAATTTTATTACATCGAAGATTCGAAAAATTTTCCAGAGAACTTAAAAGAAATCGAACAACACAAAAAACATTTGTTGTACTTTCAAATCGATGATAAAAGTCCCTTTGTTTACTGGGAAAATCAAGAGATGCATGTTATTAGTGTCGATATATTTTTTCCGATAACACATGGTACTTTTGGCGAAGATGGATCCTTGCAGGGACTCTTAAAATTAACTCAAATTCCTTTTGTAGGTTGCGATGTATTAGCTTCTGCCTTGTGTATGGATAAAGAAGCGATGAAGCAAATCTTAACAGCAAATCAAATACCTATCACACCCTATGTAAGTTATCAGATTCACGAAAAATCTTCTATACCATACGAAGAAATTGTAAAGAAATTCCAATTGCCTCTTTTTATAAAACCAGCGCGACAAGGATCCTCTGTGGGGGTTTATAAAGCAAAAACCATCGAAGAGTTAAAACAATTCATAGAAAAATCTTTTGAGTTTGATACCAAAATTCTTGTAGAAAAAGAAATTAAGGGAAGAGAAATTGAATGTGCTGTATTAGGAAACGAAGATCCAGAGGTAACAATTCCGGGCGAAATCAAACCCAAGCATGAATTTTATTCTTATGATGCAAAGTATGTAGATCCTGATGGTGCAGGTTTGTTTATCCCAGCTCAAAACTTATTACCAGAGGAAGTTCAGAAAATCAAGCATATTGCTTATTTAACTTATAAAGCATTGTATTGCGAAGGTTTTGCAAGAGTTGATATGTTCTACCAAAATGGAGAAATCTATGTAAACGAAGTAAATACATTGCCTGGTTTTACAAACATTAGTATGTATCCAAAACTGTGGGAATACGAAGGATTAACCCAGACTCAATTAATCGATAAATTAATTTTACTTGCAGAAGAACGTTTTGGAAATTTAAAAAAAATCAAGTATAGTTACGAAGTTGTATGATGGAAACTATAAAAAATTTACTAATAGAAAAATTTAAATTTATTTATAATGATTTACCACAAAAGTTTTTCTTTGCACCTGGTAGAGTCAATTTTATCGGTGAGCACATTGATTATAATGGTGGGAAAGTATTACCGTTTGCCATAGATAGAGGGATTTATGCTGCTGTAAAATTTCTCGAAAAGGATGTCATTCAGCTTTGTTCTAATATTGATGAAAAAATCTACGAGATTAAATTCGATGATGATTTGGATCAATACAGAAACACTCATTTATGGATAAAATATCCTATTGGAATTATACAAGCATTAAAGAATCAAGGTTTTCGGTTTAAAGGCATTGCCATTTATTATTGGAGCAATTTGCCTGTTGGTTCTGGGTTGTCTTCTTCTGCTGCTATCGAAGTACTTACTGCATATGTGTTTTATCTTCAAGTAAAAGCAAAGAATCAAATCGACAGAGTACAAATGGCTATTTTGTGCCAACAAGTCGAAAATCAATATATTGGTGTTAAGTGCGGCATAATGGATCAGTTTTCTGTGGCGATGGGAAAAAAGAATCATTTTATTCTATTAGATACACATTCGTTAGAGTACGAATACATTAAATTCCTTTTTCCGAATGTATCCATTGTTGTAATCAATACGAATAAACCCAGAAAACTTTCTGATTCTAAGTATAACGAAAGAAGAACAGAGTGCAATTTATCTTTGGAAATCTTACAAAAAAATTATAAGATTAAATCTTTGGTAGAAGCAAGCGAAGAAATGTTAAACGATTTAAATAGCGAAACATTAAAAAAACGTACTCTACATGTAATACAAGAAAATCGAAGAGTTCAAAATATCAAACAATTGTTGAATTCGTTAGATGTATCTCGAAAAGATTTAGAAGAAGTCTTGCAACAAATTGGTAAATTTTTGTATGATTCTCACGAATCTTTAAAAAACTACTACGAAGTATCTTGTTATGAATTAGATGTTATCGTAGAAGAATCGAAAAAAATCTCAGGTGTTTATGGCGCACGTATGACTGGTGCTGGGTTTGGTGGATGTGCAATTGCAATAGTCGATAAGAGAAATGTCGAAGAATATATTCCTTTGATTGCCAAAATTTATCGCGAAAGAACCAATTTAATACCAGATGTATTCGAAGTTCAAATCGAAGATGGGGTAAATGAATTATGAGTATAACAGAAAATATAGAACTTAAAAGAGTGATTTTCCAAAAAAAAAATCGTTTTTATGAATTCTCTGTAAATAAACAAATTCAGGAGAAGTTAGTTTTAAGGACAGAATTTGGTTATTTAAATTTTGAATTTCAAAACCAGATCTTAAATGCCTTTTTTACCGATTTTGTCAATAGAGATGATATTCCCATAGACTTTGTTACATTAGATATAGTAATTCCTTCTATCGATAATTTTATTAGCTTTCTACACCAAGGATACAATAACTGGACGCAGACCCACGAGGTTCCTATTTCTTCTAAACAAATGAATGTTAGTAATATAATTAAATGGTTGCTTTCTCCTTTTGGTGAATATACTATTATAAAATTTATAAAAAATTTTAATAAAAATTTTTTACGTTCTCATTTTTATACATATTTAAGAGATAAAAACAATCAAATCTTAGCATTTTGTTCTTTAAACGAAAAAATATCCTATACAATTTTTCAATTGGATTACAAAAATTCAATACTTAGAATTATTAAAGATTTTCAGAATTACTTTGTTGGAGCAAGATTCGAATTCTTAAAGCTATTTATTGGCTACGGTGATTATTACGATATCTTCGATAATATTTCGCAAAAATTAGAATCTGTTAAAGAAAATTTTGTTACTGGTTATACCAGCTGGTACTATCATTATAATAATTTAAACATAGACGAATTGATTAGACGAATTGAGTTCTATGGAATAAATAAAATTCCTATTGATTACTTTCAGATCGATGATGGTTATCAGAAACGTGTAGGTGATTGGACAAACCTTAAAGAAGATTTTCACGACAGGATGAAAGAACTCGTAGGAAGAATAAAAAAATATAACATTAAACCTGGTATATGGATTGCTCCCTTTATTTGTGAGCGGAAATCATCGATTTATCAATATCACCAAGAATGGTTGTTAAGAGACGAAAAAGACAAACCTATTGTTGCTGGCTTTAATCCATTATGGAGTGGTAAATTTTATTCACTAAATATTTATAATCCGGATTTTCAAGAGTATATAAGAAGTGTTTTTAAAACTTTTACAGAAGATTGGGGATTCGAATTGTTAAAATTAGATTTTCTTTATGCAAGTTGTATTTACCCAGCAAAGAGAAAAACAAGAGCTCAACAAATGCAAGATGCATTAGATTTAATTCATCAGAGTGTTCAATGGAAAAAAAGCCCAGTAAAATTGTTAGGTTGTGGTATACCCTTTTCGCATGCTTTTGGTAATGTAAATTTTACAAGGGTAGGAAGCGACGTAGAAGAAAAATGGGAACATTATCTTAAACATTTTAATTTTTTAGAAAGGGTTTCTACATTTAGTTCTTTGAATTCAACGATTTACAGACATTTCTTTAATGGTAAAAATTTTCTTAATGATCCAGATGTTTTTTATTTAAGGCAAAATTTTCGAAAATTAAAAACAAAAGAGATCCTAGAAAAGATCAAACTAACCGAGCAAGAAAAACTAACGTTATTGTACATAAATCACATTTTTGGAGGACTCGTTTTTACCTCTGATCCCATAGAACTTTATCCAAAAGAAATTCTTCATCTCTACAAAAAAACCTTTCCCTTTGTTAAAAAACAATTTAAAAAATTTTATCCTGTAAACGAACATGCCTTCGAAGTGCATTTTTCTGTCCTAAAAGAAAAATTTTTAAAAAATCCCAAAATGAACAATTTTATCGATTACGAAGTAGATTATCTATTTTTGACAAATTTATCCAACAAGAATGTTGTGTTTCCATTAGAAAAAAATCAAGCATATTTTGTAGCATTTCCTTTTCAAGATACTTATGGAACATTGATTGTGAATAAAGAAAGCATAGAATTAAAGGCACATCATTCTTTATTGCTTTTAAAACTTCATTTAACACCTTTTGAATTAATCGGTTCCAATGGACATATTTTGCCTTTGGTAGAATTTAAATCTTATACAAGAAAAGTTCAAGGATTTACCATAGAAATGCAAGATCAAGCTTTTGAATATAGTAATTTATATATATACATTCCACAAAAAGAAAAAGAAAAATATACGGGTAAATATAAAGTATTAGAAACAGAAGGTGTTTCTTACATTGCTTTAGACATAATTAAATAGGAGAGAGATTATGCTTACGAACATTGAGCAATGGATCAATCAAATCAACGACTTTGTTTGGGGGCCAGTTCTATTAATCTTGCTTTTTGGAACGCATGTCTATTTAACTATAAGGTTAAAATTTATCCAACGATTTATTGGATTAGGGATTAAACTTTCCGTCTCGAAAGAAGGAGGAAAGGGAGATATATCGCAATTTGCTGCGTTAACTACTGCATTGGCTGCAACGATTGGGACTGGCAATATCGTTGGTGTAGCATCAGCAATTGCTATTGGAGGACCGGGGGCTCTTCTATGGATGTGGTTAACGGGGGTTTTTGGCATTGCTACAAAATATTCCGAAGCATTATTATCGATAAAGTTTCGCGAAGTTGATAAAAATGGCAACATTGTTGGCGGACCGATGTTTGTCTTAGAAAAAGGCTTAAAACAAAAATGGCTAGGTATTACCTTTGCGGTTTTAACAGTCATTGCATCGTTTGGTATTGGAAACATGGTTCAGGCAAATTCTATTTCGCATTTATTGAGTGATCAATTTGGTATATCTCCCATAATTACTGGAATTGTATTAACAATTCTAACTGGTGTTGTAATTCTTGGGGGAATTCGTTCAATTGCAAGAGTATGCGAAATGCTTGTACCCTTTATGGCAATTTTATACGTTGTTTCGTTGATTATTATTATAGTGATGACTATCGATAAGATTCCTCAAACCATTAGTTTAATTCTATCTTCTGCATTTACTGGACAAGCTGCTGTTGGTGGTTTTGCTGGTGCAGGTGTAAAAGAAGCAATTCGCGCTGGTGTTGCAAGAGGGCTATTTTCGAATGAATCTGGTTTAGGAAGTGCTCCTATTGTAGCAGCTGCTGCAAAGACGAAAAATGCTGTAAGACAAGCTCTTGTTTCTTCTACTGGTACATTTTGGGATACAGTTATTATATGTGCCCTAACAGGAATTGGCATAATAAATACTGATGCTTGGATGTTCGGTCTAAAAGGAGCAGAAATTCCTGGTAAGATGTTTTCTTTACTTGGGGATGTAGGTGGAATCATACTTTCTGTATCTCTGTTACTATTTGTGTTTAGTACTATCTTAGGATGGTCTTATTATGGCGAAAAAGCATTAGAATATTTGTTGGGTGTTAAAAGTATTTTGATTTTTCGAATTTTTTGGGTTTTCTTTGTTTTTATTGGTTCGATTAGTACTTTAAACATTGTTTGGGGATTTTCTGACATTGCAAATGCTTTAATGGCAATACCCAATTTAATCTCCCTTTTGTTATTGAGTAATTTTATCAAAAAAGAAACAGATAGATTTTTATCCAAAGAAAAAATAGAAGAAGAAGACATAGAATTAATCAAGTTAGAACAGTTCGAAAAGTAATAAAAGAATAGCAAGAAAAGAATCTATTCGCAAATTTAGAGATATAGAAAATGCTGATTTTCTTGAAAAAAGTTGCTTATTAAACGCGAAGATTTATCGGATGCAAAATCTCAGAAAAAAAAACATAGACTTAATGTTTATGTTCGAGATAATTTAAAAAATTTAAGTTCAAGAGATAAAAGTTGGATTAGAAATTTTTTTTAAATCTCTATTGTAATTTTTATAAATGCGTTTTGGGGTAATATTGGTTGTGGTTTTGCTGATAGTTATATAATGAGCAGTTCGCGTTGTTATATCAAAATGATTTATGTAATAAAACATATCCATTTGATTAATTTTTTTAAAAAGAAAGAGAAAAATTTTTAGCCTAAAAAAATGGTTGAAGAAGATATAGATTTAGTTAAATTAGAGTAATTCAAGAAGTCATATGCAAAATTTAAAGAATAAATTTAGTGAAGTTATAAACAAGAATCAAGAAAATGGCAAAACAAACCTAAAAGAAGTTATTTTGCAGGTTCAGAAGTGGATAGAAATCAATTACGAATCGCCCGAAAAATTTTTTCGCATTAACTTATATCGATTATCGGATGAACTAAATATTGATCTGTATTCGCTGATAAATGGATTTCTGATCTTAGTAAAAGAAGGTATATTTATTCTGAATTGGGAATATCATTGTCCTCATTGTAATGGATTAGCAGACTTTAAACATAATTTTTCTGAACTACGAGGAGAAGGTTTTTGCTCTTTATGTGATGTTAAATTTCGTGCCATATTAGATCAAAACATAGAAGTTACTTTTACCATTCATCCAGAATATTATCTTATTCCTAGTAAAATCGAAGAAGAATATAGAAACGATATGTACCAAAAAATTTTACAACATCAATATCAATTAGAAAAACCTTTTTTAACTGGGTTAGAATGTATAAATTCGCATTATTTCCAAGAATTGTTTGGTAAATATGTTCTATCGGTGGAAGAAAGTCTTAGTATACAGAACATTGTCATTATGTTTACAGATTTAAAAGATTCTACTGCAATGTATGATCAGTTGGGAGATACCGTTTCTTATAATATTGTAAGAGAACATTTTAAATTGTTGTTTGCTACCATCGAAAATCACCATGGCGTTGTGATAAAAACCATTGGCGATGCAGTGATGGCTTCTTTTATCAAAACCGAAGATGCAATCAAAGCTTCTTTAGAAATATTCCAGAATTTTTTGGATAGGATTTGGGATCCCGCAGGTAAATTAGAGATTAAAATTGGTTTGAATAAAGGGCCAGTAATAGTCGTTAATTCTAACGAACATCTCGACTATTTTGGTCATCATGTTAACATTGCTTCGCGTATTCAATCCCAATTAAAAAAACATTCTGTTGGCTTTACAGAAAGTATTTTTCAGGATCGTAATATAAAAACTTTGCTTCTAGGATTTATCAAACAAAATAAAGAAAATCAACAAGACATAAAACTTTTTCGTAAAAGAGCTAACCTAAAAGGGATCCAAGAGCGAATTCCACTATATTACTTAACTGCTAATAAGTCTCTACAATAAGTCGATGTTGTTTTTCTAATTGTTTAGCAAAATGATTCCATTCTTCTTCTGTAAAGTTGATTTTATATTTATTTTCGAAAAAACGTTTAAAAAATATAGAAATAGGATCTTCCATTCCTTTTAAACCACAAATATAGACAATATAGTTGTTTTTTTCGAGAATGTCTTCTATTTCTTCTTTTTTTTCTTCTAATAAGTGATGTACATATACTTTTTTTGTAGGATTTTCTCGCGAAAGTGCAGAATAAATCTTAAATTGGTCATTCTGTAATTTTAGTAAATCTTGGTTGATATCGTTTGCATAAAGATGATCTTTTTTGTAGCGTGTTCCAAAAAAAAGAATGATTTTTCCTTTATGTTGATGACCTTTATAAAATATTTTAAACAAAAATGCTCTAAACGGAGCAATTCCTGTTCCTGTGGCAAAAAAAATTAAATCTGTATTGGGATCTTCTGGTAGAACAAAATGTTTCCCCGATGGACCAGTAACGAAAACTTCATCTCCAACTTGTAAATCGCATAGATAATTAGAACAAACACCTTTTATTGTATTGCCATTTTCGTCTTTGTAAACAACTCTTTTTACACATAAACTAACAGTATTAGGAAATTCTGGATCCCCACCAAAAGCAGAAGCAATCGAATATAATCGTAATTTGTGGGGCTTTCCATCTTTATCTAGACCAGGTGGTAAAACCCCTAAGGATTGTCCTTCTGTGTATCGATAATCTGTATTTTTTAAGTCCAAAATAATGTGTCTTACATCTTCGTCGTAATCCTGAGGAACCAATTTATGATTTAATAATACCTTTACTTTTAGTGGATTTTTAGGTTTATAAATCATATCATGTGCATGGGTTAATTTCGCGACTGGTGGTAGGAAATCTTCTAGGGTTCTCATATAAAGCATTATTTCTATTTTTTTTAAAAGTCAAGAAATAAAACGTAATATAAGAATCAAAAATAAAAAATATTGCTTGTCAAAAAAATCGTCGCGATAATTTTAAAATCTGATGGGGGAAATATTTGAAATCATCTTTGAAGAATTTCCAGAGGCTATTTTTGTTGCAGAGATAGATACAGGCATAATTATTTATGCCAATAAAAGTGCAGAAAAATTATTAGGATTACCCAAAGAAAAACTGATTGGAATTCATCAATCTCAACTCCATCCTTCGGAAGATACTATTTATTATAAAAAAGTCTTCGAAGAAGATACAAGTGTTCGAGTCAATTATCCAAAAAAAAGAAAATCCCAAACAAAGGATTTATTTGTTCAACATAGCTCGGGAAAAATTATTCCTATTGAGATTTATTCTCGCACTTTTGAATTTAACAATAAAAAATACATCATTGGATTATTTATCGATATTTCAAAAACCAAAAAATTGGAAAGAAAAATAATTCATCTAAGTCGAATTATTCTAGAATCGGAAAGGATTTTTAACCAAGGAACTGCAATGTATAATCCAAAATACAAAAATCCGATTTTTTTTCTGTCTGATGGTGCAAAAAGTGTTTTGGGAATTTCCTCAGATGCAATACGATTGAAACAATTGATTTTTTTAATATCAAAAGAACAACAAGAAGAATTTCAAGATTTTATTTTAAATATACCCAACGAAGATGTTAAAAATAATACATTTATTAAACAAAAAGATTTTACGATTTTTGTAGATGGACAACGTAAAATTTTGAATTTTCAACTCTTTTCGTTTAATAAAAATATATTAAGTCTTTTTAAAGACATAACAAAATTCCAAGAGCAATTGCAATTAATTCAAGATAAAAATCGTTATCTAAAAATGTTATCGGAATGTCATAAGGTACTGATTTATGCCCAAGACGAAGATGCTTTATTAAAGCAAATTTGTAAAGTGATAGTAGAAACAGGTGGTTATAAAATTGCTTGGTTTGGATTAAAAAAATACGATCAAGAAAAAAACATAGAAATTGTAGCTTATCATACCAGAGAAAAAGAATGCCAAGAGTATGTAAAAAACCTAAAACTGAACTGGCGCGACGATAATCCTTATGGAATGGGACCAGCTGGTATTGCATGTAGAGAAGGGCGTATCGACATAGAACAAAATATATATTTTAGCGAACGCTTTAAACCAGTTAAAGATTTTGCGATGAAATTTGGGTTGCAATCGGTTATTGGAATTCCCATTGTATTAATTGATCGTGTGATTGGTTGTTTAGTTGTATATTCTCCTTATCCTGATGCATTCTATAAAGAAGAAGTCGACATTCTTAAAGAGATTGCTATCAATTTAGGGTTTGGTATAAATTTATTAAGAGAACGAAAATCCAAACTTAAACTGTTAGAACAAAATATTCTGTTAACCAAAATTTTGGATAATACCAATGTAGGTATATTGGTTATTTCGAATCAAGGGAAAATCTTGTATGTAAACAAAAAGTTCGAAGAAATTAGTGGTTATCTTATGAACGAAGTTATAGGAGAAAACATTAATATCTTAAAATCTGGTTTACATGAAGACGTTTTCTATAAAGAGATCTGGGATACGTTACTAAGTAAAAAAGATTGGAGAGGAGAGATTATCAACAAACGTAAAGATGGAAGTTTATTCTTAACAAGGTGTTTTATTTCTCCTATTTTTAACGATAAAAACGAGATATCTCATTTTATCCAAATTATGGAAGATATTACGTTAGAACGATATTATCAAGAACAAATCGAAAGAACAAAATTTTACGATAGCTTAACCAACCTTCCCAACAGAAATTATTTTATTGAACGTTTAAACCAAGAAGTCTATAACAACAAAACATTTTATCTATTGTATTTAGATATTGATAATTTTTCTCAGATATCGCGTAAAGATGGATTTATTATTTCTGATAGGTTTTTAGAAGAATTTGTAATCAACATAAAAACATTTATAGAAAACCAAAATATTTACGATTCCATCTTTTTTGCTCGTATAGGAAATGATGAATTCGCAATGATTATAAAAGATCAAAGTTTAGAACGTGTAATTCAATTCGTAGAAAAACTGATAGAATTCTCTAAACGTACTTATAGAATATACAACAAAGAATATTATTTATCTTTAAGTGTTGGAATTTCTATTTTTCCTGACAATGCAAAAACACCCGACGAATTGTTAAGATTAGCAGAGATTGCCTTTCGACGTTCCAAAGAAGAAAAAGGAGATGGAAATTATGCTTTTTTAACCAGAGAGATCGAAAAAGACATCGTGGAAAAGGTTCAATTAGAATCGATACTCCAAACCAATGTATTTATGCTGCAAACGAAGGATAAAGCAAAAATTCAACAAACAGGTTTTAAATTAGAGTATCAGCCCATTTTTGACTTAGAAAAAGAAAAAGTTGTCTTTTTAGAAGCACTCTTACGTTGGGAACATCCAACATTAGGTAAAATATCTCCCATAAGATTTATTCCAGTAGCAGAAAAAAATCGATTAATCATTCCTTTGGGCTATTTTGTTATCGAAGAAGTGATCAAGCAAATTATTTCTTGGCAAGAAAATGACATCCCTGTTGTCCCTATTGGAATCAACATATCTTATGTACAATTACAAAAATACGAATTCATCGAGGTTTTGCGAAAGCTCTTAAAAGAATATCGAATCGATCCATCATTGATAGAATTCGAGATTACCGAAAATTCCTTTTTACAAGATAACGAGATAACAAAAAAAATTTTGAACGAATTAAAAGAGATGGGTATAAAACTCTTGATCGATGATTTTGGGATTGGATATTCTTCTTTAAGTTATTTGTTAAAATACAAGTTTGATGTGATAAAAATTGATCAGTTTTTTGTAAAAAGTTTAACAGAAAATCATCACAAGGATTCCGATGCATTAAAACTAATTCGCACAATCATACAAATATCTAAAAATTTAAACATTCATACGATTGCAGAGGGAATAGAAACTAAAGAACAAATGGAGATTTTATTAAAAGAAGGATGTAAATGGGGGCAAGGGTATTATTTATCTTATCCCTTATCATCAAAAGAAATAGAAAAATTATTGTATGAAAAATCTAAACATTAAAGAAACGGTTTTTATCACAGGTGCAGGGGGATTTGTTGGAAGGTCATTTATTGAATATTTGTTGCAAAGTGGCGATTATAACATCGTTGCAATAGAAGTTGATCCAAAAAAATACGACGTTCTTTTAAAAATGGGATTAAATTGTTACTTGGGTTCAACTACGGACTTATCTTTGTTAAAAAAAATATTTCAGGATAATGAGATTCATCATGTTTACCATACTGCTGCAATCGTCGAAGAACATGGGAATATTTCTGATTTTTATCATGTAAACGTAAAAGCTACCATAGAATTGGCAAAGTTATCTATTCAGTATAATGTTAAATCTTTTATACATCTATCGAGTGTAATGGTGTATGGTTTTGACTATCCTTTTATGGTAAAAGAAGAAAAGTGGCAGGACTTAAAAGAAACGGTATTAAAAACCAAGAACCCTTATTGTGTTACAAAAATTCAAGGCGAAGAAGAGCTATACGAATTGTATAAAAATGATAAAAATTTTAATTTAATTATTTTAAGACCAGGAGATATAATAGGAATCCATTCTGTTCCATGGATTATACGACCAATTTTTCTTGCAAAAAAATATCTTTTTGCTTATCCCAATTATGGAGTTGGAATTTTAAATTTATTGTACATACAAAACTTAAACGAGTTGGTCTATCAGATCATCAAAAGAATGCCTGATGATTCTATTAAAGGACAATCCTATAACATAAGAGATGAATTTATAACCGTCAGGGAATTCTATCGGTATTTGTTTAAAAATTTAAAAATTCTTCCTTTTGGGTTAGAACCTTTATCTTTAAACCAAAACTTAATGAAGTTTTTATTGTTTCTATTATATTATTTCCAAAAAATGTTTGGGATAAAACCATGGGTTCATCCTGATGGTGTAAATTTTTTGCTTAGAAATAACCCCGTAGATAACGAAAAATCCCTTAAACAATTGAATTATCGTTCCAAAGTAACCTTTTACGAAGCAATGCATACCATTATAGAATATTATAAAAATCAATCTTCTTGATAGAAGATTAATCGCCTCATTCTTTTGTCGTATAATCCCCATACTTTTCGGATGGTTGCTTGGTTCGCGTTTCCATTTGCGGGAAGAATTGTTCCTATGCCTGTTACGCGATAGATTTCTCCTTCGGTTTTAAGCATTCCAGTAAAAGAACCACCTTTACCGATCAATTCTTCGTATAATTTTACACCTGCTGGTGTTTGGATTTGCAAGGCTGGTAGGTTTTCTAATAGTTTAAGGTCTTTTATATAACCATTTTCTTTGTTTCTTAGTTTAAATATTTCTAAAACTGCTTGTCGCGTCATTACATCCGATAGACTCATCAAAACGTGATATCGCGCAGCATTAATGTTGATTTTTCCCGTATCTGAATCGGATGGCATATAGGCTGTGATGTTATTTGCTAAGATCCAATCGTCCATAGTGAGTAAGGTTTTTTCGTCTTCGGTTAAAAATGCCAATTCCTTTTGTTGCTCTTCCCATCCATCTGGTGCTCTTGGAGAAAAGATCATTTCCGGTGTAAACCCTTTAACTTGTGTTACTTCTGGCAAAGAAAAAATAAAATAATTTTTTATCTTCTGAGGTGGTTTTAATGATTCGTAGTAGCTTCGTTCGGCACCTTTACCTTCTGTGGTATCGTTTTGATCGATCCAATCGATTAAAGCATCCACATTATCTAATGGGATTTTGAACGTTGTAAACAATCGAATAAAGATATTTCGATAGGTTTCGTCTACGCCATCATCAATTTTTCGTACTAAAAAGTTTACGTTGAGTTTTCCATCTTCTGGTTGTATGCTATATCGAACAAAACATTTTGGTTTACAATCCTTGCCTACATCAATATCTGGGGGACTTAGTGCTAATCCCGTTTGGAATAAATATTCTTCGGGAATTGTTTGTAATGCAGAAAGACCAGCCTGAAAACCCGATAAAGCCAATAAATGTGCTCTATATCCTTCTGTGAGGGTTTTAGTTGCCGCGTATTCTTCTTGAACATCATTCCAGAATTTTAATGCTACCGTTAACGAAGAAAGCCCCATAGCGAAAATCAAAAGAATTACCGCAGAACCCATCTTTACCCATAAGTTGTTTTTTGGTAGCTTCATAATTTTACATAAAATTGATTTATTATAAAATCAACCGAAAAAAATAGAACGATTTATATTTCTCTTTTTGTTTTTTATGCCACATCTTTGTAAAAATAGTGAATGGGTTCTGCTACTTCGTATAGATCCGTTAAACAAACCACTTTATACGAAAGATGATCCTTGTTGTTTAACAATCGTTCTTTATAGATTTCATCTTCGTGCACCCAAGATGTGGTAATCTCTCCGTTTAACGATTTATACTGAACTACAACATAAAAAATAAATTCATCTAATTTTAAAAACGTAATTTTTAATTTTTTCGAAGGCATTTCTGCAAGGGTTTTCTTGATTTTAAGATTTTCTAATAATTTAGGAGATTTTGTTTTTATTTGTTCGTCCCATTCGATCAAATCTTTTAAAATTTTAACAAAATCCTCTTTTCTTGTTTTTAATTCTCGGATTTCGTCATATTGCATAACTCTCTCCTCAAAATTTTATATCTTAAAATCTTTAAAAAAGCTCTTAAAAAAATTTTAGAAATCTTTTGTATATTTTACAAAATTTTTTATTTTTTTCGAATACTGAAAATTAGACTTTCAACAAAAAAAATATTTGAAAAATACAATTCAGATCAAATTATAGAAATTCATGAAAGTTATAAAAAATTTTGTCTATTTATTAGCTACCTCGTTTTATTTATACCTAAAAGATAAATTACCTTTAAGAGCAAATGCAATTGCCTATTCCATCATTGTAGCTACTATTCCTCTACTTACTGTGTTAATGCGCATTGCTAATATTAACGAACAAGAGTTGGTAGAAAGTATCAACAGAATTTTTGCCATCTATGGTATTACAGGAAGTCAACCAATTATTGATATAATCCAAGATATTTTGAGTAGAGCAAATACCATTAGTGGAATTGGTTTAATTTTTCTTATTTATGCATCGCTCAATATATTTCAACATTTAGAGGAAAGTGCCAATCAGGTTTTTCGCGTTCCTTCGCGGGGTTTTTTAATCCGAACATCCATTTATACTACCTGGCTTGTATTTATTCCATTGGTATTGGTGTTTATGTTTGATTTTTCCAGAAAGGTTCAAAAACTCCTAACACCGCCAGATTATCTCAATGTTGTATCCAACAACAAAAAGTTTTTTTTGTTAGATCAGAATAAGAATATAGAAATTTACAACCAGAATTTTTATTTCGAAGAAGAAATCGATTTTCTAAAAAAAACTGATTTATTAGCTCTTAACAGAAAAATTGTTATCAATCAAGAAGAATTTGATTATGATATTTCCGGAGATACTATAAAAGCATTTTTAAAACAACCCAAAAAAATCGATGTGGAGAAGGATTTAGTCGTTGTTGGATGTTTACCTGCATTTTTGTTTTATAGTACAGATGCTGGGTTTAACTGGGATTTTCGCTATTTTATCTTTTCTAACAAAGGAAAATCGTTTGAATTTCCTTTATTAGAAGATATCAAAATACATAAAAATCAGGTCTATGTATTATTAACATTAGATAAACAAAGCTATTTATACATACTCGACAAAAATTATTTTGATGTGAAAGAACGATTTGTTTTCCAAAGCTTTTACAATAAAATCTATTTTTACGAAGATCGTATTTTCTTGTTGGGACAAGGAATTTTGTTGTACAGCGATTTAGCAAAGTGGGAATGGAACTATTTAACTATACCACAAATGAACACTACCTTCGAAAGTGTTTTTATGAATCCTAATTTTACAACTTTGTTAACTGCAACAAAACGAGTGATTGTATTCGAAAAAGGTAAGATTTTTTATCCTTTAATTCGTATTAACCAATTGAACAATATCAAAGCATTAAAAATATTTCCTGACGGAAAAGGCTTAATATTAGGAACAGACATTCGCTATACATTAAATTTTGGGAAAGATTGGTATATTGTTAAGTTTTTCGAAAATGACCAAGAAGTGAAGTTATTTCCCATCATTGACGCAGAAAGAAAAGAGAATACATATTATTTTATCGGAGAAAATAAAAACTATGTAGTTGCAGAGATATTTTCTGTTTCGATAGATCCTAAAACAGATTTACCCCTTATTAAGTTTAAAATCAACTATAAAAGCCAAACACCCCAATGGCGGTTGTATTTACCTACAATGATTGTATTGGGATTAAATTATCTCTATATTGTAATCATCTTTACGTTTTTTTATCTGATTCTACCCAACAAAAAGGTTGCAATCAAATCTGCTTTAGTAGGTGGGCTGCTTAGCTCTGTTGGAATGGTGATTTTTATGGCAGTTTTTAAATTTTTATTGCCATTTTTTACCAGTTCACGTTTGATCTATGGAATATGGTTTTCTATTCCTATTGGATTGATGATTTTATTAATAACGATTCAAATCTTTTTGTTTGGTTTAGAAATAACCCGTGTTCATATGAATCCAAACCTGATTTCGGATAAAATCTTTCAAAAGCTGTTGAATGCCAACAAAGAAAATTAAGTTTTTTTTAATAAATAAAAAGATATTGCATAGATCAAGATTGTAATAGATAAAACAAACATATCTACCATCGTTTCGTTGGGATAAAAATTCATTTGGTTTAACAAATAAGTGATGTACGAAGAAGGTAAGTTCTGTTCTCCTTTGTAAAATTTAACTCTCCAATGATAATCCGTTAGTGGACAATATCCAAATCCATAGAAAAAACCCACAATAATCCAAAAAAACCATAAGAGGTTTAAACTTAAAAAATGAAGAAATCTTAATTTTTTGAACATCCACCCTGTTAAATTCCAAACTATCAGAAGAATGTGTAAAAGATGAAAAAAATAGTCTAAAAAAATCCACCAAAGTTCCATAGATAAAAAATAAATCCTTTTTTATGAAGAATGCCATTAAAATTGATTTAAGATTTTTAAATAAAAGTATTGACTTATAATCATTTTTCTTTAAATTGTTAATGTATGAAATTTATCAAAGGAGATCCCAAATATCCTTCTGGATCGTTAGTTGCTTTTAGTGAAGTCAAAGGCTATAATCCCATTGAACCCGATGCAAAAATCTTAGCGGTTCATATAGTGGTTAGTCCTTTATCTGCGCACTCTTATAATTATCCTGTGGTTGTTTTTCCTGTATCTGCATTTGCTAACAAATCCCAATTTTTTAAAATTGTTGATTTTATGGGGAATTGTGATGTAGTACAACTCGAAGATTTTCAAATTCCCGAAAATGAAGATCAAGAAGAGTACATAAAAAAAAGAATGAAGATGTTAAATGATGTTGTTCAAGATTATGTAGATGCATTCCAAAAAAATTATGCAAACAATGTTCAAGAACAAGATATTGCAATTTTTGACTATCTTTTGGATTTTGAACAATTAGCACTACCGTTTAAAGGAAACCTAAATTCTAAGATTAAAAAACGAAAAAAGAAAGAAAACCCTTTAAATTTGCAAAATAGCTTAAAACGCATGGAAGAACTTTTAAACAGTTCTAAAAAAGAATTAGAATCTACCAAAACATCGAAAAAAACTACCAAAACTAAAACCGTTAAAGAAAGCAATAAAACAGTAATTCGTCTGGATGAATTTAAGCCATACATTGCATTTATCAAAAAATATCATCCAGAAATCGATATAATAAATTTCGAAAAAGCATTGGAAAATAATGACATTATGTTAGCAAATCTCTATCTCCACAAATACTATGCAATTATTGACGAACGCTACGAAACTGCACAATACTTTCAAAATAGGATCAATGCTATAAAACAAAAAAAATAATCTTTTATGAGTATTGTCGGTTATGCTACGCGATTAGGAACAGAGAGATATTTTAACAGAATTTATAAAACATATCCCAATATTGTTTCTGAAACGTGGTACAAACGAATCAATGGTATAGATTTCTATCCCAGTAGTTTAGGTTTTGGTACATATAGAGTTTCTTATAAAGATCATGAACACATCGATGCTTTAAGAGAAGCTTTAATCAGTGGAATCAATGTAATCGATACAGCAAGCAACTATGGTGATGGTTCTGCGGAAATTTTAGTTGGAAACGTTTTAAAAGAATTGATCGATGCAAAACGAATTCAAAGAGACGAAATTGTTATTATTACAAAAGCTGGATATATTCAAGGAAAAAACCTAAAACTATATTTAGAAAAAAATTTTCCCGAAACTGTCAAGCTTTCTAATACTTTATATCATTCCATTCATCCAGAATTTTTAGAAGTACAGATAGAAACATCTTTAAGACGAATGGGCATAGATACCATAGATGTTTTTTTGCTCCATAATCCAGAATATTATTTAAATGTTTATGGAGATCAAGAAATCTATCTAAAAAGAATCGAGAAAGCATTGAATTTTCTGGAAAAAAAAAGAGAAGAAAATCTCATTCGTTATTACGGAATTTCTTCGAATACGTTTTCCCTTCCACCGGAACATAGAGAATCAACAAATCTACTAAAAATTTTAGAAATAGCTCCTGCGGGGTTTAAAGTAATTCAATTTCCAGCAAATCTACTTGAAACTGGTTATAAAGAACATTTTTTTAACGGAAGGTCTCTACTAGAAATAGCACAAGAAAATCGATTATGGACATTATCCAATCGCCCCTTTAATGTAATATTTAACAATCAGTTGTATCGATTTACACGTTTACCCGTAGAACCCGAAGAAGGAGAAAAAAATCCCGAATCTGTCATGCTTTATTTAGAAGAACGATTAAAGGATTTAGAAAATCAAATATTAAAAATTCTTTCAAATAAACATTTTCGCTTCGATGAACAATATCCGTCTCCCTTCGCGACATTGAACTATTACAAAAATTATCTTCAGGACCCAGAAAGTGTATATAGTTTTCTAAGAACAATTTCTTTGTATTTGCAAAAAACTGTTTCTTATGTTCGTTTTTTAATCTTGGATGATAATCAAAAAAAAGAACAAGAAAAAGAAATTGCTCTAAGAATTTTTGATGCATATTTAAAAACCCTTAATCATGCTTTGTTGTTTTTACCCAATTATATTTCTTATAAAAATCACCTAAAAATGAAGCACATCGAAGAAGAATTATCCAAATTAGATAAAAGATTAGAGAATCTACCTTTAACGCTACAAATCCTCGTAATACTACTGAACGATGGAATCGATACAGTCTTAGCAGGAATGAGAAAAATCACTTATGTTAGGCAACTTCAAAAAATTTTTACGATCAAGATTCCATCAAAAAAAATTATTGCAAATTCGCAACTAACATTTAATTTATAGTTGTATGACACAACAACAATTACAACTATTAGAACAATACAATAAAGCCTTAGCGTTATACAAACAGCGTAAGTTCCAAGAGGCATTAGAAGAATTTAAAAAAGCATTACAAATTGTTCCTGACGATGGACCATCCAAATTATATGTAGAAAGATGTTTAGAATATATTAAAAATCCTCCTCCAGAAGATTGGGATGGTGTTTTTGTAATGAAGACAAAATAAAATTGCAAGTTGGCTTTTTGTAAAAAAATTGTCTTATGGCAAAAAAAACAACCGTTCAAGATACATCTAGTGTAGAAACAACTTTCGAAGAGGGGACGTATTTTCATGGTGTGTTGGAATTCGAAAAACCACTACTAATCAATGGTTTTTTTGAAGGCGAAATTCGTTCCAAAGGCATTTTAATTATTGGAGATAAAGGTAAAATAAAAGCGAATATTAAAGCTGGCACCGTCATTGTTGGAGGAGAAGTGATCGGAAATATAGAAGCCTATGATAAAATAGAAATGTTGAATACGGGAAAAATCATTGGAAATATTCGAACAGCAAAATTATACATTGCAGAAGGTGTAATATTCGATGGAAATTGCGAAATGTTGAGTCAAGAAGAAATCAATGAATTAAAAACCTCTTTATAACGATTTGCTACAATTTTCCAACTCCATTTTTCGTAAGGAAATTTGCTTGGTGGTAATTGTTTTTTTCTATGGAGTTCTACGAATTTCGTAATAGTAGTTGCCCATTGATCGATATCTTGTGGAGGTAAAAATGTTCCATATCCCTGAGCAATTTCGCGAAAACATGGTATATCCGAAACAATTACTTTTTTCTGAAAACATAATGCTTCTAGAACCGGTATACCAAATCCTTCGTAGAGGGATGGCATGCAAAAAAAAGCACTATTTTGGTACAACGAATATAGCTGTTCATCCTGAACACCATCTAATAAAATGATGGTACCAGTTTTTTGTTGTAATTCTTCTAAACGTTGATAGAATTTTTTCGATTCCCATCCTCTTCTACCTACAATGATTAGATTATAAGGTTCTTGCGTTTCGGATAAATAGTATTTGTAATATGCTTCTAATAGGGTTGTATAATTTTTTCTAGGTTCAATCGTAGAAACAGCTAAAATATAATTTTTAACTGGAACAATGTTTTGTAATTGATGGTTTTTTGGTAGATCAAATCCCCAGGGTATTACCATCGTTTTTTTGGTTACTGGATAAAAATTCTTTAAGTCATTTTCTGTTTGTTTCGAATTACATATCAATATATCTGCTTTTTTTATGCTGGAATTCATCAAAAATCTTTGTTGCAACAATGCAATTTTTCGCATTGATTTTGGATATAAAATCGAAACAAAATCATGTATTGTTAAAGCCGTCTTAATTGATTTAGGAATCGTTGGTGGTATAGTTTGCTGAGTCCCCCAAAATATATCTGGTTTTAATTTTCGTATTATGTTTGGTAAATCAATTGTATACCATAGACCGCCTTTTTTTGTGATAAAATTGTGGGAATGATTCCAGACAACATTATCCTGTTTTACTAAATTTTCAAAATCCTTATGGTAGGGAAGATGAGAAAAAAGATGAAATTCAAAATCGTCTTTTATATTTTGGATGATTTTACTAATTGTGCGCGAAACTCCCGAAACAGGAGAACTTAAAGGCCTTGCATCTACTGCTATCAGAAATTTTTTCATACATCATTGGGATTCTTCTTTTTTTTGATTTTAATCGTTTTTTTAGAAGGTAGCTTAGAGCTTTTTTTTTCTTCTATCGGTTTGGATGATTTTTTTTTGCTTTTCTTTTTTAATGGTATGATTGTAGAAATAGCATGTTTATAGATCAAATTATAACCTTTTTCTGTTTTAAATAAAACTGTAAAAAGATCAAAACGTACAACTTTTCCTTTTAAAACAATTCCATTTTTTAAGAATATCTGAACAGGCAGTCTTCTCTTTCGTGCTTTATCGATGATTTGATTTTGTTCGAAAGCACCGTATTTACTTGGCATTGTAGTTTCCTTTTGTTTTTTTAATTAATTTTTTATATCAATACCATATTGCAATAACTTTTTCTTGTAAATTTCAATTTCTGATTGTAATCGAGGTATCGAAGAAAAATTTTCTAATAATACAGAGTCGTGATATAAATAAAGATAATTATAAAAATCTTTTACTAATTCTTCTAAGGCATTTTTAACTGTCATGTCATGTATTCTTCCGGATGATAATAATTTAGAATCTGCATAAGGAATAAAACGTGGTTGAGGATTTAAATCTTCTATGGGAAGAATCTTTGTTCGCACTACTGCTTCTTTGAGTTTTCCACTGTTTTCTAGTTGATAAGCCTCTTCGTGGTTGTCTAATATTAACCTAATACCTTGAATCATTTTTCTAAAAAAACTAAAGGATTTATTGATAATATTAACAAAATTTTGCATAATAATATCTTTCCCTTTGGATTTTATCGCTAAGTAATAATCATTAAAACTTAACTGAGCATTTTTGTATTGTTTTAAAAAATCCTGTAAATCTTGATTTATTTCTGTAAAAAGTTCCATTTCTTTTTTAAATACATTTGGTTTAAAAATCGAAACATCTTGTCCATGACCTCTTTGATCTTGAATGGTCACAGTAGAAACAAAAAAGTTTATAAAATTAATATCAAAATCTTGAAGGATTATATATAAAAATCTATGGGGTTCTGCAATATGTTGATTTACCATGTCTTTGGTTACCCGGGATTCTCCCCAGTTCCTTTTTAGAACGTTTATTACAATAGAGTTTAAGAATTGAATATTGATTTTTCCTTTTTCGTTAATTAGAAAGTATTTACTTTTTATGTAGTTAATATCTTTGATCATTCTTTCTCTTTTTTCTATTTCTAATTTTAATTTATCAATTTTTTGATAGATTAAGTTTAATATTTTTTCTGGTGCTTTGTATGTATTAATATTGGGGGCTTTTACACCCAATTCTTGAATTAAATCATTCCATGTGATGAGTTTTTTTCTTTCTAAAACATAGAACGATAAAATTACATCAGTAAATTTTGGTCTTCGGTTTTCGAAATTTGCAAGGATTCTAATTACAGCGATTGTATTGGAAATATGAGGTTGAATGTCTTTTTGTTTTTTTATCCATTCAATAAAATCGTTTTCTAAAATTGTTTTATAATTAGGATAGAATAAAAGTGTTGCATAGAGTACCTGCATTTTTAATGTTTGTTGAATAATAACGGAAATATCCTCTATTTTTTTTAACAATGAATCTACGTTTATATATTCTTTAAAAAATTGAAAGGTAGTAACTACTACATTGTATTTTGATGGAGGGAAATCATCCCATCCTTTTTGGATAAAATACCCCATTCCTTTGATTGCATCGATGATTTGACTATCTTCGAACAATTGAAATGATTTGTATACATTAGGAGACAATCGAATATTTACTCCAAACAACCCATGGATGAGTGTACCTGTTTGTTTGCCCCATTGGGGAATATCCCCACCTTTAAAAAGAGATTCAAAAAAACTTGCTTTTTTATTTTTTACAATGGTTTTTGATTTTTTATTTTCTCTTATAGTTATTTGGTTTTTATTCGTTTGTCTTGAATTGGACGAATTATCTTTGGGTAATTCTTTCTTTTGTTGTTCTTGGTATTTTTGATCTAATTCATGGATTTTTTTTATTCTAACATATATGTCTGAATATCTATTAACTATTTCGTCCACTTGCTTTTGTAGTTCTGGTGGACGCGGTTTATTATAGAGTTCTCCAAATAATTTGTGTGCTTGCGTTCGTGTTAGAGGTTCATCCATTAGGAACTATTTTTTCTCGTTCAATGGATTTTCAACACTTCTTGAACCAGCAGGAGGTTTGTAAGAAAACAGGCTTGATGGTAAATTATTTAAATAGGTAATACCACTAAAACGATAGGTGATCGATTTTTCGTCGGATAAGAATTGAATCAATATAGGAAAGTTGTCAGAATTCCAACTGATGATAATTTTTTTGTAGGGCTTTTCGTTTTCTGGTTCTATAATAGCTTTATTGCCAACAATTTTATAGGGGTATTTTAATACCCAACTTAAATCCCCTCCGGAGGATTTTTCTTGCTTTCCTAATACTTTGGTTTCTGGATCATAAACGATAATGTATCGTGTATTAGAAGCAACTATTCGACCATCATTGAGTTGAAAATGTACATTTCCTTGCTGATAATAAATTTTTCCTATGATAGAGCTTCCATCTTGTTCTATGGTTAGATTTGCTTTAAAAGTCGAAGAACTAAATTTATTTATTACTGTCTCTAAGCTTTGTGAATATAAATTAATATGGATAAATAAAAAGATTAAAAGGTTTTGGAATTTCATAAAAAAATCACGGGAAGCATTGCTTCCCTTATGTAATTAGCTATATAATTTTTTAATTTCTTGTGTCATGGCTGGTACAACTTTAAAGAGATCATCTACAACGCCATAAGTTGCAACTTTAAATATGTTTGCATCGGGATCTTTGTTGATAGCAACAATAATTTTAGAAGAACCCATACCAGCTAAATGTTGAATTGCACCAGATATACCGCATGCGATGTATAAATTGGGTGAAACAGTTTTACCTGTTTGACCAACTTGGTGACTATGATCAATCCAACCTGCATCAACAGCTGCTCTACTCGCACCTAATGCTGCTCCTAATGTATCTGCTAATTCTTGGAGTATAGGCCAATTCTCTGGTCCTTTGATACCTCTACCACCAGATACAATTATAGATGCTTCTGTAAGTTGAACCTTTCCAGCTTCCGCTTGTTGTTTATTCGTAATCTTTGATTTAACGGTTCCTTCGCTTGGAGAAGCTGTTTCGATATTCTTAGGACTTTGATAATTTTCTAGTACTTCTTGAGAGTTTGGTCTTATAGTAATTACTACTGGTGCACTTACTTTGATGTTTGCATAAGCTTTACCGGAATATATAGGTTTTTTCACTTGAACACTATTACTATCACCTTGTATAGAAACGACATCAGCAATTAGGTTTGCCCCCAACTGAATTGCTACTCTACCAGCATAATCTTTTCCTTCGATAGAGTGGGGAATTAATATCACTTTTGCACCTTTTTCTTTTGCTAACTGAGATATCATATTTGCCCACGCTTCTGGTGAGTATTCTTTCCCATCAACTTTGATTACTGTTTCTGCACCAGCGCTAAATAATTCATTTGCGTGGTTATCATTTCCATTGAATAAAACAATATTTACCGGCCCGCCTAATTTTCTACCAGCGGATGCAAGTTCCTTGGATATTTTTTTTAAGTTTCCATCTTTTAGTTCTGCTATTGCTAATATTGACATTCTATTCCTCCATTAGAGTTGTCGCTGTGCATAGCCCAGCGACGGTTAATTTAACCCGCCCAACCCACCCCGAGTTGTCGCTGTGCATAGCCCAGCGACGGTTAATTTA
>JAOACE010000019.1 GCA_026418015.1 Leptospiraceae bacterium | reverse complement strand
GTTTTATGGATCAGCAAAGAAAAAAATATTGCTGTATGGGGACTAGCTTTTAAGCCCAATACCGATGATATCCGAGAAGCACCTTCCATTGATGTTATAAAAGAATTAGACCGCTTAAAAGCCAATTTGTTTTTGTACGATCCCAAAGCAATGGATAATTTTAAAAGCATCTTTCCAGAAAAAGAAAACATTCATTATACAAATGATCCCTATTCCGCAGTAGAAAATGCGGATGCGTTGTTGATCTTAACAGAATGGGATGAGTTTATTCACATCGATTTAAGCAAAGTAAAAAGCAAGATGCGACTCCCCATTATCATCGATGGTAGAAATATATATGATAAGAATCGATTAGTCCAAATGGGTTTTGAATATTACTCCATAGGTAGATAAAAATGAAGGTAGCATTAATTACAGGAATTCGCGGACAAGACGGAGCTTATTTATCCAAATTCTTGTTAGAAAAGGGTTATAGAGTAGTTGGAGCAGATCGAAGAAGTGGAGATTCTTCGAATTGGAGACTCAAAGAATTAGGAATCGAAAACGAAATCGAAGTGGTGTACATGGATCTTTTGGAGTTTGACAATATCTTTCGTACTATACAAAAAATTCAACCAGACGAGGTATACAATTTAGCAGCACAAAGCTTTGTTGCCACTTCTTTTGAACAACCTTTATTAACAGCTGATGTAGATGCATTAGGCGTTGTTCGCTTGTTAGAAGCATTAAGGTTGATAAAACCCGATGCAAAGTTTTACCAAGCCTCAACAAGCGAAATGTTTGGAAAGGTTCAAGCTATTCCTCAGAACGAAAAAACGCCTTTTTATCCTAGAAGTCCTTATGGTGTATCGAAGGTTTTTGGACATTGGATTACTGTTAACTATCGCGAATCTTATAATATGTTCGCTTGTTCTGGAATTCTTTTTAACCATGAATCTCCTCTTAGAGGTCTTGAATTTGTAACGCGAAAAATTACTTACAATTTGGCTCAGATCAAGTTCGGGTTAAGAGATAAAATTGTCTTGGGAAACCTAGATGCGAAAAGAGATTGGGGTTATGCTAAAGAATATGTAGAAGGTATGTGGATGATGCTTCAACAAAAAGAGCCCGATGATTATGTTCTTGCAACAGGAGAAACTCATAGCATAAAAGAATTTGTGGAAAAAGCTTGCTATTTTGCTGGTTTTGATCTAGAATGGGAAGGAAAAGATGATAACCTAAAAGGGATTGATAGAAGATCTGGTAGAGTGATTGTAGAAACCTCAAAGGAATTTTATCGTCCAGCAGAAGTTGAACTTTTGATAGGAGATGCGTCAAAAGCAAAAAGAGTATTGGGGTGGCAACCTAAAACGAGTTTCGAAAAATTAGTAGAAATTATGGTAGATGCTGATTTAAAAAGAGTAGCACAAGAGTTAAATCGATGATATTTTGACATTAAATATGAAAGAACTAATAGAAACCATCACCGATATTCGATTAGAGCGAAGAGATTTTCGTCATACAAAGATTATTTGTACCCTAGGGCCAGCAACCAATACGCCAGAAATGATTGAGCAGCTCGCAAAAGCTGGGATGAATTTAGCTCGAATCAACATGTCCCATGGAACGCAAGAATCTCATCTTAAAGTGATCAAAGCAATTAAGGGATTAAACCGAAGACTTAACCATCCTATTGCGATTTTGATGGATTTGCAAGGTCCAGAGATTCGAACCGGAGAAGTAGGAGATACCCTACATTTAAATGTAGGAGAAATCTTTACTTTTACAGTTATTCCCGATATAAACGTAGAAGAAAAAAGTGTTTTCGTAAATTATAAAGATATTATCAAAGATTTAAAAAAAGGTGACAAGATAACCGTCGATAATGGACTTATTAACTTACAAGTACTCGATAAAAACGAAGAATTTGGTACTTTAAGGTGTAAAGTTTTAGAAGGTGGAAAGTTGGGTTCGCGTAAACATATTAATCTACCAGGTGTAAGAGTAAATTTGCCTTCTATTACAGAAAAAGACAAAAAAG
Organism: Leptospiraceae bacterium; assembly: GCA_026418015.1. GTDB lineage: Bacteria > Spirochaetota > Leptospiria > Leptospirales > Leptonemataceae > SKYB61. The sequence goes on along the minus strand of JAOACE010000019.1, from coordinate 40,969 downwards.
ATATTTTGTTCGCAGTAGAACATGACATTGATTTTATAGCATTATCTTTTGTTCGAAGTGCAGATGATGTAAGACAAGCAAGAGAAATTATCGAAAAAGCTGATGGTCATGCTCAGATCATTGCAAAAATAGAAAATCAAGAAGGTATCGAACATTTCGACGAAATTCTCGAAGAAGCAGATGGAATCATGGTAGCACGAGGAGATTTAGGCGTAGAAATTGAGATAGAAGAATTGCCCGTTGTACAGCGAGAAATGGTTCGCAAATGCATAAAAAAAGGAAAACCCGTAATCGTTGCTACCCATATGTTAGAATCTATGATAGAAAATCCTATGCCCACAAGAGCAGAGGTTACAGATGTAGCCAATGCTGTGTACGAGCAAGCAGACGCCATCATGCTTTCGGGAGAAACTGCGGTAGGAAAATATCCTGTAAAAGCCGTTACTATGTTGGATAAAATTGCCCGAAGAATCGAAAAAGAAAAGAGTTTGAACTTTCACTTAGAAAGAGAAGCAACTTCTATAAGAGAAAACCTTGCAAAAAGTGCATGTCAATTAGCAGATAGTATTCAAGCTCCGGCTATTGTAGTAATTACAAGACGGGGTGCATTTGCCAAACAAGTTGCATCTTTTCGACCCAAGAAAGCTATTATCTATGCATTTACGAATATGTCGAGTACCCGAAGAAAGTTGTGGTTGGTTCGTTCTGTTGTTCCCTTTTTGATGGAATTTTCGAAGGATCCCGAGACCACCATTCGAAGAGCATTCCAAAAACTTAAAGAAAGAAGCCGAGTTTTACCAGGCGATCCTATCGTTGTTTTATCCGATATAGAAGCTGGCGGAGAAAAGGTTACAAGTGTTCAGATTCGAGTTTTTCAGTAATAATTTTGTAATAATTTGATTGTAATTAAATTCATTTATTAAAAACTGGTCTTATGAAAAGAATCACATTACTATTAATACTAAGTTTGGTTTTTGCAGTAACTTGCAAAAAAGAACAAAAAGTAGAAAAAAGCGTTAGCTTTGTGGAATTACAAGATGGTGCAGAAGTTGTAAGTCCAGTAAAAGTGAAATTACAAGTAACAGGAATGCAAGTAGCTCCTGCAGGAGAAGTAAAAGAGGGAACTGGACACTTTATTATTTTAGTTGATGGTCCAGATTTTATCGAAGCTGGCCAAGTTATCCCATCTGATGAAAAAAATATTCATCTAGCAAAAGGCGAAACAGAAATAGAAATCAACCTACCAGCTGGAGAACATACTTTAACAGCTCAATTTGCTGATGGCGAACATAAATCTTATGGTCAACCACTTGCAAAAAAGATTAAAGTAGTTGTAAAAGAATCCAAAGAAGAGTCAAAAGCACAAGAGAAAAAATAATTTTTATATCGTTAGGCGGTAATTCGCCGCCTAATCTATTATTTTTCTACATCCACCATAAGCAATACCCCACTGACCTAAATAGTAAAACAACATAATTCCTAATTGTGCATAGGGAAATGGTTGAACAAATTGATTGATGGCAATCATACTATCGGAGATTAGAAATAAAACTGCACCAACAACTGCGTAAATATTCCAATATTGATAAAAGTTGGTCGTTATAGCCATTGTAGTAATCACAAAAATATATACTAAAACGGGGATTTTTAAATCCTGTTGTAAGTTCGGTATAATCCAATAACTAACTCCGATAGAAGCAAATAGAATTATCAAAGAAATTAAAAGTCCTTTAAAATTAAATTTAAAATATTTTATAAAATAAATTATATAAAAAATATGACCTATCAAAAAACTGCTTAGTCCTAGCTTAAAATAAACCTCTTCGGAATTGGTTAAAAAAATATCTCCCAAAGAGCCGAATAACAAACCAACGGTTAATAAAGCATTTTTCTTTTGATAAGTATAAATTGCCAAACACCAAATGGGCAGGGGTTTTATCAAAAAATCCAATAGAAAAGACCCAAAAATGTGGTTTAGGAATATATATAGAATTCCTCCAGTTATACCAACAGTTAAAAGTAAGGTGTTTTTTATCATAAAAAAACATCTATTTATAACAACAATCTTGTCAATACTATTGACTCTTATTCTTGTTTTGTTTTTTTGCTTATATGGAAAAAAATTATTATTTAGATACATTAAATGAAAACCCTTTACTCAACTTAGAACCGAATCTTCCTATCGACTTTAAAACCATCATCGAAAGAAAAGGAAAAGATTTTTTACCAGCACTAGAATATTATAAAAAGATTGCTTTAGATCGAATCCATCAAATCAAAAAAAATACCGAAGAGCCAAATTTTGAAAATACAGTATTAGCATTAGAACAAGCTGATCAAGAGCTTTATGAATGTTCTTCTGTATACTATGTTTTATTTAGTGCAGAATGTATCGAAGATATACAAAGGATTGCACCAGATGTTTCTTCTTTTTTAGCAAAACATTCCAACGATATATACTTAGATGCAGAACTCTTTAAAAAAATAGATTATGTTTATAAGACAAAAAATGGTATAAATAACTCAGAACAATTTCGTCTAACGGAATTGATTTGGAAAAATTTTAAACGCAATGGTGCTTTATTAGACGAAGAAAAGAAAAAACGATTGCGCGAAATAGACGAAGAATTGTCAAAATTGTCCCCGAAATTTTCCGAAAATCTATTAAAATCTACCAATGCCTTCGAATTGCATATAACCGATCCCGACGATCTAAAAGGTTTACCAAATAACTTAATCCAAACTGCAAAAGAAAATGCACAAAAAAGAAACAAAGATGGATGGGTCTTTACCCTCCAAATGCCTGAATATTTACCTTTTATCACTTATTGCGAAAAAGAAGATTTAAGAAAGACAATGTATTTGGCTTTTCGTTCCAGAGGATTAGGAGGCGAAACAGATAATAGACCTGTCATAAAAAGAATTCTGGAATTAAGACACCAAAGAGCAAATCTATTAGGTTATAAAAATCATGCAGAGTATATGCTAGAAGAGCGAATGGCAAAATCTCCAGAAAACGTAAAAAAATTTCTCGATGAATTGTATGTTCATGTAAAAGATTATGCTCTAAAAGAAAAGGAAGAACTAGAAAAATGGATCTATCAGGAATATAATCTAAAGAAAGAACTTCAACCTTGGGATTATCGATATTATGCAGAAAAATACAAGCGATATTTGTATGATATTGATCAAGAAGTTCTTCGTCCCTATTTTCCCTTAGAGAATGTCCTTGATGGAATCTTTCTGGTTGCAAAAAAGCTCTATAATTTATCTTTTAAAGAGCGGTTTGATGTCCCAGTGTATCATCCCGAAGTCAAAGTTTACGAAGTATACGAAAAAGATGATTACATAGGATTATTTTATTTTGATCTTTTTCCGCGCGAAACCAAAAAAAGTGGTGCTTGGATGACTTCGATTCGCGAGCAAGGTTTATTCAAGAATCAGATTGTAAGGCCTCATGTAGGAATTGTTTGTAATTTTACCAAGCCAACAAAAGATCAACCTTCTCTACTCACCTTAGAAGAAGTAAAAACCTTGTTTCATGAATTTGGACATGCATTACATGGACTTTTATCTAAGGTTCATTATAGAAGTTTAGCAGGTACGAACGTATATTGGGATTTTGTGGAACTTCCTTCGCAAATCATGGAGAATTGGGTAAAAGAAAAAGAAACCTTGGATCTTTTTGCAAGACATTACCAAACACAAGAAAAGATTCCTTACGAAATAATCGAAAAAATCAAACGTTCAGAAAATTTTCATGCAGGGATACAATTTCTAACTCAACTCAACTATGGTTATTTAGATCTGTACTATCATACGACGGATCCTTCTCTAATAAAAGATGTGGTTGATTTCGAAAAAAAAATTACAGAAAAAACGCGATTATTTCCAGAACCCGATAATGTATGTATCTCTACGGGATTTTCGCATATTTTTGCTGGTGGATATTCTGCTGGTTATTATTCTTATAAATGGGCAGAGGTATTAGAAGCAGATGCTTTCGAATACTTTAAAGAAAAGGGAATTTTTAGTCAAGAGGTAGCAGAAAAATTTAAAAAATATATCCTAGAAAAAGGGAATACAGAAGATCCCTTAGAACTTTACAAGGCATTTCGCGGAAGAGAACCCGATGTAAAATCCTTATTAAGAAAATTTCGTCTACTCAACGAAAATGGGAAAATTGCCGGGTAATAAATCTTCTCTTAAAAAAGTCAGGCTCCAAGAAGAATCTTTTGCTACACGGAGCCAGACTTCTTCTGTACGATAATCTGTTAAAACATAGTTTTCGTTTCTTTTTTCGTAAACAGGAATCTTTATCTTATATCGATAATAATATATAAAAGAATTATTATAAACTTTTTTTAAGATTCTTTTTTGTTTGTATTCTAGGATTTCCCAGTTTTGATTTTCTTCTTGGTATTCTGGAATAGGAAAATATTTTTTTAAGAGTATTTGAAGGACTTTTTTTCCTTCTTCGTAAGAAGGAAGTTCTATCTTTGGGTTAGAAAAGATAGAACTACAAAACCAAAAAAATATAATCAGCTTAATGACCTTCGAATGCACAAATGGTAAATACAGGAACTTTGGTTAATTCGTAAATCTTTCTGGAACCACCTAAGTCAGGTAAGTCCACAATGGCAGCTGCTTCGACAACTTCTCCCCCTAGTTGACGCACAAGCTCAATGCCAGCAATCATTGTACCACCTGTTGCAATCAAATCATCCATTACTACAACTCGATCGCCTTTTTTAATCGCATCGATATGGATTTCGATTTCTTCTTTTCCATATTCGAGTTCATATTCCTTAGAGATCGTTTTCCAAGGAAGTTTGCCTTTTTTTCTGATGGGCACAAAAGAAATATTGAGGGCATAAGAAACCGTTACACCAATCAAAAAACCACGAGCATCAATTCCAGCTATTACGTCGATATCTTTATCGATATATCTCTGAATAAATGCATCCATAAAACCGCGCAATGCTTTTGCATCTTGAAATAAAGGTGTTATATCGCGAAACATTACACCTTTTTCGGGCCAATCAGGAATTGTACGAATGATGTTTTTTATATAGTTAGAATCTACTGAATGCATAAATTCAGGTTTTTTTTAATTTCGTATTTTACAAGATCTTTTTAAAAATCACTTGCTTCGGAATCCAACGAAATCATTGTTCCTATACCTTGGTAGCTAAATAATTCAATTAAAATAGAATGTGGTACTCTACCATCAATAATATGGGTTCTATGGACACCTTGATCTAATGCATCTAAGCAACATTGCACTTTGGGCAACATACCACCTTGGATAACCCCTTCGCGAATAAGTTCTCGAATCCGTAGAGGAGTAAGTCTTGTTATTACGTTGTTGTTGTGTAAGACTCCCGCAGTATCTGTCAATAAAATGAGTTTTTCTGCTTTTAGAGCTCCTGCAATTGCTCCTGCCATATTATCTGCATTGATATTTAAACTTTTACCATCTTTATCAGGACTTACTGGAGCAATTACGGGAATATAACCACTTTGGATTAAATCAAACAAAATCTCTGGATGAACTTTTTCGATCGTTCCTACTTGACCAAGAAAAATTTCTTTTGTTTGTCCATTTTCTTCTTTTTTTAAGATTAATGGCTTAGCGATTGCTAAATTCGCATCTTTACCAGAAAGTCCAATAGCTTTACCACCATTTTTTTGAATTAAAGAAACAATTTCTTTGTTCACATGACCGGATAAAACCATTTCTACTACTTCCATCGTTTCTTCGTCTGTTACTCTATGACCGTCTATAAACTTCGAAGAAATGTTTAATTTTCCTAATAGTTGATTGATTCGTGGTCCTCCACCATGGATAATTACAGGATGAATGCCAATATATTTTAATAAAACAACATCTTGAGCGAAAGAATCCCTTAATAAAGGTTCTTTCATTGCAGCACCACCATATTTGATTACTACAATCTTTTGGTGGAATTTTTGTATGTATGGTAATGCTTCTAATAAAATTTCTGCTCGCGTGTTGGGGGATATTTCTTGGTTGATCATAGCTCTTCTTTTTGCAACATTTCTATAAAATGTTTGATGGATTCTTGATCTTTTTTAAGGGAATTTACATAGATTTCTGCTATTGCAACTTCTATTGCACCACCGATAAACATAACTTTACTCGTGATGTTGATTTTGTATTTTCTTACTGAGGTATTTTCGTCTTTTCTTTCGTAGAGAGATTCTCCGTCAATTCGAAATAATGTATCGTTTCTATCGCTAGGCATAACTGTAAACTTATGTATGTTGGTATCTAGATAAAAATCCGATTCTTCTAATAGGGTATCTGCACCTTTTGGTAAAACTTGGGCAAGTATAGGTGGAGCAGAAGCGCCTATGGCAATGTGTCGGACTTGGTGTAGAATATTGCCATCTTGTTTTTCTTCTACAATACGAACATTTTTTAATTCTGGAAATTTATCTAAGTGTTTATATCGTTCTTGCCTAGCTTTTAATAAAATATCTAAGGGAACGTTAAATTCTTGAACAATTTCTATTGTCTTCATACAACAACCTAATAATTTTATTTTTTCTTATGTCCACAATATTTTTAAAACTGAAAATACAAAAAGTTGATGGTATCGGGCGAAGAAAAAATCAAAATCATCCAAACTTGTAAAGATAATGATAATGTTAAACGTTTGGTTTTTTCTATTTCGATGTTATTTTTATTCATGTAAAATTCATAAATCCATAATAGAATTAATAAAATCAAATAATCTGTATAGATCATTTTTGGATACCAACTTGCGAACTTAAAAGAACTTGTAATGTCTTCGAAACCAAATAACCTGCCTATCATAAAGTTCGCTTTTTGCATGTTTTCTGCTCTAAACCAAATAAAACCAAAATTTAAACAGAAAAACAAAATAATTCTTGCTATTACTTCCCATAATAAAGGAATTTTCGTGTGTAGAAATTTTTGTAGACTCGATTGATCGTAAATTCGATGGACAACAATCATTACATACTGCCAAATTCCCCATGCAATAAAATGATAAGCCGCTCCATGCCAAATCCCTGTTGCAAGCCAAACAATAAAAATATTTAAATAGACGCGAGCTGGGCTTACCTTACTACCACCTAAGGGAATATAAAGATAATCTCTTAACCATGTTGTAAGGGAAATATGCCATCTCTTCCAATGTTCGGTAATGTTTCTTGCAGCCATTGGATAAGCAAAGTTGATTTCGAATTCATAACCAAAGAATTTAGCAACACCTCTTGCAATATCTGTATAACCAGCAAAATCAAAGTAAATTTGCCAGCCAAATGCTAAGGATGCAACCCAAAGATCGATATAATGATAATTTTGAGGGTTTGCAAACACTGCATTTACCAAAGGAGCCAAGTTATCTGCTAATACAAGCTTACGAAAAAAACCACTTATAATAAGAGCAAACCCCGTTTTGTAATCTTCGAAAGTAATAGCTTTTGGTTGATCCATTTGTTCAAAAAAAGTGGTTGCGCGAACAATAGGGCCTGCAACTAGTTGTGGAAAGAATGTCACATACAAAGCAAAGTCGATAAAACTTTCGCGAGCTTTTAAAATACCTCTGTAAACATCAATAGTATAAGAAAGACTCTGAAAGGTATAAAAAGAAATCCCCACAGGAAGAATGATGTCTAATGGTGTAAGATAAAAGGGGGTTTGGTTCAATTGAAATACATCATTGATTACTTCTAAACCAAAATTTGTGTATTTAAAAAAACCTAATAGAGATAAGTTTAATATTAAAGAAATAGTTAGCCATGTTTTATCCGATAATTTTGATAATATTTTATAAATTTTTTTATCGTGTCTTTTATTTCTGGATGATTCTATCCCTAATGCTGCTATATAATCATATAATGTAGAAAGTAAAATCAATATTAAATATTCTGGTTTAAATGCACCATAGAAATAATACGATGCAATCAATAAGAAAATCCGTAGTTTTCTTGTTTCGTTTCTAAGTAAATGCCCTACAAACAAGGTAATCAAAAAAAATACCAAAAAATGAAATGATGTAAAATTCATATTTATAGAATTGAATTCTAAAAATTTCTGTTAAACCATTGGGTCAATTGATTTTTCTTTAAAAACTTCTAATACCTTCATCATACAAAATTCTCGATATTTTATAGTGTAGATAATTCTGGTAGGTTTTTCTGCAATAATTCCTGCTTTCTTTTACTGGCAGGATTTCCAAAAAATAATTAAAGTCATTATGGTAATACTTTTTCTTCCATTTTTCTAAGTTGCCTGGTCCTCCGTTGTATGCAACAGCTGCCCATCGAAAATCGTTGTTGTATTTTTTCAATAAATCCGAAAAGAATTTAGCACCTAATTGAATCGATGTTTCTGGATGGAGTAAATCGTAATCATTGATTTTTAATTTCGATGTAAGCCAGGCACCTGTTTTAGGCATAATTTGCATTAATCCCCTTGCACCAGAACGACTTATTGCATCTTCTCGAAACATACTCTCTTGTCGCATCAATGCATATAGGGCATCTTCGGAAATATTGTATTCTTTTTCGTATTTTTTTACTAGTTCTCTATAAGGTCTTGGATACAATCGACTTAAAAGATAAGGGGGTAGAGTAAAAGGGTCTTCGGGAATATTTAATGCTCGAATCAATTGTCTTAAAAAATGAACTTCGATAAATCGATTTTCGCTTTTTTGTCCAGCGATGACTAAATATTTTAGATAATCAATTTTTGTTGAACGATTTTTATAATATTCTTTAAATAAGTCAAAACCGAATTGGTATTCTCCATATCGGAATAAAAAAATAATCTCTTCTGGTATATAAATATTCGAAGAAGTTAGCACATTTTGGAGTTCTAATGCTTTTGGGTTGTAAAAATAGCTGAGTCTTTTTGTACTTAAAAACATCAATGCTTCGTCTTTATAACCATGGTAAACAATCCATTTGTAATAATCTGTAAGAGAGTTTACTTGATTCCAATGCGATTTAAAGTCTCTTGGATTTTTTTTTATTTCGTCCCAAATAACTTGTATGTAATAGCTACCAGGAGCATAATAATAAAAATTTTCTTCTACTATTTTGGAAAGTTCATAATTTTTTATAAAATATTTATAATAATAATACAACCAATAAAAAAACCTTCCAGCTTCTGTTTGATGGGGAATTTTTTTAAAAGCTTCTTCCCAATATTTCTTTTCTTCGAAAGTGAATTTTTCTAAGTTATCGGGGTTCTTTTGTACAATCAAAAATCCAATTAAAAGATCATATCCATCGATATCATAATGAAAGTAATTTAAATATTCTAAGATTTCGTTAAAGTAGGTTTCTTTATATTTGTTATCTTTTTCTGTAAATTCTTTAAGGGTATAAAGATAGATTTTCCAAAGGTTTTCTTGGTAATATTTTACATGTTTAAAAACGTTGATGATTTTTAATATAGTATCGTATTCTTTTTGTTTATAACAATCTTGGAGCCAGTTTTCTAAAATTTCGGGGTTTTGAGAAAGAAAACTGTATCCAACATTTGCTAACTGATAAAGGGACTGCCAATCTTTCAATTGAATAAAATATTTACCATCGTAAAAAATGGTTTTATCGCTGGTAGTTTGTAGAATTTTACTATTGCTGAATTGCTTTAACGCTTTTCTGAATGGATCACTTTGATAAAAGACAGTAAAATTTCGATAATAATTATAAGGAATAGAAGAAATGTTATCTTTTAATTCGTTTGCAATGAGGTTTAAGGTATTTTCGGAGGTTGTGCTTAAAGCAGCTTGAAAATAAAATTGAATCGATTTATCTTTTTGGTTTAGCTTATCGTATAACTTTGCTATGTAATAGCTACTTAAAGGAGACAGAAGATTCTTTCTATTTTCGATTAAATAAAAAAAATAATCTCTTTGATTTTGCGATAAGCTATCAAAATGATTATAAACGAGTTGTGTCATTTCGCGAAATAAAGCTCTTGTAATAACATCGTTTTGGTTAAAATCAGCTTTAAACAAGATTTGTAGTTGTAAAGAGGTTTGGTTTTGCTCTTTTGCAATATTTTGAGCTTTAAGTAGCGATAGATTATTAAGAATTCCTTCTACATTTTTATAAGTATTAAGGCATGTGGTAAAATTATCTTTACAATCAATGCCAGCGGAGAGAAGATATAGACGAATTACTTCGCCATTTTGATTGTTGGATTTTTTTTCTTTTTCTAGGGCTTTTGCAAAGACAAAATGATGCTCTTTTGTTTTTGGACTCTGTTTTTTAAAAAAATTGATGATTTCTTTCCATTGAGAAGAACGAAAATAATATAAAAGTTCTGTATCGATTGCCCATAGTATTTGATTCAAATAAAGGAATACGAACAAAATAAAAAATCTTTTAAACCACACTTTTTTTATCGTTATATCGTAAAAATATTTCAAATACTTTTTATCCTTCATTCGTAAATAAAAAGTAATTGATATTTATAAAATAAGAAAATATATAGTTCATGTATAATGGAACAAAATTTTTTAGAAATTTATCAAAATTACAACAAAGAATTAAAACCATTTTTAAGATTAGACGAAGAACTATTCGACTTACTCGTTACATCGCCTATTAAAAGTATGGATTATATTTTAAACCGAGATATCAGTATATTTTTTAAACCTTATGCATCATTTTCTTTAGCATTTATCGAAGGAAAGTTAAAACAAGCAGAGGAATTTTTCGATTTTTTTTACCTTCACTTAGAAGACAGTTTTAAACATCAAGATATCATCATTCCTATGGTTAGGTATTATTTGTTTCTTGGATGTAGCAGAAAAATCTTCAATATTTTTATTGAGTATCATAAAAAACGATTAAAAAATTCTTTTATATTTTTAGTTAGCTATTTTTTATCAAAAGAATCGAAGGATTACCAAACGTACGAAAGTTTTTTTGAAAATTTCTATTCCGAAATGATTGTTTCTATGTTTAATAGCGATACATTATTTTTGCTTTTTTTTAAGAAGAATTTTGATGTTCTAAAAGAAAAACTCTATTTTTCCGATCAACTCAAACATTCTTATAGTGAGTGGTCGAAGCACTTTGATGATTACCGAAAGATTTTATTCAACAATTGGTTTTTGATCAACTTTTTGGTTTCTGGAAATATCTATACTGCATTTCAGTTTTTTTTGTGGACAAAAAAAAATGATGGATTTCGATTTTCCCAAGAGTATTTCGATAGCTGGAGTCTTAAATTTAGCATTATTTTTATTAGGCATCATAAATACCAAGCATTAAAATACTTACACCACAAAGATTTTATTTTTTATTCTAAAGAAGAAGCTTACGAAAAGATACATTTTTTTGTAGACCCTAAAATCGATGATCTTAACCATAAAAACGAATATATAAAAAATTTGATTTTTGAGTTTAATTTGTATGATTACTATAAAATCTTACATACCTATTTCGAAGAAATAATGTTGACAGGTATAGAATGGCAAGAGAAACTGAATGATTATAGTGTAGATACAAAATACATTTGGCAAATCTTAGAAGAAGTTATGAAGAATCTATCGTTAAGAGAAAATATCATAAAAAGCTACTTCGAAAAGAAGACTCTACAAGAAAAGGAATTATTCGAGATAATTTTATATATAATTTATAAATATAGGAAAATGGTTTTGTTCTATGCTGGCTTTGATCCTTTTTTTAAAGCAATTGTTGCTCTTTTTTACGAAAGATACCAGCCTTTTATAAGTTTAAAGCTTTATAAAGGCAATCCACATCCCTTAGTGATTTTTAGGATGCAACATTTATACAAAGACTTCCCCAATATCGATATTATGAATAAAAGATATTTACAAATCAAACAAAACGAATTATCTAATATTGTTAACTTATAAGGTGGAACATGAATACAAATAAAGAAGAAATTGCAAAACTAATAAAATTTATTAAAAGTATGCAACTTATTATTAAAACATCGCCTAATAAAGAACAAGTAGAACGCGTAAAGAAAGATCTCTATAAATACTTAAAAAAACTACAAAGCTATGTTCCAGATTTTGATCCTCTAAAAGAAACCATCGAACAACTTGAAAAAAGGATCTTTCAAGAAACCTTTAGTTATGATGTACCAACACAAAGTAAAACAACCGAAGAAACCATTGAGCAATCTTGGGATGTTAAAATACCTTTAAAAAAAGCATCACCTCATTGTAATGATCCAGAGATTAATTTTCTTGCAAGTGCGTTAGAAATTATCCAAAGGGAATTCTGGCCGGTTTTAACAGAGCAACATATTCAATTGGATTTTACTCATTCTCAGGAAAGGCAATCGATACGTTTAGGGTTTGACGAAATACAAAGAGAATTAAAATCCTTGTTAGAGACAATCGAGGATTATGCATTAGCAGAATCACCGGATTTTCGTGATCAATTGTACAAAATGAAGAATAAACAAATCCGTCTTTTTTTAATCAATACCAATGAATTTTTAAAAAAGCTAAAAGACTTTTTGGTGAGGTTACTCCAAGATTTAGATAAAAGAGGTTCTATCATCAAAAATCCAAACGATACAATTACTTTTAATCCACAGTTCGAAGAAGCAACCTGGCTTAATGGCTATTCGATTCGTTCTGCTCTTACAGAATTTGTTGATTTAATTCAGTTTATCTTAAAAAAAATCAATTTACCAGATTTTAAACAAAAAAAATTCTGATGAAAAATTTCACATAAAGAGGGTAGTATGGCAATTGTAAAACCAACAGTAGATGTAACAAACTCCACGATTGGAGAGAATTCCTATTTTAGCGGTCGTTTTTATATCAATGGTTCCTTAAAGATAGATGGAAAATTCGAAGGAAAATCCTTACAAGCTGATCAACTTTATATCGGTCCAACAGGTAAAGTAAAGACAAATATCACTGCGTCAACCGTCATTGTAGAAGGAATTGTCATTGGAAATATCTATGCTAAAAATCGTGTCATGTTGATGCCTACGGCAAGAATCTTAGGAGATATTACTACTCCGGAATTGGTGATCCAAAATGGTGTGATTTTAGAAGGCCGTTGTATGATATCCAATGATTTAAAACATTCTGCGAAAGATTATATCTTTGCAGAATACGATAAAGACAATTTATCCGAAGAGAAGTTATTTGGCAAAAAATCAGGTTAATAAAATCTTAAAAGAATATTTGTTTATTACTGGTGGCGATCCTTCGGGTATAGGACCAGAAATCATTCGAAAGTCTTTATATCAGCTAGGGAAGAATTATCAAAATTTAAAGATTTTTTATATTTTTAATTCTTCGAGCGAAGAGCTCGAAAAGCTATTTACTCAATTGATGGACTGGCAAATCTATGTAATTAACAACAAAAAATGGAGCGAAAAGGAATTTTTTCTTCTAAAAGATTTATCCATTCCAGAAAAGAATTTATTGTTTATCTATCAGGTGGGGCTTTATAATCATACCTATCCTACACAACAATCAGGTAAGCTTGCCTTTCTGGCGTTAAAAGAAGCAGTAAATTTGATCAAACTCTATGGTTGTAAAGGATTAGTTACAGCACCAGTATCCAAAGAGTGGATTGGAAAAAATCAACCCAACTTTTCTGGACATACGGGCTTTTTAGCAAAAGAATTTAAAACCCACGTTCTGATGATTATGTATTCGAATTATTTTTCTGTCATTCCTCTAACAGAACATATACCTATAAAAAAAGTATCAAAGGAACTATACAAAAAATTACAAGATCCTCAATTAATAAAATTATTAAAAGCGTTATACAATAAACATATTTTTAAAAAACGTTGGGCATTTTGTGGTTTAAATCCTCATGCAGGCGATAATGGACTAATTGGCAAAGAAGAAATTGAATTTATCAAACCTTTTATAGAAAAATTAAAGCGCAATAGAATTCCCATCGATGGTCCTATTTCTGCGGATTCTTTATTTATTCCAGATAGATTACAAAACTACGATTTGATCTTTGCTTGTTATCATGATCAAGGCTTAATTCCTTTTAAAACCTTAAACGGCAAAGAAGGGATTAATCTTACGTTTGGTTTGCCCTTTTTGCGAACAAGTCCAGATCACGGCACAGCTTTTGATATTGCTTTTAAAGAAATAGCAGATTTCCAGAGTATGTACAATGCCATAGAAATTCACCTAAAAGGTTTATGGAATTAAGTAGTTTTTTATTACAATTTCGCGGTATTTTATTTTTATTTGTAATTGTATGGGGAATTTTTTCTATTTTACATCTTTTTCATTTTGGATTTAGCGTTGTTTGGAGGTTCATTCTACTACTTTTATTTATATTTTTTGTGCTTTTACATTATCCTTTTTTAGTCGAAGAATTGAATCAACTTACTGCAAATTATCTAGAATATTTAAAAAAAATATTAAAAGAAATTTTAAATATTTTTAACTATATAGATTTTTTTTTGTATTTTTTTTGGCCTATTATTTTGATCTATTCTTTTTTTTCTGCAAAAGAAAAAAAGGCTTTGGATTTTATCAAAATTTTTGTTGTTATAACGCTGATGTTTTGGTTAATTCAGTTTGTTAAAGACAATCCTTTTGTAAATCAGATAATTCAGAAATATTTTATAAAATACTTTTAATATTAATTTTCTAAGTTGAACAAAAAAAACTTGTAATTAACGTTTTTATATTTGATAAGGTCAATATGAAAATTCAAGGTTTATTTACAGCTATTATAACGCCTTTTAGCAAGGATGGAAGTAAAATTGATTATGATGCTTATCAAAAACTGATAGAAATGCAAATTGAGGCTGGGGTTGCTGGGATAGTTCCCTGTGGCACAACGGGCGAATCTCCTACATTGACACATCAAGAACACATAGAGCTCATAAAAAAAACGGTTGAATTTGTAAGAGGACGTACGCTTGTAATTGCTGGAACAGGTTCCAATTCTACCCAAGAAGCCATCGAGATGACGAAAGCTGCTTGTGACGCAGGTGTTAATGCTGTGATGTTGGTAAATCCTTATTACAATAAACCAACCCAAGAAGGATTGTATAGACACTTTAAAACCATCGCTCAAAACTCTTCGGTGCCTGTTGTTTTGTATAACATAAAAGGTAGGACTGCTGTAAATATTGAGCCAGAAACCTTTGTGCGTTTAGCAGAAGTACCCAACATTGTGGCTGTTAAAGAAGCATCGGGGGATTTAAACCAAATGGCAAAGATTCTAAAATACACAAACTTTAAGTTAACCATACTTTCCGGAGATGATAACATTACGCCAGCAGTGATGGGAATTGGTGGACAAGGCGTTGTTTCTGTTGCATCGAATATCTATCCTAAACGCATGGTTAAGATGATGGATTATTATCTATCGGGTGATTTCGAGAAGGCAAATCAGATCTTTTATAGTTTGTTTGATTTTATGAATGCAATGTTCTGGGAAACAAACCCAATCCCAGTAAAAACCGCAGCAGGAATTTTAGGTTTGTGTGAACCTACTTTAAGATTACCTTTATGCGAAATGAGCGCGGAAAAGGTAGAACGTTTAAAAAAAGTCATCGAAAAAACGGGGGTAGATGAATGATTCGAATTGGTATTTCTGGCGCACTGGGAAGAATGGGAAAAACGATTGCTGGATTAGCATTAGAAGATAAAGAAATTCAGGTTGTATTAGCCTTAGAGCATCCCCAACATAAAGATTTAAACCAAGACTATGGTATATTGCTTCATCAGAAACCCATGAATGTTTTTCTTACATCTAACAGAGAATCCATCAAAGATGTTGATGTTTTAATCGATTTTACTCAACCAGAAAATACAACAGAAGTCCTAAAAGTTTGTGAATTTTACAAAAAATCCATAGTAATTGGAACGACTGGTTTTACAAAAGAACAATTCGATCTGATTCAACAATATAAAGAAAAGATTCCTGTTTTGATTTCTCCGAATATGTCGTTAGGAGTGAACGTTTTATTCTTTTTAGTGCAACAAGCTGCAAAACTACTACGAGAATTCGAAGTAGAAATTACCGAAATCCATCATTCTAAAAAAAAGGATGCACCATCGGGAACAGCAGTTCGACTCAAAGACATTGTTTTACAGATGTATGGGTTTAAAGAAAATGATGTTATCTATGGTAGAAAAGGAATTGTTGGGGAACGACCTAAAAAAGAAATTGGTGTTCACGCGATTCGAGGGGGAGATGTAGTAGGCGAACATACTGTATACTTTTTTTCCGAGGGAGAGCGAATCGAAATCACTCATAAAGCAACATCCAGAAACATCTTTGCAAGAGGAGCACTGGTAGCTGCAAAGTGGTTAATACACCAAAAGCCAGGACTCTATTCTATGAACGATGTTTTAGGTATTAGCAATCTATGAGTTTGATTTTGAATAAAATAAACCTTTTTGTTGTTCTTGATATCCTTATTGTTGCATTTTTATTGTATCGAATCTATGTTTTATTAACGCGAACAAGAGCAATGCAATTACTTTTTGCTATTGTAATTATTCTTGTGTTTGATGTAATATCAAGAAAACTTCATTTAGAAACCATCTCTTGGATTATCAAAAATTTAAGTGCATACTTGGTTTTTGGTATTATTGTTCTGTTGCAACCAGAATTACGAAGATTAGTGGGCGAAATTGGTAACATGCCTATCTTTAACTGGATCAACCCAAAAAAAATTCAGCATTTAGATAAGATTGTAGAAGCGGTAGTAGAACTTGCAAAAAATCAGGTTGGATCGTTGATTTGTATTTTACAAGATATGAAGCCAGAATACATTATCGAACGATCTGTTAAATTAGATGCATTGGTTTCGAAAGAACTGCTTTTGACAATTTTTTACGAAGAGAATCCACTACATGATGGAGCAGTGATCATCGAAAAGGATCGCGTTATTGCCGCGGCTTGTTTTTTACCTGTTTCGGATTCTCCTTTATTAAAGACTACTCATGGTGCAAGACATAGAGCAGCAATGGGAATGGCAGAAGAAACAGATGCCATTGTAATCGTAACATCAGAAGAGACGGGAGAGATCAGCATCATGCATAATGGGCAAATGTTTTCTCCTATTCCTAAAGAAAAACTTAAAGAAAAAATCTTAGAGTTGATGAATAAAAAGAGTTAATTATGTTAAAATTTTTTCAACATCGATGGCAAGCAAAATTAGGAAGTCTTATTATAGCAATCATATTTTATTATTACGTTCAGTATACAAAAACTGCAACAAAAACATTTTTTATTCGCGTAGAAACTCCCACAATACCTAATCATCTCGTATTTAGAGAAGAACCGCCTGCATTTATTAAAGTAGAGTTTTCTGGACCAGAAGAATTGTTGGCTATTGATCCTTCGAACTTTAAACTGTATATGATCAATACTGGTCCTACCGCGGGTCTAAATAAATTTCGTTTAGAATTAATTCCTCCACCACCACCATCGTTGCAAATTCATCTAGAATATTCCGAAATAGAAATTCAACTTGATAATAAAAAAAGAAAAACATTTCCTATACAACCGATTTATGATTTACCTCAGAATAAAAAACTCTATTATTGGAATTTTAATCCAACCTCTATAACAGTAGAGGGTCCAGAATCCACCATAAATCGAGAATTCAACTTAAAATTGATGCCTTTAAAACTTTCTGCCAATTCTTCTATCTTCTATGGAAAAGTAATGTTTCAGCAAATGCCTAAATTTACCAAGTTAGTAGAAAATCAACCCTTCGAGGTGCAATTAGAATTAAGGTACTATTCAGAAGAAGAATTTCAAGAAAAAATTAACCAACTTCCCCAAGGATTTAACTTGTTCGAATTGGAAATCCCTCTTAACTGTAAAAATAATTTAGGGAATTTAGAAATTGCAAACGAACAAAAAGTAAAAGTATTCTATATTTCGAAATATTTTCTTACAGCAGATTCTTTTGTTGCAGAAACCTTTTGTCCCGTAGAAGTAGATAATTCTTCCGAAAGTATAATACCAAGTAATTATATTCCCGATTTGCCAGTAGTGGTAAAACCAAAAATAGAAATACAAGAACTAGAAATTCTAAAAATTGAACCCTTAACAGTTGGGTTGCAATTTAGAATAAAGAAAAAAATACCGATGAATCAATTAGAAAAGGGATTACAGGAGCATTTAATCAGATGATTTTAGGGGTAGGAATCGATATCATTGAACATCAACGAATAGAAAAAATTTATCGAACTCACGGTAAAAAGTTTTTAGAGAGATATTTTCATCAAGACGAAATCGAATATTCTTTGAGTAAGTCTGATCCTATACCACACTTAGCAGCACGTTTTGCTGTTAAAGAAGCTGTAATCAAAACTTTAAATATTCGTCATAGGATTGGTCTATTGTATAAAGATATAGAAGTTGCTGGGAAAAACTTTGGGAAAAAGAATTTAGTTTTAAAAGGCAAAATTGCAGAAATTGCTCAACAAAAAGGGGTAAAAAATACCCATTTTTCTATTACCCATTCCGAGAATTTCAGTGTAGCAGTGGTTATATTGGAAGATTAAAATTTAAAGATTATCGCGTGCTGTAAAACACAATCCTTTTTTGTAGTTTGTTTTCGAGAAGTTCTTTTCTTAATTGCGCCATATTACAAAGAAGTTCTGCATCCGATGGATTTTTTGTTATAATATAAAAAATATAATGATCTTCTTTTTTTTCTATTTCTATTTCTGGTTCAACATGAGTTCTGGTAAGACCAATAGCAATTCGTAGAATTCCCGCATAGAACTCTACTAGGTTTTGTTCTGTGGGCGTTAAGGTTTCGAATTCAGAATGCTTTTTATTTGGGAAAGATTTTCTGTGGTATCTTGCAATGCATGCAATTAATTCTATTTCGTTTTTGGTAAAACCTAAAAGGTATTCTGTTTGAGAAATAATGTAATAGCTATGTTTATGGTGACTGGTATGTGCAATAGCAACCCCAATATTGTGTAATAAAGAAGCATATTCTAATAATTCTTTGTGGGATAATAATTCGGGATATTCTTTGCCAATATATTTTAATATTTTTAAAGAGACATTTGCTGTGTTCAAAAGAATTTCTTGGTTAAATCGCTTTAATAAGTTGATGCAAGAATTTCTTCGGATTTCTTTTAGATCGTTTTTCTTGTTTTTTCTGTAGAGTAATTCGTAAAGAACACCTTCGCGTAATGCATAAGGAGAAAAAACCATTTTACTGATTTTAAAAGTTTCGAAGATTTGTTTTAAGATTATTACACCAGCAGGCAAGATGTCTGCACGATTTTCGTCTATATCGAGTTTCTTTTGCCTTTTTTCTGGTGTTTCGTATCGAGAAATTTTTTCCCAGAGATCGAGGAGTTCTAAATAACTAAATTCATTTTTTTTGTTTTGATGGATTAATTCTACAACGGTTTTTGCTGTACCAGAAGATCCAATTGCAACTTCAAAAGATAAATTTTGATTTTTAAATTCTTCGTATGTATCGATAATAAAGTTTTTTACGTAATTTTCTGCTTCCTTGATTTTTATTGGATTTAGGATCCCATTAGGAAAAAATCGTTCTGTTAATCGTACAGCACCTAACTTAACAGAACGGATAAATAAAGGATTTGCCTTATAGCCTAATATGATTTCGGTAGAACCACCACCAATGTCAACTACGAGTGCATGTTGTTCATAAGCGGGGACGATTTGTAGTACTCCTAAATAGATCAACCTGCCTTCTTCTTGACCAGGAATTACTTTAACTTTTATACCAGTTTCTTTGTAAACTTTATATAGAAATTCTTTTTGATTTTTTGCTTCTCGAACCGCAGAGGTAGCAACAGCTTGTATGACTGCATTGTATTTTTTTGCAATGACTTTAAAGGCTTTTAAAGTTTCTATGGCTCGTTTTTCTGCGTTGGGTGTTATATAATCGTAATCACTTCCACCTTCACCTAATCGAACAACTACCTTTTCTCGATCTAATACTTGAACTTGGTTGTTTTCTTTCTTTGCAATTATCATGTGAAAAGAATTCGTGCCCATATCGATTGCTGCAATTGGTCGGTTTAACATGATTTCCTAAAAAAAATAAAAAGATGGATTAACAACCAATTTTAGATATTTTCTAAAAAATCCTTGATAAATAAAAAATATAAAAAAACCTGAATTTATGGTAGAATTTTATGGTTATCAAAAATGCGATACATCGCGAAAAGTAGAAAAATACCTAAAAGAAAAGGGCATTGAATATAAATTTATTGATATCACTCAAAATCCACCTTCTAAAACAATCTTAAATCAATTGATCAAAAAATTGCAAATTCTACCAGAAGATTTAATCAATAAATCGAGTTCTACATATCGCGAATTAAACCTAAAAGATAAAATCAAAGAACTTAAAAAGGACGATATTCTAAAACTCTTAGTAGAAAACCCAAAACTCATCAAAAGACCAGTTGTCGTAGATAAATCAAAAGATCTCTATGGAATGGGAAAAGACGTTATGAATCTTTTTTAATTGATGGTCGTTTCGAAAAAGGTAAAAACACTATCGATCTCTTTATCCCAATATAAAAAATCATGCTTACAATCTTCGCAAAGGTTTAATGTAATAGTTTTGGAAGAATTCAAGCTCTTTAAAAAATTGTAAAGATGAAGGGAGTGTTCGTAACTGACAACATTGTCTTTTTTTCCATGTCCTAAATAAAAATGGGTGTTGATACCGCTTTGTTTAAAATTGTATATGGGATTGTCGAAGGTATGCCAGCGTTCTTTAAACTGATGGTATTCTCCATAAGTAAGTCGCATTAAATTATCGTTTGGTGTTAAAGTCTGATCGTAATCTCCGGAAAGTGCTGCAATAGCATAAAAAAGTCGGGGATTTCTTGAACTAATGAGCACAATACCTCTTGCGCCCGTAGAAAGCCCCAATCCCATATTATAAAAATCATTCTTTAAAAAATGAAATTGATTCAGATAAGGTATGAGATCCTTCTCTATAAATTGCATACCTGGTTTTTCGTGCCATTTGAATTTGGTTTCTCGGAAATATTGGGATTCATAAACAGTTGTGTTCATTTCTGGTGCAATTGCTATATATTGATATTTTTTTATAAATTCTTTTAACCTTGTTTCGTTAAACCAACGCGTTTTAGAAAACTTCCAACCAGGAAGTACCAATAAATTTTTGTAACAGTTTTTTTGATCTAATTTGGGTATGTATACGTCAATGTTTACTTTATCAATCGTTAACTGAACTAATAAAAGTTCATTTTTATTGGTTTTTTTGGGATGATGTTCGATAAAATTCTGAATATCATCGATTCTATAACATTTTTCTTTTTCGTATGCATATAGAGAAAAAATATTAAGCAAAAATAATAAAATAAATATATAAAATTTCATAAATTATTTTCTTTTGTTAAAATAGTTTTTTAGACCTAGAAGCATGGTATCCGAGAAATAATCTTCTAAAGAAGTATTTTTATGTAGCCAAAGATATTCTTCGTGTTCATCTGAGATTTCTATTTTTCCTCCTAAATAATAACCTTCGAAAAGAATTGCTACTGCGTCTTTTTGATCTTTACTAACAAAATGAGGAAAAACATAAACAGGATCTGGTTGAATTTTGTATTCAATTGATCCTAATTCCTCTTGGATTTCTCTTTCGAGAGCAGAGAACCAGTTATAGTGCTCTTCTTTTGTAATTCTGCCTCCTGGTAAATCTCCAAAACCAGTATGTCGATCTTTTAAATACAAAAAATAGTTTTTATCCCAAAGTAATAATTTTAATGTTATTTGAAATTCGCCATTTTGTATCATGTTTAGAATTCCTCAGCATCGATGAGTTCAAAAGTATTGCGTTTTCTTATGATTTTTTTGTAGATTTTCGAAGCACATACTTCTAATCGTTTAAATATCAAAGGAGAACGTTCTGCTAAATACAAATGAAATTGTAATTCTTCTTCGAAGATATTTGTATTCAAAGAAAGGAGATCGGAGATTTCTTCGAAGGTTTGCTTACTATATCGATGGATGTTTTCGAAAAATATAATAAAAATTTTGGATGTTTCGTAGATGTATTTTTGTTCTTCTTCGGATAAAAATGCAATGATATTGGCAGCAAATTCTGGTAATAATTGGTGTTTTTTAGGTCGATTGAAGGAACGATATTTATAAGACCATAGGTTGCCAATGGAACGTTCGAATACTTCTATCCAAGCTGGTGTTAAGTTTGTATTGGTGATTTCGAACATGGTTAAGAGAGCTAAAAGAACAATACTTTCGTGTTTAGGATTTTTGATTTTTTCGTAGAAATTCATTCTTAATTCTCCAAAGAATAAAAATTCTTCGCTAGCTTTAAAAATTGAATAGATTTTCTCGTAGTGTATATCCGCAGGAAGAGAAAAAAAAGCAACGTCTTTTTTCGAATTCGAATGATACACTTGTTTTACCAAATCAGGATAGCGTAAGATAAAATAAGCAATGAGCATGTATTTATCTGGCAAAACCTTTAAATTATGCAGTAATGATTCGATGATTTCTATTACAGTGCTTTGATCAGTAATTTCTTCTAAGTATTTAATGACAATCCACACATCTACTTCTGTGGTTGTTTTTAAAAATGTTTGTGCAGAATCGTGAGGAAATTCACCACCGATAATTTCATAAATATAAAAATCCGACTCTGAGAAATGGGTGTTCTTCATTTTTCTGTAAGTGGGTTCGTCAATCCAAGCTAAAAAAGACATCAATGCTTGGTTGAGATGCTTTTCCAGAGTACTAGAACTTTTTTCGAATAAATTATAATAGTCGAGGGCCTCGATCAATTCTTTTAACCCTAAATATAACAGGTTTTTAATTCCAAAAGGTTCTTCTTCGAATTCTACTGAGAGTTCGAGAAATTCAAACAAAAAATTAAGGTCTGGTTCTCCGTGTTTTAGCCAGTATTGAGTTTGTTTGTAAAGTTCATAAATCAGAAACTCCTCAGCTTGTTTATCTTCATAATCGATATAATTTCTATAAGCAGTTTTTAAGTCCATTTGCTACTCCTTAATCTATTCTATATTATTAATTATAATACACATTACGACAAGTTATTAAGTCCATTTACTACTCCTTAATCCATTTTTTCTTTAATTCGTTTAATATAACTTCTTCGGGGAAAATCTGGTTTTTGTTTTCTAAATACCGCGAAATTTGATACAAATTCTTTGTTACATAATCCATCTTTTGTGTTACCTCTGGATATTCCCTTGCTATGTTATTATAAGTGATTTCTTGATCAATTCTAAAAAGATATTTTTCTGGACTATGAAAATAATGATAATAGATAAAAGGATGTTGAATCATACCTATAATATCGGTATCGGAACCACCAGCAAAAAATGCAAATGAATCTTCTTTTGGAAGGGTTAAATCTCTACCGATGGAGCTATAAAAGGTATTTCCACCAGTCATCGCTAATATAGTAGGAAGAATATCTAATTGGCATACTACATCATAGCGAACTTGTGGTTGAATTAAATTCGGAGAATAGATCAAAAAAGGAATTTGACGATCTTCGTAATAGTTTAAGTTTGTATGATGAGTATGATCAGCTACGAACATCACAATTGTATTTTTAATGATATTACTTTTTTTTAAATTGTCGATAAATTTTCCAAGGGCATAATCCGCATAATGATAAGAATTTTTAAATTTTGCTTCTGGATCGGATTCGGGGAATATTTCGAACCGTTTATCTGGTACAGTGTAAGGATGATGGTTATTGGATGTAAAGATCATCAAAAAAAAGGGTTGCTTTTGTTTTTTGATAGTTTCTAAGGAGATATCATAAAGATCTTCGTCGAAATATCCCATCGTCCAAGTATTCAAATATTTTTTTGATTTTTCCATTTCTTCTTTTCCAATGAGAATTTCGAAACCAAAGTGGGGTAGAGCAGTTTTAAGGTTGTCAAAGTTTAGATCACCGCTATGGGCAAAAATCGTGGTATATCCTTTTTCTTTTAGAAGATAAGGAAGACTTCCAAAACGATTAAAGACTTGATTGGAGCGAAAGATGGTTCTACCTGCACGGTCTGGAATGCCAGAAAGAATGCTAAAAATACCGTTTGCACTTCGTCCACCAGAGGCATAAGCATGTCGAAAAATTAATCCTTGCTTACTGATTCGGTTAAAATTTGGTGCAACATCTTTAAAGTTTGGGTTGTATGGTTCAAGAAATTTTGCACTCCAAGATTCTAATACTATCACAATCATGTTATAACGATATTCTGTTTTTGTTTTGGATAACTCGCTCTTAAAATGATAAAAATCCATTTTTCTTGGATTCATGTATCTTAATAAAGGATATTCTGGATCAACAAAAGGATCTGGTTCTTGAAAAAAGCTTTGGATAAAACGAATATTTTCTTCGGGAGGAAAAAATTCTTTAAAATCCTTTTGATCCGAAAAATCATGCATAATCGTAAAGATTCCGTTTAGACGTAGGTTGTTGATAAATGTATTTTTCGATGTTAGGGCATCTGCTGGTCTTATAGGGTTCGTTTGTATTCCACCGCGAAATGCAATAACGTTGATCATAAGATACAAAACAAATTGACTTATTTTAAATTGATTCGATGGATAGGTATGTTGGATATTCAAAGCCTTTCGGATAAAATAAATTCCTAATCCCATCCATAAAAATAATAAAAAAAACAAACTAAGAATGATTTCTGGGTTTTTGGAATAGATACTTTTTATAAAAAGAGGAAGATCACGAAAATACGCAAAATATTCCCAACCTAAATGTTTGTTGTTAACACCATAGTTTAAAATACTAGAAACATTGGCTAATGCAATGTGAATCATCACATACCATTCGATAAAAAATAAAATTAATGCGAATATTTGATAAGTTTTTGGTTTTATTATGCGATAGATAAAGAGTAAATAGAAAAAAAACAATAAAACATCATACCATAAGAAAACTATGGGTAATACAGCTAAATCAAAACGAAATCCTGTAATAAAAGCCCAAAAGACTTCGGAATAAAAATTACTATCTTTGGTAGTTGTATCCACGTAAAAAAAATAAAATACCATTCGCTGGATTTGTAATAGAACTAAAAAAAGCCCCCAAAATAAAAAAAAATGTTTTATCCAGTCCTTTTTTTCTTTGGGAACGATAGTATAGATCATTAATGACAAATTTTCTGTATTCAAACAAGCGTCGAATAAAAAAAAATAAGATAGATTACTAAAAAAGTTCTTGATTTATATTTTATACTATGATAGATTGATTTTATGAGAAAAAAATTAATTTTTCTCATAATATTGCTTTTGACATGGAGTTGTTTTGAGTTTAAAGAAAGTCCTTTAGACCCAACAACACCAACTGGAATGATATTAAAATTATTAAAGGATCAACGGCGATTAAAAATTTTTGTGACGGCGGAGAAATTTGTAGGAGATATCGGTGGTGGTACGGGTGTACCTGGTACTAATGGAATACAAAGAGCAGATTTTATTTGTAATAATGACGCTAACAAACCAGATAATAATACATACAAAGCGATGATTGTAGATGGAACAAATCGTAGAGCTTGTAGTACATCGAATTGTATAGATCCCAACGAAAACGTTGATTGGGTATTTAAACCCAATACCGATTATTATCGACCCAATGGAATATTATATTTGTTTACAACGAATAGCGCAGGGATTGTGACGACTAATATTGCAGAATCTATTTTAGCAGGTTCATATTACCCTTACTGGACTGGATTGGCTAGCGATTGGACAATTTCACCTTCAGCTCACTGTAATAATTGGACAGATTACACAACTTCTAATATAGGTAGAGTTGGTAGTTCAAATAGTAAAGATAGTAAGTGGTATAGTGATATAAGTTCCCCATCTTGCGATAGTTCTAATGCCTTACTTTGCGTAGGACAATAAAAAAATTCATGAATGGGTTGTCGTAGTATATGCGAAAAAAAAATTATCTAAATGGATGTAGTTTTTAGAGGAAATCAACCTTATGATGTTTATGGTATAGGAAATGCAATTGTAGATTTGTTGATTTTTATCGATGACCTATTTCTAAACGAATTATCTTTACCTAAGGGACATATGACTCTTGCTTCGGCAAAAGAACAGGCGTTACTCATCAACCAAATCGAAAGTCGAAACTTAAAATTACAGATGACATCAGGTGGCTCTGCTGCAAATACGATGATTACTGTTTCGCGAGCTGGGGGAAAAGCTTTTTATACTGGGAAGATTGCCTTAGATCCTTATGGTGAATTTTATCGTATAAACCTATTAGAAGCTGGTGTGGATTTTGATGTTCGTCCCTTAGGGGAAGATCATGGTTCTACTGCTACTTGTGTTGTACTTGTTACCCCCGATGCAGAAAGAACTATGTCTACTCATTTAGGGGTTTCTGTCTTATTAACAGAACAAGACATCCAAGAAGATATAATAAAAAAGTCTCAGATGCTCTATATCGAAGGCTATTTGTGGCTTAACGAAAAGACAAGAAATGCTGCACTAAAAGCAATCGATATTGCCAAAAAAAATCAAATTCCTGTCGGTTTTACTTTTTCTGATGGTTTTGTCGTTCAACAATATAAAAAAGATTTTCTAAAATTGATGGAAGATCAAGATTTTTCTATTGTTTTTATGAATTTAGACGAAGGATATTTCTTTACCGAAAAATCTAACGAAGAAGAAATTATAGAAGATTTAAAACAATTTTCGAATTCGATCTTTTTAACAGCTTCCGAAAAGGGATGTTATGTTATCAAAAATCATCAAGCGAAATTAGTGAGTGGATTTCCTGTAAAGCCATTAGATACAACAGGAGCAGGCGATACATTTGCTGGTGGAGTGATCTTTGGATTAACTCATGGCTATACACCAGAAGAGTCTGCAAAGATTGGCAATTTTTTGGCATCGGAAGTAGTTCAAATCCAAGGTGCAAGACTACTTCGCGATTATTCAAAAGATATAATAAAAATTATCAAAAATTCCTTATGATTCGCGTCTTACACTTAAATCCCACAAAAGGTTGGCGGGGAGGAGAACAACAAACCCTTTATTTAGCCCAGTTTTTAAAAACACAAAAAGATGTACAACAATATGTTTGTTGCTATCCAAATTCTGTTCTAGAAGATCGTTGCAAAAAAGAAGAAATTGCTGTTTTTCCGTTAAGAGTGTTGGGAGAATGGGATATATTCTCTGCCAATAAATTGTCTGAGTTTATCATAAAACATCAGATAAATGTTCTTCATGCCCATACTGCGCGAGCACATAGTATTGCTCTATTAGCAAAAAAATTTACATTAAGAAAAAAATATTCTTTTAAATTGTTTGTTTCGCGAAGAGTAGACTTTTCTATTAGAAAGAGTCGGTGGGAATGGATCAATCAAATAACTTCAAAGAAATATTTTTCTGAACTCATCGATTCTTATATTGCAATATCTCAAAAGGTAAAAGAGATTTTGATTGCCGATGGTATACCAGAATCAAAGATTCATGTTGTTTACTCGGGGATTGATTTAAATCGTTTTAAGAATCAAGCCAGTAAAGAAAAAATAGATCAACTAAAAAAATCTATGGGGATTACCAACGAAATCATTCTAGGAAATGTTGCTGCATTGGTAGATCACAAAGATCATCGAACCTTACTTTTAGCGATGTCTCTTCTAAAAAAAGAATCCCTTCCTGCTTATAAGCTTCTGATTGTTGGTGATGGGGAATTAAAATCATCCTTACTTCGTTTAAAAGACGAATTGCAATTAGACGAAGTTCTATTTTTAGGATATAGAAACGATGTCTTTGATTTATACCATCTATTTGATGTTTTTGTAATGTCTTCGAAGGAAGAAGGACTTGGTACATCTTTACTAGATGCTATGGCTATGGGACTTCCCATTGTTGCAACAGCAGGCGGTGGAATTCCCGAAATCGTCGTACATCAAAAAGGTGGTTTGTTATCGCCTCCGCAAAATCCTGAGGCATTGGCACTTCATTTAAAAAAAATGATTCAAGAGCCTGAGCTTAGAAAACGTTTTGCTCAATTCAACCAAAAACATGTGCAACAATTCCACTACGAAAATACTGGAAAAGAAACACTAAAATTATACAAAAAAGTGTTGACAAATCAATGATAGTTTTATTTTTTGTTATTAGCAAATACAATCTTTAATTGCTAAATATTTAGTAAATTTTATAAAAAATCTATCAGGAGTGAATATGGAAACCCAATTACAAAAAGGCAAGATTGG
Source organism: Leptospiraceae bacterium (assembly GCA_026418015.1). Classification (GTDB taxonomy): domain Bacteria; phylum Spirochaetota; class Leptospiria; order Leptospirales; family Leptonemataceae; genus SKYB61. The sequence continues at coordinate 12,728 of JAOACE010000019.1, read as the reverse complement.
TATTAATACTCAAAATATTTTACCCATCATAAAAAGATGGTTATATTCCGAAAAAGAAATTTTTATTCGCGAACTGATTTCTAATGCCTTTGATGCAATCGAAAAATTAAAACGTATCATGCTAAATGAAGAAATTTATCAATCGGATCAAGTAGATTTTTTTATAGAGGTCAAATTCGACAAAGAGAAAGGGACCCTTCATTTTATTGATAATGGAATTGGAATGACCAAAGAAGAAGTAGAAAAATACATTGCACAAATTGCATTTTCTGGTGCACAAGAATTCGCTCAGAAATACTTAAAAGATCAAAGTTCTGTGGATATAATTGGTCATTTTGGGTTAGGATTTTATTCTTCTTTTATGGTAGCAGATAAAGTAGAAATCCATACCAGAAGTTATCAACTGGAAGCAGAACCTGTCTATTGGGTAAGCGATGGAAGTGATGAATATTTTATTGGAAAAGGCGAAAGGATTAATAGAGGAACAGAAATTATTTTACATTTAAACGACGAAGCTAAAAACGAGTTTTTGGATAAAATCACCCTTCAAAATCTTATTCGTAAATATTGTGATTTTTTATCTATCCCTATTAAGCTTGATGGATTACAAGTAAATTATCAAAAACCTCTATGGTTAAAAAAACCTAACGAAGTATCGAAGGAAGAATATCTTAGTTTTTATAAATATTTGTATCCGTTAGATAGTGATCCTTTATTTTATATTCACTTGAATACAGATTATCCTTTTCGACTACAAGGCATTCTGTATTTTCCTAAGTTAAAACACGAGATGGATTTAAACCAAAATTATGTAAAAGTTTTCTGCAAACAAATTTTTGTTACAGACGAAGCACAAGAAATTATCCCTAAATTTTTGACTGCACTTAAAGGTGTTTTGGATTTGCCAGAATTACCGTTGAATGTTTCGCGTTCTTACATACAACAAGATCCAGAAGTCAAAAAAATAGCAACACACATTGTTAAAAAAGTGGCTGACAAGCTCGTTGAAGAATGTAAAAACAACCGCGAATATTACGAGAAGATTTGGAAAGATATAGCACCCTTCGTAAAATATGGAATGATGGAGGATTCGAAATTCTACGAAAATGCAAAAGAAGCATTGCTTTTCGAAACCATCGTAGAAGAAAACTTAGATAACAGAAAATTCAAAACGATACAGGAATATCTCGATCACAACAAAACAAAAACTGATAATAAGATCTATTACGCGACAGATTTAAAAACCCAAGGTCCAGCGGTTCGACTGCTATTAAAACAAGGAATAGAAATTATTTATTTAGATAAGTTGATCGATGCACATTTTTCTTCTTTTTTGGAGATGCAAGAACACAATGTACATTTCGTAAGGGTTGATGCTGAGATTTCGGATCATGCAATCGAAAAAGAAAGTAAAATCATAGATAGTGATTCTAAAACCCTCAAAGATAGGGTAGAGGATATTTTTAGAAAAGCTTTGAACAATACTAAAATTATTGTTCGCGCAGAACAACTAAAAACAGACGAAATTCCAGCGATGATTCTTCTACCAGAAACGTATAGACGTGTTTCGGAATTAGCAGTACTTTATGGAGAGAAGGATAAATTTACTATTCCGGAACATCACACTTTGTTACTAAACTTAAAGAATCCCTTAATACAAAAATTAGGAAAGCCAGATATAATTCTAACAGAAGGTCAAGAAATAAAACCAGAAAAATTAGAATTAGCAAAACAAATCTATCATTTAACGAGAATTTCTCAGGCATTGGTTTCTCCAGAAGAAATGCAGAATTATGCAAAAGAAATCTTTCTTTTTATTGAAAAACGTGTTTAATTTAAAACACGGATATTCTAAAATCCGTGTTTTTTTATAAATTTTTTTATAAATAAAATATATAAAACTAAATGTACAATAGAATAGCGGGATAGGGGAAGGGTGAGATTTAAAATATAAGTAAAATTTATAAAATATTTATTAAGTCAACAAAAAAATATTATTTTTATGCCGCAGGACACAAGAACTCGCTATAAACCTCTAAATTTGAATGATTCACTCTATTATAAGATGAATAATTATCCCCAATTTGGATACGAGAATGTGTTTCTTCATCCTCAAATGTTAAAGGGGGTCTAATAAATATAGGATCAATGGAAATTTGTGCATCTTGCATCTCCCAGTCTAACATGATACGAATGATAAAACTCATCGAAAATCCTAGAAGAAACCTGAGTTCGTAGAGTTTTGACCAATATGTCGGCTGTATATTGATTTTTCGTATAATATAGTTTTTTGTTCTTGGTTGATAGGTTGCAGTTAAAGTTCTTTTTGTTGGTGCGAGGCTAATTTTATAAAGATATGCTAAATATTTTCTTAAAAGATAATCAATCGTCAAAGTTAAATTCCCGTTAAATCGTGTTTCTGATAAGTAAATCAAATACACGTAATGAAAAGTTGTAATATTTATCGATGTTTTACATTCTTTATACGTAAAAAAATGTTGTTTCTTCATATTATATAAATATGCTTTTTAGAAAATTTTTATTAAAAAAAATATCAAATAAATTCAACTTCCGATAATTTATGTTATGTCGCATCTTCCGCATCTTACAAAAAAATTATTTTTTCTTTGTGATAGATTCGATGCTTTTAACGATGTTTAAAAACTGTTTTTTTTGTTCTTCGGTGATGTTTTCTTTTACGCTATTAAAAAAATTTTCTACTTTTTTAGAAATAATCATGATTTCTTTTTTAGGTTTATTGATTACATATAACGAAGAATAGAAGGTTCTAAGTGTTTTTAAAACATCTTCTTTCAAGATATTATGATCTTTATTATAACCGAAATTTTCAATTGGACGTAAAAAATCCAAATTTCCTGCATTATGAACCACAGGTATGATATTTCCATCTTTGTCGTAAAAGATACTGTTTTGAATGTAAAATTCAGTCAAAGAGGTTACTGGCACAAAATTATATTTTGTAGGCAGCATAATAAATCCTTCCTTATGTAATACATAGTTTACCAAAATTTGATCTGGACCAAATTTAGTCGCATCTTTGGTCTTACTAACAAGAACTTCGCACAAATGCTTCATTTTCTCGTATGGTGCCAATACAAAACCTGCATTGATCATTCGTTTTAATAAAAGAGTTTCTTTTATATCTTTTAAATCTTCTTTATAAAAGTAATCAGAATTGATAAAATAATCAAAGAATGGTGCAAGATCCTCGCAAACTGCTCTGTATTCATTTTTGTTTTCTTCAAAGAGATGCGAAATATCATCCTGAAAAATGATATCTCCACCGTCACATGTTAAGATTTGTTCATAATAGTTTTGAACTAAAAAATTATGTAAATCTCTAAAACGAATGTTAACAACATGCCCGTCCCTTTTGCAGGGATATACAATAACATCATGATTTTCTAAGTAATATTTCTGAGCTTTGGTTAATCCATAATCCAACACGAATATTTGTATTTTTGTTAAATTTACATTTTTAAGAATAGATTCTAACCATTCCTCGATTAAAAAATCGCCATATTTTTTGTCGCTTGCTGTTGCAATTAAATAAGGTTTTTTTTGCATAAACTATTCTTTATTTATTATCGAATTCGTGTTGAACAATATAACGTACTTTTGCAAAAAGGTTTAGCAAATCTTCTTTATTAATTTTTTTATCTGTTTTGAAGGTAGTAAACAATGTCCTATAATAAGGTTCTTCTTCGATAATTTGAAAACCATGTTGCTTCATTAATTCGGCTACTTTGGGTGCACTTGAACGTAATGTTGCAATTGTAACTGCAGTTGGTTCAGATTCAATATGGTGAACATGAAAATAACAAACAACATCATCAATATCTAATTTATCGATTTCTTTTTTTAATTCCGAGAAAGTAATTTTTTCTTTTGGACCTTGCGGATCTTTATACTTGATCAAAACTCTTTTAAAATAACGGATCTTTTTTCCATCAGGATTGATCTCAATACCATTAATGATTCTTCTTTCGTCTGTTAATTCTTTCATTAAATATTCGCCTCTACCGCGACTATTTTCAAAATCAAAAAATGCTGTGGTAGCATCACCTTTTAACGCATTTTCTTCGATTTCTTTTAATGTGTAGAATTTTCCTGGTGGCATTTCATGTTTAAAACTACACATAATATAGGGATTTATCACATCATTTTGCATTTCTAGTGTTACAATTGCGTATTTCCCATAACCATGTTCTATTAGGTTTTGAATTGCTTCGGTAACCATTAGTCGAACAGAAACTGGGTCAATCCCTAATAGATGTGCAAAACGATATGCTTGGGTTTTGATTTCGTACATTGTGCCATGTTTTTCGTTAATTCTTTTTCCAAATTCGTTTTTGATTACCTCTTCTCTGTTGATAGTAGCTTCGTAAACAATCTTGCTAATAGACTTTTGTAAATAAGGAGATTCTTTAATATAATCTAATTCTTCTTTTAAGAGTTTATTTTCTTTCTCTAATTGTTGGATTCTTTTCTGTAAATCTTCTATCGTGAGTGTGTTTTCCATAGACTTTAAACCCCCATTGAATTACGTAAAAAAAAATCAAGAATTATGTCAATTTTAATTTGCTTTGGGAAAATTAAATTTCAATTTCATCGGGCAAATCTTCGGGGATATTTTTTCCTTGTTTTTCTTTACTGATAATTTTACTGAGCTTAGAATAAGGATCTTCCGTAGGTTCTATTACATTATTTCCTTTTTGTTGAGAGTCAATAAAAGAACGAATTTTCACTAGTTCTAATTTATTTTGTTCAATTTGTGGGTTTTGATTGATTTGGTTTAAATTTTGACTAATCGTTTGTTCTAGTCTTTTTGCATAGATCTTCCAGTTAAAGTTTTTTGGGTATAGGATAACTTTTTCGTTTTTGATGGGAAATAATACAAAGTTTTGTTTTTTTAAATATTCGAGAAAATCCTTTTCTTCCCAACCAGGAAATTCTAATAAAATTTGGTTGATAAAAGGAATTTTTCCTTGGGAAAAATATTGTTGCACTTTGTCCATAATTCGTATTAAAGTATCAATATCCTTTGCTTTGGATAATTTTTCTTTTTTCTCTTGGATTTCTTGTTGTTTTTTTTCTTCTAGTTTTTGATTATTTTTTTCTTCTAATATTTTTTGTTCTTGTAGAATTTTTTCTTTTGCTATGCGAAATGCAACATCTTGAAAAAAAGGAAAGTTAATATAAATCAAAATCTTAAAATACCAAGGCATATAATCAATGTAAACCTTTCGAAGCAACCTACCATAAGATTCGCGAAAATCACGATCTTCAAAAAGATTTGGGTATTCATGTTCGTATTGTTCAATCAAGAACTTTAAAGCTAAGATTTTCCAATGTTCGATGCGTACTCGTTCTAATAATTGCGAAACAATCTTATGAAAAATTTCAGATTCTTTATAAGCAAAAATGTGAACAATGTCGTTTTTTAAATTCCATTTTAAATACATCACTTCGTTGGAGTTTTTTAATGTTTCTATTACTTTGGGGTTGATTTGCTCTAAATCATCTTGATAAATATACATTACCACTTCTTCTATTTCTTGATGTGCTAAGGATTTTAATTTATCTAAATAAAACTGGATTTGCTTGTATAATTCGTTTTTATATTGATTTTGATAAATATTGTTAGTAATTTCTGCAGTACTTATCACAATTTCTACCGGAAGCATCCCTGCAAACCTTACAGTATTACTTTTTGAAAGCATTTGTTTTTTTAATGACTCCGCCAATTTTTTCGAAAATTCTGTTGTTTTTTGAGCAAAAGGATCCATATAATAAGCAGATTCTTCGAGTAAAATAGCGTCTATTTCGATTTTAACATTAGGTTCACTTTTATATTTTTGTATTACTTTACTTCGCATGAATTCATCCGCGGATTCGAAACGAATCGGGATTTCTTCTTCTCGATAAGGCATTAATCCATATTCAAACAATTCGATGAAAATTTTTTGCCTTATAAGTTCATTTCTTAGATCTTTTTTTATAGTAGTTAAGACTTCGGGTTCTGGATTGATGTCAAATATCGAAGGAACAATATAAAAAGTTGGATCATATAATGTATTTGGTAATTTATCAATAGGAGGTTTGTGTAAAGATTTTATGTCTAATTCAAAATCTTTGAGTAAATCTTGTTTTGTTATAAAAGGCTTACTTTCTATGTATTTTTTAATACTTTTAATAGAAAATTGAAGGATTTCTGAATAAAGATGTTGAGTTGTGTTGTCCTCACTAACAGTGATAGGTAATGAAATATAACAAGAGGAAATTTTTAGTTCTTTGGTTTCTTCGATAAAATGAAAAATAATTAGTTGAGCTATTAGTTTATCATTGATTAAGTTTTTTAGGACGTTTAAGTACGATGTTCTGGGTAAGTTTAAAGGTTCTAATTCTTTAATCGATATATTTAATGTATAAACAGCACCATTCCTAATAGAAGAGATATTACTTAAACTTTGAATTTTTTTGTAAATAGTATAATGTACTTTTTCTGTTACTTGCGAACCTCGAATAGAAGCTTCGGATTCTTTTACTAAGTTTAAAAATTCTGGTATTTTTGCCATTACAATGTTTTTTCTAGTTTTTGTATGATTTTTTCGAATGCTTCGTCAACAGAATCTACAATCTCGAATAGGTTTTTATCTTCTGGGGAGATTAACTCATATTCGACTAAAAAATCAAAATCGATCAAACGATTCCAAAAATCTTTTCCATACAAAAAAACAGGAACTGTATTTTTGATATTTTTGGTTTGTTGCAATGTTAAAGTTTCGAACAATTCATCCAATGTACCATAGCCTCCGGGAAATGCAATCAAAGCACGGGCATAATACAAAAACCAATATTTTCTCGTAAAAAAATAATGAAAATCAAAATTTAATTCATGCGTTATATAGGGATTAGGTATTTGTTCTTTGGGTAGTTCAATATTTAATCCAATGCTAATTCCATCCGCTTCGTGTGCACCGCGATTCGATGCTTCCATAATTCCTGGTCCCCCTCCACTACAAATAATAAATCGCCTTTTGTGTTTAATTGCAACACTTTTTGACCAAAGAGTAATTCTCTTGGCTAATTCTCTTGCTTCTTCGTAATATTTTACAAGTTCAACGATTTTGGAATTCTTGTGTTCTTCTATGGTTTCTGGTGCAGGTATGCGAGCTGAACCATAAAATATAATTGTATCTGTTATGTTAAAGTCTCTAAATTTTTTTAAAGGATATAAGTATTCCGAAAGAATTCTTATTGGCCTTGCTTCTTCGCTTGTTAAGAATTCCATATTTTCGAATGCTAAGAGAGGTCTTTCTATTTTTTTTTTATGGTTTTTTCTATTTTCGTTGTTCATATCTATTAAAAAAACAAACAATAAACGGTTTTTTATTTTGCAACATAATATTCTGATTTTCTTGATAAAGAAACAAAAAAATTTGGTTTTTTTATGAAAATTGCAGTCGATGTAAGACCATTGTCCTATCCTGGAACTGGTAATGCTGTATATCTTTATCATATCTTAAAAGAAGTATTAGAACTTACAAAACAAAAAAACTGGAAATGGATTTTTTTAACAAATAAAAAAATCCATCCGGATTATGTCGATCTTTTGGAGGGTGATGTTGATATTTCTATCGAAACTTCAATATTGTATCAGAAATTGGGTCCTCTTTGGTTTCATCGAAAGGTTCCATTACTTTTAAAAAAATATTCACCGAATGTCTTTTGGAGTACGCTTTTTCTTTTGCCTTATCAATATAAACATCAGGTTGCTATTCCAGCTATTTTAAACATACACGATTTAAGTGCTTGGGTAGCTCCCAAAACAATGAAGTTCTGGAATCAAAAATATTTAAAATTGTTTACATTAAATTCACTAATCAATGCTGATGAAATTTTGTGCTTATCAGAAACCACCAAAAACTTAATTTTAAGAATTTTTCAGGATTCTGATGATATTAAAAATAAGAACTATCATGTAATCTATCCAGGAATTATAGAACCCCCCATAAATAGAAAAAAGCCTTTAAATATGCCGCTGGGAAATGAGTTTTTTTTAAGTGTAGGAACATTAGAACCGCGAAAAAATTTCGAAACCATCATTCGAGCTTATATAGAAGCAAAAAAAGAATATACCTACTTACCTCCACTAATAATAGCAGGAAAACCAGGATGGAGGATGAACGAAACACTACAACAGTTGTCAAAAAACCAATTTCGTTCAGAAAATATATTTTTTATCGAAGCTCCCTCCGTCGATGAATTATTTTGGCTTTACGAAAATTGTTTGTTGTTTTTATTTCCTAGTACTTACGAAGGTTTTGGCTTACCTATATTAGAAGCAGCATATTTTAAAAAACATCAAATTATTTCCAAGATCGAAATCTTCCAAGAGATAGGAAGATGGATTGATGGTGTCACATACATAGAAAATCCAATGAATCCAATCGAATGGAAAGATGCAATTCTATTTTATTCCAACAAAAAACACCAGAAAAAAATCAAGAATCAAAATCTACGATTTTTTGATTATAAAAACTCTGCCAAAAAAATGGTAGAAATTTTACAAAAATACGAAAGATAAACTATTTTGTTGCTGGCTTCATATTTTGTAATTCTTTCATGTATTCAATCGTACAGGATTGAAAGCTTAACGAATCACAGGGAGCATTTTTTATGCACTGTATAATGGGATTCAATGCTTCGGATTTATTATTTTTTAATTTTATAAAAAAACTTAAACAATGTTTTTCTATATCGCTAAAATTTTTGAACTGATTATCGCATTGAGCTACTTTTTTACAGATTTCTTGGAATTCTTGTGTTTCTTCTGTTTTCTTTTCTTTACACGAAAAAACTAATAATATTATTAATAACAAAAATATTCTATATTTTTTTTTCATGGTGATTTTCCAAAATAATGTTAATTTTCTTCTGTCAATTTTTTTTGTTATTGTTTATAGGAAAATCAGGAATTAACTGCTTGATGTATTTTTTGATACTTTCTGTATCTTTTGCATAAAACAATTGATTCAAAATATCGAATAAATTCTCGGGAACACCATTTAAAACGACTTTTTGTATTCCTTCTATGGTTGTTGGTTTAATGGATTCGTCTTTTTTATCGTAGATCTCTTCGTAAAGTTTTTCGCCTGGACGCAGTCCAGTAATTTTGATTTGTATATCTTTTTCGGGCATTTTTCCATAAGAAAGAATCATGTATTTAGCGAGTTCATAAATGTTGATGGGTTCTCCCATGTTGAGAAAAAAGATGTCATCTTCTTGTTGGGCTATTTCCATCGTAGAGATCAATAATTCACAAGCTTGATCAATAGACATAAAAAAACGCTTCATATTGGGATCGGTTACAGTTACTGGTCCACCGCGTTCAATCTGTTCTTTAAAAATAGGTATTACACTTCCAGAACTTCCTAAAACATTACCAAAGCGAACAGATACAAAGATCGAATTCGTATGTTTTTTATAATATTGGCAGATCATTTCCCCTATTCTTTTTGATGCTCCCATAATACTCGTTGGTTTAATCGCTTTATCCGAAGAAATAAAAATAAACTTTTTTATCGAATATTCTTTTGCAAGTTGTACTAAATTTAATGTTCCTAAAACATTTGTCTTAATGGCTTCTTGTGGATTTTCTTCTAGTAAAGGTACGTGTTTTAATGCAGCTGTATGAAAGATAATATCCGGTTTTTCTTTTTCGAGGATTTCTTTTATGCGTTCTTTATCGCGAATATCCGCTAAATAAGATTTATATCGATAGTTTAGCTGGTGTACAATAGTAAATAGCAAATATTCAGAATTATCGAGTAAAACTAGATTATGATAGTTATGTTGAATCAATTTTTTAACAAGACCAGAACCAATAGAACCACCAGCACCAGTGATAAGAATTTTTTTATTCATAAATTTATTCCATAACTAAAAATTGAAAATAGATTCAATTGACAATAAAAATTCCCTTTATAAGTATACCTTATGGATAAAAATAAAACAATGCCAAAGCAAAAAAGGATTGCTCTGGTTGCTCACGATAAAAAGAAAATGGATTTGCTTGAATGGGTTTTGTTTAACGAAGGTTCACTATCAGAACATATTCTGTATGCAACAGGAACTACGGGAAGTATAATAGAAAAACACACCAAACTAAAAGTCTATAAATTGCAAAGTGGACCATTAGGTGGCGATTTACAAATAGGCGCAATGATAACAGAAAAACAATTAGATATACTGTTCTTTTTTTGGGATCCCTTAGAGCCACAACCCCATGATCCCGATATTAAAGCATTGCTTCGTATTGCAATGGTTTGGAACATTCCTGTTGCATGTAATCGTTCCACAGCAGATTTTTTAATTTCTAGTCCATTATTCAAAAGTGAATATGAACCTATTGTCCCAGAATATATGATTTTTAAACAACCACGAAATAATTAATACGATTATTTTTTAACACCAAACAAATTATAAAAAACTAAAAATTGATGTCTACATAAATCAACCAAAAAAAATGGATTTTGTAATAATAAAGGCATAAATTATGATGAGTGTAAAACCCAAAGTAGAGAGAAAATTATTAGCTAATGCTATCAGAGTTCTAAGTATTGATGCAATCGAAAAAGCAAAATCTGGTCATCCCGGTGCACCAATGGGAATGGCAGATATAGCAGAAGTGTTATGGAATGATTTTCTAAAGCATAATCCAAAAAACCCCAAGTGGTGGAATCGCGATAGGTTTGTATTGTCGAACGGACATGCATCTATGCTTATCTATGCTCTCTTACATCTTTCTGGTTATGATATTTCTATAGAAGATCTTAAAAATTTTCGACAGCTTCATTCTAAAACTCCTGGGCATCCAGAATTTGGACATACAGTAGGAATAGAAACAACCACTGGTCCTTTGGGTCAAGGTTTTGCGAATGCAGTAGGAATGGCATTAGCAGAAAAGATCTTATCAAGTCAGTTTAATCGAAAAGGTTTTCCGATTATAGATCATTATACTTATGTATTTGTTGGTGATGGTTGTCTAATGGAAGGAATTTCTCACGAGGCAGCTTCGCTTGCAGGAAAATGGCAATTAAATAAACTGATTGTCTTCTATGATAATAATTCTATTTCTATCGATGGTGATGTTTCTGGTTGGTTTGTTGACGATACAAAAAAACGATTCGAAGCATACAATTGGCATGTAATTGATTCGATTGATGGTCACGATCCAAATGCAATCATTCGTGCAATTAAACAAGCACAAAAGACTCCCCAACCTAGTTTATTGATTTGTAATACAATTATTGGATATGGTTCTCCTAACAAAGCAGGAAAAGAATCTGTTCATGGTGCTCCCTTAGGAACAGAAGAAAGCCAAAAAACAAAAGAATACTTAAAATGGCCTTATCCACCATTCGAGATTCCAAAAGAAATCTATGATGCTTTTGATGCCCGAGAAAAAGGTCAAAAATACGAAGATGAATGGAATCAATTATTCGAAAACTATCAAAAAGCATACCCAGAATTAGCAAAAGAATTAGAAAGAAGAATGAATCATATCTTACCCGAAGATATCGATCATTGGTTCCACAAAATAAAAGACGAAGAAATCAAAAACGAAGCAACGCGAAAAACCTCTCAAAGAGTATTGAATAAGATTAAACCAAAACTTCCAGAGCTCATTGGTGGTTCTGCGGATTTAACACACTCAAACTTAACAATATGGGAACATGCCAAAGATATCACACAAAATAACTTTGATGGAGACTATATTTATTATGGTGTACGAGAATTTGGGATGTTTGCTATCATGAATGGCTTATTTTTGCATGGAGGTTTTCGACCATTTGGTGGAACATTTTTGATATTTTCTGATTATGGTAGAAATGCAATCCGCATGTCTGCTTTGATGAAGTTAGGAGTAATTTATATCCTTACACATGATAGTATTGGATTAGGAGAAGATGGACCTACCCATCAACCCATTGAGCAACTTCCCTCTTTAAGATTAATACCAAATTTACATGTTTGGCGACCTTATAATTATCACGAGGTTTTGATTGCTTGGAAAAGTGCACTAAAAAACCTTCATACACCAACAGCGCTCATTTTATCTCGACAAAATATCAAGATGCAATATAATCTAAAAAATTTTAAAAATATCGAAAAAGGTGGATACATTATCTACGAAACACAAGATAGTAATACAAATCCTATTGTTATTCTATCTTCTGGTTCTGATGTAGAAATTGCCATAGAGACTGCCCAAGAATTAGAAAAGAAAAAATACTTTGTAAAGGTTGTATCGTTGCCTTGTTTTGAGATATTTCGTAATCAACCCAAAAAATACAAAGATTCTTTGTTAGGTACCGATCCAGCTTTGCGTTTTGCAATAGAATCTGCTCATCCTCAAAGTTGGTATGAATATGTAAAACCAGAAAATGTCTTAGGTTTAAAAGATTTTGGAGCATCTGCACCAGGCGATGTCCTTATGAAGCATTTTAATCTAACCAAAGATTATTTTGTAAAGTTTATTCTAAAAAGGTTATCTATTAATTGATTTTTTTTATCAGTAATTCTTTTAGTTCGAAATCGATAGGTTCTTGGGAATAGAAAAATAACGTATTTTCTTTTGTTTGATTTGTTTGTAATTCCCAAACGCCCGTTTCTTTTTTTGTATAAGATAAATTCTTGTT
>JAOACE010000014.1 GCA_026418015.1 Leptospiraceae bacterium | reverse complement strand
AACTTAGCTTGATTGGGAAGAATCAAGAAAAAATTTACAATGAGGTTTTAACACACACATAGAACAAGAAGGAGATTTTTTGCATACATTTTTACAATGGACAACAATCAAAGCATGGAATTCTTGATAAATTTTTGTGTTATTTGGAATGTTCGAAGAAATAAAATCTTGTAGTTCATCATAAGAGATATCTTTTTCTACCAAACCTAGACGAAAAAATAATCTTTTTGTATATGCATCGATCACAAATACATTCTGATTGTAAGCATATAATAAAATAGAATCTGCTGTTTCTTTTCCAATTCCTTTGATTTTTAGAAGTTCTTCTCTTGATACTTTTTTGGAATTTTCTACAAAAAATCTTGCTACGCGAAGAAGTGTTTTTGCTTTTTGATTAAAAAAACCCGCAGGTCTAATATAAGTTTTTAATTCCTCTTCTGAAAGGTTTAAAATCTTATTAAAATCTATCAAGTTTCTTTCGATTAAGTTTTGTAATGCTTTTTCTACGTTTTTCCAAGATGTATTTTGTGTTAAAATTGCTCCAAGGATGATTTCTACCTTAGGATTTTGATTCGAAATAATTGGCCACCAATTTTGTGGGCCATAATGTTTTAATAAAATTTTGTAAATATTTTTTATCATTTTAAATCATAAAAATTTTTCTAATTAAATAATATCAATAATTTATTAAGTAAAAACATATTTTTCTTGTCTTTTTAAATCAATAAAAAATAAAGAAAGATTATGAGAATACCATTAGTTGCAGGAAATTGGAAGATGTATAAAACACTTTCCGAGACCAAAGAATTTATGAATCATTTCGTAAAACTTTTAAAAGGAAGTGAAAAAGCAGAAGTTTTAATATGCCCACCTTATACATCCCTATATGTGGTGAATGAATTAAGACAAAATACGAAAATCAAGTTAGGAGCACAAGATGTTCACTGGGAAGAAGAAGGTGCTTATACAGGTAAAGTATCTTGTAATATGTTGATTGCTTCTGGTTGCGAATATGTCATTATAGGACATTCAGAACAGCGTACTTACTTTCACGAAACTGACGAAACTGTAAACAAAAAGATCAAAAAATCTCTCGAAAAAGGATTGATTCCCATTGTTTGTGTGGGAGAAACACTCCCTCAAAGAGAAGCAAATCAACATCATGAAGTAGTAAAAAAACAAATCATCGAAGGTTTTAAAGATATTTTGGATATAAAAAATACTGTAATCGCGTATGAGCCCGTCTGGGCAATTGGTACAGGAAGAAATGCAACCCCCCAGCAAGCCCAAGAGATGCAACACTATATTCGTCAAATTCTTGCAGAACTATATGGAAAAAGTAAAGCAGAAGAAATACGCATTTTATATGGTGGAAGTTTAAAACCAGAGAACGCAAAAGAAATTTTTTCTGAACCCGATATTGATGGTGGTCTCGTTGGTGGTGCTTCTTTAAAACCAGATTCATTCTATCAAATTGTATTAGCAGCGCAATAAGATTAATTTGCTTTAAAACCAGAACGTCCATCATAGACTTGGATTTCTTTGTTTTTCTCTATAACTGATATGGGAGGTATGATGGGCTTCTGGAAGATTTTTATCAATTCTTTCCAATAATGATCTTCTGGTTCGATAAAAGTATAATGGTTTAAGTCCCTTTTTTTTGAATATTCGAATTCTTGAACAAAAAAGGGATGCTGTAAGATCTGAGCTTCGTCATAAAATATTGTTTTTATTTCGTTATAATAAATCAACCGATATAAGATACCATAGTTTGAAAATTTTTTATTCATCAATATACTTAAATTATCAATATTGGTTTGTACTTCGTAGTGAGGTACAGGTTTATTAAAAAATATCAAATATATATATTTATAATTTTTTCTAAATAAGATGGGAGAAAAAGGGATTTCTTTTTCAATTAAAGATAGTATCTTAGTCTTTTCTATATTATTCTGGTTAGTAAAATCATAATGCAACCAAAGAAGATTTTTTTCTTTTTTATAGTTTAAAAATTGCTGTTTAGAAAAATTTATAAAATGATTTAAATGTTCTAGAGCATTTTTTGAATTGGAATTTTCTTCGAAGGGTAAAAAGATTTCACAACCTTTATCAATACGAATATTTGATTTTATCTCGAAATATTTCTGGTTTGCATCGTATCCTATACAAATTGTTCGATAATAGTTTGTTGTTAAAATTGAAAAAAGACTCTGAATTTCTTTATCTAATTTTTGATGGTTGAACAAATAAGATTCAAAAGACGATAGATTATTCAGCAAAGAAAACAATGTTAAAGCAATGTTATTAGAAGGAGCAATACGATGAATTTCAGAAGTATAAGAACCTTCGTTAAAAAAAAGTGTAAAAATGTAGTAATCATTGTTTTGGTTTGTTTTTAATTCATAACTTTTATTTAATTCGTTAAATTTGCCTTCGCTTCTTATATAAAAATTTTTGTCGTCTGGATCGTTTCCAAAAAAATGATTTTCTCCATCGCCATCTTTATCATAAAGAAAATGAACTGTTTCTAGAAAATAATAAGAAATGATATTCTTGCTATCAAGAGTTCGAAAATCTTTAGGAAAATTATAATATAAAAAAAATATTATAATAATTTTTATAAATAATATTATAAATAAATATATGTAAGAAAAAACGAATAATCTTTTTTGTAATTTGTATTCAAAATTTATGTGCATGCTTAAAAAAAAGTTTATCAAACTAAACGCTAAAAAAATAGAAAAAAGGATGTAGTAGACTAAAATATCATATAAAATGCTTTTAAAATAAAAAAGAATTAAAAAAATTGCCACAAAGGAAACAACAAACCATTTAGGATAATGATACTGTTCATAAAAAAGGTTTAATCCAAGACGTCTTCTTAATTGTAGATAAAAATAAAATAAATATACAAAAATATAATATAAAATTAAAAAATAAATAATAGAATAATGATTAAAATATTTATACAATATAAATTTATTCAAAAGATACGAAAAAAAACAAGATATAATAATAAATCCTCCATTCAAACCATAGAAAATCGGAAAAATCAAAATTAGTATTATAGAAATGATTAAAATTGCTCCTAGGATTGCAATGTAAATATCACCTTTTAATCCTTCTAACTGATAAAAAGAAAATTTTAATTCCGTTAAATCGAACAAAGGAAAAACGAATAAACTAAAAATCAAAATGGATGGAATAGAATACTTCCATAGGTTTCTTAATCTTAAAAGTAAAGCAGAAATAAGATTCGAAACATAATAGAAAAACTCTATCATTACACTTACAAAAAAAGAAATTGAACTAATAAATAAAACATGATAAAACATCGGCTTAGTGAGATCTATTTTTTGGACATTCGGAAAAAAGAAATCCAAGAAAAAAATCACACTAAAAGAAAACCAAGAGATGATAACAACTTCCCATCTTACATGAAAAAAAGAAAAATTTTTTTCCATAGGCATAAATAATTATCGTAAAAAATAAAAAAATTATTGTTAACTTTATTTGTAGATTCATCACAGAAATACCTATATTTTTGTTGACGAGAAAAACAAATATACCTTATATGAGTATATATGAAATCTTTAACTGCACAAGACTTCCAAAAAGAGGTATTAGAAGCATCTTTTAAGGTTCCTGTATTGGTAGACTTTTGGGCTGAATGGTGTGGACCTTGTAGAATGTTAAGTCCTTTGTTAGAAAAATTAGAAAAAGAATACAGTGGGAAATGGAAGTTGGTAAAAATCAATACGGATCATGAACCTGCCTTAGCAATGCAATTTAATGTAACGGGGATACCTCATTGTGTTTTGTTTAAAAATGGAAAAGCTGTGGATAGTTTTACTGGGGCATTACCGGAACGATTAATAAGAAACTTCTTAGATAAGCATATCCCCAACGAAGAAAAGGTAAATTTACTCCTACAGTTTAAATCAGATTCTAAACAAACGATACGAAATGCTATCGAAAAAGCTCTAAACGAAAAAATAATCGATACAGAAATTGCCTTTTACTTATGGAAATATATTTCTCTTTACATAGAAGAAAAAAATTTGGCAACAATTAAACGAATCTTAAATTTACTTGTTGAACAAAAAACAGAATATAGCTCTTCTGCACTTTCTTTGTTAGACTATCTAAAAAAATACGAAAATGATCCCAATTTGTGGATATATCTAGAAAAATTTATCGATTTATTTGATGAATCAAAACAAAAAGAAGTATTAGAATATTTCTATCAGTTGATAGAACAAAATTTAGACAAAAAACAAGAATTAAAAGATCATCTTATCGCTTGTTTTAACATACTGGGTCAAAGTCATCCCTTATCGAATGAATATAGAAAAAAACTATCGCGACTTTTATTTTAATAGCAATCAATCTAACCACTCTGCAATAAAAAGATTGGTATCATGGGGCTTTTGATTCTTTCTATTACTAGAAAATAAAAACCAATAGTGCCCTTTGTGTTGATGATAAGAGAAAAAAGGAAATGCTTCGAATTCATCTCCAAAGGTGATTTGTTCTAAATTCGTACCATCTATATTTATCATAAAAATATTGAAAACTCTACCACCATAATTTAAAGTATGATGATTGCTCGAAAACAAAATCTGATAGCCGTTAGGATGGAAGTACGGTGCCCAGTTTGCTCCTGGTAAATGGGTGATTTGTTTTTTGTTTTTTCCGTCAATATCCATCACAAAAATATTTAAGTTAGTTGGTTGAACCAACTTTTTTCTTAATAAATCTTTGTAGGTTTGAATTTCTTCGGTAGTTCTTGGACGACTTGCTCTCCATACAATTTTTTTAGAATCTTGAGAAAAAAATGCACCACCATCATAACCTAATTCATTTGTTAATTGTAGCTCTTCGCCTGTTTGTAAATCATACCTCCATAATTCTAAATCACCGCTTTTAGTAGAAGTATAGACCATATATTTTCCATCAGTAGAAATGACTGCTTCTGCATCGTATCCAGGAGAAGATACCAAAACCTTTAAATTGCTTCCATTTTGGTTTGCTAAGTAGATATCATAATCAAATAGTTGCCAAACATAATGATTTTGATAAAAGCGAAAAGATTCTGGACATTCTTCGGAATTATGGTGTGTCGAAGCATAGATAATTCGATTATCTGGCAAAAAGAATGAACAAGTTGTTCTCCCTTTACCAGTAGAAACCAAACGATAAGAAAATTCTTGAGTAGGATTGTTAAAGTCTAAGTTTTGAATATCAATAGTAAAAATCTGATCGCAATATCGTTCTTTTTGGATTCCAAATCGCTTTTGCAACAATTGAGAATCACTCTGAAAAATAATCGATTGATCATCAAAGCTAAAATAGCCTTCTGCATTGTTGCCATCAAAGGTTAGCTGTTTGATGGATTTAAAATGCTTTTCTGCATTGTATAAAAGTAATTCTTTTTTGATATTTTTATTACATGAAAGAATAAAAATGATAAAAAAATAGAGATAATACTTAATATTAAAAGTCATAATAAAAAAACAAAAATTTTTATACAAAACATAAAGAAAAACATTTTTAATTCGAAGATTTGATATGTCTATTATATTTTTTTTATAAATTTATTTTGTGCTCTATAAAAAATGCTAAAAACCACATTTACTATAATATGAAACAAGATAACTACATAACAAAACATTCCCACCGAGTTTGTTTGAATTTAACACCACTTCATTTTTCTTTTCTACGAGAATTTACTTTTAGTCATTTCGCTGGAAATGATTCTTTAGCAATTCAATATCTTTTGAGTAAATATCTAAATCCCCTTTACGAAATAAGAATTACCCCTCAAAGACAAACAGAAACAGCAAAATATCAACCCACAACAAAACAATACAAACGATATAATGTGGATATCAACCCAACACTATGGAGTAAGTTATTTGACCTACGTAGGTTTGTAGGATATTCCATCAGTGCTCTAATCAGAATTATGTTAGACTGGGAAATGCAATCCCAAGGCAACAACATAATTCCTTTGGTTGAAATCCCTCAAATCAATAATG
>JAOACE010000027.1 GCA_026418015.1 Leptospiraceae bacterium | reverse complement strand
CGCCGTAGGCACACCCAGCATATACCACTTTTGTTTTTCCACTAGGACAAGTTGAACTAGGACTAGCAGATAATTGACAAAAAGTGTTAAAATCTGGTATATTATTGATTTTATTTTGAACAGCAGTTTGGCAACTAGTTTCTGTTTGATTATTGGCATAAAAACCTATACTCATTAAAAGATTAACGAGTTTAAATGTAATAGGAGATACAACTGTATAAGTCGTTGTGTTTAAATTAACTTCTGTCTAGTAAGCTACTTCCATTTACATAGATAAATTTTTCTTGTATTGAAGAAAAATCCAAACCAGATATATAAGTTTTGGTATTGGGACAATTTGTACTTAAATCTGTATCGCCATCGATTGTATCTAGAAGTCTTTGTTTAATTACATTGGTAGAGTAACCCCAATAATTTACATTACAATCTTGTGCCACTAATGGCGTTAACATTGCACTATAGTTATTACTAGAATTTTTCTTCACCCATGCCCAGAACCATTGTGGGTTTTCGGTATTGTTTGCTGCTTCGTATGCTGCTTGTTCGGCTTGCTGTTGTGCTACCACTAATCCTGCTCCTAATGCTAAATCGTTGTTATCATTGGATTTTTTACAAAACCCTGTTAAACCCAATATCCCAACTATCAGGGATATACCCAAAAGCTTTAATAATTTTGTTTCATGCATCTTTTTCCTCCATGTTTTGTTTTTTAAAATAGACAAAAACCTCTAAAAGTTTTTGCACACTTTTTTTTAAATTGCGAAAATTTTTTTTAAATTCAATATATATAAGTACTAAATTAAAATCATTCAAAAGTTCTATAAAAATATATTTATTTATAATATTATTTAATAAATTTATTTTAATATTTTACCGCAATAAATTAAAGCATTTTAAATATCAAGCTTTTTCATTCTAATATGTTGATTGACCCAGTAAAATGATCATTTAAAATTGTATTTACTTATGGAAAAAACCATTATACATTTGCACGAAATAGCCCAAGATTTTATTAAAATTACCGATACTGTTGCCAGAGAGGTTTATAAACTGTCGGGAAAAGCAAAAAAATACGATGCAGATAAAATAGCGGTAGAAGTAATGGAAAAACTATTAGACGATCTTCCTTATAAAATCCGAGTACTTATCGGGGAAGGAGAAAAAGATAATTCCGCAATATTAGATCACAAAAAAAAATATGGAATCAGGCTAAAAGACGATATTGAATTAGATGTTGTAGTAGACCCATTAGAATGTACCACCAATTTCTCTAAGGGTTTACCAGATTCTATGTCCGTTATGCTGATTGCTAAAAAAGGAACCATTCAACCAGTACCGGGAACATACATGAAGCAATTACTTCTCCCCAAAGAAGTAAAAGAATTAGCTAAACCAGAGGTTCAACAAAATAAACCATTATCCAACGAAGAAAAAGAATTAATCGATCAATATCTTAAATTGGACGATCAAAAAAACATCATTGTCGAAAAATCTTTATTAGAAGCAGAACCAGAAGATATTTTAAAACTGGTTTCTATTGCTTTGGATTTAGATATTTCTGACTTAACTGTTGTCATTCAAGATCGACCAAGACACCAAGAAATCATCGAAAAGGTGCGCAACGCTGGTGCAGGTATAGCTTTGATAGAATCGGGAAGTATTTCCGCTTCCGCAGAAATCATCATTCGAAAAGAGGGACGTTATAATTTGCTTTTAGGTACTTATGGTGCTCCCGAAGGTTTAATTCAAGCATTTATGGCAAAATCTACCAACTCGATTTTTTTAGGAAAAATTCAACCTCACAACGAAAAAACAGAACAAGAAGCAGAAGAATTAAACATCCTCGAAAAAATTTTTAATCAAGATGAATGGATACAAGACGAAGGCATTTTGACTATGTCTGGTATACATTCTTCGATCTGGCTACCAGGTGTTAGAAAAATTTATAAAAAAATACGACAATCTAACGAAAAACCTTATCGATATCTTGTCTCTACGGTGGTTTGGACTATTAACAATGTTCAACTACTAGAATTAGAAGATGGCGATCTAAGAAAAAAAGAAATCTTATTCCAATGATAAACACAATTCTAAACCAGCTGCAAAAATTTATTCCATCCAAATGGATTCGCGTTGGAGCTTTATTTCTTTCGCGATCGTTTCATTCTTTTTCTTCGCTTCTTTTTTCTTTTATTGTTGGAAGATTGTTAACAGTCGAAGAGCATGGTCTATACAGTCAATACTTAGCAAGGATTGTAGTATTCCAAGCAATATTAGAAGTAGGCTTACAATATTCTCTGATTCGATATCTATCTCCTATTGTTTCGAACCAAAGAATCAACGAAATGTCTTATCTTTTACGCGCATCTTTAAGAATTAAATTCTATGCAATTTTATTTGTTTTGATGGTTTGTTTCTTTTGGATTCTAGAAAACTTTTTTACCAACAAATGGAAGATCGATACAGGACTATTTCCATTAATCGATGCACCAGAACATATAACAAATGTTTGGTTGGTCTTTCTATCCAGTGTGGGAATGTCTTTTTTTTCTTATTTTGATGCAATATTGGTTTCTCATAAAAATTATAAAATTTTAACTTTATGGATACCCATTACAGGTCTTACGCGAATCATCCTCCTCCTACTTTTCTTTTTTTGGAATGAGGGAGTGTTACAAATTAACCATGTGCTTTTTAGTTTTATGACGGGTACTTTTATATCGTGGATCTTCTATTTTTTTTATTTTGATTCTACGATTTTTTTCTTGCCCATAAAAAAGAAAAGGGTAAGTTATTGGATCAATCGTCTTCTTAGGTATAATCAGTGGATTATGCTTGCATCTTTTTTTGCAATTCTATCTGATTGGATGGAAATCTTAATGCTAAAAAACCAAAGCGATGCAGGTATATACAATGCAGCGCGAATTCCCATGCAAGGTATATTGATTCTACTTACTACAATGCAATCTTTTATAATGCCCACGATGAGCCAATTTACTTCTTCTCGAGAATATAAAAATTATTTTAAAAAACTTTATATATTTATTTTATTATTAGTGTTATCCCTAATTCCTTTGGCATTTGTAGGTAGTTGGTTTATTCCTTTCTGGTTTGGAGAAGAATACTATCAATCTATTAATGTATTTTGGATAATATTTCCAGGATTTATGCTAAGAATATTTTTTGCTCCATTAGGAACAGCACTTTTTACGTTAGATCAACCAGTGATTATTGCCATCGAAGCATTTTTAAGAATGATTGGTAGCTTTGTTTTAAACATATTTTTGATTCCAGAATATGGCGTTATGGGAGCTGCTTATTCTTCTTTGTTTTCTCAGTTTTTAGGATGGATTTTTTTGTTGTATTTGTTTTATTACTATTTTAAGTTTGACAAATTCCCTAACATTTTAGAAAGATTAAAAGCATAATGGCGTAATTATGGATTTAAAACCTCAAACTTCGATAAACCAAAAAATATTCGAAAATAAAAATTATATTGAACGCGTAATCTTTCAATTTATCAATTCATTTATAAATTTTTTTATAAATAAACCTAATTTTTTTTATCGAACAGTCATTCTATTTATGGTTTGTTTGCTTTTAACCCCATTTTTTTTGATTTTTTATTTGAGTGATCCTATTGTTGTATGGTTTGTAGACGACTACGAAAGACCTTCGATTGTCTATGGTTATAATAGCAAAGGAGAAATTGTCCCTTATGCAGAATTTTATACTCAGGACAGAAAGATTATAGAATTAAACGAAGATGATCTCAATAACCTAAATGTAGTAAAAGCATTTATAGCAGCAGAAGATATTCGATTTAGAGAACATTTTGGAATCGACATACCCGGAATTATTCGTGCAATTATCATCAACCTTTATTACGGAGAGATAAGAGAAGGTGCATCTACTTTAACCCAACAGACAGCACGTCTTCGATTTTTAAATCGCGAAAGGACTTTTACACGAAAATTAAGAGAAGTTAGTCTTTCTCTGTGGATGGAGTTAAAATATCCTAAGTATAAAATTTTAGAAATCTATTTTAATGAAGTACCATTAGGCCATGGAACATTAGGAATCGAAGCAGGATCACAATTTTATTTTAACAAAAGCTTTCGCGAACTTACCATCGGAGAAGCTTCTGTTCTTTCGTCGTTAACTACTGCACCAAATATTTATAGTCCTTTAAAGAATCCTACAAAATCCATCGCAAAAATGGAAGTAACCTTTAAACGTCTTATAGAAAACGGAGAAATTAGCATAAAAGATGCACAAAAAGAATATCAAAACATCGTAAATAATTATATTTTAACCCTTAATCGATACCCAGACGAAAGCTCTTTTACAAGACGTCTAAACCTATATCCTTATGCAACGGAATACTTGCGAAAAATCTTACCAGAAGAAATAAAAAATAACTTAGAAACTGGTGGCTTCGAAATCTATACAACTTTGAACGTAGATCAACAAAAATTCGCAGAAGAATCTTTACAAGAATGGTTAACTTATCTAAATAGGAATAAAGTAGTATACCAAAAATCCTTCAAAAATTACGAAATATTCGACGAACACTTTAACGAAGCATTTTCAATTCTAAAAAAACTTTTTGGTATTGCAGAATTTAGTCAAAAGATTTCGAAAGGGCAACGCGATTTTAACGCGAAATTCTTACAAGAGAACAGAGATGATCTATTGTTATTAAATTATTTTTTAGGTGATGTTAAGATTATTAACGCGTTAAAAAACAATTATAAAAGCGAATTGAATAATCCTACCATAAAACCAGAATATATTGAAGGTGCATTAGTTTCTTTAAACCCACAAAATGGAAAGATCGAAGCATTAGTTGGTGGATCAAAGTTTATTCCAGCAAACCAGCTTCTAAGATTTTTATCTAAAAGACAACCAGGTAGTGCATTAAAGCCTTTTATATATTCTGCAGGAATAGATTATTATGCGAATCATCCAGAGGATAAAAATCACGAATTTACGGCCGCCACCATCCTAGAAGATAGTCCCATAACATTCTTTGATCAAGACTTATCAGAATATGAACCAGAAAATTATGGTGGTGGTTATATGGGAAATATTCGCGTAAGAGAAGCATTAGTCTTTTCGCGAAATACAGCAGCAGTACAAGCCTACATAAAAATTGGTCCAGATATTGTAAATTCTTACTTAGAAAAAATTCTCGATTTACCGGAAAAATCTCTTCCGCGAGAAGCATCGATTGCATTAGGAACTTACGAAGTCTCTCCTTTACAATTAGCAACTGCTTATACAATTTTTCCAAGAAATGGTAGTATCATCAAACCATACTTTATAGAAAAAATTACGAAAAAATCCAACAAAAAAGAAAAAATCCTTTTCGAAGCAAAACCACCAGAAATAAAACAAATTATCATGCCAGAAACTGCATTTATAATGAAAGATATTCTTAAAGATGTTGTTCTTCGCGGAACTGGTACAGCAGCAAGAATTGGTGGAATAACTGTATACGGAAAAACAGGAACATCAAATCGATATACAAATGCTTGGTTTGCAGGGTTTACTCCCGATAATGTTACCGTTGTTTACATTGGCTATGATAAAAATAAATCTCTTGGTCCCGGTGGAACCGGAGGTGCATTAGCCGCACCTGTATGGAGAAATTATGTTTATAAAACGATTAATTTAAAAAAACCAAAATACGAAGAAGAAAACTTATCTTTAAAAATTCTTCAACGTCCTGTATGTAGTCTAACAGGAGAATTACCGTATAACAATGTTTGCGATACCGTTAACGAATATTTTATTATAGGAACAGAACCAGAGACGATTTGTAGCACTCACTCTCAAAAAGAAAAAGGTGTTCGCGAAGAAAAAATTCAAATTCCCTTAGATATAAAAATTCATTTAGATTAAAAGGAAATGTTATGAAGTATTGTAGCAACTGCGGAAAAGAATTAATCAAAATGATACCAGAAGGAGATTCTGTGGAACGTTTTGTATGCACTCATTGCAATACGATTCATTATCAAAACCCCAAAATTATCGTTGGAACAATACCCATTTACGAAAATCAAATTCTTTTATGCAAAAGAGGAATCGAACCTCAATATGGAAAATGGACCATACCAGCAGGATTTTTGGAATTAGGTGAACGTGTCGAAGAAGGTGCGATAAGAGAAACAAAAGAAGAAGCCAACGCGAACGTAAAAATCATCAAATTACAAACAGTTTATAGTATTCCAAAAATTAGCCAAGTTTATCTATTATTTTTAGCAAAACTACTTGATTTAAACTTTCTACCCGGGCACGAAACATTAGAAACTGTTCTCTTTCCAGAAAACCAAATTCCTTGGGAAGAAATTGCTTTTACTGCTGTTAAATATGCTTTAAAAACCTATTTAGAAGACAAAAAAAATAATCGACTCGAAATCACTCATATAGGATTTTACCCTCAACATATATGAAAAATTCTGGGGCTTCCAAAAACAAAAAAGAAATACATGATCTATTTAACCATTTTTCACTTAAAGAACTAGAACAGCCAGCCAATCAGGTTGAATTTTTAAAGATAAACCAAAGCGATATAGATCTATCGCTTGCTCTAAAAATATTAGAGTCTTATAAAATTCGTCTTCATTACACTTACGACAAGTTATCCAGTTTATCGAATTCACGTACAAGGCTTTTACCACATCAAATTGAAGCAACCCATAGAGTTATAACTGCATTAAAACCACGTTTTTTATTAGCAGACGAAGTAGGCCTTGGTAAAACCATCGAAGCTGGTTTAATAATGAAAGAATTAGTATTAAGAAAAAATTATAAATATATTATAATAATTGTTCCAGCTCCATTACAAATTCAATGGCAACAAGAATTAAAAAATAAATTCAACGAGGATTTTACAATAATCAACAATAAAAATTTTAAACTAATAAATACAAATAAAATAAATAAAATTATTACATCAATAGATTTTATAAAAAATCCTAAATATTATGAATCAATTCTACAAATACCTTGGGAATTTGCAATCTTCGACGAAGCACATAGACTAAGAAGAGACTATAATAAAATCACACAAGCATATCATTTTGCAGAAAAAATTGCTCAACAGGTAGAAGCACTACTACTTTTGAGCGCAACACCATTTCGCGGTAAAATCGAAGAACTATATTATTTGATCAAGTTATTAGATCCCCACCTGCTAGGACCAGAACATTCGTTTTTTCAAGAATATGTTCTTCCAGCACGAAATGGAGAGAGTATAAAAAAAATCAGAGATGTTATAAATAAAATCATCATTCGAAGAAGAAAGATAGAAGTCGGTGGTTTTACAAAAAGGATTGCAAAAACCATTAAGTTTGAACTATCCCAAGAAGAACGAATTTTCTACGACGAAACAACAGAATATGTAAAAAAAGAATATAATCTTTCTAAACAATTACAGAATCGAGCCATTGGGTTTATTATGATTGTTTTTCAGAAATTGTTGGATTCTTCTACGCGAGCATTGCTAAAAGCATTAGAAAAAAGAAAACAAATGCTCGAAACAAAATTGTATAAATCTTACTATGATACCACCAACGATTACAACGACATAGAAGAAATAATCGAATATTCCGAAAACGAAGACGAAATTTTAGAAAGCATTTCTCAATTAGAAAATCAAGCTTATACATTGCAAGACATAAGAAAAGAAGTTTTAACATTATCGAGATTAATCTATTTAGGGAAAAAGATCCAACACGATACCAAAGCGATTAAATTAAAAGAAACCATCGAATCTCTAAAAAGAAATGGACACAATAAAATTGTTCTATTTACTCAATTTCGAACAACCCAAGATTATCTTGTAGAAGTGTTAAAGGACTACAAAGTAAACGTTTTCCATGGTAGTCTAACAGCAGATCAAAAAGAACAAGAAATACAAGCATTCAAAGAAAAAGGAGAAATTTTAATCTGTACAGAGGCTGGCGGCGAAGGACGAAATCTCCAGTTTTCGGATGTTTTGATCAATTATGATTTGCCTTGGTCTCCCCTAAAAATGGAACAACGAATTGGAAGGATTCATCGCTTTGGACAAAAAAATGACGTACTGATTCTGAACTTTTCGACGAAAGATACAGTGGCAGAAAGGGTTTTAAACATTCTCGAAAATAAGATTCGAATCTTCGAAGAATCCATCGGCCCATCGGATATGCTTTTGGGAAGCATCGAAGAAGAGATACATTTAAATCAATTTATCATGGACTTTGTAAGTGGAAAGATTAGCAAAGAAAAATTCGAAGAAAACCTATCCCAAAAAATAGAAACAGCAAAAAAATCTTACCAACTATTGAGCGATTTGGTTTCTCCTTCTGTTGTGGATTTTAACTTAATAGATTATTATAAAATAACACAACAAGAGCGATCCATCGATAACCTTCATATAGAAAAACTTACATTGAGCTACCTAAAAGATAATAAAAAATCATCGTTTAAGTTAAAAAAACATAAGACTGTACAAAATTCTTTAAAACAAAAGGCGAACATTTATCTACTTTTACCTGATAACAAGCTTGCTGTGTTTGATTCTGATTTGGCACTCGAAAACGAAAGTTATGTGTTTTTAGCAGTTGGTCATCCTCTTGTAGACGAAGCATTAAACTATTATTTAAACCATCCTTCTAAAAAGGGTATCATCAAATTTCGTACTGATTTAGTGAAACAAAAAGGTTTGTATTTTATTTTTATCATTCATTATAACTCGAATCAATTCCAGGAAAAAAAAGAAATCATCAACGTTTATTTACCTTCTATTTTTTCTAAGGAGTTCCAGATTCTTAAAAAAACAGAGTTAGACGAAGTATTCCTAAAACACACTAATGGATTAGAAAAAGCTGATTTTATTTTGGTCAATCATACAGAATACGAAACGGTAAAAAATCTTTCGCAAGAAATCTATGTATGGCTAATCGAAGAAGCAAAAAAAGAAAATTCCCAATGGTTTAAAGGAATCAAAGAACTCTATACAAAAGAACAATACAAGTTAGAAATAAGCTATGGAAAAAAAATTCGCGATTTAGAAGAGAAAAAAGACATAGAACGATTAAGATATAAAATGAATCCCACATCCAATCGGAAAGCAATTTTAACAAGAACAGAAAATGCAATCAACTTAGCCAAAAAGGAACTCGAAGAACAGATTCGCGAACTCCATAATTCTTCTTTGATAAAAACAGAGTTAGAACTTTTCCAGATTTATTGGTGTTTGTAATTTTTTTATTGATCGGTTCAAAAGCTTTGATAATTATTATTTTGTATGAATCAAATCATTGAATATAATCAAGAGAATCGAGGTCCACTGCGAGATGTTAGAGTTTTAGATTTTACGATGCTTCTACCAGGTCCTTTATGTACAATGTATTTAGGCGATTTTGGAGCAGACGTTGTTAAAGTTGAACATCCCATCGCAATAGACAACACAAGAAAAATGGGGCCTTATTTTTCTCAGAATAAAAACATCAATACTTACTACTATCTTCTTAATCGAAACAAAAAATCCATCGCGATAAATTACAAAAGAAAAGAAGGTGTAGAAATCTTAAAAAAACTTTTGCCAAAATTTGACATCATTGTCGAAGGTTTTCGTCCTGGAATGATGGAAGAAATCGGCTTAGGATACGAAGAGGTAAAAAAAATCAACCCTAAGATTATCTATTGTTCTATTTCTGGTTTTGGTAAAGATAGTCCTTATAAAGATTTCGCGGGGCATGATGCGAATTACTTAGCGTTATCTGGTATATTAGACTTAATCGGTGACGAAAAACCAATCCTTCCAGCCGTACAAATTGCTGATATTTTAGGTGGTACTATGTCTGCATTAACGGGAATATTGACTGCTCTCTATTACAGAGAAAAAACTGGCGAAGGTCAATACATCGATATTAGTATAACAGATTCTGTAATGCAAGTTGCCACATTAAGCATAGGAGATTTTATAGCAGAACAAAAACCTCCAACAAGAAACAAAACCTACTTAAGTGGACTTATACCTAACTATCAAATCTATGAATGTAGAGATAATCGCTATGTAGTACTTGCTGCATTAGAAGGACAGTTTTTTCAAGTGTTTTTAAAACAAATCCAAAGAGAAGATTTGTTAAAGCTTACAATTGAAGGAAAATACGAAGAAGTAAAACAAGAATTAGCCAATTATTTTAAATCGAAAACCTTCGAGGATTTAGAACCAATTTTTAAAAACCCAAATGCTTGTTTATTTCCTATTTTGAGTTTAAAAGAAACCTTCGAAAACCCTCATTTTTTAGAAAGAGGAACCATAATACAAATCCATGATCAAGAACTGGGAATTATAAAGATTCCGGGCTCTCCTTTTAAATTTTCGAACACACCGATATCTTATCGATTACCACCACCTAAGTTAGGCGAACATACAGAAGATTTTCTAAAAGCTTTGAATTACAGCGAAAATGAACTCTTAGAATTAGAAAAAAAACGAATTATTGCAAGAACAAAAGAAAGTTGATTTTACTTTTCTAAATATTATATTAATTTTGATCTATGTGTACTCTAACAATTCTTCCATATAATAATAAAATCTTCGTAGGTTTTAATCGGGATGAACTTCGCACAAGAAAGACTGCAATACCACCTAGTTTTTATGTTTACAACAATATCAAAATGATTTATCCAAAAGATGCAAACTTTGGTGGAACATGGATTGGAGCCAATGAATTGGGTTTTTTGTTTTTTTTGTTAAACTATAACCAAAAAAATCTTTATAAAAATTATTTTTTTAACAAAGCATACAAAAACAAAAAAAGTCGCGGATTAATTATTCCAGAACTTTTAAAATTAGAATCTGAAGAACAAATTCATGAATACATACAAAATTTCGATTATTGGAACTATTCTCCATTTCGTTTAATTTTTTTTAACGTTAACAACCTTAAAGTTCTGCAATTTATCTATTCTGGACGTGG
The DNA here is from genome assembly GCA_026418015.1 of Leptospiraceae bacterium. Lineage (GTDB taxonomy): Bacteria > Spirochaetota > Leptospiria > Leptospirales > Leptonemataceae > SKYB61. The sequence continues at coordinate 75,350 of JAOACE010000027.1, read as the reverse complement.
GAAAAAAACAAGATGTTATTCTATTCCATTTTTTCAAGCTTCTTCTGGGTTAGGAGATCAAAAGATTTATCCATTAAGAAAAAAGTTGTTTAACACACTATTACAAAATCAACCTTCGATCAAAAAACAGATTAGATTTCATCATTATAGGAATAAAAAAAATCCCTTAGAAAATATCTTTGTAAATAGAAAGCTTGCAAGAACAGTAAGCCAAACCTTTATCTTAATAGAAAATCAACAAATTATGATGCATTATTTGGATCATCTAAACAAAAAGAAACATAAATATATCCTGAATTTAAAAATGAGATCAAATATTCGTGGCAGCTTTTAGATAAAATTCAAAATTTTTTTTGAACAATTTTTATAATAATAGAAAAATATAACTTTTTATTTGTATTGATTCAATCAAAAATTTACGCGACAGCAAAATTGAATTTTTTAGAGTATACTGATATTAATAAAAATTTAATAAGATAATTTATATAAAAATATAATAGAAGAAATTATAAAAGATATATTATAAATTTTTAATAAAAACAAAAAGTGCCCAAGAAGAAGGGCACTTTATATCAATTAGCAGTCATAATACAATACAAATTCGTAAGGATGGGGTCGTAAATTTACGATTTGTTCTACTTCTGCTCTTTTGTATGCTATATAGTTGTCGATAAAGTCTTGATCAAAAGCGCCAGATTTGGTTAGCCATTCATGATCTTGTTCTAGTGCATCGAGAACTTTTGTTAAGTTTGCAGGTACTGCTTTGATTTGTTTTCTCTTTTCGGGTGGAACATCGTATAAGTTGAAGTCCGCTGGTTCACCTGGATCGATTTTATTCTGAATTCCATCTAATCCCGCAAGAAGCATTGCAGCAAATGCTAAGTAGGGATTTGCAGCTGGGTCTGGGGTTCTGAATTCAATTCTTCTTGCTTTATCGCCATGTACTGCAACAGGAATTCGAATTGCTGCGGAACGGTTTCTTGCAGAATAAACTAAGCTTACAGGTGCTTCGTATCCAGGAACCAATCTTTTAAAGCTATTGGTTGTTGGATTAGTAAACGCCAACAATGCTGGTCCATGATGTAAAATGCCACCAATAAAATATTTCGCTAACTCAGAAAGATTTGCATACCAATTACCAGCAAAAAGATTCTTTCCATCTTTCCACAAAGATTGATGACAATGCATACCAGAACCATTATCCCCAAAGAGTGGTTTAGGCATAAATGTTGCTGTAAAACCATTTTTTCTTGCGACATTTTTTACAACATATTTAAATAATTGTAATTTATCTGCTTGTCTTAATGCTTCGTCTAGTTTAAAATTAATTTCTGCTTGTCCCGCACTAGAAACTTCGTGATGATGTCTTTCTGGTGGAATTCCCATTTTGTTTAACATTTCGGTCATTTCTGTTCTTAAGTCTTGGAATTGGTCATTTGGTGGTAATGGGAAATATCCTTCTTTGGTTCGCATTTTAAAACCTAAGTTGGGTTTTTCGTCTACCCCCATTCTCCATCGGGCAGCAATAGAATCGATAAAATAAAAACCTTGGTTTGTTACTTGTTCATAACGAACATCACTAAATATAAAAAACTCTGCTTCTGGTCCTAGATAATAGGTATCTGCTATGCCAGTTTTTTTCATGTATTCTATGGCTCTTTTTAAAATACCACGTGGGTCTCTATTGTATACTTTTGGAGGTTCACCTTTTTTGGAAGGTTCATAAATATCTGCAATAACTGCTAAGGTTTTATGTTCAAAAAATGGATCGATATAAGCACTAGATGCATCCAATTTTGCTAACATGTCGGATTCTTGAATTGCTTTCCATCCTCTGATAGATGAACCATCAAATCCGACTCCATATTCAAAAGCATCTATATCGATGGCATCTATATGGAAAGTCACATGCTGCATCATTCCTAATATATCTGTAAAACGAACATCAATGTATTCAATTTTTTCGTCTCTACAATATTTAAGTAATTCCTTCGGTTCTTTTGGTAAATCGTACATTTCGAATTCTCCTTATTAGAATTTTTTAAGTATTATGCAATCTTTATACCTTATAAAATTATCAAAAATCTTGAATACTTTTTAAACAAAATGATTATACTTTAAATAAAATGAATAATTTATATACATCTATAAGATTGATTTCAATCGTTTCTTTTTTTTAAAATCAATTTTTGTTTTGTGGATTTATTTTACCTGTTATTATATAATAAATATTATAAAATCATATTAATATATAATTTATAAAATTATTTTATTTTATGGATGGTTTTTTTCTTTTGTTTATGGCAAATCAATTTACGAAACCCAATAAAAAAGCGTATAAAAAATTCATAAGCTACACAAGTTATAAGAAAATATTTTTAAATTAAAAAATATTTTTTTACGATTGACATAAATCATCCATAATTTATCGTTCCTTCTTATGAAAACAATACCAACATTTATTTTAACACTTTTTTTTACAGTGTTATTTACGACAAATTTAGTAGGTCAGGAAAATATAGCTATTCACATAAGCAAATATCCTCAATCTGTGGATGATTTTCTTTTATTAAGAGATCAATTGGCAAATACACCAGAAGGCGGTGCTGCACTAACAATTATTGCATTCGATGCTTATGTAAAAAATCATCCCGATGCTTTAAAATTTTTAACGTTGATTTTATCACAAAACAACTTACAACAAAGCAATTCTCCAAATGCATATAAAGGCTATGAACCAAGCAAAAATTATTTTAATTATCACTTTGGTAGAATGCAAGGAAAGCCATCTTTTATGGAATGCTATATTATCAACAATCAAATCACTTTTAGAAGAAATCAATTTAGCATAATAAACGAAAATCAGATTAAAACATTTGTTCTATCGAATGTTTCCAGTATGAGTCCTAGACCTATTACTATGGAAAAAAACGATAAAGGAATTTGGAAAGCCAAAGAACTATCGAGCTTATTTTTAGGCTGCCCAGAGCAAAAAAAAGCAAAAGATGATCTTTAATCAATTACTTCTCCCATCAAGGTTGCTTTGGTGGACTGAATAATTTTAACTTTAAGAAGATCTCCCATTTTGTATTTTTCTTGTGGATCGGAAAATACTACTACTTTACCAGAAGTTGTCCTTCCCATCCAATCTTTGGGGGATTTTCTACTTTTTCCTTCCACCAAAATTTCGTATTCTTTGCCGTGCTCTTTTTTGTTTTTTTCTTTCGAAATATCGCTTTGTAAATCAATCAAACGATTTAGACGTTGAATTTTTACTTCGTGAGGAATGTTGTCTGGATATTTTTTCTTAGCGATAGTATGTTCTCTTTCTGAATAATGAAACATAAATGCCATATCGAATTGAACCTTTTGTACTACATCAAGAGTTTCTTCGAAATCTTCTTCTGTTTCGTCAGAAAAACCTACGATAATATCCGTAGATAGACCTACATCGGGTATTTCGCTTTTAATATAATCTACTAAATTTAAATATTCTTCTTTTGTGTAGTCTCTATGCATTCGTGCTAAGATTCTTGTTGAACCTGATTGTAAAGGCAAGTGAATACTGTTACAAAAACGTCTTTCTTTTGCCATTAACTGAATCAATTTTTTGGGGAAATCGTGTGGATGTGGGGAAGTAAACCGAATTCTAAGAATTGGAGTAGAATCTAATATCATCTGTATTAAGTCGGTAAAATCATAGTTTTCGTATTTGTAAGAATTTACATTTTGTCCTAACAATGTAACTTCTTTGATGTTATATTTTTCGATCAAATGATTAATTTCTGCAATGATTGTCTCTGGTTTTCTACTTCGTTCTCTACCCCTAGTATAAGGAACAACACAAAAAGAACAAAAGTTATCGCATCCCCTCATAATTGTAACAAAGGCAGAACAACCTTCGACTACTTCTGGTTCTACATCATCATAAACCTCTGTGGAAGAAATTCGCGTCATCTGGAATTTTCTTTCGGGACTTGTACGAATTTGTCTTACAATATCTGGAAGATTTCTGTAATTATCTGGACCAAGAACAATATCGATAGGAAGTCCCATAGCGAACAATTCATCGCCTAAGTTCTGAGCCATACAACCGATAATACCAACAACCAAAGAAGGATTCTGTTTTTTTAACGGATAAAGGGATTGCAATCGACCATATACTCGTTCTTGTGCTCTTTCTCGTACTGCACAAGTATTGATCAAAATTATATCTGCATTCTCTTCTTGGGTGGTTACTTGATATCCATCTTTTAGAAATAGAGTTTTAACAATACCCGAATCATAAACATTCATCTGGCAACCATAAGTCTCTATAAATAATTGCTTTTTTTCCATATCCATAACCAAAAAATCTAAAAGATACGTTAAGAAAAATAATTTTTTTGATACAATGTTTCATTAATTTTGATTATTCTTGATATAAAGAAATAAAAATTTGGATATAATGCCAAAAATCGATAAATCCCTTACCATAGAAGAAATTGAATATTACTATTCTTTACTGAACGAAGAAATCACAAATTATGATTGTGGTGAACTGTGTAAATACGACAACAACGGAATTCCTTATTGTTGTTCTGCGGAAAATGCAGTGCCACTTCTGTACAAATCAGAATTCGAATACTTAAAATCCAAGGGAGATTTATGGAAAGAATGGATTCCCAAAACCAAAGAAGATAAAAAACTCAAACAACAAGAAAGTGACGAACAAATCTTTTGTGAATGCAAAGGTGTACAACATTGTATCAGAGAACAAAGAAGTATTTCTTGTAGAACTTTCCCCTTAGAACCATACATAGACAGAAGAGGCGTGTTTGTAGGTTTAACGTTTATCAAAACCTTTACAGAAAAGGATTCTAAAACAGGGAAAGTCAAATGCCCTTTAACAAAACGTCCAAACGATATAAGGCAAGAGTTTATTGATTCTCATTTTATCTTTTGGGAAAAACTTCTTTTAAGAAGAGAAGAAGAATACGAAACCTATTTAGAAACATCAAAAAAGTTGCGAAGTGAGTTCAAAAAGACGGGGAGAAAATTTGTTGTATTGTTCCCATCTCATCTAAAAAATTCAAAAATCGTAAAAAAATTTTTGTATTAATCGTTTTATGTAAAGTGTCGATATCAAAAATGTCCGTAGAGAATGATAAAATATTCTTGTATGATACAATATAAATTAGCAAAACCCTTTCTAAAATGGGCAGGGGGAAAATCTCAACTATTAGCACAATTCGAAAAATTCTATCCTACCTTATTAAAAGAAAATCGTATTGATTATTATTTTGAACCATTCCTTGGTGGTGGTGCAGTATTTTTTGATATTATTCAAAAATATGACATCAAAAAAGCCTACTTGATCGATATAAACGAAGATTTGATTTTAACCTATCTTGTAATTCAGAACCATGTTTACGATTTAATCAAAACATTAAGAGAATTAGAAAGTCAATATAAAAAATTAAGCCAGGAAAAAAGAAAACATTTTTATTACATGATTCGAGACGCCTACAACGAGAAAAAGCCTTACATCAATTATAATAAATTCCATCCGGATTGGATAGAACGCTCTGCACAAATGATTTTTCTGAATAAAACCTGTTATAACGGACTTTATCGGTTAAATTCTTCGGGCGAATTTAATTCTCCCGCAGGAAATTACAAAAACCCTACGATTCTCGACGAAGAAAATTTAATTCATGCTTCCCAAGTATTAGAAAAAGCAGAAATCTTTTGTAATTCTTATAAAATCGTTTTAAAACTGATCAAAAAAAATTCCTTTGTATATTTTGATCCACCTTATAGACCAATCAGTAATTCTGCAAACTTTGTAAAATACACTCAGTTTGGTTTTACAGAGGAAGATCAAAAAGAACTTGCAAATATTTATAAAATACTTGATAAAAAAAATATATATTTGATGTTAAGTAATTCTGACCCAAAAGATAAATTTTTCGAGCATCTCTACCATGGATATTATATTAACAAAATCAATGCAAACCGTATGATTAATTGTCAAGGGGACAAGCGCGGAAAAATTCAAGAAATCATTGTTACAAACTATGCGATTTAAAAAAAAATCTGGCATAAAGCCAGATTCTAACACTATCCTATTGCTTCTTTCCCTCTTTCTCCTGTACGAATTCTGATTACATCCACTAATTCTGTAATAAAGATTTTTCCATCGCCTATATTTCCTGTCCTCGCACCTTCTATGATTGCATTAATGGTAGGTTCTACATAATCTTCGTTTACAGCTATTTCGATGATAGTTTTCTTTAAAAGGTTTACTTCGTGTATAACTCCACGATAAGTTTCGGAATAACCTTTTTGTTGACCTGCTCCTAACCCTGTTGTAACAGTCATTTTTGTTACACCTACCCTCATTAATGCTGCCTTTACATCTTTTAGTTTATATGGTTGAATTACTGCTGTAATTAACTTCATAATTTTTCTCCTTTTGTTAAAAATAAATTATTCTACGGTAAAAAAGGTAAAGCCATGATATGCTTCTTCCCCATGTTCTCCAATATCGAGACCTTTGAGTTCTTCCTCTCTGGATACTCGAATACCCATTGTGTATTTTAAAATGAGTATAAGCAAGAACACAGTTACAAATGCCCACAATGGAACAACCACAGAACCGATTATTTGAGCCATCAAACTTTTATTTGCTCCAAAAATACCTGTTGCAATACCTCCCCAAACTCCGTTTAAACCATGAACGGGCCAAGCACCAACTGGGTCGTCAATTTTTAAATAATCTAATAACTTAACACCAATTACAACTAATATCCCAGCTACCAATCCAATAATAATTGCCGAAATGTTTGTAACTGAATCACAATTAGCAGTAATACCGACTAGCCCAGCTAATGTACCATTCAACGCCATGCTCAATTCTGGCTTTCCATAAAAGATCCATGTTATAAGCATAGAAGAAACAGCACCAGCCATCGCTGCAAGAGTTGTATTTACTGCAATCAACATGACAGCCGCTGTATTGTCTTTACCATAGATAGCTAATTGAGAACCAGGATTAAATCCATACCAGCCAATAAGTAAGATAAACACACCCAATGTAGAAAAAGTTAGATTATGGCCTGGTAATGCTTGCGGTTTTCCTTCGGGGTCAAATTTACCAATTCTTGGACCAAGCAAAATAGCAATTGCTAAACCAGCAAAACCACCCACAGCATGCACTAAAATAGATCCAGCAAAATCATGAAAACCTAATTTATCCAACCAACCACCGCCCCACTTCCAAAATCCAGAAATAGGATAAACAATACCTGTTATAAAAGCACTATAAATAAGATATACACTAAATTTTAACCTTCCAGCTACTGCTCCCGAAACAATTGTAGCTGCTGTTGCAGCAAATGCTACCTGAAATAAAAAATCTACTTGAGGATGTTTTACACCTGGACCAATATCACCTGTTGCCTCTGGGATAAAAAAACCACCAAAACCAAAATATCCACCTTTGAATGCTTCTCCTGGATACATCAACCCATATCCAAACAAGAAAAATAATAAACCACCAATACAAAAATCCATCAAGTTTTTAAACAATATATTGACAGCATTTTTCGGTGCATTTAATCCAGTTTCTACCATTGCAAATCCAGCCTGCATAAATATCACCAAAACAGCAGTAATAAAAACAAAAAAATTGTCGATTGCATAAGCTGCTGTCTTATCCATCATTTCCTGTGCCTGAGCTTGTTCCTCTGCAAACAAGGAAAAACTCAACATTATCAAAAAACCAGCAATAAGCCAAAAAAATCGGCTATAAGGATTTTTTTTCTTCATCATTTTTTGCTCCTTAAATAAATATTATTATTCTCATTAGGAATTGCAAAAATTATACCTAATTAAAAAAACAATTAGTGATTATTTTTTAATCAAAAAAAATTCAAAATGCTATTAATTTACACATTATGCACAATAGATAAAAAAGGGAATTATCGGCTTTTTGAATAATTCGATTAGAAGTTCAAGATTCGATTAAAAAAAATTTTTTAGATTTTAACCGCCAATAAAATGCCTGGAATTGTTAGTCTTATAAATATTGAATTTCTTTTTGGATTAAGTCTTCGTAGGTTTCTCTTTCGCGTATAAGTTTTAATTCTTTATTTTGTTTGATTAATACCTCTGCACTTCTTGGTCTACTGTTATACTGAGAAGACATCACAAACCCATAAGCACCACTTGTAAGAATGGCTAAATAATCGTTTTCTTGCAGGAGGGGTAATTTGCGTTCTCTTGCAAAAAAATCTCCTGTCTCACATATAGGACCTACAATATCTACAACTTGATCAAAATCGTTTTTTTCGAAAATGGGTAAAATTTCATGATAAGCTTGGTACAAAGTAGGTCGGATTAAATCGTTCATTGCACCATCAACGATATAGAATAACTTATGATAATTTTTTTTAACATAAAGAATTTTGGTTAAAAAAATTCCCGCAGGTCCAATAATACTTCTTCCCGGTTCTAGTAATATCTTACAATTTTTGAGTTTATCCATTGGTAAAACGTTTGCAATCGTATGGATAAACTCTTGAGGTTCTGTGGGCTGTTCGTTTTTGTATTTGATTCCTAAGCCACCGCCAATATCGAAAAAACTCATTGCTTTGTATTTCTGAAATATATCGATAAAGTATTTCGATTTTTCTGCTGCTTCCATTTTGGAAGAAATGTCAATAATTTGCGAACCAATGTGATAGCCAAATCCTAATAATTCGATATTTTTTAAGCTTAAAGCGAATTCAATCACTTCGGTAAAAAGATTCGAAGAGATTCCGAATTTATTTTCTTTTAATCCCGTAGAAATATAAGGATGTGTTTTTGGATCAATATCGGGATTGATGCGAATAATTACAGGTGCTACTTTTTGTAAAGAATGCGCTATTTGATTGATTCTTTTTAATTCTGCGATGGATTCTACACTGAAAAGCAAAATATTATTTTTTAGGGCAAACTCGATTTCTTCTTGGGTTTTACCAACACCAGAAAACACAATTCTTTCTGTTGGCATATTTGCTTTGATACAACGAAAAAGCTCTCCACCACTTACGATATCTGCTCCTAATCCTTCTCTTGCCATAATGTTGATTATAGAAAGGTTGGAATTCGCTTTAACCGAATAACACAACATAAAGGGATAATTTTGTATTCCTTTTTTGTAAGAATCAATCCTTTGCAATATAACATCTTCGGAATAAACATAAAGAGGGGTCTTATAGTTTTGAACCATTTCCTTGATAGAAACATCCGAAAAATGTAGAATACCTTGTTTGTAGTTTATACCAGGGAAATTCATAAAAGCCTAATTTTTCTTTATTGTTTGTTAGAATAGTGTTTTTTTCATCCAACATCTGAACGTTTTTAAAAAATCCAAATAAGCGAAATATACGATTTAAAAAAAATCTATTTGTTTATTGATTAATAAATCAATTTATATTTTTTTAGAATTATGTATGATTATGTAATCGTGGGAAGTGGGATTGGAGGATCTTTATCTTATGCTATCTTAAAAAAGATTGGGCGAAAGGTGGCTCTTTTAGAAAAAGAAAATTATTTAGGGGGATGTAGTGGAACCTTTAAACGAAAAGATTTTTTTTACAACGTAGGAGCCACCACACTCGTTGGATTAGATGATTCCATGCCATTAGGAAAAATCATAAAATTCTTAGGAGTAGAAAAACCACCTGTAAAAAAATTAGAACTTCCCATTGTTGTTTATTTAGATGGAAAAGTAATCAAACGATATAGTGATAAACAAAAATCCTTAGAAGAGATTGCTAAAAACTTTCCTTATAAAAACATAGAATCTGTTTGGAAAAATATCTATCATATTGCGGAAAACAACTGGAAAAATGTGTATAAATTGCTTCCCATAAATTTCAAAAATCCTTCCCTTATGTTAAAAAAAATCGCAACAAATCGTCGTTATTTGCTATATAATCTACCTTATCAATTTAAAAGTACTTATAAATATTTTAAAGAACAGATTCCTTCCATAGATAAAACATTCAAAGATTTTATAGATCATCAAATCTTGATTACCTCCCAAGGTTATAGTCAAGATGTGCCAATTAGTGTTGGTTCGATGGGGTTAACTTATAATAACCTAGATAATTATTATGTTTATGGAGGAATGGGGAAGATTTTTGATTCTTTAATAAAAGAAAAAAACGACGTTTTTTTAAGACACAAAGTTCTTTATGTAAAAAAAATGAACGGCTACTTCGAAATCAAAACCAATAAAAACGTTTTCTATGCAAAAAAAGTCATCTTAAACAAAACCATCTGGGATTATGCAGAATTGTTAGAACCCGAATATAAACAAAAAATGCATCGATATAGAAAAAAATATCCCAAAAGATGGTATGCTTTAACGATTTATTTTTCTATAGAAGATAAAAACAATTTAATCCAAGAACATCATTATCAAATCATTCACGAAAAAACTAATCCCTATACAGGAAGTAATTCTTTTTTTATTTCTTTATCGGATTACGAATTAGGAGAAAAAAAATCTGTTACAATCTCCACCCATTGCAAGAATGAATTTTGGGAAAATCTAGGAAAAAACGAATATTACGAACAAAAAGAAAAAGTCCAAGAATTTATGTTCGATATAATGAAACAATACATTCCAGCATTCAAAGAGTGTAAAATAGAAAATGTGATGGTTGGTACACCCATTACTTTTGAACGATATACTCAAAGATATTCGGGAACAGTAGGAGGCATTCCTCTTATAAAAGATTATATTCCTTTTAGATATCCATCGAATTTTACAGAAATTGAGGGATTATATCTTGTAGGAGATTCTGTATTTCCTGGACAAGGTTGGCCCGGTGTTTCTTTGGGGGTTTTGAATTTACTGTTACAATTAGAAAATATTTTAGAGATACTGGATTAACGTATAAAAAGACTTGAATCGTTTTGCTTGTAAATAATTTTTTATTATGAACTTAAACGAACGCATTAAACTCATCAATCAAAAACAAATTCTAAAAGAAAAAGATTTTATTCTTTATTGGATGAGCCATAGCCATAGAGCATTTTTTAACCCTAGCCTTGAGTTTGCAATCGAACTATCGAACGAATACAAAAAACCATTGGTAGTTTACTATCCTTTAACCGATAAATATAATTTTTCGAATCAACGATATTATTCTTTTATGATTGATGGTATATTAGAAGCAAAACAATCCATCGAAGATAGAGGAATCAAATTTGCGTTAGAAAAAGTAGAAGATGTAAAAAACAGGTTGATCCACCATGCTCAAAACGCTTGCTGCATTGTTACAGATAAAGCATATTTAAAGTATCAAAGGAATTTAAGTAATTCTATCGCACAATCTATCAAAATTGCTTTTTTTGAAGTAGAATCGGATGTATGTATACCCATAGAAGTTGCATCGGATAAAAAAATACCTTATGCATATTTACTTCGAAACAGAATTCATCAATATTTAGAAAAATTTATTACTCCCGTAGAATTGATAGAACCGTCGATAAAATCTATTCATCGGGAATTTGAGTTCGAAAAAATTCCTTTTAAGAACACGAAGGATATTCTAAATCATCTTATCATAGACAAAAGTGTTTCTTTTGCCACATTTAAAGGTGGTTATACGGAAGCAAAAAAATATTTAAAAGATTTTATAAATTATAAATTATATAAATATAAAGAATTTCGATCCCATCCTGAATTGGACTTTCAATCTCATTTAAGTCCTTATTTACATTTTGGTCAGATCTCTCCTGTTGAGGTAGTATTAGAAGTACTTTCTGTATACAACAAAAATGACGAAAATGTAGATAGTTTTTTTAACGAGCTCATCGTTTGGAGAGAACTTGCAAGAAATTTTTGTTATTATAATCCTCTCTACAATGAATACGAAGGGATCCCCGATTGGGCAAAACAAACAATAGAAGATCACCTAAACGATAAAAGAGATTATTTATATTCATTAGAAGAATTCGAAAAAGCAAAAACGCACGATAAATACTGGAATGCAGCACAAGAAGAAATGTTAAAGACAGGAAAAATGCACAACTATATGAGGATGTATTGGTGCAAAAAAATCATCGAATGGACAAAACATCCTAAAATAGCCTTCGACATAGCTTGCTATTTGAACGATAAATACGAATTAGATGGAAGAGACCCAAATGGTTATGCTGGTATCTCTTGGTGTTTTGGTACACACGATCGACCATGGCAAGAAAGAAAAGTTTTCGGAAAAATTCGATACATGAGTGAATCTGGTTTAAAGAATAAATTTGATATAGAACTGTATGTAAAAAAAGTCCAAGATTTATGATTTATTTTATAATATATTTTATAATTTTAATTAATATAATATTTTTAATAAAATATCTGCTAAACAAAATTCTAAAAATTCCGATAATAAGAACTAAAGCTTTTATGGAGTTCCAAAATAAAATCAGAATTGTTGTTTTTTTCTTTTGTTATTTGTGTTCGAATGTTTGGGCACAACATCATAAAGAAAACGTAATCCCCGATACAGAAATTCAGCAAGAATCCGAATTGAACTGGAAAGATTACGAAATTCCTAATACATTTCCTGAATTACAGATATTGGATCAACTCGATCCAAAAAATTCCGAAAAATACCTAAAATCGGCTAAAAATAATTATGATGTTGCCATGAAAATCATTCAAGAAGCCAAAAAAGAAGCAAATCAAGTGCCAGAAAGTTATCAACATTTACCAGAAAAACACGAATGGCAAATCAGAGAAAAACAAGAAAGAATCAAAAAAAAACAAAACGAAATTATGAATCAAGCATATATTAAAGCAAAAGTCTATGTAATAAAAGGTTTACAAGATTTAGAAAAGATTAAAGCACCAAAAATTCTAGAAACAGAATATTATATAAACCTAAAAAGTAATCTATTAAGACATTTTGTATTACTACAATTATCTTTACAAGACATCTCTGGCATTATCACCTCCATAGAAGAATATTTTGCTCTTAGAGAAAAACACAAAGAAGAAGCACAACCCTACAAGATATTAGCATATAGTTATCAATATTTAGAAAGAACTTCCCAGAAATCCAATGCTTCGGAAGAGGTTGTTCTATATTATAAAAAACTCAAATACAAAAATTTATTGCAATATGTGATTTTACAATATGGAAAGGATTCTCCCCAATACAATTTTTTAAAAAAAGAAATTGAACGTCAGATGATGAAAGATATTTTATGAGTTGTGAACCCTATTTATTATAAATATGGATTTATTAAAAGCTTAACGCCTTTTTTTTATCCAGAATCAATTGCGATTTTTCCCGCGAAAAATGAGTTCGCGCAAAGAATCATTCAGAACCTGATTCAAGATGGATTTTCGGGTAAGCTATATCTTATCAACGACGAAGAAAAGGAGTTTTTAGGTATTCCCTGTAAATCTTCCCTAAAAGAAATTGATGAAAAAATTGATCTTTTGATTCTTACAGAAAATTATCCTAAGGTTTTTCTATGCATGCAAGAATGTGTAGAAAATAAAAATAAAATTCAAAGTATATTGATGATTTCTTGGGGTATTCGCGAAAACAGCAAAATTTACGAAAAAATCAAAAAAAACTTTTTATCTATTTTAAGACAAAACAATATACGTTTAATTGGACCAAATTCAACAGGAATTATCACACCTTACTTAAATCTAAGTATAATTCCACAAAAAATCAAACCAGGCAATATTGCATTTTTAACACAAAGTGGTAGTTTAGGAGCATCAATCATCGATTGGGCAAAAGAAAGAAATATTGGATTTAGTGCCTTTGTTAGCGTAGGTTCTTCTATTGATGTAAATTTAGGAGAACTGATCGATTACTTTGGACATGATGCACATACAAAAAGCATTATTATCTATCTAGAAACATTGCGATATCCAGCTAATTTTTTATCTGCTGCAAGAGAGATTTCTCTAAGTAAACCTATCATCGTATTAAAATCGGGGAAATTTTTACTTTCGAAAAAGATTATAAACGAACGTTCAGGATATCCTATAAAAGATGCCATTCTTAACGTAGCTTTTCGAAGATCTGGCATACTTCGAGTAGATTCTATCGAAGATTTATTTTACATGGCAGAGATATTATCCGAACAAGAAATTCCAAGGAATAATCGATTAGCCATAATTGCAAACGGAACAGGTCCCGCATTAATTGCATTAGACAAATACTTAGAACTTGGAGGAAAAGTTGAACCCTTAACTGAACTTAGTGTTAAAACAATCAAACAAAACATCGGCATTAAGAAAATTACGAATCCTTTGATTCTGCCATGGAATGTTTCTACGGAAAATTATATAGATATTATAAATATTTTCAATAAAGATCCCAATCAAGACGGAATCTTATTGATATTATCACCGTTTAGAAATGTTGATTATCGTTTATTTTGTGAAAAACTTATTGTATTAAAAAACCATTTACAAAAGCCTTTGTTGATCTGTCTAATGGGTGATAGTTCCGTCTATGAGTATATTCAATTATTAAGAAAAAATCATATCCCCACTTTTGAATATCCAGACTTAGCAGTAAAAATCTTTTATTATATGTATAAATATTATTATTCTATTCGGGCATTATACGAAACACCCTATCCAATTGATACACAAAAATTTAATTATATAAAATTATTAGAATATTTATCAAATTTGGAGAGATTAACGCATAAAACATCCATTACCCTAACAACAGAAGAAAGTTTAAAATTTATTTCGTATGCGAACTTTTTAGTCAACCCTGATTTAAAATCGGAAAATTACATACAAATGGGATGTTTTATTGAACCCATCTTAGGTCCTATAATCTTTTATAAAATGATCCATATGCCTTTTTCGAACATCAACTATGGTCTAGTTCCTTTGAATAGTACATTAGCAAAAAGAATCATAGAATCTTCTTTAGAGTATAATACAATTAAAAACAAAAAAAGTTTGATTTCGAATTTAGAAATATTGTTAGTTCATCTGAGTGATTTTATTATAGAATTTCCACAAATAAAATATATAAATTTTTATATTAATTTTTATAAAAATACTTATAATATTTTTAAAGCAAAAGTAGTTTTGTATCATCCAGATCATTTTTCTTCTGAATATAAACCACCTGTAATACGTCCCTATCCTAAAAAATACATTGAGCCATATAAATTAAAAAATAATAAACAAATCATTATAAGACCCATCAAACCAGAAGATGAACCTTTGATTATTCAATTTCATTATGAGTTATCTGAGGAAAGTGTATACCATAGATACTTACAACCGTTAGAATTAAAACACCGCATAACACACGAAAGACTCATCAAAATCTGTTTTTTAGACTATGACAGAGAAATAGCCATTGTTGCATTCGATCCAGAAGAAAACAAAATATTAGGAGTAGGTCGACTTTCGCATCATCCTTATACCAAAGAATCGGAATTTGCTATATTAATTGCTGATCAATATCAAGGTTTAGGATTAGGAAAAAAACTCTTATCGAAACTGATAGAAATTGGAAGAAAAGAAAATCGACAAATCATCTATGGGATCATCCTAAAAGAAAACACCGCGATGATAAAAGTCTGCGAAAAATTAGGATTTCGAATCGAAGCCTTAGACGAAGACTTAGTAAAAGCCGTAATTATTCTATAATTTTTGAGTATCGAATCAAATTATCCTGAAATTGATTTTTTTTATGATAAAATTTTGCAAAAGATAGATTATATTTTTTATGAGGCAAGATCGATATACAACAAAATTTTTTTATCGTGTATGCATCAATTTAGAACCAAGACATTATGAATTTTTAAAAGAAATTTCTGACATACGTTTTAATGGAGACTACAACCATACGATTCATTATCTTTTGAGTAAATATTTGAACTATCTTTACGAAATAAGAATCCCTGCTACCAAGAAAACAGAAACAGCAAATTATCAACCAAGAACAAAAACTTATCGAAGATGGAGCATTTATATAAATCCTGTTCTTTGGAGCAAACTGTTCGAAATGCGACATTTCATCGGTTATTCCATCAGTGCGTTGATTCGAATCATGCTCGACTGGGAAATGCAATCCCAAGGATACGACATAATTCCTTTAATCCCTTTACCAGTTCTTAATTTTGAAAATTTATTCAATAACAACGAAGAATTAGCTGATGAAAGATGGTTAAATAATTATTTATACAAAAAACAAGGAACATATCAAACAAGGCAAATTTTTTGTAGTTTTTTTGATCAATTCTATTGATTATATAATTATTATATAACTATTTATATATTTTACTTACAAATTCTATTCCTTTGATAATTCTTTACCGAAAAAGAATTATCAAAACTATTTTTTATTTATATTTTTGAAATATTAAATACTTATTATTGTTTGTGCGATTTTTATTAAATCAAATTTTTCTTTACAAAAATATAAATCATGATAAATTATATTACATGGCGGAAGAAAACAAACCATCAGAAGAAGAAAAAGAAAATAAAACAGAAAAAGAGAAACCCACTATAGAAATCGATTTAGCAGAGGACAAACCAAAAAAAGATTTTATCAAGGTTCGAGAAACAAAAAAAGAAAAAGAATGAATTTATACGAAGTTCATACCCATCTTTATGGTTGTCTTGACGAAGATGACTTAAACTGGTTGGGCAGTCGTAAACCTCCTCGTTGGGAAATTTATAAAAATTCCTTCTATAAATTACACAAAGCATATCCTAATATTGAGTTTTTATACCAAAATCAAATTTTTCAGACACCTAAGCTTAACGAAAACCAAAAAAATATTCTTCGTTCTTATTATGTTTTTGATTCTTCTAAACCCAAAAACTTTTTGCACTTTCAGTTGTGTTTCGATTTTATTATCGCATTATCACATACAGACCCGGAAGAATTAAAAGAAATTGCTTTAAGGGTTTTTCATAAACAAAAAGAATATTACAGCGAATATCGAATGATGTTTAGTCCAAAAGCTTCTGCCAATGAATTTAAAGAAAAAACATTAGCCCTAATAGAAGGTTTTAAAGAAACAAACAAAAACCCTTCGAAGATTTCGAAATTAATTATTTCTTTAAACCGAGAATATCCCAATTACGAATGGCAATACCAAATATTAAAAGAAATACAAAAAGAATTTCCAAACGATATTTTAGTGGGAATTGATTTTGCAGGTAACGAAGAAAATGATTCGCCTATAAACAAATTCGATTTTATCGAAACTGTAAAAAAAGATAAACAATTTGTCCTATTATATCACGTAGGAGAAATACTTGGTAATAAAACACCTGCAAGTGCTGTAAGATGGATTCTATGGGCTCATCAAATGGGGGTTCATCGTATTGGACATGCAGTTGCACTTGCTTACGACGAAACAAAAGTAGCAAATCAAACCTATATTGAACATACAAAAGAACGTTTAGACCATCTAATGTTTTTAGAACAACTCTACGAAATCGAAAACCAATGGATCCCCATCGATTATGTAAAACAAGAAATTGAACGCGTTAAAAATCATTCCCAAGAAACAATAGAAATTTTTTATAAAGAAAAAGAATTAAAGCTATATTTGGATTTTTTAAATTTTTGTGTCGAAAAACTCAAAAGATCAGCAATTATAGAAAGTTGTCCTACATCAAACTTGGCGATATCTGGGTTTTCTCCACTTCCTTTTTTCGAAAAACATCAATTTTGTGTTTGCTTAGGTGCTGATGATCCGAGTATCTTTAACACATCTTTAGAAAAAGAATTCCAAATTGCAAAAAACATGGTGGAAAATCCTTCGTATATCGAACAAATCAAAAAAAACAACCAGGCTTTTTGTAGTATGAATCTTTTAAAAATGATTCAAAATAAAAAATCGATCGATTCTTAAATTCTATAAAAAAATTTATAATTTATGGAATTGAACCTATCAGAATATATTATACAAAAAAATCAATCCAACCTAAAAAAAACTGCTCTTATATACATCGAAAGTCAGCAAGAAATCTTAACTTTTACCTACGAAGAAATATTCGAAAAACTTTATAAAATTGCTTTTTACCTTTCGCAATTCAAAATTCCCCAAAAAGATCAATATATTCTACTACGAATGCCTTCGAATCCGAATGTGATTTTTTATTTTTTAGGAAGTATATTGGCTGGATTTATCCCCATTCCTATTTCGCGTATGTTAACAAAAGAAGAGGTTGAATTTTTAATCCATGATGCAAATCCATATATCATCATCTACGAATCCTTAGAACTACCAGTAATAAACAAAAATATCCAAATATTCGAAGCAAATTCATTATTAAAAGAAATTTATAATATAAACATAATAAATAAAAAAATCTATCCTACTTTTTACGATGATCCAGCTTTTATGATCTACACTTCTGGAACAACAGGTAAACCCAAAGGCGTAATACATGCACAAAGAAATATACTTGGAAGAATTCCTATACAAAAAGAATGGATGGATATTCAACCAACAGATGTACTACTTCATGCTGGAGAACTAAACTGGACCTATACATTAGGTGTTGGAGTGATGGATGTATGGTCGAATGGCGGAACAACTATCTTAGTTGGTAGTGCTAGAAAACACTTAGAGATTTGGACATGGATCTTGAATCATTATCCTGTTTCTGTATTTGCTACTGTTCCAAGTTTATACAGAAGGATTTTAAAATATTATTCCAAAGAGTTAAAATCCATTAAGACATTAAGGCATTGCTTAACTGCTGGTGAAGCATTAAAACCAGACTTATGGAAGCAATGGACAGAAATTACCCAAAGACCTCTCTACGAAGCATTAGGGATGACAGAAATCTCTACTTATATTAGTTCTGGTCCAAATGTTCCTACAAAACCTGGAAGTCCTGGTAAACCACAAAAAGGTAGGAATGTTCGTATTATTTCTGTTGATTCTTCTAGCACAGAAGAATTACCCATAAATGAAGTGGGCTTAATTGCTGTTCACAAAAGTGATCCTGGACTTATGATAAGATATCTTAATCGTCCAGAAGAAGAAGCTTTGGTCTTTCGCGATGATTGGTTTATTGGAGGAGATTTAGCTTATAGAGATAAAGATGGATATTATTGGTTCCAAGGAAGGAATAACGATTTAATGAAGGTTTTTGGTTATAGAGTATCTCCTTTAGAAATCGAAAAAATCTTAGAACAACATCCCTATATACACGAAGCATCGGTGTGCGAAATCCAAAAAAACAAAGATATTACACTAATTACTGCATTTGTCGTACGTGAACAAGATCATACTTTAACAGAAAACGATGTAATCAACTACTGCAAAAAACATCTAGCAGATTATAAGATACCCAGAAGAGTGATTTTTTTAAAAGAGCTTCCGCGGAATAATTCGGGTAAAGTATTAAAAAACTTACTAAAAAAAGAGTATGACTTTAAAATATAAAATAAAGCGATCATGGGTGATCGCTTTAATCAGGATTTATACATTGCATCAATTTCTTTCTTAAAGTGTTCTTTTACAACAGGTCTTTTTAATTTTAATGTTCTCGTCATTTCTGTTTCTAGATCAAATTGCCTTGGAACAATGTAAAAAGTATCCTTAGGAACCAATTCAAAAGATTTAAACCCATTTTTCGGATTGATTAAACGTGCAATTTCTTCTCTAAAGATTTGGCGAATCTCGGGATGATCATTCCATTTGGTTAAGTCCTCTGGAGCATTCGGTACTTTTTGTTTTACTAATTCGAAGTTGGGAACAATCAACGCACCTAAGGTTTTCTTTTCGTCTCCTACTACCATTACCTGATCGATATATTCACTTTGTAATAATTTATCTTCTATGGGTAAAGGTTCTACATTTTCTCCACCCGCTAGAACAATGGTATCTTTTGCTCTACCTGCAAAAAATAACTGACCTCTCCAATTAATTCGCATTAAATCGCCTGTGTCAAAAAAACCATCTTGATCAAATACCACTTTATTCAAATCTTCGCGTTTATAATATCCTAATGTTACTTGAGGTCCTTTTATCCATAAGGTACCTTTTGCTCCTGGTATGTGTTTTACGTCATTTCCTTTATCGTCTTTTAGTTTGATTTCGTATCCAGCCAAAGGGGTTCCAATCGTGCCAGGTGTTGGTTTATCGAAATCCCTTACAGAAATCACCCCGGAGGATTCTGTCATACCATAACCTTCTGCAACATCCAACCCAATAGCAGACAAGAATCGATCTACCACCTCTGGCAATGCACTACCACCAGAAAGAGATGCTCTAAACCTTCCACCTAATGCTGCTTTAATTGGTTGAAAAACCTTTAAAGAAAGTAGTTTTAACGGCAAAATCAAAATTAAAATGATTAACGCGATAGTCCTGTCCCATAAATCTTTGATAAAATTTTTCTTTTCAATCTGGAAATCATAACCTCCTACGATACATCGATTTTTATGCCAAATTTCTCCTATTTTTAAGAAAAAATTGAATATCTTCTGTTTTGCTGGAGATTCCTTCTTGATTTTCGACATAATTCCATTGTATAAATTTTCCCAAATTCTTGGAACAGAAGGCATAATGGCTGGTTTAAAATCTACCAGATCTTGTCTTAGGTTGTTTATATCTGTTATCATAAAAGGGATAGGTAAATACACAAAGCTATATTCAACAATTTGTTCGAATGCATGCCATGGTGGTAATAAACTGATTGCGGTATCCCCTGGTCGAATATCTAATTTTTCTAAGCTTCTTCTTGCAGAGGTAATCCATCCCTTTTGTGTTAACATCACCCCTTTGGGAGTGCCTGTCGTACCACTTGTATAGATAATAATAGACATTTCTTCTGGGTTTAATTCTTGGTTAAGTAACATTACATAATTTGGATCTTTCTCTAATTTCTTCTGACCTCTTAACATGATGCTATCGTAAACAGAAAGAGGACTATTTTTTAACAAAAAGAACTTTTCGTCTTCTAGAATAAAAATATTTTCGCGTTTTAGAGTAGGTGTTTCGTTTAATAGTCCCACCAATTTATTGTAGGTTTTCTGGTTTTGAACAATGGCAAACTTTACTTCCGCGTGGTTTGCTATGTATTTAATATCTTCGTCTGTAACATCTGTCGCCCTTGGAACACATATGCCACCAGAAGTAATAATTCCTGTATTTACTACCATCCAATGATTTGAGTTATCGCATAAAAACAAAACCCTATCCCCTTTTTCTAATCCAATTTCTCGAAATCCAGCAGCAATTTCTTCTACCATTCTTCTTAATTCTGGGAAGGTATATCCGTATATAACTCCATCCCCTCTTCTTCTTAAAAAACTTTTTACGTTTGGATTTAACCTTTCTGCTCTTAAATACATTTCATAAAAGGTTCTGGGCTCTTCCTTAGGCAAATTCGCAAGCGTAAGCTCCGTTGCTTCGATTTTTTCCAATACTTGTGTCATAACTCCCCCTATTTTTTAAAGTAATAACATTAAAAAAAAATTTAAAAAAAATTCAACCAAAAAATTTAAATTTTAAATTAGATTCATTATCAATCAATATAAAAATAAATTGAAGGTGCAAATAAAATCATTTTAATGGTAAAAATTAAAATTAAAGATGAAAAATTTAAAAGTAAGATTGATCACTTTCTTAAAAGCTTATATTCATAATAAAAAATTTTTGTATATTATCAATGGTTCTATTATTTTTGGTATTAATTTGATATTAGCTTACTTAATTTTTAAAATTCCTTTTTCCAAGAATTCCCAAATCCAAAACAATGTAGCTAATATAGTTACCACAGAGTTAATGGTAATCATATCGTTTTTTATCCACGATAATTTTACCTGGAAAGGGAATACAGGTTCTTTTTTTTATAAAATTTTTAGGTATCATACAATTATGGCTGGTTCTTTGATTTTACGGTTTATTGCATTTTACATTTTCGATACATTAGGATTACATTTTCTCGTTTCTACTGTATTAAGTATTGCAATCATAATTGTTTTTAATTATTTTGGCTTCGATAAATATGTTTTTGATAAATAGGAGAATTTAAATGCAAAATTATCAATATAGTGTAAGCGTATTGGTTCCAGCATATAACGAAGAAAAAACAATTGGAATCATCTTAAATAAGCTTTTAAAATTAAAATTTGTTAAAGAAATCATTGTAATTAATGACTGCTCTACGGATTCCACAGAAGAAATTGTATTATCTTTACAAAGAAAATATCCTAAAAAAATTGTATACGAAAAATTACCCCAAAATTCTGGAAAAACAGCAGCCATTAGACGTGCCAAGGAATTAGCAACTGGCGATATCATCATCATTCAAGATGCAGATTTAGAATATGATCCAGACGAAATCGAAAGTGTGATTGAACCAATTCAAAAAGATATTGCAGACGTTGTTTATGGTAGTAGGTTTTTAGTAAAAAAATCTGCAAGAGTATTGTATTATTATCATTACATTGCAAACAAATTTCTTACTCATCTTTCGAATCTTTTTACAAACCTAAACATGACAGACATAGAAACCTGTTATAAAGCATTTCGAAGCGAATTTTTTAAAGATATGCCTCTTACTAGCAAAGGCTTCGGAATGGAAGTAGAAATTACAGCGACAGTAGGAAAAATGCCTGTAAGGGTTTACGAAGTTCCTATTTCGTATTATGGAAGGACATACGAAGAAGGAAAAAAAATTGGACTAAAAGACGGAATTTATGCAATCTTTTATATTTTTTATTTTAACCTATTTGGAAAACTCAACAAAGAGCGAAGAGAATTTCTAAAGCGATTTAATCGTAATAAAAATTTATCATGAAGTTTGAACGATATTATTTTTATTACGTAGATTTCGAAGGAAATCTCTTTCACGAAAATTCGTTGCTAACAGATAAAAATTTTTTAAATTTTTTTTATAAACAAATTCAATATAATAATACAGGGTATTTCGAAAATTATCCCTACATATCTCCTTGTGGCAAAGAAATGAATTTTATCGCTTGTGGCGATACACCAATTGTATTTCGCAATATCGAAGAAGATCAACTTATATACGCTGGTGATTTAAAACTGTTTTTTGATCCTCATCACCTTAAATACGTAGAAAGAAGTAGCCAACTCTATTATCCCGTTAAAAATAATCTCTATGGAAGAATGGGGAAATACGTCCTACAAGAACTCAGCAACTTTATAAAAGAAAAAGATGGGAAATACTATTACAAAGACTACGAAATTCCCATCTTTAAATCGTTTCAAGATTTAATTAATATAAAGGGATAGAAGGATCGATTTCTTTTGCATATCGATCAATCCCCCCATCCAAATTTTTTACATTCTTAAACCCATGAGAATAAAAATAATGTGTAGCTTCTAAAGAACGTATTCCTGTATGACAATAAAAAATCATTTTTGTATTTTTATCCCAATTCTGTAAAATCTCGAATGCTAACTCTCTTGTTAATAGAATTGATCCCGGAATTACAGCAATTTCTCTTTCGAAAGGTTCGCGAACATCAATCACTTTCCATTCATCGCTTTTTGTTAGTTCTACAAATTCTTGTGGCGTTATCTGAAACATTTTATCCATTTCTTGGGATTGATAAATCGAATCTATGGCATCTTGTATTAGATGTTCTTTTTTGTGTTTAATAAAAACCTCTTCTAATGTTTCGTCTAAGGAATAACCACAATTAGAACATCCCCCTATATGATATTTTCTGAATAAAACCCTCTGGGAAGAAGGAAAATGTTTGATTATATCGTACATTTTTGTTGTTGGTTTAATTTCGATTATTTCCATATAGATAATAAAAAAATGGGTTTTTAATCGAAAAGTCTTTTTAAAAAAATCTATGCAATAAATCTTCATTTATAAAAGTGTATAGAATGAAAAAATATTCCATAATACTTTATTTTATTTTACTCTTATATTGTGCGAATAATCCCGTAAAAACATTTTTCCAAAAAGAATATTCGCCTGTTGTAGTCTTAACATATCATGACGAAATTAGTAGTGTGGTGATCTTATTCGAAGAGCTCAATCTTAAATACGAAATCTATCGCCCCGAAGAACCTTACACACACAATGCATTTTCTGTTATAACACTAGGAGAAAATTTTCCCATAGAAAAATTCAAAGAAATCTTAACATTTATTCGAAATTATTATCCTGAATTACGCTATGTACAATTGATTCAAAACCAAAAAAATTTACCACCACAAAATCTCTATACACTCATCATTGGCAATCCCACAGAAATTGCCATCAAAAATAACCTAAAAGCTTGGAACGAGGATGATTTTAAAAAAATTCAAGAACTAAAATCCAAAGAAGATATACATAGCTTTATTCTACGAAAAAATCAAGGTAGTTCTAGTTCTAAACCAACAGGACAATGATCACTCCCCATTACTTCCATCTGGATAAAAGCATTTTTAACAAATGGCACAGTCTCTTCTGTAACAAAAAAATAATCAATACGCCAGCCTACATTTCTTTCTCTTGCGCGAGTAATAGGGTCCCAGTAAGTATATTTTCCTGGGGAAGGATCAAACTTCCTAAAAATATCTACATAACCCATAGAAACCATTTTATCTAAAAAAGCCCTTTCTTCTGGTAAAAAACCAGAAACATTTTCGTTTTCTTTGGGCCTTGCTAAATCGATTTCTTTGTGTGCAGTATTAAAATCCCCAGCAATAATGAGATATTTTTCTTTTCTTTGAACCTCCCAAAACCTTAGACAATGTTCATAGAATTCTAATTTATATTTTACTCTTTCTGGACCTCTTTGACCATTAGGAAAATACACATTCCATAAGATAAATTGTTCAAACTCTGTGATGATAATTCTTCCTTCGTTGTTAAAATGATATTCATCTCTATCTTGTTCAAAACCAAACTGATATTTTAATGGTTTGATCTTTGTTAAGGTTGCAACACCACAATAACCCTTCTTCTCTGAACTAAGCCAATAACTATGATACTGATATTGAAAGATTTTTTTTGCAGTATGATGATTTTTGATTTGTTCGTAATCTGCTTTGGTTTCTTGTAAACATACAATGTCCGCATCTTCTTTATCTAACCATTCATAAAAGTTTTTGCCAGAAATTGCTCTAAAACCATTCACATTCCAGCTAAATATTTTTAAATTTTTTTTATTTTTCGGTTCAGGAAATTCATCCAACTCGCGAACGTAAAACAAATTCTGTTCTTTTATTAGAGCAGTATCAGCTTTTTTTGATTTCTTAGATGCTTTTTTTGTTCTATAAGCTTTTTTCATTGGAAAGAAAATAAAAAATGCCCACGCTTGTGGGCAAATAGAAAAAATTATCGGAGTAATTGTAGAACAGATTGAGGTCTTACATTGGCTTGGGCAAGCATGGCTGTACCACTTTGTACTAAGATTTGATTTTTTGTAAATGATACAGATTCTTCTGCCATATCTACATCTCGAATTCTAGATTCAGAAGCTTGGGTATTTTCGTAAGCTATCATCAATCCTTTCGCTGCATGCTCTAACCTATTGTAATAGGCACCCAAATCAGCACGTTGCTTGTTAACTCTATATAATGCAGCATCCAAAACTCCAATTGCATCATTCGCGAACTCCGCCGTAGAAAGCGTTAACAACGAACCATCATAACGTTTTAAATTTAATGCTCGAGAAGTCATTGTTTGAATATATACTCTTTCGCGTTGATGTTGATTTGGTCCAATATGGAACCACATAGAGGAAATTCTTGAACCTCTTGCAAAATCACCTTGGAATAAATTCATCTTGTTGAATTCCGCTTGTGATGCAATTCTATCAACCTCGTCAATTAACTGAGATACTTCTACTTGGATCATTTGTCGATCTTCTGCTGTATATATACCGTTGGAAGATTGCACTGCCAACACCCTAATTCTTTGTAGGATATCTGCAATCTCTTGTAAATAACCTTCCGCGGTTTGTATTAAGCTCATTCCATCTTCTGTATTTCTTTCTGCTTGGCGCAAACCATTGATCTGTGCTCTCATTTTCTCAGAAACAGCAAGACCAGAAGCATCATCTCCTGCGCGGTTAATCCTTAAGCCAGAAGAGAGTTTTTCCATGTTTTTATCTACATTCCATTGTTGGAACTTTAAAACTCTATGCGAGTTTATAGCTGATAGGTTATGGTTAATTATCATATCGTTTCCTCCTTGAAACTTGCTTTAAGAGCTTCCATGCTCTTTATTGAGATTTAATTATAACTTCGGTTTTTTTTGATTCTAAAATTAGAGTTAAGAATAATTTTTTTGATACATGAATCACAAATTTTTATATATTACTAAAATACGCTGGATGTAGGATTTGTGTAATCTGAACCCCATAAAACTCATCTACTACTACAAGCTTACCTCTTGCAAACAATCTATCGTTGATTAAGATATCTACTTCATCGCCTACGTTTTTATCCAATTCTACGATGGAACCTTCTCCTAACAATAATATATCTTTGATGAACATAAATGTTCTTGCTAACTCCACAGTAAACTTAACGTTTATATCGTACAATTCTTTGATAGATAAACCAGATTTCTGTATATCCGAAGAATCTGTTTGTACAGAGGATTTCGTTAATCTTGAATCTGTTAAACTGTCTAAACTAATATTCTCTTTACTTGGTGTTGATGGTTGATCTTCTGTACCACCAAAGCTACTTAACAAATCAGAAATTTCTTGGAAATCCTGATCTTGTTTTTTGGCCTTATCAGATTGATTCTTTGCATTTCCCAATAAGTCATCGAGAGAGGTATCTTCACTTCCCGAAGATAAAATTTGATCTAATTGCTCTTCACTCAACGAAGATTCCTGAAATTCATTTTGATCTGCCATAGCATTCCTTTTAAAGCAAAATTTTACAAAATCAACTATTTTTCCTTAATTCTACCACAAAAAATAAACTTGATAAACATGTAAATTATTAAAAAAACTCATTTGTAATTCTATGGAAAATCAACCAATCAAGACTCCTTATAGGTTGTTTTTAGAATTTTTTGAATCTTGGCAGAAGAAATCTCTTCTCTATCGATGGATTCTAAAATCTGGAACAAAAATTGATATAAAAATCCACCAATATACCTTTGATTTTTTGTTCGAAAATCATCTTCCCAATAAATTAAAATCCATCTTTCTTTTTTTATTTCGAAGTTATATATTTTTTCTTTTTGCTGCTTATGTTAGAAATCAACCCCCGTTAAACTATTTTCTTTCTAGCATAAAAGAATATCTTACCAAAAAAATCTTGTTATTTAACCTTAAGCGAATGAAGTTTTTTCTGTTAGAATTCAATCAGCAATCGAATCATGATTTATTTTTTCCTTTTGAATTTCTTTCGGAAATTCAAACGATAAAAACTCTATCTTTTGAGCTTTTATGCTATAAAGCGAATTTGTATTTTCAAGATAGAATCTTTAAGGGCTATTTGATAGACCTAAAAAAAACCAGTTTTTTTTTGCAAGATAAATTTTCCCTAAAATTAAAAAATATCGAAGAGATCTCGCAACTACCTTTTTTATCGAATCCTTATAACAAGAAGGAATTTCGTAACCATCTTTTTTTTCTGATTGGATCGTATGTATGGATATATTCAGTTGATATAAAATTTTTAGCAAATCGTATCTATTATGTTATAAATTCTACGAACCCTAATTATTACATTCCTGTAAAAACTATTAAAATCCATTTGATCGAGAAAATTTCCCTAGAACAATTCTATTTAAGGACAAAAGTAAAATAAATCGCTTTACTCATAGAAACAATCGTTCATAATACCACAAAAAATATAATGACAAAAAGGTTTTTTTGAATTTTTTGGCATTAGTGATAGATTTTCTATTGAAAAATGGATTTCGCATTTTAGAAACCATATCAGTTTTTGGTTCTAAGGGTATTTCTTTGTTGTTAAATAACGAAAAACCAACCCCTCAACTACTTCGCGAAAGTTTCGAAGAACTTGGAACAACCTACATTAAATTAGGACAATTTATCGCAAGTGCTCCTTCGTTATTTCCCGAAGAATATGTAAAAGAATTTCAGAAGTGTTTGGATCAGACCAACCCTATTCCTTTTTCCGAAATCGAAAAGGTTTTAAGGCAGGAATTTAAAAAACCACTAAATCAGATTTTTCAATCCATCGAAGAAAATGCATTGGCAAGTGCTTCTATTGCTCAGGTTCATGCCGCGAAACTCAAAGACGGCACTGATGTTGTTTTAAAAGTACAGAAACCTGGTATTCAAGATGTTATTCTAACCGATATGAATTTTGTCTATATTGCCTCGAAGGTTTTTGAACTTTTAATTCCCGAAGCTAAACGTCTTTCTCTTTCGGAAATTGTCGAAGATTTGCAAAAAAGCATGTTAAAAGAATGCGATTTTCTTCTAGAAGCGAAATATACCAAAGCCTTTAAAAAATTTTTAGTAGATTTTAACATTCACGATGTTGTTGTTCCTTATATCTATGATTCTTTAACGACCACTAGAGTAATTACGATGGAAAGGCTTTACGGAATTCCATTGAGAGATCCACAAACCATCAAAAAATATACCAAAAATCCTTCCGAAGTGATCGCAAAAGCGTTGAATGTGTGGTTTTTAAGTTTATTGTATTGTGATTTTTTTCATGCTGATGTGCATGCAGGGAACCTAATGCTTCTTAATGATGGTCGTATTGCATTTATTGATTTTGGTATTGTAGGACAAATCAAAAAATCAACGTGGGAAGGTTTACAAAAAATCTTAATAGCAATGGAATCAGAACCAGTAAATTATTTATTGATGGCAGAAGGATTAATCCAATCGGGAATAGCACATCACAAAGTAGATAAAAATAAATTTGCCAAAGATTTAGAAACAGCATTTCGCGTAATTGATTCCTTAGAAGACGAAATCTTTCTTTCTGCGGAACTACAAGAAGAAGAAATTAACAGAAAATTATTAACAATAGTAAATGTTGCGAAAAATAATGGAATTCGCTTCCCACGTGAGTTTGGGTTATTATTAAAACAATTTCTCTATTTCGATAGGTATATTCGCACTCTTGCGCCAGAAATCAGTATTGCAAATAACTTTATGGAACTACAATAAATCAAGAAATCAATTTTCGTTTTTCTTCGATAAAATCTGCTAGCACAAATTTTCCTAATTCTGATGGATGTGGATAAAAAATCCTTCCTTTTGTTACGCGTGCAAAATCATGAATAAAAGAACGCCCTTCGAAGAAATTCAAGTTCCATTCATTCGTCAAAAGAAATGTATTTAAAACAATGCCTTCTTCTTTACAAATCACTGCTTCTTTTAGAGCAAAATCAAAATCCGCTGGCGATGGAGGATAATTAATGTGCAAAACATTTCCTTCGAAATGAGCTGTTGGAACACCATCTGTTATAAGAATAATCTGTTTATTTTTCGTTTGCTTTGATCCTAATAACCTTCGCGAAAGTGCTAATCCCTTTTGTAGGTTCGTAAAATATTCTGGTATTCCGCGAAAATCACCATGCCTTCTTTTAGAAAAATCGATTCTTAAACTTATATAAGGATCAAACAACGTAACAGGATATGGCTGCAACTGAGGTATTTCTGCAACAGAAAATGTTTTTGCAAAGGTTCCAAAACCTACGATATATAATGTATCATCTTTATATTCTTCGCGAATCAATGCTTCTAGTGCTAAAATCATTTTTTTCGCATAATAAAATCGATCTACGCGAAACATTGAACCAGACATATCCAACAAAATCACTGTGCTGCTTTTTGCCATTCCACGACTTTTAAAGATTTCTATATCTTGTAATCTTGGTTTTGGTTTACCAGTTCGAATGTATGCATTTAAAATACTATTGGTAATGTCTATGTTATTTAGATTATCGCCTAGTTCATATTCTTTTGTTGCTGGTGTTACTTGTTCTCCTTCGCCATTATAATTGGTATAAAGGTTTCCGCCAACATCATCGGATTTAAGATATTTAAAGATCTCTTCTAAGGATTTTCTTCCTATTTTTCTTATACTCTCTGGCGATAATTGTAACTCCCCATCTTGATTTCGAACAATTTTTCCTTGTTTTTCCAATAATTCGGACAATTGTTTAAAAATTTCTTCTCTTCGCTTAATAAATTCTTGATAAGATTCTGGTCCTAAATATTTACTCAATGCTTCTAAATCGAAATTATATATATCACCATTTTCTAATGCATTTTTTAGGTTTTCTATCAGTTGTTCTAAATCTTTTAGTCCTAAGACTAATTCCACAGATTCTTTTCTGTTTAATTGAACATTTCCCTTAAACTGATATTTTCTTAATCCTTCCAACAAAATATTTAAATCTTCGACATCTTTTATAAGTTCATTGAATTCTTTCGAAGTAAGAGCTTTTTCTAATGCTGCATTTTTTAGAATTTCCCACTTGATTTTATTGAGTTGATCAAATGAACGATTTTCTACTGCTTCTTGAACTTTTTTTAGAATATCAGGAAACTTCGTAAGCTTCTTTTGAATATTGTTATAGTGTTGTTGAATATCTCGTTCTGTTTCTTGAATTCCTTTTCTTATATCAAATTGCTGTTGAAGTTGTTGCATTTGTTCTTCTAATTTTTTTATAAAATTTTGAATTAAATCTTCTAACCCTCCTTGTTTTAAAAAAAGATTTACAGGAATACCACGCTGAATAATTTCTTTTAAAGCTTCTTCGAGCTGAATGTCATAGCGCATAACTAACTCAGATAGGAGGGACATTAATTTATCAGTATTCCATTGGTTATGATCCTCTGGTTGATAAGGTATATAGCGGTGTATAATCATGTTGCGAATCCTCACTTACAATATACATAAAGCAATAGGGAATGACGGCAAATATTCCTTAGATAGAATAATAGAAATTTTAAAAAAAAGTCAAGCAGATATTCTATGTCTACAAGAAGTAGATTATCTTGTACCACGTTCAAATCATGACGACTTAGCATTAAAGATTGCAGAAAGTTTAGGGTACCATTACGAATTAGGTTTAAACGTTTATTTAAAAAAAGGTGCCTATGGAAATGCAATTTTTAGTAGGTTTCCAATAGTTCATTCCGAAAATTTAAACCTTACCTGGACAATTAAAAAAAGACGTGGATGTTTAATGGCGAAAATTATTGCTCCTGCCGATTTCTTAAAAAGTGATTTGATGTATAACGAATTCAAAGAAAAGGCTAGAAAATCCAAGAAATACCAAAAAGATTTTTCGATACAAGAAATTGGTATCTTAAACCTACACTTAGGATTAGCCAATTTCGAAAGAATCTGGCAAGTAGAACAAATACTTAATTCTGCTTTTATCCAAATGATGCGAAACTATCCCATAATAATTGCCGGAGATACCAACGACCGATTAGAAAAAGTCGATGAAGTTTTTAAAAAAAAGGATTTTTACGACACCACTTTTCTTTTTTCTTTAAAAAAATCAGTAAGAAAAAGCCACTTTTATACATTTCCTTCGTATTCGATCCAACCATTGATACGAATTGACAAAATATTTATCAATAATTATTGGGAATTGTTCGATCACAAAGTAATCAAAGATAAACTTACCAGAGTTGCATCGGATCATTTTCCTGTCTATGCAGATCTAAAATTAAAATAATTTAATAAAATTATTTTATATATTAGTTATACAGATTTTACAGAATTGTAATCAAAATTTTTACAAGAGATAAATTTAATTGTTGCCATAACAAATTTTTTGATTTTTTTTAGTCTCTAAAAAAACGGAGGATAGTATGACATGGTTTAAAAGGATCTTTTTGTTTGTTTTAACCAACATTTTGATTATCGTTACGATAACTATTGTAACTTCTTTATTGGGAATACAACCTTACCTAAGAGCTGGTGGAATTAATTTAACATCCCTTGCACTCTTTTGTTTAATATGGGGTATGGGTGGTGCATTTATATCGCTTCTTTTGTCTAAATTTATGGCAAAGATGATGATGGGGGTAGAAGTAATCGAACCCAACGATCCCCAATTTGGATGGTTAGTTCGTAAAGTTCACAACATAGCGCGAAAAGCTGGAATTTCTACGATGCCAGAAGTAGGAATTTATGATAGTCCAGAATTGAATGCTTTTGCTACTGGACCAACGAAAAATAATGCACTAGTTGCTGTATCCACTGGTTTGCTTCAAAACATGGACGAAGATGCTCTCGAAGGAGTTCTTGGACACGAAGTAGCTCATATTGCAAATGGTGATATGGTTACAATGACTTTACTTCAAGGTATAATTAACGCATTCGTAATGTTTTTTGCAAGAATCATTGCTTTTGCCGTAAGTACAGCTGTTAAAGATGAGGATTTAAGATATTTTGTTCAATATATATTAGTTATTGTGTTAGAAATTGCATTGAGTTTTCTGGGAATGTTTGTTGTTGCATGGTTTTCTCGATACAGAGAATATAGAGCAGACGAAGGTGGAGCAAGACTTACTTCTCGCACAAGTATGATCAACGCTCTAAAAACATTAAGAGAACATTACGAAATACAAGATTCTCGCGGTCAAGAATTAGCAGCTTTTAAAATTTCCAATAAATCTGGTTTGTTAGCTTTACTTTCTACTCATCCTCCATTAGAAGATAGAATTGCACGATTGCAAAAAATCGCTTTATAAAAACAAAGCAGCCCCAATGGGCTGTTTTATTGGTCAATAAAATAAATTTATTTTACAAAATTATGTTTTATTTGTTTTTGGTGCCATGGAAAATCATAGTTCTGTAAGAGCAATTTTTTACGCATTTTTAGCGAACTTAGGAATTGGACTTACAAAATTAGGTGCAGCAATCTATACAGGTTCAGGTAGTATGTTAGCAGAAGCTATCCATTCTTTTGCAGATACAACAAATCAAATCTTATTATTTGTTGGACTTAAACGTGCAAAAAGACCACCAGACGAAAAACATCCCCTTGGATACGGAAAAACCATTTATTTTTGGAGTTTTCTTGTTGCTATATTATTATTTAGTATGGGGGGAATATTTTCTATCTACGAAGGCATTCACAAGTTAGAATCCCAAGAAACGTTAGAATCGGGTTGGATAGCGTTAGTTGTATTAGGTATTTCTATTATTCTAGAAACATTCAGTCTTTTGGGTGCACTAAGAGAAATTCAATTGTTAAAAAAAGATATGCCTTTAATGCAATGGCTTAGAGAATCCACCAATGCCGAACTGATTGTAGTATTTTGGGAAGATGTCGGCGCGTTAGTGGGATTATCCTTTGCTTTTGTATTTGTTTTTCTTTCGTATTATCTTCATAATCCCTTTTTCGATGCATTAGGTTCTATATGTATTGGAATTTTACTCGTAATCATTTCTATTATCATCTCGATACGCATTAAATCTATGTTGATAGGAGAATCAACCAATCGATCAATCAAAAATCAAATCCTTCAAATCATTCAAAATATCCCAGAGGTTGAATCTGTATTTAGAGTAATTGCAATTCAATTAGGACCAGAAGTAATGCTTGCATCTAAAGTCAAACTAAGATCCAATTTAAGTATTCAACAAGCAATAGAAGTTATCAATCAATTGGAAAAACAAATCAAACAACAAATCCCCGAAATAAAATGGATTTTTATAGAACCCGACATAGAAGATTAATGGAATAAGAATTGTCAACAATACAAATCAAATTTTCTTGAAATAAGAATATGCAGAGAAAAGATTTTTTTAAAGATGGGTTAAAAGAAATTACCAAAGAAATACTCAAAACCCCCATTGGAAGTTACATTGATGAGCGTTTACAATCTTTTATTAAAGCACTAGAACCATTCGCAATTCATCATTCGGAAAGCCAAAAAGAAAAAACAAACATTCTTTTTGTTCGACCACCGGGTTCAAACCCAGACCCAAATGCATTTAACGAACTATGTACTGCATGCAATGATTGTATCATCGCTTGTCCCCACTACGCAATCTTTAAATTCAATGGTATTCACGGTCCTATAATGAACCCAAACTATAAAGCATGCCATATTTGCGATGATTATCCATGTATTGCAGCTTGCGAAACAAAAGCTCTAATGCCATTAAAAGAAGATACATTACCATACTTTGGTTATGCTCAGATAGAACAAGAGAAATGTCTAAACTTTGAACTTATCAACACGAAAAAAAGAAAATTAAATTGTAGTATTTGTTATGATGTATGTCCAGTCGAAGATGCAATAGAACTAAAAAACAAGGTGCCCACTGTTCTAGAAAATTGCATTGGTTGTGGCATCTGTAAACACCAGTGTCCAGAAAGTGCAATCAAAATTATTATTGAATAATTTTATAATAATTTTTTATCTTTTATCCCTCGTATTTTTTTCGAATTAAATAAAATTGATTGATTTTTATCTGAACAATTCGTTTTAATTCTTTGATTTCGTTTAAATATTTTTTTAACTCTGGATTAAACAAGCTTCGTTCTTCCATTTTTCTTAAAGAATCTCTTAAAAAGATTAGATCTTCTTCTCGTGCAATCCTTTTTTGTAATAACAATTTTTTTAATACATCAAACTCGTATTTTCTTAGATGTACGCGAATCAAAAATTGGACTCCAAACTGTTCTACTGCCTTTGCCCAATTTCCTGTTAGATTCATTTTCGATAATTGCTGATATTCTTCTGTATCGACTGCTCTTCTTATTTCTTCGACTTGTTGAATTTTTTCATGTTCTTCTTCTGGTTCTTTAAATTCATCTTCTTCGGGGATGAATTGTTTTAATTTACTAATACGATAAGCATCTTGAAAATGATCTGGTCTTTCATGAATAATACGCGTAAATTGCTCTAACATTATACAGATGTTTAATACTTTTCCTAAGGGAGTATTGTTTAATTCTTTTACTTTTGGCATCAACTCTCTAATAATTGTTTCTACGCCAGCTAATTTTCTTTTTTCTGCTTCGTATATGGTAACCAATCTTTGATTATAAACAGCTAAAAGCTTTTCAATAATATCTAATTCTGCTACTACATATCCATCTATGCCCGGTATTTTAAGAATTGTATCCGGTTTTACAATCTGAATCATAAAAATAAAATTAGATTCTGCTAGTAATTTTAAATAATATCTTGCCATATCTTCGGAATAGACTAAATCATTTAAATACTTACGAAATATAATATCCGATGTAGGAATTGCCTCTTCGTAAACATTATTATTGATTTCTTTTATTCTATCGCGAATCCTAAGAAGTGTATCGAGTAGATTTTCTTTTTCCATTTTTTATCGTATTAAATTTCTTTTTTTAAAGATTTCTGTGATAGTTTTTAAATCATCAGGGGTGTCTACGCCAGGTAAAGAATCATCTGTTAGATAAACACCTATATTAAAATCATTCTCAATAACGCGTAATTGTTCTAAGGATTCTACATCCTCTAAGATAGAACGCGGAAGAGTTGCAAAGCGAAGCAAAAATTCTCTTTCGAATGCATAGATTCCCAAGTGCAAATAGATTGGATGAATGATAGGGTTTCTGGGGAAAGGAATTAAAGAACGCGAAAAATACAATGCTCGACCTTTTTTCGATAATACTACTTTTACACGATTTGGTTGTAATGGGTCTTCATTTTCTTTGAAGGGTCTTGCAGCTGTTGAAACTTCCCATTCAGGATGTTCGATTTTGTTTTTTAATACACCATCAATAATTTCTGGTTCTATACCTGGTTCATCCCCTTGTATATTTATAACGATTGGATATTCTGGATACAACCTCGCGACTTCGGATACCCTATCTGTTCCACTTTTATGTTCTTCGCTGGTTATTAAACATTCTCCACCAAAAGATTCTACTACTTCTCTTACTCTTTCGTCTTCTGTAGCAATAATAATTCTATCAACAAGCTTGCTTTGTTTTGCGGCTTCGAAAACATAACGAATCATTGGCCAACTACCAATCTTTGCTATCACCTTCCCAGGAAATCTAGTGGAAGAATATCTCGCAGGAATTACTGCTAAAACTTTTTTTTCCATATTGTCTCCTTAAATTTGTATGTGTTCTAATATTTTTAATGAATCTTTTATTGCTCTTGGATTATGAGTTCTTATCCAATCAACCCCTTTTAATATTAATGCAATTTCGCATGCTAATGTAACAAAATTACGTTCTTTTGGGTTATCAATGTTTGCAACTTTCCCCAAAAAGGACTTACGCGAAACAGAAAGATAAACAGGAAGACCATATCGCTTTTTTAATTCTGGTATCATATTGATTACGCTAAATGAATTGAGTGGATTACTTCCTAAAAAAAATCCCATACCTGGATCGATTAAAATTCTTTCTTTGGAGATTCCAGATTTGATCAAGTCATTGATTCGAGCATCAAAAAAATCAATTATGCGAAAATAGATTTGATTATGATCAACTTCGTCGATGACATTTGCTCTACCTTTCGAAACCTGATGCATAACAATCAGCTTTGCAGAATGATCTCTTAAAACAGGATACAATTGTGGGTTAGAAAATCCTGTAATATCGTTTAGATAACTAATAGGATAATTCAAGCAAAATTTTTGTGCTTCGTATCGCCAAGAATCGATGGAAAGAGGAATCGAACAACTAATAGCATATTCTATGATAGGTTTTAATCGATGAATTTCTTCTTCTACTGATATATCCTTTCCAAAAGGATTACTAGAAACGGCACCTACATCAATTACATCCGAATATTGGTTTAAAAATTCTAATTGTTTGATAGCATTTTCGTATGTTATGAATTCTCCTCCATCCGAGAAAGAATCTTCTGTTATGTTTAAAATACCTGCTATCTGAACATTACGAAACATACAAAAACTATTGTGTAAAAATATCTAAAAATGTATTGCTTTCAACTAAATTTTTCCATTGCTTTTCTTCTTGGATAATTTTCTGAATTAAAGGATCTTCTTTTGCAATTGTTTTGTATACTGGATTTAACTTTATCGCATTTTCGAGATGTTTATATCCTTCATCGATTTGATTATTAAATAAACCTATCACAGAATCTATAAAGTATAAGAAAGCATTCAAACGATTTTGATTCAAATTTTGTAATTTATTTCGATATTGATTGATATATTTTTCTAAACTTTTATAATCTTTGATTTGATAAGTATTATAAATTAATAACACTGCTAAAAAGTTTTCATAAGAAAGTTCATTTAAGATTAGGTTCAACTCATTTTCTTTTAGGTTCGAAGATTCTAAAAACGTTTTATACGAAAGATATTTTTTTAATAAAATATTACCAGAAGGTTCAGAAATAAGTTCATTTTTTAGAGAAAGCAATTTTTCTGTATGGTTTATGTTATTTCTTTCGTTTAATAATAAAATTATATAAATTTGATTTATAAAATTAGAATATGTAATAAATTTATTATTTGTTTGATAATTTTCCAAGAAATCTATACAAGATTCATACAATCCCTCTATATTCTGTGATTGTACATCATAAATTATTTGAAGCAAGTGATTCTCAAAATTTTCTTTTTCGATATATTTTTGAAAAGCACTATAATTATTGTCTTTAAGCACCTTAATAAACGAAGCAAGAATATAATAGTTTTTTTCTCTTTGGATTTGTTTAGGATGTTTTTTTAATAATTCGTCAATTCGATTGAAAATTTCTTGTGCTTGTTCTATCTGCTCTAAATTAATCAAAATCATTCCTTTTAATAAATGTAGTATATAAAGATTTTTAACATCGTCTTTGGGAATATTTTTATAAGAGATTTCTATGTGTTTTTTAGCTTCTTTTGGATTGCCATTGTTATAACGAAATAAAGCTAATTCATAATTTGCATACCAATTATTGGGATCGTATTGTAGTGCATTTTCAAAAATTTCGATTGCTTTATGATTCTCCCCCGCTTTTTTGTAAAGATTACCTGCTTTAACTAAATAGACAACGTTTTTTGTAGTTTGAAATAGTTCTTGATATTTTTTTGCAGCTTGAAAGTATTTTTTGTCTTCTTCTAGTTGTGCAGCTTCGTTTAATAAATCTTTTATAGCTAATCTTTCGGGATTATGATTTTTTTCTGCTAAGTGATAATATTTTTCGACTTCTTTATTTGGCTTAAACTTTAAAAAAGATTTTGTATAAATGTATAAATTTTCCCAATCTTCTATAAATCGATAATAATTGATGATCTTCCAATATGCTTGTTCTTTTAATTCATTAGGACATTGCACTTTTATTGCATTCTGGAACTGCTGGATAGCTTTTTCTTTTTCTGACATTCTTTCGTAAGTTAATCCTAAATAATAATAGCCATAACATTCATTCGGAGAAGTTTGAATTTCTTTATTAAAGTATTCTATAGCAGATTTAAAATCCTTTTTTGCAAAAGCTTTTTTTCCTTCTCTTATGTTTACAGATTGTGAATAAATATAATGATTCATTAATATAAAAAATATTATAAATTTTATATAAGGATTGATTTTCATAATAAATGTATTTAAAAAAGGATTGACAATAAATGACTATTTTTGTGTCTTTTAATTTGTGTCAACACCATTAATAGAAATCAAGAATCTTAGCAAACATTATGGAACAAAAATTGCTCTTGATAAAATCAACATAAAACTATACAAAAACGAAGTAGTAGGTTTATTAGGTTTAAATGGAGCAGGAAAATCCACCTGTCTTAAAATCCTTGCAGGTATTTTACCACCAACCGAAGGAGAAATTTATTTAAACAACGAAATATTGTATAGTTCAAACGATATTCAGACAAACGATTATTTAACTCAATATAAATCCAAAATTGCCATTGGATATTTACCCGAATTTATTAGCTTATACCCAGAATTAACCATCAAAGACTTCCTTCATTTTATGATGGTAATAAAAGACGTTCCCAAACACTTACGAGAAGAACAACTACAAAATGCGATAAAAAAAACTCATTTAGAAGAATACCAAGATACATTGATCAAATATCTTTCTCTCGGATATCAAAAAAGAACAGGGATTGCACAAACTATCTTAGGCAATCCTACTTTAATCATTCTAGATGAGCCTATATCTGGTTTAGATCCTCGCCAAATTATAGAAATCAGAAATTTAATTCGCGAATTATCAAAAGAACATACGATTCTGTTATCGAGTCATATTCTTTCCGAAGTTGCTCAAACCTGCGACAGGGTTTATATTTTACATAGCGGCAAAATTGTAAAAGAAGTAGAGAAAGGCCAATTAAGTCAAATCGAAAACATATTTATGGAGGCAACCAATGCTTGAAAGATTCTTCGCAATCATCACAAAAGAACTTAAAACACTTCCTTCTAGCTCTATACCACAATTTACTGTGGGAATTTTAAGTTTCTCTGTTGGCTTAATTTCTATTCTATTGATGCTTTCCAGAGGTTTAACCTACGAAAATGCTACAGCAATCCTGATTCATTTTTTTTATATCTTAACACTATTTTCGGGAATGTTTTTATCTATACCTTCGATCATATACGAAAAACGATATAAAATGTTAGATTTTTTGTTTATCCATTCCATAAACGAGTATGAATTCATTAGCGCGAAAATATTCACTT
Organism: Leptospiraceae bacterium; assembly: GCA_026418015.1. Classification (GTDB taxonomy): domain Bacteria; phylum Spirochaetota; class Leptospiria; order Leptospirales; family Leptonemataceae; genus SKYB61. Next base: position 35,773 of record JAOACE010000027.1, on the reverse strand, counting down.
ATACTTTTTTAAACTGGTTTGTTCTCTCCCTTCTTTTTGTTGTGTATAGCTTGTTGATTTTTAAAGCTCCTTTTTACATTGTTTTTACCTGTGTAATTGGATTTTTATTCTTATCGTATTACTCTTCTTCGATTGGGATTTTTGCATCGACATTAACTAATAGCATCACTACTTCTTTTTTTCTTGCTGGTTTTATTTTATTATTAATCGATATTGGAGGATTTTTATCTGGTTTATTTCCTTCTCCTGCAAAAGAAATTTTTAGTTATTTTCATGCCATTAATCAATTTATACCATTAACCAAAGGAATTCTTTCCATTAAAGGAATCTTTTTCTTTTTTAGTGTTGGACTATTTTTTCATTATTTGAGCATTGTAGTCCTACAATTACAAAAATTTAAAGGCATTAAAGATTTATAAGGGGGCTTTCTATGCAAGTTTATATGTTTGGTATTATTGGAAGTTTTATCCACATTACAGGTTTGATTTTTATATGTTCTTCGTTTTATTTACTACCAGCGAATTATTGGGGCTATATTCTAATTCTTTTAGGTTTATTTTTTTCTGGATTGGATTGGTTATTTCTTTATAAAACAACGAAAAATCTTCCAGAAAAAAAACCATGGCTATATCTTGTTTTATTAGATCTAGCAGTGTTGATATTTTTTATTGCAATATGGTACATAGAAGTTCCTATACTTAAAAATAAATCTGCTCTATGGAATAATTTAAAAACGTTTTTTATATTTTTATTTTTATTAAGTATATTTATAAATTTTATTTATAGAAATATATTAGGATATCACTATTACAATATTTTTTACCAAAAGACTGCTGTTCGAATTGATAATACAAAAATCATCTTCCAATCTCTTGTTTTAATTCTTGTTTTATTTATTATTAATTTTCTTTTAGTAAAATGGAACCTAACAATAGATTTAACACCCGGATATTATTCTTTTAGTAAGAAAGCAAAAGAAATCATTTCTTCTGTAAAAAACCAAAGCATTAAAATCTATGTTTTTCTTCCGGATCAACAATTAGTTCAAACCAAAAAAGATACAACCAACCCAGATATTTATAACTTTTCCGAAGAATTAAAAATTTTGTTTAGTAGCATCCCCAAATTAAACCCAGAAATAGAAGTGAATTTTTATAATGCAGATCTTTTAGAAAACAATAATTTAAGCTTCGGGAATGTCACTAACGGTACCATCATCCTCAGAAATTATAAAAATGCGAATAATAATTTACCCTACACAGAACGTAGATTCTATGTATTTACGTCTTTTGATTTAGAAAAATTGGAACAAAATTTAATTCGTTCTTTGATGCAAATTGCAAGTGAACCCATCAAAGTCTATTTTTCTACGGGATTGGGAGAACGCTACACAAACGTACAAAAAAGACCTTATAATATCGATTTTTTTATCGATGTTCTTCGCTTGTATAATTTCGAAATCTACGAATGGAATGAGTCAAAAGGCTTTCCTTATTCTTTACCAAATGATGCAGAAATACTGGTCTTAGCTGGTCCACAATATCCGATTCCAAAAGAGACACAAAATGTTATTCTAAATTATATTAACAACAAAGGCAAATTGCTTATAATGATCGATCCTGATGGAAAAGAAGATTTTCAATGGTTATTCCAAGCTTTAAAGATAAATTATAAATTTAATAAAGGATTTTTGTTACAAGTCGAAAAAAAACCCAACTTTATCTATACAGATCAATTAGGAATTGCAGATATTACACAAAACATAAGAAATATGGATAGACCGCGAATTTTATTTTCTGGTAAAGGCTTTTTTACAAAGGAAGAAAAAGATGTCCCATCTGATATCACAATAAAAGAATTTTTGCTTACACCCTTTACTACTTGGAATGATGTCAATTTAAACCAAAAAAAAGACAACATACCAGAAGAAAATAATAAGCAGTATGTCTTAGGATTAACGATAGAAAAAGATCAATCAAAAATTGTAATGTATTCCGAAGTTGATTGGATTAGCAATAAAACATTACTTGAAAATATTTATAATTTAAACCTACAATTAGCAACCGATAGTTTATTTTATTTAGGCAATCGAATGAACATACCAGGTATCTTAGAAGAAAAAAGAGAAAATCAAAATATTCTGATCGATGAAAGTGGTAAAGTACGTATATTGGTACTTGGCATTATTATTCTACCGTTATCGATGGTTCTTCTTGTAGTTGGATTGATCTATTTTTACAACAAAAAACACAAAAAAACCCTATGAAGACAAAAACAACCTATTATCCATTGATCCTTCTTTTGTTGGGAATTATATTCGTTCTTATATGGGATGATCAAAAACAAAATAAGGTTTGCGATTCTCATAAAAGTAATTCAATCATTCTTGTAGAAAAGCCTTTAATCAAAATTCTAAAACAAAAAGATGATTTTCTCTTCGTTTTAGAACATCCTAACTATGGCAAAAAGCAATACAAAGCGAACTCTCTATTAATAAATTTTTTTAACGAAGTAAATCCTATTTGCTCGAACGTAGTTTACAAAATCAATCCTGATTATTTTAAAGATGCCTATTGTTTTAAAACAGAAAAATACAATATATGCAGAGGAAATCTATTACAAAAAGGATATCCCGTAGCAATTCAAAAAAACAATCATTATCTAGAAAACATGTATTTATTAAATAGCTATCCATGGAAATCCATCGAAGAAAAAATAGAAGAATTAAAAAAAGATGCGGATAACATCAACCATTATAAATTTTTTATCGATTCGCAGATATGGAAGCTTCCAGAAAATTCTTATATATCCGAATTTAAGATTCGTTATAACAACCAAGATTATGTTCTTCTAAAAAAGAAAAATGATTGGATTTTAAACCAAAAAACTATTTCGCCAGGTATAGCGATGAAGTTTTCTAACGAAATTGTTATGTTAGAACAAGAAATCTATTTTAAAGAAGTTCCTCAAAAAAAGGATTTATCTCCTATCGTAGAGATTGCTTTTAGGTTAGATTTTCAAGATTGGAAATATTCCTTGTTCGAGAAAAAAAATTACCAATTTATAATCTATCAAACTAAAATAGAACCAACTGAATATCTAATAGAAATAGAAAATCAGTTGATCTATCTAAAAAAAGAAAATTACGAAAGATTTCTTAACGCTCTCGATAACCTAATAAAACAATTGTCACCAAACCAACAATAATTTATTTTGAATCAAAAATTGCAATTATGTTGAATTCCCAATTAATAAAATATATTAATTTTATAATTATATTTTTTTTATTATATTTTTTTAACTATTGCCAATCTTATTATAAAGAATTAAAAATATATCCAGAGAACTTAAAAACAGTCTATCTAGATAATTTTTCGAATCAAACCTTTGAACCCTATATTCATTTAGAACTTACCGATGTATTAAAAGAAAAACTTTTTACGAGAAATCTATTGTATTATACAAACAATATTTCTGATGCAAGATATATTTTAAGTGGAAACATCATTCTTTTTCGAAGAGAAGTATTATTGTATTCCAACGAACTCCAACCAACTCATTATAGAATTGACCTTGTTGTGGAGATTACTATTTCGAAAAAAAATCAGATCTTAACAAAAGAAGAATTATACGATTCTATACGCTATTCTACCAAAGATATAGAAGCAGAAAACGATTTTATCACAAGACGAAGACTTTACGATAGGATTAGCTATAAAATTTTGTATTACTTAGAAAAAATTATCCTCGAAGATTTAAAAGGTGCTCCCAATGAATAAAATTGCACAAATCATACAACCAGATGACTTTCATGTTCACCTCCGAGACGGAGAATATTTAAAACATACAGTCCAATACAGTTCTAAATATGGACGAGCAGTAATCATGCCAAACTTAAAACCTCCGATCACTTCTATAAAACAAGCATGGGAATACAAAAACCGCATTCTAGAAATCAACCCATCGTTTGGACCTTTAATGACCCTCTATCTAAATCCATCAGTAAAAAAAGAAGAACTAAAAGAAATTCCTTCCTTGGACTGGCTTTTGGGGATTAAATTATATCCTTCTGGTGCAACAACACATTCGGAAGAAGGTGTTAAGGTTTCCGAATTAGAAAAATTTTACGCTTATTTTGAACTAATGGAAAAATACCAAATTCCTCTGATGGTACATGGAGAGGTCTCTGATTACGAAATCGACTTCTTCGAAAGAGAAAAGATTTTTATCGAAAAATACCTCATCAACATTAGAGAAAAATTCCCAAAGTTAAAAATTATCTTAGAACATGTTTCCAGCAAAGTAGGAGTTGATTTTGTCAACAGTTACGATAACACAGCAGCAACGGTGACACCCCAACATTTGCACTTAACAAGAAATGATCTTTTTTTTGGCGGTATTCAACCTCATCATTTTTGTCTTCCAATCGTAAAAACCGCGAAAGATCAAGAAGCTATTGCACAAGAGGTTTTAAAAGGGAACCCGAAATTTTTCGCGGGAACAGATAGTGCTCCACATCCAAAAAACAAAAAAGAAAGCTGTTGTGGACCTGCTGGGGTTTTTTCTGCTCCCATTTCGATTGAATTATACATTTATTTTTTCGAAAAACACAACAAAATGGATTGGAGCTTGATAGAAAAATTTTTATCGAAATATGGTGCTGATTTTTATGGATTAGAATATAATAAAAGAAAGTTATCAATCTTCCAAGAACCATTGTATATTCCACAAGAATACCCATTAGGAAAAGAAACCGTAGTGCCTATGTGGGCTGGAAAAACGTTAAACTACACAACCCTAATATTGGATTAAAAACTATGACACAAGTAACACACGAAATCGATTTAGAATATCGAGATTTTCTGTACTTAGCAGAAAAAGGTATAAAAATTTTAAAAAATATATTAATAAAAAATCCTAACTATTATGCAGGCATTGTCTGTCCACTTAGAGGAGGATTTTATTTTACAGATTTCGTCGCTCGAAGAATTCCTTTACCTGTTCATTATCTTTATATTTCTTCTTATGGAAACGAAAAAGTCCAAAAGGATTTTAAAATCCATTTTTTGCCAGAATTAAAACCTCATCAACGATACCTAATTTGTGACGATATTCTTGCAACAGGCAATACAATAAAAAAGATTTTAGAACTCTATCCCCATTCAAAATTCGAAGCATTAGTATTGTATAAACATAAAAATCAAGACTACCCAATCAAACATTATGCCATCCGAGAAGTAGATTCTTCTGTATGGGTGAATTTTTTCTGGGAAAAAACAACCCCAATCGAATGAGGGAAAAATTTGTTTTAATGAATTTTATTCTAATCAAATCAAATTTTTGTTTTTTTTAGCAAAAAAGTATTAAAAATTTGACAAAATCCTGAAAAAAAATGCAAAGTTTTCTTTAAGAAAATATTTTTTTCTACGTCATATAGAATAAAATGCAATAGATTTGGAGGTTTATATGAAAAAACATATATTTAATATAATAGGAGGAATTTTAATTTTATTCCTCATCACATCTTGTGGAAAGAAAAAAAATCCTTTCTTGTTATTGTTAAGCGGAGTTACAGAGAGCTCCCAAACTGCACCAGCAAAAGGGAATGTTCCACTAACATACCAAGAGGAAAATACTAATACAAGCACTGCACCAACAGATAATTCTAACAACCAAGATAATAGTATATCTACCAACCAAAATGATTCTTCTAGTTCATCTAACACTTCTAGCAATCAAGGACTTTCTGGTGTTGTAACCGTTAACGATCAAACAGGACAAGTAGAGTTTAACTTTAACACCACAATTACAGTTAACTTTACTATAACAGTTTTGGATCCCAGTGGACCTGTAAACAATGCAACTGTCAATATTACTGATCCTAGCAATGCAAACACAATTATCTTTCAAGGATTAACCAATCAAAATGGAACTATCAACGGAAATATCACTATACCTACTGCTTTGGAAAATGTTGATATTAACGTTATAGTTGGTCCATACAATGCAGTTCAAACTGTTGCAATACAAAGAAATGGCGAATATACAATTTTAATCAACAGACAAATTGTTTTTAACCAAGAAGTAGAAGAACAAATCAATCAAGTTGTAGATAGTGATGGAGACGGTATTGCAGATGAACTAGATTCTTATCCAGACGATGCAACAAGATCAACGAGAATTATTTTACCCAATTCTGGTGTATCTATTGTAGCTTACGAAGATCTTTTTCCTAATAAAGGGGATGCTGATTTTAACGATGTTGTTCTACAAGTAACCAACGAAGAAGATCTTAATGCAGAGGGAAAAGTTGTAAGAATTCGCGGAAAATATAAACTATTAGCCAAAGGTGCTGGTTATGCTCATGTAATCTTTCTAAACCTACCTGGGAAAGGAACTTATCATGCAAAAGTCTACAACGAAAACAACAATTTAGCATCAGAAGTTTCTTTACATCTTGATTCTTTACAACAATTACCCATCTTTATAAGAAATGATCGCTTCTTTACAGATAGAAATATCAACAACTCATCATTATATTTTACGAATCAACTCTGTAGTGGAATGTGTAATGTATATCAAAACCGACCAATTACACCAAGCTACACAGCAGAAATAGAAGTGATTTTTGATGAGCCACAAAGTAAAACACAACTAACTTCTTCTCCTTACGATTTATACGTATATGTTAATAATACCAAAAAAGAAATCCATTTACCCGGATTGTATAAGAATAATCAAGGTAAAGATTTATATTTAGATTCTGATGGTTTCCCATGGGCAATTGTAATTCCCGTAGAATGGAACTGGCCATTAGAAAGAAATAAAATTCAAGATGCTTATCCATTTTTCGAAAATTGGTATCGTTCAAATGGGGTAGAATATAAAGATTGGTATAAACGCTTTGACGATAATGCAAAAACACATCAGTTCTTGTATTTTAACATAAGCCCCATTACTGCGTATTTTCTCCAATTTGGTAGCTTACAACAATCCTTGATCTGGACATTCTTAGCAATCTTTACTTCGGGAATATTGGTATTTCTTTTTATAAAAGGTAGAACGAAATACGAAATCTAGGAATAATAAAATAATAAGGGTTGCATTAGCCAGAGTTATCGCTCTGGCTCTTTTTTTATATCAAATAATAAATCCATTCTAATATTGCTTTTTGTACATGTAATCGATTCTCTGCTTGTTGAAAAATAACAGAAGAAAATTTATCCATAACCTCATTAGTGATTTCTTCGCCTCTGTGTGCTGGCAAACAATGCATTACAATCACATGTTTAGGAGCATACTTTAGTAATTCTAGATTTACCGAATAGGGTTGAAATATCTTTTTTCGAATATCTGCTTCCTTTTCTTGTCCCATAGAAACCCAAACATCAGTGTAAATTACATCTGCATTTTTTACCGCTTCTTTGGGATCTTTATAAATCCGAACTTCTTTGTTGAATTTTTTTAAGATTTCTTTTACACGTGGATGTATATCAAAACCTTCTGGTGCTGCAATAGAAATTTTTGTTTGAGTAAATATACTTCCTAACACAAGAGAATTGAATACATTGTTTGGTTCCCCAATAAATGCTAATTCTAATTTGCTTAAATCCATTCCCATATCGTACAAGGTCATATAATCTGCTAATGCTTGACAAGGATGGAATAGATCCGATAGTCCATTTATAACAGGAATGACGTTTAAATTAGCCATGATTTCTAATTTCTTTTGACTATCGGTACGTATCATTATACCATCCAAATATCGACTTAAAACATTCGTAGTATCTTCGATGGTTTCTCCTCTTCCTAACTGTAATTCATTGGCATGTAGGACCAAATAATGACCACCTAATTCTTGAATTGCTATACTAAAAGAAATTCGCGTTCTAGTGGAGGCTTTTTCGAATAACAAGGCAATAGATTTATTCTTTAAGGCATTTGGGTTTAACAATCGATTTTTTTTAAACTCTACCCCTCTCTTTAAAAGAGAAAAAAATTCATCTTGGTTTAAATTCATTAAATGGATTAAATGTCTCATAGGCATTCCCTTCTATTGGATTAATGTATGAATATCTTGCGCTACAATAAAAGCTGGATTTTGTTTTTCTGGAATAAGTTTGATTTTTTTTAATTTTTTTATGATATTTTCTCGATAAGAGTTGTCTTCTAATAGTTTGGTTGCTTCGAAAAAGATATTTTCTGGACTAACCTCGTTTTGTAATAGTTCAATTGCAATCTGTTCTTGGGATAATAAATTAGGTAATCCAATATATCGCGTTTGAATCAACATAGAAATCAAAAAATAATTGAACCAACTAACTTTATAACAAATTATCATTGGTTTATGAAAATATACTGCTTCTAAGGTTGCTGTACCAGAAGCAATGATCAAAATATCAGACATTTGCATTACACGTAAAGACATTTTAGGTAGAATCTTAACGTTTATATTTTGATAAGATGCCACAGTTTGATTTATATAGTCAAATACTCTACCAGTATCTGTTGGAGAAGGTATCAAAAATATAGCTTTGGGATATTTTTCTTGGAGTTTTTTTGCTGCCTCTAACATAGGAATCAACAACCTACTTACTTCGGAATAACGACTACCAGGCAATATTCCAATAATAGGAGTATTTTTTATTTTTAAATTGGGTTGTTTTCTTAATTCTTTGGGAATTCGAAATTTAAGTGGATGTCCTACCCATAGCACTGGAATTCCTTCTTTTTCGTAAATCTCTTTTTCGAATTCAAATAGTACATACATTTTATTGATATATTTTTTTATCGTTTTGATTCTTTTATAATTCCATGCCCAAACCTGAGGGCTTACAAAATAAAATATGTTGATGTTAGGATTAAGCTTTTTGATCTCTTTTGCTAATCGTAGGTTAAAACCTGGATAATCTACTAAAAGTACATTTTCTATGTTTTCTTTTTGAACTATATCAACAATTTTAAACAATAATTTTCTTAGAAAAGGATATGCTTTAAGTGCTTCTACAATTCCAATAACTTCCATATTATGAATAGATTCGATGATCTTCATTCCTTCGTTTTCTAATAGTTCGCCTCCTGTACCGATAAATTCATAATTGCCCAAATTTTTTAGGTTTTGAACCACATCTAATGCAAGAAGTTCTCCAGACTTTTCTCCTGTTATAATCAATAACTTTTTGGATTTTTTAATCTTTTTACTTTTTTTTGTTTGCTTCATAAAAACGAAAACCAACTTCCATTAATTTTTTTTATTTTATCTTTGTCTGTTAAATGCTCTTTTATGCTAATAATAGTAATGCCAAATTCTTCTGCTTTTTTTAAAAACTCTTGTTTGTTAATAACGATTGTGGCATTGCTTTCTATTGCTAATACTTTGCAATTAGATAACTTCATGCTTTCTAATGTGGTAATACCTGTAACGGGCAAATCAAACCGCGGATCGTGATTTCTCTTTGCAACCTTACAAACAACAGCTCCACCTTTTTTGAACAAAGCTCCACCTCTTTTTATGCATTCATCCGTTCCTTCTGCACATTCTACTGCCCAAACAATTTTATCTCCTACTACAACACACTGACCAATATCTAATCGATTTACTTCCATCGCATAATACATTCCAAAAGCTACATCTTCTACTTGGTTTTTAGAAAGTCTTTTTCCATAGCGTCCTTCTTCTAAAAAACAATTTTTTAAGAATTGTGTTTGTGGTAGAACCTCAATCCCATTTTTTTTTAAAATTTCGTTTAAATACAAAAAAATCGTATAATCATTTTTATTATGCATCTTAGCAAGTAAAAATAATGTTCTTAAATCGAACTGGGGGTTATCATAAATGATATTTTTAGGAATTTTGCCCAAAGATACAAGTCTACTTATACTTGCTTTTTTTAAACTTTTTAAAACTGAACTATAAAATTTTGTTAGAGTTACTTTATAACAACGATTTTTATATTCTTCTGGTGGCTCTTCGTCCGTTAATAAAAAAACTAATGGGTCTTCTCCCATTTCGATTGCATTTCTTACTGCAATCCAAGGAAGTTCTCCTTTCCCTGCCAATATCCCTAATCGATTTTTTTCGTTCATATTTTATAAAGATCAAATTCTTATTTAAAACAAAAAAATCAAACGAAATTTATTTTTATCGTTATTTTACATAAATCTTCTTTTCCTAAAATGATAGTAAAGTCATCTTGAATCTTTAAATTATTTTCTATATTATTATTGACATTTGGATTCTCTACGATTAATTATAAAACATTGATGAACATAATGAAAAATAAAAAATTATTACATACTTATTTTATTTTATGAAAATTATAAAATTTTTTAATATATTATTTTTATTTATTCCATTAAATATTTTTGCATTTATTGATTATACTTATACATCAAATTTGATTTCTATCCGAACTCCTTTGCTACCAATTTTAGAAAATGATGATGATTTTTATAAATTTTCTTTATCTGTAAAAAATATATTTTCGTTGCAATACGAAAGATTTGTGATTGATGGAGAAGAATGGGAAGCGTCCTTTACTAACCATAAAAAAATTTCCAATCGTTATTTTGTTGGAACAACGATTAGCTATAAACTTCAAACTGGTGGTATTTTAGATCCTTTTATCGAAGCGTTTCATCGCTCCTTTAATATTACGCAGCAATATAGAGACATACATCCAAGAAATAAAATCTTTATTAGCTACGAACCTAACGGAGAACTATATCAACTCTACGATTTTACTCCCTATACAAAAGAATTAAGACGTAAGCTAAGAAATTATCCTCGCGATGGATATCAACCTCCTTTATTTTTACCATTGAATATTATCACATCCCCCAAAGCTAGTTATTTTATTCAAAATCAAATTCCTTTTCCGTTAGAAATTATCGCAAAAGAAAACAACAATTATGATGGATTAGATAATCCCAAAGTTTATGCATTATACCAAATCAAAGAAAACTTTCGTAATAAATTATACATTGGAATAAATACAAAAGTTCCCGTTGTTAATAAAACGAACTATTTTTATTCCTCTGGATTCGATACATCGCTATTTTTATCTGGAAAAAGTTATCTTAAAAACAAAACAGAACTTCTCTATGGCATATCCTATACATATTATGAATTAAAAAAATGGGATTGGATTCGTATGCCGGATCACCAATGGAGTTTTCGAATTCAAAGTAATTATTATTATAACATCGATACTTTTTTTATCGAATATTTATTTATTAGTAGACCTATACTCAACGTAGGAAGACTTGCGGAAGATAGTCACTTTTTAACATTCGGAATAAAGAAAAACTATGTCGATAAAATTTATACCTTTTCGATTATAGAAAACCTTTATCTTTATGCAACAAGTCCCGATGTAGGTTTTTATTTTTCTGTGCAATATTCTATAAATTAATAGATTGAAATCAAAACCTATTTTTTTTGTTAATTTATGGGAAAAACGATTCTAATCTCTGGAGGAATTCGAAGTGGTAAAACAAAATTCGCGTTAAATTATTGTAAAAATATCAACAATTCTTTGAATAGTTATTATATTGCAACTAGCCCACGTTTAGATAAAGAAATGGAAAAACGAATCAAAAGGCATAGAGCAGAAAGAAAACTTTATTATAAAAACCTTTTAACCATCGAAGAGGAAATTGATCTAAAAAACGTAATATCAAGCCACATTCCAGCAAATTTCCTCGTGGATTCTATTACTCTTTGGATCAATAATTTAATGTATCATTTTCCCGACATACAGTACAAAGAAATAAAAAAACAACTTAAAGAATTGATCCAACATTGTAATAAAAATTCTGGCTACAACATCTTTATTGTTGACGAAGTGGGTTTTAGTCTTGTAGCAGAGAATCCCCTTGCAAGAAAATTTCAGGATTGGTTGGGTTGGACATCGCAATATATAGCAGAAAATTCTCATGAGGTTTATATCTGTTATGCAGGAATTCCTATAAACATCAAAAAGATAGAGTAATGGAACTATATTTAGCTTTTTTAATAGATCTAATCCTAGGGCAACCACCTAATCGATTTCATTTAGTTGCATGGTTAGGAAGGCTTTTATCCATGTTAGAAAATCTTTTTAGAAAAATTTCAAAGAATAACTATATAAATAGCTTTTTATTATTTTTTTTTATTAATATTATTTATTATTATATTTATATTTTTTTTATTAATTTTGATTTATTTTTAACTAACATTATTTTAGTTTATTTTTCTTTTACTTTTCGCGGTATGGTTGAACATGTTTATCCCATCTATATTCATCTAAAAAATCATCATTTCGAAAAAGCAAAATTTTTTACCCAACAAATTGTAAGTAGAACAATAAAAGACAACGATAACCATACAATCATACGTTCTGCAATAGAAAGTATTTCCGAAAACTATGTAGATTCTTTTGTTTCGCCTTTATTTTATTTCTTGTTAGGATACATAATTATGCCAGATTATAGTGGATTTTTTGCTTTTTATTACCGAATTTTTAACACTTGTGATGCAATGTTTGGCTACAAAAACGAACAATACAAAGAATTTGGTTTTATCTTTGCGAAATACGATGATTTACTCAATTTTCTTCCAGCTAGAATTTCTTTTGTATTTATCTATGTTGCTTCTATTTTACTTGGATACAATCATAGAAATTGTTATTTTATCTGGAAAAGGGACAAAAAAAAACATCCAAGCCCTAATGGCGGAAATCCAGAAGCTGCTTTTGCAGGAGCATTAGAAATTCAATTAGGGGGAGTAAATTACTATTTTAACAAAAAAGAATTTCGTCCTTTTATTGGTGATAAAATTCAAACTTTAAATCCTATTCATGTTGTTAGATCCATTCATCTTTTTATCGTAAGTAGTTTTTTATACATTGATTTTATCTTTATTGTTAGGGACATTTGCGAATTTTATAAGTTTCCTCTTTGTTAAGAATATAATCTTTTTGCATTTCAAAGCATTCTTGCTCTTGATTCTTTTCTTTGTTTTTTTCTGCTATATAAGACTTCTTTCGATTTTCTTTTTCTCTTTCTCGGTTTATGTATTCGTTGTAATTGTCTTTGGTTGTATTCTGATAATTCAAAAAAGGAAAATTCGTAATGCAATTTAGGATTAAGAGAATTAAAATACTATAAAACAACCTAATTCCCCATTGCCTTATAGCATGCATAGTCCAGTTCTAATAAAGTCAAAGGATTTTCAAAAATCAATCATTTTTTAGATAATTGAATGGCATTTATTTATTTTAATCATTTTATAAATTTTTTTTATTGTAATTTTTTCTACAAAAAATTAAATTGTAATAATCATGAAATATTTTAAAAACTTCTTTTTGAACCGTTCTATTCAAAGTAGAATCATTACATTGTTTTTGGTTTTTTCGATTCTTTTTTCTGTATTGTTAATTGAATATATCCATCTTTATTTTAAAAATAAGTTTATCCAAAAGTTAGAAGAAGATTTAAAATATCTCGTAGAAATTTCTTATAATAATATTGTAGATAATTTTTCGCAAGTTGATCAAGGATTTATAAGTTACGAAGAAGCACTAGAAAACTTAAAAAAGCGATTTAGTGGTCCGATAGAATCTGCACAAATTCAAATTCCCAACGAAGAATTAGAAAAATCAATAACGGACTTTTTTGATTTACTAGATATCCAAATACAAACGAAGGAAATTCTAATAAAAAAAGAAAATGATAAAATTATTCAACTATTTATAGAAATATTGGACCCGCAACCAATTCAAGTAAATACAGAAAATAATAGATTGATTTTAAACTTTCCTACTCGATTGGCAGAGATGTTGTATTATAAATATAATTCATTGAGCGAAAAATCAAAAAATCAGTTATTAGAACAATATAAATTAAGGTTTATCAGAAATGTAAATAAAGCTGTGATCAAAATTGGAAATGACGGATATATATTTGTTGTACAAGCATATTCTCCAGAATGGTTATTACCCAAAACGAAATTCCCCGAAGATTATACATTAGAAAAAATACAAGAGCGATTTAAAAACAATTTTAAAGATTACTTTAACTCTCCAAAGGATTTACAAGAATATCTAAATCACTTTGGTAAAACCCCCGAAGAACAATACCAATACATTCAAACTTATATGAAAACGATCAAAGAAAAACCAGATCCTGCCATTGCAATTATCCATCCCTATTTAGAAAATGTAAACCTTGATAACATGAATTACCAAAATATCTTTCCAGTTCGACATATTTTATTCCAAAAAGAAGGTTATTTTCGATATCCATGGAAAAATCCCATAGATAAAAATGTAAGAACCAAAGTAGCGTATTTTAAACCTTGGGAATATCATAATTACAAAAAAGACATAGAATTAAACTGGATTATAGGAATTGGCGCTTACGAAGACGAAAGCTATAAAATTGTTAGCAATATTAGGTATAATTTGTATTTCTTTTCTTTTGTATTTTTTATTGTTATTATAATTTTATATTATTATTTTATAAAGTTTAATTTTATTAAACCCATTAACGAAATCATACAAGCAATGAAAAAAGTAAACGATCACAATTATCATGTTCGATTGAATGTTTATAACAAAGACGAGTTGGGGTATATTGCTTCTACTTTTAATTTTATGGTTCGATCAATTCGAAAAAACAACAAAAAACTCGAAAATTATGCAAAAAACCTTAAAGAAATGGTCGATCAACAAACACAACAATTACGCGAACAAATCGAAGAAATAAATCAATTAAAAGAAATACAAGATGGTGATTATTATTTAACTTATTTACTATTAAAGCAAATTGGACAAAACCTTGCAAAAAGTAATACTATAAAAGTAGAATTTTTGATCAAACAAAAAAAGGATTTTACATTTAGAAACAAAAAAGGAGAAATTGGTGGAGACATTTGTATTGCAAGAACCATCTATTTAAAAGAAAATCCATATATCTTTTTTCTTAATGCAGATGCGATGGGAAAATCTATGCAAGGTGCAGCAGGTATTTTAATATTAGGATCTGTGATGGAATCTATTCTAGAAAGAACTATACAAGCATTTATTTTTAAGAATTATTCTCCGGAACGATGGTTAAAAAATTCTTTTATGGAACTTCGTCATATTTTTGAATCTTTTCGTGGTTCTATGGGAGCTACTTTAGTAATGGGATTAATAGACGAAAAAACAAATACAATGTATTATATTAACGCAGAACATCCCAATGGAATTTTATACCGCGATCAAAAGGCAAATTTTTTCGATACGGATTTTCATTTTAGACGATTGGGAGCTTCGGATAATCTGTCGCAGAATGAAATTATTTATATTAAAACCTTGCAGTTAATAAACAACGACATAATCATTTTTGGATCGGATGGTAAGGATGATATAAAACTTACGAATGGCACTCTTAATAACGACGAAACCTTAATACTTAGAATTATACAAGAATCGAATGCCGATCTACAAACTATTTTCGATAAAATATTAGCTATAGGAGAATTAACTGATGACATTTCTTTACTTAAAATTCATATCTTGGACAAAAAAGATTTTAGCATTACCATAGAAGATAAGATATATTTTACTTCACTTAAAAAGAATTTTAAAGAAAATCCAGAGGAATACCTAAAACAAGTTTTGGAATTCCACGATAAATTTCCTCATTATTTACCTTGTATAAAGCTACTGATCGAACATTATACTTCGAAAAAGGATTTTAAAAATATTTATAAATATTGTTTAAAATATTTCGAAATAAAACCTTCTGAATATAATATTCTTTATTTGTTGTTTTTTTCGCTCTATAAACAAAACGAATTCCAAGAAGCTATTGAATATGGTGAACGATGTTATCTAAGAAATCCAACAAATGCAAACCTACTCGTACAATTAGCAGATTGTTATTATCAAACAAATCAGTTTTCGAGATCTGAATATCTAATCGAAAAGGCTTTAGATATAGAACCCGAAAACGAAAAAATTAAAGCTTTTATCAAAAAACTAAGAAATTTTTAATCTAGAGATTGAATCAACCATAGAATTTTTATCAATCAATTTAACCCATAAAAACGCTGTTCTTTAAAACGATAAAAACCATTTTCTTCTTCTTGTTTTAGTATCTCTGCCATTTCTGGGTTAAAAAATTTTAGCCTTAATCTATGAATCTCTTCTTGGGATGCTCCTCGTTTTATTAATGCTTCTCGTTCTATCATATATTGTTGACCAATCTCCCATCGCGTATCTCTTTCTTTATCTAGTTCTTCTAATCGTTTTACTGCATCTGGTTCCATTCCTAATGCTTTTCTTATCTGACTCAATGTTTTATATCGTTTTTCCGAATCCATATTTTGTAATTCTTTTTGAACAGAAGAAAGTTGCAAAAATGTTTCCGATACATCTAAATTTCTTTTAGAAAGAAAATCCTGCGTTTGTTCTCCATAAATCTGCTGGATGCTTGCTCTAAATTGTTGAACTTTATCGTTTATATCTCCACTGGATTGATCTATCTGTTTTAATGATTGTTTTAGTTCTTGTGCTTTTAATTCCCCTGCCCATATCTCTTTCGCAACATCTTCTCCAAAAATTTGATTTCTTTTACTCCATAGCATTTCTTGTCTTTCTTCTGGACTTAAACTATAAAGTTTATCTCTTTGGCTTTCTAACCATTTTTGATATTCGTTGTATTGTTCAAATCGTTTAAATATCTCATCTGCAAGATCGGGAAATGTGGCCTTTAACATAATATAAAGTTCTGTAACCCAACTGTCTGGATATTTCGCTTTTAAGGTTCGAATTAGATCTTCTATTAATCGAATCTGCACCCATTTATTGGTAATATTCTTTCCATAATGCTTTCTTAACAATGCTACCATTTGTTCGAAGGTAAGATTTTCTGCATCATAATGGGGGCTTCCCTCTGGATTATCCACAATAGGAATACTTTTTAAAATATCTTCGTTGATTTTAGGTATCTTTGGTGGATTCTTTTTTACTTCTTCGATTTGTTTTTTTACAGGATCTTCTTTTGTTAAATAAAAGATAGCAATAATTCCTACTACAATTATGGCTAAAATACTTATGATTATTTTGTTATTTTTCATATTTTCCCCCACCAAATAAAACCCTCTAAAAAGAGGGCTTTTATATTAATCATAATAAGCAATATAGTCTAGTATCGCAGCATAAAACTCCATTTCGTCAAACATATCGGGTGGTACACCAACTACATCTAAATGGTCTTGTTCTACAATTGCTGCTTTTGACGTCATTTGGGTAGAATTGGGATAATTGATATCGGATACATAACCAGTATCGGAATATGTGTTAATTGTATCCATAATTCCACAACAATTCACTGTATACTTTAACCGATACCCCATTTGTTGAGAATTTATTCCTACTAAGCCATCATCGTCCAAATCGGTTCTTGTTCCATTACCATTTCCCGCAGCTCCATCGTTATCGCAATCATCGGTACAATATCCATCTCCATCGATGTTATAAAAGCCATTTCTTAAAATAAACAATGCTGGGTTTACATCTAATCCAGTTTGTGCTGTTATTACAGATGCATATCGATAAGCATAAGAAGAACTGATAGGGTTATTTTGGTTGAATACCTTCATTCCTGTAATTTGACCATCTGTTGCAGAATAATCGTTGTATACTAATTGTTTCGCTGCTGCATATGGATCATTTCCAGAACGATAAACTACATTTCCGTAAATTTTTGCTAATGCACTTATCACATCTGTAACGCCTGGACCTAAATCTAAAATATATTTTGCTATCGGTGAACCTCTATGTGGAGAAGATACACTAATCAATACTCTTACTACTGTATATCCTTTTCTTGCTCTAAGTTCTTTTGCTGCTTTTCGCGCATCTATTCCCCCTTGAGAATGTCCTACAATATTAATATAAGAAGAACCAGTCGCTGCCATATAGCTTTCGATCTGATTTGCTAATTGCCAACCTCTATATTCTGAATTATGAAACGGTTGTACTGCTGTTGCCTTCGCCTTTTGACCCGGATCAATATAAGAATTACAACTAGTTTCTAGAAATTCATCGCAAGGATCTCCTACAAATGTTCCATAATCATCGCCCCAGTAATCATAACCTAATATATCGTCAAAACCAGCCAATCCATGAGCAAAAACCACTGGATAAGTAGTCTTTGCTGCCCTTCCCCAAGCATTGGTACTAATGATTAATACCAACAAAATCAATAAACTTATTTTTCGCATAAATCACTCCTCTAAATGATACTTCTATATTTAATGGTTCTACATACAACTATTTTTTTGACTGAAAAATAAAAATTTATTAATATTGTCCTAAAATGGACAAAATTCAATCTTTTTTGTTCTTTTTTGGACAAGAGAAAAAAATTCATCCAAATAAATTTAAACAAATTGACGTAAAACAATTCATTAAAAATTGCTTTTAAAGATGGATCAAATAAAAAAATTCAAATCCATGTTTATACATTATTGATTCTTACTTTTGCAACATTAGTTTACTCTTTAAAAGTTTATACGAATGGTTTTTTTACTTATGCACTAGACGATACATATATACATTTAAGCATGGCAAAAAATTTAGCAACAAAATTTATTTTAAGTGTAGACGGATACCATTATGCTAATGCTTCTAGCTCTCCATTATATACAATTATTTTAGCGTTTTTTTACGTTTTACCAGATAAATTATTTTATTTTATACCCTTTCTTTTGAACATTCTATCACAAATTTTGATTTTAATAGTTGTAAAAAAAATTATAGAAGAGATTTTTCTTTATAAAATTCTTCATTTACAAATGATTTTGTTGTTTTTATTAACCCCTTTTATACCATTAAGCTTTGGTGGTATGGAGCATTCTTTACAAATTCTTTTAATTCTACTGTTACTTTACAATTTTTTATTACTTTTAGAAGATACAAAGAATCAAAAAATAAAAATAACTATGGTTATTCTTGCACCTTTTGTAGCTTTTGTGCGATACGAAAACTTTGCATTGATCTTTATGATATCTTTTGTTATAGCATTATTTAAGAAAGATTATATATTTTCTATCATATTGTTTATATCAAGTTTCTTCTTTGTTTTTTTATTTGGGTTATGGCATTACATTTTGGATTAGGTTTTTTTCCTAGTTCAATTATGGCTAAAAGTATTGTTGGCGATCAATTAAACCTTATATCGCTAATTTCGAAAGTTTTTTACAATTTAACCGAAAAATTAAAACTTGGTATTTATATAGATGTTTTAATTATAATTAATCTATTGATCCTTCTAAAATCGAAAAATAATCGTTTATTTTATTTATCTTTAATTTTTATCTTAACTACCCTCATCCATGCTAGTTTTTCTCGAATGGGAGTTCACTATTTTTATCGATACGATGCTTATTTAGTTTTGCTTGGGATTATAAACATTTATATATTTTTAAATGATGTTACACCCAAAAAATGGCAAAAAGCAATCATTTATTCAGTATTAATTATTTTTCATATTCCTCACTTGTTTAGCCCAATAATCTCTGCCTTAGCAACAAAAAATATTTATGAACAACAAATCCAGATGGCACAATTTTTAAAAAAATACAAAAATCATGCAAACATCGCTGCTAACGACATTGGTGCCATCACTTATTTTACTGAAATAAAATTATTAGACCTTGCAGGACTTGGAAACTACGAAGTCTTAAAACTAATAAAAATAGGCAATTTTAACAACGAAACAGCACAAAAACTTTTATTGGATTATAACGTCGAATTAATCATCGTGTATGAGGACTGGTTTAAAAACATTTCCTTCGAAAACGATTATTACAAAAAGATGGGAGAATGGAAAATCAAAAAAAATGTGGTCTGTGGTGGAGATACAGTAAGTTTTTATAGTAGAAAAGATGCGTTCAATTTGAATCTAGAACTATTTAAACATTATTCAGAGAAGGAATTACCCAAAGATGTTGTTTATAAAATTATTGAGTAATCAATTTTTCTTTGATTTTTTTAATGATTCAATTATATAAATATTGCCAGCTAAATTCATCTTAGGTTTTTGGTTGATATGTTTTTATCCAATCGAATGAATTACATCACTCCATCAATGACCTTATCCATTACAGCTAAAGCAAATGAGCTTAAAGCACAAGGAAGAGATATTGTAGGATTTGGTGCAGGTGAACCAGATTTCGATACCCCAGAAAACATCAAAAATGCTGCTATCCAAGCGATAAAAGATGGTTTTACAAAATATACACCAGTGGGAGGAATACCAGAATTAAAAAAAGCTATCATAGAAAAATACGAAAAAGAATACCAGCTTTCTTATAACATCAAACAAGTTGTGGTAAGTGTTGGTGGTAAGCAAGTCTTATTCAACCTATTTTTTGCTATAATAAACCCAGGAGACGAAGTAATAATTTTTTCTCCTTATTGGGTTTCTTACATAGATATTGTACAATTTGCAGAAGGTAAAGCAGTAGTGATTCCCACTAAAAGCGAAAATCAATTTCTTCCAGAGATAGAAGATCTAAAAAAAGCGATTACACCAAAAACCAAAGCGATTATTATCAATTCTCCTTCGAATCCTACTGGTAGTTATTATCCAGAAGATCTACTAAAAGAAATTGCAAAAATATTAAAAGAACATCCGAACATAGTCATTGTAACAGATGATATTTACGAAAAACTATTGTATGATGGCATAACGTTTAAAAACATTCTTTCTGTGGATCCATCTTTAAAAAATCGAACTGTGATTGTAAATGGTGTAAGCAAAACTTATAGTATGACTGGTTGGCGAATCGGTTATGGATTAGGTCCAGAAGAAATTATCCAAGCGATGGATACAATACAAGGTCAAAGTACTTCTAACCCTACATCGATTGCTCAAAAGGCTGCATTAGAAGCTATAAGAGGCGATCAATCCTTTCTTGAACATTTTCGCAAAGTTTTTACCGAAAGAAGAGATTTGATTTTTAGAATCTTAGATTCTATCGATCATGTAAAAGTCTTTAAACCTTCTGGTGCTTTTTATATCTTTCCAGATTTATCCGACATTTTTCTAATGGATAATTTCCAGAAACTAAAACAAAAAGACGAACCAAATTCTATAGCCTTTTCGAGGATTCTCTTAGAAAAATATAACGTTGCTGTAATACCTGGTATTGCATTTGGCGATGACAATTGTATTCGTCTTTCTTATGCTATAAACGAAGATCTAATTCGAAAAGGTGTGGAACGTATTGGTAATTTTATATACGATATAATTCGATAGATGAAGTTTGATCCAAATTTAGAAGAATTTATAAAAAAACATTATAAAGATTCTTATACAATTGAAAAAATAAGCGAAGAAGGTTCTAACAGAAGTTATTATCGAATTTCTTCTAATACAAAATCCATGGTTTTATGTATTACCTATCCTTTTTTAAAGGATCATGATGATTTTATCGTATTAACAGAATATTTAATCAAAAAAAATGCTAAAATTCCTAAAATGATTGACCTTTACCAAGAAAAGGGTTGGATTCTTCTAGAAGATGGTGGTAATTATTACCTTCAAGATATCATAAAAAATTTTGATAAAAATCATATTATAAAAATTTATCGATCGATTATTGATGAACTTATCTATTGGCATTCTTTTAGCGATATTCCACCAAACGTAAAAAACCGATTTTTTGATTTAGATAAATTCCAATTCGAAATCGACTTTTGTGTTGATAAAATAAAAAAAAATCATCTGCCATTGCCACCCTTCGAATTCGAAGTTTTCTTAAAAGAAGCAATTGAATTCTTGTGCGAACAAAAAGAATATGTGTTTACTCATAGAGATTTTCATTCGCGAAACATTCTTTTTTATTCAGAAAAATCCGATTTTAAAATCATTGATTATCAAGATGCTCGAATGGGACTACGATGGTATGATCTTTCTTCTTTACTTTTTGACCCTTACGTAAAACTCAATTCTGACATAATTCTTAAACTTTTTAATTATTATTACGAATCATCGTCTCTACCCAAAAAACAAAAACACTTTTATTTAAACCTTTTTTATCTACAAGCATTACAACGTCTATTTAAAGCATTAGGAAGTTTTTTATACTTAGGGTTCGATTTAAACAAAAAACATTTTTTGAATTATATCATTCCCGATCTAGAACAAATGATTCTATTAAGTCAATTAGGAAGATTTCCCGATACAGTTTATTTATATTCGAATCAATTGTTAAACCATTTTCGTAGCCTACGAACCACCCATGAAAACTAAACAAGCAATGATACTTGCAGCTGGCTTTGGTACAAGAATGAAGGATTATACAAAAAATCAACCCAAGCCTCTGTTAAAAATAGCACAATATCCACTGTTAGTATATACATTGTTTTTATTGTATCAATTTAAAGTGGACAGTGTTGTCATAAATTTACACTATCAAAAAGAAAAAATCAAAGATTTTTTAAAGAATTTTCCTTTTTTTCCCATCTATTTTTCCGAAGAAGAAGAAATTTTAGGAACAGCTGGTGGAATTGCTTATGCTATTTATCAAAACCTGCTTTCTTCTTATTTTTTGGTAATCAACCCCGATACAATCTTTTTTCCTAGTTTTAATCCCTTCGAAGACATACCTCTTCTGGAAAAATTTTTTATCGACCATTTATTATACATTCAAAAAAAAGACATAAAACATAAAAACGAAAGGGGGTTCACTATATTAAAAGATATGAAGGAATATTGCCAATTGAATTTTACCTTACCGCAAGAACCCAACGAATATTTTTATACAGGACTTTCGATTTTCCATGAATCCTTTTTTGATTATTATAAAAGCGATGTTACTTCTTTTAAAAAAGAATTGAGTGAATTGTTAAAACGACCGTTAGGAAAATTCTACCAAGGCATTCGTATCGATTGTGGAACAAAAGAAGATTACGAAGAGTTAATCGCAACCTATTCTTCTCCTTTAGAAATCATTCCCGAAAGAATGCACAAAGATTGGTTTACGTTCATTAAAGATTGGGGCATATGATATTAGAAATCTTTTTTCCTTTGTTATTTTATTTAAATACTTTACAAAATCAAAAAGAATTATACCAGAATAAAAAAACCTTTGAATTCTACAATCCCCAAGAACTCGAAACCACAGAAAAACAACTCCAGATAAAAAGTTTGGTTTCGGATATTACCCTAATGTATTTTCTTGGAAAAGATAAAGAAGCTTACAATAAAACCCAAGAGCTTGCTAAATACAAAGAAGCAGAATCTTATTACAACTATTTTTTAGCAGTGTGGGAATCTAAACAAGAAAATCATCTAAAAGCTCAGGTTCTTTTATCGCAAGCATTAAACCTAAATCCCGAACTCGATCCCGCTTGGAATCTCTTGGGATATTTACAAAGCTTAGCAGGTGATTACACAAATGCGGTCGAATCTTTTAAAAAAGCGATTTCGTTATATCCTTATCATCCTGTATATCGTTATAATTTAGCAAGAACCTATTGGCTTTTACAAAAATATGATTTAGCATTAACAGAAATAAATACTTGCATTAATTTAAGAGATAATTTTCCCGATGCCTATTACCTTAAAGGATTATTGATAGAAAATTCGAACCCAGAAGAAGCCATAAAAAACTATAACGAAGCATTAGAAAGAAATTTTACAGAGGAAGATTTTATCAAAAGGTTTTTATCGCTTTCTATCAAACACAATAAAAAAGAATCTATATTAAAAATTCTTAAAGCAACTGATAACGTAAACAACCAAGAATTAAACCTTATTAGGTTTGAGCTTTTTGTTCAATACGGCGAAATCAACAAAGCCTTTACAGAATTTTCGAAAATCATGCTAAATGGTTTTTTTACCACAGAAGAGTTTCGAAATCATCAAAAAATATTAGAAAAAGCTTATATTTTTAGTTGTAATTATAAAAAAGAATTACAATCATTCTTACAAAAAAATTATAAAAATTTACAAGAATATAAAATCAAATTGATCGAAAACATTCTAACACAACCATGTAAAACACCTCCCAAAGCAAAAGATCCTTTGATCAATCCAGCGCTTTAATAAATAGACTTTTTCTGTTTTTAGAAATAAATATATTTTGTTGTGGGTTTTCTTTTTTACTTAGATAATACAATTCTTTAAAAAGTTTGTCTTTGTCGTCTTCGTTGGGTTCGTCAAGTTTATAACCATATTTTCTGTATCTACCAGTAATAGGGTAAATTTCGATACCTAAAAATTTTTTTGTGTTTGGATCAAAATGAAACACAGCAACAATATTTTCGTCTTGAAGATAATGAGCAGAACCAAAAAGAAAATTCCCAAGAGAATAAACCACAGCACTATTAGAATAAACCTCTATCCCTTGTGGAATATGGGGATGATGTCCCACGATAAAATTTACTCCTCGTTTAAAAAGTTGTTGGGTGAGGTTTTTTTGTTCTTTGGAAATAAAAGGATTGTATTCTTGTCCCCAATGAATCGATAAAAAAATATAATCGACGGATTTTTGGGTCTTACTAATTTCTTGTAGTAGCATTGGGTTTAAATTCGCGATACCTGGTTTATTTACATCAGCATAATCTTCTTTTGGGTTGCTCAAAGAAACAGAAAAAAAAGCAAGTTTGATGTTCTTAATTTCTGCTATATAAGGCTTTATTGATTCTTGTAGGTTTAAACCAGCACCAATTGTGGGTATTTCGTATTTCTTAAACCAATCCAGCATTTCTTTTAAACCTTCGTCTTTTAAATCGTATGTGTGATTGTTTCCTAAGATTGCTAGATTGAGTTTTAATTCTTTAAGGACTTGTAGGTTTTCTGGATCGGATTGAAATACATAATTTTTTTTGTTTTTCGATTTACCATTGTAGGATATCACTGTTTCTATGTTTAATGCTCGAAAATCAAACCGAGAAAAAAAGGGAAGAATTTTTGTAACAGGCGATGTTATTCCCTCTTTTTTTTGTAATTCGCTGATTCCCCAAACAAAATGGGTATCTCCGCCAAATGCAATGGTAAGTGTATCCAATGGAAGCTGAATCGATTCAACTTGATCAGAAAAAAGAATTGTATTCCAGAAAAAAAATAGCGGTATTACAAAGCATAAAAGCTTCATAATACCTGATTTTTTTTAAGAGAGATTAAAACAATATTTTTTATTCTTTGGTAAAATCTTTTGATGGGGGAACTTTTAAAGGATCTTTTTTAATGTTTCTTTTTAAAACAGTTTCTTCGCCAGATTGTATTTTCTGTACAATTTTTTTCTCTTGTTTAGATACAGTTTCTTCTAATTTTTCTTCGTAGTTAGATTCTAACCCAATATCCTTATAAGAACTGGAATTTTTTAGCTCTTGCACAAAACTTACAAATTCTTGCACATTCCCTTTATCTTGTGCTGCCAATTGTTTTAACATTTCTAAAGATTCTTTCGATAGAGGTCGAATTTTTTGTTTGGTTAAATCCATTTGTTTTTGGATGGTAATCTCGCCAGCTTTATCCAATACCATAGAATTACCTTTTTTGTCTCTGATTTCTATACTTCCATGAACCAATGCCACAGTCGTATTTTGATCTTTATCCACTTTTGTTATAAAGCTTGTACCTCGAACAGCAGCAACAGAAGTTGGTGTAACAACAGAATAATTTTCGTTCGCGTTTAGTTTTTTAAGATGGGTAATTACCGTTCCAGAGTCTTGTATGAGTTCTATATTTTCTTCGCTAAGAGTTTTTAACTCAACACGAGCATTTTCGCCAATACGAATAATTCCCTTATTCTTTACAATAATGTCCACAGTTGTATCATCTTTTGTTAAGATAATATCGTTCATTTCTAATACATCGTTGATTTGAGCACTCTTTTGTGTATTTTCTTTTTGGAGAATCGCCTCACCCTTAATATATTGAATTCGTGCTATAATGTTCTTCTCTGGTTGTTTTTGAATTTGTCTTTCTTCTTTACAGTTTGCCAATCCTATTAAGATCATTAATAGGATTAATAATGGTTGCTTTTTCATAATATCTCCTTGAATTATTTATATTTATAATAATTTACTTCAAATAAACAAAAAGCTTGATTTTGTCAATAGATTAATACATAAAAAAATTTACAGTAATGACTTTTTTAAATGATATAATTTTTATTTTATAGTATATAATATTAAATTTTGCTTGCAAAATTCTTCTCTATATAATATTATGTAAAATATGGATTTAAATCAAAGTTCATCCTTGCTATTTTTTGATAAAAAAGAGAATTTTCGCTATACTCTTTCAAAGTTTTGGCTTTTTACTGCTATTTTATCAATTTCACTTTCTGGTTTTTTCGCATTTTTTATTACAATAGCCAGAACTCCTGAAATCTATGAATTATTGAGTGATCCAAGTTTTTTTAAGAAAGCATTAGCAATTCATGTAAATTTAGGATTTCTAATTTGGTTAAGCTGCTATTTAGTGAGTATTTTTTATTTAACTTCTATTAAAAATAATAAAAAGTTTCTGCCATATGTGGTTTCCCTTACTGGTATTATTTTATTATCTATACCCTCATTATTCTTAGGAGGGAAAGCAATACTTTCTAATTATGTCCCTGTAATAGATAATCCAGCATTTTTTGTAGGGATTTTTTTATTTTCATTAGGCGTTTTTCTTGCTTTAATTGATAAAAATCTATTCCTTGAAGTCGAAGAACAATCATTTATTCCTTACAATAGTATTGCTTGGATTAAATCTTCTGCTATTTTATTTATAATTGCTTTCGAAACAGGCATATTAACGTATATTTTAACATCCCAAGCTATTGATATACAAAACTACTTCGAAATTCTTTTTTGGGCTCCTGGTCATATTTTCGTCTTTTCTATAGAAGCTCTGAAAATTTCTCTCTGGTTTGCTATATTAAACCTAATTTTTCCTGAAGTAGAATTCTTTAGGAAAAGTAAAACTGTAAAAATTACAAGTATTTTATTTCTGATTTTACCATTACTTTCTCTATTGATTTTTCGATACGAAACACATTCTCAAGAATTTCGAAATTTTTACACTCAACTTATGCGATGGGGAATATTTCCATTTGTTTTATTTATAATCTATATGATTCTCTATCACTTATTTAAGGATAAAATAGTATATAATATTAATATAAAAAATAACCTAAAAAAATATCTATTATGGAGTATTTATCTTTCGATCTTTATGACAATTTTAGGATATTTATTAGGCTCATTGATTCGAATACCAAATACAATGGTACCTGGACATTATCATGCTTCTATTGGAGCAATTACTTTAATTTTGATGAGTTTTAGTATAATTCTTTTTGATTATTTTGAACTCCATATAAAAAATCTAATCGAACGTTATAAAATTTTTTCTTTACAACCTTTAATTTATGCCATTGGTCAAAGTATTTTCGCAATTGGATTTGCAATAGCTGGAATCAAAGGACAAGGAAGAAAACTATTTGCGAAAGATCAAGAAATCCGTGGTGTATTAGATTATTTAGGTTTAGGATTTGTTGGAATTGGTGGTCTTATTGCAATATTTGCAGGAATATTATTTGTGATTTTATCTTTTTATTGTTTGAAACATTTATTATCACAAATACTATCGGAAAAATCACCTGTACTTATTTTTAATAATAAAAACACGAAATCAAAGGAGGTCCATTATGGAGAACAAACATCCAATTCAACGGTTCATGGATAATCCATGGTTATTGTTAATCCTTGGTTTAGCATTACCCATCATTTCTTATACCCTTTGGGGTTTGGTCGAATTGCTAAACATTGCTCCGGCACAACTGCCTTAAAATTTTAACCTAATACTTAGGAGGAAAAGATGAGCATTTACATACCTGAAAAAGATTGGTTTAAAGCACCCGAAGGTGCTGAAAGAGGATGGATTAGTATAGCGATTATTTGGTGTATCATTATGTTTATAATGATGCCCTATTGGCACTTTAAGGGAAAACAAAACAGTACTGGCGAAGCTTATAGAGTAAAGCCAGAAGCATTTGTAGAACGAGTAAATAAATTTGTAGAATCTTATAAAGTTGGAGAAGAAAAAGGGATCCCGATTGTTGAGCCACCTCCTGGAAGTGATATCTATCTTTTGGCAAGAATGTGGCAGTGGTATCCTATTTTAAAACTAAAAAAGAATCAAGAATATCGATTACATATATCTTCGTCTGATTTACAACATGGTTTTTCCTTATTACCACTCAATATGAACTTTCAGATTCTTCCAGGTTATGATCATGTATTAACAATAACCCCAACAATGAGTGGAGAATTTCAAATTATTTGTAACGAATTCTGTGGGATAGGACACCATTTAATGACTGGTAAAATTATCGTTGAATAAATTTATCAAAGGAGGTAAATTATGATAAGTAAAGCTGGTACAATGAACGAAGACGTTGGTTTTTTAGAAGGCAATCATCCTGCTGGCGAGATAAGAAAATGTGACACAACTGGACTTCCAGTGTGCTTAACAGCAGAAAAATTTATTAAACTAAATGCTGTAATGGCTGTAATTTCTTTACTAATTGGAGGTATAGCAGCACTACTTTTAGCATTAACAAGATGGCCTGCGGTTCACTTGCTTTCTGCTGAATGGTATTATAGAATTTTAACGCTACATGGATTAAATATGTTGATTTTCTGGATTATCTTTATGGAAGTAGCTATTCTTTATTTTGCAGGCACCACATTATTAAATTCACGACTATTTTCTAAATCATTAGCATGGATTGGTTTTATTTTAATGGTTTTAGGTGTTATTTTAGTAGATACAATGATTTTATCAGGTCGGGGCGATGTATTAATGACTTCTTACGTTCCTTTAAGAGCGGATCCCTTATTTTATCTTGGAATCATTTCTTTTGCAGTGGGAACTTTAATTGGACTTTTTAATTTTTTTGGAACAATCTATATTGCAAAAAGAGATAAAACTTACAATGGTTCTGTTCCTCTTGTAGTTTTTGGTGCCATCACTGCTGCAATTATTGCATTAGTGACATTATTACATGGTGCAGCAATCTATATTCCTACCTTTTTATGGTCAATTGGATTAATCTCTAATATTGATCCAGGTGTATATAGACTAGTTTGGTGGGGATTAGGACACCCCTCTCAACAAATCAACGTTGCAGCAATGGTATCAGTATGGTATTTGTTAGCAACATTAACAACTGGTGCAAAACCATTAAATCAAGCTGTATGTAGAGGTGCCTTTATACTTTATATTCTATTTATTAATTTAGCATCTGCACACCATCTATTAGTAGATCCAGGTGTTGGTGCATCTTGGAAAATTTGGAATACATCTTATGCAATGTATCTAGCTGTCCTTGCTTCAATGATTCATGGTTTTACTGTTCCAGCATCAATAGAAAATGCAATGAGAAAAAAAGGATATACAAAAGGATTATTTGGTTGGTTAATAAATGCTCCATGGAAAAATCCAGCATTTAGTGCAACTTTTATTTCTATGATTATTTTTGGTTTCATCGGTGGTATTACTGGTGTAACATTAGGAACACAACAAATTAACATTATTGCTCATAATACATTAAGAATACCAGGGCATTTCCATGCAACAGTTGTAGGTGGAACTTCTCTAGCATTTATGGGATTAGCATATTATGTTGTTCCTTTAATATTTAGAAAAGAATATCCATTAAAAGGATTAGCAAGAATACAACCTTTTATCTTTGGTATAGGTATTTTATTACTTGTATTAGGAATGCAATTTGCGGGTTCTTATGGTGTTCCAAGAAGACATTGGGATGTTGAATTTTCTGGTGCCCAATTGGCTGCTGGTTTTGATCCTGCTGCACATATCTGGCTTGGATTACTCGGTGTAGGTGGTATTATTGCATTCACTGGGTTGATTATATTTATATTATTAACAGTATGGGCTGTATTCTTTGGTAAATCTAATGCTGGTAAACCAATGGAAGATTGGGGAACTGCACATCCAATTTCTAAAAATGCAGAAATTATTTCTGATAATGCAAATCCAGATGAACATAAAATACCCGGAACATTAGTTCTAGTTGCATTACTTTTGATTAGTTTTGTAGTATACTATTTTGCAAACTGGAAGGCTCTTTCTGATGTTTGGTTTGTAAGATAAAAAATATCCCCCCTCGGGGGATTTTTTTTATTTTGAATTAAAGATAAAGTAGTATATTATATTTAAATGATATGAATCCTAAAGAAAAAAATTCATTAAATAAATTTAATATTATTTATAAAACTTATGAGTGGTTAGCAAGCTGGAAATTCCCTGTATTTTTTATTTCTTTTCTAGTATTTTTCGTAATGTTGGTATTTTCTATTTATTTAATTCCACCCGATGATACCAATACAATTGGTAAGTTTGCAAAAGCATTTCGTATATGGTGTTTTGGATATAATCCAGAAACCCAAAAAGATGAAAATATTTACTTGTTGATGTTCATTCTTGATCCACTACTTCTGATTGGAATTATCATTTTATTTTGGAGCAAACCATTAAAAGAAATTTTAATTCATCGAACAAGAGAGTTTTATTATTATATTTTTTATGGTTCTATTCCCGTCTTCTTTGCAACATTATTTTTTATCTATTTAGCGTATTTCGAAAATCCAACATTATCATACGAACTAAAAAATATCCGAATCCAAGTACCTCTTAAAACAGTCGATCTTATCGATCATAGAGGAGAGATCATTAATTTTAATAAATTTAAAGGTAAAGTTCTTATAATAACATCTTTTTATTCTCATTGCGAAGCCATGTGTCCATTGATTTTAAGACAAGTAAGAGATATATCCAATCAAATAAAAGATAAATCACAAATAAAGATTTTTGCAATCACAATGGATCCACAAAGAGATACTCCAAAACAACTTGATATTACTGCCAAAAGTTATAAAATGGATGAACCATATTATCATTTCTTAACTGGAGATAAAGATTTAATTAATCAGTATTTAGATCAATTAGATTTTGCAAGGAAATACAATCCTAAAACAGGTGAATATAGTCATGCTAATATCATTCTTATAGTCGACAAAAACAACAAATTAGCATATCGATTTACTATTAACGAACAACAAAAGAAACTCGCAATCGATGCAATTAAATACTTACTCAATGAATAAAGGTTAAGTTTATGAATAATCAAAAAAGTATAAAAATAAAAGATCTAAAACCAGAATATGTAAGATTTTTCGATCCTTTATTTAGTTTAATAAAAAAATTAATTAATATTTTAAACTATTTTTTATATAAAGGTTTTACTAAAGAATTCAATCCAATGAATCACTTAGGTGCAATTGCCAATCTTCTTTTTGGAATTGCAACAATCACAGGTATTATCCTACTTATCTGGTATAAACCATCTGTTTATCAAGCTTATCCTTCTTTAGAACAATTAAAAGAACCAAATATTTTTTCTTATATTGGCCAGTTATTTAGGTCACTTCATAGATATAGCTCAGATGGTATTATCTTATTTGCTACAATTCATCTTTTAAAAGAAATTTCTGATAGAAAGATTGGAGGAGCACGATGGTTAGCATGGGTTACTGGATTTTTTGTATTAGGAATAATGTGGTTAGAGGGATGGACTGGTTATTGGTTAGTATGGGATATACGCGCTCAACAAATAGCAATCGGTACATCAAAAATGTTAGATTTAATCCCGATTTTTGCAGATCCATTATCTCGTACTTTTCTAACTGATGAACATATCAACACATTGTTATTCTTTTTAATTTTCTTTTTTCATATGCTTATGCCCTTAGCAATAATTTTTGGATTGTGGCTACATATAAATCGATTAAATAGATCCAATTGGATAACAAATAAATCACTCAGTATAATTATAATTGTTTCTTTGATAGTAATTTCTTTAATAAAACCTGCCCTTAGCGTAGAATCAGCAAAAATGCAAATAATACCCAAAGAATTTACCATGGATTATTGGTATCTATTTCCTCTATGGTTTACAGATAGACTTAATGGAGGTGTTTTATGGTTTATTACACTTATTTTAACTATTATTATATTTAGTTTTCCATGGATATTCTATAAGCAAAAATTTCAACCTTCTATTGTTAACGAAGAAAGATGTCAAAACTGCCAACAATGTTTTATCGATTGTCCATACAAT
Organism: Leptospiraceae bacterium; assembly: GCA_026418015.1. Classification (GTDB taxonomy): domain Bacteria; phylum Spirochaetota; class Leptospiria; order Leptospirales; family Leptonemataceae; genus SKYB61. Next base: position 3,585 of record JAOACE010000027.1, on the reverse strand, counting down.
GCAATTTTGATGATTCCAAGAGAAGGAAGAGAGCCTACTGCAAGAGTAAATCCTAAACTTTGTGTAAGTTGTGGTATTTGTAATGGTTCTTGCCTTCCCATTTCAGTTGGTATTCCTTATTATAGTGTTTTAGAGAAAAGAAGACAATATCAGAAATGGAAATTAGAAGCTAAAAATCAAAATAAACCCTTTTATATTGCTTTTATTTGCGCGAATTCCATTCTAAATGATATTGATTTTGATCCAGATACAGGCTCTTCTAACAAAGAAATTTTAAAAGACTTTTATGTAACTTCTGCTCCATGTGTAGGTTGGGTTCATACTAGAACATTAGAATTATTATTAACCGATGAAGGAAGTGGAGCAATTATTATCGGTTGTCCACAATGTAGTTATCGCGAAGGAACAAATTGGTTAGAAGAAAGGCTCTTTAAAGATAGAGAACCATTTTTAAGAAAAGATAAAGTTAATCCAAATAAAATAAAAATAATCTATCCTACAACCAAAAAAGAATTTATCAAGGAAATTGAAAAATTTAAACAAGAAATAAAAGAACATAAAATTTCTCATTTGATTTATAATTATGTTGATAAAAAAAACTTATTATTTGCTAGTATAATTACCATTTTAATTTTATCACTTCTTATAATTTTCCTTAGTGATTTAAATTATAAAACGCCTTTTAATGGACAACCACAATTAATTGTATCTTTTAAACATCCCGGTCAAGTTAGCGAACAATGTATTGAGTTGTCACCAGAAGAATTAGCTAAATTACCCGTTCATATGAGAAATCAAAAAAAATGTCAAAGAAAAAGAAGTCCAGTAAGAATGGCTATTTACATAGATGACAATAAAATAATAGAAAAATCGTATAAACCAGGAGGGATCTGGGAAGATCTAAATAGTGTAGCCATTGAAAAAATAGATATTCCAGAAGGAGAACATAAAATAAAAATATTCCTCAATGATTCTAATAATCCAGACCAATGGAACTATAATTTCGAAGAAAATCTAAATTTTAAAAAATGGGAAACAAGAGTGATTCTTTTTGATAAAATTCATCAATTTAAGATATATTAGAAATTCTAAAAAACCTTCAAAAAATTTTTAATAAACACTAAAAAATGTTTGCTTATTTTTTGTTTAGTATTTTATTGGTATACATGCTAGTAGAATTAAACATAGAAAATTTTGGGATTATCGAAAATTTAAAATTTCGACCGGGTAAGGGATTGAACATTATAACAGGAGAAACAGGTTCAGGTAAGTCACTAATCATTCAAGCTATTGGTGTAGTATTGGGAGAAAAAGCAGGGACCGGATATTTAAGAAATGGAACCAACAAAGCGATAATCGAAGCAATTTTTGATCTATCGAAAAAGGAACATAAGAAAAAAGAAATTTTAAATTATTTAGAACAACTCAACATTCCCATCTATGATGATAACTTAGTTCTAAAAAGGGAAATCTTATTGGATGGTAGACCAAGAGCATATATCAATCAACAACAAGTCTCAATTGCAATTCTAAAAGAAATTGGATCAAAACTAGTAGAAATCCATGGTCAACACGAAAATCAACGTTTGCTCGATCCATCTTTCCATCTTGATTTTGTAGACATTTATGGTGGACTCGAAGGATTAAGAGAGAAAGTATCAAACTTATACAGACAATTGATAGAAAATAAAAAAAAATTAAAATCGGTCTCTTTAATGGAAGAAGAGAAAAAATTTCGTAAAGATTTTCTTCAATATGCAATCAAAGAAATCGAAGAATTTCACCCAAAAGAAGGAGAATTCGAAGAACTACAAAAAGAACGAGCGATGATTTTAAATTCTGGAAAACTATACGAAGATCTGGCTTATGCTTATTCTGTTTTACAAGAAGAAGATCATTCGGTAAATTCTGTTTTGCAAAGTGTTGAAAAAATTCTAGAAAAACATTCGGGAATTTACCAAGATTTTCAAGAAACATTAGAATTGTTACAAGATAGTATTTATAATCTTGAAAGTGTGATTGATTTTATTCGAGAAAAAAAATTAAAAATGAATTTTTCAACAGAAAGATTAGAAGATATCGAAGAACGATTAGAAGGATACAGAAAACTCTACAAAAAATATGGAGCAAATACAACACTATTATTACAAAAAAAAGAAGAATATAAAAGAGAATTAAACTCTATCGAGATGAGCGACGAAGAAAGAGAGCTTCTTCGATCTCAAATTCAAGCAATGGAACAAGAACTTACAGATTTAGCAGAAGAATTATCAGAAAAAAGAAAAAGTATTATTCCTTTGTTAGAAGAAAAATTAGCAAACGAACTCGAACAATTAGGAATGAAAAACACAAAAATTCAGATTTCTTTAAGTAGAGAAGTTGCAACAGAAAATAACGAAGATTCTAATAACTTAGAACAATTTAAGTTACACGAAAAAGGTTATGATTATATAGAATTTCTTTTTTGTGCAAACGAAGGAGAAGTTTTGCTACCATTAAGAAAAGTAGCTTCTGGTGGAGAACTTTCTCGAATAGCACTAGCAATGAAATCTATCATTATGGATAAATTCGGACCATTGTGTGTGATTTTTGACGAAATAGATACAGGTGTTGGCGGAGAAACAGCTTTTGTTCTAGGCAAAAAACTAAAAGATATCTCTGTGAACGAACAAGTAATCGTTATCACACATCTACACCAAGTTGCAAGTATGGCAGATAAACACTTTAAAATCTATAAACAAACAAAAAATTCCAGAACTTATACACAAATCGAGCGATTGATGAGAGAAGACAGGTTAAAAGAATTAGCAAGAATGCTAGGTGGTACTGAACCGATTGTGTATGAGCATGCAAAAGAGATTTTATTCAAAGCACAAGAGTATTCCACAGAAAGATTAAAATCCAAAGCAGTTTAAAGCCAGATCAATATCTGGCTTTTTTAAATTAAGTATTCTTTGATTTTACTTTTCGAAAAATTTCTTTAATTTTATTTTTTATATTATCTCTATAAGGATAAGACCATATTTCGTCGTTTAAAGCTTTATAAATTCCGAAAAAAGTAATGAATAAATAAGAAATGAATCCCAACAACCAAACTGTTTCGATGATGGGATAAAAAAGCTTATTCTTACCAAAAAGCCAACTTGTTAAGGGAAAATTTTCGATAAACCAAACGACTAAGTATATAAAAATTATGAATAGATTGATTTCTTTTGCTTGCTCTTTATGAAAATAAACCAACTTATCTTTTTTATCTGCTTTGATCGAAGTAATAATCCATCCTAAGATAGGAAAATAAGCTACAACAGCATAGAATTCGTTGCCATTTTCTATCTTCGATTTAATCCTAGATTGAATATTTCGTATCCTATCTGACATATCTATCTATTATTACGGAGAGGGAGGGATTCGAACCCTCGGTAGCACCTTTCAGTACTACGGCGGTTTAGCAAACCGCTGCCTTAAGCCTCTCGGCCACCTCTCCAGTCTTCTTGCAATATTTTTTGCTTTATCTTATTCGTCTATTCTATTTTTATTCAATTTGTTGATTTTATCCTCTCTGTGGTTATCTTGATGACGATTTTG
>JAOACE010000006.1 GCA_026418015.1 Leptospiraceae bacterium | reverse complement strand
GTTTTTTTCTCTTGATCTTCGTAATCATAACGAATTCTTCCTACATATACATCGTCTTTGCCAGAAACTTCTATGGGCATGGGAAAATAATTTTTTTCCCAATCATCCAATACTCGAACACCGGGAAATTGATTATAAGCTCCTTTAAAAGCAGGTACAGGCTTTTTCCATTTTTTATTCTTTAAATTGTATAAGCAAGTTTATCTCAAGAATATCCACAGATTGAAAATATCCATCTAAATTTATTCTTATTTTCTATCATACTATTAACATTTTCCACTAGGTTTATTGCTACTTAAATCATCTAATTTTTCTAATCCATCTTCATAATCTAAGTTGTTTTCTTTTATGTTTTTTAATTCTTTGTTAAATACTTGTGAATCTTCTTTATTCATTTGATTTCTAACGTTCCTTTGTAAATGAACTAAACATAGCTTTTGGTCTGGACAACATAAGGAAACAATGTCTCAATAGCTTTTGATATCCCAAGAAAATCATCACTCACTATAAGCATCACTCTTTTTGTCCTCTATCTATTAAATCATTGAATACTTTTATCCAGTCTGCTTTGTTTTCATTGCTAAAATCTGTTTGCTTTATTACCTTCATCATTTTCAAGAAAGAAATTTCTTTCTTGGTTTATGATCAGTTCTACAACAGATTCTAAAAGTTTTCTTATGCTTATCTTTTCTTGGGTTGTTATACCGTTTGGTAAGAATTCTTTTACTAATTCTTCGGTAGATCTGTTTAACACTTTTTCAAAGCATTCTTTTTATCCATTCTTATCCCTCTTTAATTTTATTTAGACACAACATTATTTTAACTCCCTGAAGATTATTAAAGATGGCTTAAAATGTTAGAAATAAGAAATTGCTTTAAATTGGTCTTGACAAGTGAGGACATTTTCAACAAACAAAATGACAAAAAATCAAAAGATCAATTTTGGATTAATTCGATCATTCCAAAACCTTGGGAATTTTTTGCACCTAAACCTGCATCAAAAACCACCGAGAGAATTTCTGGGTCAGTATGAATGACAAATTGACCATCATATCCTTCTATAATAAAATCTTTGTATTTAATTAAAGCTTTTCTTGGAGTATTGATTGGTTGAATACGAAATTCAAAATCTGGGAGTTCTTTTTCTGTGATAATTTCGTATTTTTTGCGAATGTTTTCTTTTAAAAGATCATTGAATTCTTCTTCGTTTGGGTGGTAATATCGATAAAAGTTTTTACCATTTTCTCTTTCGAAAGTTCTATATTCAGTAATTGGAGAGAGGGTTTTTATCTTAATGGTTGCATGTTTTATTACGGGTGGGGGAATCAACTCTATGCTATTCAAATAGAGCTGATTTTTCCCAAGCACAATTTTATTTTTTTTAAGAAATGTCTCTCCCATACGTTTTGTGATGTTATGAATCGCAGAAGAAATATAAATAGTTAAAGGTGGATCAAAAATATAGCGTTTTTTGTTTTTAAGAATTGTATAATGCGGCGAAAAAATTCGAGAAAAAGTATAGAGTTTAAAATTTCTTCCTTTGTAGAAAAAACCAATATCGTGTAAAAATTCTGACAAACTGGGTGGAAGATATTTATAGAGCATCCCTTGTATTGTAAGGTTGTAATGAATAGGCAACTCAATCTTATTGTCGGATGATAATACTAACTTTAGCCTCAACTACAAACTCCTTTAATAGATTAAGTTGAACTTTTATAAAAAAATAACCAGATTGTCAAATATTTTAAATTCGTTTTTTTTAGTTTTTTAGCTTGAATGAAAAACCTTTTCTATCAAGAAAAATTTTTTATGTAGAAAATCTGAAAAACACACATTTATTTTATATGAACATAGAAGATCGATATTATACACTGGATTTATACAGAGTAGGGATAAACCTAACACCTCTACATTATGATTTCTTACGAGAATTAGCCAATACGAAATTCAATAGAAATATCACAGAGACCATTTT
>JAOACE010000004.1 GCA_026418015.1 Leptospiraceae bacterium | reverse complement strand
AAGTTTAAATCCATTGTCATACTTAAAGCCAAATACTACCATAAAAGAAACATCAGAAAATCCAGCATTCGTAAAAGTATATTGACCTTGGCTTGGATCTGTATCTACTCGAGATTTGATTTCTTTTTTTACATAATAAGGTACAAAAGTATACAAAGATAACCAGGATTTTATTCCATACCCGAAGCCAAACATCCAAAAATCATAACTATCTTTTTGATCTGGAAACTGATAAGGATTTTCCTCTGCAAGTGCAGGAATAAGGATTTCGAGCGGATTTGGTATCCTTAGTTGAAAAAAATTATATCTTTTCCATTTTACACTATCGAGTTTATTATAATACAGCAAAGAACCTTCTGGTAATGTTGCAGAACTTGATGTTTCTAATGGTGCACCTGGACCATCCAATCCAGAAACACCCGTACTCGCAATGCCATGATGACCAAAAAGAGAATTTCCTAGAAAGAAAATCAAAATCATTATTAAAAAATGTTGATTCATTTTTTAATCCTCCCAAAATAAAAATATCTGATTACACCAAAAATGGATAAAATCAAAAGAATTCCCAATAGAATTTGGTTTACTTTCCCGAAAAAATGATTCTTACTTGGTTCTGAAATTTGATCTGTTTGGATTTTTAATATTGCTCCATGTCCATCCTGAGAAAACACTTTTACCATCCACGATCCAGCTCTATCGGGACAAAAAACAACCCGACCTAATGCATCTGTCCTTCCAGTCTGAAAGATCGCATCTTCGTTTTCGTAATATATCTCGTATTCTTCGTAAGAAAATTTTGTATTATCCGAAAAATAAAGTTCTACAACTATACAATTTCCTTCTTTTTTTGTAGCATGTTCTAGATCGTGAGGATAAATTTTAAAAATAATTATAAAAAATATTAATAAATATTTTTTCATTTTTTTATCTCGAAAGACAGAATCGTTGTATAAACAATATGATCTGCTTTAACCCCATCCCCTTTTTCTTTTAGGGTAGCACTGATCATTTGTAAACCATTTTGTTTGATTCGAATGTTGATTTTTCCTTCGTCATCGGTAGAACCAACAGGACGCTCATCATAAGCTACTACTATGTCTTTTACTGGTTTTTGTTGATAGAAAACTACAAATGTTAATTTATCGCCTAATTTTTTATTAAAAGGATTGTCTATTACTACAATTTCTAATTCATTAGTTAAGGGCTTTGTAAAGTGATCCGACCAGACTTCGATTTTTTTTAAGTATTCGTAAGACAACCAACTATCGATGGATTTATCAACTTCGTTTTTTGGTTTATTTACTGTTCCCTTAAAGGTTTTTGACCAATATCCCGAAGTAAAAGCTGCAAATAGAACGTCACAATTACCCGTAATTTTTACAGGATAGGATTGATTAAATCTATTTATAATCAGCTTTCCTTCTTTGTTGTAGCATTCGTACTTGAATATATTCTCTGCGCGATAAGGAATAATTTTACTTTCTCCTTGTTTTGGATGTATGTGTCCATAATACAAAACATAAGAATTATTTTCTTTTTGAATCCAAAGATCATGAGGGAAGATAGATAAATTTATAAAAATAATCAAAATAAAATATAAGTATTTCATAGTAAGAAAAATTTATTTATCGAATAATAAACCGAATTTCTAATAAAATTAAGACCTTATCGCGCAAGAGAGCGCGATAAGGAAACATCATCAATGTTTCGATTCTATTTTAGAAAAACCAGCTTTAATAGGACCAGAACCGTTTTTCATTGCAGAAAGAACAATTTCAGAAATGTCTAATACTTTAACATTTTCGTTTAATCCTTTTGCTTTAACGCCGTCAGTAATCATAATCATACAGAAAGGACATCCTACTCCAATTGTATCTGCTCCTGTATCTAACAATTGTTCTGTTCTTTTTAAGTTAACGCGTTCATATTTTTCTTCCATCCACATTTGTGCACCACCAGCTCCACAGCATAAACCTGTTTTTCTATGATCTACTGGTTCTGCAATTGCATTACCAAGAGATTTTTCGATTAAATTTCTTGGTGCATCATAAACATTGTTGTATCGACCTAAGTAACAAGAATCGTGGTATGTTCCGCGAAGCTTCTTCATTTCTTCGACTGCTTGATCATCTAATTGTATTTTACCTTCTTCGATAAGATTTTCGATAAATTGGGAATGATGATATACTTCGTAATTTCCACCAAATTGAGGATATTCATTTTTAAGTGTATTAAAACAGTGGGGGCAAGCAGTTACAATCTTTTTAACATTATATCGATTAAGGGTTTCTACGTTGGTTTGAGCTAGGGTTTGATAGAGATATTCATTTCCACCTCTTCTTGCACTATCTCCTGAACAATTTTCCTCTGTACCAAGAATACCGAATTTTACACCAGCCTTTTGCATAATTTGAACAAAAGAACGAGCAACATTTCTGTTTCTTTCATCAAAGGATGCTGCACATCCAACCCAATATAAAATGTCTACGTTGGGATCTTCTGCAAGGGTTTTTACACCTAATCCTTCTGCCCAATCCGCTCTAGTATGGGCTCCCATACCCCAAGGATTAGAATTGTTTTCCATGTTAACAAAAGCAGTTTGTAATTGTTGTGGGAAGTTGCTTTCTGCAAGAACTAAATAACGTCTCATTTCTAAGATTGCTTCGAGTTGATTGTTTCCTACCGGACAAGCTTCAACACATGCAAAACAAGAGGTACAAGACCATAATTCTTCTTCTGTTATATAAGGTTCTCCAATGATTCGCGAAGGTGCAGATCCCTCTTCGTTATGATTTAAAATATCCTTTGCATAATCCATCATTGCATGCTTAATATCTACCATGATTTTTTTGGGGTTTAATGGTTTACCTGTTCTATTTGCTGGACATTGCACGGTACATCTTCCACATTCAATACAAGATAAACTATCCAATAAAGAAGTCCAGGGCAATTCTACAACATTGCCAGCACCCCAAACCTGAGAATTTTCTATGTCCATGTAATTCATCGCACCGCGTGGTTGATCTTTTACCATAAAAAAGTTTACCGGTGCATACAACAAATGCGAATGTTTCGAATTAGGAATGTATGCTAAGAAGATATAAACAGTTGCAATATGCACCCACCATGTAAATTCGTAGAGAGAACGTGCCTCTTGAAGTTGATCTAAACCAAAAAATTGTAGAATAGGAAGAACAACTTTATTTACCCAAGAAATTGCATGACCATCTAAAAATGCCTTTGCAGCAGAACCAACAAGTGTAGAAATCATCAAGGTACTAATCAACAATATAACAATTGCAGATTGTGGCGAAGGTATATCTAATTCTTTGGAACGACGAACCCATCTTCTGTAAGCAAAAAAGATTAAACCAATCAATACTAATATAGAAAAATTTTGTACAATTGCTTCGTATATTTCTTTTCCAGAACCAACCGCAACAACAAACAATGCGATAAATTCTACAATCAAAGCAGATAAAGTAATCCATTGAAGTTTTACATTTCTATTTAATTCAAAATTATCTTTTCCACCTAATTTATAATAAATGCCATAAGTAAGAACCATCAAAAATAAAATGCCTACAAACAACGATAAAGCACTTCCTTCGGTTAAATTTAACCCTAAATAGGTATATTCGGGAATCAGAAAATTATATGGATCTATACCTAACCATTTTAAGAATGTCCATAAATTACCTGCAACCATCTGACTCGATGTATGGAACATATAAGCAATAAATCCATAAAAGATAAAAGCATGCATTAGACCACGTATAGGATGTTTGAATAACTTTTGTTGAAATAACACATTGAATAAAAATGATCTAATGCGTGCTTCCATCTTAACAAAATTCTTAACGGGCTGAGCTTTACGCATTATCTTATAACGATAGTATAAAGCATAAACAAATGCCACATGTGCAGCAGTGAACATCAAAATATGCACAATATGGGCAATAATATCTGCTTGTTGAATCATGGAACGCTCCTTCTAAAAGGTTTTTATAGAAGGCAATTAATTTTTATGCAATTTTTGTGTCTACAAAATTAGAATTTCTAATGAACGAATATTCATTTAGAAAAAAGAAACTGCAACCAGCGAAAGCTGATTGCAGATAAAAAAATTTTAAGCAATATATCTATAACGCCATCTTCTCGCTCCGTAATAAACAGCAACAGGAGCATAAAACATGTGGAAAAGATAACTATAAGGGAATATCATAATCATAGTTGCACCAAGAATAGAATGGATGTAAACCATACCATGAACGATATCTAACCGTGCTAAGATTTCTGTCCAGATAATTGCATAAACAAGCGATGTAAACAAGAGATGAGAAAATTTAAACCGACCTTTTCTTCTAACACCCTTAGCAGCTGGATCGATGTCTCTGATAATAGCACCACTTAAACCAAAAATATGAACAATCATCAATAGAGAGTTACCAATAAATGCACTAATAACGATGATCCACGTAAAATAAACAAAGAATTCTGCAAAAGGTCCGAACAAAAACCTCGCTTGTAACCATTCACCATTACCAAAGATAATAGCAAAGATGTTGCTTAAAGAATAATTATAGGATTGTTGTGCACCCGACGATACATCTGGTATAGGATTACCATTCAAGATATGATACAATAAAATTAGCAAAGAAATACCATATCCTGTACTTACTGTAATAATTCCTATATGATACATAACCGCACCAGCTGTAAAAATGGGGTTACCTTTTGATGATCTTTTTGTTGGTGTTGCAAAGAATTTTACGATAGATTCGATGATTCCTCTTGGTTCAATCATATCCACTGCATTATTTTTATATGGCTTAAGTACTGGTGGATGGGTAACTAACCGAATAAAATGTAAACCCACTTTATATATAATCCCTGCTGCACTGATTATTAAAGCAATCAATGCATATTGATCTAAAAATTTTATTAAACCTTCCATAAATGTCCTCCTAATTAATTTTGAGTAGCCATAACTTCTTTTTCGATTTTTTCGAAGTATTTCCAGAAACCTGGATTTTCTTTCGCGTAATTTTTTACGTTTGCATCATCTTTTAATTTCTTTAACAATTCAGGGAATTGGGAAGATCGTGTTAATTGTTCCATAAATCCAGATAAACTATGCTTGATTTGTTCTTCTTTATTCATCTTTTTGAATAAATAAGGCATTCTTACGCGATCTTCTTCTCCACGTTTTTTAAGAGCCTTCATCATAGCATCGTAGACAATTTCGAATAGCATTCGCGCTTTTCTGTTATCTGGTGTTGCAAGTCCATATACTTCTGTTGTATCTTTTAGGTTAAGATAACATACAGCACATGGAGTTGTAACTAAATCGGCACCAGTGTTTTTGATTTGTTCTGCTTTTAGTCGAGAAATCTTTCTTCTTTTTTCGGTATTTTCTGGAAGTCTCATTCCACCTGCACCACCATTACAGCAGTAGTTATGTTCTTTGTTAGGTGTCATTTCGCGAAAATCTTTTACGACTTTTGGCAAGAACCTTCTGTATTCATCGCCTCTACCAGATAATCTCGTTACATAACAAGGATCGTGGAAAGTAACAGATTCGTCGATTGGTTCAACAGGTAAACTTCCATTATCGATTGCTTGTTCAAGGATTGTATCGATAGAAACAATAGGAAATTTAAAAGGTCTACCTAAGGTTTTTTCTGCTTCTACATACATGGTTCGAACATCGCAACCACATTCAGCAACAATTACATATTTCGATTGCAATTCTTCTGCTGCTTGTTCCCATTCTTCGAGCATCACTTTGGAAAGTTCATGATGTACTGCAATGTGATCAATTTCTGTTCCAGTATCGGTTACCTTAGAAGAAATCGTATAATTAATTTGAGCTGCATTCAAAATTTTGATTAGTTTAACACCATACTCGGGTATTCTTGTATTTCCTGCGGATGGACACACAAATAAATATTCTGTTCCTTTAACATCTACGGGAACTTCTACCCCTTCATAACCCAAAAATAATCCAGGTCTAGAAAAAACAAATTCGCGTGTTAAACCAAAAGAATGTCTTAATTTTTCTGTATTTTCGATGATGCTTTTTAATGTAGGATTTTCGTAAGATAAACCAGATTCGGTATAAGCAGCTCTCATTGCTCTATAAAGAGAACGATTAGAAATATTCATGGGACAAGCTAATGTACATCTTCCGCATAGAGTACATTGCCAATAGATGTACATATTTTTTCTTAAATCATCCACAGTGGGAGAATCAATTAACCCTAAACTTCCGAGAAATTTGCCCATAGGTGTTTTGTATCTTTTCCATACTTTTCTTACAAAATCTGCCCTTACCTTAGGATGCATTTCTTCTTCGCCAGTTTCTATATACCATGCACATGCTTCTCCACATTGATTACATTCTACACAACCATACATGTTTAAACCAATATCTTCTTCTGTTAGCCAATGATCCAATGTATCAACAAATTTTTGTAGTATTTGTTGATCGTTTTTTTGAGCGGTTTGTTGAGTAGTCATACTCTTCCTCCTTTTTGGAATTTATACATATAGGGACTATATGTATATTACAAATAACATAGTACAAAAAATGAAATTTTTGTCAATCGAAATTGAGAGTAAGAATAAATTTTTTTTAATTAAATGCTATTCAATTAGTGATTTTTTTACTCATTTTTTAGAATAATTTTAATTTTATTAAGATTATAAATGTTATATTTAAATAGATTTTTTTGCAAATTTTATCTTTTTTATATATTTTATATAATATTTTTTATATGTTTATTTTAATATTTTGATTTTAAAGTGGAATTTTTTTAATAGTCAAGAACAAATTAAAATTTTATGAATTTATTAATAAGGATGTTTAAACAAAAACCGATGAATCAATATCTTTTTTAAAAGATAGTGGAAGATTTGATCAATTTCGCGTTCTTTTACAATTTTTAAATGAATTTTCTGGTTTAGAGGAATTTCATAAGGTGGTTCGTAATAATCATAAAAAGATAAAAATTCATTTATGCCTGCATCACTTATTTCTTTGGAATTCATCCTTTTTTCTAATCGTTTTAGAATGATTTCTTTTTTGGTTTCGATTTCTACAAAAATAATTTTTACATTTTCTTCGAATGCGCGAAATAATGCAATATTTCTTAGGTATCGCGATCCAAATACCCCATCTACAACAGAAATTCCCATTTTTAAAGAATCTTGAATTGCAAATTCGATCATTTTGTTGTATACCAAATCGGTAATGATTTTCGAATAAACAATGGATTTTAATTCTTCTGGAGTCCTATCATACAAAGGAATACGAAAAAAGGATTTACGAATTGCGTCCGAAGAATAGTAGTTGATTCCAAAAAATTCCGAAAATTTTCTCGCAAGAGTACTTTTACCAGAACCAATCCTCCCCATAAAAACTACAATCGAGGGATGAATATCAAACAAGGCATATTTTAAACTTAGGCGAAAATATTTCTCTGCCAATTGAACACTTTTTTGTTTTTCTTCTTCGGATTTATCTTGCCTACTTTTTATCGAATAAACTTTCCCTCTTACAAATGCTCTATAAGAACGATACAAATCTTGAAGAAATATTAAATCATAATTATAAAATTTTTTATATAAATATTTTATAAAATAATAAGATTCTCTATAATATCCATAAAATTCTAAATCCATGCATAAAAATGCTAAATCATTTGCTATATCAATACAACGAAACTCTTGGTTAAATTCAATACAATCATAAATACATATAGAATCGTCTTTAACAACAATATGTTCTAAATGAAGATCTCCATGGCAATCTTTAATCCAACCATTTTCTACGCGTTTTTTTAATTTAAATTGATATTTTTTAAAATAGGTTTGATTAAATTTTTTGATAAATCGATACATCAAAGGAGATATTGTATAACTGATAAAATCTTTACAATCATTTAGATTTTCCTCGATGTTTTTACGCGAGTAATCTTCTTGAATTGGTTTTTGGGTTTGATAGAATTTCGCTAAGACTTCTGCTACTTTTTCTAATTTAGAAATCGATATTTGTTGATTTTTTAAAAAATATGCTTCTTCGATATAATGCATCTTTACACCAAATTCAACCTCATTATTAATATTTTTTACAATATTATTATATAAATCTTTGTAGTTTTTATTTAATAAAAATTCCTCATCTAAAAAAATATCTTCGAAGAATAATAAATTATCTTTATAATAGATTTTAATAAGATTTATATAAATTTCTTTACATAGTCTTTGATTCAGCCGAATTTCTTCTATACAATAATAAAACCTTTTTTCTAGCGAAGAAAAATCCAAAAAGCCAAAGTTTACATTTTTTTTGAATTTATAAACATAAGGTTTTGCTATAAACACAATCGATGCATGGGTTTCTTTAACGATGATTTGTTTAGGTTTATGAGGATAATAAACAGGATTTTTTAACATTTCGAAAAGTTGCATCTCAACAATATAAATATTTTTGATTTCTAAAATTCACAAGAAAAATTTTATATTTAATCTTGATGAAAAATAAAATAAGATTTTTTTAGTTTTATGACAAAACTAGAAGAACTAAAACAAATTCGCTTAAAACCCATTTTGATCCCGCCAGAACACGGTATTTGGGGATTTACCATCGAAGCTATATTATTGGGTATTTTTTTATCCGAAGGAATCTCCAAATATTTTATCGCGATTATGATGATATTACTTCCTTTCGCGAAACAAAACTTAAAAATCTTTTTACAAGATGTTTTTGCAAAAAGAACGTTTTTAAGAAAATATGTAGCGTTGTTTTTTTGGATGTTGTTTGGACTGATATTTTTACTCTTGTTTTATTTTGCTTTTTCGAATTCACTGTATGATTTTTGGTATTATATCGTTGTTGGATTAATGATTGGATTCGTCGTGATTCTTCTAGAAATTAAAGGATTTTATCAAGACATTCTAACAGAAATATTGGGTTCCTTTATTCCAGTTTTTTTTGCTATTGGTATGAGCACAACATTAGAAAACCAAATCGATCAAATTATTTTTATTGGGTTTGTGTTAGGATTTAGGAATATTTCGTCGATCTTGATTACGCGAAAACTAGTGGATTTTATCAAAAAAAATCAAATTGAAAACTTTTTCTTATTGCTGTTTATATTTTTAGTTTCGATATTATTCTTCTATTTTTTTATTTACATAAAGTTCATCTATCTCTACATTTTTTTTATCTATTTAGCTATCTACATTGTGTTCTATTATATGATTCAATTGAAGATCATTCAAAAAGCACAACAATTGGGTTGGATGCAGATTGCCTTGGGAATCGCTTATGTTATTAGTATTATATATATTAAAATCAATTTAAGTTGACAATTTTTTTGTATTAACTATATTTTAAAACATGAAAAAATATAAAATCATTTCTATTGTATTATTTTTATTTGCAATAAGTAATATCTTTTGTGATCCTTATTTAGCAAAACGGTTTAATCAATCGGCGAAAGAAAAAGAAAGTAAACCAGACGAAATTATTGCTATTATAAAATCAAAAATAACAAGTGAAAAAACTATCGTAGATTTAGGAGCTGGTGGTGGATATTTTACCTTACGATTTGCCCAAGAGGTTGTTCCGAATGGTATTGTTTATGCTGTTGATATCAATCAGGAATATTTAGATTATATCAAACAATTAGCACAAAAAGAAAATATCAACAATATAAAATATATCTTAGCAACAGAAGAAGACTCGAAATTACCCAATAACACAGCAGATCTGATTTTTGTAAGAAATGTATTTCATCACATTAACAATTCAGAAAAATATTTTACTCAATTAAAAACAAAACTAAAACCAGAGGGATTGGTGATTATCATTGATTATTTACCAGAACATGCACCTATTACTGGGTTTCTTCTTCATCATAAACATGGAACAGAACCAGCAAAAATCCTTTCTGTGATGGAACAAGCAGGTTATAAACTAATAGAAAAACACGAATTCTTACCTAAACAAAGTTTTTTTATTTTTCGCTAATAAGCATTTTTTTGTTGACATATTTTATATTAAAAATTATTTAATATAAAATTTTAATTTCTTATTCGAAGGGAGGTAATATGGCTTTTATGGAATGGACAGAAGAAATGGATGTAGGTATAAGCGAATTCAACAATCACCACAAAAAGCTGATAGAACTAATCAATCGTTTATTCAACGCGATGAGTGAAAACAAAACAAAAGAATTATTAGAACAAATTTTTTTGGAATTGATCGAATACACAAAATACCATTTTTCTGCAGAAGAAAAATTGATGATTCAACTCAATTATCCAGAATATACAAGGCATAAACAAGAACACGAAACTCTTACAAAACAAGTGATGGAAAAATTCGAAGATTACAAACATGGTAGAGTTTTGGTGGGCTTACATCTCTTTACGTTTTTAAAAAACTGGCTTTATGATCACATAATGAAAGAAGATAAAAAATATGGTGAGTTCTTTCGAAATAAGGGAATCTATTAGAAAAGACGCATTGGTAAATGCGCCTTTAATTTGTTTTACTTGTTACAAACTTTTACGTTAGCAGCTGTGGAACAACTACCGGTACCTACGATTTTACATCCTAAATTCTCGCATTTTTTTCTGTTTTTTTGGTTATCTACTCCACCATCAAGCTTACATTGTTGACATGGGCTTGAACTACTACAATTGACACATTTATCTCCTGCGTATAAATTACCAAACATAATTATCATAAGAGCAATTATTGTTGTGATAAATATTTTGAACTTCATAAAAGTCTCCTTTTAAAAAAATTTTTATAACTAAATAATTTTTTTAAAAAAATTGTCAATATCAATTAACTTTTATTATATTTTTTTTGATTGAATTTTTTTGTTAGGTAAGTCGAAATTTTATCTTACAAGATGGATAATTTTAAGTATAAATTCGATGGTATTCTGGTTGAGAAATATAACGACAAAAAAAAGCGCAAATATCATAAGGGTGAATTTTTTTTCTAGTTGGGTTAACTTATTTTCTAATTTTAGAGTTTCGGATTTTATCAACCCTTCTAAACGAGATATTTCGGATTTTATCATTCCTTCTAAGCGAGATATTTCGGATTTTATCATTCCTTCTAAGCGAGATATTTCGGATTTTATCATTCCTTCTAAGCGAGATATTTCGGATTTTATCATTCCTTCTAAGCGAG
>JAOACE010000001.1 GCA_026418015.1 Leptospiraceae bacterium | reverse complement strand
ATAAAATTTCGTTTTTTTATTGATAATTTTTTTAAAATTTTTGATGTTGAATAAAAGTGCACTAGAATCAATCTCTACCCATGTTAACACATTTCCATAAAAGATAGTTGATATTATAGAGCGACTATTTTTTTTGGTAATTGTGAAAAAGGTAAAATCAGAAAAGAAAGTACGTCAAAATATCCAAAAAAAACGCGAAAAAAGGAATTTAAGAAGTAAAAGAAAAAAGGCTCATAGAAGAGGAACAGGTTACAAAGAAGCAGTAGAAGAATAATGCAGTTTGAATCTCTCAATTTACCTTTAAAGAATTTGCTGTTTCCAGCAAAAAATAAAGTCTCTCCTCTTCTGGTTGTGATGCATGGATTAGGAGATGAGATGTACTCTTATCAGGACTTTCCACGTTACTTATTACAGGATCAAATTCATACTTTGCTACTTAATGCTCCAGAACCTTATTATATGGGCTGGAAATGGTATGATATTGATGGAGATCAAGAAATTGGTTTAAGTAATTCACGTAATCTCATAGAACAAAGTGTAGAAATTATTCAAAAAACATTTTCTATTCCTAAGAATTGGATATTCCTTTCTGGATTCAGTCAGGGTGGTGTTGTTTCTTTATATACTGGTTTACGATCAAAAGAACCCTATGCAGGACTAATATGTTTATCTGGTTATTTATTCGGTAATCCAGAAGATTTTACAGAAGAATCAAAAAATTCATCTATCTTTATGGCTCATGGTCAATTCGATGATTTAATACCAATTTCAATTACAAGAAAACATTATCAATTATTAAAACAATATGGTTATAACGTACATTGGGAAGAATATCCTATTGCACATACTATATGCTTAGAAGAATTAGAATCCTTAAAACAATGGTTAACATACAGGATTAAGGAAATCTTATAATTCTCTAAAACAATTATTTTCAAAATGAATATGATTACTCTTTTCTTCTTTGGATAAGAATATAAAATCTTTACTCCATGTAAAATTTTTATTTAAGATATAATTATTAAATGTTGCAAAGAGTATTCCTAATAAATTTGCCATATAATCTATTATTGGACTATTATAATATACTAAATTTACGATAAAATACCACAATGAAATTTGTATAATAAATCCATAAATAGATACTATTTGAAACTTAATAAAATACCAAAACGTAGATATTATTTTTCTATTGTGCATTCTTTCTAAAGCAAAAGTCCAATAATGATTTAAAATAAAATTAAAAAAAACGCTTAATTCAAATCCAAAAAACACAGAAAGAGATGGCCAGAAAATCATACCTCTAATATAATGCCAATTAAATAATTCACTAACTAAAATTTGTCCAAATAAATTTACCCAAATACCTAAGAATCCCACAATTAAATATTTTATAACAACATTACTAATTTTAATATGCCATTTTAACTCTATCAATTGTATTATATAATCTATAATAATTTCAATATTAAATTTACTTTTTCCCTTTTTCCTTTCTTTAAATGTATATGGTATTTCAATAAATGATTTATATTTTCCTTTAATTAAAATTTCTAATAAAATTTTAAAACCTTTACCTTCTAAAAATACTTCATTTAGTATTTTTTTTCTCAAACCAAAATAACCACTCATTGTATCTTTTACTTTTAAATTAAATAGAATTCTAGTTAATAAATTTGCTAAAAAACTTAATATTTTTCTATATAATCTCATATTTCCAAACCATTTATTTAAACCAACCTTACGGTTAATAAAAAATAAATAATTAATGGGTCAATTATTTTTCATCTTAATAAGACATTATTTTCATCACTACTTAGTTTTGTGATAAATTCCATCTAACCAGAAATACATAAAGTAGAATTATTATTAAGTTCTAAAAAAATAAACTCACTCTCATGGAATTTCTAATATCAATAGTTAGTAAATTATTAATGTCTAACTTATAATCACGCTTTTTCTGTTAATTTAAAAAATTCAGCTAATTGATAACGTGCATCATTATAACCTGCATGTAAAAGTACATCTGCCTGTTGTTGGGTAAATCGCAATAAAGATCCAAAACCAAGCATCTTTACTGGAGCAACAGTAGCAATTTTTATATCATCGATTGTTATTATACGACGTGCTATTGCACTTAATAATCCCTTCTTCCATTTGATTTTTTTCTGCCAGGCAAGATGCGTCATAAATGCCTGATAAGATCCAATCAATCCTTGTTCAAAGACTCTTTCTAATGCATCTCTTCTTGTTTGAGGCAATGGTAATTTTTGTCCACCTACAGGAGATAGTAATACTACAATTACCTCTTTTACTCCTCTTTCTAAAGCAGGTAAAATGGGAGTATTTGCCATTACTCCACCATCCCAGTAAGGTTCTCCATCAATATATTGCCAGGGAAATAAAATTGGTATTGCACTCGAAGCCATTACATGTTCTATATCTATTACTTGATTATTAAAAAATTTCAGTTGAGAAGTTAAAATATTTACAGCAGTTATAATAATTTCAATTTCGCTCTTTCTTAATTTTGCTATATCAAAATGTTGTATCAATAAATTCTTTAATGGTTCTGTATCCATTAGCGGAACAAAGCCTTTACGAAATAAATAATATTGAAGTTGCTTCCAGAAGGAAATGCGATAGACTTGCCTTTTTTCGATTGCTTTCCAGAGTAAGGCAATTTCTTCCGGAGACAACCCACAACCAAGAGCCACAGCATTCACAGCACCCACAGAAGTGCCACATATCAGATCGGGCTCCCAATCCATTTCTTTTAGAAATTTCAATACACCCGCTTGGTATGCGCCCCTCGCTCCCCCACCAGATAAAATCAACGCCCTTTTTGGTTTGTTGAACATAAGACCCATTTTTTTTGATTTGATGATAACAAAATAAAAATTTTGTTTTATTATTCTAACTGGAAGTTTTTTTCTGTAGTTTTTTTTTTAGATGCAATGGTAATATGTTTCGATAATTTTTTTTCGCCTTGGGAGAAATTTTTTATGATAAATTTTTCAAAAAAGCATATTAAATGAATATGAGAAGACAACATTTTTTTACTTGGGATGAATGCATTACATCGATTAATATCACTCCGTTTCACTATCAGTATTTGATGGAACTTACACAAACACGATTCGAAGGCAATCTATCTCTTGCAGTGGATTATCTTTTAAGAAAATATTTAGCTTATCTTTATTTGATTAGTCAGGCCCCTACAAAAAGAACACTTACCGCATCCTACCAGCCAAGAACCAAAAATTATGTCATAAAAAAAATTCACATTCAGCCTACCTATTGGGGCAAGTTGTATGAACTGCGGTTTCTTTTAGGCTTCTCGATGAGTTTCATCATTCGTATCATGCTAGACTGGGAAATGCAAGAAGAAGAAATCCCTGTTGAGCCAATTTTTATTAAACCCCACCTTTCACCAGAGGATGAGTTAACTCATTCTCAAATCCAGGTTGGGAATAATTATTCTGCATACAATAGGGTGAGTCATGCAAATTTAGAAGTTTATAGTGAATTTTCGTTTCCCGCAGCTTAAAAATTAGCTAATTATTGTATTTTTTTTATATTATTTTTTTATTGATATTATTTATTATATCCCCCACACTCTACCCCTATTTGCCATTTTTTTTCTCAGCAATGGCAATGCCCTACTTTTCGCCCCTCACCTCTTACTCCTCACTTTATTTTGATTTTGCTTTTATTAGGCAATTTTTGACGAGTTCTAACACGGCGCAATAGACTTGGAGTTGTTCGTCTTCGATTAAGCCTAATGCATCGAAAACGAATTTGTCAAGTTCACTTCGATCGGGCATCATCTTATCAAAATACACCTTTTTGGACTTTACAAATTCGTAAGAATGTTCGAGATACTTGCAATTCTTTTGAGTGTATTTCGAAAAGTCGAGTTCTTCGAAGATGGATTTGATGGGGCGAGAAAGAAATTGTTCCGTTATATTTACTTTTAAAATAAAAGATAAATTCTCTGGTGTTAATAACAAAAATCTCAAAGCATCAACTTTTTCAAATTTTAGGGTTCCCAAGCCTAAGTTTGTTCTAGAAAGTAGTTCTAAAAACATAGATGATAATGTTGAGTAATGTTGAGTTAAGATACAAATCTATTGTTTAAATAATTAAAAAGACTTTTTCTACCATGTATTCGACTACTTCGCGTGGTGTATAGTAGCTTCCGGTTACTTTTCGCGCTGTGGTTGCTGTTTCTGGGTTGTAGCAAGCAAATAAATTTTTCGAAGACTTAGCCTAATAGTTCCGTGTCTAATGCTACTTCTTGATCTATGGGAGTGCTTTCATCAATCATAAAGTGATAGTTTTTTAAGATTTCGATTAGTCCACAAACAGATTTATTTGACCTTAATCCATAATCCGAAAAATCTACGCTTTTTTCTTTGTCCCAAAAAATAGTTCGTCGGGAATTTTTGCTTCTTTTTTGGGGTTTCTCGAAAAACCATCGATGTAGATTACCTTGCCCGATTCATCGATTTTATCCAAACAATCAAAAAGACCACCATTCAAGAACGGTATATCTTTAAAAAGTTCTAATATCTCTTTTTCGCTAATTAAAAATTTATTTTTATATCGATAGAGGGTTTTTACTCCATACTCTTCTCTATTGGTATGAATGTTTTCGTCTTTGGCAAATTTTCGATCTTTTCTCTGTTGGTTGAGTGTTGCAAAAAAAAGATTTTGCAAAATCGCGTTATAATAATTCATCGCTTTTAGTTTGTTAAAATTTTTTATAATATTTTTTAATTTTTCTTTATCGAACAAGGTTTTGGGGATTAGCTTTTTTTTGATAAACCAAATAAAAATGATTCTTGTAATCAGACGAATTAAACTCGTTACATTACGAATTTCTCTGTCTTTGTTTTTGTCTTGGGAATACTGATAATCTTATGGAAATTCCACTTGATCCATTGCCATAAAATACCAGCTTTGGATTTCTTCGTAAAATTGTTTGGTTACGGGTTCAACATCAAACGCTAGTTTGATACGTTCTATCGAAGAAAAATCCCCTTCATTTTGGATTTGTTCAACAAAGATTTTGTTGGTAAGACGCGAACTTACAAAATAAGTATATCGTTTATAATGACTAAACGTTCTTTTTGTTCCATAAAACTCTGCAAAAACCAAAAAAAAGCGAAAATCCTTCTTTTCGTCGTAAAAAATAAAGATTCCAGTATCTTTTAGCAATTCTTTTAGAATCTTTTTAGCAAGCTCATACTGGGATTTATTTCCTGATCGTTCTGATAATTCTTTTTTTACAAGAAATGCAAA
This sequence comes from Leptospiraceae bacterium, assembly GCA_026418015.1. Taxonomy (GTDB): domain Bacteria; phylum Spirochaetota; class Leptospiria; order Leptospirales; family Leptonemataceae; genus SKYB61. The sequence goes on along the minus strand of JAOACE010000001.1, from coordinate 84,368 downwards.
AACAACAAAATTCCCATCGGGTAAATCCATTTCGCCTAAGAATTTTCCATTAAGAAATTGATCTTTAAAATCCTTAATAGAATAATCTTCCTCAATAGGTCGAAAATAAGCATTCTTTTCTTGAAAAAAATGAATGAACATTTCTAAATCAAACTCATGAATAATTTCTTAAAACATTTTATCAACTTTTATTTTAGAAATGTTTTTTATCATCTGTTTTATCGCACATAGAATCAACCATTTTACAGAAAATTTAATATTTTTTATTGAAGATTTTTTATTGCCTTATTTTTTTGTAACTATGCAGGATTCCTTGTTTGAACTACATATTACAGAAGATAAACTTTTATGTTATTTAATCTATCATGGCAAACCTTACGATACCCTTCACCAAGAACAAATCTTTTATTTAATCAACGAAAAAAAGATCGTTTTTGGAATCCAAAAAGAAAAAATCTTAGAAATCCTTCAAACAATCAAAACCTCCAAAGAATTTCTTAAAATCAAAGAAATCATTGCAAAAGGAATTCCTGCGGAAGAATCCCGAGATGGAAGTTATAAATTATTGATTTCGTTAGAACCCATCATACCACAAAAAAGCGATGGATTCATTGATTACAAAAACATCGAATACTATAAAATTGTTCCACCCAAAAAAGAAATTCTTGTTTTGTATCCACCCTATAAAGGAAAAGAAGGAATCAACCTCTATGGCGAAAAAATCCCTCCAAGAGAACCTCATCCTATCCCCATAAAAACAGGAAAGAATATCGAACTTCTACAACAAAACGACGGATCTATTTTAGGAATTTCGAAAATTTATGGCGTTCTACAAATACAAGATAATACCATCGATATTTTTCCTGAACTTATCATCGATGATGATGCATCCATCGAAAAAGGAAATTTAAAGTTCAAAAACAACATTCGAATCAAAAAAAATTTACTTCGAGGTTTAGAAGTATTCTGCGAAAAGGATTTATATGTTCAAGGAAACATAGAAAGTGGAATGCTTCGTATTCTGGGCAATATTTTTTGCGAAGGAGGAATCAACACAGCAAATTCTGGAACAATTCTTTGCAATAAAACCCTTTATGCAAATTTTATCGAAAACACTTCTATTATATGCCAAGAAAATATCATTGTAAAAAAATCCATCCTAAATTCCGAAATCGTTTGTCATGGATCTATATCGATTCTAAGCGAAAAAGGCTCTCTTATTGGAGGCAAAACAATTTTTTTTGAATCCTTACAATGTAAAATCTTCGGAAATAATTCTTTTCTAAAAACAGAAATATTTGTTGGATATCATCATAACAACAAACATATTTTGAAAATTCTTCTAGAAGAATTCAAAAAAATCGAAAAAGAACTCCATCAACTACAAGAAGAATTAAATTATTACAAAAAACTAATCGAAAACCGACGAATCTTTACAGAAAACCAAAAAAGAATGATTCAACTCAAAATCCAACAATTCCAGAAAATCAAAGAAATTTTTATAAAAAAGAAAAATGCCATCCAGTATCTAAAAAACCATAGTTATCAAAACAAGCCAATTCAATTAACACCAGAAATCATCTATCCGGGTGTTTGTTTTTATTATTTCGAAAAAAAATTTCCTATAAAAGAAACCTTACAGCATCGTTCTCTTTTGTTTGAACCATCAACCCACGATTTAAAAATCCTTTAATTTTTTATTTTCTAAAAGCATCGCGTTTTTCTGTAATATCGTTTGATTTTCGCGAGGATTTTATTTCTATTTTACCGATAGCAGAATATCAGAAAGTCGGGAATCGTCTCTCGTTTCTCGGATACAGGTGTTTGTTTTCTTTTGGCAAACTCTTTTACTCTTTCTGCGATAAATGCATCTAACATGCTGATGGTGATCTTCCCTTGCCCAAAAGATCTGCTTTGCCTCTTAAACCCCTCAATTACAGCTTTTGTAAATGCTCCATTTCCCCACTGCGGATCCTCAAAGACTGCTGGAGATTTCCCCCATTCTTTGAATTCAAAACTTATAACTCATCATAGGAAATCCGTAATTGATCCCCTTTACCCTTAAGAACTATAACCTCATTTTTATATAAAAGGCAAGTCTTTCTTTTGAATCTAGAATGCCAAAAGATGGCTCAGTTGAGCAAAAGAGTACTCCACCATTTTTAACAGGTAGAAGTTGAAAAATCGTATTATCTACAAGAGGAATATCGATATACGCTCCTTTTCCAGCATTATTCCAACAGCGAAGAATAAATGGTTTACCACACGATCCCCCAGCATATAAAAATAGACCATCAGAGGGAAAGCTAACACTGCCAAAATTACATCCGAAGAAATCTTTTGTATCAGCAGAATAAAGTTTATCAAAATCATCTGATGTAAGGACATCTAAATTGGTTGCATCACCATATCCATATCCAACAGCAATCTTTGAACCATCTGGAGAAAAGCTTACATGTTGGGGTCTTTCTCCACCCGGTACTTTTATTTTTTTTATTAATTTGAGTTTTTATCATAAAGCTTGATACACCAGAGGTTGTAACTAACCTTCCATACTGACTAAAATCCATCCCATAGACACTATCTCCATAATCGGGATCTTCTTTAACCAAGGAGTAGTCCCCTGTTCTATAAACCCTTACACCATTATCTGATCCCAATCCAACAGCAAGGTATCTCCCATCTATTGAGTAGATAAGATAAGAGATTACTTCAAGCAATCCTGAAAGTCTAGTTATGATCCTTCCTGTATTGATATCAAAGATATAGATGGAATGAGCATTGTCTCATTCATAACCAGTCCAGCCAGCTCCAGCGACATACTTTCCATCAGGAGATATTGCTACCGCATTGATTTTTCCTTTATTGCCACTTCCTATGGGTGACCTTAGAGTTTTTATGAATTTTCCTGTTTTTAGTTTTCATACTTTTATGGTCTTACCTTCTGACCCAATAAAAAGATATCTTTCGGCAACTATCTATACCGATTCTTCTAATTGCTGCCATATGCATCGCCGTCTCGATTCTGAGGATGGACTCCTTGGGAGGTTCAGTAGAATTGATAGAAGAAAAAACTAAGGTGAAAAAAATCAAACTAAACAAAATGATTCTAAATAAGAACATTCTTTTCCTCCCTTTTTTCATTATACTGATAGCTATGACTTTTTTGTTTTATCTATTTAAGTGCGTAGATATTTTCTATACAGCTTCTTGATAATATACTTCGAGGTAGGTTCGTAAATATGCTGAACCACATCTCTTACTGCCTTCGTTCTACCTTCCCTATCTGAAATGCTTGTCCCGTCGGCGCCGCCGTCGGATATTGCTTGTAAAAAATTCTTTAATTCTTTAACCTTCCAAAGGCATCGTATTCTCTTGTTACAAGCTTTCCATCGACAAGTTCTTTCCAAAAGCCAGTCTTTTTATCCATGTTATAGTCACCTTCTCCTACAAGATTGCCTGCTTCGTCGTACAATTTCCAATGGCCATTTCTTTTTCCCATTAGTAATTCACCTTCCCAAGCCAACTTTCCGTTAGAATAATACCCTTTCCATTTGCCTTGCTTCATCCCCGCGGTGATTTTTAAACTATCTTGTTCTGCTTCGTATTTGATCATTTTGGCTGTGCAGGGACCTTCGGCAATTTTTTTATTGTTTTCGAATTCGACACAATAACTTGCCATAAAATCATTTCCTTTAAATTCAAACTGCCCCAAAATAGTTTGATCTTTATTATAAAAGGTCCAAAGTCCTATTTTTGTATGTTCGCGATTTCCCTGCCCTCTTAATTGTCCGGATTGATAGTATTCTTTCCATAGACCGGTCCTACGACCAGTATTGGGATCGTAGTTTCCTTCTTCTAATACATTGCCATTGGGAAAAAAAAACACCCATTTGCCGAACTTTTTTTCGCAGGCTTTTTCTCCTTCGGGAGGTGGATTTTCTTTGCATTTGAGATCTGCTCGATAACTTCCTTTCGAAGACAATTGTTTATCAGGATAATAGTTTTCGACGGGACCATCTTTCAAATCCTTAAAATATTTCCCTTTAAAAGAAACATACCATTTTTTTGTGTTAGGATCTTCGCTACATTCTACCCATTCTCCTTCTTTCATATCATCTACATAATTACCTTGGGAAATACATTGATGTTCTTTATCTGAATAATACTTCCACAAACCTGTCTTCTTACCTTCTTTATTTTGTCCTTCGTAAGAAAGAATCTTAGTTCCAGCGAAGTATCCATATTCGGGACCATCTTTTTGCCCATTTTTATAAATCGTGATCTTTGTTAGATTTCCGTTGGCATCATAAAATTTCCATTCGCCTTCTCTTTTACCATTTTTATACAAACCTTCGCCTAACAATTTATTGGTTTCTTTGTAAAACATCTGCCATAAGCCATCTGCTTTAAATTTTAAAATTTCTTTTTCGTCGAGGCTTTGTGCCTTGGAACAGGTCATATCCTTTGGCAGTAAAACAGGTCCTTTTTCTGTGATAGTTCCAGAACTGGGATCATAATGATAACGAATGGTTTGGTTGTTTTCGCAAGAAATTGCTACTTTTCTACCCGGCTGTGGTTTGGTGGGATCGGTTGTTTTACAACCCCAAAAAACAATAGCAAAAATAGTAAAAAAATAAAATAAAATTTTTTTCATAGGGATACTCCTTAATGTTTACAATCGTATTGAATGTATTGAGCAGTTTTTACTGGATTTTTCTCTCTTTGTGCAGAATCGCAATAACAGGAATCTTCTCGAATAAACTGAGCAGTAGAAAACAAGAATTCGCATTCCTCTATAGGCATTTCTTTAATACAAACATGTACCTGTCTTGCTGGCCAAAAATAATTACAATCAATTCGATCTCCTGTTTTTTTCTGGATTTGATTCGGTTTTTCTTGTGGTGGACTAGTAGGTTTTGGTTTAGAAGCACAAGAAATCGATAAGAGTAAAAAAATAAAAAGAATTTTTTTCATAATACTTGTTAGATTATTTTTTGGTAAAGAATTATCAAGCAAATTTTAAGAAAAAATAAATTTACAAACGAACAATCATTAAAGTAGCATCGTCCATCATTTCGAAACCATTGATAAAGTTTTGCACATCATCGAAAATCAATCGAACTAATTCTTTGGGTTTTTTTTCGTAATTTTTCTGAATCATTTCGAATAATCGATCTTCTCCATACTGAACATAGTTTTCTTTGTAAGCTTCTGTTATACCATCTGTGTATAGAACTAAAAGATCCCCCGGTTCGTAATGATAGATCTTTTCTTTGTATTCTGCATCGGGAATTGCCCCCAAAGGTGGTCCTTTAGCAGAAAGTAGTTCGATTTGCTTTATGGAACGACGAAACAAAATTTGATGATTATGCCCTGCCGATGCAACGCGAATTCTTCTTAAATCTCGTTCTATTTGGATGAGCATCACAGTAACAAATAAACCCATTCGCGAATTTCTGATCAACTCTTCGTTTACTTCTTGCAGTGTTTTAACTGGATGTAAAAATCGCGGAATAAAACTTCCCAGCAAAGTTTTCGAATATTCCATAAAAAGAGCAGCAGGAACTCCTTTTCCCGATACATCTGCAATTACCAAAGAAATCATGTTATCGCTATGATAGTGAAAGTCGTAAAAATCCCCACCAACATCCCTACATGCTCTATAACCAGCAGCAATTTCCATTCCTGCAATTTCTGATGGTATATCTGGAAGCGAATTTCTTTGTATTTCTGCCGCAGTTTCTAAATCTTTTTTATAAATTTTTATCTCGAATTCTCTTTTTCTTGCTTCTATTCTTTGGTAAGCCGACGATAACTGACTTGCAACTGTTTGGAGTACTTTTAACTCAAACTGATCAAAGGGCATTCCATTCTTTTTGTCTGCTACATTCAAAATTCCGATCACCTCCTGATCTTTTTTTATGGGAACAGAAATAAACGACTTTGTTCTATATCGCACTACATTCTCTTGCGATAACCCCAAATCTTTCACCATATCCCGTACTAATAAAGGTTCTCCGGATTTTAAAACAATCGAACTTACCCCTTTTTCTGGATCAATACGAATATCTTTTTCTTCTAACGTAAAGCCTAAGGTCTTCTTTACATAAAAGTCCGATTTACCTTCTTTTAAGATAATCGAAAGACGCTCCACTTCTAATACCTGAGAAATAGCTTGCAAGATTCCATCAAGCAATTGATCGATATGATCATACTGATAGATATTTTGTGATATTTCGTAGATACAGTTTAACTCTTCTACGCGATTTTTTAATTCATCGTAAAGTCTTCGGTTGTGGATTGCAATACCAGCCATTCCCGACAAAAACATCAGAAGCTTTACATCCTTTTGGTTAAAATCTCTTCCATCTAATGTGTTTACAGCTTCTAATACACCAATCAACTTATCTCTTGCAAGCATAGGAACAGCAATAAGCTTTTTTGTTACAAATCCACTGGTTTGATCGATAACGCGTAGTAATCGCGGATCGTTTTGTGCATCGTTTACAATGATGGGTTTTTTTGTTCTTGCACATTCCCCTGCAATTCCTTGACCTTTGGGAACTCTCTTGCTTGCTAATATATTACTTCTGTCGCCTCTTGCAATATCGAATACTAAATCGCCTGTTTCTTCATCATACAACAACAAAGAAGCACCTTGGGTTTTTAACAAACTTCTTGCCGTATCCATGATGATAGTAAGTAAACTTTCCAAATCTTGTTCCGAATTGATGCGAAATACAATATCACTAATCTGACTAAGGGTTAAATACTCTTTTTTTTGTTCTTTTACTTCCATAAGGATAATTCCAGTTATAATATCGTTATAGGAAAAATTTTAAACAATTCACTCAAAATAAGAAAAGTTGCATTGCTTTGATTTAAAGTATAAAAGTGTATTCCATCAACCTGATTTCTTAATAAATCTTCGCATTGTTTTATCGAATACTCTAAGCTGATTTTTAAAAGCTCTTTTTCGTCATATTGATATCGATACATCTTATTTCGTAAATCTTCGGGTATATAGCACTGAGTCATTTGAGTAAACCGTTCGATTTGTTTATAAGCGGTTATTGGCATGATTCCCGCGATAACAGGCACTTCGATTCCCTTTTTTACAAGTAGGTCCCGAAAGTAAAAAAATTTATCGTTATCGAAGAATAGTTGAGTAATAAGAAAGTCTGCTCCACTTTCTACTTTTATTTTTAAATGTTCTATATCTTCTTCTAAGGTTTTTGCTTCGGGATGTTTTTCTGGATAGCAGGCTGCACCAACAGAAAAATCGTTGGAAAATTGATTTCTTATAAACGATATCAATTCGCTTGCATACCGAAACCCATCTTTTTCGGGAACGAAAAACTCTTTATCTTTTGGGGGATCTCCTCTTAAAGCCATAATGTTTTTTATGTTATGAGACTTATGTTCTTCTAAGATGTATTTTATATGTTCCTTCGTAGAGCCTACACAAGTTAAATGAGCCATCGATGTTAAATGATATTGGTTTTGAATCTTTCTTACCCATTCATCAGTTTTTGTACGAGTGGATCCACCTGCACCATAAGTAACAGAGACAAAATCAGGTTTTAGTGGTAATAATTTTAAGATAGATTCTTCTAATTTTGATTCTCCCTCAGTAGATTTAGGGGGAAAAAATTCAAAAGAAAAGGTAGGTTTTTTTCTTTTTAGAATGTTGATAATTTTTTCCATATAATTGTTTACACTTTTTACAATAATTATAATTCGTAAATTAAATTTTATGAGAATATAGCAATTCCTTCCGATAAAAGAATCAATGAGAATTCTTTCTTTTTATCAAAAATTAAAAGAAATTCATTCCAGTAATCTATTATTAGTAATTTCGTTATTTGTAGCATTAATCCAAATTTATTTGATCCTTTATACTTCGATTACCTTTCTTCCTATCTTTGAATTAGAACTCTATAAATTTATTTATATCATCATCTTAATTTATATGACTATCATCTCGTTTTTAAGATTCATCACTTTAAATCCTCTCTTTAAAACCTATTGGATGATAGAAATTGTTTCTGTTTTACCTTCTTGGATTCTGATTATTTTTTACTACCATCAATTTTACGATCTTACAGGAGCCATTTATTTTAAGGGAACAATTTTTTTAAGACTGATTCCCATCATACAAATTCTTATCGAAGAAAAAACCTTTTATTTAAGAGAACATTACCCAATTTTTTTTAATAAAATGATGAATACCGTAGGACTTAGCATCATTTTTTTTCTCTTTTCTGGTGGAATCTTTACTAGTTATTTATACACAGAATATCTAACAAAAGAAAAAGAAAATCGATTAATCCAAGTTCAGAATCTAACGAAATCTTATCCCCTACAAGAACTGTATAAACAAGTCCCCGGGTGGATCTTAAAAATTGAACAAAACCAACAAGGAAAATATTACGAAATCTATTATTTCGACAAAAGCTTTGTTCAAAATTATCTTATACCCAACATACACTTTGCTTATGTTCAAGGAAAAGATCCATCCGAAGGGATCTTTGTTAGTTTTATCGACCTATACAAAAACAAAAACTATTTAGAGATCATCTATCTTACTACATCGTTTATTATAACAGCAGTGTTATCAATTTTACTAAGATATTATTACAAAACTTATGTTTTTCTACCCATAGAAAAAGCAAACATCGTTTTGGATCTTCGTCTTAGCGGAGAAGAAATTCCTCATATCGACTTATCCTTTATACGAAAGGATCAAGGATATGACGAAATTCTTAACCTAATCAAAAAGATTGATCTGCTATACCATAAATTGTTAGAACTAGAAGACTAAAAGGTCAAAAGCACGGGAATTTTTTTTATCCCTTGATTAACTGCTCCCAATGCTTTACCTATTATTGTTCCTGGTTCAAAGCTTCCTTCGTATTTTTCTGCACACCCCGACTGAAAAGAAGACATCAGTAGATCTCCAATCTCGACTTTTTTTACTTCCGCAGAAACTCGAACATTGACAATACCAAAGAAGGCTACTAGAACTAAATCATAAATTGGTTTTTGTTCCCATTCTTTTTTTAAATCCGCATTCAGAATGATCGCTGCATTTTCTACTACTACTCCGATTACTTTATTACTTTTTTTATGATGACATCGTTGTACATTTCCTTCTTTTATAGAAGCAATCACTACATCTCCCGATAAAAAGTTTTCTTTTTCTTTTACTGGCATATAGAGAGCAATACAACTTTCATAACTTTGATCGAAATAAATACTATTCTGAAAAAAACTCTTTCCTTTAACCAAAAGAGATAATTTATCCAAAGCATTTTTAAATAAAACATCATCGATATTATCACTTGTATTAAGGGAACTACCCACCAATAGATCTAATCCTTTTTCGGAAAAAAATCCTCCTCCCATTCCCTGGAAGGATTTTCCCACTATACCAATATTTTTTTCGGAAATTCCTAATACACCCTGTTTTTCTCCATATCCAATCACACCATGGAACCTGCCTTTGCCTGTAATTCCACTGCCTGATCCAGTATTTTCTCCATAAATAGGACTATGATCAAAAGGAGGCGGCAAGCATTCATCGAAGGGTTTACCCATACTTCTTTCGATTTTGATGGTACCACTATGGCTATTAAAATCATGGACTTTGGGTGCATAATTATGTTCGTGTGGAAGGGGCACTCTTGCATCCGATAAGCGAGGATCATCGCCTACCACCACTGCATCGGAAATTTCTTCTCCTTTGGGACATAATCTTACAATTCCATAAGTATGTTCTGTTGCTTTTTTTAACCGACGATCATTGCCTTGAACCACAACTCCTTCCCTATCTTCTCCATCTTCTGCTAACTCTACTATTCCTTTGCTCTGGGTCGTTGCTGGTTTGATTCTGGGATCACTACCTTGAACTGCACAGTCATCATTTGTCTCGCCATGTTTAGCCAAGCGTACAATTCCTTTAAACTCTGTGGTTCCTTCCCTTAATCGAGGATCATTTGCCTGAACTACAACACCAGGTAAATCTTCTCCGAGTTTTGCTAATTTTACAATACCATAGGAATGCTCTGTTGCTTTTTTTAACCGACGATCATTGCCTTGAACCACAACTCCTTCCCTATCTTCTCCATCCTCTGCTAACTCTACTATTCCTTTGCTCTGAGTCGTCGCTGGCTTTAATCGATCATCATTACTTTGGACAGCATACAAAGGTTTTTCTTCGCGGTTTCTTGCAAAACGAACAATCCCTGGTAAATCTTCTGAAGCATATTTCAATCGACGATCGTTTCCTTGGACAACCACTCCTTCTCGATCTTCTCCATCAGAAGCTAATTCTACTATGCCCTTCGAATCGGTAGTTGCATCCCTTAGGCGACGATCGTTTGCCTGTACTGCCACTCCTTCTTTTACTTCGCCATCAAGAGCAAAGCGAACAATTCCCGAACGAAGAACCGATGCATAAGGAATATCGCTCAACCCAATTTGAAGATTTTTTTTCTCTAAGGGATCTGCTTCTGCATAAAGTTCTAATTCAATGATTTGGGAAATATATTTTCCTTCTTTGGTTCTTGCATTTTCTTTTATATTGATCCTTAAATAACGAATATTTAAAGGATAAAAACGCCAACGATACCAAGTTCCTGGCTCTGCAAAAAATCCATTTTCTTCTAGTAGGTTATGCCAGGTAATGTTATCATCACTATAAGAAATAGAGAACGAAGTAGGAAAATAAGTCTCTTTTTGGTTTTTTGATAACATTCGAATTTCATTTACGCGATTTACAGAACCTAAATCAATTTCTATAAATTCTTTTTTATCTTCTTTTTTTAATGCGCTCGACCAACCATATTCTGTTCTTGTATCGATCAAATTTTCTTTTACCCACAACCTGTCTAATTGACTCGAAACCTTAATATTGACAATTCCCGAAATGCATATTTGGATTTTACCAATAGCAACCTGATATTGATGATTCAATGCATTACGATTATAACAGACAAATTTAATGTATTTTGCTGCAATCAAAGAAAAATTCCATGCATGATCCCTACCCTTAGGAAATCGAAAAGCAGTTTCTTTTAGAATGGGTTCCCAAACTTTACCATCGATCGAAATTTCAAACCGAAATGTATCTGGCGAAAGATGGCTAAGTTCCGGATGCTCAGAAATTTTGATCTGATTAAAATGTATGATATCATTACTAACAAAGATTAATGTTTCTATTTCTGGAGTATCCTTTTTAGCAGAAATATATTCTTCTAAATATCCTTCATCAGAAATTTTGATTACTCCCTCACCAATAGTTTCTTTAAAGCTGTAGACATAGGGATGCGAAATTTTAATGCTCATTTTACCTCCATCCTTCTCTTATAGCTAAATTTGCTGAATGGTTTATATTTTCAAACAAAATCTTATCGGATATCTTGATAAGAATATTTTTTAAATACAAAGGCAAGTCATTGGAAAAGATAAAAAAATCATTCTCTTGGCGAATGTAAGAGCTTTTGATTAATTTTAAGCTATTTTCCGAAACTTTGTTTTCGAGTTCGCGAAATATACCTTCCACCGATGGTTGGGGTTGTTTGATAGAACCAGTCAGAATTTTATAAATTGTATCGGGGGTGATAGGCAGATCTGCCAATTGAGCTTCGGAAATGGCTAATTGTACGCTTTTTTCCCCAAATTGTTTTTTTAACTCTTCAAAAGGATCTTTTTGCATTTCTTGATGATTTGAATTTGTACTTGGTACAGGGTGATTGTTGATAGATATTTGTATCTGGTTATATGGTGGTATGGGAGAATAACCTGGTGCAGCAACTCCCGTGTCTCCTACGGGCGTGGAATTGCTACCCTCTGTGGTAGTAGGATTTCTACTCTCTGAGGGGTATTTTTGTGTCCCTCTGGGGGTTATCCAATCAAACCGAAAATGGTAAATGGTATTTTTTCTACCATTCCCCAAGGTGATACTAATAAGCCCCAATTCTACCAGTTCATTTCTTGCTTTTCTAAGACTTGATTTTTGCTTAAAACCAGTCAGTTCCATCAGTTTTTTTGAACCGGGATAAACAGGAGAAAAGTTCCTATCCGAAAACCTCAGAAGCACAGGATATAAGGTTCTTGCAGCAGGAGACATTTTTGCCCAAATACCAGCATCAATTAATTCACAAACAAATTTAAAATAAGTCAATTCATTACCCATTTTAAGCCACCTCTAAAATTTTTTTCTATGTGGGGCTTCTTTTTGGGTTGACTTTTTATATGGCAGGTTTAAATTGTCATTGTCCATTCATTCCCAATGGAAGCCCCAACCCCTCCCTAAATTCATAGAGAGGGGTATTTTTTTTATCTTTATCTAATTACTTTATGTCGTATTTATCTTTTTAAGTCAAGTACTTTTGAGTACTTTACAAACATTTAGTTAAAAAAATTTCTAATATTTTTAAAATATATAAGTACATGTTTAGTGAATAAGGGATTTTAAAGTAATTTTAGCAATGATTTACTCAAGAATTTGAGGAAGATTTTTTTGAAGCCACTTTTCGATTTTCCTAATGATTTTAGGATCATCCGAGATAATTTTTAATGTATTTTTATCGCGTACAATTTGAACAGGAAGATCTAACGAAAAAGATTCTTCGTTGTTTTTATGGGAATCAGTCGAAAGCTTTCTTTCGTGTTCTCTTACGACAGTTTTTTTGTTGAATTCTTTTGCATCTTTTACAGATTTTATTTCACCTAAGTTGATGGCTTCGATAAAACTATCTACATTCCCTTTTTTATAAGCTTGAACAGCTTGGATCAAAAAGTTTTTGTTGTTCAAACCTAATTCCTTGATTTTATCGATCAGCTCTTGCGGTAGTTGTGTGATGCTTAAAATTTCCGAAACATAATTTCTGGACTTTCCGATAAGATCCGCCAATTCTTGATCGGTTAAATTTTCTTGGTTTTTTAGGTAAAGCATTGCTTCTGCTTCTTCTTCGGCAGAAAGATCTTCTCTTTGTAGGTTTTCTATGAGTGCAATACGATAATAATCTTTTTGTTCTCTGGAGATGATCTTACATTCTACTTCTTTCCATCCCAAAGAAACAACAGCATGATACCTCCTCTCCCCTGCAATGATTCTATAGTGATCCTCTTCTTTACAGACAACAATGGGAGAAAGTAAACCATCTTTTTGTATGCTTTGTGCTAATTCTTCTATTGCGTGTTTTCTGTTTTTTCTTGGTTGAATTTCTGATGGCTTAATTTTATTAATAGGAATTTTAAGGATTGTTCCATCTAATTTTTCTTGTTGAAAGATATCAGCAAGAGTTCCTAATTTTTTAGCTTTCGAGCTCATTCAACAACTCCTCTGTAAAGTTCCAGTATTCCTGAGCTTGATTGCTATCGGGGGCATAATCAAGAATACTTTTTTTAGCTAAATGACTTTCTCCTATCACCACTCCCTGAGAAATCGATGTTTTAAACACAGGAAAGAATTGAGAAATTACTGGTAGAATCGTTCTTGTTAAGATAGTTCTTGGTCGAATCTGGGTAATCAGTGCACCAGCAATTTTTAGATCTGGATTGATCCTTCTTTTGATAGAATTAATGGTATTTTTTAAACCAGTCATCCCATCAATAGAAAACTTTTCTGCTTGTGCTGGAATTACTACGTGTGTTGCAGCCACCAATGCATTGATCGTAAAAATCGAAAGCGAAGGAGGACAATCGATCACAATAAATTGATATTCTTTTAAGTCTTGGATTGCATCTCTTAAAATATAAGGAGCATCTACATTGATTCCCATCGATTCAATTTCTGCTAACGTTATTTTCGAAGGTGCAAGATCTAAATTTTCCACGTTTGTTTTTATTATAATATCTCTTATGTTTGTTCCATTGGAAAATACGTGGTATAAACTTTTTTCTAGGGAATCAGGGTTTACAAAGATTCCTGTAGAATTTGCTTGTGGGTCTATGTCAATTAATAATATTTTATAATTTTTTTTTGCTAATGCACATGCTAAATTAATCGCTGTGGTGGTTTTCCCTTCTCCACCTTTCTGATTGGTAATTGCAATGACGTATCTTTTTTGGTTAGATTTTTCCACAAAGGAAAAAAGATTTTTTTATCGTTTGATGACAACTTTTTTTTCAACGAGTAATAAATTTTGTTTTAACGTCGGATGTCCGACATATGATAAAATAATGTCTTATATATCTTACCTATTTTAATCATACTAATCATATATTTGATTTAAGCATTGATCATAAATATTTTGATATTTTACTGAAAGAATTCTATATAAAATTTTTAAGTTTAGTACAGAAATTCAAAACTAGTTAGGGTTAAAATTTTTCCCAGAGTTAAGAAAAAATTAGAAAAAACATTAGGTTGCCTATATTGATTAAGTGTCTTACTTAAGATTCATAAAAGAAATACTTTTTGGTTTTTACAAGAATGATGCACTAAAATAAATTATATTCTGTTGATTGAAACTGTTTTTTGCAAGCAAGGTTAAAAATATTCAAAGAAGTTTCCCAGAATCATCTAATAGAACTATCAGAAAATTTTTTTAATGCCGGGGTTATCAACTGGATATATTAAGAAATAATGCTTAATAAGACTTATAAAAAAATCAATCAAGATACAATTTCTATTAAAAGGATTATAAAAAAATGTTGGATAATTCGATTTATTTTATAAATGATATTTAAAAAATTTACAAAGTAAAGTATTGAATTTAATTAAAAACAATTCTGATTTTTTTTATTGTTACAATTTTTAAAGAGATTATTTTGTTGTGATGGTTTAAAAGAGACTTGATTTTTAAAAACTTACAATATTCTTCTTAGTTCTTCTTAGAAGGAAAAAATGATTAATAAAAAAATTTATTAAATTCGATTTAAGTGATTTATCATTCAGTTATGATATAAAAACATGAGAGATTTTAATGCGAATATTTTTTTATCATTTAAAAATAAAACTTGCTAAAATTAAATTTAATATCAAAACGTCGGATATCCGACATTATACCATTTGATAATTATTTTTTGTTGGTCGATAATTAATTTTAACATGGATAAACTTCGTGAAATTTATGATAAAATTTGCAATACCAGTAATCAAACGTGGTTAAATAAATTAAATTTAGAATATGCACTATTTCGCGTAATAAAACAGGAAAAGTTTATTCTGATTCGTTCGAAAGGAATTTTTAACGATAAAAGTTTTATTGAAGATTTACAGATGAGTTATGAACTGTGGATAGATGTACTCAAAAATCAAGTTTGGGAATTTTCGTTTAGAAATGGTGATTATTGGGTGTTGATCGATCGCTTGGAAGATTGGAAATATTGTTTGTTCCTAAAAGATGTATCTTTAAAAGAAGAATTTTTATTTTTACTTCTTTTACAAGAAATTGAAGAAATAAAAAAGACCGAAGCTCAGTTGCCGAACTGGTATATAGAAATCTTATGGGAGAATATCCATCGAAGATCTCCTATATTAATGCAATCAGAAATAGGTTCTTTGGAAAAGAATTTTATCGATTCTTTCTTGAGAATTAAATTAGGTTCAGTAGAAAATGTTTTGTTTTTTGAACCGTTGGATTTATCAGAACGGGTTCAATCCTCAGAACTTTTTGGAGAGGATCCAGGAGAACGGTTTAAAAAAAAAGATACGATTCCTATAATGGAATTAAGTTTATCAGCTTTGGTGATTGTAGAGGTGGCTAATTTAAGTAAAAAGATTCAAAAAAGGGTAGGGGAAGAGTTAAAAAAAGAATCTTCGAAATGGAAGAATTTTTTTTGTGTATTTACTTCGAATTATGATGTTCAAAAGATGGTGGAGTTCGAAAAGTTCGATCCTATATTATGGGAGGCGATCAAAAATAACAGAATTCTCTTGCCTCCTTTAAGAAAAGTTCCTACCAATTTCCTTATAGAAGAAGTAAAAAAGTTTATTGAAAATTTAACCATCAAATACAGAAAAAAGGTAATTTTGAGCGATGCATCTGTGGAAAAAATTAAAAATTATTCTTGGCCAGGGAACTTAGAAGAGCTTTATCAAACCATCGAAACAGCATTTATTCTATGTAGAGAGGGTGTAATACAAGAAAGTGATCTTCTGATTGGACTTTGGAAGGATTACGAAAAAAAAGACTTGAATTTACGAAAGAATATAGAAAATTTAGAGAAAGCTTATATTTTACAGGCATATCGTTTGTTGGGAGGTAATCAAGTTCACATGGCAAATGTTTTAGGTATTTCTCGTGGATCCTTACAATATAAATTACAAAAGTATGGAATAAAACTATATGATGAATCCTAATATCATACAAAAAAAATTTGGAAATTTGAATTATTATGTTGATATCAACAATAAAAGTTTTATTGTAACCAATCAAGATATATCTGTAGAAGAAATTAAAAATATTATCTTACATCGTGGGAAAACATTTCCCTTTTTGTTGTTTGTTGGTAAAGAAATAGAACCCAATCTTAAAGAACAAGAATCATTACAGTTTTTACCCATTAAACGAAGACATGCTGAATTTTATTATAGGCTTAAAGATGATCCAAATACTTATAGAGTAGCTATAAAAGTTAACCTAAGTGCTGAATTTCTACCTGTATGGATTGAACGTATAACTTCTTTAAAAGAATTAGATCAAATAAAGTTAAAAAAATATTTTGATACAATCATATTTGCACCAAATTTAAATCGTTTAGAGGTTTTACAATTAAGAATGAATTTTCCAAAGTCTACGTTGATCAAAGCAGGAAATTATATTCCCGAAGAAATTCGAGATCCCAAGGAATTAGAAAAACATCGTATAACAGATGTAGTAAATAAATTAGGAGTAGAATTCATTTCTAAAAATCCTGTTTATTCTGCAAGATACTATTTAAGAAAACTAGATTTTAATCAGCTTTATGAATTACCAATAAAAATCGTATGTACGGAAAGTGATATCGAAGTCATAATGACATTTTTAGACATAGTGATTAAAAATGAACATAAAAATAAAGAATTGGAAATTAATAAAGACAATTTAATATTATTAAAAAAATATTATGAATTTATTTTATATATTATCAAAAAAGATTACAATAAATTAGAAGAATTCTACGATCAGAGTAAGGAATTTTTATTGCAAGAGCCCATCAATTCTTACCTATTTGATTTTCTAAAAAGTTATAAAAACCTCTATAGAAATCGAAATATACCAAAAGAGGAAGAAATCCAGTTATGGGAAATCGAAACCCTGATAAAATTACAGGAAAAAAAATATTCATAATTTTAAATTTGTTCTATAATTCTCTGGTGGTTTTTTATATATTCTTTATTGGTCTTTATTCGTAAGAAAAATGAAAAGCTTATTTTCATTTTTTGACAAAAAAACGAAGTTTTTAACAGAATTTATCAAAGAAATTCTATAAATAAATCTTCAAAAACAAAAAAAATTGCTTGAAAGGATTACAATTTGCATAAAATTTGTGCAAATTATGAAAAAACTAGCAATTGTTATAACATTATTATTAATATTTTTTAATCATATCCTTAATGCTGAGCAAATTACTGCCAATCTTTTACGAGGAGTGAATTTTTCTCAAACAAAGATTACTGCAACACAAAAGATAGAATTTCCTACTGTAAATAAAAGAATCACCATCCACAAAAAAAATCATCCTGACAAAAATCAATCCATCACTTATCGAAATGTTAAAATAAACACAAAAATTCAACATATTTTTAGTAATAATTCTTTGAGTGCGAGTAATAATAAAGTTTTTAATAGAGGGGATTTTTTCCCTTTTAAAGAATTATTCGATGGTAAAGTGTCAAAAATTTATGGTTATTGTATTACAAATAATCGTCTTTCGGATAATAATTTTTTATACTTTGTAAGTTCAACGAAAATCTTCCAAGAAAAGTGTGAGAAACATAGTAGGATTTTGCTGGATCAAATCAAAAAGATAAAATACAAAATCCATTTAGTCGATCTTTTATCTTACAGAAAAATTAACGAAGTTTTTAACGAAATATTATCTCCAACCAATCTAGATCTATTTACAATCAAAAGGGATAGGGTAGAGGCTATAAGTTCAATAAAGATTCTATCACAAATTCATAAAAGTAATACGATGTTTGAAACGATTCACTTTATCGATTCTAACAGAACTGGCAAAGAACATTTCGTAGTACAATACCCTATAACAAATTAAAGATACAAGGAAAATCAACATGAATATCGTCCAGTTTTTATTACCAGATATAAAACAACTTATCCAGAACAGGGAGTTTAAAGGGGTAAAGCAATTATTGATTGAACTTTATCCAGCCGAAATAGCAGATTTAATCGAAAACTTAGAGACATCCGAAGCAATTGTAGTTTTAAGGTTACTTGATACAGAAAAAGCTGCGGAAGTTTTGTCTGTTTTTGAAGGTTCAAACCTGGAAAAAATATTAAAAGGATTTTCGGATAGCCAACTAGCAGAAATTTTGGAAGAAATGGATCCCGACGATCGAACTACTTTGTTTGAGGAATTACCCCCACAGATGGTTGTTGCAATCATATCCCATCTTTCTAAAGAGGATAGGGAGAATGCTTTAAAAATTCTAAACTACCCCGAAAACTCCTGTGGTAGGCGAATGAGTACGGATTTTGTATCTTCAATCGATTCCGATACTGTAAAACAAGTTTTAGAAAAATTAAAAAAAATGGATATATCGGACGAGCTTATGCTCAATATCTATGTTTTGGACAAAAAGCAAAACCTAAAAGGATTTGTTCCTTTAACAAAACTGATAAAATACAATCTTCGAGAAAAGATAAGTAGTCTTGTAGAATCAACCCCCAAGGTTTCGGTGTATGATGATGTAGAAGTTGCAGCAAGAATTATATCTGATTATGATCTTTTTGCAATTCCCGTAGTAGATAAAGCTGGTCGTTTAGTGGGAATTATCACTGCTGATGATATTATAGATATCATTCAAGATTCTGCAAGCGAAGATATTTATAGAGCAGTGGGTATGATTGATCCCGAAGCAAAATATTTTGTCCAACCTCTATGGGAAAGGTTCTGGAAAAGGTTTATACCTGTTGTAATTATGATTATTCTGGGAAATATATCTGGATGGGTTATCAACAGATTCGAAGACATAATTGCTCATCTTACCATGTTGGTTTTTTTTATACCGAATTTAGCAAATACTACTGGTATAATTGGTTCTCAATCTTCTGTCTTTACGATTCGAGCAATCGCAACAGGAGAAATTGAGAGAAATTTTCATGGTCTTTTTAAAGTTTTCTATAAAGAGTTGATAACTGTAATTTTATTGGCATTCGCAGTGGGTTTAGGAATGTTTTTAATTGCACTTATACGAGGGGAATTTTGGATCAAACTTGCAGTAGTAGTTAGTTTATCTGCGATGGTTTCTTGTATAACTGCTGCTGTCGTTGGAATTATTCTTCCGATGATTTTAAGGAATTTAAACATCGATCCTGCTGGATCAGACGTCCCCTTTATCACAACAATTGGAGATGTTATTACTTATTCAACTTACTTTTCTTTAGCTATACTTATACTTGGGTAAAATACTAAAAAAAAGTAGAGTATGACAGAATATCGAAAAAAATGGATATATAGACTTGTTTAAGGGAGTTGTTTATGGCAATTTCTAAGAATAATCAGGGTATTCAAAAGTTATTATCCGTGATGAAGAAGATGATTCGAGAAGTAAATGATAAAGAAATCTGCAATAAATTAGAAATTTTAGTTTCTTCGGAAAAAGAAGATATTCCACCTCATATGATCAAGGATTTATTAGAATCACCTTTGACCTTTGATGCATCGAAAGTTCCAGAACCATACACACAATATGTAAAACATTATATATATATGGTTAAAAGGGAAGAGCGATTGAACCAAAAAAAAGAGGAATTAAAAGTTAAAAAAGAAAAAGAAGAAGAGTCGAAAAAGTCTAAAAAGAAAACACCCAAAAAAAAGACCCAACCAAAAAATGATTGATTTCCTAATTCGTTTTTATCCTTCTTATTTCTCACTCTATTTGTTTAAATTCTAACAAATCGATGCCCAGAAATGGGCATCCCTATTTTTTTTCAATTAAAATATGTTAAAAATTTAACATCTATAAATTATCTTTATCTAAGAAGAATAGGGTAGAGGAGATAGAATATATATGAATTGTCCGAAAGGTATATGATTTTCCTGTCATGAATTATACAAATATAAGAATTTAATAATTATTTTTATCTGTGTCAAATTGTCATGTATATCATTATACGTATATATATGACAATATGGCAATGACTAAATATAAAATATGTTTTATAAAATCATTATAAATAAAAATTTATAATATATAAAGTTCTATTGATAAAGTAAAATTATATTTGACATTTTCTCTAAAAATTAGATCATTAAACTATGGCAGAAGTCATTCGACTAAAGGTGAAATGTCATGCCTGTGGATACGAAATGAAGGGAACAGCAAGGTATGGTCCAGGACATTATGTTCCGGAAGGATTAGATTTTGAGTTTGTTGCTACGGGGAAAATTAAAACACCTACTGGAACCAGGGTAAAGGGAGAAGTCTTTATCGTTTGCCCAAAATGTACAGTAAAAAATAAATACGAAATATAAGCTCATCCTTCTATTAATTTTCTCAAGAAATACCAAAAATGATTGTTGTTTTATAAATTTAAAGTGATTAAAATAAATCAAAATATTAAATAAAATAAACAAAAATAAGCAATATATGAACTATAAATAAAATATGAATAAAAATAATCATATTAAATCAAAATATATGATTATAATTAATCATAAATATATAAAAAATGATTTAAATTAAGCAATTATAAAATAGAAAAATAAACAAAATTAGTGAATTAATAATTAAAGTGATTAAAAATAATCATTATTAGAACTTTCTTTTTTGAGTATTCAAAATGCTATGCTTTTAGAATAAAATTTAAAATTCCATTTACAAACAAAAATCAAAAAAAATTATCGATATTGATATTTTTTTCGTATAATTATTTCTGTATAAATAGTTTAACAGGAGTCCAATAATGAAACAAGAATTACAAGAAAGAACAGGAAAAGAACGAATTCCTGTATCCACTAAAAGGCATAGTGCTGCTCATGTTTTGGCTCAGGCATTAAAACAAATACGTAATAATGTTAAATTAGCCATTGGACCAGATACAGAAAATGGTTTTTTTTATGATGTTCAAGTAGATCCACCATTAAAAGAAGAAGAACTCAAAGAATTAGAAAAAAGAATGAAACATATCGTAAAACAAAGACAAAAATTTGTTCGTTTCTACATGCCAATTGACGAAGCCATTGAATATCTAAAATCACTAGGAGAAGATTTTAAAGTAGAAATGGCTCTCGAACTAAAAAATCAGGGAGAAAAAGAACTATCTTTTTATAAAAACATTACCCCAGATGGAAAGCAAGAAGTTTTCATCGATATGTGTAATGGTCCTCATGTAAACCATACAGGAGAAATTGGAGCATTTAAGCTAATTTCTGTTTCGGGAGCATACTGGAAAGGCGATAAAAATGGACCCCAATTACAGAGGATTTATGGACTCCTTTTCGACACACAAGAGGAGCTCGATAACTACGAAAAGATGCTCGAAGAAGCAAAAAGACGAGATCATAGAAAATTAGGACAAGAATTAGAAATCTATACAACTTCCGAAAAGATTGGACCAGGTTTAATCATTTGGCTTCCAAGGGGTTATATTATCAAAGATGAGTTGGAAAAATGGGCAAAAGAAACCGAAGAAGAATGGGGTTATCAACGTGTTACAACACCTATCATAACAAAAGAAGAACTTTTTTATACGAGTGAACATCTACCTCATTATAAAGAATATATGTTTCCTCCGATGGAATTAGATGATGGCGAAAGATATTATATCAAACCGATGAATTGTCCTTTTCATCATACCATTTTTGCAATGAGACCAAGAAGTTACCGAGAATTACCTTTAAGACTTGCAGAATATGGTATATGCCATCGGTACGAAGATTCTGGTGCTTTGTTTGGTTTAATGCGTGTTCGATCTATGACCATGAATGATGCTCATATTTACTGTACAGAAGAACAAGCTGTCGAAGAATTTGTTCGCGTAATCGAGCTCCATAAATATTATTACAACATATTAGGCATAAAAGATTATTGGATGGAATTAGCACTGCGAAACCCAAAAAACACCAAATACCATGGCAACGAAGAAATGTGGCAAAAGGCAGAAGCATTAACACGTAAAGCAATGGAAATTTCTGGTGTGGATTATGTAGTAGAACATGATGGTGCAGCATTCTATGGACCTAAGGTTGACTTTCAGATTAAGAGTTCTATTGGCAAGGTCTTTACAGCAAGTACATGTCAATTAGATTTATTTATGCCAGAAAAGTTCGATTTAAAATATGTCGATAAAGATGGTTCGTTTAAAAGACCTGTATGTATTCATAGGAGTCCCTTGGGAACTCATGAACGGTTTGTAGGGTTTTTGATTGAACATTTTGCTGGAGCATTTCCTACCTGGTTAGCTCCGGAACAAATTCGTATTTTGCCTGTAAGCGAAGTATTTTTAGATTATTGTTTAGAACTACAAGATATTTTTAAAAAACATAAATTGAGGGTTCATATCGAAATCGAAGAAACATTAGCAAAACGCATTCGAAACGCAGAAAAAATGAAGATTCCTTATATGCTAGTAATTGGAGAAAAAGAAAAATCTGCGCGAAAAATCAATGTGCGAAATTATTTTACAGGTGAACAAAAGGAATGGAACATCGAAAATTTTGTTCAATATATTTTAGAAGAAATTCGCACTAAAAGAATCCAAGAAAAAACAAAAAATCCTAAATCATCCTAAAAAATTCTTCCAAGACTCTGTGTTCTGGATAAAATTCTATTAGAACACAGGGTTTTAATTTAGAAAATTTCGCAAAATCTTAAATGAGATTTAGTCTCAAAATATATTTTTTTTCGGGAAAAAAACAAAAAAGTATTGCCATTTTTTTGATTAAAATTATTCTAAAAATAGAATATTTTTAAAATTCACAGGAGGCAGATATGTCCAAACTAAAAGGAACAAAAACACACGAAAACTTAAAACATGCTTTCGCGGGTGAATCCATGGCAAACAGAAGATATTTGTATTTCGCTAAGATCGCGGATATCGAAGGTTATCCCGATATTGCTGGTTTATTTCGCGATACTGCGGAAGGAGAAACTGGTCATGCACATGGTCACTTAGAATACCTAAAACAAGTTGGGGATCCAGCAACTGATCTCGCATTTGGAGATACGATTAACAACTTAAAAAGTGCTGTTGCTGGCGAAACCTATGAATATACAGATATGTATCCAGGAATGGCAAAAACTGCAAGAGAAGAAGGTTTTCCAGAAATTGCTGATTGGTTCGAAACATTAGCAAAAGCAGAAAAATCTCACGCAGGAAGGTTTCAACAAGCATTAAAAAGTATATCCTAAAAACAAGGGAGCTTTAAGGCTCCTTTCTCTCTTATAGGAGTATATTATGATCCAACAAAACAATACAGAAAATGCTATATACGATCCCAAAAACCCTAAATATTGGGATAAGAGTTCCTTAGAACAAGAATTGCTACGTACTTTTGATATTTGTCATGGTTGTAGGATGTGCTTTAATTATTGCTATTCCTTTCCTACACTATTTAAAGCACTCGATAGTTATGCAAATGGCGATGTAACAAAAATCATCGAAGAAGATAAAAATAAAATCATCGAAGAATGTTATCATTGTAAATTATGTTATGTAAATTGTCCTTATACAGACAAAGATAATCATGTTTTTAACTTAAATTTTGCAGCGTTAATGCAAAGAAGTGTTCACATCAAAGCAAAAGAAAAGGGCGTGTCTTTTCGTGATAAGATACTAGAAAATGCAGATTTAGCTGGAATCCTTAATACAGGTTTGATTTCTAAAATTGTAAATTATTCTTTCCGAAGCAATTTTCATCGCGTAATTATAGAAAAAATCTTAGGGATTCACAGAAAAAAGCTTATGCCGGAATTCCATTTGAGTAGTTTTTCTCAGTGGTTTAAAAAATACAAAAAACAAAAACAACAAGAATTGCCTAATAAAGTTGTATTATTTTCTACCTGTTTTGTAAATTATAATAACCCCAAAATTGGTAAAGATGCTGTTTTTGTCTTAGAAAAAAATCAATGTGATGTGGAACATCCCAAACAAAATTGTTGTGGAATGCCCGGACTTAACACTGGAGATCTTTCTTTTGCCCTCAAAAAAATTCGTTCCAACATTGAAAACTTACTACCATATGTAGAAAAAGGTTATAAAATCCTTGTGATAAACCCCACATGCTCCATGACTTTAAAACATGAATATCCTCTCTATGCAGGTATGTTAGGTCAAACGCCCCAAGAAGTGGAAGAATGGACAAAAAAAGCAAAGGCTATTTCCGATGCAACAAGAGATCTGCATGAATATCTGATGGAACTTAAAAAACAAGAAAAATTTAACAAGGATTTTAAAAGTACACCAGAAGTGATAGCATACCATGCACCTTGTCATCTACGTGCACAGTGGAAAGGATTTCCCGCACGCGATTTAATTCGATTAATACCCAATACTCAGATCGCTTTTGTTGCAGAATGTAGTGGGCATGATGGAACATGGTCGATGAAAAAAGAACATTTCGAAGAAAGTCTACAATGTGGCAAAAAAGCCTTCGAACAAATAAAACAAAAGAATGCTCATTTTGTTGCAACAGATTGTCCCTTGGCTGCAATTCAGATCAAACAAGGAGCAGAATTAAAAGAATTACCAATGCATCCTATACAAATTTTGGCAAGAGCATACAAATCCAAAGAGGAAGGTGGTTTTTCCAAAAACTTATAAAAAAGGAGGTCGATGATGAGCCATAAAGTATCAATGGAAGAATTATTATCAAACGAAGAATACACACAAAAAAGACCACAAATAAGAGAAAGAATATTTCAGATCAAAGCTCCGCGTCGCTTTCATTTAGGAAATCTTTTTACCTTTTTGTTCGAGAATAAAGATACTGTATGGTATCAAATCCAAGAAATGTTGAGAGCAGAAGGAATAACAGAAAAAGATGCTATTTTACATGAACTTGAAACCTACAATCAATTAGCGCCAGATAGAGGAGAGATCAAGGTAACCTTACTTATAGAAATTGACGACGAAGTTTACAGAAAGTATAAATTAAAAGAATTAGTTGGATTAGAAAATTCTCTTTATTTAATCTACGAAAAATCTGATGGCACAATAGAAGAAATTGCTGGAATATTCGATGATAAACAATTCAATCGCGAGCGCATATCCTCTGTGCAATATATTACGTTTCGACTCAACGAAAGACAACAAGAAGAATTTCTGAAAACAAAACGAGCTGGCATAAAAGTTACTCATCCAGCCTATTATTTTACAGGTTATTTAAACGAAGAACAGCTGCAAGCAGTAAAAGAAGATTTTAAAAAGACTTTAATTTAAAAAAGAGTTGATTTTCTTGATATTAAGAATTAAAATCATTTCGTGAATTTCCTTGAAGATTTAGAAATACGATTAGAAGAAGCTTTAAAAATACCCACAGATTGTGTTGGATGCTATCGCTATTGCCATATCAATCGTTGGAGTAGCGATAGTACTTATTGTCATACAGGAATTTATCCTAAACTTATTAGTGCTAATATAACAGAAGATAATCAATTTTTTTCTAAGGATAAAAAAATAGCTAAGGTTTATTTTCGGCATTGTAATCTTCGATGTGTATATTGTTATGATTATGCATTACACCACGAAAATTATTTAGATTCTAACGGAAAAATTTCTTTGGAGGAATATGGAGAGTTGATTTATCATTATTTTCTGAATGATGAGGTTAAAGCCATCCATCTTATAAATGTAGATCATTTAATACCTCATACCTTATTTGCAATCACTTATGCAATCAAAAAATATGGAAACTTAAAGATACCTATTATCTTCGAGTCGAATGGATTTGCTTTTCGACCTACAATTCATTTTTTAAGAGATTTAATACAAATCTACCTCATGGATTTTAAATTTATTTCTTCGGATTTATCTCGCAAATACCTTAAAGAAGAAAATTATCCCGAAATAGCCAAAGATACAGTTTTTGAATTGTACAACCAAGTAGGCGATATCGCACTAAAACAAGATACCCTTCAAAAAGGATTAGTGGTTCGACTGCTCGTTTTACCAAATCTTTATAAGGAATATTACGAGATTTTGGACTTTTTAAAAGCTGTTTCGTTAAATATAGGTATATGGATTTCTTCGAAATATGTTCCTTCTGGAATTGTCCCAAAAAAAGGAATTTATCAAGATATAAATCAACTTCCCAATCAAGAAGAAGTTCGAACCATTTTTGAATATGCCCAAAGTTGCGGCTTTTCCTGGATCTTTTTAGAATAAATATCAATATTTTATTGTATTTAATATTGATATTAAAAAAAATTTGTAAATTGTTTAAATATAGTTTGACATTTGAGATTTAAGTCGGCTTAATTTTTTTGTATGTCTTTGAACAAATTTGTAAATGCAAATCTTATATCTTCGTCTTCTTTTATACCAGCTTATCAACTACTATACGAAAAGTATCCTAATGAGTTTAAAAGAAAATTACAATGGGCTCAAAAAATCCTGAAAGATTGTACAACCTGTCCACAGGAATGTAATGTAAATCGTTTCGAAGATTTAGGATATTGCCGCATTGGAGAAAAAGTAAAGGTTTCTTCTTTTTTTGCACACTTTGGAGAAGAAGAGATTCTAAGAGGTTGGAATGGTAGTGGAACAATTTTTTTTAATATGTGTAATTTAAGGTGTGTATTTTGTCAAAATTTTGATATTAGCCAAAATGATGACCCTGATGCAGTGGAATTAGATTCCGAAGAGTTAGCAAAGGTTATGATAGAACTACAAAATCGCGGTGTGCATAACATAAATTTGGTAAGCCCAGATCATGTGGTTCCTCAAATCCTTCTTGCAATAGATAAAGCTATACCCATGGGATTAAAATTACCGATCGTTTATAATTCTAATGCTTTTTCTAGTTTAGAAACATTAAAGATTTTGGATGGAATCATTGATATATACATGCCGGATTTTAAATTTTGGAGTGAGGAATTTTCGCGACGTTATTTAAAAAATGAACGTTATCCCGAATTTGCAAAGAATGCGATAATAGAAATGTATCGACAAGTGGGGGATATACAATTAGACGAATTTGGGTTAGCAAAAAGGGGATTAATCGTTCGTCATTTGATCATGCCAGGATTTGTAGAAGAGTCGAAAAAGATTTTAGATTTTTTGGCTAACATCTCTAAGAGGATTTATTTAAATTTAATGTCTCAATATAGGCCTTATGCAAAGGTGCTTCTAAGGCCAGATATTTATAAAGAAATCTATCGTACAATTACAAAAGAAGAATATAAAGAAGTAGTCCAGTATGCTTATCGTTTAGGTTTTGAAATTATTGATCATGATTTTATATAGTCTTGACATAATAAAATCATGAAATTATCTTATTTCTGATGAAGGATTGGATACCCGAAAGAGAGTTTAAAAAAGCAGATTTTACTTACAATGCAAAAAAAAATGTTTCGGAAAAGATCCAAAGCAACGCAAAAATTGTAAAACCATATCAATTCCCTAGAATCGAAGAATTAAATGCAAAAAAAAATCCTTCTAAACAGTTGCAAAATACTTCCATACCCAAAGAAACTCCTCCTGGTGCAAAAAAAAGCGATCGAGATCAACTAAAAGAAATGATGGAACTTTTAGTAAAATCAAACCTGCAAGCTTCTGCCGACATCCTAAGAAAATGGTATTGGGAAAAAAGCGAACAAACCAACAAAAAGATTTTTGTTATCTTACGAAGCCTTAGTAAAAACATGTTGATAGAGCTCTTTCAATTTTTTACCCTTATGGAAAGACAACAATTGATAGAAATTTATAAAAAAAATTACCCTTTAACTACCACAGAAATCCTTACATACAGAAATCAATTCATTCAATTTTTACAAGAATTAGCCTGATTTTGTCAAAGATTCTTTGTATTTTCTTAGCTCTAATACAGATTCGAATAGAGGTACATTAGGATTTTCTTTTTGAAAGCTCTGCATTCTATAATTGCTTTTGAATAAAACAACATAGTTGTCATAAATATCTTTTACAATTAAATCATAACTACTAAATTTATCTTTGTGTTCTTCTAAGATCCATCTAGAACATTCAAATGGCATTTTTTCGATTCTACATGGAGCATTGTATTCGTCGAGTAAACGTGCTTGGAAGACTTCGAATTGCAACTCTCCAATTGCTCCAATAATGGTTGAACCATCTTGTAAGAAAAAGATTTGTATAACACCTTCTTCTGCTAATTCCTTAACACCTTTACGAAAACCTTTCATTTTAGAGGTATCTGTGGGAATAATTCTAGCAAAAAGTTCTGGTGCAAATTGTGGTAAAGGAATTATTTGCGGCTCTTCTCCAGTATATAGCACATCTCCTATCTGAAAAATACCCGGATTGATTAAACCAATGATGTCTCCTGGATATGCTTCGTCAATAGTAGAACGTTTTTGACCAAAAAAAGAAACAGGACTGGATAGCTTAACATTCTTTTTCTTAAAAGCAATTTGTACATCCATCCCTCTTTCGAACTTTCCAGAAGCGATACGAATAAATGCCACTCTATCTCTATGGGCTTTGTTCATATTTGCTTGAAGTTTAAAAATAAACCCAATAAAGCGATTTGGTTGGATTTGAATTTCGTTTCCGTCGGCTAACTTCATTGAAGTTGGAGGTGGTGCAATTTGAATAAATTCGTTCAGAAATAGTTCAATACCAAAATTGGTTAAGGCACTACCAAAATAAACAGGAGTCATCTGCCCTTTGCGAAAAGCTTCTAGATCGAATTCTGGTAATAATTGAGAGGTGATTTCGATCCCTTCTTTAAAGCTATGGTAGATTTCTGGATCGATTTGGTCGATAAAATCTTGATCTGTATAACTTTTTACTTGCACAGGAGCTTTGTAAGAACCGCCAACAGTTTTTTCGTACAAGTAAACCTTATTTTCTTTTATATGATAAACACCGCGAAAATCTTTTCCCGAACCTATGGGCCAAAGGATAGGAACAGTAGAGATTCCTAAGACTTTTTCCACTTCGTCCAATAACTCAAAAGGATCCTTTGCTGGAAGATCCATTTTGTTGATAAATGTAACAATTGGTATATTTCTTTGCCTACAAATATGGAATAACTTAATTGTTTGTGCTTCTACCCCTTTGGCTCCATCTAAGAGCATAATTGCGCAGTCTACTGCCATCAATGTTCTGTATGTATCTTCGGAAAAATCTTCGTGTCCTGGTGTATCTAATAAGTTTAAAATATATCCATTGTATTCAAATTGCATGGCAGAAGTAGTGATAGAAATTCCTCTTTCTTGTTCTAACTTCATCCAGTCGGATTGGGTTTTTTTTCGATCCTTTTTGGCTCTAACATGGCCAGCAAGTTGGATTGCACCACCATAGAGTAAAAGTTTTTCTGTTAAAGTGGTTTTACCAGCATCAGGATGTGCAATGATTGCAAAAGAACGTCGCTTTTGGATTTCTTCGAAATAGGAATTCATAGATCCAGATTTTTTTTTGTTTTTTAATAGAATATTGTTTTTTACGAACGATAAAGCTCTTTTAACGCTTCTATACCACGTTCTAAGTTATTCCTATCCACAGCAAAAGAAATTCTAACCCAATTGTTTTGATTTGTAAAGATATATCCTGGCACAATCAAAAGTTGTTTTTCTTGGATTGCTTTTTCGCAAAAATTCATGTCGGTATAACCAGAAGGAACTTGTGCGAAGAGATAGATGGCACCATCAGGTTCGTAAAAACGAGTATAAGGCTCTAATGCATTTTTTAGCATATCGCGATTTTTTTTATAATATTCTACATAAGAAGATAAATCTACTTCTAAGGCTTTTATGCCAGCATATTGAACAGGGGTTGGTGCACAAACAATGGTATATTGTTGTAAAGTAGTCATTGCTTTGATGATCTTCTGTGGACCTGTTGCGGCAGAAAGTCTTAAACCTGTCATACTATAAGATTTAGAAAATCCCATAAAGGTTAATGTATTTGGGTAGATGGATCCAGCACTGATGAATTTTTTATCGTAATCGAACATTTCGTATATTTCGTCAGATACTAGGATGGCACCAGTCTTATCTGCTAATTCGCCTAGTAATTGAATTTGTTCTTTTGTAAGAATATATCCCGTTGGGTTTGATGGGGAAGAATAAAGAATTAATTTTAACCTTCGAAAGTTGAGTTTTTCTAAATCGTTTTTTGTAAAGTTTTGGTTGAGTAAAACTTCTTTTGCGCGAAAAAAAGATGTAAGTCCTCGGTAAATTAAAAAGGCTGGTTCAATAAGTAATACTTCATCTCCTGGATCTATCGTAGCTAAAAATAATAGAATCAAAAGGCTGGATACACCAGAACTTACGAGAATGTTGTCTGGATTTGTAGAAATCCCATTTTTGGTTCGAAACTTTTCTGCTAATTTTTCGCGAAGTTCAGGAATACCTTGTGTCATTGTATAAGAAGTTTTACCATCCCTTAAAGCCTTTTCCATTGCTTCTATAATAGGTTCTGGAGTAGGAAAGTGGGGTTGTCCAATCGATAGGTTGATGGGATTTTTTAACTTCTGAGCCAAATCAAACATTTTTCTAATTTGAGAGGTATCGATGTAATTCATTCGTTCGGAAAATATGTTTTCTAAAATATCATTCATAAGTACAAAATTTTTTTTAAAATAAGAACTAAAAGCAAAAATCTTTATTCAATCGAATTTACAGGTCCTGAAATATGCTGAATTTCCTTTTGAGGTAATACAAAAAATTCTACTTGATCAAAAGGTACTTTTTCTTCTGTTGTTGCTATTTTTAGTAAATATTTTCCTTCTTCTAGGGGTGGATAAAATTGTTTTAGAAAATGAATCCCATCTTGATATTCTGGTTCCACAACTCGTAAATCGATTTCCACCGGTTGTGGTGAGCCAATTTCGGAATAGAGTACAACAAGAAATTTGGGTTTTAAATATAACTTTTGGTCAAATTGATAGATCCACCAAATGGTTTCGTTTGTTCCAAAATAGAGATTTTCTCTTCCTAGGTAAAATTCTTGTGGCGATATTAATAACGTATCCATCTGCGAAAATTGTGTTTGATCAATACTACGCCAAGCGAATTCTCCTTTGTATTCTTTTATGCAAAAGATAAAATTTATTAATAAAAAAATTAAATATTTTGATTTCATTTTATCGAAATAATTCTATATTTTCTACAATTTTTGTTGCATGACTTCTTTTTATAGCGAAAAACTGTGTTAATGCATAAATTTGTAAATCTTTTCTTGGATACTGGTTTTTTGTATAGACTAAAACACAGTACAAAGACTGATGAATAAATAAACCTTGTTTTAAGAGTGCTTGAATATCTTCGTCTTTTTCTGTTTTATAGCATTGTTTGTAAGCATTTTTTACGAAGTTGGATCGTTCTGAATTTGAATTAGAATAAGTAATAAAAGCATTGTGAATGTTTAATTGAGTTTGTTTATAATCCTCAGGAAAAAGTTTTTTTAAATTTGTAGTAACTTTCTGTGCATACTGTTGCGAATAAAATGCTTTGCTTAGGTGTTTTTTGGGTTGGGTATCTTGTTTCGTCATTTTATTTTTACTTTCTTGCATTTGCTTTTTTGGAACCTCAATTTTAGAGATTTCTGGTATTGGTTTTTTTTCTTCTTTCTTTTGTTCTAATGTAGGTTTTGGTTCGAAGGTTTGATTATCTTTGGTTTCTTGTTCCGTATTTTTTTGTGTTGTTTCTTGTTGGGTTATTGTTCTAAGAAGAGAAAGTAGTGTGTTAATAGGTTCTTCTAGTGTTTTGTTTGTAAGTAAAGGATTTAGAATTTTGATTAATTCTTTTTTTTGGTCATCGTTTAAATAAGGCACAATTTCTTGTAGAGAACGAATCGTAATTAGTAAAGTAGTTGTACTTTCTCTCGAAGGATTCATTAATATACTTTTATAGATTGCGTACGCAGTTTCTTTTTGGTCGATTTTGTATAGATAGCTTAGGGCAATATTTCTATAAGGGTATTCGTAATCGGAAGCAGAATTAATAAGATATTTTTGTGCTTCTTCTGTGGGTATATCAGCAATGGCAGAAAAGCATTCTTCGACAAATTGATTTGATTCGATGGTATAAATCAAAATAGGTATAGCATCTTCGTACTTTGTTTTTCTAAAAAAATAGATAATTTCTGGATCCAGTTTTTCTTGGTTTAAATAGATTAGGTTTAACAACAATTCCGCAGAATTTTTACTCGAAGAGTCGAAAAGTTTTTGTTTAATCTTTGCATTGTATAAATTGGGATTAGAAACAATTTCTTTTTTTATTAAAGAATAAACTTGTTCATTATCTATGTGATCGATCAAATTTTCTAAGATATAATCCTTTTCGTTTTGGTAATTTGGATCATCATAAAGTTTGATTAATTTATCCAAAGCCAAGGGAGAATCCGATTCGCTAACAAAATAATCGATGTATGCTTTTTTTTGATTTGGGGCAATATCATCTTTTTTTTTGTACATATTTTCGATTTGTTGATCTTTTTCCGAAGTGCCCCCATCTTCTTTCTGAAAGGTTTTACAACTAAAAAGTATTATCATTAAAATCAGGAATATATAATATCTCATTGTCTTAATTATCGGTTCTTTGAAACATTTTGAATAAAAATATTTTACTATAAATAGGCAGCAAAAAATGTGTAAATGTGAAGTATTACAACTTTTTCGTTTTATTAGTTTTAATTTTTATTTCTTGTAAAGATCCAATATATCAACAATGCGATAAACTCTGTACTCAATACAATCAATGTATCAAAGAAAATCAACCGTTAAATATTACCGGAAATTGGGAAAATCGTTTTTATGCAAACTGTGTAGATGCATGTATGATTTACAACCAAGAAATCTTTGAATGTTATAACGAAAAAAAGATCCAAGATCAATGTAGGTTGATTTTTGAATGTACTATGCCCGTTTTTTTAAACCAATAATCTAATAGGAATTGCCTTATGCTAACTTTAAAAAAAGAAAAGTTCCTCTTTGTGTTTTTGATATTACTCTATGTGGTGATCTATTCTTTTTATCTGCCACAGGATATAATGGATATAGATTCTACTCAATATGCAGAGATTACAAGAGAAATGGTGGAAAACCAAGATTATTTTACTATTCGCGACAACGGAAGAAAATACCTCGACAAGCCTATTATGACCTTCTGGATTTTGTCGATTTTTTTTAAGTTGTTTAGTGCAAGTAACTTTGCTTTTAGACTTCCTGCATTAATCATGGCATTACTATCAGTTTGGGGAATTTATAAAATTTCTTTACTGTTGTATAAAGAAGAAAAAAAAGCAGAACTATCGTCGCTCATATATCTAAGTTCGCCAGCATTGTTTACTATGCTAACAAGTCCCATTATAGATATTTATTTAACAACCTTTATCATTTTTGTTTTTCTTTTTTATTATTATGGTTTATTCGTAAACGAAAAATATTTTTATTTGATGTATCTTTTTATTGGTATTGGTTTTATAACCAAAGGGCCGATTTCTTTGGTTCTTCCTATCATTACTATTGGAGGAAAAATTTTTTTAACAAAAGATTGGGATTTATTAAAAAAATTGCGCATTGGTGTGGGAATCGTTATTGTAGGAATTCCCGTAGGGTTATGGTGTTATTTCTTGTATAGCGATTTTGGTATCTTTGGTCCGTATTTCTTTTTGTATTTACAATCATTTGGTAGGTTTTTTAGTAAGATTTATGATACTGGTTGGGATCCTTTTTATTTTTACAATACTTTTTTATTTTCTATTTTGCATGTATCGATTCCTTTTGTGATCGTTTTGTTTCGTAGGTTAAAAAATCTATCGTTAAAAAATATTGATAAAAAAAATATAGAATTATATCTATGGGTATTTTTGGTATTAATTTTATTGAGTTTTTCTAAATTTCGCCTTCCTCAATATATATTCTGGCTTATACCTGGTGCAGCAATTCTAGCAGGAGATTGGTTTGTTTCTAGCTTGGATAAAAAGGTTCTCTATTCTTTTTACATTATTCCAACGATTGTATTAATCCTTTTGGTTTTATTACCTTTTTATACGGGAGAGTCGTTTAAATTTTTGTTCTATCTTACCTTGTTTTTTGTTTTGATCCTTTTGTTTTTATTCTACCACAAAGATTCTTATGCAATGCTTTATGTACTTTTTTCGTTTGCATTATTTTATAGTTATGTTGTTTCTTCTCTTTATCCTATGTTAATAAGTTATCAACCAGCAAGTAGAATAGCAAAGATTATTTTTCAGATAGAAGAAAATCAACCTTATTCGAAAAAGGTTTTGTATACTCAGGGAATTCCTTTTTCCCATCGCTCTTATGCTTTCTACACAAATCGACTCACCCGACCTTATATATTAAAAAAAGAACAATTTATAGAAGAACTAAATCAAGAAAAAAAGAAATTGATCCTAGTAGAAGGCATTTTCCTAGAAGCTTTTAAAGAAGAAATCAAAAGTAAATTTTCCGACAAAATTACCATTAACGTGATTGCGAAATTTCCTTATTATAAGGTTTCGAGACCCTCTTGGGAATTTTTTAACAAAAACAAAAGAGATAAAATGCTCAAATATGTTTATCTATTAGATTTACAGTTAAACTAGCGTGGAAGTATATCTTTGATAGCTTTTAACAGATCTGCAATACCAATGAGTAAAATTAATACCCCAATCCAAAGGTTAACTTTTTTGTACTTTCTTCCCACCACCGGAAGTTGATAATAGTTATATAAAATCCATACGCTCCAAACGATAAATCCTAACCCTATCAGAAGACCTAAGAAATTCAAAAAACTAAGGTTCATACAATGATTTTTTTTTGATGGTTTTTTATGTCAATTCAATCCTCTTTGTTAAAATTCAAATGACAAGATAGTTTTATTCTAAGAATTGGATTTATATGAGAATTCTTTCGGGAATACAACCAAGTGGTCGTCCTCATTTAGGAAATTATTTTTCTATGATGAAGCGAATGGTAGAATACCAAAAGGATCACGAACTATTTGTATTTATCGCAAGTTATCATGCAATGACTACGGTGCAAAATCAAACTGAATTACGAGAAGGAATCTTAAACACCGTTTTAGATTTTTTAGCAGTAGGCATTGATCCCAAAAAGGCTGTTTTTTGGGTTCAAAGTGATGTTCCACAAGTTACAGAGCTATGTTGGATTTTGTCGAATTTTATAAATGTTTCTCAGTTAGAATTAGCTCATTCTTATAAAGATAAAATTGCCCAAGGAATTAATCCTAACGGTGGTTTATTTTTTTATCCCGTGCTTATGGCTGCGGATATCTTAGCATTTCGTACAGATAAAGTTCCCGTTGGTAAAGATCAAAAACAGCATTTAGAGTTTACTCGTGATATTGCAGAACGTTTTAATCGATGTTATGGAGAATTGTTTAAATTACCCGAACCAGATATAAGCGAAGAAGTTGCTGTTATACCAGGTATAGACGGAAGAAAAATGAGTAAAAGTTACAAAAATGCCATCTATTTGTTTGCAGACGAAAAAGAACTCAAAAAGCAAGTTATGTCTATAATAACAGATTCGAAAGGAGTCGATGAACCCAAAGATCCCGATAGTTCAGTTTTATATCACATCTATTCGTTATTTTTAAACGAAGAAGAAAAAAGGATCCTAAGAGATAAATTTTTAACACCTGGCATTGGCTATGGACATATAAAACAAGAATTATACCAAAAGATCTTAGATTATTTTTCTGATTTTCGAAAGAAAAGACAACAACTAGAAAATCAAATCGATGATGTAATGGATATCTTAAAAGAAGGTGCAAAAAAAGCACAAAATATAGCAGAAGAAGTCCTTGAAGAAGTGCGAAAAGCAACAGGTTTAAAGTATTATGGTTGAAGAAATTATTCGATCATTAAACCTAACGAAACATCCAGAAGGTGGCTATTACAGAGAAATTTATCGTTCGAATGAATTCATTCCAGTAGAGGTATTAGAAAACCGAAAAAATGCAAAAAAACCTTATAGGAATATTTCTACGTCTATCTATTATCTATTAGTCAATAGCGATGTCTCTCTTTTCCATCGCATTAAATCTGACGAAATCTGGCATTTTTATCAAGGAAGTCCTTTGTTATTACATATACTCGACGAAGAAAAACAAGAGTATCGTAATATTACATTGGGAAAAGATTTAGTCTTTCAAGTTGTTGTGCCTAAAAATGTTTGGTTTTCCGCAGAAATTTTAGATAAATCTTCCTATTCGCTTATTGGTTGTACGGTTTCTCCGGGCTTTGAATTCGAAGATTTCGAAATTGCAAAATCTCAGGATTTAATTTCTAAATTTCCCCAATGGGAGAATCTTATAAAAAAATTTACTAAAGAATAGACTTGAAAATAATTTATCCAACAAAAAAACGTTCTTAATGAAGTTTTTTTTAGTAATATTGTTTCAATTCTTTGATTTTTTTCAGCCAAAGAAAGTATCTATCCAAGAGGTTCAAAATTCTGTCGTAAAGATCGAAGTAAATTCCTTTCGTTATTCCTACGAGAAACCATGGATGCAGCCCAATATTTCTCGCGAAGGGGGAACCGGATTTATCATAGAATTAAAAGGAAAAAAACTGATCCTAACAAATGCACATGTAGTGAGTAATGCCTTTCAGATTCGCGTTCGACGAAACGATCAAAGAGAATATTTTTTCGCAAAAGTAAAATATATTGCTCATGACTGCGATTTGGCATTAATCGATATCGACGAAAAACTTAACCCGCGAGAAGAATTTTATAAAAATTCAAAATCTCTCGAAATCGGAGATGTCCCTAAACTAAATACACCTGTAATCGTTATTGGATATCCTATTGGAGGCGAAAAGGTTTCTATAACACAAGGAATAGTTTCGCGTATTGATATGGATACCTATAGCCATAGCGGTGTTGACAGTCATTTGGTGATCCAAGTAGATGCTGCAATTAACCCAGGAAATTCTGGGGGTCCAGCCATTCAAGAGGGAAAGGTAATTGGGGTAGCCTTCCAGATATTGCGAACGGGACAAAACTTAGGCTACTTAATACCACCACCAGTAATCAAAAAATTTTTAAAAGATATTTCTTTGGATAATCAATATGATGGTTACATCGAATTAGGTGTTTTAGATCAGCCATTGGATAATCCTATGATGAAGTCTTTTTTTAACCTTCCAGAAGAATATAAAGACTATGGTGTACTTGTATATGATATTTTACCGGGTTCGAGTGCAGATGGTTATATAGAAAAAGGAGATATTTTGTTAGAAATTGAAAATTATAAGATAACTGATCAACGAGAGGTTTTCTTTAATGGTGAGTACAGAAATTATATCGAAGTTATCGACAATTTCGAGAAAGGCGAAACTATTCGCGTTAAAGTTTTTCGAAAAAATAAAATATTGAATTTAGAATTTCCTGCGAAAATTACCAATGTATTAGATTTTCAGAGAAAAAATTACGATAAACCACCAGAATATATTCTCTATGGAGGATTGTTGTTTCAGCCTTTAACATCGGATTTGATGTCTACTTATTCTTCTACTTGGCTATCGAACAATCGGTCGGATATATTATTTTTTTATTATCATGCAATTCAGAATAAAACAAATGTTGGCAATAAACAATTAATTATATTTACTCAATTACTTGTAAATTCCAAAAATCGATATGCAAAAGATTATCAACATCAGATATTAGAAACTATTAACGGAATTGCTGTTGATAATCTTTCTCACATGTGGAAGGTCTTAAACCAAGAATTACAAAAAAATCCAAGAATTGAATTTCGTTTTAAAGAAAATAAAATGCCGTTGATTTTTAACGCAGAGGATTTAAAAAAGATTCATCAAGAAATCCTCAGTAATTATTCTATCTATAAGGATCATGTTTTAAGGAATAGTTATGAAAATTAAAACAATGTTGTTATTTTTTTTAGTATTTGTTTTTTCGGGAATTAGTGCCAAAGAAAAAAAAGAAGCAATCCCAGAAATTCTTTCGAATCTTTTAGTAGAATTACGGTATGGAACCATACGATACAGTAAAGTATATCCTTGGATCAAAGAGCCCGGTAATGAATACAAACAATATGGAATCCTTATAAGTCCAAGAATAATTTTAACCCAGTGCGATGAATTGATTCATGCTATCTCTATACAAGGAACCTACAAAAATCAAAAATACGATTTAACATTAAAAACCATTGATACCGAAGCAAATCTTTGTACTTTAGAAACTACAAAACAATTCGATGGATATAGCTTAAATATAAAGGAATATCCTTTTGGTCAAGATCCTAAAATCAAACAAACAATCAAAGTTTATTATTACGAAGAGGAACAATTACGAAACATGGACTTTTCTGTTTTAGAATATACTACAACATCGGATTATGGGTTTACCAAACTACCGGTATATACTGTTTCTTCTTCGAAATCTTTTGATGTAGGTAGTTTAGCTTTTTATAACAACGAAATCGTGGGGTTTATCTCTTATCAAACCGAGAAAAAAAATATTTTCGTTCCTGTTTCGCGCATAAGAACTTTTATCGAAGATTATCTTAAGAATCAATATCAAGGTTTTGTTTTTTCTGGATTAGGGTTAAAACCAATTCCACAAGAGTTAAAAAAACATTATGGGATTTCCGATTCGATGGATGCTTGCTTTATTAATGAAGTTTTTGTGGGTAGTGGTGCAAAAGGAATTCTACAAGAAGAAGATGTACTATTAGAAATTGATGGTATTACACCCAATAAAAATTGTTCGTATATCGATCCTTTGTTGGGTTTACAAAGCTTTGAGCTATTGTTCTCCCGTAAAATCGATGGCACTTATAGAAGAGTAGACGATATAATAAAAGCGAAAATATTAAGAAAAAAAGAAACCCTTGAATTCGATGTACCTTTAAAATCGTTGTTTAACACAAAAAGCCAGGTAGAAAGAATTCCTTGGAAAGCTTTTGGAATGCAACCTTATATAGTTCAACATGGAATCGTTTTTGTTGAGCTCAGTCATTCATATTTAGTGGAACGATTGGGAAAAAACTGGCGTTCAAAAGCCTTAGAGCTTGCTTATTTATACGATACAAAAAAATATTATCAAAACGAAAAAGAGAACGATAAAATAGTTTTAATTTCTGAGGTTCTACCAGATCCTATCAATATTGGTTATCAGAATATACTGCTTAAACCCGTAGTAAAAGTCAACCAAAAAAAATTGATGAATCTTAAACATCTCTACGAAGAAATACAAATGGCAAAACAATCAAGAAAAAATATCTTAGAATTGGAGTTGTCTGATTATAAAAAAATTTATATTGATCTATCGAAAGAAAAAGAACATCAAGATATATTAATAAAGTTCAATATACCACAAGACCATTATATATTCTAATGGGCAATTTGAATTTGTATGTTTGCTTCTATGTTATTCTGATGAGGTTGATAGATAGATTGTGTCTTGTTGATTAAGTCGTATTGATATAAGGGCATTTCTAAAAAGGTTTTTAATACAACACCAGAACTTCGTAGTTGAATACCAGGTGTAAAAAAGATCTTCCCATATTCTATAATAGAAGTATAATCTTGAATATTGTTTTGTAATTTTTGTTCATTGATAAAACCAACAAACCCTAAGATGGTTTGTTTTTGGTTTAAGGCAAATCCATAAGAAATAGAAGAGCGAAGGTTATAAGTTTTTGATGTAGAAGACCAAGGAAGCTCTTTCAATTTTAGATAAGGAATCAATTCAAATTCAAAATAATCCTTTTTTTGGTAGAATGTCGCGTGATAGTAATTAAGTGTTAGATAATAATCTAAGTAATTAGGTTGTTGTTGCGTTTTGAAATTTATCGGATAATCGATTTGAGCATTTTTGTAAAAAAAATTTTGTGCAGTGTCTGTGTAATAAGCAGGATTCGTTTTGACTAAATAATTTTTGTAAATTGAAACCTCTAATGGTTGAATTAATGGCACAAAAGAAAAGTCGTAAGAATAAATATTAAAATTGCAAATTAAAAAAATCAACAAAAAGAATCTTTTTAAATAAATCATCTTATAATACTTTATAAAATCTTAATATAATGTCAATTCATTTTTATTTAATTTTTATCAATATTTAAAATCACTGAATTAAAAAATTCTTTTCTTTTTTTTGATAATAGGATTTTTGACTAAAATTATGGATATATCATTAGTGATCGATTATTTGTTGTTTTTGCCAGGTTTCTATCTTTTAATTAAAGGGGCTGATATCCTTGTCGAAGGAGCTTCTTCTTTGGCAAAGCGATTAAAAATTTCGGATTTAGTGATTGGTTTAACTATCGTAGCATTTGGCACATCTGCACCAGAACTTGCTGTGAATATTTCGGCCTCTTATAAAGGACAAACGGATATTGCAATATCAAATGTTTTAGGTAGTAATATTGCAAATATTTTGCTTATATTGGGTGTTTCTTCCATTATAAGAAATGTTACCGTGAAAGAAAATACAGTTTGGAAAGAAATTCCTTTTAGTTTACTTGCAGCAATCATTGTATTTCTTCAAGCGAATGATGTATTTTTTGGGGCAGATACAAAAAACCAAATTTCTCGCAATGATGGTTTAGAAATGTTAGCTTTTTTTATTATATTTCTTTATTATATTTTTAGTATTGCCAAAGAAGAAAACATTTTCGAAGACGAAATTCCTAAATTGCAATTATCCTTGGGCAAATCCATTATATACATTATCATCGGATTAATTTTACTACCATTAGGAAGTGATTGGGTAGTAAGTGGTGCAGTTCGCGTTGCAAAATTTTTTGGTATAAGTGAAGCATACATCGGTTTAACCATTGTTGCAATCGGTACATCGCTTCCAGAAATGGCGACTTCTGTTGTTGCTGCATACAAAAAGAATTCTGATATTTCCATAGGAAATGTAGTGGGTTCGAATATATTCAATGTATTTTTTATTTTGGGTGTAAGCGCTTTAATTCGACCTTTAGAATTTTCTACAAAAAATAACGTAGATGTAGTAATGACTGTTTTGGCAAGTTTAATTTTATTTTTTTCTTTATTTGTGGGTAAAAAACACGAAGTGGAACGAAGTCAAGGAATATTATTTATACTTATTTATATAATTTATTTAATATTTAGAGCATATATTGATTTACAGAATATACTTTAAAAAATTTTGTATTTAAAGAGAGGTAAACATGCATCCAGAAATAGAACCTACGATATGGTCGGTAATACCTTTTGTTTTGATGTTACTTGCAATAGCAATTGTACCATTGTTTGCAGAACATTGGTGGCATAGCAATAAAAATAAGCTGATTGTTTCGATGGTTTTGGGGTTACCTATTGCCATTTATTTAATTTCTATTGGAAGATTTCATGATCTAGAACATCAAATTATCTTGGATTATATTCCATTTGTTAGCTTGCTTGCTGCTTTGTTTTATATTAGTGGTGGTATTGTTGTTCGAGGCGATATTAAGGCAACACCATTAAACAATTCTATCTTTTTGTTTATTGGCTCTGTACTTGCTTCATTTATTGGAACAACTGGAGCATCGATGCTTTTGATTAGACCGCTTTTAAAATCCAACTCCGAAAGAAAATACGTAGTCCATACAGTGATCTTTTTTATCTTTTTGGTTTCTAATATTGGAGGTTTATTAACACCCTTAGGAGATCCACCGTTGTTTTTGGGATATCTTCGAGGTGTTCCTTTTACTTGGACTTTTCGGTTGTTTCCAGAATGGATGTTTACAGTTGGTGTATTGTTAGTAATTTATTTTATCTGGGATACTTATGCATACAAAAAAGAAACCATCAAAGATATTCTAAAAGACGAAACACAAGTTGAACCTATTCGCATTTCTGGTGCAATCAACTTTTTATGGCTTTTAGGTGTAGTAATTGTAGTTGCATTTGTAAACGAAAACTATGAACCTTTCAAAACTCTTATTGAACAAAGCGAGTTTTATAAATTAATTCAAGTACCATTATTTTTACTTTTGATTGTTCTTTCGAAAGTTACTACACCAGAAGATTATCGCAAAGAAAACGATTTTAATCTTTATCCTATTGTAGAGGTTGCGGCATTATTTATCGGAATTTTTATTACGATGATTCCAGCTTTGATATTGTTAAAACTTCATGGACAT
Source organism: Leptospiraceae bacterium (assembly GCA_026418015.1). Classification (GTDB taxonomy): domain Bacteria; phylum Spirochaetota; class Leptospiria; order Leptospirales; family Leptonemataceae; genus SKYB61. The sequence continues at coordinate 41,941 of JAOACE010000001.1, read as the reverse complement.
GAATTGGGGCTCGATTCTCCCATTAAGTTTTTCTATGCAAGTGGTGCATTTTCAAGCTTTCTTGATAATGCACCTACTTATTTAGTGTTTTTTACTATTGCACAAGGAACAATGAGTGTTCAGGAATTTATTCTATCTAAACCATTAGAGTTAGCAGCTGTATCTTTGGGATCAGTATTTATGGGTGCAATGACTTACATAGGGAATGCCCCTAATTTTATGGTACGCTCCATTGCAGAACAATTTGGAATCAAAATGCCTTCTTTTGGTGGTTATATGATTTATTCTATTTTAATCTTACAGCCTGTCTTTCTTGTAATGGCGTTGATTTTTCTATAAATTATTTATAAAATTTTTTAATTTTATGATTGCTTCTCTTCCTTTGTCATGCATGTCGAAGCTAAAATCTGTTACGTATAAATTTATGTGGGATTTTATCACATCTTCTTCCATCGACTGTGCATATCTTTTAATAAACGGTAAGACTTCCTGGTAATGATTCTGGGAATACAAAATGCTATTTTGAATGTCTAATTCGATGGCTTTTTTTAATTCTAAAAAATCTTTGTGGAGGACAATACAACCCAATGGTATAGGAAGTTGGGTTGTTTGTTCCCACCATTCACCTAAATCGCGTATTTTGTAGAGTTGATGATTCTGAAAATTAAACCTCTCTTCGTGAATCAAAATACCCACACCTTTTTGTTTTTTTAATTCGGGAATAATTTTATCATAACGTAGATATTCAATTCTTAATGAATTTGTATCAATATGATGATACTGACAATACTGATGAAACAAAAAATTTGCTGTTGTATGTTTGCCTGGAATAAAAATTGGATAATTTTTTGATTGTTCTAAAAAATTTTTTTCTGTTAGATTTAAGCTACTTACTAAAAGAGGTCCACAACCATAACCAATAGCACCACCAGAAGATAAGATTTCGTAATTGGGTAATTGAACCGCTGTAACACAAGATACTTTGATTAAAGGAAACCGTTCTTTTATGGCAGATTCGTTTAATTCTTCTATGTCTAAAAAATAGGGTTGATATTTACCTGATTGTATAAATCGATAAAATATAAATGTATCGTTGGGGCAGGGAGATAAACCAAAATCTAATCTATCCTTCATGTAAGACATTTTTATTTTTGTAGTTCAACATAAAATAAAAAAACAAAAATAGAAGACCTAGTCCTAAAAAAATATTCGTAATTTCTTCTAGATTTTTGTATTTTGTTTTTAAAAGGGTATTTTCTTCGAAAATTTGTGGTACTAAAAAGATTTGTGGATTATCCCATAAATCATCAATAACAATGGCCTCGATTTGGTTGCCTTCTTTGTATTTATAATACAAACTCGAAGAAACCTTTTTTAGAATAAATCTCTTTTCTCCTTGATACCAATAAGAAAGAGTAAAATAATAATGCTCATAACCAAAAAAGGACTTATTTTGGATTCTTTCTATCTTAGCAAATGTTTGAAATTTTTTATTTTGATGATTTATAATATATTTTATATTTTTTTGGGTTAGTTTTTTTTCCAAACTTACAATAAAACTTAAACTGCCATAGACCAAAAGAAGCATCAATCCATTGATTAAAAAAAATGCTTTATACTTCATTATAATTGGAACTCCATTCCTTCTTTTGCTAAAAAGATCTTTGGTCTTTCGGAATCTAGATGTTTTCGATGTCTTATTGCATGTGTATAGTTATAGAATAGCTTTTCGTCTTCATAGGCTGGTTCATGGTGGGTTAAGATTAAGTTTTTTACTTTCCAATGGTTTGCACAGTTTACAGCCATGGTGTAGCTTGTATGCCCCCAATCAATTTTTAAAAAGGATTCGTCTAATGTATATTGTGAATCTATCATTAAAATATCAGCATAACCAAAATATTCGATGTATTTTGAATTGTCTAAAAAATCTTCTCCAGTAAATTCTACGTCAGTAGCAAAAATAAAAATTTTGTTGTTTTTTAAATTGATAAATTTGTAAGAAAAGCATCCTCCAGGGTGTTTAAGTGGAAAGGAATGAATTTCAATAGAATTTTCGATTTTCAAAGGACGATTGATGTCTACATGATGATAGTATTTTTTACTAGCTGTTTTATGTATTGGCATTGGAAAGAAACGTTCATCGGTTTGGTATGCTAATCGTTCTTCTATGTCGGGAAAACCAGAATAAAAATGAAGGGTATATTGGGGTAAGTATAGCGGTTTAAAAAAGGGTAAACCTTGAATATGATCCCAATGGGTATGGGTAAAAAATATATGAAATTCTTTTGGATATTGATTTTGATTGCGAAAGATTTCGTCTCCTAAGGTTCTAATGCCAGTTCCTGCATCGAGAATGTAGAATTTTTCTTCTGTTCGAATAGAAACACAGGTTGTATTTCCTCCTGTTAGGTAGGTTAAATGTTGGGGAAGTTGATTTAAAAATTCATCGAATTGGTCTTTATTTTTAAGTTGATATTCTATCGCATTTTCTAAAATCTGAGTGATCTTTTTCTTGTATTCTTTTGTAGATGTCGGAGCTGGAATCGATCCTCTTACACCATAAAGTTTTATGTTCATTTAATGTTACCGAATATTATAATAATTCTATATGTCAATAGTTTATTTCGGGGTGAGAGGATTTGAACCTCCGACCCTCGCGTCCCGAACACGATGCGCTACCACTGCGCTACACCCCGAATTTTCCGAATACAAAACTTTTATATTTACTCAAAACACAATTTTTTTTTGCTTTACATAGTAAGTATACAAAAAAAATTGGTCAATAAAATTTTTCAATTTTATAAAAATTCTCAAATTAAGGAGAAATTTATGGAAAAAGAAAGGGGCTTTAAGCGTGGTTCAGAAAAGATGACCGTAGTAGATACATTACAAGCAGCATATTCGAAACAAGATATACCCCAAGAAGAAAGAGAATATGCGAAAAAATTCTTCGAAAGAAAAATCAACCTATCAAAAATTACCAAAGACGAAATTGAGCGTTTTTTTTCTGTTCTTCGCGAAATTACAGATAAGGTTGCTTTGATGAATAGCCCTTATCCCTCAGAATTGGAATTGGCATTTTTGCGATTAGAAGAATTTTGGAATGGTCTTTCTACGATCGATTTAGGATTAATCCCCGGCGATGTTCGGCTTTTATTCATTAGTCATCTTACCTTTCATAGAGAAACAGTAGCAGATATCATCACAGAAGCAAGAGAACTGCTAATGGAGGATCGAAGAACATTTTTAAAACGATTAGTACAATATCATAGGGAATTTACGAAATGGTTACAACAAATTGAAAAAAAATATTTATAACGAATAACTTGTATTGACAAAAAATCAGCTAAATATATTTTTAGCTTAATGCGAAAATTATTCTACCTCGTATTATTATTTTCTTTTGGATGTTCTTCTCTTGTAGAATTAACCTATAACACAATAAAAAACCAATATTTTGCAGAATTTTTAAAATCTCCCTCAAAAGAAAGAAGTGTAATCGAACTCGAAGAAAAAAGTCAATTAACGGAACATAAACTATTAGATGATAAAATTGTTTTAAAGTTAAATCGAATCGAAATTAATATCGAAAATCAAGAATTTAAAAATACTTATGATTTGATCATCAAATACATCCTCGAATCAGTTAAGGCTAAAAATCAAAATATCATTTTTTTAAACACCGATAATCAAGAAGGCTTAGAATTTACTCATTTTTTAGAGATTAAAATTCAAAATGAGGGTTCTATAGTCTTTCATATACAAAGAAAAGATCAAGATCAAATCAATTATGATTTTGAATACGCCGGTATTACCATTACTAAACCTGATATAGATGTTGTACAAATTGCTAAACCATCTGGGAATATTATACTCCCTTTGAAGAGTTATTTTGTTTCGTTAGATCAGGATAAGTTAAACGAGTTTATAAAAAATTTCGACCTTATTGGTAAAGGATCGTTAAATGTTTTAAGTTCTTCCAGTAGTAATGTTATAATAAAAAAATTCTCAAACAACAAAGAAAGTGTTGTATATCAAGGCAGTACGCCAATTCAACTTCAACTATTCGAAGGAAAATACAAAATAGAATCTTATAAACGTGGAAATCCCACCAATATCACAGAAATCATTTTAAACGAAAAAAATTCGAAGAATGTTTTTATTAAATGGAAAGACGAAGAAACAACGTCGAATTTAAATATTTATTCTAACCAACCATTATCTGTTTTAGTAGATGATGATTTTAAAGGTTCATTGCCTATTTTTATTTCTGAATTATACCAAAATGATTATCAAGTGGAACTTTTATACAAACAAGAGAATGATTGGTTAACTTTATATAAAGATAAGATTTTTTTACCTTTAAACGAAACATTGAATTTATTTTATCCAATGGAATATTACGAGAATTTTCAGGAATCTTTTTTTAAAAATGCGAAGCAGTTATTTTGGTTTATTAACCCACAATCTAAAATCGAAATAAATCAAGAGGGACTAATTGTTAAAGAGAACCAAGAAATCCAGACACCGGACATTCTATTAGACAACCTTAGAGGAGAAGCAATCTATCAATGTCAAAGTTGTGTTGTGACCTTCTATCTAGATAAAGAAAGAATTGTGATCAAAAAGCACGATCAATGGGTATCTATCTACGATGGGGTAGATTTGTTAAAATTATATAAAGTTTATGAATTTTCTAACAATCATCATTATCTCTATTTTGATTTTAATAACGAAACAAAAAATCTTTCGATTTACCTAAATTCCCAAAAGATTTACAACAAAGTGATGGATGCTAAAACGGTTACCATTGGTTTTAATCATCTAATATTAAAAGAATTTTGGTTATCTGAAAAAGAATATAAAAATACTTTTATTAAACCTTTTTATTTTCTGGGAAAGAATTTAAATTATATGTTTAGAGGAGAATATAAAATCAAGTAATTATGAAAGTTTATAAAATTATTTTATATATTTTTGTGTTTGTTTCGATATTTTATTGTAAGACAATCGAATATAAAGATATTAAAAAATTAGAAATTGAAAATTACGAAAAAAAGGTTCGAGCAGAAGATTTAATAAAACAAGCTTCTTTTTATTACCAAAAAAAAGATTATCTTAAATCTATTGAACTTGCGGATCAATCCTTAAAAGAATTTATTCTATTCGATGGTTATTATATAAAAGGTATGTCTTATTATCAATTGGGTGATTTTCCGAATGGCCTTAAAAACCTCTTATTGGCAGAACAAATACAACCGAATCAAGAACAGTTGCTTTTAACGTTAGGTTTGATCTATTCTTCGCAAAAACAATACGAACAAGCAATCTTACGTTTTGAAAAGCTTTTAACGTTAAACCCTAACGATCCTTATTATCTTTATCGCTTAGGACTAACTTATAAAGAAATTCAACAGTACGAAAGGGCAATTCCTTATTTAGAGAAAGCAGATCAAAAAGAATTTCCCTATCGTAATAATGTTTTATTGTTGTTAGGAGATATCTATTTTGAGTTAAAAGATTTTCAGAAATCTGAATATTATTACAACGAACTCGAAAAACTAAACCCTAATTCCGAAGAGGTTAAAAATAGTAAAACGCAGTCCAAAGTAGCTTATTTTATAGAAGAAGGAAACAAAAGTTTTAAAAATAAAAAATACCTAGAAGCAGAAAATCATTTTAAACAAGTAATCCAACTTATACCCAATCGTTCTGTGGGATATTTTCAATTGGGATTAGTTTATTTAGAAACCAAAAAATACGATCATGCAATAGAGCAGTTTAAAAAGGCAGTAAACATTTCGAAGGATGTAGAACCTTATACCTTTTTATGTAGAACTTATTTAGAGTCCAATCGATATAACGAAGCTTTAAATTGTTTAGAGTCTGCAACCAAACTTTATCCCGATAACGAAGCATTACTCAACCAATTAGCACTTTATTACAAACATACAGGAAATTTAAAAAAATCTATTTCTATCCTAACGCGCGTTTTAAACCAGAAGAGTGATTCACTAATTACGCATAAGAATTTGTATTTAATTTATTTAGATGAAGAAAATATCGAAAAAGCGAAATTTCATTTAAATAAAATCTTAGAATTAGAAAAAGACGATAAGCCATTTTGGGAAAAAGAAAATAAAAAAATCGAAGCCATAAGCTACCTTAAAAAGGGCAATGATTTTTTAAAAAAGCGAGATTTTAAAGAAGCAGAAAAATCTTATCAGTCTGCATTAAAGATTTATCAACATCCAAGAATCTACGTAGCAATCGGAGATCTGTACAATAAAGAAAACAATTTACTGCTTGCAGAAAAAAATTATGTTAACGCAATACAAATATCGGAAAATTATCATTTGGCATACGAAAAACTTTTGGATTTATACAAAAAAGCGAACAACCAAGAAAAATACAATCGATTAAGAAACCAAATTATTCAAAAAAGCAAAAAAGATTTAGGATTTGGTTTATTGTACGTTAACTTAATGATTCAAGAAAACAACTTTAAAGAAGCACTCAATTTTAACCAAACTTTGTTAAAAAATCAACCCGAATCTACTCTCTTAAAAAAAAGCATTGCTTATGTTTATTATTTATTAGCATTAGAGGAAAATTCTAAAAAAAACTTTCCAGCTGCATTGAATTTTATTAACAATGCACGTCAATACGATAAAGAAAATCCTTTGTATGTAAATAGCGAAGCAATTATCAAAGAAAATCAAAAATACAAAGAATATCTTACTCTTCTGGAAAAAGCAGAAGAACTGTATTTTAAAGAAGATTATCAAAAAGCGAAAGAAATTTACGAACGCGTTTACGAAAAATGGAAAAAGCCTTTAATTCTTGTTCGATTAGCAGAGATTGAGTTTTATTCAGGAAATGATCTAAAAGGAAATAGTCTTCTACAAAATGCTTTAAAAGAAAAACCCAAAGAAGTTCCAGTTTTAGAAGCTTTATACACCAGACTAATAGAATTAAATAAACTAGACGAAGCAGAAAAAGGATTTTTAGAAATTATTTCTTTTCAAGAGGATGCTTATTATTCTTATTACAAGTTAGGAGTAATCCAATTATTAAAAAAAAAATATAAAGAATCTTTAACGTATTTCGAAGATGCAATATTATATAACCCAAAATTTTTACCTTCGAAAATTGGATATGGAATTGCTTTATATTTTCTAAAAGATATAAAAAGATCCGAAGAGATGTTTCGACAAATCACTTCGGAAGAAGGCTTTGGTAGAGAAATTGCATTTTTAAATGTTGCGTTGATTCAACTCAATCAAAACAACCAAGAGAAAGCAAAAAAAGAATTACTTCGATTGATAAAACTATTTCCCGAATATAGTGATGCATACTATCATTTAGCTTATATTGAATACGAAAACCGAAACTTTTTAGAAGCAGAACGTTTGTTAAAAAAGGCAATCGAACTTCAGAAAAAAGATGTTTATTATTGGGCTTTGATAAAATTCTATAAAGAGACTGGTTTAAAAAAGGATCAACTAAAACAAAATGTAGAATATTTTTTAAAAACCTATCCCAATTCTCCTTATTTTGGTAGGGTAAAAGAAATTTATTTAACATTGAACGAAAATCAACCTTATTTCGAATTATCTTATACTGGTGATATTAGTAATTATCAGATATTATCTTATGCGAATCGCTTTTTATTTTATAACAAAGCAGAAATCTTATCGGTAGAATCCAATTCGTCTAAAATTCATTTTCATTTAAAAGAAGATAATATACAAAGCGTAATATTAAATCAGTTTTTGTGGGTGATAAAAGAAAAAGAAATCAAAGCCATCGAGCCATATTTAGGAATAGAGTTATGGAATAAACGGTTTTCTTACAAAATTTGCAAAGTGTTTCGTGTTCTGCCAGAATTCATAGGTGTATTGTCAAGTGATTGTAAAGAAAATTTATATTTATATTATAATGATTCTCTCTATCCTTTGAATGTTTCTTTAATAACAGTTTGGAATCATAACCTCATCTACATAGAAAATCAACAAATCTATTACACAGAACTAAGCAATTATCTTCGAGGAAAATTCCAACCCAAACCAATCATTTCTTTAAACCAAGAAACAACCCAGGAGATTCAGTTATCAGAAAATTATTTATTGATAAAAACAGATAAAAATTTATATATTTTTGATATTAATTTTGATTTAACATATCAAGAATCTGTCGATAATCCTTTCAATTCGTATAAGTTGAACCATCAATATCTTTTAAAATACGAAATTTCTGATAGTATGAATTCTTTAAAAATCTTAGATCTTTCTAAAAAAAACAATATCTTACAGAAGAATGTTGATTTATGGAACAAAGATTTAGGAAAAGTTGTAATCTATAAAGATGATCTATTTTATTTAGATTCGAAGTTTAGTTTAAATTTAATCAACATCAAAAACAACCAAGAGAAAAAATTTGTTGATTTAATAAATTATAAAAATGGAATTATTACATTATATTATTAATTATCACTAATTTTATTACGATAATGAATTAAATAGGGGTGAATATGATGGAAAATCAAGAAAAAGAAAAATCCATTCGCTGGAAGTATTACATTGATAAAAGATTTCAGAATCAATTTATGATTCGTTTTTCTGTGATTATATTGATTGTTATGGTATTCACGTTAGGGATATTGTGGCTTATTAGAGAAAATCCTTATACGCTCTTGATAAAAGAAGGAGGGGTTCTGTATAGTATGGATCCCGATAGAACCATTCAATGTGTACAAGAAAGTGGAGAGGTGGTAGAATATCCCACCCCCGTAAAAGCTTATAATGCATTTGAACTCTATTGGAAACCCATATTGTTCATCAGTGTGGTGAATTTGATCATTCTAATCGTATTTAGTTTATTCTATTCTCATAGTATGGCGGGACCTATCTACAATATTAAGCGTACATTAAGAGAGATGATTCAGACTGGGGAAGTAAAGAAAATCAAAGTACGTAAGACAGATCAATTCCAAGATTTGGTAGAAGTGATTAACGAATACATAGAAAGTGTAAATTCTAAAAAATAAGGGGGGAATAACATGAAAAGCATTTATCATACAATCCTAAGCATTTTCTTGTTTGTTAATGTGGTTTTGGCTCAAGAGATAGCACCTGCTTTTAATCGCGTACCTGCAAATGAAAAAGGAATAGAAGAATTGAGTAAACTACTTTCGGATCCCAATGTTCGTATCGAAGAAAAACAATTAGCCGTAGATCGATTAGGTGTGATTGCAAGACAAATTTATGGGGATAACCCAGATTTTCCCGCAGAAAAGATATACAATCCTTTATTTGGTGTTTTAACACCAAACGATAAAGAAAAGTATCATAAAGAATTAAGACTACACATTTGTCGTGCATTAGGTGATTTTTCTGTATACAAAAAAGGAATCGAAGCGATTTTCCCTGTCTTAGGAAGAAGATTATTGGATGATAACGAAGACGAAGAAGTTAAGATAGAAGCAGCAAGAAGTTTAGGGCGGTTTTGGAACCATTCTAGTTTAGCTTCCTCAGAACTAATCAATTCTCTGAATAAAGAATTAGCAAGAGGACCTCAACCCGATAATGTTCGTTTAATAACAGCGGTAATTCAATCTTTGGGGGCGCTTGGCGATAAAAGAGCATTTGTCCCATTGATGAAAGTGATTCGTTCAAATTTCCCCACAGGGGTAAAAAAAGAAGCCCAAGCAGCGTTAGAAAGCATTAAATGGAATTAGAAAACGTAGCAAGGGGTTTAAAATACTTCATTTCTAGATGAGAAATTTGAAACAATCCCGTATTCAAGGAATAATGGGGTATTTGTTTTTTTAAGAAATCTAAACCGAATCTTTTGTTAACGATAAAATCATAGGTGGATTCGATGAATAGAATACCCCTTTCCTGGATCTTATCTCTAAATGAAAAAAAGTTCCCTTCCATGATTTCGCCTGTAATTGGATGGGGAGCAGGTTCAAAAGCTTCGAAATTTATCTTATATTCGTCTAAATGATTCCCATAGCATAAACATAGATGATTTTCGATTTCGAAATGAAACTTTTTTACCATATTAAGAATCGATACTAACGGTTGATTTTGAAATAATTTTATTAGCATCATTTGATTCTTATAACAAAACAGACTAAACTCCATCATTTTTTCCCCTTCGATAGAAGGAAAAAAACTCTCTTGAATTGCTTTTCCGTAGAGTTTAAGAACTTCCTTTTGTTGAGGGCCTAAAGAAAGTTTTTTAAGTAGTTTAAACTCTTTTAATGTGGTTTTATAGAGATGGTTTAGAATAAAAAGATCCATTTTGGTTTCGAAGATACGATGGTTTCTTTGTGCTAATTTTTGTAATTTTATGTCTGGGTTATAATAATGACCTGTAATAGAATATATATAAGGATGAAAAATAGTATCTGCTGCAACATGTGTTAGGTAACCAGCAACAAATGCGAAGATTCGCCATTTTTGGTTTTCTTCGCTATTTTTTGACCATTCTAATAATTTATAGATAGGATTCATGTTTTCTTTGTCGTCGTGTATGTATTTTCCGATGTCCAATGAACCTAATTCGTAATATTCTTTTTTTAAAGGTAGATAGTAATAAAATAAATCAGGGGAGCTGGAACCATAATAGTAAAGATTTTTGTGTTTTTCTAAGATAGTTTGAATTTCTGCTCTTAAACCTTTTTGGATTTCTTCTGAAAAATATATATGACTAATTTCTTTTGGCATAGAGTAAAAATAATGATATCTTTGTTAAAATCAAATGAAAATTTTATATCATTTCAATATTTTCTTTAGAATTCTGAATAACTTTTAGTTTATCTTTGCTTAATTTAAAAACTGCTCTTGTGCCGGGTGGAAAAGAAAACATGCATTCGGGATGGGAATCTACCACAATCACACCATCCATTTCGGAGATAATTTCTAATTCTTCTTTTTCTCTGATTGTACAGTATAAATACTTAAATTTATGGATTCTATTAAACCCTGGTTCACGAGCAATCATTTTAAAAAAAGGAGAATTTTTTGGGAATCTTGGATCTTCAAATAGCTGGATAGAATGAGGTAAACAATTGTAAAACCATCCCGTAGAGCCTGCACCAGTTGCAAGAAGTAAACCAGAGCTTTTTTGTTCTTCGTATTCTTTTTGGTTGATCCTTACAAGATATCTGCTCATAGAGTCGGCAAATTCATTTCGTATAATGGTTTCGGAGATACATCTTCCCGTAGAAATTTTACTTTTATCGGGATAATAGAGTGTAGCCTCTATCTGAGTCCAATATTCGATTTGATATTCATTTTTTACAAAAACATCTTTTTTGTGATACTCTAAAAATTTGTCTACATCAAAATATAACAATGCACCCGTAGAAGTTTTTGGATCAGAATTTATACCAATAATGGGCTGGGATGCAAATCGTGCTGTATAAATAAAATGATTATCGCCTCCAAAACTTACTAAAAAAGGAAATGTTTTAACATAAGGTATGTTTAGTTCTTCGCGATATATAAATACTGCTTGGTTTTGTAAAGCATTGTACAGCTTTTCAAAAGCTTTTTTTTGTCTTACATGAGATGCATAAACCCGTTGAAAAATATTGTTCTGTAATCGATAGATTTTTTTTAATTCTTTAACAGAACCATATTTTTGTAGGTCTCGCTCCCATTTGGTTCTTTTTAAAGAAATCAAGTATAGTTGATTCATCGTTATTTGTATGCTACATAGATGACAGAAGCTCCAAAAAAAAGCCTTTTAAACTGGATATGATTAAACCCAACAGATTTTAATTCTTCTATGATGACATTTGGTGGTGGAAATTCTAATGCTGATGCAGGTAGATAGTTATACATTTCGTGCTTTTTTCCTTGTAGGATATAGCCAATTAAAGGAATGATGTACTTCATAAATATATGAGCAAATGGTCGAATCCAAGAAGGTTCAATATTGCCTACTTCTAAAATGCCTAACCTACCTTGTGGTTTTAAAATTCTATAAACTTCTTTAAAGAACTGGTTTCTATCTTTTACGTTTCTTATGCCATATCCCACTGTTGCAACATCAAATTTTTCTGTATACCATTTGGGCAAGGATAATACATTCTCTTTTCGGATTTCTATTCTTTTCCATATATCAGTTTTTCGAACTCTTCTTTCCATCACAGATAACATACCTTCGCTAAAATCACATGCTACGATTTGGAGTTCGGGATTGTATTCAGGATTCGCCATTAAAATTGCAATATCACCACTTCCACAACATAAATCAATTGCATTTTTTGCTTTTTCGATATTTAATAGACGGATTAATTTTCTTTTCCAAGCTCTGTGCATTCCAAAAGTAAATAGATCATTGAATCGATCATAATGTTCTGCAATTTCGTTAAAGTTCTTTTTAATAAAACTTTCTTTTTCTTCTTTGCTGGGTAATAAGGATATGTTTTTCATAATTGGCTCCTATATTTTCTCGAATATGGATAAAAACAGCATCTTATTATAAAAAATTATTGCTTATTTAAATGTAAATAAAATAAATATACTTGTCATAAAGAAAATCCTATGATGGAACAAAATATAAATACACAAGAATTAGATGTAATGCCATATCGTGAGGGCATGGATTATGTACAATCCTTAGATTCAAGAGGGGATTTTAAGTACAAAGGAATTTATGCGCTTTTTAATGCTGTTTACGAGGCTACCTCACGATTTCAAGCTCATCGAATTCTGCCAGACTTATATCAATTACAAAAAGAGCTTTCCATACCAAAAGAAAAATTTGATGAATATATAAAAGAATTAACCGGTAGAGGATCATTAAAATCTTTGATATTGGTTTCTTTTCCTGCGGTGGACTTTATAGCTGGTTCGGGTTCTCTAAACACACTGATAATCCTTTGTCGACCAACACAACAAGATGGTACTTCATATAAAAGATATTATGATTATTATAAAACAAGAAGTGTTGATGCAATAAAGAAATGGATAGCACGCAAAGGTTCAAAATGGCAAGGAAGTCATAGAGAATTTATTCTTAGAAATTTAGACGATTCCAATTATGCTAATAGTCATGCTGGTGCTGTGATCAGTTATTACTTACAAAACGAATTAGACAAAACCCAAGAACAAAAAAACATTACTTATAAAACTTTTGTAAAACCTATCATACAAGAACTTATTAACGATAGGGTTTTATTATACATCAAAGGAAATAATAATTTTTTTACGTTACAATTCCCTGACGAAGAGAGTCTTATCGATCGAATGAATCTGTTAATTGCACGTTTAAGTAGCGATTATTCTGTTGGATTTTCTGGAGAAATTAATGTAAAAAATTTAGAAAATTATCTAAATAAAATTCAAAGTATACAAATTCAAAAAAATCAACTTCTTTTTACAGAATTAAAACATATTTTGAATGAATTAATCCGTATTTTTAAAACCAAAGAAGAGGCTGAAAGAAAACAAAAAATTCAAAAAATATTAGATGAGCTCTCACGTTATGAATGGGTAGTTCCCAGCAACTATTTAAAATCTTTTACCAAAGAAGATTTACCTAGTATAATATCGCATCCAGAGGTTTTGCATACAGAATTTATGTATGGCAATAAATTAATGGATTTTTTATTATATAAAAAAAATGTTTATCCCGCTGTGGTCCATGCTCGTAGTCAACTTTACGAAAAAGGTGACGATACAGAAATGAAAATCTTGATGCAAATGGATGTTGCAAGGATCTTAGAAGGAGAACAACTAAAAGTATACTTGAATGCAGAAGAACACCTTTTGTTTTTACGATTGCCCTGGTATATTCGAATATTTAGGGCTCTTTTTAGTAGTAAAAAAATCAAAGATATAGAAAAAGAAAAAATCAAAGAAGAAGTACGTAGAGAAGAAATAGAAAAACAAGTGGAATACAAACGAAAAGAAGCTTCTAAAAAAACAAAAGAAATTGCAAGAAAAAAAATTGGAGAAGAAGAATCTCAAAGTGAAGAAAAACCACAGGTAGATCTCTATCAAGAGGATGTAAAAAAATTAAAAGAAACAATCCAAAAAGACGAAAGAGCAGAACAAATCATGAACAAGGTTCTCGATGTCCTAGACGAAGCATGGAATAATAAAGAATTACCCAATCGACTTACTCTCTTGGAAAGAGTGCCAGATTTTGAACATAACGAAGATTATTTGATTCAATTCCTTAAAAAATATGGAAAAGGAAAAATCTTTTCGTTTAGAATTATTCCCCACAACCCAAAATCTCCCAAGATCGATTTAAACGATCCCATCTATGTTTGGCCTATTCTAATTACAAAACGATATATCGTAAGAAATGGACAAAAACTATTAAAACAGGCAATGGAAGAAGTAGATGAACAAAAAAATGCCTTAATGCCTGAACAACAAAAGTTCGATATTGCAACATCAATCGAAGATTTCTTAACAAGAGTTTTAACGCCAAAAAACAAATAGATCAGTCTAAATGAATAGACATATAAGATAAAAAAAAAAATCTGATTTCGTGGTAAAACCTATTTCTAATTGGGGCAACTATCCAGTTGTAGAGGCGGAAATCCATCCTTTCGAAAGGTTGAATTTTTTGTTAAAGTCAGAAAATTCCTTTATAGTCAGGGGATTAGGACGTTCTTATGGAGATGCAAGTTTAGCGAATCACATTGTAGATGGTACAAAAAACCGTTGTTTTCTAGACTTTGACGAAAATTCAGGTTTATTGACATGCGAAGGGGGTGTTTCCCTAGAAGAGATATTGAATACTTTTGTTCCTAAGGGATGGTTTTTGCCAGTTACACCAGGAACAAAATTTGTCACTGTTGGTGGTGCAATCAGTAGCGATGTCCACGGAAAGAACCATCACTGCGAAGGATCTTTTTGTAAACATGTTGTATGGATGGAAGTACTTTTACCCAGCGGAAAAGTTATAGAATGTAGTCCAGAAAAAAACGAAGATTTATTTCGTGCAGTTTGTGGTGGCATGGGACTTTGTGGAATTATCCTAAAAGCGAAATTTTATTTAAAAAAGATCGAAACAGCGTACATCAAACAAACTACTTATAAAGCCAAAAATATCGACGAGATGTTAGATTATTTCGAACAATCCAAAAATTCTACTTATACGGTGGCATGGATGGATTGTCTATCGAAAGGAAAAAGTCTCGGTAGGGGAATATTATTTACTGGGGAACATGCAACAATAGAAGATTTATTAAATACTCCTTACTACAAAAATCCGTTAACTGTTAAGAAAAAATTAAAGTTGAATGTACCATTTTATTTTCCTTCTTTTGTTTTAAATTCCCTTACCGTAAAACTCTTTAATTTTTTTGTTTATCATTCACATATTGGTAAAACAAGAACTACCATTGTAGATTATGACAAGTTCTTTTATCCCTTGGATTCTATTCATCATTGGAATCGCATCTATGGGAAAAAAGGCTTTGTTCAATACCAGTATGTTTTACCAGAAAAAAATGGATACGAAGGAACAAAAAAGATCATCGAAGAAATTGCAAAAAGTAAAGTGGGCTCCTTTTTGGTAGTTTTTAAACTTTTTGGTGATCCCGATAAAATTCCTCAAAAAGGAACGAAGAAAAACAAGGTTCTAAAAAATCCATTATCCTTTCCAGAAAAAGGTTATACATTGGCGATAGATTTTCCCCTTGATAAAAAATTGCCTGCATTTTTAGAAAGGCTTGATGCAATAGTAAAAGATTGCAAGGGGAAGTTATATTTGGCAAAAGATTCGAAGATGTCCAAAGAATTTTTTTATTCTACCTATCCAGTGGAGGAATTCTTAAAACTTAAACAAAAGTTTGACCCCTATAATCGACTTTTATCGAAACAAGCAGAACGATTAGGATTATATTTAACCCAAGGAGCAAAAAAATGAATCAAAAACCCTGGAATAAAATTGCAGTACTGGGTGCAACCTCTGATATGGCAATTGCCTTTTGTCATTTTGTTGCAAAACATGGTATTTCATTAATATTGATTGCCCGAAATAAAGAAAAATTAGAAAAGATTGCAAAAGATATAAACATTCGATACAATGTTTCTGTAGAAACAGTTCTTTTTGACGTAGAAAAAGATGATCCAACAATTCTTGTAAAAAAGATTTCTGAACCAATCGATGTCTTTATTTCTTTTGTAGGGTATTTAGGGAATCAGAGTAAAGCACAAAGCGATCCAAAAGAAGTAGATAAAATCGTAAAGATCAATTACCAGATGCCTGCAATAATCACAGAACTCTTGTTAGAAAAAATAAAGCAAAGTACTTCGAATAAAAGGATGATTGTTGGAATTAGTTCTGTTGCAGGTGATCGTGGACGCCAAAGCAATTATTTCTATGGTAGTGCCAAAGCAGCATATAGTGCTTATCTTTCTGGATTAAGAAATCGTCTATTTAAAGAGAAAATTCATGTATTAACGGTCAAGCCAGGTTTTGTGTATACTTCGATGACCCAAGATTTGAATTTACCTCCTTTGCTTACAGCCCAACCCGAGGAAGTTGCAAAAGATATTTATAAAGCAATGTTAAAGCAAAAAGATGTACTATATACAAAGTGGTTTTGGAAGTACATAATGCTTATAATAAAATATTTACCAGAATTTTTATTTAAAAGGCTTTCTTTATAATGATGAATATAAAAAAAATTTATTATATTATTATAATATTTCTTTTGATTTTGAGCTGTAAAAATCCCAAGGATTACGATAGATATTTTAATCAAATCGTTGTTCGCGACCTAAATGGAAATCGATTTTTTCTAAATCAAGTTGAAGCTTCAGTGCTAATAATCAATTTTTATAGTCCAACTTGCCTTCCTTGTGTGGAAGAATTGCCAGCGTTACACATGATCTATCAAGAAGCAAAAAAACTCCAATATGAAATGTTTTTAGCAGTTGAACCCAATTTGGAAAGAAATTTACCCGAAGTTCCATCTTCTTTTAAAAATAAAGATTTTGACAATGAAGCATTTTTATACTTAAAAAATGTCTTAGAACAAGAAAAACAGAGAAGAAACATACAAATCCCTTTTGTAATTGTTGAACCACCATTTAAGATTGATTCGGATCAGTTTGTAACGGGAACGCCCGAAACGCTAATTTTTACCACCAAGCCTTTAATGTTAAGATATAATTTTGTTGGACCTATAACAACTTCTCAAAATCACCAAGAAATACTTTTAAGCTCGCGATATAAATTCTTTGTTTCTCTTTTAAAAACAATCTACGAAAATACAACAACACAAATTCAGTATCAAAAATAAAACAATTGACCATAAATATAGCACATTTTTTTTGACATAATGAAGAAGCATTCTATATGTTTTATCATATTTATGCTTCTTCTAAGCGGTTTTTTAGGTGCGGTTATGGGGTCTCTGTTAGAAACAGTCTTTGGTTTGGGCTATTTAAATTACGAGGTTTTGCCCAACAAAGGCTTAGAAGTGAATAATTTTTACATCATAAAAAAATTAAATTTACAATTGACTCCAGCAACCTTTATAGGAATTGCAATTGGAATATATTATTTATACAAAAGTAATAATTAAAAAATTTTTATAATAAGGGTAAAGTATGTCAACTATATCGATGAAAACATTACTAGAAGCAGGTGTTCATTTTGGACATAAAACCAGTAAATGGGATCCAAGAATGAAGCCATACATTTTTATGGCTCGAAATGGCATCCATATTATTGATTTGCAAAAAACAGTTCAATTAGCAAAAAAAGCTTTTGAAGCGTTAAGAGAAGCAGCAAACAGAGGAGAAAAAGTTCTATTTGTTGGAACGAAAAAACAGGCAAGAAGTGCAGTTCAAAGAGAAGCAACACGATGTGGAATGTATTATATTAATACTAGATGGCCAGGTGGTTTATTAACAAATTGGAGAACTGTTCGTCAATCCATCGAACGTCTAAAAAAACTCGAAAAAATGGAAGAAGAAAACAGCTGGCATTTAGAAGCAAGAACCAAGAAAGAAATGTTGATGCTTAAAAGAGAGCTAGAAAAATTAAGAAAGCATCTTGCTGGTATTAAAGACATGGTAACTATTCCAGAAAATATTTTTATTATTGATCCTGATAGAGAAAGAATTGCAGTTCAAGAAGCAAAAAAGTTAGGGATAAAGATCTTTGCAATTGTCGATACAAATTGTAATCCAGAAATAGTCGATTATCCTATCCCTGGTAATGACGATGCAATACGTTCCATCTCTTTATTTTTAGAAACGATGGCAGATGCAATCATTCAAGGAAAAGAAGGTAAAAAAGAAGATTCTCAATTTACCGATGATGATTTTGATGTGGCGAAATACGATGATCATCAAGATTCTTTAAGATATAAAGGTGAGTATGACGAAACAGGCGAATTTGTAGAAGATGAACCATTTGTAAACTACGAAAACGAAACTTCTGATGATTATCAACAGTATCTAGATAAAGAAGAAAACTAAAAGGAGTAAAAGAATGTATAAACCATCGTCGGAAGAAATCAAAAAATTAAGAGAGTTGACTGGTGCTGGAATGCTCGATTGTAAAAATGCATTGATCGAATTCGAAGGAAATATAGAAAAAGCAATCGAAGATTTACGCAAAAAAGGAATTGCGAAAGCTGCAAAAAGGATGGATAGAGAAACAACCCAAGGTGTAATCGCTTCTTATATTCATATGGGGAATCAAATTGGTTCTCTCGTAGAATTGAATTGCGAAACAGATTTTGTTGCTAAAAACGAAGAGTTTGTGAATTTAGCAAAAGAAATTGCTGTACAAATTGCTGCGATGAATCCTTTGTCCATTTCGCCAGAAGATTTAGATCCTGCAATTGTCGAAAAAGAAAAAGAGATCATTCGCGAACAATTAAAGCAAGAAGGAAAACCAGAACATATTTTAGATAAAATTATTCAAGGAAAATTAGAAAAATTCTACGAAGAAGTATGTCTATTAAGACAACCATTTTATAAAAACCAAGACATTAGAGTAGAAGAATATTTAAAAGAATATATATCTAAATTTGGAGAAAATATTCGCGTTGCAAGGTTTACAAGGTATCAGATCGGTTCTTGATAAAAATATGTTCCCTTATAGTAGAGTTTTATTAAAGTTATCGGGCGAATCCTTTTCGAATAAAGGAGAGTTTGGGATCAATTATTTATTAGTAAAAAACATTGCAGAACAAATCAAAGCAATCCATAAACAAGGGATTAACATTGCTGTTGTCATTGGTGGGGGCAATATTATTCGCGGTAATCTTGTGGCAGAATCGGGCATAGATAGAGCAACTGCTGATTACATGGGAATGCTAGGTACTGTCATAAATGCCCTTGCTTTACAAGATGCTTGCGAAAAATTAGGTTTAATTACCCGTGTTCAAACTGCGATAGAAATGCGATCGATAGCAGAATCTTACGTTAGAAGAAAAGCTATTCGACATTTAGAAAAAAATCGCGTCGTAATCTTTGCAGCTGGAACAGGGAACCCTTTTTTTACAACCGATACAACGGCAGCACTTCGCGCAATCGAAGTTGGATGCCAAGTAATATTAAAAGCTACAAAAGTAGACGGAGTCTATGATTCGGATCCTAAAAAAAATCCCCACGCAAAACGATATGTAACATTACCATATAGAGAAGCTCTCCAAAAAGAATTAAAAGTAATGGATGCAACAGCATTGGCATTATGTATGGAAAATAATATCCCAATCATTGTTTTCGATATTTTTAAAGATGGAAATTTAAAAAAATTGATCGATGGCTACAAAATAGGTACCTTAATATCTAATGATGTAGGAGTTGAATATGAGTGATGCGCACAATGAAGTAAAATCCATTTTGGAAGAAGCAAACAAAAAAATGGATAAAAGTATAGAAGCTTTTAAAAAAGAATTAAATACCATTCGTTCTAACAGAGCGAATCCAGCAATGTTAGATGGTATTATGGTAGAATATTATGGAACTGAACTTCCAATTAATCAGTTAGCAACTATTACTGTACCAGAGCCAAGAATTTTGTTGATACAACCTTATGATAAAAATTCCTTAACTGCAATAGAAAAAGCAATTCAAAAAAGTAACCTAAACATAAACCCACAAAATGACGGAAGTGTAATTCGTTTAATATTGCCAGAAATGACTCAAGAGAGAAGAATGGAATTAGTAAAACTTGTAAAACAAAAATTAGAAGAAGCAAAAGTTGCTATTCGAAATGTTCGTAGAGAAGCCAACGACGATATAAAAAAATTAACTGGTATTTCTAAGGATGAACAAAAACATTATCAAGACGAGGTTCAAAAACTTACAGACAAGCACATCAAAATATTAGAAGACTTAGCGCAAAAGAAAGAAGAAAGTATCTTACATGTATAAATGAATTCAAGAAAAATCGATCAATTACCGAAACATATTGCCATAATTCTTGATGGAAATGGAAGATGGGCAAAACAAAGAAACCTTCCAAGAAGCGAAGGTCATAGACAAGGAGGTAAAAATTTAAAAAAGCTTATAGATGTAATATTAGAATTAGAAATACCATATATTTCCTTGTATACTTTTAGTACAGAAAACTGGAAAAGACCCAAATCCGAAATTCAAAGCCTCTGGAAGTTGCTTCAAGAATTTTTTACCAAATATTTAGAAGAATGTAAACAAAAACAAATTTGTATAAAAGTCTCGGGAGATATATCGAAACTTCCCAAAGCAAGCCAAGAAATCTTAAATAAAGCAGTTCAAGAAACAAAAAAAAAATAAACGGTTGCTTGCAAATTTTTGTATTAACTATGGATCCCAGCAAGAAATACTTCGCGCAGTAAATCAAATAATTCAAATCAAAATAGAACAATATAAAAATACCGGAAAAATATCGGATGTAAAGATAAAAGAGTTCGAAAAACATTTGTATACTTACCCATTACCTTCGGTAGATTTGCTCATACGTCCCGGAGGTGAGCAAAGAATTTCTAATTTTTTATTATGGCAATGTGCTTATGCCGAGCTTTATTTTACTGATGTGTTATGGCCAGATTTCTCGCGAGAAGAATTGTTTAAAGCGCTTGAATGGTATTCTGGAAGAGAAAGGCGATTTGGTGGTTTAATCTCGCAGTAGCCTTTATTAAAAAATTAATTTTTCTTTTCAATTTTAAGATTATCAAAAAAATTGTTATAATGGGAGAAACAACAAAACGTATTATTGCTGGTTTTACAATTGGGGGGTTCGTAATTCTATTACTGAATTCTTTACATTTTCTGTATGGATTACATGCGTTGATATTCATTCTTATCATAGCATTTCTTGGCATCGATGAATATTATCGAATGACCGATAGAGGAATTAATGGTCGTCCCATACGTTTGTTAGGGTTTATTTTTGCATTTTTGTTTATTTTGTCTTATTATACAGAATTCTTGTATGAATCAAGAAGCATTCTAACAATGAATGAAACATTCTTAAAGTTTATTACTACTTATCAAGAAATAAAGAATCCTATCATACCTATACTTGTGCTATTTTTAATTTTTGCTAAGACATATAGTATGATGTTTCGTCCCTTAGACGGAAACACCTATAACTCAATGAGTACAATTACGGGCGTTTTGTATGTAGCACTTCCTTTGGCAATTATCTTACCTATGTTAGTACTTGTAGAGGGTATCTTTGTTTTTGTCTATACAGCATTAGCAACTATTATGACTGATGTTGGTGCATATTTTGCTGGAAGATGGTTTGGTAAACACAATGCTGGTTTAAAAGTTAGTCCCAAAAAAACCTGGGAAGGATACTATGGTGGTGTAATCTTTGCCAATCTTTTTAACCTTGGGTTTATCTATGGTTGGTTGTACTTTCATCCCAATATTTCGCAACAAAGCTTAACCGTAATACCATCCTATATAGAAAGTATTATATTAACTTTTATATTTTCTTTAATATCTATTTTTGGAGATTTAGTTGAAAGTGCAATTAAACGTGATGCAAAAGTCAAGGATTCATCTTCTATCATACCTGGACATGGAGGTATATTAGATTTAATCGATGCAATGTTATTTACTTTCCCTTTAGGATATTTTTATTTTTATATAAAAATAAAATTCTTATTATGAATTTAATCGAGCGTTTAAACTTAAATTTTGCAAAACCTACAAAAAGTTTGATTTTACTTGGGGCAACAGGATCGATAGGAACGACAACATTAGAATATTTAAGAAGAATCAAAACGATTAAGCTAAAAGCAATTAGTGTACATCAATCTACCCATAATTTAAATAAAATAATTGAAGAATTCCAAGTAGAACAAGTAGCCATAACAGACGAAGAAAGTTACGATAGATACATAAAAAACAATCAAAATTCTAGAATAAAATTTTTTCGTGGTAGCGAAGGACTTGTAGAGCTTATCAAAAATTCCGATGCAGATACTGTTTTAACCGCAGTAGTTGGTGCGGTAGGAATTCGCGCAACCATCGAAGCAATCAAACACAACAAAAAAATCTGTTTAGCGAACAAAGAAACTCTCATAGTTGCAGGAGATTTGATTCTAGAACATTTAAAAGTGTCGCGATCACCTGTTATCCCGGTAGATTCTGAACATAATGCTGCATTTCAACTCTTGTTCAACCAAAATCCAGAAAATATCAATAAATTGATCCTCACTGCATCAGGTGGACCTTTAAGAGATAAGTCTGTGGATGAAATAAAAAAAATAACCAAACAAGAGGTTTTAAACCATCCAACATGGAAGATGGGACAAAAAATCACTGTTGATTCTGCTGGTCTAATAAACAAAGGCTTAGAAATTATCGAAGCTCATTATCTATTTGGTTTTTCTTACGATCATCTCGATGTAAGAATCCACAAAGAAAGTTATGTTCATGCATTAATACAATTAAAAGATGGAAGCTATATGCTTTCAACCTCTCCTCCGAATATGATATTCCCGATTGCTCATGCATTACATTTCCCCGAACCTTTGCCCTATACCTTGAAAGAATCCCAAGAACCAGAAGAGTGGCCAGCGTTAAAATTTTATCCCGTAGATGAAAACAAGTATCCCGGTTTTACCCTATGTTTAAAAGCCGGAAGAAGGGGATTGTCTGCACCCTTGGTTTTAAATGCAAGTAACGAAGTAGCAGTAGAGTTATTTCTGCAAGACAAAGTTCATTTTATGGACATACCAAAGATTATTCAAGATGCAATGGAAAATATTCCTCTTGTCGAAATCACAAATCTTGATTTACTATTACAAGAAGATCAAAAAACAAGAGAATTTGTTTACGATAAATATAATCGCGTATTAATTTAATAGAGGATAAAAATGTTAGTTTTGTTTATTGGTGGTGTTTTATTATTAGGTATAACCATAGTAATTCACGAATTAGGTCATTTGTTGTTAGGTCGACTAGTTGGTATTAAAGCAGAAATTTTCTCTATTGGTTATGGAAAAGGGATTTGGAAAAAGAAAATTGGCGATACAATCTTTCAAATTACGCCATTCCCCTTAGGAGGATATGTAAAATTTTACGGAGATGATTATACAAAAGATTATCAAGGAGAATCCAAAGAAGGTGCCTTCTTTTCGAAACCTCCTTTAATAAGAATCATTCCTGTAATCGGTGGACCACTATTTAACCTGATTCTTGGTTTTTTAATATTTTTTTTCTTAGGATTTGCACCAAAAGAAAATCCACCTATCATAAACCTTTGGGAAGAAATCGAAAATAGTCCAGCACAACAAAGCGGTTTAAAAAACGGAGATTTGGTCTTATCGGTAAATAACGAAACGATTTCTTCATTTAGAGAATTGCAAGAAAAGATTTTATTATCTGGGGGAAATCCTCTTTTGTTTAAAATACAGAGAGAAAAAGAAATTTTAGAAATTGTAGTTGTTCCGGATGTGGATTCTGCTGGACGTTCTAGTATTGGCATAAGAATTCCAGGTGAAAGATATATACAAGTAGATTTTCCCTTTATAGATAACATAAAATATAAAATTAATAGGATTTTAAACCCAAGTACTTTACCTCCGTATGGTTTTCCTGCAATGCAATACTTAGAAGATGGCGACGTTATTCTCGAAGTAGAAGGGAAAAAAATCGGTTCTACTCTGGAACTACAACGATTTTTAGGTTCTTTAGAAGATAAGAATTCTGTTCGTTTAAAAGTCAAAAGAGAAAAATATCCTTTAATTATGCCTTGGATTACCGAAATTGTAGAGGTTCAAATACCATTTAGAAAAGAATATCGCATCTATTTTAAAAACATGAAGGATCTAAAATACAATTATCCTATGGGTGATTTACAATTGATGTCTTATGTTCCAGAACATTTAAGAGCATTAAACTACTTGTCCATAGATTCTCAACCTTTCTCTTCTTTTGATGATATTTATCAAAAAAGTAGTATTTTTAAAAATAAACAAGTTCAAATCACCTTGGGAAGTAAAACCTATTTAGCAGAAATTCAAATCGAAAGAATTGGACTAATGGGATTTCGACCTAATAATATCATCGAACCCATCGAAATAAAACAAGCTTCTTCGCTTTTGAGTGCTATTACTTTTGCGATTAAACATACTTATAACAACATTAGTGTGTATCCTAAGTTTTTTGCGCAATTGTTTTCTGGTCGCTTATCTTTTATAGAAAATACGATGGGACCCGTTGGTATGTTTGCTGTTGCGGGAATTGTAATGCAAACCAATTTTTACGATTATCTTCAACTGATGGCATCAATTTCCATCGCATTAATGGTGATCAATTTAATTCCATTTCCCATTGTTGATGGTGGGCATATCGTTCTATACCTAATCGAAGCGATTAAAGGCAAAAGATTACCTTTATCAGTGATAGAAAATCTTCATAAGTTTGCATTTATAACTTTGATGTCCTTGGGATTGTGGATTATGTTTCGGGATATTCTTTTTGTTTTAGGCTTGTAAGTATAATAGAATTAAAAAATCTGAATCCAATGAAAAACTTTTTTATCTATACCCGAAGAGAAGATCCACAAGACGCTGTTGTTGCATCCCATAAATTGATGATTCGTGCTGGTTTAATCGAAAAGTTAGGTTCAGGATTATACAACATCTTACCATTAGGATTTCGAGTAATAAAAAAGATTGAACAAATCGTTCGCGAAGAAATGAATGCCATAGGTTCTTTGGAATTTCAATTACCTGTGTTAGTCCCCGCGGAATTGTGGAAAAAATCAGGAAGATGGTCCGTAATGGGAAAGGAAATGTTTCGATTAAAAGATAGGCACGAAAACGATTTAGTATTAGGACCAACGCACGAAGAAACATTTACAGAATTAGTAAAAGGCTTTGTTAAATCTTATAAAGAACTGCCTTTGACTGTTTATCAAATCCATACAAAATTTCGTGACGAAATTAGACCACGTTTTGGTGTAATTCGTTCCAGAGAATTTATTATGAAGGATGCTTATTCTTTCCATTTGGATTGGCAATCCTTGGACGAAACTTATCAAGCAATGCGAAAAGCTTACAGAAAGATATTTGCGCGAGTAGGTTTAGAAACGATTCCCGTAGAAGCAGATACAGGTTCAATGGGGGGTAGCGATTCAGAAGAATTTATGGTTCCCTCACAAATCGGAGAAGAAATCCTACTCTTAAACGAAGATTATAGTTATAAAAGCAACCAAGAAAAAACCCCTGTAATTTATCCAGATTTAATCGAAGAAGAAATCCAACCACCAAAAGAAGTAATACGCGAAATATATACACCTAATGCTAAGACCATCGAAGAGTTGGCTTCGTTCTTAAAAAAAGAACCGAAAGATTTGCTAAAAACTCTTTTATATAAGGTAGTATTGCAAGATGAATCGGAAAAACTTATTATGATTCTTATTAGAGGCGATAGGCAAATTAACGAAGCAAAGCTAAAAAATTATTTTAAAGCAATAGAAGTTTTTCCAGCAAAAGAAGAAGATTTTTATAGAATTGGAAGTGTGCCTGGTTTTGCAGGTCCACTAAACTTAAAAGAAGAAATTACGATTCTATATGATTTATCTTCTGCAACAAGAAAAACCTGGATTACAGGTGCCAATAAAAAAGATTATCATATAGAAAACTTTCATCCAGTAATCATCGATAAAGATTGGAGAAATAAACTTGTCGATGTTGCCTTAGCAAAAGAAGGAGACCCCAGCCCCAACGGCAAAGGAACTTTAAAAGAATCAAGAGGGATAGAAGTTGGTCATATATTTAAATTAGGCGATAAATATACCAAATCGATGGAATTTACAATACTTGATAAAAACCAAAACCGTATTTTCCCCATCATGGGTTGTTATGGAATTGGAATCAATCGAACCATGGCAACAATCATCGAACAAAATCATGACGAAAAAGGAATTATCTGGCCTATTAGTGTAGCACCTTTTGAAATTGTTTTAGTAGATATTACCAAAAACGAAGAAGAAAAAGTAAAAGTAGAAAAGATCTACCAAAAGCTCGAAGGAAAGTTCGATCTTTTATGGGATAATCGTGATTTGCGACCAGGAGTAAAATTTAACGATGCAGAACTCATAGGTTTTCCGATTCGAATAACAATTGGAAAGAATTATTTCGAAAATCAAGAGATAGAAATATACGTAAGAAAAACTGACAAAAAAATTTTTGTAAAAGAAGAGGATTTAATTTCTACTATACAAAAAATTCGAGAAGAGTTATACAATTTATTGCCACAAGTAGAAGTTTAAAAAATTTATGAAATCAAAACATAAAAAATTTTTAAAAAAACTTTCAAAATTTGCTTTTAAATCTGGAAAGCTTTTTCCAGAAGATGGATACTATGGAGAATTTGGCGGTGTTTACAGCCCCGAGGTATTGATTCCTGCAATTCAAGAATTAGAAAAAAATTATAAAAAAAGTTTAAAAGATAAAACGTTTATCAAGGAATTGTTTTATTATTACCGAGAATTCTGTGGAAGACCTTCCCTTCTAACCAGAGCGGATAGACTTTCGAAAGAGTGGGGTGCAGAAATTTGGTTAAAAAGGGAAGATTTAAACCATACAGGTTCTCATAAAATCAACAATGCCATAGGACAAGCTTTGTTAGCAAAACGCATGGGGAAAAAGCGAATAATTGCAGAAACAGGAGCAGGACAACATGGTGTTGCAACAGCAACGGCTGCAGCGAAACTTGGTTTAGAATGCACTATCTATATGGGGGAAGAAGATGTTCGAAGACAAAACCTAAACGTATATAGAATGAAGTTACTTGGTGCAGAGGTTGTTCCTGTTACTTCTGGTAATAAGACGTTAAAAGATGCAACAAACGAAGCTATGAGGGATTGGGCGAAAACTGTTGAATACACCCATTATGTGATTGGTTCTGCTATTGGACCACATCCTTTTCCAGCAATTGTGCGAGACTTTCAATCCATTATTGGTGTAGAAGCAAGAAAGCAATTTTTAAAATACAACGGCAGTTTACCCGATATGGTGGTAGCATGTGTTGGAGGTGGTTCGAATGCTATTGGTATTTTTCATGGTTTTTTGACCGACTATAAAGTTCGGTTATTAGGTGCAGAAGCTGGGGGAATTTCTGATCATAAAGGAGAAAATGCTGCATCGATTATGTTCGGTACTGTGGGATATTTTCATGGAACCAAATCATTGTTTATACAAGACGATGATGGACAAATTTCGAATGTACATAGTGTTTCGGCTGGATTGGATTATCCAGGAGTCGGACCTGAACATGCATATTTACACCAAATCGGTAGAACAGAATACTACGCGATTCGAGATAAAGAAGCATTAGATACTTTTGTAGAAGTCTCTCGATTAGAGGGAATTACACCAGCATTAGAAACAGCACATGCATTTTGTTTAGCAAAAAAAGAAATCGAAAAATACCACAAAAAGAAACAAAAACCTTCTGTGTTGATTTGTCTGTCTGGAAGGGGCGATAAAGATGTTTCTGAGGTATTTCGTTTAATAGAAGCATCGAAATAATATGGAAGATCAATATTCAGGAACTATCATTGTAGAAAATTTATCCAAGGTTTTTTATATTCGAAAAAGAAAGCAGGGAATCTTAGGATCTATTTTGAGTCTCTTTTATGCCGAAAAATACCCTATCTATGCCGTAGACAATATATCGTTTCGCATCGAAAAAGGAGAAATCGTCGGATATTTAGGTCCCAATGGTGCTGGAAAATCTACTACAATCAAAATGTTGACAGGTATTCTAATGCCAACTTCAGGAAGAATACTCGTAAATGGAATAGAACCATTCTCTAACAGAAAAGTTGTAACAAAAAACATTGGAGTTGTGTTTGGCCAAAGAACTCAGTTGTGGTGGGATTTACCTCTATACGAAAGTTTCGATTTACTTCGAATTATCTATAAAATTGATTCAAAAGAATTTAAAAAGCGATTAGAGGAATACATTGAACTTTTAGGACTTGAATCTTTTCTAAACCAACAAGTAAGAAAATTATCCTTAGGGCAAAGGATGAGAGCAGATTTAGCTGCTTCTTTAATCCATCATCCCAATATTTTATTTTTAGATGAACCTACAATTGGGCTTGATATTTTAACAAAAGATGTAGTTCGAAAAACCATCAAGCACTTGAACCAACAAAAAAAGATAACGGTAATTCTTACAACCCATGATTTAGAAGATATCGAATACCTTGTACATAGGTTGATTTTAATAGACAAAGGAAAAATTCGTTATGATGGAGATTTGAATCAGTTTATTCATCAATATCAAAAAAGTAAAAGGATTCTTATCCATTTAGAAGAAGAAGTAAAACTCGAAAATAGTTTAAACGGCTACAAAATTTTAAAAAACGATATGAATCGATTTTTCGAAATAGAAGTTCCTATGGACGAAAGTGTAGGTAATATCATCAACAAAATACAAACGATGGGCGGGAGAATTCAAGATATTACCGTAAAAAAACAAGAGCTTGCAGATACTTTAAAAGAAATCTACAAAGGAAAAGAAATCGAATTAGGTTAAAATGAAGATCTATCTAAAATATATTTCTTTATCGTTCCAAAAAGCCATTACTTACAGAATTGAATACTTTACTTCTGTATTAAATGCATTACTCTATATTTTTATTTTTATTTCTATATGGAAAGCAATTATTCCTGAAGAGGGCATAGATAATGGAATAACACCAGAAATTATGACCAGTTATGCAGTCTTATCTACGTTAATTAAATCTACTTTCGCTCGTTCTCAAGGATTTATTTCTGGAAAAGTAAGAACCGGAGAAATTGCCGTCGACTTAATGAAGCCTTACTCCATTCCTTTGTTATATTTAAGCGATATAATCGGACAATCTCTTTTTCAACTTCTTGCAAGAGGAATACCTTTACTAGTTTTTTGTATATTTTTTTTTAACATAAAAATAGAAGTAGAATGGAATCAATTCTTAAAGTTTATTAATTTATATTTTTTATCATTTATTATATATTATTTAATATGTTTATTCATTAGTTCTTTATCTTTTTATTTTGTAGAGATTTTCCCATTTTGGATTTTGTATTTTGCATTAATTACTTTTATGTCTGGTGCAATCATTCCTTTGGATTTTTTCCCTGAATTTTTAAAACACATCATTCTATTTACACCTTTTCCTTATTTATTCTATTTTCCTACAATGATTCTTTTGCGACCCAATCAATTATTGATAAATTATAATGAGTTATTATTAAATTATTTTATAAATATTATTATATTAATGATTCTATCAAGTATTGTTTATCGCATGGGCATAAGGAAGTTGACTATTGCAGGTGGATAAAATGAAGATATTACTAGAAAATCCTTACGTTCGATTAATAGTTTCTTCTATACAAAGTAAGATGGAATATCGCGGAACCTTTTTAGTTTTTTTGTTAACTATCTTAGGATTTTATCTTTCGCAAGTAGCTGTGATAGCTCTTATGCTTTATAAGTTTAAAACTATAAAAGGTTGGAATTCTGGCGAATTAGCTTTGCTTTATACTCTTCTTATATTTTCGATGGGCGTTGTTTCTACGATATTTTCTGGTATGATTGATTTTAGTGATTTTATAAGAAAAGGGGATTACGATAGAGTGCTTCTTCGACCACTTTCCACCATTGGACAAATCCTAAGTATGAATTTTGATCTAACCGGATTAGCACATTTAAGTTTAGGTTTTGTTGCATTAGTCATTACCAATCATTTAATCCATATAAACTGGAATTTTGCCAATATTTTTTATTTTATCATTACCATAGCTGGTGGTAGTTTGATTTTAGGTTCTATTCGAATTATTGTTGCATCTGTTTGTTTTTATGCTATTTCTAACGAAAGTTTACAACACTTAATTGTTTTTTCTTCGAGAGAATTTCTAATGTATCCGTTGAATATCTATACAAGAGCTGTACAAATATTTTTAACGTTTATTTTTCCCATTGCATTCGTAAACTATTATCCTTCCTATTATTTTTTAAGCAAAGATCCTTCGATGATCTTTCATCCCTATTTAATCTATGGAACGTTGCCTATAGGGTTATTTTTGTTTGTTGTAGCATTATTCTTATGGAGATTAGGCGAACGATATTATGGAAGTACTGGTTCGTAAAGATTATCTATTAATTCCTGATCATACTTATTCTATCTATGGGGTAGATAAGTTGATCGATTCTTTTTGTAAAATCAACCAGCTTCAATATTCTGTCTATTCCTTAAAAGAACTAAAAAAAAGCATTCAAGCAAATCAATTAACCGAAGATTTAAGAGAATTTTTGGTTCATAATATAGCATTGTTTTTAGTTCCTGTATCCATCAATATTAAAAAAAATTTATATAACTTATTTAATAAAAAGATTCTTTCTTTTGGTACAGCTGCAACAGGTATGGATCATGTAGATTTTGATTTTCTACAAGAATTAAAAATTCCTTTTTTCGATGCACAAGGAGAAAATAAAGATTCTGTTGTAGAATATGTTTTAAGTGTATTACCTTATGTGATTGATACAAAAAAACTTTTAAATAGAACTATACGTTTTGGTGTTATTGGGTACGGACGAATAGGAAAATTATTGGTTAATATCTTAGAAAAATTAGGTTTTTCTTATGTTTTAGTAGATCCTTATGTATTAAGCGAAGAATATAACGTTCAATTATCTAGAATTTCTGGTTGTGATGTAATTACCTTTCATGTACCATTAACCTATACTGGGGAGTTTTCTACGTATCAAATGATCGATAAAATCTATTTAAACCATTTAAACAATCATCAAATTATTATCAATACTTCTCGTGGAAAAATTTTCTCGCCCGAATCTTATCGTTTTCTTGTAAACCAAAACCAATGTGTATTCGACGTCTATTACGAAGAACCACCAAAAAAAGAATTATTGATTTTCGATAATTTAAAAATATCCACTCCCCATGTTGCAGGTTATAATTGGATTTCTCGCTTTCGAAGTGTTTTTACAGTTTTAGAAAAATTTGCAAGGCATTTTAATTATCGCTTTAATTTTATTATAGATGATTTTTTACCAAAGCATTACGAAACAGAAATTTATGAATCAATTCTAAAAGAAACTCATCGATTAAAAAGCGATCCAAACTATTTTTCGATACGGGATAAGTATCCTACAAGAGCAGATATAAAAAATCAAACCTATAAGAAGGATTGGAATCTATTTCATAAAGAATTATACGAATTATTCCGTAGTATCGATTCCATGAATCTTTAGCCAATCTTCGTAGTGATTTTTTATTAAGTTTAATTCTTCTTTTAGTTGATGGATTTCTTCGTAGTTGAATTTTTCGAGGGCACTTATGATATCTTCGAATTGTTTTATATAATAATTAAAGTATGCTTCATTTTCTTTTTTTCGCAATTTAATTCGTAATTGTTCTATGAATGCCAACCTTTGTTTGATTAGAAATGCTTCGTCTTGTTTTAAATCAAAAGGAATTTTTAGATCTTTATTCATAATATGGATAAATTGATTTTGATCGTATAAATCTTCCCAGTGACCAAAAAATGTCTTATATTGAACAATTTTTAAGAAGTTCTTATAATTATTCACAAAAATTAGAGATACCCATAGAAGAAAAAATAGATTTATGATATAATATAATGAATAATAAAATAATTTAGTTTTAGTCAGTGCTAAGATCCTATTTACGTTAAAAAATTGTATTAAAATCAAAGTAAATAAAGGTGTAATCCAAAATTCTTTGTTCGTAGGTTCCCACCAGACTACCAATAGACTCTGAAAAACAAACCACAATAAAAAACCTAAATAGTATAGATAATTTTTTATAAAATAAATATATAATAAAAGGTTTAAAAGCAATAAGATTAAAAATAAAGAAAACAAAAATTGTTCTAGTGTAATGGATGCATTTTGATCGATCAATAGTTGAAATAAAGCATCAATCGATTTTAAAGAATAAATTCTATGTATAAACAAAGCATTCGAGAAGGTAGTAATGGACGTCAAGAAGAGATGATTTCTTTGGAACGTTCCCCATTTAAGTTCTTTATCCCAGTGACCATACATGAGCATCCAATCATAGAAGTTGCCACCTGTTGGTATACCTATGATAGGTTTTTTTACGTGTTCGTCTAAACTATAACCTAAAATCAAATGACCAATGATCAAATACATTAAGAACGTAAAAGAAAGTGTTAAACCTACATACAATAAAACATAAATTGTGCGACGTTCTTTTAAAGAGAAAATTTTAAAAATTCCTACAAAAATTAAGAATAAATTTGTCTGATGAAATCCAATTGAAATCGTATGTAATATGGATAAAAGGATTATATGATAAATTTTTATCTCTTTTATCAAAACAATAAATAAAATAAAAATTAAGTTAAAAAACAGAGGCATAAAAGCAGTATCGTTGATTTGAGAGTAAAATAAATAATCAAAACTAAAAATAACATAAAAGACAAATAATATCGAAAGAATCGTTTTTTTAGAATAAGAATAAAAAATAAAATAAAGTATCGATGCACCTAATGCACCTGCAAAAATATTCATCAATTTTAGAAGAAAAAAATTACTCAATTGAGTCCATTGATTTAGTTTTAACCAAAAATAACCCAATACATTATAAAGCAAATGATGGGGATGGAATAACTGATTTTTTTGAATTTGAACATAATAACTTGCAACATCCACATCAAGATAATGAAAAAAGAAATACAACTGGAATAGAACAAAAAAAGCAAAAAATAAAAACGATATAAAAATATTAATATTAATTTTTATAAATTTTGTAAACATATTCATGGAATTTATCTATCTCGAGATTGATATTATTTATGATAAATGATGCATTATGAATTATATTTATCGAATATAATCGAAATAATTTTTGTATTAGGTTTTGCTTTATCTCTAATTGTTGAATTTTTTCTAACGGAATATGAATCAAACTCTTATCCCATAAGCTTTTTTTAATAATTAATAAAGCGTTTTTATTTATATATACTTTTATCCATAGTTGTTGATTAAGAATATAAAGATATAAAAAAAACATGTATAGTTTTAAGATGAATATAAAAGGATGTTTTAAACTCAGTATCTTTTCTTTTGTTAAAAAACTTGATTGAAAGATATCCATGATTTTAAATTTAACGATAAAATAATCTATTAAAATAAAACTATAAAGAATCAGATTTTTAAAAACTAAATAGATTAAAAAACAATATAAAAAATAATATATCAATTTTATAAACATATTTTTATAAAAAGGTGTAATTAAAGATGCATCTTCGGGTATAAAACGATTCGACGAAACTACCTTAAAAAAATTAAAACCGTTCATAGAATCTTGTTTTATTTTGCAATAGTGTTGTAAATTGATTTTCATGGGATTGATACAAAAAAAATTTACTCTATGCCAATTTTTTTCGCATTATTTTTTTATTTTACGATATTATTCTATAACTATTATAAAAATGCTCCTACACTGGAATATTTAATCAAAAGATTTCTATATGTTCTTTACGAAGATCCCCTATTACGGATAGAAATGTTGTTATTTTTTATTGTTTTAGCTCTAATGATAAAGTTATATAATTCTTTTAAGAATATTATAAAAAGATATCAGAAATATTTGGATGTTTTTCTATTTTTATTTGCTGTTATTATATTAATCAAATATTATGTGCAGGATCTTTTTAAACTGAATTTAGAAATAAACACAATTTTAGAAATGTATAAATATCTATTGGAGCATACATCTTTATTTTTGAATGATGTAGTTGTATTATTTTCTGGAGACTATTTTTATCTCGTAATTTTTTTGTTTTATTTTAGTTTATATCTATTATTTAAAAAATATATAAAAAAATCAAATAAATTATTATATAAAATTACATATTTTTTTATTATTATATTTATTTTATTTATTAGTTTTAGTTTCTTTATTAATTATAATCATTACATGAATAAATCGCATCTTAATGCAACTGGTTTAGAATCAAACCAAAAACCAAAGAAAGAATGGTTTAATGTATCTTATAATCCTGTTAAACATTATTTTAAAAATAGGTGGGGGTTTTCTATCAACAAAAATCCTAACATAGTAATTTTTTTGTTAGAAAGTGTTCGAAAAGATAAAATTACACTCGAACGTTCTCGTTATTTTAATCCAAATCATCCTAATAACATATTTGTAGATCATTTTTATGTTCCTATTCCCCATAGTACGAATACACATTTTACTTTGTTAACAGGACATTATAGCCCGAGAAAAATCCATTATCTTTTTTATAACCTAAACACAGATTTTTTTCGAGAATTGTCAGAAAAAAACCTAATCTACCAGTTAAAAAAGCGAAATTATCAAACCTATTACATAACAACGAATGATACCTCTTTTGAAAGGGAACGATCGTTTTTAGAGTTTTTGCAATTGAACATCATCGAAAAAAAGGATTTAGAAAATTATGGTTTACAAGAATTTGAATGGGGAATAGATGATTATGCCCTCTATTTAAAAACACAAGAAATCATCCAAACGATTCATAATCCTTTTTTTATTCTCTATGTTTTTTCGAATACACATACACCTTATTTTAACCCAAAACCAGAAGTATATAATAAATATAGTAATCGCGACAGATTAGGACGATATCAAAACGTAGTTGAATATACCATTGATATAATCGATCAAATCATGGATTTGTATTCTCATAGTCCTTATTATAAAAATACAATTTTTATTCTACTTTCGGACCATGGAGAATCTTTTGGAGATTATAATTACATCCTGCATGATTTTTCTCTGTATAATCCAGAGGTTCAGGTACCGTTTGTTATGCATTCGAGTTATTTTCCCTATATCTTTGATAAAAATAAAATTTCTTATGGGAATCTTTTAGATATTGTTCCAACTATCTATGATCTTATAGAAATGGAGGTAGATCATCTATATCCTGGAAAAAGTATTTTTGCTGAAGATTATCAATTTTATTTTTTTCTCTATCCTTGGGGAGATAAAAGCAAAATTGGTATCATAAAATCTAATAAAAAATGGTTAATCTTCTACGAACAAAGCGAAATTCAAGAATTGGATTTGGACGATAACCAAATCAATACGTATTTTCTCGAGGGAGAACTTAAAAACTTTTTGATCGATTGGGAACCTTCTTTTTCGCATAAGTAGATATAAACTTGGTTAGCTCTTTGTAGCATTCAGGGCTTAGATGTACAGAATCAGAAAATTTTTTACACGATATCGAAGTTGTATCAATGTAGATTATGTTTTGATATCTTTCAAATTGTTTTATTAAATCTTCTAAATCGTATAAATGATAAGTTTTTAATATTTGATTTGCATATTCTGTCATTGATGGTTTATAAATAATCAGTGGTATATTTTGTTGGTGTGTAAGGTCTAAGATCTTTTTTAGAAAAATTAGCTGAGTACTGGATAATTCTGAAGAAGGCAAAAGTCTTAAAAAGTTTCTTTGTGCATCAATCGAAAGATCTTTTTCTGGAATTTGAGTATAAAATTCAACAGGAATTCCTCCCAACGTATGCTTAAAATTTTCTAAATTTTTGAGCTTAGTACGATGAGCAAATTCGTACAAAGGAATTTTGATTAGAGTATTTTTTGTTTCGTCAAAATAATCAATTTTTTTAAAATTTTCGAAAATCTTATTGGGATGAATGCTATAACGATTTATAATAAAAAAGTACTTCATAAAATATGTATCTACTTCGTCCGCGCTAAAACCCTTAAAAATTGTATCACTAGAAAAGATCAAATCTATGTATTTTTTTTGTTTCTCTTGAGGGATATTTTGTGGAATATCTCTATAAAAATCCATATATCGAAGCATAAATATGGGATCATAAGAATAGGGTAGGGAGATGTAAACAGAAGGATTACCTAAATTTATAGCATCCAGTTCCATCAAAATCCATTGAGGTTTTTTTTGTAGAGATGAATCAATCTTTTCTAACCAGTAATAATAATAAGATGTACCTGCAAGAGGTGCACTAAAATTAAAAATATAGCTTTCTTTACCCATTTCTTGCTGAAATTCTTTGTAAGAGAACATTCCAGAACGCGAACTTCCTAATATTAATGCATATTCTCTATCGCGATAAGTTTTTAAATATTCGAACAATTCGAAACGAGATTCATAGAAAAATATTTCTACTTTTTTATAATATAAAACAATTTTTTTTATAGAAGGTATTAAAAAGATTTTATCTGTTAAGAAGAGTGCTAATGCTAATAAAATCGTACTAATAAAAGGTTTTTGGATAATATTTTTTAACATAAATTTCCTTTAAAATTGAAAATATATAAAACTTTGCGTTTGTGGTGAATAATTTCCTAAAAGCCAAATCACAAATAAACCTAATAGAAATAAGATAAAATAGTCTCTTTTTATATTTAAAATAAACTTATTTCTAATATACTGAAGATAATTAAAACCAAAGACAATTACCAAAAAACCCAAGATCTGTATCAATTGATCTTTATGAAAAGAATTACCAACACCACCCAAAAAGATTTGTTTTAGCATATAAAAAGAGTTTAATATATTAGGTGCATTAAAAAAACAAAAACCAATACTAAAAAATAAAAATGTATAAAGAATTGCTAAAAACTTAAAAAAGATATGCTTGTTTATTATATTCTGAAAAGATTTTAAAAAAGGTTTTTCTAGAACTAATAGAACTCCATAAAAAAATCCCCAAACAATATACGTATAATTTGCTCCATGCCATAATCCACCTAATGTAAAGGTAACAATAAGATTGATGTTTGTTCGAAATTCAGAAATTCTATTACCTCCTAAGGGTATATAAATATAGTCTCTAAGCCAAGAAGAAAGGGTAACATGCCATCGCCGCCAAAATTCAGAAATTGTTGTGCTAAAAAAAGGGCTATCGAAGTTTTCGGGTATGTGAAGTCCTAACAAATAAGCACTACCCCTTGCAATGTCAGTGTATCCAGAGAAATCCGCATAAACGCGAACAGCATAACCAACTGCGGATAGAAAATTGGTAAAACCATTATATTCTAACGGATTTAAAAAAACCGGTTGGATTGTATTGGTTAAATTGTCTGCAATGAATGCTTTTTTGATTAATCCCATCAAAATTAAAAAATAT
This sequence comes from Leptospiraceae bacterium, assembly GCA_026418015.1. Classification (GTDB taxonomy): domain Bacteria; phylum Spirochaetota; class Leptospiria; order Leptospirales; family Leptonemataceae; genus SKYB61. The sequence continues at coordinate 4,307 of JAOACE010000001.1, read as the reverse complement.
CCTTTTATTACTTTTTCGTGGGTTAAACGAGGTTCTGAATCCAACTGAAAGAAAAAATCCGAATGTCTCATAATTGGCCCTGCAACTAATTGAGGGAAAAATAATATAAATACATAGAATTCTAATAAACTATCTCTTCTTTGAATTTTTTCGTTATAGCAATCGATGATATAAGCTAATAACTGAAACGTATAAAAACTAATAGCTAATGGTAATACAATGGATTCTTGATAAAAATGTTCAAAAAGAAAACTGTTCAATACTTGTTTTTGAAAAAGTTCTATTTTTGTTAAATCATACAGAAACTGGAAAAGTAAATAAAAATATTTAAAAAAAATCAAATTGAAAATATCGATTAAAACAATGGTAATAAAATAAATTTTTTTATGATTTGTATTAGTACGAATCCTTAGAGAGAAAAAATAATTTAAAAGAATTAAAAATGCAAAATGGATAAAAAACGGAATAGACCAGGATGCATAAAATAGAGAAGATGCAAATGCAATCAACAAAAGTTTGTGGTGTTTATTCTTTAACTGCCAATAAAGGACAAAAACCAGAACAAAAAATATTAAGTAACCAAAAGTGATAAATCTCATTTTTGGGTCAAAATTTTAGAAAATTTTACTATGTCAATGGAATAGAATCTTGTTGCATTAAAGGATTGACATAATACATGAATTTTTTTTGATTATTAGAATATGCTTCAATTAAAAAAGGTTCTGATAATATTTAACGTTTTTCTCTTGTTTTCATGTATTAAAAAAAACAATAAAGATGAACAACTTAACTTATTATTACTATATTATTTACTAAATCAACCTGAACCTTTATCTATCACATGCGAAGATATCCCTGCAAATCAACCCACTACAACGATTACAACACCAACAGAAGATTGCAGCATTAATTCTGATACTCTATATAGTCTACAATGGCATTTTACTAAAATCAATATGGGAACATCTTGGCAATCTTATTGTGGAAGCAATATTTCGATTAGTGTAATCGATGATGGGATAGAAATAAACCACGAAGATCTAACTGCAAACATTGAACCATCAAAAAGCTATGATTATTCTGAAAATGATACCGATCCTACGGGAAATCCTTCTTTGGATAATTCGATGCATGGAACAGCAGTATCTGGTTTAATTGCTGCAAAAGATAACACATTAGGTGTAAGAGGAGTTGCTCCTCGTTCTAAGTTAAGAGGCTATAATGCAATAAAAACTCGTTATACATCCAATATTATCGATGCAACAAAAAGAGATATACAAAATATTTGGATTTCTAACAATAGCTGGGGACCACCCGATGGAACAGGTTATTTAATCGGTTCTGATAGTTTATGGCAACTTGCTGTGGAAGAAGGTTTAACCAGTGGACGATTTGGTTTAGGAACTATCTATGTATTTGCAGCTGGGAATGGTGCATATTATACTTACAATAATACTTCCTTTTATGCTGACAATTCTAATTACGATGGATATTCGAACTATCACGGTGTAATCAGTGTTTGTGCTGTGGGAGACAACAACGTCAAAGCAAGCTACTCAGAAAAAGGAGCAAATCTTTGGCTTTGTGCACCTTCTATGGGGGATAATCAAAATGGATTGGTTACAACAGATCTAACGGGTTCGAATGGTTTAAATTCAAAGTACTATGGAGCCACTGATCTTCCGAATACTAATTATACCAAAAATTTTAATGGAACATCGGGTTCTACGCCTATTGTTTCTGGTGCTATTGCTTTAATGCTACAAGCAAATCCTTCTCTAACTTGGAGGGATGTTCGATATATATTAGCAAAAACTACCCAAAAAAATGATCCTACGGATAGTAATTGGACATCTAACGCAGCAGGAATTAAAATCAACCATAAATATGGATTTGGTTTACTAAACGTTTCTTATGCAGTAAATACAGCTAAGACATGGACAAACTTCGGTGGATATCGAAAATGTGTCATCAGAAATATACCTGTTTATAAAGATATTGTGGATAATGGTCCTGCAACTATAAACGAATTCGATGCATCTTTTACAGGTATAAAAAAGATTGAGTGGGTAGATGCAACGGTTCATCTAAATCATGGATATTGGGGGGATCTATTAATTCAATTCTACTCTCCTTCTGGAACAGAATCAATATTAATGGAACCACACAATTGTTCCGATGTTAATGGAACGCGAACAGGATGTCAAACGGGTAATATGGATTGGCGATTTGGTATTGCTCGGTTTCTCGACGAAACTGCGGAAGGAAAATTTAGAATCTCTGTACAAGATAAAGCAGTACAAGATGCAGGTTATTTTAAAAAATGGGATTTAACCATTTATGGTAGGACAAATTAATTTTAATAAACAAAATGGTGTTTTCTACCGAAAAAAATTTAGATATGCTTAAAGTATCTTTAATTGCTTATACTAATGAACCATATAACCTATCTATTGCTTCTGCAAGAACCTGCTATTCTTCAAAAGGAATTGTTTATCCAAACGATGTTTCGAAAGACGAAAAATCTATTTTATTAAGAGATAAAATCGCTGATTCTACATTGAAAGCTGGACACTTAACTACAAGACAACATCCTCATTTTGTTTTTGCAATTGAAAATATTAGCAGGATGGCTGTCTGGTCTTTTCTACATTCTCATCCTTTTTATAATTCTGAACAAGTCAGTCAAAGATATGTAGAGGTTCAACCTCATCAATTTTATTATCCTAATTCATTAGATCGAAACCAGAATATTAAAGATGCTTATAAAATTACTATACAATATCAAATCGAATCGTATCAAAATTTGATTAAAATTTTAATGCCTTACGTACAAGAAGAATACTATAAAATTTTTCCTTATAGAAAAAAGAATTCCCAAAAATGGGAAAAGGTAATCTACAAAAAAGCGATGGAAATTGCAAGATATGTACTTCCTCTTGCGACGTATACGTATTTATATCATACAATTAGTGGAATAACCTTATATCGTTATAAAAAAATGGCAGAAATCAGCGATGTTCCCAAAGAAACCAAAGATTTGGTTCAAAAAATGTGGGAATGTGTATACCAAATTGATCCTTTATATGCAAAAGAGATGGTCGATTCTTTTCCTATTGAAGAGACACCAGAATATAATTTTTTTATGAATTTTTTTGAAAATTCTTCGAAAACACAAAAACAATGGATACAACATTTTGACAAGCAGATTGGTAATCTTTATTCTAAATTAGTGAGCTATCAAACCAACATAAAAGAAATTCTTATAGATAGCATAAGAAGTGTATTAGGATACTATGATGAAAATCTACCAGAAGAAACACTGATAGAATATCTACTCCATCCCGAATATAACAAGCATTTAGGTTCTACTTTAAACGAAACTATGCATTCTAAATTAAATCGCGTTTTATATCATATTCATTTTACATTCCAAAAAAAAATTTCTCATACGGCAGATAGTCAAGATCAGAGACATAGGATGGTTCCCGCATCAAGACCATTTCTAATGCAACAATATACAGGAAATCCTGATTATATTACCCCAACCATAATAGAGAAACATTCTTCTTTAAAAGAGATTTACGACAATATAATGAGAAAGATTTTTGATTTAATCAATCAATTTTTGGATTATGGCGCGACATTAGAAGAAGCAAGTTATCTATTACCCAATGCATTTCCCGTACGATTTTACGAATCAGGGGATCTTTTAAACTTGATTCATAAATGGAAGATGAGAACATGTTATAATGCACAAGAAGAAATCTTCTATGCTTCTATACAAGAAATCACTCAAATCGAAGAAAAATTTCCATTTTTAAAGAACTATTTTCGTGCCCCGTGTCATCTTCGGAAAATGGCTAATATGAAACCTTTTTGTCCAGAAGGAGATAGGTTTTGTGGTTTACCTATATGGGATTTTGATTTAAGTCGCTATCATGAAAGGATTTTATAATAATCTTAAATATTTTTTGATCTTTTTCATCCTTCTTTTTTTATTCTATTATCCAAAAAAATATTTTAAAACCATCGATACTGTTAACACTCGTTTGCTTCCTATAAGCATCCTAATAGAAAAAAACCTCAACCTCGACGAATTCTATGGTAAACCCGATAACTATCTTAAAGAAAACAAAAATAACCCTTATGCAATTTATTTTCCACCAGACTCGTTTTTCGAAGTCCAAGACAAACAAGGAAATATTTTTTATCATCCTTGGATTATTACTATTATTGACAATCATATTTATTCTACTTTCCCTTATGTTTATCCGATTCTAAACCTTCCTTTCTATGTGGTCTTT
>JAOACE010000003.1 GCA_026418015.1 Leptospiraceae bacterium | reverse complement strand
AACTTAGCTTGATTGGGAAGAATCAAGAAAAAATTTACAATGAGGTTTTAACACACACATAGAACAAGAAGGAGATTTTTTGCATACATTTTTACAATGGACAACAATCAAAGCATGGAATTCTTGATAAATTTTTGTGTTGTTTGGAATGTTCGAAGAAATAAAATCTTGTAGTTCATCATAAGAGATATTTTTTTCTACCAAACCTAAACGAAAAAATAATCTTTTTGTATATGCATCGATCACAAATAGGTTTATATAATAATTAATACTTATAAGTAATAAATTATAATTTTTTTTATAAATTTATTCAAACATATGATTTTTTTGTTGACTTAAAAATTTGTCAAGTTGACATTAATATATTAAATAAATGAAAATAAACTCAATCTTTCTAAATCTTCTTGTTAAAGACCTAAAAAAAACTAGGTATTTCTGGACTAATCTAGGTTTTTCGTTTAACGAACAATTTTCAGATGACAAGGCATTATGTTTAGTCTTAAATGAAGGTTTAATTTACGCGATGTTCATTTCTCACGAAATGTTCAGCACGTTTACGAATAAACCTATTTCGGACGGAAAAACTACACAAGTTTTAATTGCGATACAAGTAGACAGCAGAGAAAAGGTGGATCAAATCGTAAATCTTGCACTTAAAAACGGAGCAACCCGATATCGAAAAAGTGTGGACCACGGTTGGATGTATTACGACACTTTTGCAGATCCTGACGGACACCAATGGGAAGTAATGTTTATTGATACAAATCAAATTCAACAATAAAAAAAAACATAATTTATGGAACGAGAGAAAATAATTGTTAAAGCAATAATTTTTGCAAATAAACAAAAAGTCTGGGACTACTATACAAAACCTGAACATATAACTAAATGGAATTACGCTGACCCAAGTTGGCATTGTCCTTGGGCAATTAACGATTTAAAAATCGGAGGACGATATGTTGCGCGAATGGAATCAAAAGATGGAAGTAGTGGTTTTGATTTTGAAGCAACTTATACAGAAATCAAAGAAGGAGAAAGTTTTAGCTATGAATTTGGTGATCGCTTCGCAACAGTAGAATTTAAAGAGCTTTCTCAAAGTAAAACTGAAGTAATTATAACATTTGATCCTGAGACAATATATCCTGTTGAATTACAAAAAAACGGTTGGCAATCAATTTTAGACAACTTCAAGAAATATACAGAAGCCCATTAAACAATTCAAATAAATTCTCAATCGAATGAATGTTTAAAAAGTTTTTTGCTAATTTCTATGAATGCTCTAATCTTAAAATAGAGTGAAAAAACAAAAAATACTACTGAAATATCTTTTTCTACCAAACCTAAACGAAAAAATAGCCTTTTTGTATATGCATCGATCACAAATAGGTTTATATAATAATTAATACTTAAAAGTAATAAATTATAATTTTTTTTATAAATTTATTCAAACATATGATTTTTTTGTTGACTGACCAACCAGTCAGGATTATATAAAAATCATGGTTCAAAAAAATAAAATAAAAAATAATCCAAATCTCTTACTACATCAAAAAAATAAAGATAAAAAAATCTTAGCTTCCGAAGAGAGCATAGAACGTTTAATTTTAGCTTCGATTGATTGTGTTTCTAAATATGGATATAATGGTGCCTCAACTCAAAAAATATCTCAGCTTGCGAATGTTTCTAAATCTTTAATTCATTATCATTTTAAAACCAAAGAAGATTTATTGATCCAGGCATTAAATTATTTTGCAAACGAAATTGCAGAAGAGATAAAGCAAAAAATCAAAAACTACGAACCATCCATCGAAACTGCCATTGTTGCTGCTAAAGAATTATATAAAAGTTTGATAGTGAATAAAACAAGAGCAGCATTCTTTGTAGAAATGTATTCCAATGCAATTCATAATAAAAAGTTCAGAAAAAAACTTCAAACTTATCATAAAATCGAAGAAGATTTGATCTTTGATGTAATTTATAAATCTCTCTATCCTTTAGAAAATCATTTAATCATAACTTTAAGAGAATTAGCAAAAATTTTTCAAACCGTTATGTTAGGTTTAACAGTACAAAGTGTTTTAGAATTAAGCGAAGAAGATTTGCAAACACGTTTAGATACATTATTAACAATATTAACAAGCGTACTTATTACTTATAAAAAATAATTCAGGAGGGTGTAAATGTATAAGTATTTAAAATTTTATATAACACCACTACTTTTTGCGGTGTTATTACCGTTGGTTTTTTTGGGGGGAGCATGGCTCTGGTTTCCAGTTGTAGCGATAACGCTTATTATGGTAATTGGTGATGCGATTTCTGGAGATGATTACAGTACTCCCGAATACAAATATCCTAAACTATTGAATATTCCTCTTTATCTAACATTGCCAGTTTGTTTGGTTGGTTTAGCGATTTTGGCATGGTATTCTCAATCTGGTAACGACGATTTCTTAAAAATTGGAACATTTATGCAAAGTTTAACAGGTATAGATGTATTTCAAGCACGAGAAAATACCAAATGGTATCATCTTATTGGTGGAGCTATTTCGATTGGATTTGTAACAGGAGGTTATGGAATTAACGTTGGACATGAATTAACTCATAGAACATGGGACAAAATGGCTTGGATTTGGGGTAGATGGATACTAGCAACTGCAAATACAACCGATTTTTCTTTGGAACATGTTTATGGCCATCACGAAACCGTAGGAACTATGGTAGATCCCGCAACTGCAAGAAGAGGCGAAAATGTTTATAAATTTATTGTTCGTTCCTGGTGGGGAAGTAATAAAAATGCATGGAAGATAGAAAAAGAACGCTTAAAGAAAAAGGGTTTACCAGTAATAAGTCCATACAATCAAGTGATTCGCGGTCATTTGATGAGTTTAACTTTTGTTGCTATCTTTTATTATGTGGGTGGTTGGACTGGCGTTGCTTTATATATGCTACAAGCTGCATGGGCAAGAACCTTACTAGAAATCGTAAACTACATGGAACATTATGGATTAGTTCGCGTTCCTGGTGCTCCTGTTGAACCAAAACATTCTTGGAATACCAACAAACGTATATCAAGCTTGATTTTATTTTCCTTAACAAGACATTCTGCGCATCACGAAAAAGGTGATCTACCATTCTGGGTATTGAATCCTTATCCAGAAGCACCAGAAATGCCTTTTGGTTATCTAACAACCATCTACGTTTGTATGATTCCTCCTCTATGGTACAAAGTTATCAACCCCAAATTAAAAGAATGGGACGAAAAATATGCAAGCCCAGAAGAATTAAAATTATTAAAAGAATATTATAAAAAATATAATATAAAGATGGCTGCCTAAGCCATCTTTTTTTGGAAGGTGTTATGAGTTTATTAAGCATATTCAAAAAAGAAAAACATAAACCTAAAATTCAAATTAAACCCATTAGCGTGGAATGCGAAATAGAGTCGAACAAAACCATTTTACAGTCTTTGTTAGATCAAGGAATACAATTTCCTCACAATTGTCGCGTAGGTAGTTGTACTACTTGTGCGTCAAAATTAATAGAAGGAAAAGTAAAAGAATTAACCGATAAAGCATTTGTTTTAAGCGAAGAACAACTAAAAGAAAATTATATATTAGTATGTCAATCTATACCCAAGTCTGAATTTTTAGTAATAGAAAACCAAAAGCTGCAACAAAAAGAAGAAAAAATACCTGCTAAGATTATCGAGAAAAAATTATTAACACACGATATTATAGAATTAACGATTTTACTAGAAGAACCTGTTTTTTATAAAGCTGGACAATACATTAATTTTATTTTTGATTGGTTGGATAGACCGCGAAGCTATTCTATGGCAAACCGACCTAACAGTAAGGGAACAAAGCAGTTAAAGTTTTTTATTCGACATGTTCCTAAGGGAAAATTTACCGAATGGCTCTTTAACCTTAAAGACATTGAGATAGAATTTTATGTTTCTCAGCCGGAGGGAAATTTTTATTTAAGAAATTCTACGAAACCCATGATTTTAATTGCGGGTGGTTCTGGTTTATCACCGATTTACTCGATTCTAGAAGATATCATTTTTAATCAAGATTTAGAAATAAACAAAAAACAAATCTTAAGAGATGTTGTATTGTTGTTTGGTGTTAGAACGCAAAAGGATTTATACAAAATCGAAGAATTAGAAAACTTTAAAAACTATTGGAAAGGTAAGTTCGAAATAATACCTGTATTATCCGAAGAAAAAGATTCTGATTGGAAGGGAAAAACAGGATTTGTTCACGAAATTTTGGATCAATTACCAAATATTTCAAATTCGCAACTTTATATGTGTGGTCCTCCCATTATGATCGATAAATGTATCGAAGTTGCTCAAAAACATGGATTATCTTCTAACGAAATTTATTTTGATAAATTTACCGATTCTAGTCATATTATTAAAGTATAGTTTATTTACATTTTGAGTGCAAGATTTTTTCTATGATTTTTTCAGGTTGTTCTTTTTGTAAGAGATGGCCACCTTTTAACACATAAAAACATAGATTACGAATTTCGGTGGCCCATACACTAGAATAAACATAAGGGATGATATTATCTTCCGAACCCCAAAATAAGATTGTGGGTGTTTTTATGTTATTTAAATAAGGATTCAATACGTAATACTGATTATTTTGTATGTCCTTACGAATTTTGTTATTCCATTTTAAATTTTCTACAATTTGAGGATCTTTTATATCTTTAAAGGTTTCTTCTGGGATAAACTGATAAGGTTTTTGATTGTTGAATTCAATCCCAGAGGGATTAATTAGCACAAGGGTTTGAACAACCTTCGGATATTTTAACGTAAATACTGTTGCAATATGTCCTCCCATGGAGTTTCCTACTACAACTGCTTTGGAAATCTTTAATTTTTTTATAAATTTATATAAATAATCTGCCATGTTTTCTACGGAATAATCCATTTCTGGGATTCTTTCTGTATTTCCTTGTCCTGGTATATCTGGTAATAAAACTTTATAATCGTATTTTAAACCTAATAGATGAGCTAATTCGTAAAAACTTGTTTTATCTACACCTAATCCATGCACCAATAAAAAGTATGGTGGTTTTTTCCCTCCATAGTAATATTCAATTTGATAATTTTTGATCTTAATCGTATGTAAGGGAAGCTCATTAGAAAAAAGAAATTTGTCCTGAAATATCATAACAAAAATCAACAGTATAAACAGCTTTTTTTTCATATTCTAAGGAAACAAAATTTTGGTCGACTATAAAATAAATTCATTTTTTTTTGCTATTGTACGATTTGCTCGGATGGTGGAATTGGTAGACACGCCACTTTGAGGCGGTGGTGCCGTTTTCGGCGTGAGGGTTCAAGTCCCTCTCCGAGCATAATTTCGATAGAATCATTAAAATGGATCCCTTATTAGACGAAAAGATCATTGTTTTATTTTCTCAGATTATTCCAGAGTATTTCTACGAAAATTATAACCTTCTCTTTAAAAGAGAAGCATTTGGTCCATCTTTAAACGAAGGTATTTCTTACGAATTTTCCAGCTATGTAGATTTTTCTGGCGATATTGCAGGTAGACTTTTTTTATGTATGGATGGTGCAACAAAATTAAAAATTCTACCCTATTTAAGCAAATTTCATCATGTTGATACCTATCAAAAGGGGATGGCTAATTCGATTTTAATGGAAATCATCAACCAAATTGCATCGCTCTTTTCTGAAGAATTTTCTTATGCAAAGATAAATATAAAGATTTTTCCACCAGAAATTAACAATCATGTATTGTATAGAGTTGATTTCGATAAATTTCGACAGTATGTTTTAATCTTTAATGTGTATGCTGATTCTCATCTTATTGGTAGAGTATATTTTATTATTCTTTTAGAAAAATAGCTATTGGTTGATCACATCTTTATAACGCTTTGTAAACTCATCTTCGGAAAGAATTTCGAAGTACGTTGTTAATCCACTAACTTTAAAAATCTTTTCTATCGATGGTTTTAAGTTAGCAACACACATGGATCCATTCAAGCTTTGAATATAATTTAATGATTTGATTAAAATACCAATTCCACTGGAATCAATGTAATTTAGTCTATCTAAATTTATGCAAACATCAATATTCGATTCTTTTACATTATCTTCTAGGGCACTTTTTAAATCTAACGAAGTATAAATATCTAAACTACCTTCTAGATCAAAAACGATTTTGTTATCTTTTTTATGAATCGTGATTTCCATATATAAAATCCTTTTAAAATTATTACATATAGTGTAAAATTACTTTTAAAATAAATCTTATAAAAGATCAATTATTTTTCATTTGCTTTTTTCAACTTTTTTTAAAAAATGTATTACACATATGCTTAAAAAGCAATTTTTTTATTTTTGTTTTTTAATAGGGATGATTTTTCTACAAAACTCAACCCTTCAACCCAAAAATTTAGGAAAACCGTATTTCGAAAAAGCTTATTCCATCGAAAAAGAGGATCCAGATAAAGCCATAGAACTTTACAACAAAGCTCTAAAAGAAGGATTGGATGCAGATTTAAGAAAAACAGCTTTATGGCGTTTATATTTTATCTATAAAGATAAAAAAAAGTATATTTTAGCTTGGAGTATATTAAAACAAATTCCTAACAAATCAAGCGTAGAAAATAAATTTTATGAAGATGTACAATATTATACGAAACTTTCGAAAGAAGATTTTTTAAATCTTTATAAAGCAATTCAAGAAAACGATCTAAGCACTCTAAAAACAATGTATCGTAATGCGAGTCCTTTTGTTAAAAAAGAAATTTTGGATTTTTATCTAGAAAAAAATCAAAACCAAATTATAGAAGATTTAGCATTTGTGGATACCAATAGTAATATAGATTCTAAACTATTTTTGGCAAACTATCTAATAGAAAATAACCGATATGAGCAAGCAGAAAAAATTCTTTTCGAGTTAAGTACGAATGACTCCCATCAGCTTTCTTATGCATATAAAGAAAATATTCTCTACTTAATTGGTAAAATTAAAAGAGAAAAAAATATTCTGGATTCTATTCCATATTTTTTATTATCTGCGAATTATTCTACTACATCGCGAGATTACGAAAAAGAACTTGCATTAGCTTTGTATTCTTTGTACAGAGCTGGCTACGAAGAAATTGTTTACGAATTATCCGAATATATTTATTATCTTCCTAATGATCCAATGCAAAAACTTTTTGTTCTGCTCATCAAGACAGAAAAAAACCCTACTAAGAATAATTTGTTCGAATTAAAAAAATTGATCGTAAACTTAAACAAAAATTCCTTTTTAGTTCAAAAAGCTCAAAAAGTATTGATAGAAAATGGTTATTATGATTAATATAAAAAATTTTATAATAATATTTATAATATTTTTAATTAGTTGTCAAACTAATGCGAACATTCAAAATCAAACACCACAAACAAAAAAAAATGATGTGGTAAAAAACGATCAAAATATTGTTTCTGAACAAATTAACAAAACAGAAAATATAGAGTCAGAGAACATTTCTAAGCCAGAAGAAACTCTACCAGAAAATACAACTAAACCAGAAGAGATTGTACCAATTCAACCAACAAAAGAACAAAAAGATTATCTAATTTCTCTTAAAAAACAAATAATCTTAGAAGAAGAACAATACAAAAAAGATTACGAAATATACTTAAAAACTAAACAATTTTTACTTTCTTTAAAAGATTTAGTTACCAAAGAAGAAAATCAATTTCATGAATACAAATTTTCTTATTTAAAAGATTTAGAATCTAGAAAGCAAAGACAAATAGAACTTTTAAATCGAATCGATCCAGAAAAAAAGGCATTTTGGCGAAAGGATGTGGATGTAAATTTTCCCGAAGTGATTTATATACCAGTCCAATCACAAACTGTATATTATATTTGCGAAGTTCGCGATCCAGTAAAATACCTTTATAATTTCGATTTTGAATGTAGCAGTAAACCCTATTCAATAAAAAAAGAAATGCTTATAGATAGAAATTTTTTCGAAGAAATTTCTCTGTTCGAAATACTACCAAAACGAAAGGGATTTTACATTGTATTTACGGAAATTCAAGGAAAAAAAGAAACATTTAAAATTTATGATAAATTGAACCAAGAATATAATCTCTCTTATTTAGAATCCGATGGAGAAAATTTAATCAAATTGTATGCATATTCCATTCAAAAAGAAGAAAATCAAAAAAGAATTTATTTTAAAATTATCTCCCCATTAGAGATCTTTTTTCGGTTTATTCCATAGCTTTTTAAACCAAGATTTAATTTTAGACCATAAAGATTCTTGAACTTCTTGTTTTGGAGTTTCTTTGGGATGTATTGTTTGTGGTTGTCTCTTGGATACTTTTTTCGTAATGGACTTTTTGGTAGATTTTTTGGCATATTCTATTGGTGGTAGTTTTAAATCCTTTTGTAAAACCTTTCCTAAAGAAATTTTTTTTTCGAAATAAACCTCGATGGCTTTTAGGTCTTGAATTTCGTTAGGAATACAATAAATATGAATCAACCTTATGGGATGAATATTTTTGATCAATTGATTTCTTTTTTGGTATATTAATGGATGTGATGGAATATCAAAATGAATGATTTGATTGGTTGATGGAATAAAAAAAGTCTTTTTTTCTAGTAGATCATCACTGATAAAAAACACTTTGCTTTTTTTTTCGTTATAATTTTTAAAAGCTAAGTTCGCATTCTCTGAATAAAGATGTGCGTAAGGTATATGATATTTTTTGCAGTACTCAAAAAGATTCATGATTTGTTTTTTATCTTTGGAAAAAATTACAAATTGATCCTCAGGACTAGATAATATTTTGTTTATTACCAAAGGTATTTTTTCTTCTTCCGAAACATGATAGACAAATTCTTTCATTAAAGAACCTAATTATTATTCATTTGATAATAGCAATCTTTTTTTAAATTGATTTGACTTATATTTTGTTGTGTAAAAATACCTCACATGAAATTTTATCGCTTTATTGGGTTAGTTTTGTTTTTTACTCTAAATATTTATGCTCAAAATTATAAAGAACTTGCGATAAAAAATCGTAAAGGATTATTAAACAAAATTCTTACAAACAAAGAAATTGTTGTAGGTGTACAAAAAAATCATCTACCATATACAACAGAAAATATTCGATATCCTGGGATCGATGTAGAAATCATCCAACTTCTGTGTAAATACTTAGAGATAAACTATAAATTGGTATATGGAAATATTGATGAACTTATTATTTGGACTTCCAATAAGCAGGTGGATTTATCCTTTGGTGGTGTTTCGACAGATATACAACGAAGTTTAGCGGTAAATTTTTCTTATCCTTATTTGATTACTACACCAGCAGGAATATTAAATAAAGCGAAGTTGCCACGCGAATCACTTGCAATAGATTTTCCAAAAACAAAAATTCAAAATATAGGTGACATTGTTCAATTACCTAAACTAAAAATTGCTATCAAAGAAAATACAATTTATCAGACATTGTTACAGGAAAACACAGAATTTTTACGACACGAAATTATAGTTTACAAAACCAATCAGGATGCATTAGATTCGGTCTTAAACGGAGAAAATGATCTATTTATTTCGGATTTAATTTTAATTAAAGCTTACGCTATCAAAAATCCCACTATAACAGAACAATTTCATTTAATATTAGATACTTATATACAAGAATATGTTTCTATCATGATACCACCAGACGAAATAGAGTTGTTATTATTTATTAATACCTTTATAAAGCAAATCGAAATTAATGGAAAACTCAAAGCCATTGTATCAAAATATTTAGAATCAAGAAATTGGTTATCCCAATGATTCTTAAAAGATTGATTATTATCTTAATAGGATTTTATTTAAGTTCCTTGTATGCACAAGAAAAATCAACGAACTTACTCTACGATGGAGATATTTTATTTAGAAGCTTTTATCTTTCGCGAGATATTTTAACAACAAGACAAACAAAAGAAACATGCCCAAATCCTTGGGAAGTTTATCTAGATTCTACTGTAACACCAAATACGCCATGCAAAGAAAAAAGAGATGAACATAGAATTCGATTTCGACTAAACTTTTTATTTTCTCCGAATACCTTTACAGAAGTATATTATGGAATAGAGGTAGGAGATATAACCTTTGGACAAGAAAAAAATCTTATTGGACCAGGAAGTGGTGGTTCGGGAAGTGGGGCAACAAACGTAGAAACAAGAGAATTGCGTTTAACCATTCTAAACAAAAATCATTTATTCAGAATCGATATGGGAATATTTTCTTATAGTACTCCTGATGGATTGGTATTAGCATCTTCTAATGCTGGAATTAGATTTCGAAAAGAATTTAAAGAATTAAATTCTTTGTGGGAAGTTGTTTATTTTAAGTTACAAGATAATTCTTTTAAAGATAATGATTCTAACGGATTTTCTGACGAAAATTTTAAAGATGTAGAATTAGTAAGTACAATTTATAAAATATTTCGATTTTCTAATATGATTCCTCAGTTTTATTTTGTTTATAAACGCGATCCCGTAGAAAAAGAGGCTAATAATATAAAAGATACCTATCAATATTACTGGGTAGGAATGCATCAGCAATATTCTGAAAAAAACTTGAATCTTTTTTTAAATATTGTAAACCAACAAGGATATTTATTTAGCGAAACAAAGATCATAAAAAACGATGCTTTTATAAAGCAATATTTTCCCGATGTATATCAATTTTTACAAGATCAGAATCATGCATTCCCAAAAAATAGAAAAAAATATCCAAAGAATGCTTATGCGGGAAATTTCGAAATTTCTTATAGAATAGGGAATTATCTAAAACTTGCTTATGTTGCAACTGGTGCAACAGGTCGTATGGGTATAAATCCAGATGGCACATCCTCCTATTATAACAAAGATGTTTACAAAAGTGCGGGAGGTGCATATCAATTTTCGGAAATTGGCATCGATACATCGGGAGGTTATTCGATTCTTAACGTAGATTCTCTATCTGGTATTGTTGCACAAGGAATAAAAATCGAGTACCAATTATTCGATGGAATTACATTTGAACCACAATATTATTTTTATAAAACTCATAAAACACCGGTAATAGAATATAATCAATTTTTTAATCAAATCAATTTTAAAAACCCCATAAATTATTATGGTTCCGAATGGAACCTAAAAATTGTCTATAAACCATGGGTAAATTTTTCTATTAAAATGCAATTTGCTTATTTTAATGCTGGCGATGCATACAAAGTTGTAAACGATATTAAAAATGGCGATACTCTACGAGAATATTCTATTTACATCCAACAAAAATTTTAGATAATTTATAAAAATACTATAAAATATAAAAAGAATCATCTTCGATAAAATTCTTTTATGTAAAAACAAAGCAAAAAATTTGTCTTTTATGGATATACCATTTTCTGTGATAATTCTAGCATTTGTTTTTCTTTTGATTACTTTCCGTCGATGGGGCAACTTAGAACTAAAAATATGGCAGATTATGTCTTTGGGTGCTTTGCTTTCTATAGGTACGTTTCAGATCTCTATAAGACGAGCGGTGGAATCCATTAACTTCGAAATTATCTTTTTTCTTGTTGGAATGTTCATTGTAGGCGAAGCTTTATACAAAAGCGGTTATTTAAGTAAAATTTCGTATCATTTTTTTAACAAAGCAAATAGTACAGATAAACTGTTGATTTACATAATTTTCTTGATGGGTTTTTTTTCTGCAATTCTTATGAACGATACAATTGCTATTATTGGAACTATGGTAGTGATTCAATTTTCTAAGGATCATAAAATCCCTGCGAAAATCTTACTTTTAGCACTTGCATATTCTATTACTATTGGAAGTGTAATGAGTCCTATTGGTAATCCTCAGAATTTAGTAATTGCAACAAGCCCAGCATTACCACATCCATTTATTAATTTTATTAAATATTTGTTTATTCCTACTATTATTAATCTTTATTTAATATATCTAATTATTAAAATATTTTATAAAGAATATTTTACATCGATTCCTATTGTTCATAAAGAGCCAGAAATCAAAGACCCAAAATTAGCAAATTTAAGTAAAATATCTTTATGGATTATTATTATAATGATTTTTATAAAAATATTTAGTTATATTTTTAATATATCATTTCATTTTGAGCTTGTTTATATTGCAATTATTAGTAGTTCTATCATTATTTTATTTTCTAACAGACGCTGGGAAATTCTAAAATCCATCGATTGGTATACAATTATATTTTTTATTGCAATGTTTATCCTAATGCAAAGTGTGTGGGATTCGAATTTTTTCCAGAGATATATAAACAAACTAAACATTCATTCTTTAGAAATAATTTTTTTGATTGGAATAATAGTGAGTCAATTTATTTCTAACGTGCCATTGGTAATCTTGTTTTTAGGATTTTTAGGACCAAACCCAACGATTCCACAACTGATTGCATTAGCTGCATCGAGTACGATTGCAGGTAATTTTACAATTCTTGGTGCTGCAAGTAATGTAATTATTATTCAAAATGCAGAAAGAAATAAAGAACACATCTCGGTTTGGGAATTTACTAAATTAGGAATGATTTTAACTATCCTTAGTGGTTTGATCTATTATGGGTATATTTATCTTGTTGATTTGTATTTAAAATGAATTTGTGTTGAGAAAAATTTGCTTATTTTTTGGCTTCGAATTTTTTAAAATATCAATCTTTCAATCAATATCGCTATTGTTGGGTCCATAAAAAATCAAAATTTGATTGATAAAAAAAACATTTTTTGCATGCTTATTAAATGAATCAGAATGGTTTTAAGATTGCCAGAAGAACCACTGCAATTAATATAAGAGTAGGGATTTCGTTCATAACGCGAAATCGCTTGGATGGATAAGATTGATTTTGATCAAATTGCTTGATGTAATAATATGCTAAAAAATGCCAATAGATTAAGAATAAAACAATGAGGATCTTAATCCAAATCCATTTTACATGAATAAAATAATCCCAGTTCATAATTAGCATAATGATTCCCAACAAAACTGTTAAAATCATCGCGGGAGTCATGATAATTTTGTAGAGTTTTTTTTCCATGATGGCTAACTGTTCTTTTACTTCTTTGTGAGGATTTTCCATGTGATAAACAAATAGTCTCCAAATGTAGAACATTCCAGCAAACCAAGCCACCATAAAAATAATGTGAAATGCTTTTATCCATAAATAAATCATTGACAAAACTCCTTTTTGTATTAAATATTTACTATGCAATCGGATATTTTTGATTTTCTCTCTAATAATTTTGTTTTAACTTTATCTACGTTTGATGGTAAAAATCCTTATAGTGCTCCACTTTTCTATCTTTTTTTGAATAACGTTATATTTTTTCTGTCGGATTTAAATACAAATCATTCTCAACATATATTAAAGTTTCCGACGGTTTCTGTATCTATTTTTCGACATACGAGAAACGTAAAAGAGATTCAAGGAGTGCAATTAATGGGCATTTGTAAGTTTTTAGAACACACTCAGGATATTACCGAAAATTCTATTTTTATCTACGAGAATCATCGATTAAACTTAAAAAATATTTATGATAAATACTGTGAACAATTTCCCGAAGCAAAGGAAATTCCTTCTTCTTTGTGGGGCATTTTCCCCTATTGGATTAAATTTACCAACAATAGAGTTCGATTTGGACATAAAACAATTTGGAGGTACGAAGATGATATTAGTAGTTGATGGTTTTAATTTAATTTATAAATTCCACGAATTAGAAAATTTTATGTTTAATAACGAATTAGACAAAGCGATGATGGGGCTTGTTGAATACCTAAGCTATCTATCGAATCGATTAAAAAAACAGCATAAGATTTATGTTTTTTTCGACGGCAAGAAATTTCGCGGAGATGATACCTATCAAGAGGTATTACATGGTATACATTGTTATTATAGTCATGAAAGTTCTGCGGATTCTCTGATCGAAGAGTTTATCAAAAACAAACGTTTAAACAATGTATCGGGAATTCGAGTTATTAGTTCTGATAAGAAGGTTCAAAATTTTACAAAAAAATACAAGTATGAATATCAATCTTCCGAAGACTTTTATCTTTGGTTTAAAGAAGTAACGCAAGAAGTAAAGGAAGTCCAAGAAAAACCAGAAACCATCTCCAAAAAAGAAATGGATTATTGGTTAAGTGTTTTTAAAAAGCGATAACAGTTTTGTCAGATATTTTTTTGTTAAATCTTTAAAGTTGAGTGTGGTGTCCTCTTGTTGATAGGCTAATCCTATGCAGGCTGGACATCCTTTTTCGCAATCACATATATTGATGTTTCGAATAGTTTCTTCTAGAATCGTTTCGAAATTGTTGTAGATAAAATAACTGATTTCTAAACCACCGGGAAAATTATCATAAACATAGATGCAGGGTTTTTCGTAGAAGGGATCTTTCACTTCTGGGATAAATCGTACGTCATTTTTTTCACACATGGCAATAATCGTAGAAATTAGCGAAAGACTATGAGCCGTAGATGCAAGTAGAATTCCTTTGTGTTTATCTTCGAAAAACGATGGTTCAAAAAGAATCCAAAAACTTTGTGTGTGCATTTCTAGTTCAGGTAATTGGATTTCGCCCCAACCGATGTTTTCGTGTGTATAAAATTTGATCTTTTTAAAAATTGTAGGGGTAGAAAAAATGGAAATTTCGCCTTTGTAGATTTCTATCGATGATGTTTCGAAGATCTTTTCGTTGTATAATGGCTTTATCTGAATCTTTTCTTCTGCTTCGGTATAGTAATCTGTATCTATCTGCCTTACTTTGGCAATTCTATCGTCCCATAAAAGTTCTTCTACAAAATAGGTTTCTGTTTGATGAAGATAAATTGCTTGTGGATGTATGAACAAAGGAGCAGAAAAAAAATCGATTTCCCCGATTACCTTTTCTTGTGCTGGATCTGTTGTATCGATAATTACAAAATTTTGTTTGGGACCACTTCTTAGGCTAAATGAATTAGAAGGAAATGGTTCTCCACACCAAAAATATTGATTATCTCTTTTTACGATGATTTTTTTATTTAAAAAATATTCTAATAATTCTTTAATATTCGGATAATTTCCAAATTTTTCGTTTTCTCGAAAGGGCTTTTCGGAAAGAGAACATTTTAGATGTTCCGAAACAATCCATAAATTGTTAGGGTTAATGCGAACATTTTCAGGATTATTTTTTGTAATGTATTCTGGATGTTTTATGATATATTGATCCATACTATTTTGACTGGCAATCAAAATAGAAAGAGAAATTTCTGTTTTTCGACCAGCTCTACCTGCTTGTTGAAAAAGAGAGTGAATCGTTCCAGGATATCCAACAGAAATGGAAACCTCTAAACTACCAATATCAATGCCCAATTCCAATGCATTTGTACTAATAACAGCGATAATTTTTTTATTTCTTAAATCTTTTTCTATTTTTCTTCTTTCTTCGGGTAAATACCCACTTCTATATGCTTGGATTTGATGTTGATTTTCTGGACATTGTTCTTTTAAGTAGTTGGTTAAGAGTTCTACTTGTTTTCTACTTCTACAAAAGATAATGGTGGATATTTGATTTTTTATGAGTATTTCTGCGATGCGAATGGCTTCTTTTAATGCAGAAACGCGATAAAAATTTTTTATGTTGAATTCTTCTGGAATTCTTAAAAAGTTTTGTTGATAAGGATTTTCTATTACCTTAGGAGGATTATAAAAAAAATAAACCTTCTCTCCATGTCCAGATGCATCGTTCGATATGATTTCGAAGGATTTTTCTGTTAACTTTTCTATAAATTCCTTAGGATTACCAATAGTTGCAGAAGCAGAAATGATTTGTGGATCCTTCTGGTAAAAATTCGCAATTCTGTACAATCTTCTTAAAAGATTCGCAAAATGGCTACCAAAGATTCCTTTATAGGTATGGACTTCGTCTATCACAATAAAGTCTAAGTGCTCAAAGAGTTGAATCCAACTTGTGTGCTGAGGTATTATGCTAGCATGTAGCATATCCGGGTTTGTTATAATAAAATCGCCAGATTCGCGAATCTTTTTTCTAATCGATGTAGATGTATCGCCATCGTAAGTAAAAACACCAATCTTTAAGCCAAGATCATTACATAAGTTTTGTATCCAATTCTCTTGATCGCGCGATAATGCTTTTGTTGGATATAACAACAATGTTCGCGATTCTGGATTCTGAATTTTATGCTGTATGATTGGAAGAATAAAAGCCAATGTTTTTCCGGATGCAGTTGATGTTGTTAATAGAACATTTTTTTTGTTTTTTACCAGTTCATAAGCTTGATATTGATGAAGATAAAGCTTATTGATGTTTCTTTTTTTTAGTGCTTCTACGAGTCGTGGATCAAACTCCGAAGGAAAATCTTTATATTCAGGAAATTTTTCTGGTATTCTAATACAATGTTTGATTTGTTGGGAAAAATAAGGATCGTTCAGAAAAAAATTAATGACCTGGTTTAGGTTCATACAATGCAAATAGCTTTTCTTTTCTTTTTTTTAAGGATGCAACCTGTAAATAAGGATTTTTTGTATCGACAGGAAAATTTTTTATGTAGTCAATTAAAATATCGATGTACTGGATTGCTTCTTGTATATTTTTTAATTTGTTTTGTAGGATGCGAATTAACAACAAAATTTCTTTTGGATCTTTTTTTATTTCGATAAGTTTTTTTAAACTTGAAACTGCTTTAGGATAATCCTGCATTTTGTAATAAGTTTTATACAAGAGTGTGTATTTTTGGATCATTTCTTCTAGGTTTTGAGGTAAGTAGTTTTCTAATAGTTTGATGGTCTCTTTGTAGTAATTATTTTTATAAAAGATCTTTCCTATTTGTATTTTCGTATTCAATGTATCTTTTTTGTTTTTGATAAAATCTAAGGCTTCCACAAACAGCAAAAATAGATTAAAAACATCCCATTCGTTGTGATGGATGATCTTCGAAAATTCATCATACTTTTGGTATTTTTGCCAATCAAAAAAGATTTCGGGAACGCGCGAACCATCGATATCATCCTCTCTAAAAAAATTCAGAATCTTGTTTTCTAAGTTTTTTTGGCTATAACCACCAGAAAATTTATTAGGCAGAAGCCTTTTCCAAATAACATAAATATCAAAGTGATGGAAGTTTTCTTCCAGTTTTTTGCCATAAAAATAAAAACGCGATTTTAACAAAGGGATATCGAATTTTTTTCCATTAAAGGATGCTATATATTTATATTTATTTATATATTTTTCTAAATATTCCAAATGCAATGGCTCTAAGCTAATATCTAAAAGCAAATATTGATCTAAAATAAAATTTTCTTCGGAATAATAACCCAATCCCACTAAAAAAGGAAAATTCGATGTGTTAAAGGTTAAACCTATTGCTTCTATATCGATAAAAAGAACCTCTTCTGGTTCCATCTCGATTAATTTTCCTAGTATATCTAATATGCCACTAAAAGGAAACAGGTTATCGATCTTTTCTTTGTCGACTTTAAAGGTTTTTCTGCGAAAAAAAAATCCCTCTTGAATTTTTGTTAGGTTTAATTCTTTTTCTATTTGCTGGTATATGTTTAAATTTTCTTGTGTGGGATGATTATTTTCGTATAATGATAACAACGATAAGTCCATTCTAACAATAGAAAAATAGAATCACATCCTCTGGCAACTAATTTATTTAAAATTATTCTAAACATTCTGTATTAATAGCATTTACATAAATAAAAGCATAAGTTTTAAAGAATTCTTTTCCGATAAAATCAATCTTGGAATCAAACAAATTATTTTGAAAAGATTCATTCCATTTTTGTTGATAGATTTTTGCTAATTTATAATAACTCCAATGCCATTTTTCTAAACGATACCCCGTATTTCGATTTTCGTTGTAAGGCATACAAAAACCATATTTTTTTGCATTTTTCTTTAACCATTCATAAATCATTTTACCATTGCCTCTTTCGTAATAAGAATTATCTAAGATATTGATGTCGAAATCTGTTCCCCAATGATGTCGCGAAGTAGCCGGCATAGAAGAATATTCTAATATCTTTGTTGCTATCTGTTGGGGATCATTTTTATATTGTTTTTGGTATTGATTCCATTTATTTTCCCAGATTTGTTTTTGATGCCAATAATTTCTTGTTGCACTGGTAACCCAAAATTCTGCATTCGGAAGGTCTTTTTTTAGTTGTTGGTATAATTTCAGCAATTGTTCTGCAACTTCTTTTTGTAGAAAAAGATCGTTTCTTTTAACAGGTATTCCAATTTGTTTTATATTAATAAAATCTGGATGTTTGGAAAATTCAAATTGCCCAATTAAAAATTCTCTTTCTTGTAAGTAATTTTGAGAAAAAATTGTTTTAAAAAAAAGTAAGTTTAGAATAAAAAACCTAATGGCAAATTTCATAATCATAAAATATTTACTTGTAATATAAGACAATTGATTTTTATTTTACTTATGTTTTTTTATTTATCTAAGATTTTTAGTCTACTTTTTTTCCCTTTGCCACTTTTTGTTTTTACTCTATTGATATATTTTATAATAAATAAAAATAAAAAATATATAATAATTACTATAATATTTTTTTTGATTTCTACAGAATTTGTAGCTTCTCGAATGATTCAAATACTAGAAGATCAATTCCCCAAAATAGAGTTAGAAAAAGCAGAAGACGTAGATGCAGTGATAGTATTAGGTGGTTTGAGTAATCCTTTAAGAATGGTGACGAATTTTCCGGAATTTACCGATGGAGTAGATCGAATTCTTGTGGCAGAAAAGTTATATCAATTGAATAAAACAAAATATGTTCTTATTAGTGGTGCAACAGGTTATATAAATCAAAGCATATTACCAGAAAGCATTCCTTTAAAAAAATATTTGTTATATACGGTACCAGAAAATTCTATTTTAATCGATGATAAATCCAGAAATACTTACGAAAATGCGGTAGAATCTCTTAAAATATGTAAAGAACATTCTTTAAAAAAGGTTTATTTAATGACTTCTGCGTTTCATATGTATAGGTCTTATTATGTTTTTTTGCATGTTTTAAATCAGATGGGGTTAGAACAAGAAATCACCATTATACCTTATTCCGTAGATTATAGAAGTTTAAGAGAGATTGCAGGAATAGAGGATTTTTTCCCAAGTGATGATGGTTTAAAAAAAAGCACGATTGCAATCAAAGAATTCATTGGTATAATTGCTTATAAAATAAAAGGATATTTATAAATTATTTATATTTCTTTTTTTTATAAAAAAATCTTTTAAAATTTTTCTACATTCAGGATGATCTATAAAAACATAGTGTGGATGGTGGTTGAGTTTTCTATCATCAAATATAGTGTATTTACTAATGATAGCTCCTCCTTTATCGTCTTTTGCACCAAATATAACATTTTTTATACGCGATTGGATAATTGCTCCAGCACACATTAGACATGGTTCAAGTGTTACGAATAAACTGCAATTATCTAACCTCCATGTTTTTAATTTTTTACATGCTTTTTCTATTGCTACAATCTCTGCATGATAAATAGCATTATTTTTCGAAATTCTAAGGTTGTGTCCTCTTGCAATGATTTGATTATCTTTTGTTAGAATTGCTCCTACGGGAACTTCGTCTTTAAGAAAGGCTTTTTGGGCTTCTTTTAAAGCTAAATCAAGATAATAAAGGTTTATATCCTTCATCGATGGATTATAAAGTCATTTTTGCATGATCCATCAATTCTTGGATTTGATCTAATCGTTGCTTACATTTAAAGGTAAAAGATGGATGTCGAACCATTACACTACGATAAAGGATTTGAACCTGCGATAGATCTTTGATTAAATCCAAGGAACGATATCGAATTGTTCTTCCTTTTTGGTTGTTAAATTTTTGCATAGCGTTATGAAAGGCTCTTTCTGCTTTTTCAAATTCATTCCAACCAATATCGCTATGGATTTCGTTATTTTGTTTATAATAGCGTTTATGTTTGATGGGAATTTCTACGTCTTCTAATCCATATTGGTTTAAAACTTCGTTGATAATTTTTAAAATATAGGGATCGTGGGCAAAAATTCTATTTAGAAAATCTCGAAAAATCTCTTTGTTTGTGATGTTTTGTTGGGAATTTTTGGCTTTTTGGTAGGATGTATTAACCGGTACACCATTTTTTAATTTTTCGTATGCTTCTATTAGTAATTTTGTTTTTTCTATATCGCCACCCAAATCTGGGTGGCATTCTTTAATTTTTTCGCGGAATGCAGCTTTTACGACTTCGGCAGAATCTCCTGGTTTTACACCTAAGATTTTGCAATATTTTTCGAATTCAATCATAATTCTTTTTTATGTAAATCTAAAACTGCAAATCGCGTAATCTGTGCTGTATTCTGAAAGTCTTTTTCTGTTTCTATAAGAAGTAAATTTTTTTTATTTCCTTCTAATTCTTCTATTACGTTGGTAATGTTGTAATTAGGATCGCGTTCAATATCAAAATTGGGATCTTGGGTATATTTTTTCCCAAAGATGGTTTGGATATTTTTATCCAATGAATATGCATGGTCCGATGAATATTTTGTTAGATCGTATACAATTTGATAATAATCTGGATTTTTTATAAATTTTTTATAGCTTTCGAAAATTATTGGTTCTTTTTTTAATGCTAGTACTAAACTATTTGTAATCCTATCTGGATTGGTAAATGATTTTTCTAAATAAACAGAGACAAAATCTTCGTAGATAAAATGTTTATTTTTTAAAAGTTGAGTTGCTCGATCTTGGAATGCTTTTTTATCCCAACTCAAAATATATCGCGTGTAATACCAAAAATCTGCTTCTGGAACTGCTTTTGCGTGGTAAGGTTGGCCTAAATCTTGATAGTAATGGATTGCCCATGCCAAAAAACGATGAGCCCAATAATCATGTCCTGTATCTTTTGCAAACTTAGCTAATTTTGTAAAGAGAACAATTCTTTCTATGGTCATTCCTTCTAGAAGATGCGATGCTGCTTTGTGTACAATCCAAGGTTCATGCATAAATAGCATGTGGAAGGGAGCTTTACTACTTTCTCCTTTTGGTTCACCATACGGTTGGATTCCATATCCATATTCTTTGATTTCCCATAGATGATGATCCATAACCCAATCGGGTTCATCTGCGAAGGTGACCAAAATAGATCGAAGCGAAACCTTTTTATTTTTTACATCTTCGAATTGATAAAAAAAAGTCTGCTCTGTATAAAATGGATATACTTCTTTGATTGGTACGATATTATATTTTAGCTTTTGACCTGGAATAATGCGATTTACTAAAAGAAACTTTGCTTGAGGGTTTAAACGCGCGGCACGAATAAAAGATTGCAAATCAGCTTTTTCTTTATCAAAAGGATTTTTTAGATATTCTGGGTTCATTCTTTTGGGGTTAAATTTATAGTGCCATTCATAATATTCTTTAAAGACTTTGTATAACCCTTCTCTTTCTTTTTTGATAAAGGCTTCGAGTTCTTCTGTGGGCACTTCTCTATCTAAAAACGAAAAATTAGGATGATCTAACGAACGAAGTGTGATCAAATAGTGACTTCCCCAACTCCAAAGACTAACG
Organism: Leptospiraceae bacterium; assembly: GCA_026418015.1. Lineage (GTDB taxonomy): Bacteria > Spirochaetota > Leptospiria > Leptospirales > Leptonemataceae > SKYB61. The sequence continues at coordinate 12,146 of JAOACE010000003.1, read as the reverse complement.
GAATAAAAAAAAGAAACCAACAAAATTAAGGTTATTTTATATATGTTTTTCATGATTATTATATAAAATTTTTTTGATTTAATGGTCAATTATTTTTAGATTGAATAGTGATTTTTTGACCTATTTTATTAAAGTAATGAAAACTTAGATAAATGATGATAAAAAATAATAAAAAAGCGAGCCAAGCTACAAGTAATGCTACAATTGCATGATTTTGAATTTTTTCTGATAGCAATTGGTAAAAGCTGAAAAATAAAAAACCAAGAAAGAAAAAAATAAAATAGAAAGAAATAAGAAAAAATAGAACACCTAGAAGAAAATATCGTGTTCTATATTGAATCTGTATAGAAATCATTTTTTTTAAATTTTGGTAGTAGATTGATGGTTCTAAAAAAGCAATAATCAAATTATTTACCAAACTTTCTATTATTGGTAAATATTTTTCTCGGTTTTCTTTGTAACGATCTATAGATTTTTTGTAGGTTTCGCTAAAAGTTTTATCCTTCATTATTTATCTTTACCACCTCGGATCAAGATTCCTAGAATCAAACCAACACTTAAACCTAAGATACCAGCAATAATACTTGCTCTTTGAGGATTTTCTTTTATATATCGTGCTAAGGAATCAAAAAATTCTTCTGCTCCTTCTCCATAAACCTGCATTTTTTCTTTAATGTGAACCCATTCTTCGCCTGCTTTGGATCTTAATGCTTCGTATTTTTGTTTTAATTCTTCGTATTTTTGCTTAGAAACAGTTGTTTCTCCCTGTGATAGATTTTTTGCTTCTTCCATGTTTATCCTCCAATTTATGTAGTGTTATTATATTATTTTAGATTTAAAAAATTTCAACTAAAAAATTTATGTTTTTATTAAAATTTTTCCTCATATTAAGGATTGTTTTAAAATCATAAAAATCACTTTTCTTCGATAATTTCGTACATTCGAATTAATCTTCCATTGGCAAGCTTTAATGTTGCATTATATTTATAATTATAATAATCTTTGATTAGTTCTTTGGTTGATTCAGAAACATTAATACTATTAGGTACGCCATAGGATTCCATTCTACTCGCGATATTCACAGTATCTCCAAAAATATCATAAGCATATTTAAGTTTACCAATAACCCCAGAAATAACAGGTCCACTATGTAAACCAATCCTACATCGCCAAGGTAATTCTTGACTTTCGTAAGCATGCACTACAAAAGATTTTATTTGCATTGCAGCTCTTAATGCAATCAAAGCATGATTTTCGTATTCTTTTGGCACACCAGCAACAGCAAGATAACCATCACCAATAGTCTTAATTTTTTCTAAGTGATATAATTCAATTATTTCGTCGAAATACATAAAATATTGATTTAAATAAAAGATAACTTGATCAGGGGAAAGTTTTTCGCAAGATGTAGTAAAATGTTCAAAATCGATGAATAAAACCGTCACATTTTGATGTAGTTTGGGTTTAACTCTATTATTTTTTTTTAGTTCTTCGATGATCTCTTCGGGAAAAATGTTTTTTAATAAGTTTCCGCTCTTTTTTTCTTCTTCTGCTAAGCTTTTCCTTAAATAATATTCATTTACAAAAAAGCTATATTTAAAATAAATAGTAAAAATACCAATCATTATCGATGTTAATAGATAAAAATATCCCGAAATATAATTATCTAATGAAAATTTTCCAAATAAATCATTATAAAAAAATATTAGATGATGAAAGAATAATGTTATAAAAGCAAAAAATATATAATAACGGATGGGATAAAAATATAAAATACCAAAACCCATCACTGGAATGCTATAACCTACTGTATAAGGAATAAAATGTTTTTCTACTTTAAGAAACATTAAGGAAATCGAAAATGCAATAGAAAAAACAAAAAGGGAATTAAATAAATAAATTATTATAAATTTTATATTTTCTTTATAAAGATAATATATTAAAAGAAGTAAATTTAATACATTAATTAAAGCTGTTATAGTTCGAATTCCAAAAAAATAATAAAAATTTTTTGGTTCTAAAAAATAATCGAACATTAACCATAAAAGATATACAATATTAAATAAAATTATAGACCAAAAATGTATCGACGTATTTTTTTCGTTTAGTTCAAACAAAAAATCTGGATCTTCTAATTCTTTTAAATTGATCTTTTCTTTTAACAGGTGTATAATTCTCTTCATTATCATTTAAATATATTTACAAATAAATTTATGTTTAATGGTTCACTTTCTATTTTTAATTTCCCAATAGGAGAAAATAATTCTAATAATTTTTTCTTATCGCGCAGATTTAAATTCCAATCTAATATTATAGTTCTTACTAAATGTTCTGGCGTGTTTGTGTTAAAATTTCCAATAATGATCATACCATTTGAATTCAATAAATCAAAAAAGGTTGATGTTAATTTATAACATACTTTATCACTAAGATAATCATTGACACCAGCAGAATAAATAAAGTCTGCTTTTCCAAAGGTAAACCCATTTTTTAATATATTTTTGATACCCCAATTATGATAATATATATTGCTGTTTGTTTGTTTTTCTGTTAGAATTTTTTTAATGAGCTTTTGAGCATTTTTTAATGCTTCTACATCCTGATCAATTAAATGAATTTCTGAATCCTTTAATAAAGAAGGTTGATTTAAAAGTAGGTTTCGAATTTCTTGAGCTGTTCCGCAACCAAAAGATACAATTTTTGCACGATTATTTTGTTTAATAAAATGCTTGATTTTCTTTTCTAAATATTTCGATCGATTTCGAACTGCTTCTGATTCTAATGCTGATAGAAAAAAATTATCCATACATTTTGCAAATAAAGTTTTACCTCTTGGTTTATTGTCGTAGATCAATTGTATCGTTTGGTGATCACCTGCATAGCCGGGAAGTTTATGATAAGCACGATATGCTAAATAGGATTGATCAAAAAAATTTCCACAAATTTGTCTAAAATAACTATAATGTTGTTTTTTTTCTTCTTCCGAAAGATGTGCAATCTTGTTTTCTAAATTGTTTAAAAATTTTAATATATAATTTTTTAGATGATTTGTAGTAGATTCAATGATTTTATTTTCGTATTGTTCTATTTCTTCTCTACTAAAAAGAAAGTTTTCGATTTGAAATTGATTTATATCTTCTTCTAAGTTTTTTAAGAAATAATATAATTCTAAAGTTAAATTTTTAAAATTTTCGTTAATCTCTTTAGCTTCTATTATTGTTAAATTTTTGGATAAGATTGCGTTTATTTTATGAATTAAATCTATTTGCTCTAAATCAATCGAACTATCAATAATTTCGAATGCGATAAAATGATGGCCATTTTTTGTATATTCTCGTATGGGTTTTAAACGAACTTCCTGTAATTTTTGATTTTTTAAAATTAAAGATGCAGTTAAAAGATTTTTGCTAAAAGTTATGTTATTATCTACTTTTATAGATAATCCGCTTAGAGATAAATTATCTAAGGGATATAGATTATCTTTAATTTCTAAAAATACTTCTCCAAGAGTTAAATCTTTTCTATCTTGACGTACAATATAATTGGATTGCGGTGATGGAACTTCAATATTCTCGATATTTTTCATATTATTTTTCAAAATAAGGAATTTAGTTTTTTGTCAACTTTAAAAAGGGGGATTAAAATACGAAGTATTATTTTTTAATCATTGATAAATAAGGCTTAACGTAAAGTTGAAAATAACAACCTTACGTCTTATAACGAGATGATTCTATCGATTGCTAGGATTTGGATTGAGTTAATTCGTGTTTTCTTTTAAGCAAATGTTGTGCGTATTTGCTGTTGAAGTTCTTCATATGTTCTTGGACTTTTTTTAAAGCTTCTTCTACTTCTTCTAAAGTCATTTTATTGATCTTCTTCTTTTTTTCTTTTTCTTTTGCCATATTGCCAATTTTTCTTTTTAAATAAAATTTTCAACTTTTTTCGTAGATTATTTTGCATAGGGATGATGTTGCCGGTACAATTCTTTTAGCTTTGCTTTACTTACATGGGTATAGATTTGAGTTGTACTTAGATTGCTATGACCCAACATTTCTTGTAGTGTTCTTATATCTAAGCCTTCGTTCAATAGATCTGTGGCAAAGCTATGTCTAAACTTATGAGGATAAGTTCGAGAAATATCTGCGAGATACTGATATACTTTCAATCGATCTCTTACACCTCTATCGGTTAACCTTTTCCCATTTTTATTGATAAACAAAAAATCCGTTTGTGGTTTTAAGTAATCTCTATAAAATAAATAATTTTTTAGAGAGGCGATAGCATAAGTTCCTAAATATACATATCGCTCTTTGTTTCTTTTGCCTAAGATTTTTAATTCTTCTTTTATGGTATTGGGATCGCCATTGTAAAAAATATCTTGTGTTTTTAAGTTTAATAATTCTGCGATTCGCATACCAGAGGAATAAAGCATTTCTACAATGCATTGATCGCGATATAGAAGTGCTTTTTTTTTCGAATCTTCTTCTTTTAATAAGGATTTTTCGAAAAATTCTATAAGTTTTTGAACTTCGTAGTATCGAAATGCTTCAGGCAATTGTTTAGGGGTTTTGGGAAATTTGATTTGAACTGGGTTGTTTTCGATTTGTTGGAATTTTTGTAAATATTTATAAAAATTTCTTATCGATGAGATTTTTCTTTTTTGTGTTGTTGATTTTACTTTTTTCTTAGATTGATTTTTTTCTAGGTTGATTCCAGAAATTTTTAAAAAATAATTTCGAATGTCTTGAACGTTGACTTTTCGGTAATCAATTTCTTCTTGCTGTAAAAATAAAAAGAATTCCACTAAATCAGACAAATAACTTCGAATGGTATGGTTGGACTTTTTTTGCAAAGATAAATGTTCGTAGAATGATTTTATTTCTTTTAGGTGACTTGGGTTTAGTAATTTCCATTGTTGATTGATCTGCAATTGAGAAAAAACAGAATCTAAATTTTCCACACTAAAAATGTCGTTTATTTTAACGATAAACTTAATAAATTTTACAAATTCTTTAATAATTCTTTATAATAATTGGCTATTTTTTGGTTCAACTCTTTGGGTTCGATAATATAAATAAACTTGGCAAAGGGAATAAGAGCTTCTAAGAAAGATTCTGGAAAGTAGGTGATGATTTTACCTACATGCCAGTTTTCGCCTTTGATTGAAAAAGATTCTTCAGGAATTTTTACGAAATCAAAAATATTTTCGAAATTCATTTCGATTTGAGGATCATAAGCAAACTTAATCGTAATAGTATTTTGATTGATTTTTGTAAGGCGATCAAAAGTATCGTGGATTAATTTTTCGTCGTATTTTAGATCTATGTTGGTTTCGATGGTTTTATGAATAGAAATAATCCGATCTAACCGATAAATTTTTAAATAATCTAAATTATAAATATCATACCCTACTATATAATCAAAATTTTTGATTACTTCTTTGATTGCAATAGGTATGACTTTCTTTAATTCTATATTTTGTAATGGTTTTTTATAATAAAAATATATTTCTTTTTTTTTCGAATTAGAGGATTTGATTGTTTTGGTATTGTGTTCGACGATTTTTGTAAGAAATTCTTTGTGTTGATTCAATAATTCTTGAGAGTTTTCTATGTGGAAATCAAACTTTTTTATTATATTTTTTAATAGTTCTGGTTCATTGGAAAGGATTTTATCGAATAAGATCAAATCTTGTTGGTTTAACGGTAGCTGAACTAAGGACTTTTTCTTTTTGGGTAAATCCACTATAATGGTTTTTTGTTTTTTGCCTTTTGTTTTCGATGGATAAATCTGATAATCATTATAATAAACGATTTTTAAGACAGATTGCAAGATTGAGGCTGCTTCTGTTTCTGTTTTAAGGTCAAAGATTTCTTTTACTTCGCTCAATGAGATTTGGTTCTTTTTTTGTATACGATGAATCAATACAGGAAACGATGTAATAACCTTTTCTAAATTTATGTTCATGTTTTTCCCTTTAAATTAAGTTTGATAAAATTCGTAAACTTCTTTTAAATATTTTTTGTAGTCTTCTAATACAGCTTTATGATCGATTTTTTTTAAAATATCGGGATATAAAGAAAGAAATCGAAATAAAGCGTCTAAATTGTATAGTTTTAAAGAAATGGTGTAGAATTCCTCTGTTTCTCCAACAATTTTTAAAACATAGGAATAAAAATCCATTTTAAATGGTAATTTGGGTGTCTTTAAGAAATCCTTTAATTTGGTCATGTACTGTTTTTTTATCGTAAGTTGGATTTCTATCGGGTTTTTTTGTGTTTTTTTAATAAAAAAAGGATGAGGCAAATTTAAATAAATATATTTTAGCGGGACCTGGATCGTTTTTTTAGCATCTTCCACAATAGTAACAATGTCGGGATTGATTTTTACTGGTTTAAATTTATTTGAATTTAATTTCTTGATCTTTTGAATGTTATTTAAAATAAAGTTTTTGATTTTCGAGCTGTCTTCTTGTTCGTCATAGTCATAAGCTAATAGATAATCAATCGCTTTATTGTTATAGAGCATCAAAGGATAAACATTTCTTTTGACTTGTTCTCCATTCTTTTTGGTGTATTCGATTTCGATAGCAGAAGCTTGATGAAATATTTCTATGATCTTTTTTAGATTATTTTGATTGTGAATCTTTGCATCTGTATTGAATTCTTTCAAGATATTCAAGGGAGTTTGTTCGTTGTTTTCGAAGAATTTATTTAGATATTGATCATCATTTATAAATATTTTAAAATATAAAATAAAAATGCGCTTTTTTACACTTTTATCTTTTGTAGATCGATAATAATCCAATAGGATCTTAGATAATTTCTCTTTTTCGATGTCTTTTAATTTAGGTAATATATTTTCTTTGTATAATACATCAGAAATGATATAAGCTGGTTTATCGTATTCGTTATAGTATGATGGAACATAAGTTTTGATTATACTAAAACCCAATTCTTGGATGAGCTTTTTATCTCTTTCGAACTGTCGGTTTTTGCTATCTTCGTTTTCTTGATTATAATACTCTTTCAATTGATGAAAAATTTCTTCTTTTGTAAGGGGTTTTCTCGATAGAGATAATAGTTCAATCAATTTATAGATTCTTTCTAAATGGTTTATCATGGCTTATATAGTTTTTAAACGATATTTATATGAGTCAATAAATAAATATTTGCATAAATTAAACTACTATAAAAAATTTCCCCAAATGATTTCTGCAATACAATTTTTTTATAAAAGCATTCAACCTATAGAAAAATTTCCGATTGGACCTTACGAAACAATTTCTCTTAATTCTAGAAGGTGTTATGTTTTTAGGCCAAGCAAATCTAAACCTAAAATTATCTTGTTTGTACAAGGTATGACTGTAAGAGGAATTGATGATATTCGATTGATCAAACAATGCGAGATATTTCGACAGTTGGGATATTTAGTTTATTTGCCTCATTATCCAGAAATCCAAAATCTAGATATTACACCTAATAGTATAAAAAATATTACTGAGGATATCAAAGCAATCTATCAAGGAAATAATCAAAAAATGGGAATTGTTTCTGTATCATATTCTGGTGGTTTATCGATTCTTGCTTCTTCTCAAGAAGATGTTCGTGACTATGTAGATTCTTTGATGATAGTAGGAACATTTGCTCATTTTAAAAGCATGTTTGAATTTTTGTTTTTAAGAAAAGATATAGATCCTTATGGATATTTTATTCTTCTAAAGAATTTTTTGAAATTTGTTCCGAAATACAATATTCAAGAACTTATAGAAGCATTCAATATCGCAGCAGTAGATGACGGTTTACACAGACAACCACCCTTGTTAAACGAACATTTTCGCAAATATCCCCATATCCAAAAAATATTTTCTAATCTTATGGAAGATTTAGAACTAAGAAAACAAATCTTAGAGCAAATTTTTCGAAATCCTTTTATGGAACAATTATTCCAAGAATTTGATGTTTTTGATCGAATAAGATATTTAAAAGCGAGAATGTCTCTTTTACACGGAAGAAACGATCAAGTAATTCCTCCTTCGGAATCTAAGTTACTTTTCGAAGAGTGTAAAAAATACCAAATTCCTTGTAAATTAACAACAACGTCGTTATTAGATCACGGAAATATAAAATTTAATCTTGGCGTTTTGGAAGAGTTATTACAATTAATAGATACCATCAATTTCTTTTTATAAGAATTCTTTTGGACTTGGACGAATTCCCTTTTCTTTGTATCGAAGATAATCACTAATAATTCTTTTGTGATCAAATGCATAATCATATTTTAATAAATCTTTTATAGGAACTAAAAAAGCTTTTTTTGCATCATCTGCGCCTTTCGGTTGTCCATGAGCTTTTGCAATAAAAACAGAACTAATGGTATGAAGTCTTTTGTCTCTTTTTGGATCAGAATAAGTATATAAATAATCGTAGAGTTCTACATCTAGGGTAGTTTCTTCTTTTGCTTCTCTTATAGCAGCATGCTCTATCTTTTCCCAAGGATCTACAAAGCCACCGGGTAGTGCATATCCATAAGGTTCATAATTTCTTTCTATAATTACAATGGAATCATCAATTTCAATAATGATATCTACACATGGCATTGGGCTTTTAAATTCCATAAATTGATGATTTTTTCTTGCTTTTATTTGTCAAAGATAAATTTTAATGAATCTTGTTTATTAATAAAATAAATTTATAAAACAAATTAAATAATTGACATTTTAAAACTGAAATTTATTCTCGTTATTATTAAGGAGAGAGAGATGAAAAATCAAACAATTTCAGTTGCAATGGGCGATGGCATTGGTCCAGAAATCATGAAGTCGGTTTTGGATATTTTTGATGCAGCCGAAGTTCCCTTAAATTATGATTTTATCGAAATTGGAGAAAAGGTTTATTTAGAAGGATATCCTTCTGGCATCAAACCACAAACGTGGGAAATTCTTAAAAAAAATAAAGTATTGTTAAAATCCCCCATTACAACACCACGTGGTTCTGGATATAAAAGTTTAAATGTAACAATTCGAAATACCTTAGGACTTTTTGCAAACATTCGACCCTGTATATCATATCATCCCTTTGTTTTTACTCGTCATCCTCAACTTGATATTGTCATTATTAGAGAAAACGAAGAAGATTTGTATGCTGGCATTGAGCATCAACAAACATCCGAGGTTGTACAAACATTAAAATTGGTTTCTTATCCTGGTTCAGAAAAAATTATTCGATATGCCTTTGAATATGCAAAAGCATATAACAGAAAGAAAGTAACCTGTATGGTGAAAGATAATATCATGAAGTTTACAGATGGCTTATTCAATCGAATATTCAAAGAAGTTGCCAGTGAGTATCCAGAAATAGAAAGTAATTCAGAAATCATCGATATTGGCTCAGCTCATTTAGCAGATAGACCAGAAAAATACGACGTTGTTGTCACTTTGAATTTATATGGAGATATTATTTCGGATTTAGTAGCACAAATTGCTGGTTCTGTCGGTCTTGCAGGTTCTGCTAATGTAGGAGATTTTCTTGCCATGTTCGAGGCAATTCATGGTTCTGCACCAGATATTGCTGGAAAAAATATCGCGAATCCCTCTGGTTTACTAAATGCTGCATGTATGATGTTAGTCCATTTGGGATTAGGTTCTTATGCAGAATTGATCCAGAATGCCTGGTTAAAAACGATTGAGGATGGAATCCATACAGCGGATATCTATCGTGATGGAATCAGCAAGAAAAAGGTTTCGACAGATGAATTTACCAAAGAAGTGATCGCAAGAATCAAAAACAAAGAAAAACCACAAGTATTAAAATCAATTTCTTATGGAAGTAGTCAACCGATGAAAAAAATCACAGTTAAACGTTTAAATCTTAAAAAAGAATTGGTAGGTGTAGATGTCTTTTTAGATTATAAAGGTAAACCAGTAGATTTAGGCGAAAATCTTACAGCATTGTTAAAAAATCAGTCGAATTTAAAATTGCGAATTATTACCAATAGAGGTGTTAAAGTCTATCCCGAAGGTATTAATGAAACCTTTTGTACAGATCACTGGCGATGTCGCTTTGTTTCGAAAAATGCTTCGGATTTTCAAGGAGAACCAATTCTTCCCGTAATTCCCAAAGAAGAAATATTAAAACTTCTTTCGCTTTTGTACGAAGCTGGTTACGATGTGATCAAAACAGAAAACTTATATTATATTGATGGCAAACGTGCTTTTAGTTTAGGACAAGGGGAATAAATCAGTTTGATGAATTACAATAGGGAATCGTTTTTTCGTCGACGGATGCACCGATGGTCCAACTATCGGTGCCACGATATATTTTTTGTATTTGTAAAGCATCTATTTGGGCATGATGATAATAAAATAAATAACAAATTTGTTTAGTAAAATTCGCGGGGATATTTTTTTTTATCAAATCTTGCGAAGATAAACTACAATAGTATATACCAGCTTTTTTTAAGTCTTCGAGAGAAATAGGATTTTGATTCATTAGGTTAAAAATAGCTGTCCAAGGTCTTCCTAATGTATATACTTTGAGTTGATTAAAATAGTGGGAATTTAGATGGAAAAATTTTTTTAGTTCTTCGTTTTGATAAACATAAGTTTGTACGAAATTTTTGCAATGTTCGTAGCCTTCTTTTGATAGAGTATTTCCATATTTACAGGATTCAAATGCTTTGTAAGTAATCAATCTTTCGTAAGCTTGATTTAATCCAATTGGTAGGCTTAGATATTCAAACATTTCTCGATTTCCAACCGCGAATTGAACTGTTGCTCCCCCCGTCTCTATGGTAATATGTTCATTGGATTTATACAAAATGGCAATACTTTTCCAAGCATAATATGCTTCTTCTTTTCCAGAAATGAATTTTAATTGATAAGATTCAAAAGAATGATTTTTAAAGTATTGATCAATCATAAAATATTTTTCTTGCTGTTGTTGATAAGAAAGTTTTCGAAATCCACCAGTCCCTAAAAGAGAAATATAATCTATCTTAGAGGTTCTTTGCCTTGCGATTTTAAAACCTTGTTCTAAAACTTTTTGTATTTCTTGTTCAGAGAGATCTGCAAGACCATTTTGTGCTGGAATAGAATAGCAAGAATCATCAAAATTTTGTAATTCGCACTGGAAATTTTTTTTTATTGAGTATAGGCAAAACCTAGTACCAGAAGAGCCGGCATCAATAACTAAATGGTTTAACGATTGATGATTTTTTTCTTTAATGGGGATACAAAAAATAGTAAAAAATATTAATAAAATAATTATTCTAAAGTTCATATTATTTTAAATGATTTTCGTAAAAATTTTTAAAAGAAGAATAAATTTCGTCGCGAACTTTTCTAAATATTTTTAATACTTCTTCTTCTGTTCCTTGTGCTTTTGCTGGATCTTCGAAACCAATATGGATTCTATGCTTTACATTGCCAATAAAGTTAGGACAGGTATCTCTTGCAGAATCACAAACAGTAATCACATAGTCAAAAGATTGGTTTAAAAACATATCTACTTTTTTGGGATAGTTTTTCGAAATATCAATACCAATTTCTTGCATAACTAATATAGCTTTTGGGTGAACTTCTTTAGAAATGTCGGTTCCAGCAGAATAAACTTCTAGTGTAGGATCAAAAGATTTTAGGATACCTTCTGCCATTTGACTACGGCAAGAATTTCCTGTACACAAAATCAATATTTTTTTATGCTTAGCCATCATATTGGATAATAAAAATCTCTAAATAAGGTCAATACATTTTTAAATTTTTTTATCTGTCTAGAAATCCAGCATATAAGAAAATTTTAATTTTGGTGATTTTATATGATATGAACATAGAAGATAGATACAAAACACGTAATTTTTACCCAGTGGGGGTGAATTTAACACGAAACCATTATCAATTTTTAAGAGAATTAGCAAACACAAAGTTTAATCGAAACATATCTGATGCAATTCAGTATTTGATAAGCAAATACCAAAAGCACTTAAACGAGATAAGGATTACACCCTATAAGAGGACAGAGACAGCGAATTATCAGCCAAAGACAAAGCAGTATATCAGATACAAGATACGGATAAACCCAGCGTTATGGAGCAAGCTGTTTGATAGTCGAAGGTTTATTGGCTATTCAATGAGTGCATTATTGAGGATC
>JAOACE010000016.1 GCA_026418015.1 Leptospiraceae bacterium | reverse complement strand
TTGAATCAAAAGATAGATCAGGTAAATCAAGGGATTCAAAATCAATATCTAAATCTTCTTCTTGGTTTGTTTTATTAGAATTATAATTTTGATTCATAAAAAAAACTTTCTTAAATTATCGGAAACTATTCCAATAATTTAAAATGATCAATTTATAGTTTTATTGGATTATTTTAAGAAAAAAAAGAAAAAAAGTCAACTTTTATTTTTCTTTAAGAAAAGAGAGTTTATTTCTTACTGCATTTAATTTTTGTAATTTTTCTTGAATTTGTTCATCTCCTCTTGCTTTAATGCTTTGGATTTGTTGATATTCTTTTTGTACAATCTCTTTATTTAAATCTTCTTTTTTGTATGCCTCGTTTGCTAAAACTGTGATTTTATTCTTAGAAACTTCTACAAAACCACCGTTAATGAAAAAAACTATTTCATCATCTTCGTTTTTCACATATAATTTGCCAGGTCCTAACTCTGCCATCATTTCTGCATGATTTTTTAGAATTCCCGCAAGTCCGTCGTATAATGGTAAAATTACAGAAGTAACTTTACCTTCGTATAATGGTTTTGATGGTGATACGATTGAAATGTATAATTCTTGATTTTGCATATACTTTTCCTAATTAAAAAAAATAAAAAAACCCCAAAAGGGGTTGTTATTAGACATGAACGCCCATTTGTTTTGCATTTTCGATTACATCATCGATTGTTCCAGTCATGTAGAATGCTTGTTCTGGAATATGATCATATTTACCAGATAACAATTCTTTAAAAGAACGTATTGTATCCTCTAGTTTAACATATATACCTTTTCTACCTGTAAATTGCTCTGCAACATGGAAAGGTTGAGATAGGAATCGTTCAATTTTACGCGCACGTGCCACTAAGATTTTATCATCTTCTGATAATTCGTCCATACCTAAAATTGCAATAATATCTTGTAAATCTTTGTATCTTTGTAAGATTCTTTGAACTTCGCGTGCAGTTTCGTAATGTTCTTTACCAACAATATTAGGTTGTAAAGCTCTAGAAGAAGAATCCAATGGATCAACAGCTGGATAAATTCCCTTTTCTGCAATTGCTCTACTCAAAACTGTTGTCGCATCGAGGTGAATAAATGCAGTTGCAGGTGCAGGGTCCGTTAAGTCATCTGCTGGGACATAAACTGCTTGAACAGATGTAATAGAACCTTTTTTGGTAGATGTAATTCTTTCTTGTAATTCTCCCATTTCTGTTGCAAGTGTTGGTTGATAACCAACAGCAGAAGGCATACGTCCTAACAACGCAGAAACCTCTGATCCTGCTTGACTAAACCTAAAAATATTATCGATAAATAAAAGGCAATCTACCCCTTTTACATCTCTTAAATATTCAGCCATAGTTAAAGCACTTAATCCTACTCTTAATCGTGCACCAGGTGGTTCATTCATCTGACCATAACATAAGACTGTTTTGTTAATAACACCAGATTCTTTCATTTCTAACCAGAGATCGTTTCCTTCGCGTGTTCTTTCTCCAACACCAGCGAATACAGAATATCCACCATGCTCTTTTGCTAAGTTATGAATCAATTCCATGATAATCACAGTTTTTCCAACACCTGCCCCACCAAATAATCCTGTTTTACCTCCACGAGTATAAGGTGCAAGTAAATCGATCACTTTAATACCAGTCTCGAAAATTTCTACTTTAGGTTCAAGATCAGTCATTTCTGGTGCATCTCGATGAATTGGCCAAAATTCAGTTGCATTTGGTGGTGGACCATCATCTACTACTTCGCCTAAAACATTAAAAATTCTACCAAGGGTTGGTTCTCCAACTGGTACACTTATGGGTGCACCTGTTGCTATAACTTCTTGACCTCTAACTAATCCATCTGTGGAAGATAAAGCTACAGCTCTTACGCGTCTTCCACCTAATTGTTGTTGTACCTCTGCTACTAACCGCTCTTTTTTTCCAAAACGATCCACTTGCATTTCTAATGCTTCGTAAATCTCTGGAATTCTATCATTTTCGAAAATTACGTCAATTACTGTACCAATAATTTGAGTTATCTTTCCTTTGGATGGTTTTAATTTTTCTGCCATAAATATTACTCCTTATGATTGTTTGATTATTTTATTGCATCTGCTCCTGCTACGATTTCTGATATTTCTTGTGTAATCTTACCTTGTCGTTTTCGGTTGTATAAACGCGTTAAGGATTTTGTCATATCATTTGCTGCATCAGATGCAGATTTCATCGCAATCCTTCGATAAATTTGTTCTGATGTTACTGCTTCTAATATCAGTTTATAAATGGAATATTCAAGTATATGAGGAATGATTTTTTTTAGAATTTCTTCTTTGGAAGGGAGCATGATTATATTCGTTTGAACCTTTTTTTCTTTTCCTTTTGCAATATCACTTATAAGGGGCAAAAGTTGTTTTACCTCTGGTTTCTGAGATGTGGATGAATAATAATGCGTAGAAATCACTTCTAATATATCGAACTCACCTTTTAAAAATTTCTCTGTAAAAAGATCCATCAGTTCTTTTGCTTGCTCGAATTTAAAGTTATCTTCGAAATTTGTATAGACCTTTTCTACGGGGAATCGAATAAACTTAAAGTAAGAAGCAGCTTTTTTTCCTATAACATAGAGTTTAACTTCTTTTTTTTGCTCTTGCAATTCTTTAATTCTTTGTCTTGCTAACTTCAATACATTGGAGTTATAAGCACCACAAAGACCTCGATTTGCTGTAATTACTAATAGAATATATTGTCGTGGATTTTCTTTTGGTTTTAGAAAGGGGCTCTCTATGTTTGCCCCATAAGTAGATAATTTTTCCATCAATTCGAAGATCTTTTTTCCATAAGGTTGAGAATCATGTACGCGGTTCATCATTTTTCTTGATTTCGCAGCAGAAACCATTTCCATAGTTTTGGTTATTTTTCGAATATTTTTAACAGAACCGATTCTCTTTTTGACTTCTTTTAAACCAGCCATATCTTCTCCTTAATTAGGATACTTGTTTTAATCGCACATCAGCTGATTGACCAGTTAAATATGCATCAACATATTCTTTAATAACTGATTCTAATGCAGATTCGTTTTCGATCACTTTTTTTGTAGCGATCGATTTTAGTATTTCGGGATGAGATTCTTTTAAGTATTCAAGTAATTTTTTTTCAAAATCGCGTATTTTAGGAACAGGAATTTTATCCATTAATCCTCTGGTAACCGCGAAAATTACTACAACTTGATCTTCAACAGGATAAGGATCAGATTCATCTTGTTTTAACACTTCCATTACCCTATATCCTCTGTCTAATTGTGCTTGTGTTGCTGGGTCTAACTCTGTACCTAACTGAGCAAATGCTTCCAATGCCTTAAATTGTGCTTGATCCAACCTTAGTCTACCTGCAACACTTTTCATTGCTTTGATTTGCGCACTACCACCTACCCTACTAACTGATATACCAACATCCACAGCTGGACGTTGACCTGCTGCAAATAAACCAGGTTGCAAATATATTTGCCCATCTGTAATTGAAATAACATTTGTAGGAATATAAGCAGAAACCTCTCCTTCTTGTGTTTCTACAATTGGTAATGCAGTCAAAGAACCACCACCATATTTATCGTTTAACTTTGCTGCTCTTTCTAACAACCTACTATGCAAGTAAAAAACATCCCCTGGATATGCTTCCCTACCTGGTGGTCTTCTTAATAACAAGGACATTTGTCTGTATGCATTAGCTTGTTTTGATAAATCGTCGTAAATTACTAGAGTATGTCTTCCATGTTCGTACATAAAATATTCTGCCATCGCACATCCAGCATAAGGTGCAAGATATTGTAGTGGTGCTGGATCAGATGCGGAAGCAGAAACAATGATGGTATAATCCATTGCTCCGTATTTTTTTAATTTTTCTGCAACAGCTGCTACTTTAGATGCTTTTTGTCCAATTGCAACATAAACGCAAATTACATCTTGTCCTTTCTGATTGATAATTGTATCTATTGCAATTGCTGTTTTACCTGTATTTCTATCACCAATAATTAATTCGCGTTGTCCCCTACCAATAGGTATCATCGAATCGATAGCTTTTATACCTGTTTGTAGAGGAATCTTTACTGGTTCTCTTGTCGCTATACCAGGTGCAATTCTTTCTACTGGATAGGTCATTTCGCCTTTGATTTGTGGTCCACCATCTAATGGTCTTCCTAATGGATCGACAATTCTTCCGAGTAATTCGTTTCCAACGGGAACTTGTAAAATTTTACCAGTTCTTTTAACTTTATCACCTTCTTTTAGTTGTTCATAATCACCTAATATTACCACACCAACAGAAGATTCTTCTAAGTTAAAAGCTAATCCTATGGTACCATCTTCGAACTCAACCATTTCGTTAGACATTACATTTTCTAAACCATAAATTCTAGCAATACCATCACCAACAGATATTAATTCACCGTATTCAGTTAAATCTGTACTTTTTTCGAAACTTTGAATTTCTTTTTTTAGTAAATTGACAACTTCGTCGACTTTAATCTTCATATACTACTCCAGTTAATTTAGTATTTTTTAAATTTTTATAAATAAAACGTAATTTTGTTTGTATACTATCATCTATTTCGTATCCTTGACTTTGAATTACGATTCCACCAATAATTTGTGGTTTTACATAAAATTCTAAATCGACCTTTTTATTGAAATATTTTGATAGAACATTTTCTATAGTTTTTTTTGTTTCTTCGTCTAATTCTATTGCAGTAATTACTTTTACTGGTAAAATCTGATTCATTTGATCGTAATAATAACGATATATTTCTTCGATTTGAGGTAATAATTCAAATCTTTCATTCTTTGCTAAAACACAAAGAAAGTTTAGCAATATCTCTGGAAGATAATCTTTAAATATTTTCTTGATTATTTCTATCTTTATATTTCGACTTGTTGCAGGATTTAAGAAAAAATGTTCAATTTGTTTATCTTTCTTTATTATATTTTGAATCTCTTTTAAATATTCTAAGGTTTCTTCTTCTTTGCCTTTTGTTAAATCCAGCAATGCTTTTGCATAGGATTCTGGCAATTGTTCAAATATCATAGGAAATCCTTAATTTTGGGATTTATTTAACTCTTTTAAAGTTTCTTCTAAAAGGCGTTTATGTTCTTCTTTAGATAGAGTTTTATTGATGACTTTTTTTGTTATCTCCATCGATAACTCTATTGCATAATTATGAATTTCTTCGATTGCAGATTCTTTTGCTAAATTAATCTCTTTTTGTGCTCTTCTTCGCAATTCTTCTGCTTCTTCTTTAGCTTTTTTGATAATTTCGTCTTTTAAAACATCTGCATCTTTTTTTGCTTCTTGTAAAATCTCTTGTGCTTCTTGTTTTAAATCGATCATCTTATTTTGATATTCTTCGAATTTAGCTTCTGCTTCTTTTTTTAAACGTTCTGCTTCTTTAATGTTATTTTCTATATATTGTGCTCGTGTATCTAATGCAACAATGATCTTTTTCCATGCAAATACATACAGAATGATTGCAACGATAATAAATGTTAATGTGGTCCAAATTACCAAACCAGGGTTAATATCTAGTAATGCAATTCCACCTGCAAGAATGATGTTCATAACCTACCTCCAATAGTATTTAAAAGAAGACAAACCGGATTATTTTCCGGTTTGTTCTACAACAGCTGGCTTTTCTGCAAATTTGTTCAATACTTCGACTGTTAATTTTCCACCCATTTGGAATGCAATAACAAGTGCGAACAATGCAACACCTTCAATCAATGCTGCAGAAATAATCATCGCTAATTGAATAGAACCTGCTGCCTCTGGTTGTCTACTAACACTTTCTGTTGCAGAAGAACCAATCTTTCCAATTCCGTACGCTGCTCCAATCACAACCAATCCTATTCCCAAGCCAACTCCAATAAATGCTAAACTAATCATTTGTTCCTCCTTAAAATTTTTAAAAAATTATTAAATTTTATTTTTACGTTTAATGTCTATGCATACTCAATCCAATAAAAATAGAAGAAAGCAATGTAAAAATAAACGCTTGTAAAAATGCTACAAGTATTTCTAATATATACATAAAAGTCATACCAAAGACCGATAAAGATGCAACGAATACAGTTAAAAATGTCCATTTAGAAAATTCAAAAATAAAGCTAGCAATAACCAAGATTACAACGTGTCCAGCAGTCATGTTTGCTAAAAGCCGGATCATTAAAGCAAAACCCTTTGCTAATGGGCTAATAATAAATTCAATAGGCCACATAATTGGAAATAACCACCAAGGAACGCCACCTGGGACAGCATGCCAAATAAATTGCACACCTTGATACTTAAATCCAGCAGCCCAAATTAATATTGTTGTAAATGCAGCTAATGTAAACGTTACAGCTATATCTCCAGTCACAGTAATACCTGGCCATATAGCTATTATGGGAGATGGAAGTTGCCCCTCTCCGTGTGGTGCATGATGTCCCGTAATAGAAGAATAAATCATCTCCGCAATTTCTCCAAAAGGTGGAAATAATCCCAATAAATTACTGAATAAAACAAAAAAGAATGCTGTTAAAATATAACCTAAAAACAATCCACTGGGATGATGCATATTGGATTCTGCAATATCTTTGCGAACAAATTCGAAAAGCACTTCTACCATGTTTGCAAATCTTCCATTAATTTTAAGAGGATCTTTTGCGATAGCATTTGCAGCTTTGACAAAAACCAAAATCAATAGAATTGCAACAACCCACATCATAGCAACACGTTTGGTTATATGTAGAGGAATTCCACCTTCATATTTGTAAAAACCTTTTTCGTCTTTAAAGATATACCTTCTATAAGGATCTTCATCAAAGC
Organism: Leptospiraceae bacterium; assembly: GCA_026418015.1. GTDB lineage: Bacteria > Spirochaetota > Leptospiria > Leptospirales > Leptonemataceae > SKYB61. The sequence continues at coordinate 170,648 of JAOACE010000016.1, read as the reverse complement.
CAGGCTCTCCTTGATAAACTTTTCTTCCACCTATATTAAACTCAAAAATAGGGGAATCCATCAAATGATGGCTTAGCACTTCGTCAAAAGAAGGTTTTTCATCATGGCTTTCGCTTTTATCTGTATTACCATAAAGAAAATTTACAATAAAAAATATTAAAAAAGTTATTATAATTCTTTTAGTTTTCATGGTGTATAAGGTATTATTTTTTTAAACCAATTAGGATGGCAAGCTTAAAACAATAATAAACGATTAAAAAAATTAAAAAATTGTAAACTATGGAATATTCATTATAAAATAATAGTGCCATTGTGTAAAAAAAATGCAAAAGAATTTCTAACTGAATCACAATCAGTCCTTTTATATCGAATTTACCATAATATTTATAATAAAACCAATAAAAGAAGGGAATTGTTACAAAGATTCCTCCATAAGAAATCACAAAATTTTTAAGATTAAAAGAAAAAAAATATGAGTTCACCAATAATGATAATGGTATCGATAACAAAATCGTATGATCAAAATATTTTTTATTGATCATTTTTTTTAAAATATTGATCCATTTTTTTTGTATAATCTTTGATTTCTTTTTTCGTTTTTTCTATCCGTTCTTTGGTTTCTTTCTCTCGATTAAAAAAAACTTGGTTCATCGATTCTTTTTTTAATTTTGCAATACGTATTTTAGAAATATTTTTAGTTCGATTATACATGTAATAAATTCCTACCATCATTCCTATAAAGATAGAAATTGTTAGAACCATTGGGTTATCATCAAAAAGTTTTTTTTGAACCAAATATCCTACGATTCCAAAAAACAACAAAAATCCCAAAAATTCAAAAACAATAGCAAAAATAATCCCCATAAACTGAATGGGAGTAATTTCTTGCTGAGGCATATTTGGGTCTTTTTGTTTTTTATTCAATGCTATTTCCTATTCTAGGATTGTTCCGATTCTATACCATCTTACATTCATTCTTGGCAGTCGATAGAATATCGTTCGTTTTATATAAGTAAAAATATCTTCGTTATAAAGATTAATGTCATAAATTGAACAAAATCTTGATTGCTTTTCTGGAGGAAAATCCTTTATCGAAAAACCATATTTGCCTCCAAGATATTCATAATATGCAAAACAGATCTGATCTTTCCAATCAATACTAAAATAAATCAGCAATGGTTTTCCTAGGATTTTGTTGCGGGTTATAGGACCTACTTGCCAAAATCGGGAATCTTGGGAATCATCTCGATTATCCCCCATCATAAAATAATGATTTTCTGGAATAATACAACCTGTTGTTTCTATTTCGCTACATAGAGAATCAGGCACCATCATTTCTGCTGTTTCTACGAAATAATGAATATGACCATTAATGCTTTCTCTAAAAAGTACAGGCAAATAACCTTGATTATTTCTATCTTCTGGATAGAGAACTCTTATACTATCGGAATCATGCAGAATTTCGTAAGCTTTATCGTAATCGATTTCTTCTATGTCGAAGTGTTTCCACTCTCCCTGATCATTTTCTTTATATTCTACATATGCTATGATTGGTATTAAATTTTTTTTCTCGCTTTCTTGGTTACATTGATACAACGTTTTTTTTGCCCTTTTTATCGGTAATGTGGGATCACATATCGATATATTGCGAATTCGTATTCTATCGTTAGGCATACCAATAATTCTTTTTACATAGTTTTTAGAAGGATCTCTTGGTGGAACAAATGTTACAATATCGCCTCGTACAGGATCATCAATGTGTAAAATTTGATAATAAGTAAACGGGAAATACAAAGAAAAGCGCATTTTATTAACGAATAAATAATCTCCAATTTTCAGAGTAGGAATCATCGAGCCACTGGGAATATTATTTGCGTCCAAAATAGAATGCTTAAAAGCAAACACTAAAACAACTAAGATGATAAACGATACAATACTTTTTAGGATATCTTTTAGATTGTTATCTAACATAATGATTATCGATAATTTTTTTTTCTATTTATTAGGCAATTTAAAAATATAAAACAGAAAATTTTTAAAAAATCGAATAAAATCCGAAAAAAAATTAAAAATTTTCACGTTTTTTCTAAAAAAATTTTAAAAAAATACAAAATTTTACGTCTATTATCTTTAAGTAAAAATATATTCATTGGAGGTTGATATGAAGTGGTTTAGTAAATTATTGGTTTTGATGCTTCTTTTGTTAGTTGCTGCCAATTGCGGTAAGAAAAAACACCCTTTTTATGGTTTTTGGGAAGCCTTGATCAGGCTGCCATAAGCGATAATAGTAGTAATGTTACTACAATACCTTTGGATAACAGTGGTTCAAATAACAATAGCAGCAGTGATAATTCTGGAAATAATAACTCATCGAATCAAAACGTTGGTGGCAGTCTGCAAATTAGTTATGATAATACCCAATTTACCCAACAACAAAATCCAGATGGTTCCTTTGTTGGCGTGGTATTAGCAGGTCCAGACAATAACACTAATGCTTTTGGTTCAGTAGTTCCAAATTGTGCAAATGTTTCTTGTCTCTTGGATAGAATTTTAACCACAGTAGCAAACTGGAATGAAGTTTCCAACAATGGTTATAGTTTGATTAGTAGACAATCATTAAGCAATTCAATTCTACCCACAGAAGTTGCTAATATACAATTGACTCTAAAAAATGCTTATACAGCAAATGATGTAAGAAATAGCTTAATAGCATTAATTGGTACAGTTGATGGAAGTGGTAATGTATCGAATTTTCCTGACGATCCACCTTCCGCAGATGTTGTAAACCAATTTCGTATTGTGATTCAAGCAAGCCAAGATTCCAATGGTAATGCAGTTATTGTCGTTGGTGTTACAACTGTATCGAATTATGCAAACGTTGAAGATGCATTAAGTGGATTAACAGATGGAACAAACATTGGTCCTGTGAATTCACAACCACAAGACTATATAGACATCTTATTAGCCGATAATCCACCAAAAGCAGATTTCTTATTTGTTATAGACAATTCTGGTTCCATGAGCGAAGAACAAACAGCTGTTGCCAATAATTCCTTAGCATTCTTTGATCGACTAAACAGCTTAGGAGTAGACTTTAAAATTGGTACAATTACGACAGATAATTCGAATTTACGAGGAACAGGTTTTACAAGTACAAGAAACGAATTCGAAAGCAATATTCGCGCAGGAACTAGCGGTTCAGGTAAAGAAAGCTGTACTTATTATGCAGAGAAAGCGTTGTCCACGACTTCTCCTAATAACATGGGAGCGATATTAACCAATGGTTTAGGTTCTTTAAATACAGTTGCAAATGCTGGATATCCTCGAAGCGGTTCCACTCTAACAGTGATTTGTATAACCGACGAAAGTGATGCTTATACAAAATGGGATGGAAGTGGAAGCGATACAGATGCACCTCGCTTTAATTTAACAGACAACATTTTTACACAAAACAACATACCATTCTATGGAGTAATTCCTTTGGACGATTCTGGTCAACATGGTTCTTGTACTGGCGTTAATGGAAGTGCAAATGTTTATTATAATTTTAGTTCTAGTGTTTTTCCAACCGCAGCATTAAACCTTAAAACATTAGCAGAAAATACAGGCGGTAGTGTCTCCAGTATTTGTGGCGAAAACTATGGAGCATTTTTACAACAATTAGCAGATCAAGTTGCAGCGAAAGCAAGTTCTTATTCATTAACAAGAATACCTATTTCTTCTACGATTAAAGTATATGTAAACGATGTAGAAATCCCCAGAACAACTACACCACCAGCTGGTACAACGGGGTATAAGTATATTTCTAGCGAGAATAAAATCGTTTTTACTGGTAGATTACCAGAAGTTGGCGCTCAAATTAAAATTGCCTATCAATCTTATGCACAATAGAAGCATTTTTAACGAATTTTCGCCTCCGTTTAATGAATTAAAATAGCCTCACGTTTGGCTCCCCCAACGGCGGGGGGCACTTTTTTGTTTTATTAAAGAATTAATTTTTTAAGCTTGATTCAAAAAAAATTATATTTAAAAGTGTACGTAATGAAGTATTTCGTAGCGATCTTTTTTCTTTGGATTAATCTTTTATATGCTGATATTAAACCTGTAAATATTCAAAATTACACCATACTTTTACCAGAAGAAGCAATAGAAGTAAAGAGCAATTTAGAAAACCTACGTTTATTTAAAATTAAAGACGACGATGTTATTTTTTTTATTCTAAAAATCCCCCATCGTACTATTAATAATTTTGTCGAAGAAATACTAAAAAAAATTTCCCATTTAGAATTACTTGCTAAGGATGGATATAATCTTGTTCTTAGAAAAGAGAATCAAATAAAACCAATCTTAAAATCTACGGGATGTTTAGAAAAAAAATTTTATCAATGCTTCGAAATATTGAATTATTATTATCATTCCATTAACGTTCTTCTTGACATTGTATTAGCAAAATCCCATACCACAATCGAAATAACGAATTTAATCCTTCAAACAATCGATAAAAATTTGGCTATAAAAGAAATACAAGAACACTCGAAGAATCAATTTTTGTTTTATCGGTTACAATTAAAATTGATCGAAAATCAAAACAAAGATTTATTTATTTTAGGTATTGTTATCCCAAAAAACCAATACAATCATCATAAATACTTGATCGAAAAGATTTTAGCAACGACGAATATTCTGCCACCTAACATCACATACATTGAATACGAAGAACACATCGATATAAAACCACCATCTCCATTGAACATATTATTGGTTTTGGACAACAGCATTTCTATGAGCCAAGAATTTGATTTAGTAAAAAAAAATATATTAAATTATTTTGATAAAATTTCTTTATATTCTAACAACTTTTCTATTGGTCTATTAACAACCGATAGTTGTAAATTAAAAAGCCCTTTTACCAACAACAAAAAGCTTTTCGAAGAAAATCTTAATAAAATAAAACTTATTAAAAACCATCAAAGTTCTTGTGTGTATGTCGCAGAAAAATTTTTATCAGATTCGAATTGTAATGATCAATCTATTTCTAACTTATCGATAATCTGTATTACAGATAAAAGTGATCAATATTATCTTATAAAAAAAGAAAAGTTCAACGAAGAAAAAAATATATTTGTTCAAAGTAAAATTCCTTTTTATTCCATTATGCCACTCAATAAAAATCATCTTCCTGACGATTGTTCTAATAAAAGTGTAATAACCAACTATTTCTGGAATTATTCCAACAAAGAAAGTACCTATCAGTTTGTAGTGGATTTAAAGCTACTTGCACAAAAGACTGGTGGAAGTGTTTTTAGTATTTGCAACGAAGAGTATGACGATTTCTTAGAAAATATATTTTATAAGAATTTAGCAAAACATTCTTTGATTAAACTATCGCGAATTCCTATTGCAAGCTCCATTCAAATTGAACACGAATCGAGTCCTCTTCTCTATTTTGATGAAAATAACTTCGATGTAAATCGAACCTATTACATCTATTTCGAAGAAGAAAATGCAATCATTCTATTAGGAAAAGAAATAAAAGGCAAATTGATCCTAAAATACTACACTTTTGAATTTTAACGAAGGATTATATTTTGATTTAAAAGATGTTTCCATGCTTCTTTTATGTTCGAAGACTTCATAAAGTAGGTACCGATTAAAAATCCGTCTACGTATTGCGAAAGTTCTTTTATTTTATTGGGTTCTTCTATACCAGATTCTGCAATAATTGCTACATCGGGATAAGATTTTTTTATCATAGGAGCATATTGAATCGATAAATCCATGTTGATTTTTAATGTATCCAAATCGCGATGATTAATACCTAAAACTTTAACAGGATATTTTAAAGCCAACTCTATTTCTTTTTCGTTGTGGGTTTCTACTAAACAATCTAAATTCAACTCATTGGCATATTCCCACAGTTTTACGAATTCATCTTCTTTTAGGATTCGGACTATCAATAAAATTGCATCTGCACCGTTTAGTTTTGCTTCCAAGATTTGTTCTTTGGAAATAATAAAATCTTTCCTTAGAACAGGTATAGAGACAGCTTTACTGATTTTGTCTAAATCTTCTATACTACCTTGAAAGAAATTTTCGTCTGTCAAAACAGAAATTGCATCTGCCCCCAACTGTTCGTAATTTTGGGCTATGGATAGAGGATCATAATTTTCTCTGATTACACCAAGAGAAGGACTTGCTTTTTTGCACTCGGCAATAACAGCGAAGGGTTTTTTATTTTTTAAAACTCGATAAAATGCTCTATTTTTTCGATTTTTAAGGTTATCTATTGTATCTCTTGAAAGATTTTTTAATTTTTCTTTTAAAAACTCAACTTCCTTTTTTTTTTGCTGGATGATTTGTTCTAATACCATTACTGGATACTTTTTAATGCTTCCTCTTCTGTTTCGCAAATATCAAACAAGCTTGTTAATTCAATTACATCGAAAATTCTTTTTACCGCGGGTCTAACGTTGGAAATTTTAAAGTTTCCGTTAAGGCTTTTTAGACGACGTAAGATTGCAATACATGCTCGAAATCCAGAAGAACTCATATATTCTACGTTTTCTAAATTCATGATAATATTTCTTGCTCCTTCATCTATTAACTTCATTATTTCTTCTTCTAATTCTGTGGAGCGTGTTACATCTAACCTGCCCTCTGGATATACAACTACTACATCATTTCCGATTTTCTTTTTTTTTAACAATTTTACACCCCTTTATGTCTTTTTCGTAAAATAAAAATGATTGGATTTCATTGTCAACAATAATAATTCAATTTTTATGAAACATCAATTAAAATAAATTATTTGATTTTTTTAAATAGATAATTTTTTTAATATTATGAATAATTTTGATCTAGTACAATATTTAAGACAAAACCCCACGATTGCATTAGTAGGTGCTACAAACGATAAATCCAAATACGGAAATGTGATTTTTCATGATCTATTAAATAAAGGCTATACAGTTTATCCAGTGAATCCCAAAGCTACTACTATTGATGGTCATAGAGCTTATAAAACATTAGAAGAATTAGTTCAAGAACAAAAAGTAGACTTGGTTGTGTTTGTGGTTCCACCTAAGATTACTTTAAATCTTTTAGAAGATGCTTTAAGATTAAACTTAAAAAAGGTTTGGATACAACCAGGAGCTGGCGACGAAGCTGTTCGTGAATTTTTAGAAAAACACCAATTTGATTATTTGATGGATGCTTGTGTAATGGTAATGAGTAGACATTAAAAAAATTGATTGTAATTTTATTAGAAAAAAAAAATGATCTTTTTATGAATATTCTACAAGAGAATCATTTTATCTTCGAAACACAAAAAGCAAAAATTAAATTAACCTATTTGAGTTTATTTCATTCCAAAGATAATAAAAATGTTTTGTTTTTACATGCAAATGGATATTCGGCGCAAACCTACTTAAAGTTATTAAAAATTTTTTACGAACAACAATACAATGTTTTTGCTCTTAATTTTTGTGGTCATAATCAATCCGAAAATTATGATCAATTTTCGGATTGGTATTTTTTTAGAGATCAAATCTTGGCTTTTATTCAACACATAAAAAATGTATATAATGTTTTAGGGTTTCATTTAATAGGACATTCTTTGGGCGGAGCAAGTTCCCTGCTTGCTGCATCCATCAACCAAGAAGATATTCAATCTGTAAGTTGTTGGGACCCCGTTGTGTTAACCCCTATACTGAGTTTTTTAGCCAATTTTATCGACACACCATTAGCTTCGATGGCAGAAAAACGTCGCGATGAGTTTAAAAGCCTAAAAGTTATAGAAAAAAGTTATCGATTAAGTCCCGCATTTAAAGATTGGGATAAAGAGGTATTTCACGATTATCTGAATTCCTGCTTTTATCACGATACGAATTCTGATACATATAAGTTATGTTTACCCAAACACATAGAAGCGAAGATTTTTCGAAGCTTAAAATTTGGCCATTGGAATTACTATAAAAAATTAAAGCAACCGATATTTGTATATGCTACAAAGAATTCGAATGTATGTCCGATTCGCGCATGTAAATTGCTTACAAAAAATCATCCCAAATCTAAATACATAATTCACGAATCGGGATCGCATTTTTTCCCTATGGAAGATCCCATTAACACAGCGAATCAAACGCTAGAATTTATCAAAAATTTATAATTAATCGATTCTATCGATAATGGCTGCACCAATGGTATCTCCTAATACATTTATAGCTGTACGACAACGATCTAAAAACCAGTCGATAGATAGAATTAAGGTTATACCTTCTAATGGTAGTCCCACGGAATTAAGAACGATGGTCATAGTAACTAAACCAGCCTCTGGTATGCCAGCTGCACCAATAGCAGCCAACGTCGAAGTTAAAAATATTAAGAGCATCGAATAAAAATCAAGAGGAACATTCGAAACATAAGCAATAAAAATTGCAGCAACTGCTTCGTATAAAGCAGTACCATCCATGTTGATGGTTGCTCCCAAAGGCAAAACAATTCCAGCTGTTTCGGAACGAATGTTTGCTTTATTTTCTACACAATCAATCGTCACTGGTAAAGAAGCAGAACTCGAAGCAGTAGAAAAAGCTGTTCCTAAGGCTACTCCCATTTTTTTGATATAACTATAAGGATTCTTTTTTAAAAAAATAAAATAAATGAATGGCAGTACAATAAAGCCATGTATTAACAACCCTACTAAAACATTGCGCGCATAATACTGTAATAAAAACAAATCACGCAAAAATTTATCGCTATCTTCGGATATTTTCCCTGCAATCAATCCTAAGATTCCTATTGGTGCAAACCACAAGATTAAATGCACTATTTTTATGATCGCTTCTTCTAAAACAGAGAAAATTCGAAACACTTCTTCTGCCTTTTCCCCTTGCGTTATCATTGTTCCCCCTAACAATATAGAAAACACAATGGTAGGCAAAATCTCCCCTTTGGACATTGCATCAAATATGTTGGAGGGAATCATATTTAAAAAAATATCCACGATTTGTAGTTGAATAGGTTTTACTTTTTCTTCTGTTATAGAGGGTTTTATATCTCCAAAGCCTAAAAAGATTGTAAGAAAAATTCCCAATAAAACTGACAACATTGTTGTAGAAATAAAATACAAAAATACATAAAATCCTTTTTTGCCTAGGGTCTGTAAATTACCCATTTTACCAATACCATTTATAATAGATAACATAACCAAGGGAACAATGATCATTTTTAAAGATTTTAAGAATAATACTCCCAACCATTTTAAATTTGATGCAAACAAAGGGAAAAAAAATCCAATAATTATGCCTAATAAAAACCCAAACAATATACCAATAGGTAAATAAAATTTTTTCCATGGCGAGATATTCATATTTTTTTATATTATTTTTTGATTTTTTATCGTAAAGAGAAATTATAATAATATAAGGGACGTTATAGGGAAGACAAAGCTGACAAAAATATGCATAAAAACATTGATTTTGTTTCTATTAATTTTTGTAATTTTTGGCAATTGTCATAAAAAAATCAAGCTCCATTGTTGTTGCCCTTAGTAGACAATTCTTCTAGTGGAACTTCGGATAATGCAAATGGCGCGGAAATAGTAATGATTCTGGCAGAAGCAACGGTTCGGGTAACAATAATGGTGGTTCAGGAAGTAGCGGTAATGACGGTTCCGGTAGCAATAAAGGTGGTTTTGGAACATATAGCCCTCTTGTGGGAGAACTTGATCCTAGCTTTAATGATGTTGGATATATTGGTGTTACCATATCAGATAAAAACTATGTTTACGAAATTCGTTTGATTAATTCTGTAATTTTGCAAGGTAGCAAAATTTTTATAGGTGGTACTTATTATCATCCAAACTATCCATCTTATGATGTTCATAAAAATGGTAGTATTGATAATACTTTCGGAGATGTACATTACATGAATAATAACATACGACAAAGTTATTTTTATGTAGTGATTCCTATTTTACAAAATAACTTTTTAAGTAAAGCTTTGATTCAACCAGATGGTAAACTATTGAGAGTTGAACTTTGTAGGAATACAAACCAACCTTCTCAAATTTGTGTTTCTCGCGTAAAATAATCTAGGGCTCATTGAGCCCTATTGTTATTCTTCTTGATCGTTTTTGTGTTCTTTCCAAAAATCTTCGAACCATCGAAAAAAGGTATCGTGTATTTCTACCCTTTCGTCGTTCAATAGATATACAATCTTCATGTTATTTTTTCTGTCGAATGCAATATCGTATTCTTTATATTTGGCGATTAGAATATATTGCTTGTAAGTTTTATGTCTTTCTGGTACAGTAAAAAAGAACTGAGGTATATCGGGATCAACCGACATCAATAGTTTTCTGTAGTCTTCGGGGAAAATCACACCAAATTTTTTTTCGTAATAATTCAATTCATCTTCGCTAAATACAGCAGAATCAATATATTTTTCTAATTGATAAATCTCAGAAATAACGTCCATAATACTCATAATTGCAAATATATCCAAATAAATTCCAAAATCAAACCATTATTTTAGACGCTGATTGTTAAAAATTAAAATGTGTAATCGTGGACTAAATTCAAACCCATAAATAAAACACTGGTCTATAAGAAATTCGGACTCTTCTAACAATTCTTCTCTTGTTTTTGCAAAGGGCATTAAAAAAATTTTATTTCGCGGTATACCATAATACTCTATCAACTTTTCTATTTGTTGTAAATCTTCAAAAAAGGTTTTTCTAGAAGAAACAATTTTTACAATATAATTTAAAGGAGGATTTTTTAATATATAGATATCTTTTAAATCCGAAAATTTTTTAGCTTTTAATGCACCAATCTTGGGGGAAATATTAAAATGCACCTTTTTACTTAATTCTGGATGATTCTTGATAAACTTCCATTCATCATATCCACTGGTTTCTACATCGAAAAAAAATGTATTCAAAGATAGCAGTAGCGAAGACAAGAACTCCTGCCAGATTGCAGGTTCTCCTCCAGTTACTAATAAATGATTTATATTTTTTTTATTATTTATTTTATAAATTTCTTTTAATAATTCTTCCTTCGTATAAGACAACAAAAAATCTTTTTTAGAAAATTTCCAACTATATGTTGTATCGCAATCAGGACATTGCACATTACAACCTGCAACGCGAAGTAAAATCATTTTTTTACCAAGATTTTTACCTTCTCCTTGTAAAACGTAATGCAATGGTTCCACTAAAATGATTTTATTGTCCTTCATAAAAGGTTTGATTCTCTAATAACATAATAAAACAATTTCTTATGAACCACAAAATAAATTTATCAGAAATCTCCATCATGGATTTTTCTTTTGATCAAGATCATTTCTCTGTGGTTCCGGGTTGCTATTTAAACTTAAACAAAAAGATCATCCAAAATTTTTATCAGTTATGTAGCGACAAATCAATTTTAGAGATGATTACTGAAGAAAATCCGACCTCAAGGTTTACATTAAAAAATGCCCAAAGATTTCTAGAAGAAACGATCGAATACTATAACAAAAAACATTTCTCTTTTTTTTTGATAAAAAACGAAATTGTTGGAATCTTTATGGTAAAAGATCTAAATCCTATTCCAGAGATTGGTTATTTTTTAAAAAAATCATATAGAGGGAAAGGCATTGGAAAAAAATACATTTCTTTCATGATCGACTTATTATCGAAACACTTCGATGGATTCGATGCAATCGTAGATCAGAATAATGTCCCTTCGCTAAAAATATTACAATCACTGAATTTTAAAATCATCGATTCTAAAATAGGAAAATATAAACTTAGAAGATTATTCTAAATATTTTGTACTTTTGATAATTTCTGACATCTCTAACGCTATATCTTTTGTGGGAATTTCGTCACTATTCCACAAATATAAAATATATTTATGATCTTTTCCCACAAGGTTTGCGAACCAAAAACGTTCTTCGTGTATAAACTCTATGGCAGAAGCCCATAGATCCGGTTTTAATTCATAAGTGGTAATTCTATTTTCCGAAGCTTTGATGTTTCGAGATGTTAAGTATCGAATCAACTCCCTTTTTGTATCGACCGTTTCTGCTTCGTATCGAAATGCAACAATCAACAATGCACCAGGCCCATCAGGACGATATAAACTCGGAATATTTTCGATGATTTCCAATTGCCAACTTTCTGGATAATGGATAGAAAAAAATGTTCCTTTAAAAGACTTCATTTTATTGACTCAAATATCATTTTTACGAATTTGTTCAAGATCATGAAAAATCAAGAATCCATCTTATCAATCCTTTTTGCATTTGTTGGAATTATTGTTATTATCATATTGACAGGTAGTTTCTTGTTTGCAGCATTATTGGGATTAATGATATTCTTTTTAACTATACCAGCTGTTTATCCATTAATAAGGCCAAAGTTAAAACTAAAAGACTTAGCAGATAATGTTTTTTATGCTAGAACAGAAGATAATTGGTATATTGCATTGCATTATCACGAAGCACGATATCCAAGAAAAAAAGCTCTTCCCGTAATTTTATGCCATGGGATTGCTCAAAATAAATATGCATTAGATTTGGATGAATACCATAGCCTTGCAGTGTACCTAAAAGTTAGAGGATTTCCTGTTTTTGTTGTAAGTCTTAGAGGAGCTGGACAATCCTATTATAAAGGAGTAAAGCATTCTCATTACATTACCTTCGATGATTATGTTTTATACGATGCACCAGCAATCATTCGAAAGGTAATCGAATTAACCGAAGCACCAGCTGTCAACTGGGTTGGTTTTAGTTTGGGTGGCATGATTGGATATGCAATTTCTGGATTAGGCTTACCAGAATCAAAAAAAATTCAAACGCTGATTGCATTAGGTAGTCCAGGGAAAGCAGATTATATCAACAATAAAATTATTCAACAGGTTATAAAAAATCCTTGGATTGGGAAATTATTTCCGATAAAATCAGGTTCTAGAATGGTTTCTCCCTTAGGAAAATACATACCAACACCAATAGACAAATTTTTATACAATCCCAATAACACAAAAAAAAGAACTATTCAGCTTTTATTAGCCAATTGTATTGAACCCATAAACCAAGGTGTAATCGACGAATTTACGAGTTGGGCACGACAGAAAAAAGAACTTTCTATCGATAAAACCATCGATTATAGAAGTAATTTAGAACGCATCAACATACCCACATTATTAATCGCAGGTTCAGTAGATCATATTGCACCTCCTCCTCAAGTTCGATTTGTATACGACAAAATTCGCTCTTCTATAAAAAAATACGTAATTGCTGGAAAAAGAAATAATTTTAAAGAAGATTATGGTCATTTGTGTTTAACCGTTGGTGAATATGCACCAGAAGAAATCTTCCCAATTATATTAGATTGGTTAGAAAAACACGGAATGGCAAAACAAAAACGAATTAAGACATGGTTTCAAAAATTAAAGCGAAGAATCGAATTAAATCGTGTATTAAAGCAATCCATCAAAAAAACAAATGACAAAAAATAAAAGGAATTTTATTCGTTTTGCAATGTGGATTAAAAAATTATTTTTAGAACTGCTCATTTTTGTTTTTGTAATTTTTTTGTTTAATTGTAGAACCTTTGGACAAAGTGAACCATTACCAGGTAAAAATTATTTTGATCCCAACTTTCAATGCGAAAAGGGATTAGTTAACAAAGAAAAAAATTTAACCTATCTTAAATTGAGAGAAGAAGTTAGAAAAAATTTTCCTCCCGTAGAAAAAAATCCTTTTATGGTAATAGCTGGTGAATCTACAATGGCACTTTTTACTCCAGAAATTTATCAGGAATATTTATCGAATTATACTATTGTGAATCGAGCAATCGGAGGCGAAACAACCCTTCTATTGTTAACAAGCTTAGAAAACGATATAATTGCACTAAAACCAGATGTTATATTAATTTCTATCGGAGGAAACGATCTTTTAGAAGGAAGATGTATTAATAATATTATAAATAATATTAATTTAATTTTTTACAATATTCGATTAAAATTACCAGACACCTATATCATCTTTGCAAGTATTCCTCCTGTATTATCTTCGAAAGTTAATAGCGTTTCGCCATACCTAAACCAGAGGATTTATAATTTATTACTTACTTACCCCAAAACGATTTATTTTGATCTATGGGAAATTCTTGCAGAAGAAGATAAACCACTTTTACAAGAAAAATTCTACAGAAAGATTTCCGATTATCCCTTAGCTAAATATGATCTTTTACATTTTAACACAAAGGGTTACGAAGAAATTGCCAAAAGGCTCAAACCTATATTAGATAAAATTTATCAAGAAAAAAAACGAAATGAATAAATCTATTCAACAAAAGTAGATTATAAAGACATACGGACTCCTACACTACCGCTATAAATATCTTTGGTTCCTTTAACATCTATAAAGATTTTAAACACAGGGATGTTTAATTCTAATCCTAACGTTAGATATGCTATGCTTTTTTGCTTCGGAGAACCACTTCCTTCCAAAAGAATTCCTAAATAAGATGTGGGTGCATTATAACCTAAGAGCGTTAAATAATCGCTGGAAATAGTAACGGGACCAAAACGTTGGAATTGAAATTTTGAACTACCTTTAAGCCAAGCATTACCAGCTCCAATAGAGAATCGAAAAAAGTACAACAATTGAATCCCTGTTCTTATATCTAATGTGTAAGCATCCATTTTGTTATTATAGTTTACTTCGTTATCTGCTTTCCATGTTAAATCTGTATTGTATGCAGCATTTAAAACAACCTTATAATCCATTAATTTGTATTTTAAATCATAATTTGCTTGATGATAACCAACCCCCAACGAAACACCAGAAAACCCAAACAAATAACTTATGTCTTTATCGCCTTCTGCTAAATGATAACGTAGCTCAACCCCAGTAGTTCTACCATGCATAATCCACGATTCGTTTTTTCTTCCAATATCGTAATCTTTATTTTCTATACTAGATTTTAAGTAAGATAAATATAAATCAAACCGATGGATGGAATACCAAGGCAATTTACTCAACGTAGGTTTACTAGAAAAAACATACCCTAAGTTCATTCCAATAAAAAGCGATGGAATTAACCCTACCCCAACAGAAGGAACATCTTCTAAGGTACCATAGTCTGGAACAAAAACATCAATTTTTCGAACTTCTGTTTGTGCCACAGAAATACCAAGCCCAATAGTAAATTCATTTAGGTTTACAACTCCCCCCGGAATGGTATTAACCAAAGCATAAGCATTGGCTGTGGACATATCGTCTAAAACTTCGTTCAAATAATTCGTTTGTAAAGCAGTATAAATTCTATTCATGTCGTCAGAATTGATAGGAAGAGAAGAACATCCCGGTCCTTGACAATAAATTTGTGCACTTAATTGGTTAAAATTTCCCATAACAAAATATCCAAACATTGCAAACATAAGGATCTGAAATTTTAATTTAATCATAAACTTCTCCTATATAATTAGACGCTATATATTCTTTTTTTTGCAAGTTATTTTTTATTCTTAATCGAAATAAAATATTTTCTTGTAATTTGGTAATAAAAATATGTATTTTCACTAAGATGGAAAGTCAACCTTTAATAGATTATTTTTGCAAAAACCTTCAAGAAACAGAAGAAATCATCAAAAAATTCTTTTTCGAATTCGTAAAAAAAGAAAATAACGGTGCTGTTCTATTACTCGAAGGCAACATAGGTGCAGGTAAAACAACTATCTGCCAACTAATAGGAAAACAATTAGGAATTCAACAAATTATTAATAGCCCTTCATTTAATATTTATAATATATATACAAACGAAGAAAATGCTTTTATCCACTACGATTTATACAGAATAACTTCAATAGAACTAGAAGAAATGGAGCTAAGAGAACTATGGTATGATACTTACGAAAACAAATTCACCATCCATGCAATCGAATGGTGGCAAAAAGCAGAATTTATCGAAAGTCGTTTAAATATTTATTTGATTCGAATTGAACACAAAATAAATCATTTTACAGAAAGAACGATTAAAATATTTAAGCACGATAAAAGATATGAATTACCAAGAATTTTTAACAAACCATAAAACCTTTTATGTATTAGCATTAGATACCAGTACAAGATGGATTATTTGTTCTTTTTTTAAAATAGATTTCGAATCTACATCAAATTTTTCTATAACTACTCTATACCAAAAAGAAGAAGAAGGGATAAGAAATAGCTTTCAGAAATTAAGTCTATATCTAAAAGAAGTATTATTGTATAAAAAGCCTGATTTAATTCTTTGTGGAACAGGACCTGGTTCTTTTACCGGTGTTAGAATTAGTGTAACCACAGCAAGAACCTTATCTCAGATTTATCGCATTCCCATTATTGCCATCGATAGCTTGTCTCTTTATTCTTATTCTATTTACAGACAAGAGAATATCGATCACTTCCTTATTGGATTCGATGGGAAACAAAAAAAATACTACACAAAAGAATTTAATCAAGACATGCTTTTAAACCCCATATCTGACATTTCTAAAAATGAAATCCTCCACACAATAGAAAATAAGGTTTTATTTTTAGACAATAAAGAACCATTGATTTCTTGGCTTAACGAAAAAGAAAAATTACTCTATCAAAATAAGATAAATTTAATAACATCGGTATCTTCGCGTTTTTGGATAGATTTAATTTTATCAGAAAAATTTATAAATAATTCTGATAATTTTTTTTACGAAAATTACAAAAACGTAATTCCCTTGTATATAAGAAAAGATCCAGCTCACGAAAAATATCCAGAAGGATTAGCAAGAATATGAAAGTAAAAGAACTACTAAGATTTTTCGAAAAAAATCAAGGTAAAGAAATAAGCGAAAAAGAATTAAACAAATTTTTAAACAAGTTATTAAAAGAGAATCCAAGCAAAAAGAAATTAAAAAAAGAATATCTTGAACCAGAAATCATCCTATCAGAGTTGATGAACCTAAACCTCATAGAAAAGCAGAAAAAGAAATACAAGATTAAATCGCCTTTTTTGGTAGAATGTAGAGTTTCGTTTAGTCCAACAGGGCTTATTTTTGCATCTCCACGATTTCTTTTTATGCCTAATGAATTCCCCAAAGATATATTTGTGCTACCAAGAAGTAGTAAAAAAGCTTTGTTGGGAGATATTGTATTAGTGCGACTTGTAGACAAAAAAAGAGAACGATTCGAAGGAGAAATTGTCCAAATTGTAAAACGAAATCGCGAATTCTTCCGAATGGAAGTTATCGAAATTTCTAAGGAATATGCAATAGGAAAGTTATTAGATATACCTGGTAAACTTTCTGTTATTTGTAATTTAGCTGGGCTTTCGAAAGATACTCGCGAAAGAATAAAAGTTTCTACAAAAATTGTGATAAAGTTAACAGGCAAGATGATTCA
The DNA here is from genome assembly GCA_026418015.1 of Leptospiraceae bacterium. Lineage (GTDB taxonomy): Bacteria > Spirochaetota > Leptospiria > Leptospirales > Leptonemataceae > SKYB61. The sequence continues at coordinate 153,236 of JAOACE010000016.1, read as the reverse complement.
ATATAAACAGGCTCACTTTCAAGAATCTGTTTTTATTCGGTTCGAAGACGAAACAGAATTCGATCTTGATTTTGACAGAATTTTGATCAAATACAACTTAAATCCATACTATCCGGATTATCATTTTCCCGAATATGATCCAGAAAAACCTCATACCATCCCAGATTGGAATAAAAGGAAAGATCTTCGCGATCTTTATACCATTACAATTGATGGAGAAGATGCAAAGGATTTCGACGATGCAATTAGTTTAGAAATAATTAATAAAAATAAATATAAACTATATGTTCATATTGCAGATGTATCGTTTTATGTAGAAAAAAATACACCTTTGGACTTAGAAGCACAAGAAAGAGGTACATCTTATTATTTAGCAAATCGCGTTATTCCTATGCTACCTCCTGCACTATCGGAAAATCTCTGTTCTCTTGTAGAAGGTAAAAATAGACTAACAGTTACAGCAGAGATGGAAATCCACGCTAAAACAGGAAAAATTCTAAAATCGAAATTCTATCGTTCTATTATAAGAGTAAACAAACGTTATACGTACGAAATTGCAGAACAACTTATTGACACAGATGTAGATCCAATTCTACCTAAGCTATGGGAAATTGCACAAATTCAAAAAAAAGAAAGAATCAAAGAAGGAAGAATCGATTTGGATATTCCAGAGCCCAAATTTGTTTTTGGAGAAAACGATAAAGTTGTAGAAATCAAACTAAGAGAACGTTTACGAAGTAGTATGCTGATTGAAGAATGTATGTTATCTGCAAACATTGCTGTTGCAGAATATCTACAAAAAAAACAAGTGCCGACCCTCTATCGCATTCACGAACCAATGGAAGAAGAAAAGTTAGAACTGCTTAATGCATTTTTTCAGATCTATGATATTCGTCTAAAATTAGAAGAAGTAGAACCCTTTTTAATCCAAAAAGCGATAAAAGAAGTTCAAAAGAAAGGCGAAAAAGAATCAAGAATATTTAACCTGTTATTATTGCGATCTTTTATGCAAGCACGATATAGTCCAGAATCCAGTGGACATTGGGGACTTGGTTTTAAACACTATTGTCATTTTACCTCTCCCATTAGGCGCTATCCCGATCTTGTTGTTCATAGAAGTTTGATCCAACTCTTAAACAATAAAAAGCCTCTATACACTATGGAAGAAGTTTTCGAATTAGGGATAAAGACAAGCGAAGCAGAGAGAAATGCTATGGATGCAGAAAGAGATATGTGGAAATTAAAATTGATTCGCTACATAGAAAATACACATCAGACGACCTTTCATGGTTTTATTACAGGTATTAGACCAGAAGGTATTTATGTAGAATTAGAAGAGTGCCCTACTGATGGATTTATTCCCGCTGGATATTTAACCAACGAACCAGAATTGATTATACCAGATCCATTTTCTGTGTATGTGAAAATCTTAGCAAGACCAGCATTTCTTGGAGAACGTTGGAAATTAGAATTAGACAAAATCGATATCGAAGGGTTAAAAATTTACTTTAAACCTATATTTAAATAAAAGAAGCGGAAAATTCCGCTTACTGTTTATTTCGATGCCATCTCTTTTAGGTTTTTCATTGTATAATAAGTTAAACGATAATTAAAAGGATCTGCTAAGGTTTTCGATAAATTGTCTGCGGGATCAAGGTTATAAATATAAATCAATTTTGTTTTGTTCGTATCTATCTCTTCCATCTGTATTTTTATGTATCCTTGGACAATTTGAACATTGCCTTTTTGTACACTGAATCCATCTTTTATTACATTCATATCAATATCAACATAACGTTTATTATTTACTGTCTTTTCTATGTATTTTGTGTCAAAGAATACTTCGCGATCAGCAACTGGCCATGGTATATCGATTAAATAGCGAATAATAAAATGATTTTCGGAATATGTATTAGGTTTTGTAGAACTTTTGCATTGATAAACCCATCGACAATGTCCATTTATATCTAACAAGAAGTCTCCTACTTTTTTTATATCACTATTGATAAGGATCTCTGCTTTGTAAGATTTATATCCCCCCATACCAGGCTGAGAATAAACCTTTATATCCCCAGCATCTTTTTCCAACACCCAATGGATAAAAAATAAGCTCATCAAAATTAATATTGTTCTAACCTTCATAAACTCCCCCATGTTTGAATTTCAATTCAATTATAAAATAACGACACAATTGTCAATTTAAAAAATTCTCATGAAGAAATTTTTTTTAATCTGCCAAAAAAATTACAATCCATAGACTTTGTCATAAGGCTTTAAAGATAAAATTTTGCGAATGCTGAAAACAAACATTTTTCAAAAAACAATTTTGATTTAAATATATCATTGAATCTTCTTGACAATAAGACAAAATTTTATAAAAAAAATTATGAAGTTACTTCAACGTCTAAATTTAGACGAGCTTATTTATGATTTAATCATTCTGATAAGTTCAATTTTATTACATAGATATCCGAATCAATTGTTGGTTTCTAAAACCAGTAATGTTTATCTAATTATTATTTTTCTTGTTGCTCTTTTTTATTCTTTTTATTTGGGGCGCTTAACAAGACGCTTAATAGATCAAACCAGTTCTAAAACTAGTTTAGGACTTGTAGGTTTATTAATCATCATTCCTCTTAATTTTTTGTTGGGTCCTTTAATTGGCATTGGATCTTATTTGTATTTTAATGAACTTGGCTACATAAACATTACGAATAAATTTATCGAAGTATTGATTTTAGCAACGATTACATTTCTAACAATCATAGGATATATCGCTGGTAATAACATTATCGCAGGTTTTTACGGTCTTGTTCTTAGTATATATATTACAGCTTTAATTGTATATTTTATTTATGTTGTTTTGGAAGACTATAAATCCTATAAGCTCGTCAATCTTATCTTAGAAATTCAGGCAATGCGTTATTTATTCGCTTTTCCCTTCGCAATTGTAACTGCATTTTTATTCATCAAACTACATGATATATTCAAAAATAATATTTTTCTAAGATCAATATTAGAGAGAATTCAAACATTTTTTCAAAGCAATAACTCTGATGTTTTTTTAGCTATCTTCTTCTCTATCCTTGGAATGTTATGGAGTAAACTGTATTACGGAATTGTTCAAGATCATATCCATTATCCCTTAGGTCGTTTTTTTTATCTCTTTTCTGGAGTAATTCTCCTTCGAATCATCTTGTTTCTTTACTCCACCTATAAAAATTCTTAACCTTGTTCTATGTATTATTTCGATGAGTATTTTTATCAATGTTTATAGATAAATTCATAGTTGACTTCTACTAAATCTTCTACTGCTAAACCAAGTAAAGAAGGTCGTTCTATTTGGAACTCGTTCAATACAATATTTGCTTTACCTTTTACTATATAAAGGTTGTTTTGTTTTTCGATGGAAGCAATGCTCTTTATTGGCTTTCGAATTCCTTTTATGGTAATCCATCCTTCGAAAGTTGTATTTTCTTGAATTTTTACTGGATTGATTTCTACCAGAATTTCTTTATATGTGGGATATCCAAGAACCTCTAACATGTGCGAATCGCGATTTTGATTGCCTGTATCCATTTTTAAATAAGGTATAGTGATTCGAAATGGCTTTATGGTTAAATTGTTGTCGATTTCTATTTCCTGTATGTTTACCTCTTTACATTTACCATGAACCGTCTTAAAGGGATGTTTTACGATAAAATGAACCTCTTTTTTAAGAAATTCTGCACTCAATGGTAGAAGGAAAGAAAAAAATAAAACGATGATGAATTTTTTCATACGAACTCCTTTCTAGTGCTTTAAAATGTAATCGTAATCAGAGCGATACTAAGTGCAGTAAAGCCAACCCATCCCGTGTTTTTCATTTCTCTTGCTGCACCTTTCCTATGTTCTACGTCATTACTTAATTTTGCTAAATAAACCATCGACGCCAAATGAATCGGTATCATGGACTTATGAAAAAAAATACTATCAATACCACCACGGTCTTGAAATTGTATTCCTGGTGGTGCAGAGAACGCAAAACTTGCTGTTAGAACATAAGAGATAAATGTTGCTCTCGCTAACATTGCATGAGTAGAACCATATTTTCTTGCTTCGTATTCTTCGCTTTGTTTTAACGCCAAATACAACGGTAGGTTTTTTTCTGGGTCTTTTAATAATAAATAATTTGCTGCGATACTTTTTTTATCAGGAGGTTGAATTGCCAAAAAATAAAATGGATCGTTACTATATTGTGGATTAGTGATTAAAATATATCTTGCAAATTCATCACTTTTTCTATACATTGTTTTATAGGCTTTTTCTCCTACGAGGTTTGTAGCCAACCATAAAGTCCAAGTAGTTAGTCCAGCAGTCTGGTGCCAACTCAATAAACTGCGTCGTAATTTTAAATTTTCTTCTTCTCCTTTTAAATTATTTAAAGCGAACAAAAATAACAAAAAAGTCACAAATCCTTTAGCTTTTTTATACATGAATTATACGTAATGATATAATAAATCATTGTCAATTTATTTTCAATCATTATAAAGATTCTCTAAAACTTAAAAAATTGACTATTGATAGATTTTAAAAATTTTGGACTTATATTCCCTTTAAAGGAGTTTTAAATGGCTTTAAAAAATTTCGTTTTTACTTCTGAATCTGTTTCGGAAGGTCATCCCGATAAAATATGTGATCAAATATCCGATGCAATTTTAGATGCCTTTTTATCAGATGATCCTCGCAGTAGAGTAGCTTGCGAAACACTTGTTACTACCAATTTTGTTTGTATCGCTGGTGAAGTTTCTTCCCAAGCAAATGTTGATGTAGAAAAAATTGCAAGGGATGTAATCAAAAATATTGGTTATAACGACCCTGAAATTGGATTTGATTACAAAAGTGCAGAAGTATTAGTAAAATTACATGCTCAATCTCCCGACATCGCGCAAGGTGTTACTGGAGAAGGTTTATACAAAGGAGAACAAGGTGCTGGGGACCAAGGTTTAATGTTTGGCTTTGCTATTAACGAAACAGAAAACTATATGCCATTACCTATTGAGTTAGCACATAAGCTTGTAAAATACTTAGCACAATTAAGACATGATGGAATACTAAAAGACATTTTACCAGACTCTAAAAGCCAGGTAACTGTCGAATATAGAGATGGGAAACCATATCGAGTAGATACTGTGGTTATTTCTACTCAACATAAACCTCATCTAGAGCATAAACAATTACAAGAAATGATGATCGAAGAAGTAATTAAAAAAGTTATCCCAAACCAATATTTAATCAATACTAGATTTTTAATTAATCCAACTGGTAGGTTTGTTATTGGTGGACCACACGGAGACGCAGGATTAACAGGAAGAAAAATTATCGTAGATACCTATGGTGGCTATGGTAGACATGGTGGTGGAGCATTCTCAGGAAAAGATCCATCAAAAGTAGATAGAAGTGCAGCATATATGGCACGATACATTGCTAAAAATATCGTAGCAGCAGGTCTAGCTGATAAATGCGAAGTTCAACTATCTTATGCGATTGGTTATCCAGAGCCAACTTCTGTATTAATAGATACCTTTGGTACAGGAAAGGTAGACGAAGAAAAAATTTCCAAACGTGTTAGAGAAATATTTAAACTAACACCAAGAGGAATCGAAGAATCATTACAATTAAGATCAAAAGAAAGAAAATATTTAGATACAGCAGCTTATGGCCATTTTGGTAGAAACGAACCCACTTTTAGTTGGGAAAAATTAGACAAAGTTGACTTACTAAAAGAATTGTTATAGAGATTTTCCTAGGAGAGAGGGTTAAGATATTTAGTTTTTCTTACAAAGTTAAAAAATAAAATTTATCGAACATACAAATCTTGTTTTTGAAAATTATTCAATAATTCTATTAACCTAAATAAACGATTAATACAAAATTCGATCGATTATACTGAAATATAAAAAGGGCATACGCCCTTCTTACAAAAACTATTTTGGGATTTTTAGGTTTTGACCTGGATAGATTAAATTAGGATTTTTGATTTGATCTTTATTAGCTTCGTAAATCTTTTTCCATTCTTTTGGATTATTGTAGATTTCTTTTTTGCCAGCAATTCTCCACAAACATTCTGCTGGTTTTGTTTTCTTTACGGTATAGATTAATTTTATGTTTTCTTCTGATGGTGTAGGTTGCTCTTTTTTAGCTTGCTCTTCTGCTAATTCTTGTTCTTTCTTTTTTTGTTCTTCTTCCCTTCGTTTTTGTTCCTCTAATGCTAAGTTTCTTTTATATGCAACATTCGATTGATCGATTAAATCATTGATAACACCACAAATTTTTAAAACCTCTTCGGAATATTTTATTGTAGATTCGTAATTTTCGGAAGCGTAGTCTGTTTTTGCAGTATTCAATGCTTCTTTGCCAGAAACCATTAATTCATTGATCTTAGAAGCATTTTGTCCTAATATGTTTTTGTTTTTATCAACATTGCCAGAAGTTTTTTGGAAAGTAGATTCAGCTTCTTTTAACTTTTCTTGCGAATACTTACTTATAGCTAAAGCGTATAATCCATTTATATCGTTTCTTAATTCTTCTAAATTTTTGTATGCCAACTTCAATTGATTTTCGTCTATTTGTTTATTGACTTCCGAAATTCGTTGTTGGATTAAAGCAGTTTTTTCCGGTTCATATTTTTCTGCATTGTATTGCTTTGCTTGGTTAAACTTACTTTCTAAGGACTTCAACTGATTAAAATATTCGTTTTTATAAGTTAAGGAAGTTTCGTATGCAATTGTTGCAGATTTAATCGCTTTATTATATTTATCTTCCGCAGAATTGTAAAGCATTAAAATTGCTTCTAACTTTGTAAGAATTTTGTTTTTTTCGTCTTCAGAATTATAATTTTGATTCTCTATTTTTGAGGATTCTTCTGGTTGAAGTTTGTTTTGTTCAATTTGACCTAATATTTGCTCTGCTTCGTTAGAGAAAGATTTGGAAGATTCGAAGTCTTCTTTTGCTAATATTTCTGCATTTGCACTATCTGCTAATGAAAATTTCTCCTGATATGCTTTTTTTAAATTTTCTATTCCGGCTGGATACCACTCTAATGTTCCAAATCGTGCAAGCTGATAAGAAGTTTCGGCTTTTTTCTTAGATACATCGTAGTCTTCTTCGGGTAATTTTTCGTGTGCAGATTTTAATTCTTGAATCGCTCTATCCAGAATTTCTTTAGATTTTCCTTGTGGATTTCTATTTTGCAATTCTTCTATCGATTGTCTTGCCTTAACTAGCTCTTGGGTGGGAACAGGTTTGGAACAATTAAAAATTATAAAAATTAGGGCAACAAGTAACCCTAATTTTAGGAAATGAGTTTTCATAAAGCCTCTCCTTAGTTTTTTTTTATTTTTTGAATGCGCTGATTGCTTCTTGTTCAGAATCGTATATTTCGAAAAACGAAGTTAATTTTGTTAATTCAAATACTTTTCTAACAGAACCAGACACATTACAAATTTTTAAACCACCTTGGTATTTTTTTAAATTGGATAAACTGGATATTAATGCACCAATACCAGAAGAATCAATATAAGAAACTTTATCCAAATTAATCACAACATTATATTTTTTTTCTTCTATAAGTTTGTTTATAGTATCTTTGATCTCTGGAGCGTTGTATAAGTCTATCTCCCCATTTACATCAAGTATTACTATATCTCCACTTTCTCTTCTGGATATTTCCATATGTTTCCTTCCTTTTTGTATATGTTATTAAAATTACAACAATCAATATGTTAAATTATTTTTTTTTAGTTTTATTTCAAGTTTTTTTTGATTTATTTTGTTATTATCAACATAAATTTTTATACACATACCATTACAATTTAAAAACTTAACAAAATATATCAAATATCATTATAATAATCATCGAATTACGTCAAACAAAAATTTATTACCATTCGAAATTATTCCAATAATTAAAAAAATTTTCATATTCGTCTTTTTCGATAGCATTTCGCATTAATTCAAAAAAACGAAAATAAAAATATAGGTTATGATAAGTTAACATTTCGAATGCCAACAATTCCTGCATTTGGTAGAGATGTCTTATATACGCTCTACTATATCGCCTACATACTTTACAATTACACTCTGGGTCTAAGGCAGATTCGTCAAGTTTATATTGAGCATTTTTAATATTTAATTTTCCCAAAGAAGTAAATACATGTCCATGTCTTGCATTTCTTGTTGGTAATACACAATCAAAAATATCAAAACCATTTTTTACTGCACGTAATAAATCTTTTATATTCCCTACTCCCATCAAATAATGAATTTTATTAGGGTTGATTTTAGGTCCTATAAACTCAACAATTCGATAAAAATCTTCTTTGTTTTCTCCAACACTTAAACCACCAACTGCAATGCCATCAAAACCTAAGGATTCTATGTATAATAACGATTCCATTCTTTTTTCTTCGAAAATTCCTCCTTGTACTATTCCAAAAATTTTATTTGTATATTGATATTTATTTTGTAGTTCTTGATAAAATTCGATGGAACGTTTTGCCCATTTATGGGTACGCTGTAAAGATTCTTCTATTCTTTTTATATCGCTATTTGCTGGTGGGCAATCATCTAAAACCATCATAATATCGGAATTTAACTTTAACTGAAAATCAATTACCTTTTCTGGCGTAAAAAAATGTTTTGAACCATCTAAATAACTCTGAAAGATGATTCCATCTTCATGAAACTGGCGAATTTTGGATAAACTATAAACCTGAAATCCACCACTATCTGTTAGTATCGCATAATCCCAAGAAATAAATTTTTTTAGTCCACCCAATTGATAGATTACTTCCCCTGGCCTTAAATATAGGTGATAAGTATTGCCAAGTATTAATTTGTAACCAATCGCTTCTAAGTCATCCTGCCAGATGGCTTTTACGCTACCTCTTGTACCAACTGGCATAAATATAGGGGTTTTTACACTAAATTCCTTTTGACCATTAACAAAATATATTTCTCCCAAACGAGCTTCTGTATTCTTATCTTTTTTTATTAGGCGAAAAAAATCTTGTTTCATAAATCATTTAAGTGAATTTTTAATCTGCAAAATTTTGATATTTTGATCACGATATTTTGGGTTATCATTAGAAAAACGATAATAATTTTCGATATGTGTCTTTAACAAAGACTTTAATTTTTCTTTTTCTTTCCATTTTTGTAGAGTTTGCAATTCTTTGTAAAGCTCAAAATAGTATCGAATAAATATATATTCGAATTGTACAAGATCGATTTTACGTTCAAAAAACTTTACTTTCCCTTGTTGATATTCTGCAAATTTTAGGTATATCTTTTGATTGTTTGATTCTTCTATTTGTTTTAACAAGAGCCCTAATTCCACTTTATATTGATCGTACAACTTTCTGTGCTCTGGGTTAGATTCTTCCGAATAATAATTCATTAAATAATAAATAGCAATTGCTTGGATCATTTTGCATTCGATATCTTCCGAAAGAGTCTGACATTCTTTCGAAATATCTATCATCCGGGTTAAAATCTTTATCGAATCGTTTTTTACAGATGGTTTATTTTTTTCGAAATAAATAAAATAATCTAACAAAGCAGAAAAATAATCAAACAAAAAATCATACAATTCTTTGTTGTAGCGAAATTTATCTTTTAGGTTCCAAGAAATCTCTAATTCTTTTAAAGCATGTTGTAGCGATACATCCGAATCATCGTTTAAATATAATAAATAATATACCTTGCCTAAGGATGCGTGTGCCTCTACTAAGTCTGAATCTTGACGTATTGCATTTAAATATTCCTGTATAGCACGTTGATAATCTTCTTCTAATAGATAATTATCTGCTTTTCGTTTTATAAAATAGGCTTTTTCAATGTTTTCTGATTCCAATGTCCTTACTACAAAAAAACCTTCTCTTACGCGTAGTAAATTTCCCTCACCTGTCAACACCAATCCATAAAATGGATGGTTTAGAATAGAAGTTACTTTGATTTCTCCGACAATTAAAGCATTTTTGAATTTATCGTGATGTGGATTTTTATAAACTACATAAAGAGTTTGCCCCACCTTTAACCCTTTTCTATTGATAACTTTGACTGTTACAACATCTTTACGCGTATCGTATTCTTTAATAGGAGATTGTGTGTTAATAATTTCTGTGGATTTAACCTTTGATTTTATTTCTCCTACCAAGATGGTTTTTTTAGGCTGAACAGATTTATAAGAATCAAACGCATAGACATAGATAATTTGTTCATAAGAATACAAAGAATTTGTAAAAATTAATAAAATAATAATACAATATTTATAAAAAAGATTCATTTATTTTGTTATATCGTATTGAATAAAAAAAAAGTAAAAAACTTTTTATGTTTAATCATTGGATTTTTTGTTTAGTGGATCACAAGGGCTTTTGTAAAGCTTCGTTTGACTTTCGATGATTTTTAAATAATCAATATTGCCTTCGTCTGTTAATAAATCTTTATCAATGTAATGCTTTTTATTTTCGTAGTAATTATAAAGAGGATCACAAGGGTGAAATTCTTGAACAGGAAAGAAAAAATGATAAAATTCTTTAAACGAAGAAAGCTTTTCTTCAACTTTTAAATCAGCACAAAATGAAAGATTACTGAGTAATATCAATATACATCCCTTTTGGATATAAAGACTGAACACCTTTTTGCGCATAATATTTAAATAAATCCATTTCTTGTATTTGGCGGGAAGATTTTTCCAAACCTGGTTTAATTCTATCTACTTCCGGTACTCGATCGATTTTATTATATGTTGGAAAAGGATAAACCCTTTGAACACCAAAATAAGAATTTATGGAATCCACCTTCATATTTAAAATATCGGCAATTTGTTGTTGTAATTAAACAGAATTTTAAAATCCTCGTTAGACGAAATTCAATTCTTATGATTAATTTAAAAAAATTATCGCTATTGTTTTTTGGAGTTTTTGCTTTTTGTGTAAAGCAGTCTTATCAGATTCCGATGGATTCGGATGCAGAATTTGTAAAGATTCAAGCATTAGATAATCATGTATATCTTATTGAAGATTACAATTATTGGAAAACCAATAGCTTATTCTATATTTCTAACACCAATGTTTATTTTTTCAGTAGTGGCTGGTCCAACAAAAGCGCAGAACAAATCTTATGGAAAGCAAAAACACTCACATTTCTTCCGTTTACTGGACTTTTTTTGATTGCACCAGATTTAGACTTTTCTGGAGGAATTCAACAATTTGCAGAAGAACAGGTCCCCATTTATATTCAAAAAGATGGTTATGAGGTTTTAACTTCGAATTGGATCAAGTGGCAAACCGAAATGAAAAAAAAATTTATTAGTTGGAAATATACAGAAAGCATTCCCACTATAACAGGAGTGATAGAATCAAAATTAGAGTTAGAAAATCAGAATATATTATTGTTTTATCCCGACAAAATCGTCTCTGAGGGAAATTTAATCTTATATTTAAAAAACGAACAAATACTTTACGCAGGAAATATTTTAAACCATCCCAATGAGTATATCCTAAATTTAAACGAAAATCAAAAAAAATCTTTGTTAGAATTAATAAAAAAATTAAATAATTTGCCTATAAGATATATAATTACTGGGAAAGGTAGTCCAATCTACAATAAAAATCTATTAAATACTATATATGATTTTTATAATAAATATTAAAAATTTTTTTAACTAATATTTATAAATAGTCTTATAGAAAGAAATCTTTTCTTTATAATCGTATTTTGAATCGTATTCGTACAATTTATTCAAGAAAAACTCTTTTTTTTCTGGATTATCTGTGTTCTGGTACAAAAATACAAGAAATTCTCTTAGTTCATAATTTTCCGAGGCAATTTTTTTTAATTCGATAAAATCATAATTTTTAAACTGCATCTTTTCCATGTATCTTAAAAATCTATCGATGGAATCTACTTGTGGAGTATAATTTAATTTTTCGTAAACCTTTTTAAAATTCAGTAGTATGACATAAAATTCTTTTTCTTGTACGCGAACATTTGTATAAAGAACTCTTAAAACATGTAAAGCTTCTAAATATCTTTGATTTTGATACAAAAATTCATAAAATTGATATAAATTTGGTAGCGAATTGTTGAAGATAATTAAAAAGCGATACAGATGATACGAAAAAATAAAATTGTTTTGGTTGTACGATAAACATTTTTGGATTTGACTTAGCGTATTTTCTGTATCTTTATGGTTGAAAATGTTTTGCATTAGTAGAATCAACTCTTTTTCTTTTTTTGTTAAATGATTCCTCCAAAAATGCGAAAAATGTTTTTGTTTTAGTTTTTGCTCAAAAAGATATAAATTGTTTTCTTTCGTACATGCGAATGGTAATATCGTAAAGGATTCTTCGACTTCTTTTTCGAAAGAAAAACGATTTAACAAATTGAAAATTTCCTGATATTTATTAAGATTTAGTAGTTGTAGAATTCTTATATAAAAAAGAAAATCATCTTGTATATCTAATGGTTCTAAGATTTGATAATATTGTTCTGCTACATAATCATTTTTTTCGATAAAATGAATGATATATTGGATTTTTAGATAATCTTTATTATTCTGAATGGTAGTATCTTTTAATACTGCATTAAATAAATATTTTTTTGATAAATCCACATTTCCTTTTTTAAAGCTTTCAATGGATAGGTTCAAGAAGGATTCTTCTGACCATAATGAAAAAACAAAAATCTCTACAATCAACAACAAAAAAATCTTGATAATCTTCTTCATTGGTTTAATATGCCAAATTAAACATCTTTGTTTTAAATGTTATGAAAAATCAAGTAAAAAAAGACGATTACAAACTTTTATTTAAAACATTTACAATAAAGCACGAATTTTTTACCCATATTGTACCAGTTCCCGCAGCTATCTATTATAGTATAATCACTCTACAAAAGTTTGATTCTCTAACAATGTGGTCTTTAATTATCTCTGGAGTAACATCGGCAACCATCCTTCTGATTTTGGGAACAATTGTAAGGTATTTGCATTTAAAAAAAATATTTTCGCATTTAATTCCAGCAGAAAATTATCAAATTAAAAAAGAACTATTATTTTTGCCTTATTTCGAAGCAATACTAATCATGATTCGATGGATTATTGGAGTAATTCAAGCACATGTATTTCTTGCATTAGCTTTAAAATACTTTACGAACGAATTTGATTGGAGAAATCATATCACCTCAATTCCATTGATCTTATTTATTATACCAATAGAAATGTCGGGACATTTTCTTATAACAGAAAACGAAATTCGTAAATACTTTCAGACGAATGTTCTAAAAACATTAACAATTACCGAAAAACACAAACATATCAATATCTTTTTACAAATTTTATTCTTTATTTTTTCTTTAGTAAACATGCCAATCATCTTATTTTTATCTATGAATTACTTATCAACAGAAAATTTTCATTTAAAAAATATCATAATACATATGATTGCAATAACATTAATTTTATTGTATCCTCTCCTACATATTTCTTATTACATTGCTAAAAAAATTCGAATAAATATTCAACAAATAAAAAAATCATTGGAAGAGGTATCCAAAAGCAACTTCGACGAAAAGTTAGGTATGTTATCTTACGATGAATTTGGAGAACTAGCAATTTATATCAACAAAATCATTGATAAACTTAAAGAATTGTATTATTCACTTGTATACTTAAACAAAAATTTAGAAAAAAAAGTAGAAGAAAGAACCAGAGAACTCCAAGAATCATTACAAAAAATTCAAGAATTAAAAACACAACAAGATGCTGATTATTTTCTGACAACATTGTTATTAAAACCATTTGTGAATTCTTATATTAATAATAACAAAATAAATCAAGCATTAGAATATGATTTTTTTATAAAACAAAAGAAAGAATTTTCCTTTAAAAAAACTAGTGGAGAAATTGGTGGCGATTATTGTTGCTTTGACGAAATACATTTAAAAAACAAACCTTATTTATTTTTTATTAATGCAGACGCAATGGGGAAATCTATTCAAGGTGCAGGAGGAATCTTAGTTCTTGGCTCTATGATCCAATCTGCCCTTCAAAGAAACAAATTTTTTAAAGAAGATCAAATGTTATCCCCAGAACATTGGTTAAGAGAACTGTTTATTCAAATTCATAAAACATTAGAGACATTTCAAGGTACAATGTTTATTACAGCTGTATTGGGTTTAATCGATGTAGAAAGCCAGAGTTTATATTATATGAATGCAGATCATCCTTCTCCTGTTTTAGTGCGAAATAGAGAAGCATTTTATTTAAATCCACAGAATAATTTATCAAAGTTAGGGTTAACCATCGGAAAAAAATCCTTATTTGTTCATACATATCAATTACAACAAGAAGATATTTTATTTATTGGAAGCGATGGAAAAGATGATATAGAATTGCCCGATGGCACTATGAATGATAATGAATTTTTCTTTCTTGATATCTTAAATCAGAGTAATTATACATTAAACGATATTTATAAATTAATTCAACTAAAAGGAAAAATTAAAGATGATTTATCTCTATTGAAGATTAAGGTGTTGGAAAAACCATCCATAGAAAACGAAGAATTGATGATTCGAAAAAAAGAAATATTGAACTTGATAGCAAAAAATCATTTAAATAAAGAGATATACGAAAAAATATTCCAAGAGTTAAAATACTATATAAATTTAATTCCGTTAGATAATAAAATGTTATCTCTATATGCACAAATTGCCTTTAAATTAAATCAATTTGACGAAGCAATAGAAACCATAGAAAGATTATTACTGAGAGAACCTCAAAATTCATCATTTTTATTAATTGCTGGTAAGTTCTACAATAAATTAAAAAATAATCATTTAGAAAACCATTTATCTCATTACATTAGCTCTGTGGTTAATAGTTAATGTATCTATTCTCTTTTTTTATATATTTCGATTCCAGTTCTTTTCGCAGAAGGAATAGCTACTGGTTTAAAAACCTGAATTTTAATAGCATCGATTAAAGGAAATTTTAAAAATAAATATTGAATTAGTTCTCCTCCTAATTTTTCTAATAGTCGGGGAGAATTGTTTTTGCAAAATTCTAATATTTCTTTATAAATATCTTTATAATTGATGGTATGATTGATTTTATCTGTTTCTATCGCTTTGGTAAAATCACATTCGCACTCCAAATTGATGATAATTTCCTGAGGATAAGATCTTTCTTCGTCTCTTACTCCAATATTCATTATAACTTTTAATTCTTCTATTAGAATCTTCATTTTAGATAAATTCTCCTCCATCAACAGGTATATTTACACCAGTCAAAAAATCGTTTTCTATTAAAAAACGAACAGCATGAATAATGTATTTTGGATCCCCTGATATTTTTAAAGGAATTTTTTGTTTGGATTTTTCGTAAAAATTGATTATCTCTTCTTTTTCTTTTTTCTCTTCGATTTGATCATATTCGTTAAGTTGCGCTGGTGGAAGTATTGCACCAGGAGATATTGCATTAACGCGAACATCTGGTGCTAACTCTTTTGCTAACATATAAGTTAATTTCTCGAAAGAAATTTTACTTAACCTATAGATAAAATGATCGGTAAAATTAAAATCAAGACTTGCATCCAAAAAGTTTATTACAATGCCTTTCTTGCCTTTAGGAAATACATGCTTAATGATCGATGCTGGTGTATAAAGATTTACATCGAAAACCTTTTGGAATAATTCATAATCAAAATTGTTCCATGTATCCATTTTGGGGAAAACAGATGCACTATTAATTACAATATCAACATTTTCTTGAGAAATTCTTTTAATAAAATCATCTCTTTCTTGTCTTACAGAGAAATCTGCTTTTATGTAATAAGACTCACTGCAAAATGTTTTTACCTCGTTTAATAATTCTTCTACTTCTTTTACAGCATTTCTATAATGTAGAATAAATCGTGGTTTATACTTGGATAGATCTAAGACAATTTCGCGCGCAATTCTTTTTGCACTACCCGTAATCAAAATCGTTTTATTATGCAAATCTTCTAAATTCATTATTTTAACAATTCCACGATTTTTTTGTGATAAGGATCGTCTAAATTTGGTTTAGAACCCGGAGGATAAGTAGAAATAAAGTTTTCCATCGGTATCCATTTCGAAAGATCTGATGGTTCTAGAAACTCCACATATCCATTGGTAAAGTAAAATGCTCCATAGTTGATGTCTTCTTGTAAAGTAACTTCTTTTCCGATAAATACATCGATTTCGTCTGTTGGACCTAAAATCTTTACATTAGGTGCATTTTCTAACAACCTTGCTAATGCATAAGTAAAAGGGGTTGCCTTATATTGGTGTAAAACGAATAATTTCCCTGTAAAATATACATTATCCGTAGAACTAAAAACTTCGCTCTCTTGATTTTTTTTGTGTAGTTTAATCAAGGTCTTTTTGGGTATAAACAAATCTGCAATTTTTAGGATTTCTTCTAAATTTCCCTGGGATAAATATCGAATGTCTAAAACAACTACATCTGGGTTTAAATTCTCTAAAAGAAGTTGTTTTAGTTGCTCTGCAACGCCATTCATTGCAAATCGAATCTGAAAATACAATATATTTTTATTGTTGATATTCCATGCAGTTTTTCTTATCGGTACAAATTGATAGGTGGAACGATAAAGACTGTAATGATTTCCTTGAATTGTAAGTTCTATTTTTGTTTTTGGCTTACCTTTGATTCGAGAGACAACATCTTCCAAAAAATATTCATTTATGGGTTTATTATCAACCATCTGTAAATACTGACTTGGTTTTATTTCTGCCAAATGCGCTGGCGAACCTTCTATAACATCTAAGATAAAAAATTTTCCTATATCTTCTTCGTATAAAACAATTCCAACACCTGCACTATTATTCGGATCTTTTAATAATTGAATTGTAGATGGTACAATGTATATGTTTCTTCCTTTTAAAGGTTTTAGTAGCTCGTATAATGCTTTGCGATAAAAATTTTCTGCTACATCATAATCTTTTTTATTTTGTTGTCTTAACAATTCGATAAAATAATCCTTTGCATTTAAAGATGATAAGTTTTCGATATTTGGTTCTAGTACTTTTACTGCTCTCAAATAATTTTCTGTCGGTAGGGAATCACTAAAATAATAGTTTATTGAAAGTTCTTTTTCTAAGGTTTTAACAAAATGTTCTGGCTCCATTAGTTGATAATTTTTTTTCGAACAATAAAACAACGATAAAGAAATTATTAAAATAATTAGAATATTTTTTTTATTGATTTTTTTTATTTTTAACATATTGTAACCACCATTCGGGATAAATCGCTCTTTGTCTAAAATACATATCGATTAAAACTAAATTTACAACAGCTTCTACTATTGGTACAGCTCTTGGTAAAACACAAGGATCATGTCTACCACCAGCTAATAGATTAACAGGTTCTCCGCTTTCGGAAACTGTTTTTTGTACTTTATGAATTGTAGCTGTTGGTTTAAACGCTAATCGTAGAAGGATTGGCATTCCATTCGATATTCCACCTTGAATTCCACCAGAATAATTGGTTCTTGTTTTTAATCGAGGAATATTCTCGAAACCTTCTATACGTTTTATTTCTCTGTTTTTTTGAACTTCGCTATTTAAAGGTAAATCTTCTTTCCCAGGAACATAAAATTCATCATTGTGTTGACTTCCTCTTAATTTTGTTCCTTCGAAACCACTTCCACTCTCGAAACCTTTACATGCTGGAATGCTTAAACATGCTTTCGCTAACTCTGCTTCGAGTTTATCAAAAACAGGTTCTCCTAATCCAGGTGGAACATTTCGAACTATTACCCCAATGGTGCCTCCAATTGAATCTCCTTCTTTTCTAACTTCTTCGATCAGTTGAACCATTTTTTCTGTTGCCTCTAAATCGGGACAACGAACAATCGATTGATCCACTTCTTCTATGCTATTAGGAGGATTTTGCCAAACGCGAGATCCAATCGGTCCAATAGAATCTACCCATGCAATTGTTTGTATTCCCAAATCTTCTTTAAGGATCTGAGAAGCAATACTACCTGCAATAACGCGAGCAATTGTTTCTCTAACAGATGCTCTACCACCACCAATAGGAGTTCGATAACCATGTTTGGCATGATAAGTATAGTCTGCATGGGATGGTCTATATATATCTGCCCACTTTAAATAGTCATCTGATTTAACATCAACATTCCGAACTAAAAAAGCAATAGGCGTCCCTAAGGTTTTTCCATCGTAGATACCACTTAATATTTCGAATTCGTCTTTTTCTTTTCTTTGTGTTGTAAGTTTACTTTGTCCTGGTCGTCTTCTTTGTAATTGCTGTTGAATTAATTCCAAATCCAATTTAATTCCAGCTGGGCAACCATCGATTACAACACCAATACCAGGACCATGAGATTCTCCAAAAGTAGAAACTCGAAACAATCTATTTGTTATAGAAGACATTAATTTCCATACGAAGAAATTACAAGGTATTGTCAATTTTAAATTAGAGCTGTTATCGTTAATTTTATGTTAACCTGATTCTTCATTTTTATTAAAAATAAATTACTTTACAAAACTTATAATTTTAATATCGTAGTTATATGTTTAAAAAAATTCTATAGATGGTAGTTATTATATCAATATTTTTGGTCTATTTTGTCCCTGTAAAATATAAGAACTTTGTAGAAGAGATACAATCTAACAAAGAAATGTTAGAGCAATACGAGGTAGTAAAAAATCATCCATTAAAAAAAATATCTGTAAATGGTCTAGAATGGTATTACTATATTAAAAGACCAGAAAATGTAAAAAAACCAAAAACAATCTTATTTTTACATGGTATGACAGGTAGTTATGATATATGGTGGCAACAACTATATGAATTCCAAAAAAACTATATTGTTGTTAGTTATACCTTACCTCAAGAAGTAGATTCTTTAAAAAAAGTCGAAGAAGGAATCTTTACGATTCTAGAACAAGAACAATTAGAACAAATAATCTTAGTAGGAACTTCTATGGGAGGATATATTGCACAGTATTTAACAAATTATTATCCACAAAAAATTATTGGTGCTGTTTTTAGTAATACATTTCCTCCAAATCCAATAATAAAAAAAGAAAATGATCTAAAATCAAAATTTCTGCGATTGATTCCAGAAATTTTATTTTATCGCTTCTTCGTATCAAATATTAAAAATCAAATTCTTCCTACAAGTGATAACTCACAAATTTTAAAAGGGTTTTTATTATCTTTACCAATAACAAAAAAGCAATTTCTAAATCGATATAAAATTATCACAGAAGAATTTGATATAAACCGAGAAGATAAAGTCGTTTTAATTCCAAAGCTGATTATTGAATCTGAAAACGATCCTCTGATCAAACCAGAATTAAGATATCGTTTAAAAGAAATTTACAAAGAAGCAAAAGTAACTACTTTCTCTGACAAAGGTCATTTCCCTTATGTAATTGATGCTTCTACATATAATCATATATTATATGATTTTATAAATAATATTAATTAATATTTTTTATTTTATATACACTAAACATTCCTGCTTTGACTTGACAATTCTAAAATCGTTGTTTTATTCAACTTATGAATATAAAAAAACCACCTCAAATCACAAACATAGATGAATACATAGAAAATTGGAAATCCGTTCGTAAGGAATTATGGGATGCATTAGAAAAAATACCTGACGATATATTTTCTAAAAAGCCAGAAAAAGGTTGGTCTGCCTCCGAAATTGCTGAACATTTATACTTAACTCAATATCTTTTCGCAATCTTTATTCCTAAGGTAATCAGTGGTAGTAAAGGTTATTCAAAAGAAGAATTAAAACAAATTGATTATGACGAACTATACAATGTATTAAGTAAACCTTATTCAGGGGTTAAAAATCCTGATGCAGTAACACCTAAAAATGAGTGGGATAAAAAAACATGTTTAGAAAATCTTTCTAAATCGATGGAACTAATGATCAAAAACCTTTTGGGGCAAGATTTAGAAACATTAAGAAATCGCGGAATGATGCACGGTATTTTTGGTCCAATCAGTTTGTTAGATTATACTTATAACCTGATTATTCATGAACTAGGACATACAAAAACATTAAAGGAAAAATACAACGTATAGAATAAGCCAGTCGAAGCTGGCTTATAAATCTATTTGGGAATAACTCTTAAGAATACATCGATTACAATCATTCCAATCATAATTATAAATAAAACCAAAGGATAGAAAATTCCAAAAGACCAAATCAACTTGTTTTCGTATTTTAAGTGCATAAAATACAACAAAACCAACGTTGCTTTAACAGTGGCAATAATCAAAGCAATTGTTACATTGATTGCCATATTTCCAAAATCTATGTAAGATGCAGCAACAGTAATTGCTGTTAATATCAACAAAGTGATGCCTACATAAATATATGTTTTTGTTGGTGATATATGTCCTCTACTTTCTTGTGTTGGTATGTGCATAATAAATCTCCTAAGAATTATTGAATTAAATAGAATAATGGGAATAGATAAATCCAAATAAGGTCAACCAAATGCCAGTATAATCCACCATTTTCCACGGGTGTATAATACCAATGGGTATATTTTCCTTTAATCATTCCAATCAATACCCATGTTAACACAATCATTCCAATCAAAACATGTAAACCATGAATTCCCGTCATAACAAAATAGAAGGAAAAAAATAGATTTACACCATTTTTATCGACAGCCTTACCTTCCCATTGAGATGGAACAGGCCCATATTGATGGGTATGATGATCAATCACAACTTGTTGAGCATTGCCAGGAA
The DNA here is from genome assembly GCA_026418015.1 of Leptospiraceae bacterium. Classification (GTDB taxonomy): domain Bacteria; phylum Spirochaetota; class Leptospiria; order Leptospirales; family Leptonemataceae; genus SKYB61. Next base: position 132,394 of record JAOACE010000016.1, on the reverse strand, counting down.
AGATATTATGATGAAATTTTGCAGTATATTCGAAATACTTTACTACCAAGAAACCAGAAGCTAATAAAATCGTTGCTGCTAAAAACCAAATACTTAGGTTTCTCTTTCCGCGCTGAATCGCATCAATAGCCAATGCCACAGTCATAGAACTTGTAATAAGAATTACAGTGTTGATGGAACCCATCACTCTGTCGAGAGACATATGAGCTAATTTAAATTCCACAGGATATTTTGCATGAAAAATAGCAAAACCAGCAAATAAAACACCGAATAACAATAGTTCAGTAGCTAAAAAAAGCCACATTCCGAATTTAGCACCTTCGTAACCTGCTAATTCTTCGTGCACAGGATGTTTAATTGTTTCGAATTCTTTTATAGATGATACGGACATTTTCTTTCTCCTTTTTTATACAGCTTTTTTTGTTTTTGAAGTATCTTCTTTTCCTTCTGTACCATAGTCATAAATACTTGCTGGGAATGTTGGTGTAGTAATAAAATTTGTTTCTGGTGGTGGAGAAGAAGTTTGCCATTCTAAAGATAATGCATTGTAAGGATTTGCTTCTGCTTTTTCCCCCGTAAATGCAGAAACTAATAAATTCGTTAATACGATAACATAACCTAATCCATTAAACCAAGAACCTATCGTAGAAATTAAATGCCAGGTTTGGAAGTGTGGTAGATAATCAAAATAACGTCTTGGCATACCTTCTAATCCTAATATAAATTGTGGTAAAAAAGTTGCGTTAAATCCTACGAATAGAATCAACCATCCCCAAAATGCTACTTTTTTGTTATACCATCTTCCAGTAATTTTAGGAAACCAATAATGTAAACCGGCCATTAGCGCGAAAACAGTTCCACCTTGCATTGTATAATGGAAATGTGCAACAACAAAATAAGTGTCGTGTAAATATACATCAGTCGAAAGTACTGCCAAATGTAATCCAGTTAATCCAGCAATAGTAAACATAAACAAGAAACCTAACATATAATACATAGGTGTTGCAGTAATTTCCAAAGAACCTTTCCACAATGTTGCTAACCAGTTAAAGATCTTGATGGCTGTCGGCACAGCAACAAAGAATGTTAAAAAAGAAAAGATATATCTTGCCCAATCAGACATACCAGAAACAAAAAGATGATGACCCCAAACTAAAAAACTAACCAAAGCAATTGCCAAAGAAGAATATGCAATCGCTTTATATCCAAAGATTGGTCTACGCGAAAATACAGGTAAAATTTCGGATACAACACCAAAGGCTGGTAAAATCATAATGTAAACCACAGGATGGGAATAAAACCAGAAAAATTGCTCGAATAAAATTGGATCGCCACCTTTTGCTGGGTTAAAGATTCCAATATCCAACACTCTTTCGAAAATCAACAACACCAAATTCATCCCTACAACTGGTGTTGCTAACAATTGAATGATTGCAGTAGCGTAGAGTGCCCATACAAACAAGGGTAAGTTACTCCAACCTAAACCAGGTGCCCTCATTCGATGTACTGTCACAATAAAGTTAAATCCAGTCATAATAGAAGCAAAGCCCATGATAAATGCACCTAAGGTTAACCATACTACTAACGCATTTGTCTTCATACTATATGGTGCATAAAAAGTCCAACCTGTATCTGCTGGCGATAAAAGAGATACCAACGCGATAAAAGAACCAATCAAATATACATAATAACTTGCTAAGTTGATTCGAGGAAATGCAACATCTTTTGCCCCAATCATTAATGGTAAAAGAAAGTTTCCTAATGTAGCAGGGATTCCTGGAACGATAAAAAGAAAGGTCATGATAGCACCATGGAGGGTAAACAAAACATTATAAGTATCTGGACTAAAAAACGTTTTTCCTGGTGCAATCAATTCTAATCGCACTAATAGAGCAGATATACCTCCAACAGCAAAGTATATCATGATAGTAAACAAATACATGATTCCAATTTTTTTATGATCTGTTGTTGTTAACCAACCCCATATACTTCTACCTACTTCGAGGTAGGATTTATTATGATCATGTTCGTGAGCAACTGCATGTGCCATATTTTTACTCCTACTATTTATTTAATGATTTTATAAATTCTATCACAGATTGAATTTGTTCTTCGTTTAAATCCTGAGGTGGCATAATGTTTGGATAACCTTCTGCTACCTCTTTAGTTGGTTCTAAAATAGATCTCGTAATGTAGTTTTCGTCGACAGTTACAACTCTACCATCGGCTAATTTTCTTGGTTTGCCCCAATTTCCTTTAAAGGATGGTCCAACCACTTTTGAACCATCGATAGAATGGCAAGATTTACATCCTTTTGTTTCGTAGATTTCTTTACCATATTCTGCACTAACAACAATCTTTCCTTGCTCTTCTTTTAGTTTGTTCATCAATTGTAAGAATTGATCTTTTTTTAATACGACTGCTGAACCTAACATATAGCTGTGATCTTTACCACAATATTCAGCGCAGAAAATTCTGTACGAACCACATGTTCCCACAGGTAAATTGATTCCGTATTTTTCTTGAACTTTTTTGCATTGATCCTCGACTTGGGGAATAATTTCTTTTTGATCTTGGGTGATTTGATACCATGCTTTTCTTTCTTCTTCTGTCATGGTCGCTTGACGTTGAGATATCAAAGGTATAAAAGTAACATAAGTATAAATATTACCCACAACATCTTCTTTTACACGAAATTCTGGGACATAGAAACTATGTATTACGTCTTTGGACTTCATGATCAATTTAACGCGCTCATTTTCTTCTAAGTAAAGAACGTTGTCTGTCTTTATCTTCTTAGGAGATTGGATCAAATCACTATCGGTTGAATAAGTAAATTCCCATGCCCATTGTTTAGCCGAAACCATTATTTCTTTGTATTTTTGTCCCGCAGCTCTCAATTCGCGAAAATCTTTTAACCCAACAACAAACAATATTGCTAAAATAATAGAAGGAATTACTGTCCAAATTACTTCTATTGTATGATTTTGATCAATACGCGAAGTAATTTCCCCTTCTTTTCTTCTTCTATACTTGATGATAAAATAAACTAATGTTGCATTGGTTAGAATGAATGCAAGACCCGTAATAAAATTCACTAAATTCATTACAAAGTTGACTTGTGGTGCGATATTGGAAGCAGAATCAACAAACCATTCAAACATAAACTACTCCTAAGTATAAATCTATACTGCCAAGATATTGAATTTAAATCTCATTTCAACTGAAAATTGGTGTTCTTCGACCTTTTCTCTAAAAAAATTAAGATTGCAAGTAATCCGAGTATTAAAACCAAAATCAGAATACCCCCCAACCGCATAAATCCCCACGCAAAGGGAGCATATTTTCCTTGGATCGAATCATAACGAAAACAGGTTAAAAGAACTGTATCGATGGGCGTGCCAATTTTTCCTTGACTTGCTTCTATTAAAGCAAAACGAAAATCCCTTGTTAAAAATTCAATACCATATAAATACTTAGAGATAATTCCTTTGGAGGTTAAAAAAATAATTGCTGCTGGATGACTATAATCCTCCCCATCTTTTTTATAATAATATCCCATAGAATTGAGCAATTTCTGTGGATTTTCTGGATGTTGAGGATCAGCAACCAAGAAAACCCAATCTTTATTGCTTAAAGAATATTTTTTTAGGTTTTTGCGATAATTTTCTGCCTTTTTTTTTGCAAGTATTGGGGTATCTTCTGGGTTAAAACTAACAGAAATAATTCTATAATCTTTTCCTGGTTGAATTGTGTCTACGTTTTCTACAACATCTTTTAAACCATTGTAAACAAGGGTACAAAGTCGTGGACATTCATAATATGCTGGTGCAATCACAACCGGTTTATCTTGAAAAAAATCCTTTAAAGAAACTTGATTTCCATCTTCGTCTAAAAATACTAAGTTTAAGTCGATGGATTGATTCAATTTTTGCTCTACATATACACCTTCTGGATTTCTAGAAGTTTCCGCAAAAATTGTAAAAGATAAAAGGAATCCGAAAATAATCAAAATTTTTTTCATCATAGTATAATATAAAATCCTTTAAATAAAAAGACAACCATTAAAAAAAATTCCTCTAATTATTATATAAAACCGAAGCGAAGTGCTTCGGATAAAACTCACTCTAATATTTAATTTTATTTAGTATATATATTTATAAATTTTTTATAAAAATACTATAAAATTCGAACGCAGTTTGAATCGATTTTAGAGAAATTCTTTCGTCATTTCCATGCATTCTATGCATATCTTCTTCGTTTAGGTAAACTGGCATAAATCGATAAATATTTTTTGTGATTTCTTTAAAATATCGAGAATCCGTAGCTCCTAATACAAGGTAGGGTGCAATTGCATATTCGCTATTGATTGTTTTGATGGTTTTTACAATCATTTGAAAACCTAAACCATCTTCGCCTTCTACACCAGAGACTGGAGAAGGTTCAGAAGAAAAAGGTAATATTTCGATTCGAACATTATCGTCCTGAATGATTTTTTTGATTCGATTGATGATGCTTTCGATGGAATCTCCTGGCAAAATTCGTAAATTGATCACCACTTCTGCTTCTGTTGGTATGATATTTTCTTTTATGCCTGCTTTTAAAATTGTTGGCGTCATCGTTGTGTGTAAAGATGCTCTACCGGTATCGGATTTTTTTAGAATGGATTCTATTACTGGACGAAATAACCATAGGTTTGCTGCTGCCATTTTTTGTACAAAAGAAAAGTTAGGACCAACATATCGAAACATCGTTTTTTGAACATCTGTTAATCCATAAGGAAATGGATTTTCTTGTAATCGATAAAGGGCTCGCGTTAATCGCGTTACTGCTGTATCTTCTGGCGGTGTTGATGAATGTCCACCTCTACCGGTTGCAATCAGTTTTATGCTAACGTAACCCTTTTCTGCAATGCCAATGGTAGCAACGGGTTTTTCTACACCAGGCACCATTCCAATGGTTATTGCTCCCCCTTCGTCCATAACAAATGCAGGAAAGATCTGATTCTGTTGTAAATAAGAAACTACTGATTTTGCACCTTCTACCCCACCAATCTCTTCGTCATGTCCAAAAGAAAAATAGATGGTTCTTTCTGGTTGATGGTTGATGCTCAAAAGATATTCTACTGCTTGCAGTAATCCTATCACAGTGATTTTGTCATCGATTGTGCCACGACCATAGAGATATTCGTCGATTATTTTTCCTTCGAAAGGTGGTACAGACCATTCCTTTTCGTTGACAGGCACCACATCATAATGACCCATCAGCACTACTGGTTTAAGTTCTGGATTTTTTCCTTTCCATGTGTATAATAAAGTAAACTGATTGATGAGTTTTAATTCTAATTGCTTGTGCACCAAAGGAAAACTATTTTTTAAGAATTCTATCAACTTTTGGAATTCTTTTGTATCTCTTAACGAAGCATCTTGATAAGAAACAGTTTTATAGGTAATAGATTTTTGCAATTTTGCAACCAAATCCTTCTGGTATTTCTTAAATTGTTCTGATTGAAGAAATTCTGTGTTTTTGAATGTTTCTATGCTCGGCTCTTTAAAAGTAATTGTTCGAACTATAATAACCAAAGCCAACGCGAAAAAAATTATCGCAATTCCCCCTAAAATCTTTTTCATAGATTCTAGGATTTTAAATTGATAAATTTTGTCAAAAATATTTAAAGGAGAATTGAATTTTTATCAATTTTATTTTTCTTAAAAACGACAACATCGTTATTATAAATATCCAACGAAAAAATGCTACATAATCGATTTATTGAAACCTTATTATAGCAAACCTAACACCACAAGAAAAATCCCACTGACGTTAGGTTATCATGAGCCGCCAATGCAGAGAATTTATCTTTAAACCAAAGATAAAAGATGATTTTAAACCATTTGATTATTTAAAACGTGCAATGCAGAAATCGCCATTGCTTCCGTTAGAGCAATAACCACCGAGTAAGATTTTTCCATCGGGTTGGATTGCAAGAGATTGTCCATTATCAGCAAATGAACCGATGGGTTGTATTACTTTCCCACTAGTTCCAAAAGTTGTATCGAGAGTGCCATCGGAATTAAAACGAGCGATGCAGAAACCGTTACCCAATCCGTTAGAGCAATAACCACCGAGTAAGATTTTTCCATCGGGTTGGATTGCAAGAGAAACTCCATAATCATAAGATGAACCGATGGGTTGGATTATATAACCATTAGGAGAACCAAAAGAAGTATTCAAATTGCCATCGGAATTAAAACGAGCGATGCAGAAATCGTTATCGATTCCGTTATTGCAATAACCACCGAGTAAGATTTTTCCATCGGGTTGGATTGCAAGAGAAAATCCATAATCATGTGATAAACCGATGGGTTGTATTACTTTCCCACTAGTTCCAAAAGTTGTATCCAAAGTGCCATCGGAATTAAAACGAGCAATGCAGAAATCGTTATTGCTTCCGTTAGAGCATTGACCACCGAGTAAGATTTTTCCATCGGGTTGGATTGCAAGAGATTGTCCCTGATCATTATCATTATTTATATTTAGAGTAACATAACCACTTCCATTACCAAAAGAATCATCCAGAATTCCCTTCGCTTCTTGATAGATGGAACTATTGGTAAAATTCCTAAGAAAAGAACTCAAAAAATATCCCCTTGGCGTTGTAGGGTCTAAGGGATGCTCTTTAAAATGAATACAAGAAAATAAAAACAAATATAATGTGACACTCAATATAAATATTTTTTTTCTCATTATATCAACAAACATTAACTAAATAAAACAGTCAATACAAAATTATTTTTTTAAATCAAAATTTTTTATATTATTTTTTTATACTATATTATACTTATTATAATCAAACAACTAATTTTAGTTTGATTCAATAGAACAGTTTCGACACTGCAAAAAAAAATGTTTCAGTATAACAAATACTAGATAATCCAATCCTGTATATATTTTTTTAATCTATTTTGTCATCATTTGTTTAAATCTTAATGCTATAAAAAAATATTTTCTTAGAAATCGTAATTGTTTTTGTTTCCATATGCTAAAATCTATTCCGTATACGGTTTATTTTTTAACGATTTCCCACATGTTGATCGCATTTGGATATACCATGTCTTATGTATTTATCCCTGTTTATCTATTCGAAGTAAAACATCTTTCTGCTGGTATTGTTGGCTCTATTACGGGCTTAGCAACATTCTTTGGTTTATTAGGATGGCTACCTGCAAGTTTTTTAACCCAAAAAATGGGAGAAAAACTTTTAATGATCGTTTCTTTTACGATTCGCTCTCTGAATTTCTTTTTTTTAGGTTGGATTATTTATTTTGATCTTCCTTATTTAAGTTTAATTCCTTTTTTATTGCTCAATACATTTTTAATGGGAATTTCGATTTCTCCGCTAGAATCTTATATTTTAAACATTACAACAAAAGATAACAGAAATATAGCAGTGAGTATTCATAGAACAGGGATGAATATAGGTTGGGCTTTCGGTCCTTTTGTTGGGGGGATACTTGCTCATATAAATTATGCTTTGCCTTTTTTTGGCACGTTTGCTCTAACATTGTTTGCAGTGTTCCTAATTCAACTTACCATAAGCAGTAATTTTAGAAATTCTAAAAGTTATAAGATTTCGTACAAATCCTTTAAAACCTTTTTTACTCAAAAGAAATTTTTATTGTTTTCTTTAAATTCCTTGAATCTATTTATCTTAATGTCTCTTCTGATAACACCATTGTCAGTTTTTTTAACAAGTCACTTTCAAATTTCCAAGATGGATTTGGGGAAACTCTATCTTTTAAACGGCCTTATGGTAAGTTTTTTACAAATTCCTTTTTCTTTGTGGATCAAAGATTTATATTTTTCCGTACAGGCTGGATTGTTTTTGTATTTTGTAGGATATTTTTCTGTGGGATTTTTTTCTGAATTTCATCATCTAGAACTGATTTTTCTAAGTATGGTCATCATTACCATCGGAGAAATATTGTCTGTTAGTGCAGTTTATACATTAGCAAGTTTTTTTGCAAAAGAAAATTCAGAATTAGACGATGGAACCATCAATAGTTATGTATCTTCTTTTATTGGATTTATTCGTTCTTTGGGTTGGTCGATTGGTCCCATTATCGCGGGGTGGATTCAGGATTTTGTCCAATCCCCGCTAATGGTTTGGTTTTTAAGTTCAGTATTTGGAATCGTTGGGTTGATTTTTTATGCAATCATTTTTCGCCTAAAAGATTAGGTCTTAATAATTCTGATTCTTAATTCCTGTAGTTGTTTTAATTCCACTTCTGATGGTGTTCCCGACATCAAACACATACCCTTTTGTGTTTTTGGGAATGCAATAACATCTCTAATCGAATCTTTGCCTAAAAATAATGCTAACATTCGATCTAGACCAAATGCTATACCTCCATGGGGTGGAGCACCATAGGATAATGCATCCAATAAAAAGCCAAATTTTTCGCGAGCTTGTTCTTCGTTAATCCCCAATCGTTTTAATACAACCAATTGAACATCTTCTCTGTGTATACGAATCGAACCACCGCCTACTTCTACACCATTGATTACCATATCGTATGCACGTGCGCGAATCTTTTCTCCTTGTTGAGCAAATTTTTCGTCGTCTAACAAAATTGGTAAGTCTTCGTCAATTGGTGAAGTAAAAGGATGGTGCACACTTTCCAATTCGTTTGTATCTAAATTTCTTTCGAACAAAGGAAAGTCTACTACCCAACAACAAGCATATTGATCTTTGGGAATCATGTTAAAACGCTTTGCTAAACGAAGTCTTAAATTTCCTAATGTATCGTGTACGATCTTTTCTTTATCGGCAGCAAAAAAGATTATATCTCCTTCTTTGGAATTGCAACGTTTAGAAAGCTCTACCAATAAATCTTCGCTAAAAAACTTCGAAATGACGGATTTTAAGCCATCTTTTTCGTGTTTTATCCACGCTAATCCACCAGCCTTATAATCCTTTTTTACCCATTCTGTTAGATCATCAATATCTTTACGAGACAGAACTGCACCACCAGGAACACACAAAGCCTTTACGCGACCACCTTTTTGTAAAGCATTCTTAAAAACCTGAAAATCCGAACGCTCTGCAATATCTGCTATGTCTACTAACTTCATTTCGAAGCGTAAATCGGGGCGATCCGAACCATAATTTTCCATTGCTTCTTTGTAAGATATACGTGGGAATGGAATGGGTAGTTCAATCCAAAAAATCTTTTTAATTACATTGTACCATAATTTTTCCATCAAAGAAATGATGATTTCTTCGTTAATAAAACTCATTTCCAAGTCTAATTGAGTAAACTCTGGTTGTCTATCTGCTCTTAAATCTTCGTCGCGAAAACACTTTACAATCTGATAGTAACGTTCAAACCCACTTGCCATTAAAATCTGTTTAAAGATCTGAGGTGATTGTGGTAGTGCATAGAATTTGCCAGGTTGTAAACGCGATGGAACAAGAAAATCACGTGCTCCTTCCGGTGTTGATTTGTTTAAAACTGGGGTTTCGATTTCCAAAAATCCATTCTCGTCCAAAAACTTTCGTATTTCTAAGTTCATTTTAGAACGCGTAATCAAAGCATTTTGCATTTCCTCTCGTCTTAGATCCAAATAGCGATATTTTAAACGGGTTTCTTCGCCTACTTGCACATATTCATCTAAACCAAAAGGCAACGGTTTAGACGGATTAAGAATCATGAATTCGTCTACAAAAACCTCTATATCTCCTGTGGGAATCTTTGGATTAATGGTTTCTGGACTTCTTTTTCGAACTTTGCCTTTAATGGCTAATACATATTCATAACGAATGGAAGTTGCAACATCATAATTTTTTAGGTGGGATTCTTCTAAAACAATCTGAACAATACCAGAACGATCTCTTAAATCGATAAAAATCACCCCCCCCTGATCCCGATAACGAAAAGTCCAACCTAGTAAACAGACTTCTTTACCATCATCTTGGGAAGATAATTGACCACAATTTTTTCTGTTGTGATAAATATAATTTAATAATTCCACATTTAGGCTATCTACATACTTTTGAATATCTACTTTTGACATAAGGTTAAATTTTTTTTTATGGTTATAAGATAAATAAAAAAATTTTTTTACTTTTAAGATGGGTTTTGCTCCTTTCGAAAAATAACAAAATTGAATCAAAAAAATAATTCAGCATCATATTTTATATAATATTTATAAATTTAATTTATTTTTTTTAGTTAGATCACTTTTGATTTGAGTGTTAATTCAAATTTTAAAGAAATAAAATGATAAAAAAATTCAATCAATTTCTGTTGACTTAAACCTTTAAATAAATAGAATGTTACTATGGAAAATGAGCATAATTCTTCTATTTTGTCGGTAGATCAAAATAAACCTTATAGAAAGAATGTGGGAATGGTTGTATTTAATTCCCAAAAACTTGTTCTTGTGGGGGATAGAGTAGACTATCCAGAAAAATATCAATTTCCTCAAGGAGGTATAGACGAAAACGAAACTCCATTAGAGGCTGCAATTAGAGAATTGTACGAAGAGATTGGTTTAAAATTAGAGAAGCCTGTTTACGAAATTCCCGAATGGCTAACTTATGAATTTCCCGAAGACATTCCAGAATACTTAAAAAAATATCGTGGGCAGATGCAAAAATGGTTTTTCTTTTTTTGGGATGGCGACCTTCGACAATTAAATTTAGAAAATCATATTCGTGAATTTCGAACAGTAAAATGGATGGATATCGATACATTAGTAAATAACATTGTAGCTTTTAAAAAAGATGTTTACAAAGTGATTAAAAAACATTTTGATGAATTTGTACCAAAATTTTTAGAACAAAATAAACTAAAATGAATTCCCAACCAGCAATTTTAAACGTAGAAAATCTTTCGATTGGTGTAAAAAAAGAAAACCTTCTACCGTTAGTAGAAAACATTTCTTTTACGATTTATGCGGGAGAAACCTTTGGCTTAATAGGAGAATCTGGTTGTGGCAAGACCATTACTTCCTTAGGGATTACCGGAACATTACCAGAACCCAACGGACTTTTTTTAAGTGGTAAGATTGAGCTATTTTTAGAAGATCAGGCCATCGATATAATGAAGTTAAACCTAAAAGAACTAAGTAAAATTCGCGGTGCAGAAATTGGGGTCATCTTTCAGGAACCTTTTATGGCTCTTAATCCTTTGTATACAATTGAATTTCATTTTGATGAATTGTATAGATTCCATCGCGAGGTAATCACAAAAAAAAATATTTCTTTCGAAGAACGACTACATCAACTTTTAAAACGTGCTGGATTTTCGGAACCAGATAAAATACTAAAATCCTACCCACATCAACTTTCTGGTGGAATGCTCCAACGTATTGTGATTTTATTAGCAATTATCCTAAAACCCAAACTCATCATTGCTGACGAACCAACCACTGCATTAGATGTTACCATACAAGGTCAGGTAATGGAACTCTTACGCGAACTTAAAGAAGAAGAAAAGACGTCTATCTTGCTTATAACCCACAATATGGGACTACTTGCTCAATATGCCGATAGGTTAGCTGTAATGTATGCAGGAAGAATTGTAGAATCTTCGGATATTGATGCATTTTTAGAAAATCCATTACATCCTTATAGCCAAAGTTTAATCAAAGCAATACCAGATTTAGAAAAAGATAAAAAAATCGAAGGTATTCCAGGCAATGTCCCTTCGCCAGAAAACTATCCCAAAGGATGCAGGTTTATAAATCGATGTCCCTATCGTTTCGAAAAGTGCGAAGAAGTTCCCTCTGTTTTCGTTCAAAATAAGAATCACCAGGTATATTGTTGGAAGTACTCTAAAAATTAACCAGCCAAAATATCTTTAATATTATTTATAAATTCTTTAATTTTATTTTCTTTATTATTTTCTTGTTGTTGATAATTTAGTTGCCACTCTACTAAATCTTTTGGTAATTCACTTAAAAAACGCGAAGGCTCTTGCAGTATTTCTTCTCCAAACCTGCGGCGAAATAATGTATACGTCATGTATAATTCTTTTTTTGCTCTTGTAATTGCAACATAACATAACCTTCTTTCTTCTTCTATACCTTTGGATTCTATTAATGTTCGTTCCGATGGAAAGATTTTTTCGTTCATTCCACACAAAAAAACTGTGTCGAATTCTAATCCTTTCGATAGATGAATTGTAAGCAGCTGAACTTTTCCTCTATCGTATTCGTAATTATCCTGACCAGAACTAAGTAAACTGATTCTTGCTAAAAAATCAAAAAGAGAAGGTGGTTGTGATTCACTCCATTCTTCTTCGAAATACGACAACATATTGATGATTTCTGAAACATTCAAAAATCGTGCTCTTGCTACTTCTTCTTTATCGCCTTCTTTTAGGAATTCTTGTTCTAAATTTAGTTCCTGTACCATTTTGTATAATGCATTGGATAAGCTTCGATTGATAGAAAATTCTTTTTTGTATTTTTCCAGAAATTCGATAAAGTTTAACAATGCTTCGAATTGGTTAGATTGTATTCCTTTGATTGTATGTGGTTCATTGATGATTTTATAAATCGCATCAATCAGGGTGATTTTTTCGTTATTCGCATGTTGATATTCCATCATAAACTGAAATATCTTTTCTATGGTACCTTCTCCTATACCTCTTTTAGGAAAATTAATAATTCTTAAAAGACTAACTTCGTCGTAAGGATTGGCAATTACTCTTAAATACGCTAAGATATCTTTTACTTCTTTTCGATCAAAAAAACGATATCCGCCCACAACATAATGAGGAATATTTCTTTTTCGTAATTCCGATTCGAAGGCACGCGATTGATAATTGGTTCTATATAAGATAGCAAAATCTCCCGGCTTTTTTTTCTCTCGGATGATCTTTTTTTGTATTAGTTCGCCGACGATTTCTGCTTCTTCTTTTTCGTCATAACATTCAATAATTTTAATTTTCTCTGCTTCTTGATGATTCATAGAAATTACTTTTTTATCGATTCTTTGAGAATTGTTTTTAATCAGAGAATATGCAGCATCGATAATGATCTGTGTAGAACGATAATTTTTGTTTAGAATCACTACTTTTGCGTTGGGATAATCGTTTTTAAAATTCTGAATGATAGAAACATCCGCGCCTCTCCAACCATAAATAGATTGATCGTCATCCCCTACTACACATAAATTTTTCGTATGCTCTGACAATAATTTTAACAATTCGTATTGCAATGGATTAGTATCTTGAAATTCATCTACAAGAAAATATTTATATTTTTTATGGTATTTTTCTAATATTTCTGGATATTGTTTGAATATTTTTATAGGTAGGATGATTAAATCGTCAAAATCTAGACTATTTAAAGCATATAAATTTTTATTGTATAATTTATAAACTTCTATAAATATTTCTTTACTGAAATCAGAAAAATAATATTCGTTTTCTTCTATCCATTGTTCGATTTTTTTGTTAGAATTTTTAACCAATGAAATTAAGAATAATGTATTATCATCTTGTATTTCGTCTGGATTTAGTTTTAATTCTTTATAAATATTTCTTAATATTTGCAGACGATCTGTTTCGTCGAGAATTGTGTAAGGCAACCTATACCCCAAAACAGAAATTTCTTTTTGTAAGATTTTATTACCAAGAGAATGGAAGGTCGAAATAACCATCCCACGTAATTTATTAGGACTTACCAAATTTTTTAATCGTTCCTTCATTTCGTTTGCACTCTTATTCGTAAAGGTAACAGCTATAATAGAATGACCTGGTATGTGGTGATCTATCATATTTTTGATTCGATGAACGATGACTCTGGTTTTACCACTACCTGCACCAGCAAAGATAATTATAGGACCAGAAATGTGTTCTACTGCCACCAACTGTTCTGAGTTTAAATCCATAGTAGAAAATACAATTTTTTGGGTTTTCTTTTATAGTCAATTTTCGTTTAACAATAAATTCTTGAAGAAAATCTTTCTACCAAAAAATCGGTTCTAAATGAACGAATCTTCGTACGCAATATTTGACTTTGACTATACACTAATTCCTCACGATGCGATTTTTTTGTTTGCGAACTATCTATTAAAAAAACAGCCTTGGCGAATTTTTTATATCCTACCTCTATTAATTGCGATTCCTATGGGACTATTAAAATTATATGGTTCCAAAGAATTAAAACAGGTATATTTAAGTATCCTTTGGAGGTTAAGAAAAGAAGAAGTAGAAGAATATGCAAAAAAATTTGTTCAAGAAATCATTATTCCACAAGTGCACCCAGAACTAAAACAAGAAATTGAATTATTAAAAAAACAAAATAAAATTCTTATATTAAATACAGCTTCCCCGGATTTTTTTGCAAAATACATTGGCGAAGAATTAGGTTTTGACTATACGATTGCAACGCGAGTACACCTAGAAGAAAGACAACCTTTTTTTGCAATCATTTTAGGAGAAAATAATAAATCTTACGAAAAAATCAGAAGGATGATTCCTTACTTACCAAAAGAAATTCAGAGTCAATTGAGTTTATACTTTCCCGATAATCCCAAAAAGCCAGAATATCCTGTTATTTTAAAAAACTCCATTTCTTATTCCGATAGCATTGCAGATCTTCCTTTATTAAGGTTAACAGAAAAAGCTGTCCTCATCAACCCAGAAAATCCCGAATTAATAAGAGAAGCAAAAGAAAAACATTGGGAGATTCGAAACCTTTATAAACCTTACAAAAACAAGTTACATAAATATTTCTTGTGTCTAATTCAAAGTTTAGGATTGTATTAAAAATTCATTCTTCTTCTTTTTCGATGTATTTCCCTTTGGCTCTTGCAACGATTTTTCCGATTTCGTTTTCTACTTCTGCGCGATTTTCGATTACTTTACGATTTTTTTTGATAAACCATCCACGAATATATAAACTTTCTCCAATTTTTGCTGGCATTAGAAAACGAACATTGATTTCGCCCGTAGTTGTATCGAAATTCATGGATTCGTTGATTTTGATCATTGCTTCGTCTAATAACGAAGTAAGTATACCAGGATGGATTTCTCCAGGCTCCCCCTCGAACCTAGC
This sequence comes from Leptospiraceae bacterium, assembly GCA_026418015.1. Classification (GTDB taxonomy): domain Bacteria; phylum Spirochaetota; class Leptospiria; order Leptospirales; family Leptonemataceae; genus SKYB61. The sequence goes on along the minus strand of JAOACE010000016.1, from coordinate 117,322 downwards.
ATCTGCTACAAATTCTCCATAAGCAGTTTTGCTGTCTTCATCAAAATTTAGTTTTAAATTTAGCCCACACGAATTATCTGTACCTATACCAAAACTTTTTGTTTTACTTCGCTTTGACACATGGAAAGATTAATAAAATTAGTTCATTTGTCAATTCTTATTTATGAATGCATATAAACTGAGCATTTTGATGATTGTGTTTTTGATTCATTGTAGCAATTCAACAAGTATAAAACATCATAAGTATTTTATAAAAACATTGGATTGCGAATTAGAACGTTTTCCAAATTTTAAGCTTTACAAAAGTTTCGATAAAAATCGTATTTGTGTTTATTCCGCAAATCAAAATTTATTAAAAAAAATCTATAAAAATAATCATAATCATAAATTGTATAAAATTTCTACAAAAGAGGTAATTACTGGATTGGATATTGCAGAAGCGGATAATTTTCGGTTTTTAGACGATATCAAATTTGGACTTTTAACCAATTCCACAGGGGTAAACAAAAACCTTTCCAATATTCTAGAAATTCTGATCCATTCCAACCATCAACCTTCTTTATTAATGGAACCAGAACATGGAATATTTGGTGCAGAAGATACAATCTTTAACGACATCATAAAATATGAACCACATCATCACATTCCTGTACTAAACCTTTATTCGAAGATCAAAAAACCTCCATTAGTATACTTAGAGAATCTTGATAGTATTTTAATCGATATTCAAAACCTACCTGTAAGATGTTATACGTATGTTTCTACATTAACCTATCTACTCGAAGCAGCAGATCTACTACAAAAAGAAATCATTCTACTCGATAGACCACATCCCTACGGAATTTGGAAACCTATGGGACCCTTTTTAGAAGATGGTTATCAGAGCTTTGTAGGAGAAGCACCTGTTCCTTTTTTATATTCTCTAACACCAGGAGAATATGCTATCTATATGGCATTATACAAATACAAAAACTTAAAGTTAAAAATTCTCCGTATGGAAAACTTTACTCCTGACGAAATCGATTGGACATTAGTCAATACCTGGATCAACCCATCGCCGAACATCCCCAACATAGAATCTGCATTGATGTATGTAGGCATGGTATTTTTCGAAGGAACCAACATTAGCTTAGGAAGGGGAACAACCAAACCTTTTATTTATTCTGGAGCACCATGGTTAAAATACGAATTGGTACTAAAAGAATTACAAAAGCTAAACCTTCCTGGAATTAAATTTGGATTAGTGGAATTTAGACCAACCTATTCTATTTACAATGGTCAACTTTGTAAAGGGATACAATTTTATCCCATATCTTCTGAATTTGATCCCATACAAGTAGGGTATGAATACATGCGAATCATAAAAAAACTTCATCCCAAAGAATTTAGTTTTAAAGCATCGAATCAAAATTATTTTATCGATAAACTGTGGGGATCGGATTCTTATCGAAATGCAATAGAAATGGATTTAGACTATCAAGAATTCAAAAATTTATGGATTTCCGAAGCTGAATATTTTTACCATATATCGCAGGAATTTAAACTATATTAAAATAATTTAATTAATATATTTTATAATTTCTTTTGATAAAGTATTACTAGAAATTCCCGTAGGAAATGTTTTTATCACTTCGTCCTCGGGAGATAAAAAATAGATAAAAGGTGTATGATTATATCCATAAGTTTCCTGATCATGATGATGATTTTTTTCGATAGAAAAAGATATATTAAAATATTTATAAAATATTTTTAAATCTTCTACATTTCCTGTTAGTCCAATAATAGGGCTTTTAAAATTCGAAAGATACATTGTTAATTGCTCTGGTGTATCTCTTTGAGGATCAATTGTAACAAAAATCAAAACCAATGGTTTATTTGCAACAATCATTTTGGTTTGATCCATTGTTCTCAATGCTACGGGACAAATATCTGGGCAATAAGTATACCCGAAAAAGATTAATTTATAAAAATGGTTCAAATCTTTCCAATTGAATTTACTGCCATCTTGTTTTATTAAAGGAATATGATAAATTTCTTTATCTATTTTTTTACTACAAGAAAACAAGAAAAGCAATAAAATGAACAATCTTAATAGATTCATTATAAACGTTGAAGCATTTTGGGTATTAGTGTAAAGTATTTTTTAAGAATTTCTCCCTTAGGATTTTTAACAAAATATTCTTCGCCCAAAAAAATGAGTTGAATCGTATTGTAGATATGATGTTCTTTTAAATAGTTTTCTATAATAGAAATGATTTCGTTTTGTAAAAGTATTAGGTTTTTATCCACAAAAATTTTGATTTTATAATTCTTATCCGACAGAATAGCAATATTTTCTGTAAAAAAATAATATCTTAAAATCTCTTCTAATTCGTAGGGATTAAACCATTTCCAAAAATCCACTTGAATAAAATTTCTCTTTCTTCCTTGATAAAAATATTTGTTATTGTTTGTATAAACGATATCTCCCGTATTAAGCCAAAAATCATTCTGATAAATAATATGATGAAATTTTAACCTTACTTTACTAATTATCTCTGACTTTAATACCAACTCTCTATCGGGGAAAAAATCAATTTCTATGTTATTAAAGACTTGCTGTCCTAAATAATTTCGTTTGATTTCGCCACGTTCTCCAATAAAAATAAATCCTACTTCCTGTAAAAAATAACCTAACCTTAAACCAGTATTTTTTAGCTTTTCGATTTGTTGATAAGTTAAATTGCCTCCGGTTATAACACCAAAATCGATGTTTTTTAAGAATTTAAAATCTACCGAAGAAATCGTATCAAAAAAAACGGGATAAAAGATTGCAATATCTACTAAATGCTGCGATAAAAATTCTTTGAAGATTTCTTGCAATGGATAAGAATTGTTCTGATGAATAAAGATTAACCTAAATGGTTTAAACATCGATAGTAAAAGCTCTATCCATAAACCTATATCTTGATTCCAAGAATGGAGCGAAAAAACATATTGATAGCTTTTAAAAAGAAAATCATATCGAGCTAAATTTTTTATCACTTGTTCGCGAGTAAATCCAATCCATTCAACTTCCCTTGTTGTTCCTTTGGAAAGATAAAAAAATTGAAATTCTGAACTAAAAAAAGATTCAGGGGTTTTATAGATATAAAGAATTTCATCTTCGATTTGTATTTCTTTTATTAACTCAACAGACGGATTGTTTAATAGCTTTCGCTGCACAATAATCCATTTCGCTTTTACCAGATTGATTTCATTTTCTAAATTTCCTAAGAAAAAAACATAATTTTCTACGAGGGATAATAAGATCATTAGATAACTCGATAGCGTTTTAGAAGCTTGTAGATAGATAGAATCATATTTATTAAAATGCAATTTATCGAGATCGCGTTTAAGATTTTGTAATAATAGAAAGATCTCTTTTGCTTTGTAAGGTTTAATTTCTTTTTCTTTTATAATGTACAAAATAACATTAGGATTTTTCGAAAAATTTTCGATTAATAGTTTTTTCCACGGATTCGAAAAATAAATGGAGGTATGAATATCATCAAAAAATACATTTTGATGATATAGCTTCATATTGGTATTATTATAATTAAATCATAAACTAGAAGATATACAAATATTTTTTAATGGACATTGAGTACATAATCGTTTTTTGGCAGTACAATAGGTTCTACCCAAGAAAATTAAATAGAGAGAAAAATTTATCCAATATTTTTTAGGAAGGAGGTTCATTAATTCTTGTTCGATTTTTTCAGGATTTTTTTGATTTGTTAATCCTAAGACATTTGACAATCGTTTTACATGTGTGTCTACAACAATACCAGAAGGGATTTTATACAATTCTTGTAGAATCACATTGGCTGTTTTTCTTCCAACACCTGGGAGTTTTAATAATTCTTCGATGGTTTGAGGGATTTTTCCATTGTATTGTTCTATCAATGTTTTGCAAAAAGCTTGGATGTTTTTGGCTTTGTTCTTGTAGAAACCCGTAGAATAAATGACATTTTCGATTTCTTCTACGGGAGCATTAGCCAAACTTTCTATGGTAGGAAATTTCTTGAATAGTTCTGGCGTTACTTTATTAACCTGTTCGTCTGTACATTGAGCAGATAGTATTACTGCAATACAAAATTGATATGGCTCTTTAAACTTTAACGGGCTATGAACATCCTTACCGTACTGATTTTCTAAGATTTTATAAATACGAACTGCATAATCTTTTCGTTTTTCTTGATCATCCTGTACAGATTTCTTTGGCATTTAGAAAACAACTATTTCTTTTTTAAAATAGATAAATCCTGCCCATATTTTTTCATTAGCGCTTTTACACCATTTTTGTTCAAAGCTTTGAGCATTCTTGCAGAAACTTTAAGTGTTACATAACGATTTTCGTCTGGTAAATATACCTTTTTTTTGAATAAATTTACTTTAAATTTTCTCTTTGTTCTGATGTGAGAGTGAGAAATCGTATTTCCAACTTGTGTTCTTTTTCCTGAAATATCACACTTTCTAGCCATAAAAACCACCATTTTTTTTTATTTTTCTTAGTCAATTCGAATTGACAAAATAAAACTAAAATTTATCATTAAATTTATGCCTTTTTATATATCTGATATTTTCCCTTACCTTAGTAAGGATTGCAAAAAACAATTAGAAATTCAATTAGGTATTATATTGCGTGATTCCTCCAAAACCGCAAATTTAAAGTGCTACATTATCCAAAAAATTAAAAACACTTATGTTGACAAGCTAAAAAAAATATTAAGCTCTCCCCAACATCATGTAGTAAAAAAAATGTTTTTAGAAGGAGGATTTATCGACAAAACAGAAGTTCATTACCCCCTATTTGATTTTCCTGTAATTGAACTAAATGATTACTATTACCTACCATTAGAATTATACGAAGCAATTCTAAAAGAAGATTTTTTTAAGGAAAATCATTATATTTTTGGAATATTAAATACATTACCCGAAAAAGAGATTAAATATTGGAAAATATGGTTAGAAAACGAAACTAAAGTGGCTTTTGAGCCATCAAAAAATTTATCAAAAAATCGAATATTTTTTTATTTTTATTTATTGTTAAGTCCTATTTCTATAAGAATCATACATCAATTTAGTAAAGATCAATTTAGTATAAAAGAATGTTTCCCCACTCTAATCGATCAATATCCATTAAATTTATTCAATGAATGTTTTAGCTTCTACCAGGCTTTACAAAAACTCTATTACGAAAGAGGAGATAGCACAATTATCTTTGATAACCAAAAAATGAAGTTAAAAGATCTTTTATTGTATTTTCTTTCTGGGAAGTTAATGCCCATATTCAAAAATCAAGCTCTCGAAAGCATCGTACAAACAAAAGAGTTAAGAGACATAGAAATCTCTCAAGATAATGATTCAAAATCGAAAGTATTTGATCTAAACCTAAAAAAATAGGTTAAAAACAATATTTACATGGAGGTAATTCCATGGTTTTTTCTTTATCTTTTTGTAGTTGTTCTTTTAGTTCTTCGATACCAGAGAATTTTTTTTCGTCTCTTAATCGATCGACAAAAAGAAATCTAACTTGTTCTCCATAAATATTTTTGTCAAAATCCAGTACGTGTGCTTCTACACTCAATAGCTGATTGTTAAAAGTAGGATTATAACCAATGTTTATCATCGCTCTATAATAAATGCCCCCATATTCGCAATAACCGCGATAAACTCCAATTTTAGGAATGACTTTGGTAGTTGGTATATCTAAATTAGCTGTGGGAAAACCAATGGTTCTTCCGCGTTGAAAGCCTTTAACCACCGTTCCAGTAATGTAAAAGTATTTATTCAAAAGTTGATTTGCTTTTTCTATTTCTCCATTTTTTAACAAATTTCTGATTTTGGAACTAGAAACTACCTCTCCATCGAATAAAACTGGTTCAATTTGTTCTACGACAAAATCGTATTTTTTTGATTTTTCTAACAAAAATTGATAGTTACCTTGTCGATTTTTTCCAAAACATTGATCATAACCAATAACGATATATTTAGCGCGAAGCTTATCGATTAAAATATTTTTTAAATAATCTTCTGCCGTTGTGTTCGCAAATTCCTTTGTAAATTCTAAAAAAACGACGACATCAATATCATATTTCTGTAATAAAGAAAGTTTTTCTTCGTAAGTAAAAAGCTCAATTCCATATTCTTCTTTGATTTTGCCCAACACTAAATCGGGATGGGGATGATAAGTTACCAATACACGTTTATAAGAATCCTTTTGTATTTGGATTTTCTTTAACAAAGCTTGATGACCTAAATGAATACCATCGAAAACACCTAAGGTTAAACTAGCATGTTGCCAATCTGGTTGGAATGTTTGTAAATTATGAACAATTTGCATAGATTATATCTTATTTTCTTGCTTTAATTTTTTTATTACTTCTATTAACTCCTCTTTTGTTCTTCGAAATACAGACAAAGTTTCTTTATGGTACCATAACAATTCTTTATTTTTTCCCACCAAAAAGACAGCACGATTAATGGTACCTAACAACGTTTTACAACCAAACATTTGTGCAACATTTCCTTCCGAATCTGTTAACAAACGAAATTGCAAATTATATTTCTTTTTAAATTTTTGGTGAGATTCTATACCATCTTTGCTAATCCCAACGACCTCTACACCTAAATCACGAAAGATATGAATTCCATCGTTGTAATCACAAAGTTGAGAAGTACATACAGGTGTTTCGTCCCCTGGATAAAATACAATAAGTAAAGGTTCTTGAACATCGTACAATCGAAATGTTTTTCCTTCGTCGTCTATGAGCTCAAAGTCCGGAACTGGTTGATTGATTTCTAACTTCATCTTTCCTCTTTAAAGAAACATTATTTTTTGTCTATATTAGTGTAAAATATTTTTTAATTCCTCAATGGAATATTGTTTCATTTTATCTTTATAAAAGTTTGAGTTTAATTGATACACAACATTCTTTTCCTCTTCGGAAGAAAATTCTAACAATACAGGCATTTCTAAAATGGACATATTTTCTACAAATATTTTTAATTTTAACTTATCTTCGACATCTGGGCTGTTTTTAACCACAAAAGGCAAAACTGCAAAAATATGTTCTAAGGATATTTCTTTTACAGAGAACAAATTCTTATTAATAGGTTGCTTTAAACAAATTTTTATGTTATTTTTCAACAGATAATTTAGATAACTATGATGATAATCAATCAAATTATATAATTCCTGTTCGTAGATTTCTAAAATTATTTTATATTTATATTTTAATAATTTTTCTATTTTTTCTTTATTTAACAATGCTACTAATGTAAATCTCAAATACAAAGATATTTGTTGATTTTGTAATGTATCCCAAAAAGAACGTTCATTTTCTAAATCGTAAAGAAGTTTTTCTACAAAGAGTATCTCTTTATCGATATTGGTTTCTAAATACAATGCTAATTTTTCTGAATCATGATGAGTTAGATCTTTTATTCTAATTAAGGGTTGTACAGCAATTAATCTTTTTTGATTATCAAAAATCAAATAATAATTTAATTCGATTTGAGAAATTTCGTTAAGTTTTAATTTTTCTCGAAATATACTATATTGGTTTAAAGTTTCAGAAGAAAATCGATACTTGTTACCACCAGATTTTTTTGCTTCGTACATTTTACTGTCTGCCAGAATCAAAATCTTGTTTTCTATCTCTTCTTCGTTTAAGGTTAATAAATCACGTTGGTTTAATACTAAATCATCTGGGAAAATAGAAACACCGATAGAAAGCGATAAAAAGAATTGATGATTATTATATAATATTGGTGTTTGGTTTATTTTTAATATTTTTTCCAAAACTGGAACTAAATTTTCTGCATGAACGAAATTGTTGATTAGAACACAAAATTCATCCCCAGCGTATCGAAATATGGAATCCGTTTTTCTTAAAGTTTTTTTTAAATAATTGGCAAAATGCTTTAAAACATTATCCCCCGCCATATGTCCATATCTATCATTAATATGTTTAAAATTATCTAGATCGATGAATATTAAAGCGAATTTGGTATTATTTCGTTTTGCTCGATAAATTTCTTTTTTTAGAACTTCTTTAAAGTAACGACGATTCGGTAATCCAGTTAAATCATCATAGTGTGCAAGATAGAATAATTGTTCTTCGTATTTTAATTTTTGTTTTAAGTCTGTTACGATTCCCATATAATATTTTTTATTTTTTTCTGTATCTAGAATTTTATGAATAAAAACCCAATCGACTCTTTCTTGACCATTTTTTGTAGTAGAATGAATTTTCCCTTCGTATATTTGATTTTTTTCTATTGATCTCCAAATTTTTATATAATAGCTTAAGGGATAATTCTTATTGGTTATTACTTTTATACTTTTGCCTAAAATTTCTTCTTCATTGTACTGATACATTTCCAAAAACATGGGGTTTATGTAGATAAATTCACGTTTTTCGTTTAGGATAAATACCCCTTCCATAATTCTATTTAAAACATTTATAATAAAATCAAACTTATTTACATCAATTACTTGAATATCGTGTGCTATACTTCCCTGATAAAATATTATCTGAAAATACTCTTCCGAGAGGGGTAATATTTCTAATTTAAATGGTTTCGAATTTATGTGGATATAACCTTCGAATCTTTCTAATTCTTTTGGTTGATCTGATAGTAATTCTGAATTTAATTCTGGTGTAATATCTAAGATATTCGAAGGTACGTAATTTAAATTCAACTCTTTTTTTATAAAATTTAAAAATAAATTATTATAATCATATATTTGATCTTTATGAATAACAACCGTTGGTTCTGGTATCAATTCTAACAGTCTTTTAAGAGACTTTTCTTGGATTTTTTTATGATAAACATTTTGAATAGCATTTTGGATCAGAATTTCTAATTCCGAAAATTTAAAAGGTTTGTACAATAAACCATAAAATATCATGTCTTTATTTCGCTGTTCTAGCAAGCTTTTGATTTCTTCTTCGTTTTTCCCGGTAATATATATAACAGGTAAATCATAATGCTTTTGGATGTATTCTCCAAACTGAAAGCCTTCTTTAATAGTATTTAGTTCAATATCCAACAAAACAATTTGAATATGATTTTCCTTCAGGATTTGTTCTGCCATGTCTTTATCATAAGCAACATAAAGATTTTTATAACCATGTTTTTTAAATAGATCCGTTATGTATAAAATAAAGCTTGGACTATCATCTACAACTAATATTTGAATATCTTTCATAATTCCTCTTCTAATTCGTAAATTTCTTCTTTTTTATAAATAGCACCATTAGGTTTTAAAATACTAGAAAATAATACAAATGTATTTACTTTAAATTCCTGCGTAGAAAAATCTTGAAACGTTAACAAATAATCATTCAACTTTCGTTGGTTTACTTCGTACATTCTTGCTATTGTAACATGTGGTAAGAATTTTTCTTTTTCATTGATTTCCAAATTTCGAAGATGATTTTTTTCTGTCTTAAGAATTTTTAAAATGCGATTCCTTAATTCAACGATGGGGGATTCTGGTTCTGCTTTAAGCCATAAAATTTTTTGCTTTTTATAGAATACATTTGGCTGTTTTAATACTATAGAAAATGACGTTCCTTTTATAATTTTTAACATTTGACGTATTAAATAAAAATTTTCTGTTTCTATTTCTCCCAAAAATTGTAATGTTAAGTGTAGATTTTCTTTTTTGACCCATTTGGCTGTTGGAATACCAATTTGGCAATTTTCTACCTGATTTTGTATCTCTTCTGGTAATTCGATAGCGATAAATAAACGTTTTGTGTTAGAACGATTCATAATATTCATTTTATTTATTGGATTTCGTTATCAACGAAAAATTCTGGATATTCCAACAAGATCTTAGCAAAATCAAAATCCTTTGGATAAGTAATCTTAATATTTTCCTGGATGGATTCGATCAATTCTATTTCTATACCAAAATCCGAAGCCCACGTAATTAAATCGGTATAGGTTTCTTTGGTAGGCTGTTCCAAGAATAAATTTAAGTATTTTCCCGATAGAATTTGTGGTGTTTTAATGGCAAATAATTCATTTCTTTTTAACGCTTCTAGATGTTTTTTGTTGTAATTTACAATGGTTTCTACGACGGGAGAAGCTAAGGATAAACAGGTTTGATTGTTTCGATGGAAAACAACTTTAAGCACTTCGTTAAGTTCTTTGGTTAAAAAAATGGGTCTTGCAACATCATGAATAAAGATTACTAGATTTTCTAACGATATTTGTTTTTCTAGAGCAATCTTCTTAATCATTTTTAATCCTTCTTTGGTTGAATCATGTCGAGTTTCTCCACCAACTGTAAAGATTAAATCATCATATGGAAATAAACTTTTCGATAAATCTAGATAGTCTTTATGGCATACAAAAATCATTTTTTCTGGCAAAAACATAGAAAATTCTCTGTTGATAGTTTTAAACCAATTTCGAAATCGTAGAATAGAATATTCTGCCAAATACTTATCGTTGATTTTTATAAATTGTTTGGGTAAATCGGTTTTTGTCCTACTACCAGTACCGCCTGCAAGTAAAATAACGAAGATATGCATCATAAATCTTTTATTCTGTACAAATTTTTAAATTCATAATTATAGAAAATATATTCTTTTTTTTCTCTATCGAATTCTTTTAGGTAAACCGGTGTAAGGGGAACTTTGCCACCACCTTCTGGTAAATCCACCATAAATTTAGGGATTGCAATACCAGGATTTCTCCCTTGTAGCTCTTTAATGATGTCTAACGCTTTTTCTAGTTTTACGCGAAAATGGGACGTTCCTTGAACTTCGTCACAATGATGTAAGTAATAGGGTTTTATACCAAACTGGATCAATTTTAAAAATAGTTCTTCTAGAATTTTAACATCATCGTTGATATTTTTTAACAACACACTTTGATTTAAGACTAAAACCCCACTTTTTCGTAGCAAACGAACCTTTTCGTAAACAATTTCGGTAAGTTCTTTGGGATGGTTAAAATGGGTAACAACTGTAATGGGATAATACTCATCAAAAATTTTACATAGATTTTTTGTAATTCGATGAGGCAAAGTGACCAACATTCTTGTGTGGATTCTTATACTGTATAAGTGTGGAATATTTTTTAGTTGATGTAGTATACTTTCGATGGAATCATCTTCTAAGCTTAAAGGATCTCCACCAGAGAGTATAACTTCTTTTATGGTTGGTTGATTTTTTATGTAATCGATCACATCAGAAATGTTTTTGCGAAATGTATTAGAAGCTGGGTTCGACACCTTTCTTTTTCTTAAACAAAACCTACAATACACAGCACAATGATGCGAAATATACCACAAAACCCTGTCAGGATAACGATGAACTAAATTAGAAATGGGAGAATGGATTTCTTCTTTTAATGGATCTTTATCTTTAAAGTATGGATCTGCTATTTCGTTTGGATGTGGTAAAACCTGCAATAAAATCGGACAAAAGGGATCATTGATGTTTGCTAGTTGTAGATAATAGCGCGTTACTTTAAAACGAAAACCTTGTTGAATTTTCTCAAATACATCGAGATATTCTTTGGTTAAAATAAATTCATAAGGACTATTTTTTATGTTATCATAACCAAAAAAATCTATTAAATCCGATATATTTTTAATTGAATGTTTGAGTTGATTTTTCCAATCTTGTTTTTCGCTCTCAATAATAGAAGGATTCATTTTAAAATCAAACTTTTTAAAAAAAGGTTAGAGTAAAGTAATAATTCTTATAAAAAAGAATCATAAATTCAACATCTCTAAAATAATGTTATTATAATTGATATTCTTCTCGCAGATGTTTGATTTCTTTTTCGAAGGACTTCCACATTAAGAATTTATTGTTTTTAAACGTGGAATCTACTCCCATTCTTATTAAATCGATGATTTCTGTTATACTAAAATTCAAATATTTATATAATTTATAATATTCTTGGGTTAAATCTACATTAAATATTTCTGGATCGTCAGTATTGATAGAACATATAATTCCCATATCGTAGTATCTTCGCACTGGATGATCTTGTGGCCTTCGAACATATTTCCCCGTAAACAAGTTCGATGTAAGACAAATTTCAATAGGGATTTGCCTATCGCGTAAATATTCTAACAAATCTGGGTCCTGTATGGCTGATGTTCCATGGCCTATCCTTTCTGCTTTTAGAATTTGAACTGTATCCCAGATAGACCAAGGACCATCGTCTTCTCCACTATGAGCAACACAATGTAGACCTTCTGCTCTTGCTTGTGCAAATATATCTTTGAAGTCTCGCGCAGGCCCCATTAATTCTGCTCCACCTAATCCAATTCCAATGTGGGTATCTACCTTAGCCTCTAGCAATCTTTTTAAATTTTTACTTGCATTTTCTGGTCCAAAAGTTCTCGACACATCTACTAAAAATTTTACTTCTGGTCCACCATCTAATACACATTCTTTTGCTAGATAATCTAATGTTCTTGCAATTTCTCTGAATTCCAACCCATTTTGGATTAACCGCGAAGGTGCATAAAAAACCTCAGCATATCTTATGTTATTCTGTATAAGATAATGTTTTAAATTCTCGAAAATAAATTGAAAGTCTTCTGGTTTTTTAATGGAATCTAATATAAATAAAAATAATTTTATAAATTCATTTAAATTTTTAAATTGATATAATTTTTCTATTTCTTCTACATCAAAATTTTCTTTGTGTTCTTGTAAAATTTTGATAATGGTCTCTTTAGAAATACATGCTTCGATATGGAGATGGATTTCTGTTTTTGGCAATTTTCTGAGAAAATCTAATATAACCTTATCTTCTTCTTCGATTTCTGGCTTAGGAATTGCTCGAATTGCCGATGCAGTAGCTAAATCGACTGTTAAAACATTTTGGATTAAGTCTTCTGGTGGGTTTTCTATTTCTAACTGTTCTAATTCTAATTTCTGGTTGATTAGATCATTGATGATTTTATCAAAAGATAAGTGTAAATCCAAACTATATGGTTTATTCTGAGGAATGCGCTTTTTTAGGTTCTGTAATTCTAGTATTTCTTTATCGATATTTTTAATTTTTTTATAAATTTGCTCAAAGGTTACTTTCATGATAAACTATGTAGTAGCTGATTTTATGTTCTTCATGTAGCGTTCTATTTTATCTTTTAGCCGTTTTGCTTGTTCATTATCTGGATCTAATTCAAAAACCTTTTCTAAAAAGATATTTGCTCTACCAATGTGTTGTAGATGAAAATGTACATCTGCTAACTGCAACAAAATAGGAATACGCTTTTGGTTTAATTCATAAGCTTTTTCTGCTGTTTCTAATGCTTCGTTATAATTTCCTCTTTTTTTATGAGCTATGGATAAATACAACCAAAAGTCTTCTACATAAGGATCTTCATCGAGGTATTTTTCTAAAACTTTTACAGCTTTTTCGTAATCTTCTAATTTAAATGTTAATACAGCCAATTTTTTGTTTAATTCTTTGTGTGTATTATCGATTTCGTATGCTTTCGAAAAATATTCTAATGCTTCTCGATAATTTTGTTGATTTAACGCTTCGTTCCCTTTTTCTATCAAAACATCGAACTCATTGTTTTCTAATATCATTTCTTCTATTACAGAGTTTGGATCTTCTTCGTCTAGAACAATAACTTGGATTTTTTCGTTGGTTGTAGGTTCTGTTTGATCTTGCTTATAGATAAAATCTTTTTCTGATGTTAATCCTTTTTCTCTTTTAGCTTGGTCCGAAGTTGCTTCTGGTTTTGTTTGTTGTGTTTTTGCCTCTACGGGAACAAAATGAATTTTTAGCAAAGAAATATCGTCGGTAATTTTTCCTCGTTTTTTTATTCCATCGTAAATTGCTTGTAAGTCTCCGTTTGCTTCTTCTACAACTTGCAAGAATAAATATTCATCTTCGTTAATTATTCTTACGCCTTCTTCTGTTCCAATTTCGATATCATCCCTACCGTCTGAACCAGCAATGACAATATCGCCCGGTTCTAATTGGAAGGTTTGCACTTCGAAAGGATATTCAGAAGCCAAACCTAATTTACGTAATTTTAGTTCTTCTTCGATAAAAGATGCTTTTCCGTTGCGATATAGAACTTGGAAAGGATGCTCTGCATTAAAATAATACATCTTGCCCGTTTCTTCGTCGATTAAATCTACCACACATGAAATACACATCGTCCCATTGAATGCAGAAAATACTCCATGGATTTCTTCATAAACCTCTGTAATCCATTCTTCTGGCGTCATGTCTAAAACTCTATCATGCCGAGCAGATCGAGCAATAATAGCATTCATCACAACACCCATTACAAGCGCTCCACCTGCTCCTTGTGTAGATTTCCCCATTGCATCACCATTCATTGCAACAATGTAGCGTTTTGCAGTTTCGAGGGATTTTCCTAATCGAAGATTTCCAGTAACACAAATGTCTCCACCGATTTCTGATGTTTTTCCGCGAAATTCAAACTCTTTGTATTGTTTGATAATAAATTCTGTTGGTACTCTCTTCGATTTATTAAAGTTAAGCATTAACGGCTTTTGCAACAACGATGTTAGATAATAATCCCCATCTTGCATTTGCTTTAATCGTCTTACTTCTTCGAGAGATGCATTTAACTCTGCTGTTCTTTCGCGTACTTTATCTTCTAGGTGATTCGCATAATCTTGTAATTGCTCTTTTGCTTCTCGAATGGAATCCACCATTTTGTTAAAGGATGTAGCCAAATAACCAATCTCGTCTTGCACAAACACTGGCACTTTGACTGTTAAATCTCCGCGATTTACTTTTTTAACACCATCCAATAGTTCATCCAATGGTTTAATTAAGCTACCTCGGAAGAATAGAGGATAAATAACCGTCACAACAAAAAATATGATCAAAAAGATAATAGTTTGTTGCAAAGCAGATTTGTGGATAAAGGCTCGATAATCTATGTATCTAAAACCACCTTCGTAAACTATGTGATTGCTCAAATCATATTCAACATAACTAACATAGTGCGTAAAACGATCTTCACTTGCTCTGTATTGGCGAACTTTTTGAGGTCTTAATGGCGCTAAGTACTGATAAATCTTTAATTTTAAGACTTTACCAGATGCATCTTGATTATCTTTTAGAATTTGTTTTATAACCTCTGCAAAAGGACGAAACTCTTTGGGAGTTTTATCTAAATATTTGATTACTTCTTTTCGAAAGCTTTCGTCATGGATAAAAGTAATTCTGTTGTAATGAACAAAGGTTAATTTATTTAATTTATCGAAGTAACTCAAAATATCTTGTTTTAATTTTTCGTTATCTTTCTCAGGATAATTTTTTAAAAAATCTAAAATACTGATTTTATATGCTATAAAATTTTCTGGGGAATTAGATAATTCTTTTTCTAAATATTCTTTAAAGTTTTTTCCTTCGTAGTTTTTTATCCTTTCGTAGAAAGCTGTATTCTCTAAATCTGATAAATAATATTCAAAGGGTATTTTTATGTTATTCGAAGCTTTAAAATAATCCTCACGAGAATAGAGATAATTGTATTCGTGATTTTTAAGATCATATTTTAATAAATAAACCATTTCTGGGGGGTAAATTTCTGCTTTGATAGCTTTTTCTAAATTTTCGATTCGCAATGCATCATATTCTTTTTCTTTATCACCAAGGGTGATGTATGCCAAACCTTGCATTAATAACAAGAAGGTAACAATTGTAATACCCACAATCTTTGCCATAAAAGTGGTTCTATCTTCTGTAACATTTATATAGAGAATAACTACAGCAAAGAATGCCAATACTTCGAAAATTACCAATGCGTTTATGTAAACCCCTCTATCGACAGCACCATCCCTACTCATAGTATTTAGAATTGCTGGAACAACAGCACCTACTAGAACGCTAATTGTATAAATGATTAATGCATTCCTGTATTTTTTATTTTTTCTTAATAAAATAATTCTCCATATACCCACAACTGCAATCAACAAAACAAAAAGCATTATAAAATATGCACCAATACGGCTTATATACTCTGCATCATAATCCCAGTAATGACCTGTAAAATGAAATTTATATTCCACATTTCGGGTTAAAAAATAAAAGATTGTGATAATAACAAATCCAATTGCCCACTGAACAAATAAAAATAATTTTCGTATTTTTGGATGAGTACTTTCGGGGAACAAAAACTGAAATTGCACAATATATAACAACGATGGGTATATAAAACCTAATGTTAAAAATCGATGCGCCGCAGCAGCAGGATGATAAATCATTGCAGAAATCCAATAACCTAAGTTAAAAAAACCAAAAAATAAAAATGCTTGTGCCAATGCAGTTGTATAGGGAGAACGATTCCTTATCGTAAAAAAGAAAACGGCAAAAAAGAAGGTAAAGAAGGTTACAAGCATGCTACCAAAAGAAAGAAAGTTTAAAAAAACATTGTAATGATTTAATAAATCGAACATCTCCCCTCCAATGTGCTATTTTATATTATCGTCAATATTTTTAAACTATATAAATAAATAAAATCTTTTATGTCAAGAAAATTAAGTATAAACCAACATTTCTGTAAGAAAAGGATTTTTTATATTTATATAAAAATTTTTACAAGACCTGAAAACAAAAAAAATGAATTTACAAAAGATTTATCTTTTTGTAAAATAATATTAGGAGCCATTATGTCTACACAAATATCTCAACAAAACCTCAAAGAACTCTACGATAAAGATTTCTACCTCTGGATCCAAAAAAACATCGAATTACTTAAATCCAAAAACTTCGATGCCGTTGATTGGATTAACCTCATCGAAGAACTCGAAGATATGGGTAGATCCGAACTAAGAAAAATGATCAGCTTTATGACCATCATCCTCGAACACCTCTACAAATGGGAACATTTTCGAATCCACAAAAACATGGGAAACGATTGGGTTCGTAGTATTATCCATGCAAGATTACAACTAAACGACCTATTCGATGATAACCCCTCTCTAAAAGTTCAATCCAAAGATGAATTACAAAAAGCTTGGAATAAAGCAATAAACCATTTGATCTCTTGGTTCAAAAAGCCAGAAAACATCCCATTAGCAAAAAAAATCTTTGGTAAAATCCCCTCTCAAAACGATTTCCCTAAAAATTGCCCTTATTCTTACCAACAAATCCTCGATTACGAACCTTGGATTGAACCATAAAAGGAGAAACTATGTCTACACAAATATCTCAACAAAACCTCAAAGAACTCTACGATAAAGATTTCTACCTCTGGATCCAAAAAAACATCGAATTACTTAAATCCAAAAACTTCGATGCCGTTGATTGGATTAACCTCCTCGAAGAACTCGAAGATATGGGTAGACGTTATATTGACAGCTTAATCAGCTTTATGACCATCATCCTCGAACACCTCTACAAGTGGGAACATTTTAGAATCCACAAAAACATGGGAAATAGCTGGGTTCATAGCATCCTAAATGCCAGAAATCATCTGTTGGATTTACTCGAAAAACATCCCTCTTTACAAAACAAACCCCAAGAATTTTTAGAAACTGCATGGAAAAGCGCTGTAAGAAGATTAATCTCTTGGTTCGAAAAGCCAGAAAACATCCCATTAGCAAAAAAAATCTTTGGTAAAATCCCCTCTCAAAACGATTTCCCTAAAAATTGCCCTTATTCTTACCAACAAATCTTCGATTATAAACCTTGGATAAAAGAATTAGACAAATAGAATTTTTTATAACAATATTTACTAAATAAATAAAAATTTCTTAATCATTAAAAAATTACTTGACAATCTTCTTTTAAAATAGTAAATAGTAATTTATTATGCTGAATTTATATAAATGTTTGTTTATGAGAAAACTCATCCTTTTTTTGATGTTTGGTTCATTTGGAACTATTTTGCCTCAATCACTAAATTTAAATAACAACTACACTAATATAAATAAAGAAGTTGGTGAGTCAAATTCAAATCTAAGCGATGTTTTAGAAAATCCATTGTTGGGAAATTTTATAAGCTTTTTAGAATATGGTTTTGTACAAACAAATAAAAGTAACAAAAAACCACCAGAAGATTTAGGTTCTGTTATAAGTAGTATCCGACTTGCTAATCAATTCCAATCCAATAACAATACATTTAGCTTTCAAAATACCTATATTAAAGATCAATCTCCTAAAAGAAAAATTTCTTATACTTTAAAAGATAGAGATTCTAATGCATTCTTTGGAATACAATACAATTTTTATGATAATCGATTAGAATATCGTCAATATTTTGATACCAACAACTATTATACATTAGATACATATTTGAATGATTATAAAGAAAATAAAATTAGGTTTGGTGTAGGTCCATTGGATTATTTTCAAGATTCTTCTGAGCTTTCTGTTTATTATTTTGAAATTGTATCGAGAGGGTCGTATAGAACCCAATCAAGACAACTACAAGACAAAGAATTATGGCAACTTGGTATTCCACCCGATCTTTTTTTGTTGTATAATTCTATTAATTATCCTAATTCTACTTCTTTTATAGATGGTACAACTGATGTAAAAACCCAAGGAATTGGGTATAGAATAGGTTTCAATGGAAAATTTTGGTATATATTTAGTATTTACAATATTATAGATTTTGAACTGTTTAGCCTAAACGGAAAATTATCTACATTCTCGCCCGCTTATCAATATTATGATAGTCAATCAAGACAATATTTAACAGCTACACAAATTCTTTATGTAAAAAAGAATTTATCTTTTAATATGAATATGTATTACGAATTAGGTTTTTCTGTTACATTAAGTAAAGTAGGTTTTAAATGGGGATTTTATTGGACTTTACCACTCATTTTAGACACTGATTATTTAAAACCCAAAGGATACATTATTTATGTCACGCAGAATTCAATCAAGGTTCAAGAATTAGATCAGTTTGTACAACTTTTTTATAAAGGAGATGCAGCAAACCAAACCTCTACTTTTTCTTTGGGATTATCGGGAATCACATTTGGAATTGTTTCTAAATTTTAACATTTTTTTTTATAATAATTCTAAACGTTTATAGATAGCATCAACATTTTTTAAAAATGCTTTAAGATCGAAGATTTCTTCTACTTCCTTTTCTGTTAGATACTTTCTAAAAATATCTCGCCTTAGAATTTCTTCTTTAAAGTGTAGATTAGGATCATTCCATACTTCCATTGCTAATCCTTGAACGATTTTATAGGATTCTTCTCGTTCTAATCCTTTTTGCACTAATGCTAACAAAACTTTCTGAGAAAATATCAATCCTCTTGTAGCATTCAAAACCCGTTGGATATTTTCTGGATAAACATGAAGGTTGTTTAATATATAGCACATTTTATCTAAGATATAATCTAAGGCAATTGTACTGTCTGGTAGAATAACTCTTTCTGCAGAAGAATGAGAAATATCTCTTTCATGCCATAAAGGCATATTTCTTAATGCTGTCATAACATTGGATTGAATTACTCTTGCTAAACCACAGATCCTTTCGCTAATGACGGGATTTCTTTTATGTGGCATAGCACTAGATCCTTTTTGTCCTTCCGCGAAAGGTTCCTCGATTTCTCTACCTTCGGTTTTTTGTAGAAGTCGAATTTCTTGTGCCATACGTTCTAATGTTCCCGCAATAATTCCTAATACAGAAATAAAAAATGCATGTCTGTCTCTACTGATAACTTGTGTTGCAATTTTTTCTGGTTTTAATCCTAACCTTTCGCATACTTCTTCTTCGAGATCGGGGTTCAAATTAGAAAATGTACCAACCGCTCCACTTAATTTTCCGACAGCAATTTGTCTTTTTGCCTCGATCAATCGTTCTTTATTTCGCAACATCTCGGCATAAAAATGAGCAAATTTCAACCCCAAGGTAATAGGTTCACCATGAATACCATGGGTTCTACCAATCATGATTAAATCTTTAAACTCTAATGCTCTTTTCTTCAATATTTCTAATACACTATCAATACGTCGTAAAATGATATCAGCAGACTGAACCAATTGTATGGATAATGCAGTGTCTCCTACATCAGAACTCGTTAAACCATAATGAATCCATCTACCAGCTTTACCTACATGTTCTTTTACGTTAGTTAAAAATGCTATTACATCATGTTGAACTTCTTCTTCGATTTCGGCAATTCTTTTAACATCAAAATTCGCTTTTTTTCTTATTTGATCTATATCTTCTTCGGGAATTAAACCTCTACGATACCAAGCTTCGCAAACTTCTAATTCTATCCAAAGCCAGATTCTGTATTTATTTTCTAACGTCCAAATACGCGAAATCTCTGGATTACTATATCTTTCTATCATGCATCATCCTTTATAAAGACATAATTTAAATTTTTTATAATTTTTTTTATTTAGTTACAGCGTCAAATCAATTGTTTTAAGAAGTTATTAATGATTGACTAAAAGATTTTTTTAGATTATTTGAAAAATTAATGGGTTCTCAACATAGGTTAAAAAAAAACATATTTATTGTTTCTTCTAACATCGAAATCAGACTGATTTTGTCCAAAGAATTTACCCAATATGGCTATCAGATTTTTGAATTTGCAACATTACAGCAAGTATTACCTTTTCTAAAAATTCAAAAACCCGATATAGTCATATTACACTATAATTCTCAAATATCCGACGTCAATTTGATTGTAGCAGAAATCTTAGAAGAAACAAAACATAAATGCAATATAATCTTCTTGTTAAATGAATCCCATCGTCAAAAAGATTTTGATCATCGATTAGATATCGTTCGTATTGGAGGTAATCAAATCTTTTACATCAACGAAGAAACAAAAAATATTCCTATAAACGAAATTTTAAATACGATAGATTATTTTTTAGAATTGCAAATTACTGAACCAATTCATATTTTATACATAAAAAACCAAGAAAGTTATAATGATATATACATTGATCTATTAAAGCAAGCACGATTCGATGTAGAAGTTTTCTCTTTCGAACAAATACGAGAATTATTAAACGAAAAGAACATCTTAATTCTACAAGAGCTTTATTATTGTATTATTCTGGATTTATACTATCCAGACTTTTTAGGAATAGAATTAGCTTCTATTCTTAGGCAAATTCCCGAGCTAAAATATATCCCCATTCTGTTTATTTCCAAAGAAAAAGATATTCATCGTTATATCTATACAATGCAAAAAGGTGGTGATGCTTATATAATTCATCCAACTCAACCAGAATTGTTTATTACAACTGTTTTTTCTTTGTATCACAAATACAAGCTATTCAAAAGCGCCCTCGAAAAAGATTTAATGACAAACTTATACAATCATCATTCTTTTTTAAGAAAATTATCCTTTAAGATGAATATTTTTAAAAAAGCACACCAAGGATTTGCCTATGCTCTAATAGATATTGATAACTTTAAAAAGGTTAACGATCAATTTGGACATCAAGCAGGGGATCAAGTTATTGTCAATTTAGCCAGATTCCTAAAACAAAATCTAAGGGATTATGACTTAATTGGTCGATATGGCGGAGAAGAATTTGGTGTAATTTTGAACGTTCAAGAAAAAGAGATTGCAATAAAAATTATGGAACGTTTAAGAAAAAATTTTTCTTTAGTGCTTCATCATTTTAATTCTTATAACTTTCAATGTACAGTAAGTATTGGTATTGCGATGTATCCAGAATTTTCGGATATAACAGAACTGATTAGTGCCGCAGATTATGGTTTGTACGAATCCAAAAAACAGGGACGAAATAGAGTGATATACATAGAAAAAAACCAATTAAAAAAAAATAGTCAATAAGACGTTCTAATTAAATCTTGCCTTATGATCCTGGATCTAAAAGATTTATCCCCTAATCAAGTCTATTATCAGTTTATACAAACATTAATCCCAAGACCTATTGCATGGGTTTTAACCGATAATGGAAACGGAAGTTTTAACCTTGCACCATTTTCTTATTTTAATGGTATTGCAAGCAACCCTCCAATTATTTTTATTTCCGTAGGAATAAAACCCGATGGAACCAAAAAAGATACTTGGGTCAACATCGAAGAAAGAAATCATTTTATTGTTCATATACCATCAGTGGAATTTGTAAAAGAAGTAAACGAAAGCTCTGCCACATTACCACACGGAGAATCAGAATTGAATCGATTAAACTTGGAATTAGAATATTTTGATTCTACTATTACAACACTGCCAAGAATAAAAAATATAAAAGTAGCATTTGTATGCGAAAAATACCAAATCATAGAAATAGGAGAAACCCCACAAGGATTAATCTTAGGCCTTGTTAAATTTCTTTATATTGACGATTCTTGCATAGAAAAAGATAGTAAAGGAAAAATCATCGTTGATCCAAAAAAGGTTAACCCTATATCGAGATTAGGTGCATCATTATTTGCAACATTAGGTGAACTTATAGAAATTCCGCGACCCAAATAATAAAAGCCCCTTCGCGGGGCAATAAAACCATTAATTTCCGCGAACCACAGTGCATAATTTAGCATACAATCCTAATATACTAAAAGTTTGATAATCCACATAAGAGACATCGTTTATACCACCTTGACTTTTTGCAGCTTCCACAGAAGCATCTCCAATTGCAACAAGTCCAAGTATAGAAGATGCACAAGCTTCTCCCGTTTTGCTAGCAGGTTTTCCTGTGCCATAAGTACCAATTTTTGCAGATGTGAATAAACCACCATTAGGTCCAAAACCTGGTGTTGCACAATTTAAAGCAAACAACAACATACTTAAAGTAAAAAAAGTTAATGTCTTTTTCATATTTTTCTCCTTAAAATAATTTTAACCATCATAAACTAAAATAAAAATAGATCAATCATAATTTTTTTTTCTTAATAATTTTTTTTATTATTAATAAGTGATGGTAAAATAAAAAATGTTTACACAATAAACATTGATAATTTTTCTGTTATACATGAAGAAAAAAATCATTTTTTTTATTTTGCTATTGCAACCCATAATTTTAAAAGCAGATATAATTTATTTAAAAAACGGTAAAATCTTTAAGGGGACAATTGTTCGTCAAACCTTAACAAAAGTAGAAATCCAATTACAAAATAAACAATTCATATCCATCAACAAAGAAGAAATCAAAAAAATTGTTTATATATCTGACGAAGAATTGCGTAAAATTCAAAAACAAAAAGAAGAAGAGCAAAAAAAACGATTAGAAGCATTAAAAAAAGAACAAGAAGAATTACAAAGAAAGCTCGAAGAAGAAAAACGTCTTCAAGAACTTCAGCAAAGGATCGAGGAACAAAAAAGACTTGAGGAACTTCAAAAACAACAAGAAGAGCTAGAACGACAAAAACTGGAAGAAGAAAAACGCTTACAAGAACTTCAACAAAAAGAACTAGAAGAAGAAAAACAATTTATCGAACCACCAGTAGAACAAAAAAAACATCAGTTTCAATATGAGCTTGGTATTGGATTAGGAAGCTTTAACATTCCACTAAATCAATTTTATCAATACTACAACGTTTTTTCTAGTTATGTACAAAACAATCAAAGTCTTTATAATCAAAACCTAAAAATACAAATGAAGTCTTTGCCAACTTGGAATTGGGTTGGAAATTTACATGCAGGCATGTCTTATCATGATAAAAATCTGGAAACGGGATTTCTAATCACAGGAAATATCCAAAAACCAAATCCTAAATTTATCTCTATTCCCAACAAAAAAATTTTTGATTCGATTAGCCAACCCCAATACGAAACTTATTCCGAAAATCGATACAATCAAAAAAAATATTTAAACCTATCTAATACAATCTTTTTTAAATTTGGAACAAGTGAATATTTGGATTTTTTTTGGAATTACATCTTCCCTTATATAGAAATTGGATATTTTAATAGAAATTTAGAATTTGTGTCCAATTCTAACGCTACACTAATTACTTCGATTCGAAATTCTTTTACAGATGAATTCGAAATTTACAATGGATATATAACTGATAGTTCAATCAAAAATCAACTTACACAAAATGCACTTTCGATCGGAATTCCCTTTCGCTTTCTGATGATCTTTTCTTCAGAATTCTTGTTGGAATTCCATATTTTTTTGTTAGGTAAATCGCAATTAAATCAAAAAATTTCTGAATATAATTTAAATTTAGATGATTCGAATCTATCGAATATGATTGTTTTTAAATCCGAATTTAACGGCACATTTAAAGGAAATAAAATTTCTTTCTTGTGGCAAAATAAATATTCTTCTAACGGAATCGTTTATATGAGAATTAGCAAGACAGAATACGAAACCACTTTTAAAGAGTTAAAAAGTTATAGTGTTCTTTTATTACCACAAACGAATTTTAATTTAATTTCTCCAATAGTATTATTTTCTAATCCTACTCTAAAAACAATTCAAGAAAATAGTTTTTTTCTTGAATTTGGAATAAAATATCTGAATATCTTTTAAATTGGATTTTCGAATACACCAAATTGTCTTAGAATTGATATAAGTGTTCTTAGGGGGATTTCTTCCCCTACCATTGTAAAGGGTTTAACGATGTTGCCTTCTTTATCAAAAAATGCTAATGCTGGTACTCCATACACACCATAATATTTTAAAAGATGCTCTTCGTATTTTTCGAAATCACTTACGTCTACTTTAATAAAAATCCATCCTTTTTGGATTAATTCTCCCACTTCCTTACGCGATAACTTTTCTTCTATATGTTCACAAGAATGACACCAAGTTGCATAAAAATAAAGTATTATAGGTTTTTTTTCTTTGTTAATTATAACAGGAATTTGATTTTCGATTTCTTCCAGAAATAATACTTTATTGGAATATATTTGAATCTCTACTCTTGAAGGCGTTTTCGCTTTTACGAGAAAAAATACAAAAAAAATCAGACTGATAGAATAAAAAATATACTTTTTTTTCTTGTCTGTTTCGAAAATTGTATAAATTGTTATAAAAAGAGATAATGGACCGAGCAAAAACCAAAAGAGATTTTCCCACTCGTATCCGAAAAAAACAATACTTAAAATCATTGTTTTATTTTTTTGTTTTTGGTTTAGTATTCAATTCTTTTTTATGGGCAAACACTATATGGATAGAACGAAATCAAACGTTTATTCAAGTTCCCATAAATTGGACTCCTACAAAACCTCAAGAAAAAGTTTTTTATTTTGATCAATGGAAATTGATCATCTATTGTAAGAGTTTTTCTCGCGGAGAAATCTTTTACATAGAAATTCTACCAAAAGACGATACTCCAAATGTTGTATTAAAAGATTATACACATCAGGTTTATTATAAAACGATGGAACGCGATATCCCCTTAAATCAAAAATCCTTTGGATACAATGGGATTTATGTATTTCCCCCAGAATTAAAAGAATCTAAGAATAAATTTATATGGATCATACAAAATCCAAACAAAGAAAAAATCCAAAAAGAAATTGAACTAAACATATATTTAAGAGAATTTCCCTATTCGGATACTCCTTTGATTTTCGAAAAAAAAATTCTACCACCAGAAAAGCAAAAAGAATTAGACGAACGAATAGAAAAAGAAAGAGAAATGAAAAAGATCGCTTTTTCGGAAAACTTACCGAATTTATTCAGTAATCGTCTATCACATCCCAGAGATTTTCATTATATAACATCCGAATGGTATAAAACAAGAATCCATCAATATTATCAAATTATCAACAAAAAAAAGATATTTTCACAACCCTATAAATCTATTCATAGAGGCTTAGATTTAAAAGGAAATACAGGCGACATTGTGTATGCATTAGCTGACGGTAAAATCGTGCTTTCTGCGGAAATGTATTACGAAGGAAATTTTATTTTAATCAA
Source organism: Leptospiraceae bacterium (assembly GCA_026418015.1). Taxonomy (GTDB): domain Bacteria; phylum Spirochaetota; class Leptospiria; order Leptospirales; family Leptonemataceae; genus SKYB61. The sequence continues at coordinate 91,480 of JAOACE010000016.1, read as the reverse complement.
CCACGGAAACAAAATATTTTCTGGTTATATGCATTTAAACGAACGCTATTATTCAGAAAATACTTATGTAAAAGCTGGTATTCCCATTGGAACGGTGGGAGCCACTGGACTTGCCATTGGTTCTCATCTTCATTTTTCGGTATGGATCGATGGCTTTGTAGCAGATCCTCTAAGTATATATTCTTTACCAATTCGCTAATCTTTTTATAACCATTGCCAGAGAAGTTGTAAACATCGTTGCAATAAACGTAAAAAAGATATTTGTTGGATGAAATGTCTCTAAAAAATAGAAGCCAAATACAAATAAGCTTATCCAAAATGTTAAACAGCGAAGACAACTTCCCCATTTATAGAAGAGGTTTCCCAAACTAAATTTTTCTTCTTTTCGAAAACCTTCGAGAAAATTCTTCCATAGATTGCTTCGAACCAATAAATTCGTAAACAAAGAAATGATTAATGCAATAAATAGGACAAATCCCAAAGACATAAGAATAAAAAATTATTTGTATAAACGTAAACAAGTATTTTCTTGAATCTATGTTTATCGATTTTTTTTATCGACTTAAAAAAGAAATTCCCGTAACAACAACAGAATTTATTGATCTACTAAAAGTAATATTAGAATTACACCAGAAAAAAGAAATATTTACATTAGAAAGATTTTATATTATTTCGCGTGCTACCTTAGTAAAAGATACCAAATATTACCAGAAATTTCATCAAGTATTTATGGAATATTTTAAAGACATACCAAACGTTGATATAGACTTACTCGAAAAAATTCTTAACGAATGGTTAAAAGAAAGAAAGGTATTCAAAGATTATCCCGAAAAAACCCCCTATTACGACTTAGAGGAATTGTTCGAAGAGTTAGAAAAACGATTAAAAGAACAAAAAGAAGAACATCATGGTGGAACATATTGGATTGGGACTGGCGGTGTTTCGCCTTTTGGACATTCGGGAAAAAACTTACGCGGCATTCGTATTGGAGGAAATCGCGGACTTGGTACTGCCATCGATAAATTCGAAAATGTTTCTTACGAAGAATATAACCCCAACGAAGTTTTTAATGTAAGACAATATAAGATAGCATTAAAAAAATTAAGACGATTGAATAAATCCAACGAACAACAAATCAACATCAAAGAAACTGTTCATAAAACATCGAAAAATTTAGGAGATCCATCGATTGTTTTCGAAAAACTTCGAAAAAACCAGATTTCTTTGATCTTGCTAATGGATGTTGGTGGTAGTATGGAACCATATATCAGTTTAGTAAACCGATTTTTTAGTGCTTGTCATAAGCTAAGATATTTTAAAGAATTTCATTATTTTTATTTTCATAATACTTTGTATGAATGGCTTTTTAAAGATGCGAAGTTTGTTCAAAAAATCCATCTAGAAGATTTTTACAAAAAATTTAACAAAGAATACAAGATTATTTTTATTGGCGATGCATGTATGAATCCTTATGAACTTTTCGATAAACGCCACGCTTTTTTTGAATATTATTATAAAGAAGATAAAAAATTAACCAACGAAGAAATGTTAAAAAAACAAGCCCACATAAAGAATAGCTATCAGAGGTTGATAGAATTTCGTAAGCATTACCCCTACTCTGTATGGCTAAATCCACAAAGAGAATTTACTTGGCAACACGAAACAATCGATGCTATTAGAAACATCATACCTATGTATTTTTTGAATTTAAATGGTATAGAAAGCGCAATAAAAAAATTGTTAAGTAAATCTTAATATTTTATAACCCTATTAAGATAAAAACGCTAACAATTCCGAATTGACGACAAAGATTTTTGAATTTTCTTGAAGCCTAATGAGGAAACAATTTAACCTACCAAGCTATTATCGTTCTTCGATTATTTCTATCATAAAGCAAGCACGGAGTATTGAAGATCGTTTTAGAAAAGATTTAACTCCTACAATTTTAAACTTGGACAAGTTGATTTTAAAAATTGCAAGACATTTTGGTTTTTGTTATGGTGTAGAAAATGCGATCGAAATAGCATATAGAGCCATTGCAGAAAATCCTGGTAAAAAAATTTATTTAATCAGCGAAATGATCCACAACCCCCATGTAAATCAGGATTTAAACCAAAAAGGAATACAATTCTTGATGAAGACGAATGGAACTCCTCTTATTCCCTTAGAAGAAATCACAGAAAACGATGTGGTAATTATTCCAGCATTTGGCATTTCTGTCGAGATATTAGAAAAAATCAAACAAAAAGGTCCTAATCTATTGATTTACAATACCACTTGCCCATTTGTAGAAAAGGTTTGGCATCGGGCAGAAAGTTTAGGCAAAAAAAATTATACAGTTGTGATTCATGGTAGATACAAACACGAAGAAACCAAAGCTACTTTTTCGCATGCAAGATTATATGCTCCTTCTTTGGTAATAGAAGATATTAGAGAAGCAAAAATATTAGCAGAAATCATTTTAGGAGAACGTCCTACAGAAGAATTCTTTGATCATTTTAAAAATAGAACCTCTGATGGTTTTGATCCCCAAAAACATTTACAAAAAATTGGAGTAGTAAATCAGACCACTATGTTAGCAACAGAAACATTAGAGATAAGCGAAATCCTTCGACAAGCGATCATAAAAAAATATGGCAATAATACGGAATACTTTGCCGACACAAAAGATACCCTGTGTTATGCGACATGGGAAAATCAAACTGCATTAAGAGAAATGCTTAATTCGGATGGAGATTTGGCAGTTATCGTAGGTGGATATAATTCTTCCAATACATCTCATCTTGTAGAACTATGCGAAGAAAAACTACCAACATATTATATTAAAGACAATGAAGAAATTTTATCCATAAATTCCATTCGACATTTGGATTTGCACAAAAACGAAGTAAAGATAAGCCACAATTGGATTCCATCAAAAGAACCAGTAACGATTTTACTCTCTGCTGGTGCAAGCTGTCCAGACTCATTAGTTGATAAAGTAATTCAGAAATTAGCACAAATCTTTTCAGTAGAAGATAAATTAGAAAATGCATTAGAACCATATATAGATATTTTAAAAAATACAGTAAAATAATTTATCTATTTTTTATATAGAATTATTTAACAATATTTTTATAAATTTTTGTTATTATCATATGGCTGATTAATGAAAATAAAAAGAAAATATTCCTAATATAATTAGGACTAAACCAATCATTCTTTTTTCGTACTTTTCTAGTATTTTAGGGAAATATTTTAGTAAACCCTTATAAGCAAGATAAGAAAAAGTCAGCATAGAAACCAACGTAATAATTGTATAGATCAAACTGATTAAAACAAAGCTCGTTAAACCATATCTTCCCACAGAAAAATAAATAGCTTCGATCTCTAAACAAGGAGAAAAAAACATTCCCAGGTATAACAACATCACAGAAAAAATTGGATTAATAGATTTTTTTTTTAAAGGATCATTATAATGTTCTTGATGATCAATAATAAGATAAATCATTCCCAAAAAAACCATAAAAAAAGTAGGAAGAATCTTTTCTAATTGACTTATAGAAGAAATATAATATCCAAAATAACTAATAAAAAAACCTAATATTGCCGTACTTAAACTATGAAAGATTGCTCCTATACTGATGATCATTAATAATTTTTTTGTAGACCATTTTTCTGCGCGCGAAAGTGCGATAAATGGCAACCAGTGATTAGGAATACTTCCATGAATCAAAGCTAAGAGAATTGTTGCAACAATGTATTGATTGATGAATAGGATCTGATCCATTAAATTTTAAATTTAGATACCATTTTTTTAAGGTCATTGATGAGTTCATTCAATTTTTGAGTTTGTTGTGCATTTTCTTCCATTGCGTTGGTTGTTTCCTTTGCAAGCGTATTTACCTCGTTGGCTCTACTAGCAGTTTTTTGCATCATTTTGTTTAATTCATTAACGTTTTGAACAACTTCTTTGGATTCGATTACTTCTTTATCTGCAATATTTTTAATTGTTTGAATCTCTTCGGAAATATTATTCGCAGCTAAGATGATTTTTTCGAAAAATTCATTTACTAATTTGTTGGTATTTTTTTCTTCTAAAATGAGCTCAAACTGTTGTTTTGTTAACTCTACGCTTTTTTTTGTAAAATCAATGACTTGATTTACAATCTGATTGATTTCTTTTGCCTGTTTTTTGGTTTGTTCAGCCAATTTAGAAATTTCATCTGCTACAACAGCAAAACCTTTACCATATTCTCCCGCTCTTGCTGCCTCTATGGAAGCATTCAATGATAAGAGATTGATTTGTTCTGTAATATTGTTAATTGTCGTAGTGATCTGACTAATCTTTTTCGAAAGTTCGTTTAATTGCTCTATGGTAGACAAAGTAAACTCTGCACTTTTATAGATTTTATCAGAAACTTCGTTTAGTGTAGCAATTTTCTCTTTCCCCATGTACGAAGTTTTATATGCATTTTGAGCAATGATAGTTGCCTTTTCTGCTTGTTGCTTTGCATTCTCTAATAGATTCGCAAAAGAATTTAGTTTTTCGTTTACTTTATGAGTAAATTCAGAACCTTTTATAGCATCCTGAGATACCTCTTTTAAAATATTGGAAATTTGAATCGATGCAGCAGACACCTCTTCGGAAGAGGACGCTAATTCATTACTAAAATTTAGTATTTCTTCGGAAATCTTTCTAATAGCAGAAACAAGTTCTCTTTGACTGGATACCATGTTATTAAATGCTCTCGCCATTTCTCCAATTTCGTCCTGACTTAAAACATTTACTTTTGTTGTTAAATCTCCTTCGGAAATATCATGGGTTGCAGACTCGACTGTTCTTACTGGTATAAGAAGTATCTTTGTTGCTGGAATTGCAATAAAAATTCCCATAATCACAAAGCCAACAATCATAATTAAAATAATATAAAACGTGTTTAACATCGGCTGAATTACCAAACTTTGGTAATTCATTCCAATTCTTAATATACCTAATTTTCCATAAGGAGTGATTAAAGGCAAAACAAATTCACGTGTATATAAAGATCCATCCGAACGATAATAATTTTGATAAAATTCATGTTCTGCATAAAACGCTCTGGCACTATTTTTATCGTTAAATTTTAAGCCTACATAATGTTTATTACTATGTACAACAGCCTGACCAAATCTATCCTGAACTATGATATAACGAATATTAGGATCCATCGTAATTTCTTCCGCAGTTTTTTGTAATCTAGTAAAATCATTGATAACAAGAGATTCCACAGTAAATTTTTCTAAGGCACGAGAGATCTCGTAAGCCCTTTTATCTAAATTTTGTTCAAGGATAAAATAAAAATAAATTAAGATAAAAATACCTGTTGTAACAATCGCTCCAAATTCCAAAAATGCGATCATGATAACAAGCTTTTTTGAAAGGCTAATAGGAAACTTTAAAAAATATTCCCATAAACTATTAGTATAATTTTTTATTTTTTTGAACATAAAACACCTCTAAGCTTAAAAATCAGCATTGTTTTTATCTAAAACCTATCAAATCTTTGTGGATAGATTGTAATATACTTTTTTGCTGATCATTTTTTATACTAAGTTCTAACAATGAATTCCTTATTTTTCTTTTAAGAGTTTCGTCTAAATTTTTTCTTATCACTAAAACATAGTGTTCTAATGGTTCTGAACGATACAAAACCTTTAAACCTATTGCAGTTGCTTTGTATTTTTCATAGGTTAATGCATCCACAAAACCTAAATCGAAATTTCCCGAAAGAATACCTTGTACAGTACTTTCGAAATTTCCTGAATAATTAACATTCTTAAACCTTTTTAAATTTAATTCATTTCTTTGTAAAAATTCATTAGGGAATTGATAACCCACAAAAGAATAAGGATTATCGAAAGAAATCGTTAGTATAGAAATATTTTTTTTGATATCGCCTAAATTATTGATAAATTGATCATTTCTATTTACGAGATAAAAATAGTTGCTAGAAGTATTTGTATAAACCAACTCTGCTAATATTTCTAAATCAAATTCATTTTTATGCTTTTTATAATAGTAAGGATCAATCAGAGCAATATCGATCTTTTCGTTTTTTAACAAATCATATACTTTATAGTATTGATCAATCGGTTTATAGAGAATCTTTATGGATAGAGTTTGATTTAAATGATTCAATAGAGGCTGATAATCCGAAGCAAGTTCTAAAAAGTTTTTATAAGGCACCGAAGAAAAATAAAGATCTGCCTTTTCTTCGGGAGGATTCAGTGGATAGCTATCGTAGATAAATGTGGGTTCAGAAAAACCAATATATTCTTTTTTGCAAAAGATGATAAAAAGTATTGCAACCAAAAATAATTTTTTAGAGTTTTTAATAACAAACATATTTACATTATTTTTCAAAATAATTAAAAGTAAATTATTATTTAATTCGGCATCTAATGAAAAATTCTGGATATTAAAATGAAAAACATACAAGGAAATCTCTATCTAAAAAAAAATAAGGATGATTTTTTATCTTCCTTTCATCGTTGGATTTTTTCTGGAGCAGTTGAGAAATTAGAATCCCAACAATCCCTAAAAAATGGCGACATTGTTAAAATTTTTAATTCTAAAAAAGAATTTGTGGGGTATGCCTTTTACGAAAAACCACAACAAATCGTTGCTCGAATCTTTTACTTTGGAAATACAGAAATTCAAGATATCAATGACTATTTTTACCAACAATTAGAACATTTATATACCAAGAAAAAAAAACTTTTTGAGGATTCTAATGCATTTCGATTGATTCATTCCGAAAGTGATGGCATTCCTGGTGTTATCTGCGATATTTATAACGACCTAAGTGTGATTCAATTCGATTATTTAAAATCAGAAACTTTTCTTAAAATCCTTGTAGATTTTTTAAACCATAAAAACATTCAATATATTCTTTTAAAAGAACAACAAAATATTCAGTGGTTATCTCCAAAAACCATCGATAAAATTCGATTTATAGAAAATCAAATCCATTTCGAAATCCAGTTAGATAAATTCCAAAAGACAGGATATTTTTTAGATCAAAAAATCAACCGAAAAAAATTGTTAGAATACTCCCATAATAAAATCATTCTGGATGCTTTTTGTTATATCGGAGGATTTGGTTTACATGCACTAAAAGGGAATGCACAAAAAGTTGTATTTGTAGATGCACAAAACCTTACGAATCAAATCCAAGAGAATTTAAAAATCAATCAATTTAAATTTGATAACACAGAAATAGTACAATCCAATGTATTTGATTATCTAAACAATATAAAAGAAAATTATTTCGATTTGATGATCGTAGATCCACCTGCATTTGTTAAAACCAAAACCAAGATAAAAGAAGCAATCCATGGTTATGTAGGGTTAAACCGATTAGCAATAAAAAAAATCAAACACCAGGGACATATATTCACATTTTCGTGTTCACAATTTATTGATAAAGAGCTATTTCGTAAAATCATCTTTCTTGCAGCAAAAGAAGAAAAAAGAAATGTTATTATTAAAGAATATTTGACACAGGCACCTGATCATACAATTTCTATTTTTCATCCAGAAGGAGAATATTTAAAAGGATTGGTGTTGTATGTGGAATAGAGTTATTTATATTATTTTATTGATTATTTTTATAAATTGTTCAAACAGAAGATTGCATATTAATGATCCAAACTATCTTTGGTTAAATATACGGTATCAAAACTTAGAAAGAAAAAGTTTGTTATTTTATCCCGAAAACTACGAAAAAGAAAACTTTTCACTAAACCCAAACATTCGCACTTATCCCTTGTTGATTAGTCTACATGGTGGTGGAAGTATAGATTCTAACATCAAACTCACCAGAGGACGATTGATTGAATTAAAAGAAAAATATCGTTTTTTTTTGTTATTCCCCGAAGGATATGACAAACAATGGAATGATGGTAGAGATGTTCCCAATTCCAAAGCTCATCAGGAAAATATAGATGATGCAGGATATATAAAATACCTGGTTGAATATATGAAAAAGCACTTCCCCATTGACGAAAACAATGTTTATATCTTTGGCATATCTAATGGTGGAATGATGTCTTTTCGCATTGCCTGTGAATATTCTAACGAAATCACTGGATTTGCCTCTATTGCAGCAACAATGCCAGAACATTTAAAAAGCGATTGTATCATCAAAAAAAAGTTAAAAATGATCTTGATTCATGGAACAGAAGATCCATTAGTCCCTTTTAATGGTGGCGATGTCAAAGTACTTTTTCGTAAAAGAGGAAAAGTCTTATCCGCAGAAGAAACAATTCAATTTTGGCTTAATAAGAATGAATGCGACAAAAAAGCCCTCATCTCTTCTTTGGAAAAAGATTCAGATACAAAAACATTAATTAGCCATTATAAATGCAAAAATCAATCTTTTGTTCGATTTTATAAAATCCTTAACGGTGGACATACCTGGCCTGGTGGATTTCAATACTTACCCGAATGGTATATTGGTAAAACGACCCAGAACTTTCGCGCAGAAGAAGAGATAATTCAATACTTTTTGCAATAAGAATCAATATTTTCGCGAGAAATAACGTGTCTGAATAAAAATTTTCATAAATGCAATGGTATAAACAAAAATCATAAGCTTTAATATTGGAGAAAAAACTCAAAAAAACATAAAAATTTTTTTGTAACAATTTTACAAAAAGATGATTTTCTATTATATGAGGCATGAACAATACACAACAAGATATTACTATCCAGTTTGTATAAATTTAGAACAGCAACATATTGATTTTTTAAAAGAATTAGCAAATAGACATAGAAACAATTATTCCGAAGCTATCTATTATCTTGTGAATAAATATTTGAATCATTTATACTTAATCAGTATTACTCCCATAAAAAAAACAGAAACTGCCAACTATCAGCCAAAGACAAGGCGATATAAAAAAAAGGTAATCAAAATCAATCCAGTATTATGGAGTAAACTTTTCGAAATGCGACACTTTATTGGTTATTCTATCAGTGCATTGATTCGAATCATGCTCGACTGGGAAATGCAATCCCAAGGATACGACATAATACCTTTAATTCCCTTACCTACACTAAATGCCGAATTAATTAACAACTCAAATCAAGATAATAACACCATAGTTAATAATTATTCATATTTTAAAAAAGGATTTTATGAACAAAGAAAAGTTATTAGCATTTTTTTAGATCAATTTATTTGATATTATATATATTTTATAAATATTTTTATTAATTTTTATACATTCACAGAGAAGATATTTTTTTTATAAAAATTATTCTTATATTATTGGATTTTTCAATTATAAAATTGACTCGAGTTAAATACTTTTTTACAAAAATATTGATTGATAAAAATTTAAAGAATTAAAAAAGGTTTCGATAGATATCAATTTTAAAAAACTTTAAGATTTTAAACATTTTTTAAGATTGATCATTATCGTTAAGTTTTATTGATAAAGGATGAATCATGCAGCTACCCAAAAAAGGATTAATAACATTCAAAGAAAAAATTTTCCAAATGCTAAAGGATTTCGAAAAATACGATATAAACTGGAATGATGGTAGATTGTTCGGATACATCTTTGATCCGGGCAAAAAATATCGTAATATTGCAGAAAAAGCATTATTACAATATTATCATAAAAGTGGGCTGGACTTTACGGTTTATCCAAGTCTGCTGAGTTTAGAAAAAGAAATCGTAGATTTTGCCATAAAGCATCTAAATGGGGATGATTCTTGTTGTGGTAATTTTACGAGTGGTGGTACAGAAAGCATTTTACTTTCAGTCAAAGCTGCTCGTGATTATGCTCTATCAAAAAATCCAAAAATAAAAAATCCCGAAATCTTATTACCTATAACAGCTCATGCAGCATTCCACAAGGCTTCGCAATATTTTAACATAAAAATTAAGCCAGTAGCCATCGATCACAAATTTAAAGTAGATTTAAAAGACTTAGAAAAAAAGATTTCTTCGAATACTATTTTGATTGTTGGTTCAGCTCCATCCTATACTTATGGCGTAATTGATCCGATCGAAGAAATGGCGAAAATTGCTCAAAAACACAATATTCTATTTCATGTAGATGCTTGCATGGGCGGTTTTATTCTTCCATTTTTTAAGAAACTTCACATCGATATTTCTAATTTTGATTTTTCTGTCGATGGTGTTACATCCATATCTATGGACTTTCATAAATATGCTTATGCACCAAAAGGAGCATCAGTAATTCTCTACAAAAACAAAGAGTTAAGAAAATACCAAATATTTAGTTGTTCTGATTGGATTGGCTACACAATGATCAATACAACCATTCAGAGTACCAAAAGCGGTGGACCATTAGCTGCAACGTTTGCTACTCTTCTTGCTGTGGGCGAAGATGGATACTTAAAGTTTGCAAAAGAAAAATGGAAGGCGATTTTAAAAATCCAAGAATTTATCGAAAAACATCCGGATTTAAAACTTGTAGTAAAAAGTAATACTCCATTGATTGCATTTACATCAGAATCTGTGAACATATTCCATATAGTTGATGAAATGAATTCTATGGGATGGTACATTCAACCTGTATTTCGATATGGCAATATAAAAGAATCCATTCATCTATCCATCAATCACTCTAATGTAAAGAGAATCAACCAATTTCTAAAAGATTTATCTTCCGCAGTAGAAAAAGCGAAAAAACTTCCCTCTGGTACACTAATAGAAAAAATTCAGCCTTATATAGATCAACTTGATAAAACAGAAACGATTTTTAAGATCTTTCAACTTCTCAACATTCAACCTGGAGAAATACCCAAACGATTTGCACCAATTAACGAAATACTCAACCTATTAGAACCATCTTTAAGAGAAAAAATATTATTAGAATTTACAAATTTAACCTATAGATAAAATTATAAATTATGTCTGCATTTTCTTTTGAATCGATTTTAATATTTGCTTTTTTATCGTGTTTATTGATTGTTGGGGTAATCCTTCGAGGCACTATCACTTATATACAATATTTTTTGATTCCATCTTCTATTATTGGTGGAATTTTGGGTCTATCCATATTACATATAACAAAGTATTATAATCTAATAGATTATCAAAATGTTGTATCAATCTTAGAAACATTTGCTTATCATTTTTTTAATATTTCTTTTATATCGATTGGATTAACTCCATCACAAAAAGATAAATCCCATCTAACCGTTTATAAAGGATCTTTATGGATGGCTTTTATTCAAGGAATCAACTTTCCTTTACAAGCAGTGGTTGGAGGTTTGGTTGTTTTTATCCTGATTTCGTTAGGAATAGAAATTCATCCTATGGTGGGATTTCTTTTCCCATTGGGATTTAACGAAGGTCCAGGCCAAGCATTATCTTTTGGAAAAGTATGGGAAGGATTTGGATTTGATCACGCGGCATCCATCGGTTTAACGTTTGCAACCTTAGGCTATCTTTTTTGTATATTTATTGGTGTTCCCTTAGCAAATTGGGTCATAAAAAAACCAACAGAGGATTTTATAAGAGGTTATTATTCCTCCAACAGAACAGAACTCATAAAAATTCAGAATACGATTCATCCCAATTCGCTAGAACCATTAGCTTTTCAGGTTTCTTTGGTTGGGTTGGTTATCTTGATTACTTATATTTTTCTTTGGATATTGAGTCAATTTTTACCAGACGATGTTTCTAGAATGTTATGGGGTTTTTTCTTTTTATTTGGTATTGCATTCTCGATCCTTGTGCGAAAATTCTTACAAGCGATAAAAAAAGACTATCTTATTGAACCATTTATTCAAGAAAAAATTACCTCCTTTGCAGTGGATTTTTTAGTAGTCTCTACGATTGCATCGATCCAAATCCATATATTTAAGACATATCTTATTCCTATTGTATTGATTTCCTTAATTGGTGGAATTTTAACAACACTGCTGATAGTTTTATTAGGACGCAAATTAAAAAATTATTTCTGGGAAAGGATATTAGCCATTTTTGGAACTGTAACTGGCACAACCTCTACAGGATTATTATTGCTAAAAATTGTTGATCCAAAACTCGAAACACCAGTTGCAAAAGAATTAGCATTGATGAATTTATTTTCTATTCCTATAATTGGCATATATACGATTATCATTAATGGTTATTTTTGGTGGAAGCTTTCTCTTTTAACGATGATATTCATTTACTTAGGATTTGGCATAATCTTTTTTACCATTACATATTTGTTCCAGAATAAATACAAAGCATAAAAAAACCCGGCATAAGCCGGGACCAGTTACTAGCGTAAGAGTCTTAGAACTGTTTCTGGTCTTGCGCCAGCATGGGCAAGCATTGCGGCAGATGTCTCTGTTAAGATCTGTTTCGTCGTTAAATTTACGATCTCTTCTGCCATATCCGTATCGCGAATCCTAGATTCCGAAGCTTGAATATTCTCGTAAGCCACCATCAAACCTTTTGCTGCACTTTCCAATCGGTTGTAATAAGCCCCAAGATCTGCTCTTTGCTTCATCAACTTCTGTAAAGCTTTATCTGCAACCTCTATGGTTTTATTCGCGTTAGATGGAGAAGAGATAGTCACAATCTTTCCGTTAGAATCTTTAAAACCTAACGCTACTGCTGTCATCGTCGCTATAAAAGCTCTTTCCCTTTGGTTTGCATTTGGTCCTATATGGAACCACATAGATCCTGTTCGAGATGTTCGCGAAAACCTTCCAAGTAAAAGCTCAAATCGATTGAATTCTGCCTGAGAAGCGATTCTATCGATTTCGTCCACTAACTGAGAAACTTCTACTTGAATAAGCTGCCGATCTTCTGGACTATAGATACCGTTCGAAGATTGTATTGCAAGAACTCTAATCCTTTGAATAATATCCGACATCTGCTGTAGATAGCCTTCCGTAGTCTGAATAAAACTCATCCCATCTTCTGTGTTCCGCTCTGCTTGCCGTAAGCCCTTTATCTGTGTACGCATTTTTTCGGAAACAGCCAAACCAGATGGATCATCCCCAGCACGATTAATCCTCATGCCAGAGGACAATTTCTCCATTGATTTGTCAACTTCCCATACGTTAAACTTTAAGACGCGGTTAGCATTAACCGCGCTCATATTGTGGTTGATAATCATCGTTGCTCTCCTTGTCCGAGCTTACGTTTAGAGGATCATATCCTCTCCTTCATAGATAACTGGTAAATCTACGAAAAAGAAGATATGATATATATCTATGGGAACACTTACGCTTTTTTATTTATTATTACCGCAACAATTGTAATACAGATTGAGGTCTTACATTAGCTTGTGCTAGCATTGCAGTTCCACTCTGAACAAGAATTTGATTCTTGGTAAAACTAACAGATGTCTCTGCCATATCTGCATCGCGTATTCGAGATTCTGATGCTTGGGTATTCTCGTAAGCAATCATCAAACCTTTGGCAGCATGCTCTAATCTATTATAGTATGCTCCTAAATCTGCTCTCTGTTTGTTAATCTTTTCCATTGCTTTATCAATTGTTCCGATTGCTTCGTTAGCAAATTCAGGTGTAGACAATGTTAGAATATTCCCATCTACTCTTTTTAAGTTTAAAGCAAGAGCTGTCATCGTTTGTATGTATACTCTTTCGCGTTGGTGCTGATTAGGACCAATATGAAACCACATCGAAGTAATTCTTGAGCCTCGTGCAAATTGTCCTTGAAGAAGGCTCATTTTATTAAACTCTGCTTGTGATGCTATACGATCAATTTCGTCCACTAATTGAGATACTTCTACTTGGATCATTTGTCTGTCTTCGGGTGTATAAATACCATTCGAAGATTGAACTGCCAATACACGAATTCTTTGAAGAATATCCGAAAGTTCTTGTAAATATCCTTCGGTTGTTTGGATTAAGCTCATACCGTCTTCTGTATTTCTTTCTGCTTGTCGTAATCCATTAATTTGAGCTCGCATCTTTTCCGAAACAGCTAAACCAGAAGCATCATCACCTGCTCTATTAATTCTTAGGCCAGACGATAGCTTCTCCATATCTTTGGAGACTTCCCAATTCTGAAATTTTAATACCCTATGCGAATTAATCGCGGAAAGGTTATGGTTTATTATCATTCGCTTCCTCCTTGAAATCGCTTTGTCCAATCCCTGGACAAAGAGGCTACTGCTTAATATTTATAATTATCTCTAAATCGAAATTCGGAAATTCAATAGACAATCTTAATAGTTTAACCAAAAAAAATCGGAATTTTTGGAAAAAAAGTTTAGCATTTTTTTATTGAATCAAAAAAATATCTGTTGGATTTTGTTCTAATGGAATAATGTTGGTAAAAATATTCTTATTTATGTGATAAATTCTTACCAGTGGAAACTGCGAACTTTCTCCTATAAATAGTTGGTCGTTATAATATTCTAATCCAGCAGCAAAACCATTATTTTTGTAATAGAGAATCGTTTCTAAATACTTCCCTGTTGTTGGGTTAAACTTTATCATACTCATACTAAAATCTTGATATTCCACTAATGCAAATCCAAGAGAGGAATTGATCACAACAAAGTCTAGTATGTCACCTCCTACTTCTATTTCTTTTAAGATAGTTAATTGAATTTGAGAATTCGGACAATATCCTTCTATTGCACCATCTATGGCAAAATTAAATCCGACATTGCCTGCATTTGCAACAAAGATACAATCTTCTCCCGTAATATGATAAACTTTTAACTTGCTTATAGGATTTTTATATAAAAAAGTCTTATAACTGGTGATTTGATCGATATTTGGATCAATCTCTAACAAAAAAGATGCATCTGTGGTTGGAAAGATAAAATAAGGATTCGTTCTATCCAACCTTTGAAGTGCAACATAGATTTTATTGTTAAGATAAATGATTCCACTCGCCTCTGGTATACCATCTGGATACAAAAAAGAAACAGTATCACTATAACTACTTAGGCTGATTCTTTTGATTTCTCTTCCGGTTAAAAGATCTGCAACCAAAAGATAATCCTTTTCGTACAATGTTATATATGCTTTATTGTTAAAAATTGCAATACCATGAGGGTTTGTACTATTTCCTGTGCTAAACTCAGAAATTGTCCTGTAAAATAAATTAGGGTCTAATACCTGTACTGTATCGCGATTTAATCGATTTAAGATATAGACCCTATTATTTAGATAAAATCCCACAGCATCAGAATGTACGGGAACATAACTAAACGAAAGCATTCCCAATTGATTGATGGTATAAAATCTTCCCGAGGTACTAAAATCCGACGTAATAATTCCGATTTCTCCGCGATTTAATAGTAAAGACAATAACAAATCGGGCCTTTTTATATCTTTACAAGAAAAAAAACCAATTAATAAAAATATAATATAAAATTTATTTATAAATTGTAATAGTGACACCAGCGATGACACATAAACCTCCTATCACTTTATAAACAGAAAGATTCTGATAAAGAAAAAATTCAATGAGCATTGCCATGATTGGTATAACATTCATAAATATCGCTGTTTTTGCTGTACCAATAATTTTAATACTCTCGTACCACCAGATATATCCCAAACCCGAAGAAAAAATCCCCATAAATACCAAAGCCGAAAAAACATCCAACCTAGAAATATTTAGAAATAAATCAAAAAAACTTAATTCCATTAGTGATCCTAAAAATAACATCCCAGTTCCAACCCAAATATTGATAATTGTTAATTCGATTTCGTTCATCTCTTCGCGATATTTTCTCAAAAAATCATATCCTAAAATGCCATAAACTGCCCACGAAAAGGTAGCAATCAGAATATAGAGATTTCCAACATTAAAATCTATTAGTTGCATGATCGATGGATTGCTACGAAATGATTCCATTAAAGTTATAAGAATACCAACAAATGCAATTACAATTCCTACGATTGTATAAATGGATTGAGGTTCTTTTTTCCAAAACCTTAACAACAATGCAGTGATTGCTGGATTTGCTGCGGAAATAATCGCTGCTATTACTGGATTGGAAAGATGGATTCCTTTATAAATAAAAAAATTAAACATAAAAATACCTGCAGAAGACATTAACAATATATTTTTCCAATGATTTTTTATTTTAGAAAAAAATCGATTAGAAGAAATTGGATTTCGCTTCTTATAAACCATGATAAAAAACACAAACAAAAAAAGAGAAGAATAAAAAAAGCGAAAAAAAGCAACTTGAATTGGTTCAACAAATTTAAGTAAGTACTTACTTAAATGAAAAGTAAATCCCCAAAAAAATGTTGTTAATAAAACTAATAGATATGCTTTTAACTTCATACATTCAATCAAAAAAAATATTTTAAACCTGCGATATAATTTTTTCCTGGCAATGGATAACCTATAATATCTTCGTATAATTGATTCTGTAAATTTCGAATTTCTACAAAAACAGTCAAAACATCTTTCCATTTATAATATAAACTCGTATTATAAACCCATTTAGGTGGTTGATAAGAAAAATAATCATTCGATTTGTTTTTAAAGTAAGCACCAAAGTAAAATGCATCAAAATGATATTCCCATTTACCATTGGGGAAAAGAATCAAACCACTTTTATACGTATGCATAGGGATTAAAGGAATATAGCTTTCTTTGTTGTAAAAATTATTCTTATTGAATTGTCTTGCAACCTGATAACTATACGATAAATATATTTTATATAATTCTTTATAAATATATTTTAATGTTGTTTCTGTTCCTATAAAATATGCCTTTGCTATGTTTTCTGCTCTTAAAGAAAACTGAGAGTTCGGTATAAACTGTATTAAATCCTTTACATCTCTTCTATAAATGCGAAGATCCAAAAGAAGATCATCCAAAGAATATTTAAAGCCTGCTTCGCGATTAAAAGAACTTTCTGGTCTTAGTTTTAAATTAGGCACAATTGAACCTTTTTCGCCAAATAGCTCGATAAAAGAAGGCAATCGTTTTTCTTCGCGATAATCCAAAAAGAATTTAAGTTTATGCTGACTGTTATTAAATGCAGTAATCCAAAGTTTATAAGATTCATTGATAAAATTGATTCTTGATTCGTCTTTTTCTAATTGTTGTAGATCCAGAAGCCTTTTTGTCTGAGATTCTATGTAAAAATTATTGTTGTATTGTTCGTTTCGAAATTCTGGAATGAATTCTACTATGCCATCAAAAAATTCCAACCGATTAGAAAAATGTAAGCTATAATGATAGCGTTTTTTCTCTGGAACATCTTCTGTTTTAAAACCAAAATTCGTGTATTTATCTTCGAAAAAAAACTCTTCTTCGTATCCCAACAAAAAATTCATTTCGTAGAGAAAATCTTTGTTAAAATCAAATAAAACCTGTGGCATTAGTTGAATCCCTTTGTTGTGTAAGAACGCTTTACTACTATTTGCTCCAAAAGATAGCTCATTTTCGGGATCTTTAAAATTATTGTTAATGTAAGTATAATATACTCGCGATTTTAAGCGAACATTATCCCAGAAGAAATGCTTTGTATCTGTAAATATTCCCGATGTATTTCGCAAGTGTTCTCTTTTTGTTTTGTAAGTTTGTCTTGTTATAGGTCCAGGAATTCCATGATTTCTATAAAAGGTGTCGTTCAAGAATTGTAGTTTTGTATTACCTAGCTGAACAAAACCATTCAACAGACTACTCGTTTTCTTGTATTGAGCATTTTTTCTTGTATCGTTAAAATCATCGATAGTATTAAAATAAATTGTTCCATTATGGTTTCGAAATCGATAATTTTGATCCGATGTTTCTTTATATACAGAGATATTCCATCCACCAGAATAACTTTCTTCGTTTTCTTGTTTATACAATTGTTGATAGAAAATTCCACCTCCAAAGGTTTTATAAGAACCACCTTGTACGTAAACTTGATTCTTTTCTTCTTGGAAATCTGGGATTAAATTGATAGAACCACCAATCGAACTTCCTGTTAATCCGGTCATATTGCCGTTTTTTTCTACTTCGATGGTTTGATAATTAAATACATTTAGATCCGACACATCTACTTCACTATATGCTGCAAAATTCAGAGGAATACCGTTAAGATAAATGTTTACTTGGTTTGCATTACTTCCGCGAATTCGAATCAAAGAATAACTGCCATCTCCACCATATTTTTGGATTAAAAAACCAATTTCTTTTTCTAATAGTTTATCTAAGGTATAATGGATTTGCTCATCTTTTGTTATGTTAATCACATCTTTTTTTTGAGTTGTTTCTTTGTTGGATTTTACGATAATGGTATATTCCTGAGAATAGATCGAGAGTACGAAAAAAATAAAAATCAGCGTTTGATAGATAAATTTCATAAAAGAACCAGTCAATTGACTGGCTTAATTTGTTTGGTTTTGATTAAATAATGATTTTTTATAAATATTTTTGATAAATCATACATACCGAAAATTACCAAAGAAGAAAATAAATCCCCTAAGAGTGTATTTCGAAAAAATGGAATTGCCATTTCGTAGCAAAATAATAGTCCATCAATTGTATGTTCGTACATTCCACTCCAAAGCCATACTGCAAAATTGGTTATAAGATAAAAAAATACACTAGAAACAATACTTAATCCAATTACTGATATATACTTTTTATAAAAAGAATTTATTTTTTTTACATACTTTCCTAAAAAAGAAGGAAACAACAACCCAAGATATACAGATACTTGAACATAATCAAAATCATGCCCTAAAATCCAATTGCTTAATAATAGTGTGGATACCGTAAATACTACACTATAAGACCAATTCCACAGATAAGCCATAAACAAAGCTATGCCCACAATGGGAGTGACATTAGGAATATGCTCAATCCATCGCGACATTACTCCAATCATAACAAATAATCCAAGCCAAATCCATGTCTCAGTTTTTTCTGTTGTTAGTTTCATCATTACCTCCTATTTTATGATTACATTTTTCTTTTTCTTCCCATTGGGTAAAGCACCAGAGAATTTCTGTGTCTTTTTCGATCAGAACTTGCGAAACCCCTTTTTCTGATAAGTTTCCATCGACAAAGAATATCCAATTCCTTTTTTGTTTTCCACTACCTTCGTTTTTAATTCCATCGATTTCTGTAATAAAAATGGTATCTTTTGATCCCGTATACCCAAAATCCAATCGATTTTGACTTTTTAAATCCATCATAATTTCGAAAAGAGATTTTGTTGTACTAAAAGTTTGATTAAGATTCTTAGAAAAGGAATCCCCTTTTATTATAAAATCTACTCGATATTCAGCATGATTATTTTGTTGTTTGGTTTCTTCTTTTTTGCAAGAAAAAATTAATGTAAATATAATCAATAAAATAATTTTATATTTTTTTTTGATCATTTTTTTCTCCTATTTATCTATCTGTTACATATTTTGCTATTACACCATCTATATCAGATGCTTGATCAAAAGAACCCGGCGTAACGGGGAATCCTCGCGAAAATGCAGTTGTTAAACGTAAATAGATAAATCCATCGCTTAATATTTGATTTTTTATAACAGAAGTACAACCATCGCCACTTGAACCGAAATTAGGATCTTGTAGATCAAAACCATCGCCACCTGCTATTGTTGGATCAAATATATCTTCTTCGGAATATGTCCAATTCGACTGATGATAAACTACTGGTTCTCTACCAGCAAATCGTTGCCAATTGTTTGGATTGTTTAAATTTGCACTGGTACTATCTCCTACATATTGAGGATTAAACCCACACCAGTTGATTCCATCAATGCTTACTTCTACGATAACAGGTTCCATAAAATGCGATATACCACAATTTGCTATACCTCCTAGGCAAAAAGGATTTTCGAACACAACAAAATCAATCCCGCTACCATTTTTGATTTTTTTATTTTCGACTTCTAACACGATACATTTTTCGTTTGGCTTGCAATACGTTGCAGTAGCTGAAGATTTAAGAGAATATACATCCAAAGAACCACAAGTTTTACCACATCCAAAAACACCATTAATGGCTTTCTGTGGATCCGAAAAAGAACCACTACCACTTCCTGGTGCTTCGGTTACCTTATCGAACAGACGAACATTTACAAACACAAAAGAAGAAGTATTGCTAGTGGAACTAGGATTTTCTGGATTTGGGTTGATCAAACTAAGTAGAGTAGCATCTTGATTGTCGGTGGCTTTTGAACAATCCAAAAACAAAAAAGAGCCCAAGAGAAGGGCTCCTATCAATTTGCTTTTGATCTTCATTTTCCTACCGCTGATTAATCTAATTTTTGAACGAATTTTGTCCAAGAAAAACCACCACATCCACCACTTACTGGATTAGAACTATCTGCGGTTGTTGGGTCACTTTTTGCTTGCTCTAAACTACCTTTGTTGTATACAATTTCGCAGTAGTAGTAATCGTTATTGTATTTTGTCCATACAATACGCGAATAACATTCTACACCACGTTGTCCATTTGTTCCATTTCCATTGCAATCTGCCCAAGATGGTTCATTAATTCCTTTTACGTAGAGGGTTTTTGTGTTATTATCAAACTCTACAATTACGCGATTTATTAAACCTTCCCAAAAGCCATGTAAACCAGAAAAAGCATTTTTTTCTGCATAGATATAGTGATAGGTATTCCAATTATCCTTCCACTTTCCATTAATCTCTAAATATTCGACATTTGTTTTATTTAAATAATCAGCAAGTAAGAGGTTTTCTGCGTTTTTATCCAATCCACTATCTTTTTTATCTGTCTCCAAGCCAAAACAATTGACCAATAACCCAAAAGCGATTAAAATGGTAAAAAAATTTTTAACTCTCATTTTTTTCCTCCGGTTTAAAAGTTTAATAACTGGAGGAACTTTTACGTATCTATTGCAGATTTCTTGCAAATCTTGCGATAGCAGAAAGTCCCTCCAGTTTATTACTCCAGAGGGACCCTCTGCCAACAGGCAGGCGATATGGCAGTTTTACGGGCTTACCATATCGGGGAAGATCTGGCTTGTCCCATTACTGGGCATCACAGTTCCACCGTGAGCGTGGGATTCTCACCCAACTTCCTCCCTCTTGGAGCAATTACCAAAATAAAAATGATTACAATTTTAACAACAAAAAAAGCAAAATGCCCTCTAAGAAGGAATAATAAAAAATTTAGCAATGAACGTGATCGCTATGATCCCCATCAGAGTCTTCGTGGTCTTGAGGCAAACATTGTTTTTGATTTTGTAAGATATACAATAAAAGAATCTTATTTTTATCGTCGTCGTCATTTTTATTAGAATTCATTGCAGAACAGTTCCATAAAGATCCACTACTGATTCCCACGATTAGTAATAGTTTAAGTAGGTGTTTTAAATTCATCTTTTACCTCCTATATAGTGTTATTTTTACATATAAAAATAACACTTTTTAATGTCAATAGTTTAATAAAATATTATCAGTAAAAAAGTCATTTAGGAAATGCAGTCTCAGAGAATTGAAATTATAATATTACAGAGAATAAATTCGAAACAAGGGATATATAAAATAAAATTGTTTCATAATAGATTCTTGACTTATAAGTTGCATTTTTTATATTATTCCTTATGGCAAGTGTGATCAAAGTAGAAACTCTCCAATTTTTCGAAGACCGATTAGGGAAAGAAGAAGGTCGTAAAGTAGCAGAAGTATTAGAAAGGGCTTACGACGAAATGGAAAAAAAGCAGAGTCTCTTGCTCTCCAAAAGAAACTTGAATTAAAAGACGAATTGACCAAAGAATTAGCAACAAAAGAGGATATTGCACGATTAGAAGGTATGATTAAATCTGAATCTGAACGTTCAGAAGGTATGATTAAATCCGAAACAGCACGACTAGACGGAAAAATCATGAATCTAGAAGAAAGAATTACAAGACTCGAAGGGAAAATAGAATCGGAAATCAAGAGACTCGAAGGGAAGATGGAATCGGAAATCAAAAGACTCGAAGGGAAGATGGAATCAGAAATCAAAAGACTCGAAGGGAAAATCGAATCCGAAACAAAAAGACTCGAAGAAATGATTAAGTCCGAAACTTCCATACTAAAAGAACAAATTCAATCCGAAACACAAAAAATAGCAAAAGATATAATACGTTTAGAAAAAAAAACCACCATAATGTTTACGTTGCTTTTTTTTGTAGTTTTATTCGTAAATCAAAGTGCACTAGAACTTATTCTAAAAATCATTCAACTAATAAGATAAAACGAAGTATTTATATAATTTAAATTGATTCAAACCACCAAAAGGCATTGATATAATTTTTTATTAAAATTATTTATAAAACTTATAAATTTATAAAAAAACTTAATAATTTTTATTTAAAAAAGATTTTACTGTTAAAAAACTAACGAATTCGTTGAAGCTGAATCCAAGGATTTGCCCCACAACCACTAACATCTGGATTAGAGGAATCTACTGTTGTAGAATCATTTTTAGCTTGTTCTAATGTGGCTTTATTCGATACGATTTCGCATATATATAATTTGTCCTGATAATTTGTCCACACAATGCGAGAATAGCATTCTATTCCTTGTTCATTGTTGATTCCATTTGCATTACAATCTACATTTGATGGTTCATTCAATGATTTAACATACAATACCTTTGCAGTGTTATCAAAATCCACGATGGTTTTAGGTTGATTTTGTTTTTGCCAAAAACCACTCAAACCCAAATAAGGATTTTTCATTGCATAGATTTTATAAGAATTTTCGTTGTTATCTTTCCAACTTCCGTTTATTTCCAATGGTTCATTACTATTAAAAATCGTTAAGAGTAAATAAAAAACTTTTTCGTCGATTTTAATTCTATCCTTATCTTTTTTTTATATGCTGATTTCGTATTTGTCATTTTTATCTTTTGTTTCGACTTCAAAACAACTAAGGACAAAAAATAAATTTAAAAAAACAATCAAGATTATTTTTAAGATTTTAAGAAAATTCATAATTGCTCTCATTATAAAATAAAAAAAATAAAACTCGTAAAAAAAGCAAGTATTTTAACAAAATTTTTTTAATAGACTTATTATAGATAAAAAATTAAACGAAAAATAATTATGAATGCCGAAATCAATTTTTATCGGCAAATTTTTAAAGATTTTATGCCATCCTGGTCAGAGAGGGGTGGATTTATAGAAGGATTTTCTGGATATAAATACCTTTATCCAGAACCAATTGCTCCCATTCCCCTTCAATTTGCACCAGCTTCGAGTTTGGATGGTTTACTAATCGATTTAGAGCATTCTCCTTCATCTCCTCAGCTTTTAGCTAATTATATACAAACATTAGCTCCTGGGGGTATTTCGATCGTTCATCTATCGTCTAAATTTTGGAATAAGAAAAAGATTTACGATACCTTCAATGCAGCTGGTTTCGAAATCTTGTTTTTTGCAAAAATACCTAAACTTAAACACATTTATTATAAATCGGGGTATTTTAAAACCAAAGGCATTTATCCTTATATTTTTTTTGACAGTTTTCCCTTTACGCCAATAGCTCTTAAGGGCAATTATTTTATCATAGCAAAAAAAAATTTTTACAGAAATTTTATAGATACATCTTACGAATTTAGCATTATAGTTATTCTACCAGAAAACGAAGAACTTGCAAAAGAAAAATTAAGTTCGTGGGAAAGTTTTTTGTCTTACCATAAAATTCACAACATAGAAATTGTGATAATACAAAACTTTAAAAAAGAAGTAAAGTTTTCCCAAAAAGGATACAATCAAATACAATTAATCCATCATTACGAATCTACTTTTTTAGAGAATGCAATTTACTCGGGAATCTATAAATCTAACGGAAAGATCGTTTTAATCGATCTAGACGAAAATCCCATAAATCCAGAAATATTTTTTGAGGTTTTCCACGAATTCTTAAAAAATCAACATTCTATGAATGTTCCCTTAGCAGTTTATTCTTATCCAAAGCAAGAGAAAAATGCATTATGGAAAAAGATTTATTATAAAATATTTTATGGCATCAAACATCCTAACACAAAATTTCGCCTATACAATCAAAAGTGTATAGAAATCTTTTATAAATTCCATCCCTATTTTTTAAAACAAAATCCTTACTTAATAGAAAAGGAAATCAAAAAAAACAAAGGAAGAATTATAGAAATCCCATATTATTCTGAATATGAACCATTAAAAAAAAAATCATTCATAGTAAATTGATTCAATCTTTGATTTTTTTTATCAATTTTATTAATTTATGGAATATCATTTTTTTGATTTTATTTTCTTTTTACTTTTTATATTCTAAATTAATTTTTTCGATAAACTATCATTTTTTGTCGCGATATATTGATACATCTTTATACATACATATTTTAAGCATAATGAATAATATAAAAATTGATATAAAATTAATTAATTTAATATTTTTATTTATTATTTTACTAATTTTTATACATTATTTTAATAAATTTATTTATTATAAATATTATAAATATTTTTTAAAATACAAGGTCATCATACTCGAATTTATAGAAACAACGCTATTGTTATATTTACTTCGTTATGACATATTTTATTTATTGCTCTATGGAATCATCCTACGCAGTGTATTTTATTTTTTTTACAGATTTTTTATTTAGATCGAAGCATTTCTCCTATTAAGGAACCTAAAAAAATTGTTAGACTACCAATAAATTCCTGCATAGTAAAATTCACACTAAGAAAAATTATCGCGAACAGGGATGCAAATACAGGTTCTAATGCATAGATGATGGATGCTCTTACAGGAGTAGTCTGAGGCTGATAGTAAAATAAAATCATTGATGTAATTAGAGTAGCAAGAATGGATAAATAACCGACAGAAAAAACAACATTAGAGTTGATTTGTAATTCTACTGGATAAACAAACAAAAAAAACGACGAGAAGATAGAAATAAAAAAGAAGTGATAGAACAATACTAAAAAGAATTCATCTTGTTTGATAAAATCCACTAGAATGATATATATAGCAAAACCAATTGCACAAAGAAATGTGTAAAAATCCCCTTTAAATGTTTTAGTAAAAAAAGGAGCTTCTAACCGAAAACCAAAAAACAAAATATAAGAACCCAAAAGAATCAACCCTAAGCTTAACCATTGATATCTTGTAATCATTTTTTTTAATAAAATAAGCTGAAAGATATACACAAAGATGATCAAAAGTTGTGTAATGAATGCAGAACGATGGGGAGTAGTATACAATAATCCATAGGTTTGAGTAAAATAACTAAAAAAACCAATAGCTCCTAAAACAAGGCTTTTAAAAATAATTGATAAATTTAACAAATTTTTTTTAATTTTGATCCAACCCATCAAAACCAAAAAGCTCAAAATCATAAAAGCGATAAAAAAACGTAGAAATATCAACAAAAAAGGATCGAGCCATTCTAAGCCATGCTTAATTACTGGGAATGTTCCACCCCATAAAATTGTAGCAATTAATAAAAAAAACTCGGCTTTATAATCCGAAAATAAAATTGTCTTTTTTATGTTTACGTTAAGCATAATCGATTACGCTATTATTTTTATCTATTTTTGTTTTGTTATATCCGTTGGTTTTTTCTTTCGCAAAAAAGCAAGTAGGAATCTTTTTTCTTTCTTTACTGCGGATAAAAATTATGGTTGGATTTGGATTGGAACATCTATGGTAGCTACAACCTTCTCTGCCGATACTCCTCTTGCTATTGCTGGGATAACAGCGAATAAGGGCATTTCGGGAAATTGGTTTTGGTGGAGTTGGATTTTAACTTATATGACGATCACTATCTTTTATTCGAAATTGTGGTGGCGAAGTAAAATCATTACAGATGTGGAATTTACAGAAATTCGATATTCGGGTAAAGAAGCTAGTTATCTAAGATTTATCAAAGCATTTTATTTTTCTATCTTGTTAAATGGTATTATACTTGGATGGGTATTTTTGTCGATTCAGAAGATCATAACACCATTTATTTTACCAGATTACGAAATTCCTTGGTTTAAATCCATCTATCCAAAATTTTTACTCGTTGGAGATTATAACTTAACGTTTATACTAATTCTTCTGTTGATTATCGTAGTTCTATATTCTAGTTTATCGGGTGTACGAGGTGGTGTATTCAATGATATGTTTCAGTTTATTATCGCGATGGGAGGTTCGATCTTTTTTGCTTATTATACTGTTGAATCTATTGGCGGTCCCATCGAATTAAAAAACAAAATCGTGCTGCTATATCCAGAAAAACATCAAGAGATTTTAAGCCTTTTTCCCAATTGGCAAGAGATGGGTTATATAATTTTGATTTATTTTGGCATTCAGTGGTGGACACAATATTATTCTGATGGTACAGGATATTTGGTTCAAAGACTTAATACAGCAAAATCAGAAAGGGATGCACAATTAGGTTCGTTATGGTTTAATTTTGCAAACTTCGCGATAAGAACTTGGCCTTGGGTATTTATAGGACTTTCGGGACTTGTGATTTATCCTCAAACACCAGAAGCTTGTAAAAATCATCTTTTGGTATGCAACGACAGGGAATTAGTTTATCCTATATTAATAAAAGAATTATTACCAGCTGGACTACAAGGATTTATGCTTACGGGATTGATTGCCGCTTTTATGAGTACAGTAGAAACCCATCTAAACTGGGGAGCATCTTATATCGCAAACGATTTTTACAAACGATATATCAAACCCAATTCCACAGAAAAAGAACAGATTATTGTTAGCAAATTAGGCGTTTTGATCATGGCTATAATTGGGATTATTTTTGCAAACCAGATGAAGACAATTTCTGGTGCTTGGAAATTCCTTATTGCAATTGCTGCTGGTATAGGATTCCCTCAGATGATTCGATGGTTTTGGTGGCGTGCTAATGCTTACACAGAAATTAGTGGTATGGTAGCTTCTTTGGTTTTTACAGGAATTCTGTATAGTCTATTTGATACAAGTAAAATTCCTGACGAGTATCTATTGTTTTTCATTGCCATATTTAGTGGAATAATAAGTTTGGTTGCTACATTGATTACAAAACCAGTGGATCAAAATAAATTAATTGAGTTTACGAATCGGGTAAAGCCTTATGGATTTTGGAAGCCAATTATGAAAGAAAATAAAATTCAACCTCTATTAAGAGATTTATTTTTATGGTTTTTAGGAAACATCAGCATTCTTTCTTTTATGTTATCTATCGCTTATTGGATCTTTCGAGATTATCACTTGTTTTTATCGTTATTTTTTGTATTTTTACTAACAGGAATTCCTGTTATCGTAGTCCTAATTAAGAGAGAAAGTGATGAAGTTTAAGCCATTCATTATTACGTTGATATTATTTATCGCAATCCACTGTAATGGCATGACAGAAAATCAAGTTCATTTTTTTACCAATAAATATGTTTATTCTCGTTCCAAAGTAATTGAGCTCTTTCAGATTTCTGCCTTAACATTAAGAGATCGATGTTCTAACAATATAGATGCACTCAATTACATGATCAACGAAGGTTTTGCTGATCAATTTTCACAATCTTTTTACGAAAAAAATTCTGTTGATGTATGTTTGATTTTATTTTTATCGTTGGATTGTTCTGTAGCCACAGATAATTCCACTCAAATCAGTTATTATGCAAATGTATTATACCACTGCAAATTAAAACCAGTAGAATTATTTCGTTAATTTTTTCAAAAAAAATGTTGAATAATTCATAAATTTTATTTAATTATCGAATTAAATATCAATTTTTCTTTTTCCGAAACTATTATAAACAGTGGGGGGAAGGTGGGAATCATTAAGGAGGTCTTATGAGATATGTTAAATTGTTTTATTTGATATTTATTTTAATGTTTTTTAATTTTGGGTTAATGAGTCAAGCAACTCAGCCTACTTCGTCCAATCAATCAAGTGTATTATTAAAAAAACCAACAGATCCATTAAGAGAATGTAAGAATCCAGATCGATTTAGGAAAACGACTCCTGATAATCTTATTCTTCCAGATATTGCTTGGGGTAACAACCCACAAGAAGCTGAATATAGGCAAGAAGTAATCCGATTGTTAAAAATAGAAATCGCAAACATCGATCAAGCGGTAAAAGATATTGTAGAGAAACATAAAGAATTGATCAAGCTTTACCCAGAGCTAAAAGAATATCAAGAAATTATTTTAGAAGATAATCCAGGTTCTTGGCGCGACGGCATTTTCGTTAATTCTAAAAAGGTATTGTCCATTCATTACAATGCAAATAACGAAATCGATTGTATTGTATTAGATTCTATGATTCGAGGTGTTGATAAATATGATCTTTGGACAAGAAAAATTATGAGGATTTACTATCCAAGTATTCAAACCATTGAATTAGAAACATTAAGGCAAAATTATCAAATTGTAGAAGAATTGGTCAATTCATCGCCAGAGATTCAATTAAAAGCTTTTCGAAAAGTCTTTATTAACCTAAGAACAGCTTTGTATTCGATGGATATGCTTATTGCTGCTTATTATGATCGTCGTAATAAAAAACATGACTGGCAAATTGGTTTATAAATCCTGACCCTATGATCAAATTTCATGGAACAACGATTCTTTGTGTCCAAAAAGATGGTATTACTGCGATCGGTGGTGATGGCCAAGTAAGTATGGGTAATACTATTTTAAAACATACTGCAAAAAAAATCCGAAAAATAGAAAATAAGAATATTGTGGCAGGTTTTGCTGGTTCAACCGCAGATGCAATGACGCTATTCCAACTTTTCGAAAAGAAAATCGAGCAATTTAGAGGGAACCTAAGCCGTGCAGCAGTAGAATTAGCTCAGGAATGGAGAACCGATAGAATGTTAAGACGTTTAGAAGCATTGATGATAGTCGCCGATCCCAAAGAAGCATTTATAATTTCTGGTACTGGTGATGTTGTTTCTTCTGATGATGGTATATTAGCAATCGGATCTGGAGGAAATTATGCACTAGCAGCAGCAAGAGCTTTAACAAAACATAGTAGTTTAGATGCGCGAACCATTGTAGAAGAATCTTTAAAGATTGCTGCAGATATTTGCATCTATACAAACCATCATCTAACGATAGAAGTGATTAAAGAATCAACCTAAGGAATTTTAATAGCGTTCGATGGAAGAGAGGTACCGTCCTCTACTCCAATTCCGTTAAAATATACTGTTCTAATAGAAGCATAGTTACCAGTCGTTAAGCTTATAGGAAATGTACATAAGGTTGCTAATCCTAATGGATTTGTAGATGCTTCCATTATATAAACAATTCCTGTATTCGGAAATTGTAATAAGCTACCACAATCAATGCCAGCATCACTCGGAAGTTTTAGTACTTGATCTTCTGTTGGGGCTTGATAAATCCTATATCCTTTGAAGGTTAATTCTACGTTTTGTGCTGCAACTCTTAATACATGCCCCGTAGATGTCTTTTCGATTGCATTTATTTTGGTAGTAGAAGAATTTCCATCTGGCGGTGCTAACAAAATAACGGGATTGATGGATATTGGATTAGAAGAATAATTTGTACAAGAGATTAAATAGAATAGCAAAAATGATTTAAAAAAATGCTTCATACTAATGTTCGATAAATTTTTTGTATAGTTCCATTTTTCCTAAATGAATGGATTCGTGAACAAGGTTATATTGAACAGCACTTTTTATGCTATCGATAACAAATCCTGTTGAGGTTTGATATGGTTCCGTAAATACTTTATCGGGATTTGAATGGATGTATTTTATTAGGGATTCAAAATTACCTTCTTCGAGTTTAAAAAGTTGATTCACAAGTTCTTCTTTTTGGTTGGAATTAAAATTCCAAGATTGAGGACTACTACCTTTTGCAAATAAAGGATCTAAATCACTTGGGAAAAGAGAATTTTCTTTAGAAAGGGTCAGTATCAGAAAGTTTCTTGTTCTAATAATATGTCCAAAAATCCAAATTAAATTGTTGGATAATGGTGCAGGAATTTTAAAAAGTTTTTCTATATCTTGCGAATATATTAATTTTAAAATTTGTGCTCTTATTACTTTCCATAAAGATATTGCTAAATTTAAATCATGATTCATAAAGTTCTCCTAAAAATCCATGTGCATACTCCCTAGTTTGAGTATGCACATTAGATATTTTACATATTATCGATTAAAGCCGTACCAAATTCAGAGCATTTTACTTCTTTTGCACCTTCCATTAAGCGTGCAAAATCATAAGTGACAATTTTTTTAGAAATTGTGCGATCCATTGCTTCGATAATTTTATCTGCTGCTTCTGTCCATCCCATATATCTTAACATCATCTCGCCAGATAGAATTACAGAACCTGGGTTTACTTTATCTAATCCAGCATATTTGGGTGCAGTTCCATGTGTTGCTTCGAAAATAGCATGACCAGTTTCGTAATTGATGTTACCACCTGGTGCAATTCCAATACCACCAACTTGTGCAGCCAACGCATCGGAAATATAATCACCATTTAGGTTCATAGTTGCAATTACATCGTATTCTGCTGGTCTTGTTAAAATTTGTTGTAAGAAAGCGTCTGCAATTACATCTTTTATCACTATTTCTTTACCATCTTTTTTTAATGTTTGCCATGGACCACCATCTAAATCCACAGACCCCATTTCTTTTGCTAATTCATAACCCCAATCTCTGAATGCACCTTCTGTAAATTTCATTATATTTCCTTTGTGTACAAAAGTTACACTTTTTCGATTGTTTTTGATTGCATAATCAATTGCTGCACGTATTAATCGAGTAGAACCTTCTTTACTTACTGGTTTAATTCCAATTCCTGATGTATTAGGGAAGCGAATTTTTTTATAGTATTCAGGGAAATGGGTTTTGAACAATTCAAGAAATTTTTTGTTTTCTTCTGTTCCAGCTTTGAATTCAATCCCAGCATAAATATCTTCTGTATTTTCTCTAAAGATTACCATATCCACTAATTCTGGATGTTTTACTGGGCTTGGTACACCTTTAAACCATCTAACAGGTCTTAAACATACATATAAATCGAGCTCCTGCCTTAGAGCAACATTCAAAGAACGAATACCACCACCTACGGGAGTTGTTAGTGGACCTTTAATACCTACCAGATATTCGCGAAATACATCTAATGTTTCTTGGGGTAACCATTGATTAAACTTATTAAATGCCTTTTCGCCAGCATATACTTCTTTCCATATAATTTTTCTTTTTCCATTATATGCTTTTTGTACCGCAGCATCAATTACACGAACCGAAGCAGCCCAAATATCTGGACCAGTTCCATCTCCCTCGATAAAAGGAATGATGGGTTGATCAGGAACAATCAATTTTCCGTTTTGTATGCGAATTTTTTCACCAGACATAATTCCAATACATTAAATTAAAATATAGAGTCAAGAAACTTTATTATGTTATTATTAAATATATTTTATAAATAATTTTTAATTGAACTATATTCAATATTTATGCTACACTCAACAATTTTTGATATTTATGGATTTTTTTGTCTGCCACTTCTTTGTACTTATCCCTAAAAGATTCTTTTAAGCGTTGATATACTTCTATTAAATATTTGATCATTTCTTTGTCTTCGCTTTCTCTTAATAAATAGAGTTCTCCATATTCGCGAGCTTTTTCGAAATCTCTAATTTTAAAATAAGACTTGGACAAAATTTTTATTACATCGGAATCCCAAGGAATTAACTCACTTGCAATTTCTAATTCTTCGATTCCTTGCTTGATTTTTCCTAACCTTAACGATACAAATCCTAATCTTTTTCTTACTATACCATTTTGATCATAACGATTTTTTAAATCTAATAAAATTGCATAACTTTCTTGATTTTTACCTTCTTCCATTAGAGTAACAGCTTTATCGTATAACATTTTATCTTCTTTGGGAATGTAGCGACTTTGCATTAAATAGTCTTTATCCCCTCTGTATTCTATGCTAATCAAAGATAAATCATCCATAAGTTCTGCCCTTTCTTTTAGGTTTTGATAAATCATTTCTAAATCCCCATTTGTTTCTTTTACTAAATCTAAGAATAATGTCTCGTCTTCGTTTACAATTCTAACTCCATCTTCTTGCCCCAAAACTAAATCGTCTTTTCCATCACTTCCTAAAAATAATTTATCGCCTTCTTTTAGTTTTAATACATCGATTTCTATTAAGCCTTCTTTACTTACACCTAACTTCATGTATGCTTTTCTTGGCACAATAAATTTTACAATATCACCACTCATCAAAACCAAATTAGGATGTTCTACATTTATATGGTAAACACATCCTTCCCTTTCGTCTAACAATAACAAGATACAAGAAACTAGCATTGTACCATCAAAGCTTTCGAAAACCTTATGCAATTCTATAAAACTATTTTTTAACCAAACTTCAGGGAATTGCTGTTTTACAGAATCTTCGTAGAGAGTACGTTCTACAATAGCTTCTAAAACCGAACCAAAGACCAATGCACCACCAGCACCTTGAATGGATTTCCCCATTGCATCGGCATTCGCGCAAAAGATGTAATCTTTTTCTCTAAGAGTAATTTTATGGGCATAACAAAAGTCGCCTCCAATTTCCGAATTCCAGTGACGAAACTGAAATTTTTTGTAATAGTCTATCTTCATTTCTACTTTTACTAAACCATCATCTTTTACTTCGTTAACATTTAAAGGCTTTAATAATTGCGACGTTAAAAAATAATCTGCATCTTGCTTAAGTTTTAATTCTTGAACTTGCTTTAAGCTATTTTCTAATTCTAATGTTCTTTGTTTTACTAATTCTTCCAAATGTTCTGTATAATGTTTGATTTCTTTTACCATATTGTTAAAGTTTTCTGTTAGAATTCCTACCTCATCGTTGCTGGGAATGTTTAACCTTACGTTATAATTTTTGTTAGCTACTTCTTTACTCGCGTTCGATAAACTTATAATAGGTTTTAAGAATAACGATGCAGAAAGATAAGTTAAGATAAAAATACCAAACACTAGTATAATCAATAGAATGATCAATAAATTCCTTAATGAACTTAATTGATTGTATTGTGAATTAACATCCAAATCTAAGCCCAATACACCGATAAATTGTTTTTGATAATCAAAAATGGGTACATAACAAGAAAGCCACCTACCCCATTGATCTTCGTAAAATTCGCTTTCGCATTGGAGCTGTTGTTCTTTAAATGCTTTTTGTAAGAATATTAATTTTTTTACATTCCACATTTGACCAATGGTTGATGGTTCTTCGTCTGGTTCAATCTTACCATTATTGTTTGCATCTATTTTCTCCATATCCGAATCCATCAAAAACATTACAAAATCCCGATCTTTAAAAAGATCGATTTCTGCCAAAATATATACAAACCGTAAAAAAGGTTTATTGCTATCTTGATAAAATTTGATAGAATAAGAGTTTTGAAGTTCCAACTGGGGCAATGTTCCAGCCTTTATTTTTCGCAGAATTTGAACAATGTTTTGAGATTCTTCTCTCTGGTAAAATTCTTCGTTTTCTTCTTCTGATAGAATATCATAAGTATCGCCTGGTTCTACCTTTTTTATTTCGTCTAA
Organism: Leptospiraceae bacterium; assembly: GCA_026418015.1. Lineage (GTDB taxonomy): Bacteria > Spirochaetota > Leptospiria > Leptospirales > Leptonemataceae > SKYB61. Next base: position 57,977 of record JAOACE010000016.1, on the reverse strand, counting down.
AATTGATGGATTTTTTTTATAAATATTTTCTAATTTTTGGTTTAATTCTTTTTTAAGTCGAATTAAATATTGATAATCCTTTTCTTTAAATAGATGCATTCCCGTCTTTCCAACATCAGCAATTCTATTCTGTAAAGAGTGTAGAATGTTTTTTTTGGAAAAGCTATAAAAATAATATAATATTCCCGTAGAAATTATGACAGTGATAATACTAAAAATTAATGCTACTTTTAGAGGATAAGGAATAAACTTTTTACTAAAAACTTGAACCTTTATCTCCGAATGACTCATATCAAATTAAATGACAATTCATATATAATTGTCAATAATATTTTGTTTATTTTAAATCTATGTTCATTTTTTTATAGTATTGAATATGTATTGATAAAATTTTGCAATGTAAATATTGACTATTTTAAATTTTTTATTTTCCTAAAATTAGAATAATTTTAATTTGATATTTTATACATACAAAATATTGCAAAGGTATAAAAAAATGAACAAGCAAACGGTAGAAAGAAAATTACAAGAAATAGTGCACAAAAAAAACAACATGAAATATAAATTAAGTAAAAGAGAAGTAGCAGAATTGCTTCGCGAAAAAGGGATTCATCCTACTAGCCAAAGAATAGAAATAGCACATTTTATCTACCAAAAACCACAACACATTTCTGCAGAAGAAATATTAAATCACTTAAACAAAGAATACGAAAAGGTTAGTCAAGCAACGGTTTATAATACCCTTCGTTTATTTGTAGAAAAGAATGTTGTAAAAGAATTAATTTTTTCTTCTGATAGGATCTATTACGATTCTAATACAACCAATCATCACCATTTCTTAGATTTAGAGACTGGGAAAATTTACGATATACCTGCATGCCTCATTCCAGCACCAGAACTTAATAAAAAAGAATTAGGAAACATAGAAGTAGAAGAAATCAATATATTGATAAAAGGAAGGTTAAAATCCAACATTGCTGAAATAGGATCTTCAAATAACGAAGCATTAAGAGAAAGAAATTAACGCATTTCTTCTATCATGTATTCGGCAAAAAGACTTTTTTGGTTGTTATAATCTTTTTCGTCGAATGGCAGTGGATAATCCCCAGAAAAACAAGCATTACACCATTGAGATTTAACATTAGAAACTTCCATTGCTTTTAGAGCATTTTCTATACTTAGATATCCTAAGGAATCTACTCTTAAATATTTTTGGATTTCTTCGATGGTATGACTTGATGCAATAAGTTCATGTCTTGTTGGTATATCAATTCCATAAAAACACGGATATTTTGTAGGAGGTGCACTAATCCTTAGATGAATTTCTTTTGCACCTGCTCTACGGATCATTTTAATCAATTTTTTAGAAGTTGTTCCACGCATGATAGAATCGTCCACAACAACAACTCGCTTATCTTTTACTGCACTTCTTACCACATTATATTTAATTTTTGCACCAAAATCGCGAATTTTTTGTTCTGGTTCTATAAATGTTCTACCAATATAATGAGATCGAATTAATCCAGTCGTGTAAGGAATACCACTTTGTTCTGCATAACCTAAGGCTGCAACAATAGAAGAATCAGGAACACCAATTACAACATCAGCTTCTGCTGGATGTTCTATTGCTAAGTACTTTCCAAGATTTTTTCGAACTTCGAATACAGAACGATTAAAAATATAAGAATCTGGTCGCGAAAAATAAATATTTTCGAAAATACATAATGCTTGACGTTTTGATTGTGGGAAGGGGAAAAAAGATTCTATTCCTTTTTTGGAAACTTTTACAATTTCTCCTGGTTCAATATCTCTTATATATTCTACATCAGTAATATCAAAAGCACAGGTCTCGGATGCAAATACAATTGCACCTGATTTGTGTTTACCCATCACTAAGGGACGAAAGCCAAAAGGATCTCTTACTGCATATAGTTCAGAACGGTTTAAAACCAAAAGGGAATATGCTCCTTGAATTCGTTTTAGAGCATAAATCAACGCTTCTAAGAAATCATTTTTTTCGCTCTTTGCCATTAGATGAAAGATGATTTCTGTATCCACAGTGGTCTGAAAAATTGAACCTTGTTCTTCGAAAATTCTTCTTAGTTCCCAAGCATTGGTTATATTTCCATTATGAGCCAACGCAAAACTTCCCAAACGAGAATCGACTCTAATTGGTTGAGCATTTCTTAAAAACGATGCTCCTGTTGTAGAATATCGATTATGTCCTATAGCAGCAAACCCTCTGAGCATTTTAATTTTATGTTCATCAAAAACATGGGCTACTTGACCCATTCCAGCATATCTGTATAGATGTTCCCCATCCGTAGAAACTATCCCTGCACTTTCTTGACCTCTATGTTGTAGTGCATACAATCCTAAATAGGTAAAGTTTGCTGCTTCTTCTACACCATAAATTCCATAGATACCACACTCTTCTTTTGGATAATAAGAAATTATAGTTGAAGAATTACCACAAAGAAATTTTTTTAGTGAAAACTTGGGGAATTTTTGCTTCATTGGTTATAATTCCAAAAAAATCATTATGATGAAATAAGCAAGTAATAAATATGAAAGATTTACTAAGCTTTATCAAAAAAAATCCGCTTTTTGAAAACCTAAACACATCAAACAAAAAAATACAAAGATTACTCACTAAAATTATCATTAAAGAATATCCCAAAAATACAATCATATACCAAAAAAATCAATTCGCAGAATATGTTTATCTGGTGATTTCTGGAGAGGTAGGTATCTTTTTTAATTACAATAATGATAGAAAAGAATTATATTCTGTCCATGGGAAAGGCAGTATATTTGGAGAAGTGAGTTTTTTAGCAGGAGAAACCCACTCCTCTACCGCAGTATGTATGACAAAGTGTAAAATTGCTCATATTCCAGGCGATGTATTCTTACAAATTCTAGAAGAAGATCACAACATTGCGATAAAAGTGATTAAATTACTCTCCTCTCGATTTAGACAACGTATAGGAAACCAAGAAATCCCTCATATAGGAAAAATATTTAGCTGCATTTATCCAGATTTACCTTTAAGAAATTTTAAGATGATCCGTATACTTGCTTATACAACTTTTAAAGAAATTCACGATTCTGTTATGGTTTTTTATTTTCTCCAAGGAGTAGAAAATGACGAAGAAAATAAAAAGCTATTCGAAAAACTATATTTATCGAACGAAGATACAATAATAGATTGTTGCGAAGAATTATTGTTAAAAAAACAAGTGTATTTTCTTAATGCTTATTCGCTTTTAAAAATGGAATTCAACGAAAATAAATTGATTGATTTTCTTTCTATATTTAGAAGATTCTTTTCTGCAATTTTTGTAGAAATACCTAGTATAGATTTTCCAATAAGTCCAGTAATCTTAAAAACTTGTGATAATATTCTATTTTTCGAAAGATATGGAGCAACAAGTATTGCCATCAAGGAATTATACTTAGAACAATTCCGTCAGATGGATTTTCTTGATCACCAAAATAAAATGATCTTTGTTTACGAAAAATCTATAAAAGAAAAAACACCATTCGAAGAAGCAGATAAAAACAATACGTATTACATAAAAACCTTTGTAGAAGAAGAACTAGAACCACAAGAAAATCAAAGTTTGCGTAGACTTGTACGAATTTTATTAAATCGCTCTCGCGGTTTAACATTAGGTGGTGGTGGAGCAAGAGCATTTGCACATGTAGGCTGTTTAGAAGTCTTAGAAACTGAACAGATAGAATTCGATGCAATTATTGGTTCTTCGATGGGAGCTGTAATTGGTGCTCTGTATGCTATGGGGGCATCAGCAAATGATATTCGTAAAATGATAGAAAAATATCTACCAAGAAGCGAAGTGATTCTCGATAAAAATATACCAACTGTAAGCTTCTTTAAAGGGAAAAAACTCAATACTTTGCTGCATAACGTTTTTAAAGATTTAAGAATAGAAGAATTAGATATTCCTTTTTACTGCACAGCTACCGATTTGGTAACAGGTAAAATGATTGTTTTTGATCGCGGCTTTATCGATTTTGCTCTTCGTTGTAGCGTAAGTTTACCCGGTATATATCCGCCCATCAAATTTGGGGAATATGTTTTAATTGACGGCAGTGTTATCAACAATTTACCCGGCGAATTTCTTAAAGAAAAGGGCTATAATAAAATCTTAGGAATTAATGTAACTCCACTAGTTGATCCTATATCTTCGCAAACAGAGATCGAAAAAGAAAAAGGTTTAAAAGGTGTATATGAATACTTTTCTCTACCACCGATTTTAAATATTATTAACCGTTCTGTTTCTATCCAGGGAAGAGAGTTGCTTAAATACCAACTTCAATTTTTTGATTATATTTTGCAACCAGACATAACAGAATTTGGTTTGTTCGACTTTCATTTTAGAGATCAAATCATCGAAAAGGGAAGAATAGAAGCATTAGAGAAACTTCCAAAATTAAAAGAAATTTTTCTTGAATCATGATTATAACAGATTTTTTTCGTAATTGAATACTTATGGATAAAAAATTGGACATAGCAAACATTCGAAGAGAATACGAAGGACCACGATTATTAGAAGAAGAAGCAGGGGAAAATCCTTTTGAATTATTCAAACGTTGGTTTGATCAAGCATTAAAAGAAGAAATAGATCCCAATGCAATGACTGTTGCAACAGTAGACGAAAATCAGAATCCCGATGCAAGAATTATGTTATTAAAAGAAGTCAATGAGCAAGGATTTGTTTTTTATACAAACTATCAGAGTAAAAAAGGGAAGGATTTGTTGCATAATCCCAAAGCTACGTTAGTCTTTTTTTGGCATCAATCCGTTCGTCAAGTTCGTATTTTTGGAATTGTAGAAAGACTTCCTTCTAAATATGCAGAAGAATATTTTTATCAAAGACCTTACGAAAGTCAAGTTGCAGCATATCTTTCCAAACAAAGCGAAATCATAACAAATCGAGAAGAAGTAGAAAATAAATTTAATCAACTATTAGAAGAATATAGAAACAAAAAAGTACCTAAGCCAGAATCCTGGGGTGGATATGTTTTGATTCCTTTGCAATTCGAATTTTGGCAAGGTCGCCCAGCTCGCTTTCATGATCGCTTAATGTATAAAAGAGATTCTCTTCAATCTACGGATTGGAAGCGATATAGATTATATCCGTAATTATCCTTTAACGCACAAGATTTGTTTTAAAACATAAACAATTTCTACTAAATCTTTTTGTTGTTCCATTACTTTATCGATATCTTTATATGCTGCGGGAATTTCGTCTAATACACCTTTATCTTTTCTACACTCTACTCCTTGTGTTTGTAAAATTAAATCTTTTTCTGTAAACATTTTTTTAGCTTGATTTCGACTCATTCTTCTTCCTGCACCATGCGAAGCACTTTCGTAAGATTCTGGGTTTCCCAATCCTCTAACAATATAACTTTTTGCCCCCATAGAACCTGGAATAATTCCCATCTCTCCTTTACCTGCGCGAATAGCTCCTTTTCGCGTTACATAGACCTTTTCTCCGAAATGATATTCCTCTGCAACATAGTTATGATGACAAATCACTTTTTCTACTTCTTGTAGATGAGGCAAAAATTGTTGTAAAACATGCTTGTAGATTTCTAGCATAACAAATCGATTCATATAAGCATATCTTTGAGCCCAATATAAATCGTGTTTATATTCTTCCATCTCTTTGGTTCCGTCTAAATATACTGCAAGATCGGGATCGGGTAAATCTTTATTATGAGCTAATTTTTTTGCACGTTCAATATGATATTTTGCTAACTCGTTTCCAATGTTTCGCGAACCAGAATGAAGCATTAACCAAACATTTTCTTCTGTGTCTAAACATAACTCAATAAAATGATTACCACCACCTAACGTTCCAATTTGTCTTTCTGCTTTGCTCTTTAATGAATGAACCTTTTCTGTTAACCGATAAAAATTTTTAAAAAGTTCCGAAGCTTCTTGAAGTAAATCCTTTGGTAAAAATTTATAATAGACAGCTTTTTTATGCTCATCAAATCCTACGGGAATTGCTTCTTCTAATGCTAACCGAATATCTCGAAGAGAATCGGGTAAATCCTTTGCTTTAACATTGGTTTTAACCGCAGCCATTCCACAACCTATGTCTACACCAACAGCTGCGGGACTAATAGCATTTTTTGTTGCAATCACAGAACCAACAGTGGCACCTTTTCCAAAATGAACATCGGGCATTACACTTACATGATGGAATACCCATGGCAACTTTGCAATGTTGTAGAGTTGTTTTTTGGCTTCTTCCTCGATATCTTCTAAACTTGTCCAAATCTTTAAAGGGACTTTAAAATCCTTTTCTTTTAGAACAATCATAATTACAATAAAATAAAATATCTTATTTCGACATATCGTTTTTTTATACAATAACCTTTTCTTTTATAAAAGCAATCAACTCTTCTTTTTTTAATGGCGAAGATACATAATAACCTTGAATATAATCAGCACCTAATTCGATGAGCTTCTTCATTGTAATTAGATCTTCTACGCCTTCTACAATAGTCTGCATCTGTAATAAATGTGCCAAGTTTATGATATTTCGAACAATCAATTGGGATTTGGGGTTTACCACAATATCGGAGCAAAATCGCTTATCTATTTTGATATACTTTAAAGGCATATCTTTTAGATAAGCTAAAGCAGAATATCCTGTGCCAAAATCATCTAACGCAAACAAAAATCCTAAATCACTTATACTATTGATCACCCTTAAAGCTCTGGTAAAATTGGGGAAAAATATACTTTCTGTAATTTCGAAGATAATTTGATGATTTTTAAGGTTAAACTGGGATAAATCTTTGTATTGATTGATAATTGCTTTATAAAAATTTTTGTCAGTAATCTGTTTAGTAGAAATATTGATGCTTAGCTTTAACTCGTAATCTACATAATTTTGTAATTCTACCAATTCTAAGATGGATTTTTCTATGATAAAATTTCCTATTTCTGTAATATAATTTAATTCTTCTAACAAGGGAATAAAATCTGTTGGAGTAGCTTTCATATAAGGATGATCGAATCGCAATAAAACCTCTAAATGACTTATTCTTTTTAATTTTAAATCATAGATGGGTTGGTAAACTAAATAAAAATATTCTTTAAATGTCTGATTCCTAAAAATAGTAATCAATTCATTTCGAAGTAAATTTTTTTCTTCGTAGAGGGATTTTAGGTTACTATCAAAAAAATAGTAAGAATTTTTTGTCGAATATTTGATCTGATACATTGCCAAATCTGCATGGGTTAGAAGGGTATTTAAGTCATTTCCATGTTCGGGATATATCGCAACACCAATACTTACTCCTAAATGAAAAACATATTGTTGAATTTCGAGTTTTTTAGAAACCTCATCGATAATTTTTAACGCGAAAATCTGTAAATCCAAGTATGGATCATTCAGTGGAGATAAGTCTATCATCATTGCAAATTCATCTCCACCAATCCTTCCTAAGAGAATTCTAGAAGGGATAAATTTTGATTCTATCAACGACAAGAAGCGCTTAGAAATTATTTTTAATGCTTCGTCTCCGATTTTATGTCCATAGGTTTCGTTTATAAACTTAAACCCATCCAAATCCATAAAAAATACGGCATATTTCTTTTTATGGTTTAACATTAAAGAAGCAAAATATTCAAACCCTCTGCGATTGAGCATTTTTGTTAAAGAATCTTCGTAAACGACTTCTTTTAATTGACTTCTCATTTCGTTAATGTAGTAAGATATCTGAGAAATTTCGTCGTTTCCTATGATGGGAATTGCTTTTGCTAAATCTCCGCGCGAAATTCGTTCTACACCATCTATAAGGAAATCGATCCTTGTTTGATAGATTTTTTTATATGCATACAAGAAGAAGATAAAAGGAGCAAATACAATAACAGAAAAAATCAAGAACAAAATACTGATATTTTTAATGTTAAAAATATGAAACCAATTAAAATTATAGAGGATAATTAACCAATGGTTTTTTTCGAGTTCTTCTACATAAATAAAATAATCATTTTTATTAAAGGCAATTTTTTTGTTAGAATTTTCTATATTGGATTTTGCAATTAAAATATCCTTCCATTCTATCGATAGAGTTTTGCTATAATAATTTAAGATTTGATCAAAAATTTTGTTCGTAAAATAATCATAATTAGAAAACAAAACATTTTTAGTAATGGGATCAATAATAAAAATATAATAAAAGTGATTGGTAGAAAGATACATTTCACGATAATAATTTTCTTTTAATTCTCTTTTGTTAGAAAATAAAATTTGTGGTTGATTTTTGTAAAATTCTAAAACAATATTTCTTTGGTCATGAATGCTCTCTGTAATCTGGTGTTCAAGAGTATTTTTAGTAAAAAAATATAACACAAAAATAATTCCAATAGAAGTAACAACCATTCCCACCGATATAAGAAAAGGAATTAAGAATTTAATTTTATAATTAATTAATATTCGAATAATTTTTTCTATCATAAAACGATTTTATAACATTAATATTAAATTAATTTGACATTTTATATCGTCATTAATTTTTATTCGATATTATCAATGCTTATGAAAAAAAATTTATTTATTTTAACAGTTTTAATTTTATTGGAATCCTGTTCTCTTTTCCCTCCTATCTATTTAAACAAAGAATCATTTTTTGTTATAGAAGAAGAAATTACTGGTACATTTAGAGGAACAAAGTTTTTTTTTAATCGCTATAACGAATTAACAGGCATAAGTAGAGCAGAAAAAAACTGCAATCTAACCCAAGAACACTATATTCAATGTAAAGAACGCTATCAGTATAAAGGTAGAGAAGTTCAAAAAGAATATTGTTTTTTTTATCAATACAATACTTCTTACGAATTAATGATTGAATATCTATACGATTGCAAAAAACAAGAAGATTTTTTCTTATCGCTTTTTTCTAGTTATAATAAAATAAGAGGAGCTGGATTTAACATAATTTCTTACGATAATGAGCCATTAAATAACAAAAAATTTCCCATAAGTTTTTATTATATCAGAGGAATTCAGAATCAATCTTATTTCGAAGAAAAAAATTATTATCTATTCTTATGGCAGATTGGAAAAGAATTAACGATATGGGAAAAAATGTAAATTAAATCTTCGATGCAATCAACCAAATTCCCAATACAAGAAAACCAATACCTACCCATTGTATAGTAACTAATCGTTCATGAAAAAAAATACTCGATGCTAAGATTACGATTGCAAAGCCAGCAGTAGTCATGATGGGGTATGCAATACTGAGGGCTAATCCTTTTGATAATACATATCGATAAAATACTAATGCAAGACCAAAACATATAAGTCCACCCCATAACCAAAAATTGTAGATCAAACCAATAAGAGAATTATCTTGTGAATACAAAGAACTTGCTTTGATCAGAATATTCGCTAGTGCATTCAAAATAATTGCAAGGATCAACATTGCTACTGTAAAAGGACTCATATCTTCTCCATAAAATATAATATTTCTTTACTATTTATTGCGTTTTTTCTTTCGATGGATCTTTCTTCTATTTTTTTTATTGTACAATATCCCTCAAATAAATTTTTTATTTCGTTCTCTGTTACACTAAAAGGAGGCCCTACTTCTTTTTGGGTTTTTTCTATTGGTTCAAATTCCATCGTAATCAAAAAATATTTTATTTTATTGTTCAACATTCGAAACATATGTTTTACATATTGTTTTCTTAGATCGAAAGGTAGTGCTATAAGAGATGCTCTATCATAAACAGCTTGAATGGTAATATTGATAAAATTCAATACGTCTTTATTCAACTCGAAAAAATCTCCATTAATAAAATAAATTTTTTTATCTAATGTATGGTAGATTTGGAAATTTTTATATTCAGATTTATTATATTGCAGATGATTTTCTAGAAAAAATTCCCTACAAGCAATATCAGAAAGCTCAATGCCTACAACAGTTTTACCAAAATGATAAAACCATAAAATATCTTTCGACTTACCACAGAGAGGAATAAAAACATTCGAAACATCTTTAAAATAAATTTCTCCATGCTTTTTTAAAAAATCATGATAATCGTTTAGATGAAAGCCAATTTCTTTCTTTTTCCATCGTTCGATCCAAAAATTCTTATCCATAAAAACTATCCATAAATTAATTTTATAAATTGATTAAACTGATTAATTCTTAAAGAAACAGAATAGCGATGAAACTTATTTCTATTCTGTAAAAAAACTGGATTATAAAGCAATCGAACCCAGTCCTTATCTGTTGTTACAATGGGTTTATTATGTTTTAAGATTTGTTCTAATTCCAAATTCGTAAATGTATGATGATCTTCAAATACATATTCTTTAACAATATTTAAATTTTCGCTTCTTACAGAATGAACAAAAGATTTGGGATTTCCAATGCCACAAACTAAGACAACATCTTTTTCTACTAATGGTGGAACAATTTCTTCTTTGGTATGCTCAGAAATAAAATACGGTTTTTGAAATTCTTTTAGGATAGATTGCCATTTTTCTAAATTTTTTGGATTTTCTTTCGCTCGCGTTAATAGAATTGCATCTGCTCTTTGTAATGCTTCTATGGGTTCTCTGTATCGTCCCAAGGGAATTAACCGAATATTTTCTGGATCATCATTTACATCGATTAATACAATATCCTTATCTCTTGCAACTGTGGGATTTTGGAATGCATCGTCAAGGATTACAATATCGCAATCTTTACCATATTTTTCTACAAGGACTTCGCGCTTTTTTCCACATACTACTTTAAAATTTTTATATTTATTTTCTATTAATTTAAAAGCAATTAGATAAGCTTCGTCGCCAGAAACAATGGATGTAGTGAGAATTTTACCTTGTTCAGAAACCAATAAATTGTCTTTGAATGTACCTTTATATCCCCTTAGACAAATTAAAACACTTTTATCTTGTTCGAGAAAATATTGAGCCAATAGAATTGTTAAAGGTGTCTTTCCAGTACCACCTGCACTAAGATTGCCAACAGAAATAATATATTTTCCTTCGAAGTGTACTTGATTTTTTAATCGATATTCATAGACTTTCTTGTGTAAAAAGAAATAAAATTTTTCTAATAGGGTAAGTTTACGAGAATTGTAAGTCATATAATTTTTTATAAACTCCATTTTTCTCTAAAAGCTCTTGGTGTGTGCCTTCTTCTACAATTCTTCCTTTTTCTACTACATAGATTTTATCCGCTCTATAAACAGTTCTTAATCGGTGTGCAATCATAATCACAGTTTTATTTTTGATTGCAGTCTCTATTGCTTCTTCTACCATTTTTTCGCTTTCGTTATCTAATGCACTGGTTGCTTCGTCTAAGATAATTATATCTGGATTATGTATTAATGCTCTTGCAATAGCTATTCTTTGACGTTCTCCACCAGAGAGCATTACACCTCTTTCTCCTACCAATGTATTGTATCCATCTGGTAGTTTTTCGATAAAATCATGCGCATAAGCTAATTTACAAACATTGATGACATCCTCGTCTGATTTAGTTTGATCAAACAATGTTATATTTTCTTTTATAGTTGTGTTAAACAAAAATACATTCTGCGAGACAATACCAATCTTTTTTCGAACATCATAAATGTTGTATTTTTTTAAATCAATACCATCGATTAAGATTTCGCCTTTTTGAGGATCATAAAACCTTAAAAGCAAATCGACAATTGTTGTTTTCCCTCCACCCGATTCACCGACCAATGCGATAACTTGATTTTTTTGGATGTCTATGTTGATGTCTTTTAGAACATATTCTTCTTTGGGATTTGTAGGATAGTTAAAATATACATGTTGATATTTAATCGATTGTTTTAATCCCGTAAAAGGTAGAACATCTTTTGGTTGTTGAAATTCATTCGGATGATCGAAAATTTCGAAAACACGTTCTGCCGCAGCTCCTACAATACCGAGTAAATTCAACGATACAGAGGTCTGGATTATAGGTCTCATAATAAACATCAATGTAAAGAAAAACGCGAAAAAATGACCTTTGGTAATTTCTCCTTTGGTTATTTCGTAAGCACCCCAAGATAAAAAGAATACTACAATTATGGTAACAACCAATTCTGTTATTGCTGGTCCTACTTGATGATAATAATGTCCTCTAAAAGTATCTTTGTATAATTTTTCGTTTATTAGATTAAACCGCATTTCTTCGAAATCTTCCATAGAGAAGGCGCGTATTACTCTAACGCCAGAGATAATTTCTTGAAGGTGGGTTAAAAGATCGGACAAACGTTCTTGCTGATTTTTAGCAGCCTTTTTGACTTTTAGAGCAAATTTATTTACAGGCATCATCAATATAGGAACACCTATCAGTATAATGATAAGCATTTTCCAAGAAATTAAGATTAAAAGAATAAAATGAGTTACAACATAAAAAAAGTCTACAATCGCTTCCTGAAATTCTACCGAAATAGATCGCGATATTAGGTGAACATCGTTAACAACACGACTCATTATATATCCAGTTCTTTCTTGTTCAAAAAAAGATAAATTTAATCGATTGAGTTTTTCGTAGAGATCATTTCTTAAATCTCTTGTAGCATAAAAACCTGCTGTACCAAGAAAAAATATAGAAGCAGTAATACTGATCATTTTTAATATATAAATTGGTATTATAATTAAGATAATTTGATAAACAATTTGTTTATTATTGTATGGTTCAAAATAAGCGTTGATTTTTTGTTTTATATCTATCCAAAAGATATACAATTTTTCGTAATCCTCTAGTGGTAGGTTATTTTTATATTTTTCGTAGATCTTTTTTTCTTCCGGACCTATTTCGATTACTTGAATTTTTTGCTCGGAACCTAATGCATTAAATATTGGAACAAACGAGGTTAAAGAAAATAGGTTAGAAAAAGATGCAATAAGAGCAAAGAAAACTCCTAGCATTATGCGAAACTTATATTTAAAAAGATATTTTTTTAACCTTAATATTGCTGGTTTTCTATGTTGCATAAGGATTAAAACCTATAATCACCAATTCCAAACACAAAATTAAATTTATCATCTTTTGGTATGGGTAATATTTGCCCATTTTTATAATATCGCTTCTGTGCTAAAAATAGTCGTATAGGTAATACAGGTATTTGTACCCTTATTCCAACACCAACAGAATAAAGAAGTCGATCTAATGCTACATTTCTTTGAGATAAAACATATCTACTTGGATCATTCCAATCTGTACGAGAATCGTAGAAATATTTCGTATTTCGAATTGTATCGTATTTATCGGTTAGATAAATTTCTGTGATCGTTCGTCCTTCAAAAAGTTTTCTTACATTTTCTTTGTATTTTTGAACATACTCTTTTTCGTTTCCAGTTAATTCTCCTAAGTTAATATATCCACCACCTGCATCTAAAAACATCACAAACCACAAAGTTGTAGGTTCGATGGGGAATCGAAACTCAAAACTTCCAAGTAGCAAATGGTTGACACCACCAAATTGGGACCAAGGTTGTGGGAATTGTCTATCGTTTCCATAATCATATCCGCGAATGGTTTCGTATCCACCTAAAAACAATTTATCGCTTCGCTCTAGATAAGGATTTGATTCTTTATTTTGTTTTTTATTAAAGGGTGTAGTTTCGTGTGTGAATGTAAACGAAAGGCGAGATTCTAATGTTATAGCCCATCGCTTTAATTTATAATTTCTAATAAGACCACCAAATGTATAATCACCTAAGAGTTGATAATTCATAAACAGAATTTTATATCGATTAAAATGATCATCCCCACCTAAGAATTGACCAACAGTTTCTATAGATATATCAAAATTTGAACCACGAGTTGGGTTTAAATAGTTATCGATTGAGCTATAAGACAATCCATTCGTTAAACTAGACTTAAAATGCCATCCCATGTTTGCTCTTTGGATTACAGTGTTATCGGCTAGTGCTGTTGGCTTAGAAATCGTAGACCAAGATGGAGAATAACGATGGTAATGTGACCAATAGATTCCCAAAGCATGACCAACACCAACACCTAACGAAAATGCATTATAATCATAGAAAGCTCTTTCGTATAAATCGTAAGGATCATTACTAATGTTGATTGCATTAGTTTCGAGTTTTTGAGAACTATAACCAGCATAAAGAGATAAGGACCAAGGTTCTGGTACACTTCGATAACATTGCTCTTCTTTAGAGACAAAACCATATAATTTCGTTCGAATTTTCCATTTAAGTTTATCCAATGTTTCTATCGGTACCGTTTTTACAGCAGAAAAATCTTTTATTTCTAATTCATCTTTTATTGCTAATTCTAAGGATGTTGCTAAGGTTGGGTTTTCGTTTTTAAAGTTGTCGATTAAAATTATCAAGGTTTTAAAATCTGGTGCTTCGTCGAAAGATTTCTGTTTAAAAAACCAATATCTGCCAGTTATGTTTTCGCACTTTTCGTAGAACCAAGGCTCTGTCCAAGATACACTGATGGTTCTTACATTAGGTCCATATTGCAATCTACCAGAGATTCTTTGACCTGTTCCAAAAAGGTTGTTTTCTCCTAATTCTGTAAAAACAGAAAATCCTGATTGGGTTCCATAAGTACCACCTAATGTTATTGAACCAGTTGGTTGTTCTTCTACACTAATAATCAAGTTCATGTGTTTATCATCAGAACCAGGTCTCATTTCTAAGTTCACTTCTTTAAAATAACCTAAGTTATAGATTCTTTCTCTACTTTTTTCTACAAGAGCAGAATTAAACAATTGTCCTTCTTTAATCAAAAGTTGTCTTCGAATAACCTTTTCTTTTGTTTTAGTCATTCCTTTTATAATAATGTTTTCTATGTATGCACGGTTATTTTCTCTGATAACAAAATGAACATGTCTTAGAATAATTCCTTCGTTTCTCGGATCTTTTTTTAAGAGCATTTCGAGTTTTTCTAAATCGAGACTATTTGCTATATTTTTACAGTTTTTTTCTTCTTCTGTTTTGGGAATTTCAATCTTCTGACATAATTTATATTTATTAATATTTTCTTTTGTTAATGGAAAATTTGTGTAATATGGTTGAATTTGCGCGAATACATACCCCTGAGTTGAGTACGCTTGTTGTAGTGTATTTCTATCTCTAAAAAAACGTGTTTCGTCGAAGATATCTCCTGCATTTTCTGGTTGAAATTCCAACATCATTAATAAAACAGAAGGTTCGTACACGGGTCTGATTTTACTTTTATCTTTTCTTTCTGGTGGATTCAACTCTCTATTGATATAGAGAGGATCATGTTCGATAGAATAACCACCAAAATATCGAATTTCTCCTTCGATAATTTTGTAATTGACTATAACGACTCTTCCTTCTTCCTTCTTTTTGGGATTTTTCCATCGGATTTCGAAATTTGTGCCGTCTGGATCTATTTCTGCATTAACATATCCCTTTGACTTAGCATATGCAATAATGCGAAATTTATCTTCTTCGAATTTTGATTCTTGAAAAATTCCATCTTCGAAAAATCCTTCTTCTTTTTGCTCGAGTATACTCAAGATTTCGTTAGGATTTAAATTTTTTAAACCAATAATGTTGATTTTAGAAATCGGTATGTTTTTTCCTTCGTCGATATAATATTTAACATAAACACCATCATCTTTTATTTCTGTTTTATACCAAATAGTTGCAAGAAAATATCCTTCTTTTAGATATTTTGTTTTAAGAACATCAACACCATTTTTTACATCTTGTGGGTTATAAACATCACCTTCTTTAAAGGGCAACAATGTTTTTAAATCTGCTTCGTATAACCCTTCTTCTCCAATAATTTTTATTTCTTCGATTCTTGGTAATTCTTTTAAAACAATGTTAATCTGAACTTCTCCTTCGTTTAAAAGTTTTGCATAGATTTTTACGTTTTCGAAATTTCCTGTATTGTATAAGTTTTGAACAGCTGTGTTAAAATCTTGTTCTTTTAAGATAGAACCTTCTTTAAAGGGTAATGAGTCTCTAACATCGTATTCGGAAATTACATTTATGCCATATATTTTTATGGATTTAATTTTTTTTCCAGTATAGTCTTGAATCCTCGATTCTATGGGTAATAAATTAATTATTATAATATATAATATAATTATTTTTATAAATAATATATAATATTTAAGCTTCATTTTAATTTTATTCCTAAATTTTCTTATACACGATTTATTCAATACTTTTAGATGCAACTATAAAATAATTCGTTTGTTGTGAAGCATCACAATGTTTTAAATTTATTTACTTTAAAACTATACAAATCATATTTTTTTGGTATTAATGAAAATCACAAGCAAAGGTAGATATGGAATTAAGATTATGATCGATCTTGCTAAGTATTATAATTCTAATACTTTGATTAAATCGAAAGAGATTTCGGTAAGGCAAAATATACCCATAAAATACCTTGAACAGATTATCAATAGTTTAAGAAAATGTGGCTTCGTAAAAAGTATTAGAGGTGCAGAAGGTGGTTATAGGTTGGCAAAACCACCAGAAAATATAACTCTGTACGAAATATTAGAATGTTTAGAAGGATCATTAAGTATAATTGATTCTAAAAGTGACATTGTTCAAGGAGATGCTGGTTTATTCTGGAAAGAGATTGACCTCAAGATTAAAGATATGCTATCGATTAATCTTATCGAATTCATGAATAAGATGGAAAATAACAAAGATTTTCTTATGTATTATATATAAAAAAAAAGCGCGAAATGCGCCTTTTTTTAGATTATTCTGATTTTTCTTCTTCTTTCTTCTTTCCAAACCTAAACTTATGATACCATTTATCTTGTTTTTTCTTAACTTGAGTAACGTCAGATTCTTTCTTTTCTTTTTTACGCGCTAACGTTTCTAATGCTTCTTTTTCTTGTAATTCTTTTTGTTTTTTCAATTCTCTTCTTGGGATTCGTTTTAATTTTTGTTTTTCTACGAGCTCGATAATAGACATTTGAGCACTATCGCTTTTTCTTTCTGGTAAATGAATAATTCTTGTATAGCCACCATTTCTGTTTGCATTTCGTTTTGCAATATCTTCGAAAAGTTTTACTACAATTTTTCTGTTTTTAATAAACCTCATTACATATCTTTTGTTGTGCAATTTTTTTTCTGGTGGTAAATTTTCGTCTAAATTATATTTAGCCCTAGTTATTAAATGCTCTACAAATGATTTTAATACCTTTGCTTTTGCCCTTGTTGTGATGATTTGCTCATGTTCTAATAAACTAGTAGCCATGTTTCTTAACATAGCTTTCCTATGAGATGTTACTCTGTTAAGTTTTTTAGTTTTATTACCTTTTTTCATTGGTATCCTCTCGTAAAAAAATTATGTTTCTCGAATAAAGGGTATATCTTTCATTCCTAATTCTAAATTTAAATTTCTTAATTTTTCTTTTATTTCTTCAATGCATTCCTGAGAATAATGTTTTGATTTTTGAAATTCATCCTCTTGTTTTTTTACTAAATCAATTACATATTCTATTTCTAATGATTTTAATAGTGATAATGTTCTTACAGAGAATTCTAACTCTTCGACATGACGTTCTAAATTTTGTTTTAAGCCTTCTTCTATCTCTGGCAGTTCAGTGTCTTCTTCTTTTTGATCTACTGATTCTTCGAAATTAATAAATACAGAAAGTTGATCTTTTAATATTTTTGCAGATTGACCTAATGCATCTTCCGGTTTAATCGAAGAATCTGTCCAAATTTCTATGATGAGCTTTTCGTATTCATTTCTTGTTCCTTTACTTAACTCTTCTACTGTAAAGTTTACTTTTTGAATAGGCGAAAACAACGCATCGATGGGTATTGTGCCAATTTCTTCTATATTTTTTTTGAATGCCTCCGCAGATACATATCCTCTTCCATACTCAATTTGTAAATCCATAATTAGCTCTGCATCTTCGTTTAATGTTGCTATAACTAATTCAGGATTTAAAATTTGAATTGAAGAATCAATTGCCAAATCACCAGCAGTAAATATGCCTGCACCTCGTTTCTCTATATGAATTACTTTTGGCTCATCTTTATGTTCTGTTTCGTAAACTAAACGAACCTTTTTTAAGTTTAGAATAATTCTTGATACATCTTCTAATACACCAGGAATAGAAGTAAATTCATGCTCTACACCTTCTATTTTTATTGCTGTAATTGCACTTCCTTCGATGGAAGAAAGTAAAGTTCTTCTAAGTGCATTTCCTATGGTAGTTGCAAATCCTTTTTCGAAAGGTTGTGCTATAAATTTTCCGTAATTGGGTTGACTTTCTATGGTTTCGTAAATTAATTCTTTTGGTTTTTTGATGGGTTTTAATAAAACTCGCATTTTGAATCCCCTCTAATGTTTATACTCTTCGTTTTTTAGGTGGTCTACATCCATTATGGGGTATAGGAGTTATATCTTTAATTAACCTGATTTTTATACCTTCGGAAGCGATTGCCTTAATCGCTGATTCGCGACCTAATCCAGGTCCTTTAACGAATACATCAGCCTCCCGTAATCCAAATTCTTTTGCTTTTTGTATTGCTTCTTTTGCAGTTAATTGTGCAGCATATGGAGTAGATTTTCTTGTTCCTTTAAAAGATTGACCTGCACTTGCCCAACAAATTACATTTCCTTGTTCGTCTGTTACTGTAACGATTGTATTGTTATAAGTTGCATTTATATAAATTCTTCCAACAGGTACATTACGCTTTTCCTTTTTCTTAGTAGCCATTAATGATCTCCTTATTTTTTCTTGTTAGGTACAGTTTTTCTAGCACCTTTTCGTGTTCGTGCATTTGTTCTAGTTCTTTGACCTCTTACAGGTAAGCCCATTCTATGACGTAAACCTCTATAACAACCAATTTCAATCAAACGTTTTATGTTTAAACTTATTTCTGTACGAAGATCACCTTCTACACGATAGTTTTTTTCGATAAAATCTTTTATTGCAGCAATTTCTTGATCTGTTAAATCTTTTATTTTTTTGTTTCTATCAATCTTTAGCGTATCCAAAATTTTTTGTGCTCTTGAACGACCAATTCCAAATATATAGGTAAGCCCTATTTCTGCTCGTTTTTCCTTAGGTAAATCTACACCAGCAATTCTTGCCATACTTTACTCCAATTTTATCCTTGTCTTTGTTTATGTTTTGGGTTTTTACAAATTACTCTAACAACCCCTTTTCTTCGAATTATTTTACAATGATTACAAATTCTTTTTACAGATGCTCGAACTTTCATATTCGTCCTCTCTATTAGTTGTATAATATTTTACTTTACACGAAAAGTTATTCTACCTCGTGTTAAATCGTAAGGCGATAGTTCTACTTTTACTCTATCACCTGGAAGAATTCTTATATAGTGCATTCTCATTTTTCCAGAAATATGTGCCAATACTTTATGACCATTGTCCAACTCTACTCTAAACATTGCATTTGGTAGATTCTCGATTACTTTTCCTTCTACTACTATTGGTTCTTCTTTTGGCATATTGTAATGATCCAGTTTTTTTAAATGTTTGTTTCTGTCATCTTAATTTTTAATAACCTGCATAATTCTAGAAGTTATTTCTTCGATTGTTCCAGTTCCATTGATGTTTTTTAATAACCCTTTTTTTTGATAATATTGAATCAATGGATATGTCTGATCAAAATATGTCTTCATACGATTTCTTATTACCGGTTCTGTATCGTCTGTTCGATTCTCTATCTTAGCACGATTCAATAAACGTTGTACCAATTCTTCTTCCGGAACATCTAGGTTTATCACTACATTGATTTTTTTATTGTGGGAGTCTAACAATTTCTCTAATTCTTCTGCTTGGTTAATGGTTCTAGGGAACCCATCTAAAAGAAAGCCATTTTTACAATCATCTTGTTTGATTCTTTCTGCAACTATACCTACTACCACAGAATCTGGAACTAGTTCTCCTTTATCGATGTAACTTTTCGCTAATTTTCCTAATTCTGTTCCATCTTGGATGGATTTTCGCAAAATATCCCCAGTAGAAATCTGAGGAATGCTTAATGTTTCGCAAATTCTTTTAGCCTGTGTACCCTTACCTGCGCCTGGTGGACCCATAAAAACAATGATATTCATCTTATCCTTCCTTTAAGTTTTCCTTTTTTCATAAATCCTTGATAATTCCTCATTATAAGTTGAGCTTCGATTTGCTTTAATGTATCGAGTGCAACCCCAACCATAATGAGTAGTGATGTCCCACCAAATGTATATGCTAAGCCTTGTATATTTTGGTTTGCTTTTAAATCCATTAAGTTTATGATCAAATAAGGTGCTATTGCAAGTCCAGATAGAAAAATTGCTCCTGGTAATATAATCCTATTTAATAGCCGCTCTAAATATTCTTTGGTTTGTGCTCCCGGTCTAATACCTGGAATATAACCACCATATTTTTTTAAGTTTTCTGCTAATTCTTGTGGATTGATATATATAGCTGTATAGAAATAAGCAAAGAAAATTATCAAAGATGAATAGATAATATAATAGGGTAATTGTTGCCAAATCGTTGGAGCAAATGGATTTAACCATTGTTGTAGAATTTGCCAACCAATCCATGCTTGCGCTTGGTTTCCTAACATTCCAAAAACTGTTTGAGGAAAAAGTAGTAAAGAAGAAGCGAAAATGATTGGCATAACGTTAGCCGAATTTAACTTAAACTGTAAACTCTGACTTTGAGCTTGAACCATTCTTCTACCTTGAATTCTCTTTCCATATTGAAGAGGAATCTTTCTTACTCCCTGAGATAATATTACAGTCAATGCAATCAAAATGATAAATAAAATAAATAAAATAAATATATCAAAAAACTTTACTGATGTATCTTGAATCATTTTAATTATATTTGTTGGTAATCGCGCTATAATTCCTGCAAATATAATTAAAGAAACACCATTACCAATTCCACGTTCTGTAATTTGTTCACCCATCCACATTAAAACAAGGGTACCTGTGGTTATTGCAATCATACCAACTACATAGAATAATCCTCTTGGCATAACTTCGGCTACTAATGGCATACCATCTCTACTAGTTTGATCCACAGCCCACAATAAAATAAATAAAGATTGTATAGCGCAGAGTACAACTGTTCCTAATCTGGTATATTGATTAATTTTTCTTCTTCCATATTCGCCTTCTCTTTGTAATTGTGCCAACTGTGGAATAATTACTGTTAATAAACTCATTATGATAGAAGAAGAAATATAGGGCATTATACCAAGCGAAAATATTGACAGTTTAAATAACGCTCCACCAGAGAATATATCTACCACATCAAGAATACTTTGGCCTCTTGGTTTAGCATTTGCCACTGCGATTGGATCCACACCAGGAATTGTAATAAAGGATCCAAATCGATAAACGACTAATAAACCTAATGTATAAAATATCTTTTTTCTTAAATCTTCGATACGAAAAATTGTTAGTAATGTGCTCATATTATTTTTCTTGGATAATTTCTACTTTTCCACCTTTTGCTTCTATTTTTTCAATAGCGTTTTTAGAAGCAGCATGTACTTGTATATTGATAGGTTTAGAAATTTCTCCCGTTCCTAATAATTTTACTTGAACATTAGAATCTTTGATTAACTTATTCTCTACTAAGGTCTGAATTGTAATATCCCCTTGTAATCCTTTTTTTTCTAACATAAATAAATTGATGATTTTGAATTCTTTTTTAAAGGGGTTTTTAAAACCACGTTTTGGGATTCTTTTATATAAAGGCATTTGACCGCCTTCGAACCCAATTTTTTTAGAGTAACCTGTTCTTGATTTTTGACCTTTTTGTCCCCTACCAGAAGTCTTACCTGCTCCAGATCCTTCTCCCCTACCTACTCTTACTTTCTTTTTCTTCGAATTGGGATAGGGTTTTAATTCAATAAAAGCAACAGGTCTTTTGGTTTTTTTCTTTTCTTTTTTAGGTTTAATGGATGATAATTTTAAAAATTCGTTCGATTTCATTCTATCACCTCTATATCTAACATATATTCTACTTGTTTTACCATTCCAACAAGGGCATTATTGGACATGTCTATGATTCTACTTTTTCCGATTTTTCGTAAACCTAACGCTTTTACAGTTGCTCTATGAGTTGGGATTTTCCCTATCAAACTTTTTTTTAAGGTTATTTTAATTTTCTTCACACCTTGATCCTTTAATTTTAAAACTGACATTGTCGTCTCCTAAAATCAATCATTATTTCCAAATAATTGGTGTAATGTAATCCCACGCTTTTTTGCAGATTCAATAGGAGTTTCTAATTGTTGTAATGCTAATAATGTTGCTTTAACAACATTTAAATAATTTTTAGAACCAATTACTTTTGTTAAGACATCATGGATTCCAGCTGCTTCTAAAACAGCTTTAACTGATTCTCCTGCAATAATTCCTGTACCAGGGGTTGCGGGCTTCATCCAAACTTTTGTTGCTTTAAATTCAGCCATGATTTCATGTGGGATAGTTTTTCGCGGGGTAATAGAAACCTGTACCATGTTTTTTTTCGCTTGCTCAATTGCTTTTCGAATCGCTTCTGGTACTTCTTTTGCTTTACCAAAACCAATTCCTACTTTTCCGTTTCCATTTCCTGCTACTGCTAAGGCATTGAAGGAAAACCTTCTACCACCACGAACTACTTTTGTGACTCGATTGATCTTTACAACTTTTTCTATGGATTGCTCTGGTTGTTCTTTTATTATCATAACTTACCCCTTAAAATTGTAATCCTGCTTCTCTCGCTGCATCTGCGAATGCTGCTATTCTACCAGTATATTTTTTTCCTCTTCTGTCTAAATATACTTTATTAATACCTTTCTCTAAGGCTAATTTTGCTATGTATTGTCCTAACTTTTTTGCCGCATCTAGATTTTTTTTATTTTCTGCATCTGGTAGACCTAATTCTTTGCTGAATGTACCTACACTGATCAATGTTTTACCAGTTTGATTATCCACAATTTGAGCATATAAATAACGATTTGTTTTAAGGATTATTAACCTTTTTCTTTCTGGATCCTTGGATATTGTACTAAATTTTACTCTTTTTTTTCTTCTTTCCAATCGCTCATACTTTTGTTTTAGTCTATTCATAATCACACCCTAAATGAATTATTTACCTTTACCAGTTTTTCCAGCTTTTCTTATAATTTCTTCGTCTTCGTAACGTATTCCTTTACCTTTGTAAGGTTCTGGTGGTTTTAAACCTCTAATTACTGCTGCAACTTGTCCAACTTTTTGTTTATCTATTCCTGTTAACTCTATTTTTACTTGTTGGTCAACTTTTGCTTTTACATCACTAGGTAAATCAAAATTTACATCATGAGAAAATCCTAACGATAATACTAACGTATTTCCTTTTAAGTTTGCTCTAAACCCAACTCCAACTAATTGAAGCTTTTTTGTCCATCCTGTCGTTACACCAATTATATGATTTTTAAGTAGCGATCTAATCAAACCATGTAGAGCTTTTGTTTGTTTTAGATCATTTTTTCGTTCGACTTTAATAAGATTATTTTCTATTTTTACTTGAATATCTGTTGGGATTTTTTGACTTAATTGTCCTAATGGACCTTTGATTGTTACTATATCGTTGTTGATTTTTACTTCTACACCTTTGGGTATTTCAATGGGTAATTTTCCTATCCTTGACATATTTCACCTCGTTTATACAGATTACCAAACTTTTAAGATAACCTCTCCACCAATACCTAATTTTTTAGCTTTCATAGCTGGCATTATTCCTTTCGAAGTAGAAACGATTGCTAATCCTCTATTATTCATAACAGGATGAATTTCATCTGCTTTTATATAAATTCTTCTTCCTGGTTTTGATACCCGTTCCAATCCAGCTATTACTGGTTTATTGTTATAATATTTTAATTTTATGATAATATCAGCTTTGTTTCCATCTCTTAACACTTGATAATCTGATATAAAGCCACTATTTTTTAAAATTTTTAAAATTTCTTCTTTAATTCTTGAGTATTGTACTTGTACTTGTTCGTGTTTTGCCATTTGCGCATTTCTAATTCTTGTTAACATGTCTGCTATTGGGTCAGATATTGCCATATATTTCTCCTTTAAATTATGATTACCAAGAAGCTTTGATTACACCTGGAATTTCTCCAAAACCAGCTTTTTTCCTAAAACAAATTCTACACATTCCAAATTTTCTTAAATACCCTCTTGGTCTTCCACAAAATGGACAGCGATTTTTTTGTCTTACTTTAAATTTAGGTTTTCGTTTCGCTTTTTCCATCATTGCTTTTCTTGCCATTACTATCCTCCATTAATCTTTTTTCAATGGGAACCCTAGATATTCTAATAGAGTTCTTGCTTCTTCATCTGTTTTTGCAGTTGTTGTGATTGTAATATTCATTCCATGATAAAAATCTACTTTATCGATGTTAATTTCTGGGAAAATGATCTGCTCTTTTATAGAGAAATTATAATTTCCTCTTCCATCGAAAGAACGTGGACTAAGCCCACGAAAGTCGCGAACACGAGGTAATGCTACTTTGATTAGTTTATATAGAAATTCCCACATTCTATCTCTTCTCAATGTAACCATACAACCTATATTCATACCCTCTCTTATTTTAAATGCTGCAATTGATTTTTTTGCCTTTGTTTTTACAGGTCTTTGTCCTGTAATCAACGCTAATTCTTCCATTGCAGATTCTAATAATTTTGGGTTAGATGGTGCATTACCAATACCTATGTTTAAAGTTACTTTTTCTATTCTTGGTACTTGCATGATATTTTTATAGTTATATTTTTCTTTTAGCTTTGGTACAACTTCGTTAATATATATATCTTTTAATACTGGCATACTTTACTCCTCAGTCGATTTCTCGATTTCCACCTTTTTTACCACGAGCTATGCGAATTTTTTTATCATCTTCAAACTTATAACCTATACGTACACCACTCTTAGATTTTGGATCATAAAACATTACGTTAGAAATATGAATTGGTGCTTCCACTTCTATAATACCACCTTGTGGATTCTCTTGTGTTGGTCTTACATATTTTTTAATTTTATTCACACCTTGAACAATGACTCTATCTCTCAATCGATCTATATAAAGAATTTTTCCTCTTTTACCTTTGTGTTTTCCAGTAATGACAATTACTTCGTCATTCACTTTTAGTTTTGTTTTTTTATGCTTTAATTTATTGTATAACTTTGGGTTTTCTCTTGCTAATTTTTGTAACCTTCTTCTATCCATTTTTTACCTCTTACACAACTTCTGGTGCTAATGAAATAATCTTCTTAAAGTCTTTATCTCTTAGCTCACGTGCCACTGGGCCAAAAATTCTTGTTCCTTTGGGATTCATTTTTTCATCTATTAAAGCACAGGCATTGTCATCAAACCTAATAATAGAACCATCTGGTCTTTTGATTTCCTTTTTAGTTCTTACAATTACTGCTTTTTGAACTGCTTTATTATGAACTTTCTTTCCTCTTGAGTCCTTTAAACCATATTCTGGTAGTGCTTCTTTTACTGCAACAACAATAATATCGCCAACTCCTGCATATTTTTTCTTTGAACTACCGAGCACTCTAATACACATTACTTTTTTAGCTCCGGTATTATCTGCTACGTTCAATATGGTTTGTTCTTGAATCATTGCTCTTCTCCTCTAGAAATTATTTTGTATAATGTATGGCGTTTTTCTTTAGATAATGGTCTAGTTTCTATTGCTTGAACTATATCGCCGACTTTTGTTTCATTATTTTCATCATGCATTTTGATTTTTCTGGAACGTTTTATCACCTTTTTATACAATGGGTGCAAAACATTTTTTTCTATTAATACAACTCTTGTTTTATTCATTTTGTCTGATATAACTTTACCTTGAACAATTTTTAAATTTTTCTTTTTTTTCACTTCTGTCATATCAATACCCTATTTTTTTATTTGCTCTTTTAATTCTCTTTCTCTTAGGATTGTTAGAATTCTTGCAATATCCTTTTTTAATTTTCTGTAATGAGCTGGATTTTGAAGCATTCTTGTAACACCTAACGAAAACCGTAATTTTAAAAGTTCTTCTTTCTTGGATTTAAGCTGTAAGTTTAACTCTTCATTAGATAATTCATGTAATTTATTTTTTGCCATTTTTTCCCTCCACTAAACAGACTAAATTGTTTCTTTTTTTACCACCACAGTTTTTACTGGCAATTTATGGCTTGCTAAACGAAATGCTTCTTTTACTGTTTCTTCTGGAATTCCACTTATTTCGAACATAATTCTTCCTGGTTTTACAATAGCTACCCAGTATTCAGGGTTTCCTTTACCTGAACCCATCCTTGTCTCTGCTGGTTTTTTTGTCACTGGATAATCTGGGAAGATTCTAATCCATAATTTTCCACCACGTTTTATATGTCTTGAAATAGTTCGTCTTGCTGCTTCGATTTGTCGAGCTGTAATTCTAGCACCAGTAATTGCTTTTAGACCGTATTCTCCAAACGCTACACGACTACCTCTCGATGATACACCTTTTAGTCGTCCTTTTTGTCTTTTACGATATTTTACTCTTTTTGGACTCAACATTTTTTATCTCCTACATACGATGGCTTAATTTTCTGCTAGTTCTAATGTACTAAAATTTTTTTTAGGTTCTATAATGTCACCTTTGTAAACCCAAACTTTAACACCAATGATACCATAAGTTGTTAAAGCTTCACTTAATGCATAATCTATATCAGCACGTAAGGTATGTAAAGGAACCCTTCCATCGATATAATATTCTGTCCTTGCCATATCTACACCATTCAAACGCCCAGATACCATAACTTTTATTCCTTGGACTACACCACCTCTTCTTGCAGCTCGAATTGCAGACTTCATCGCTCTTTTGTATGGCATTCTTTTTTCGATTTGTTCAGCTACATTATCTGCGATAATTTGTGCTATTGTTTCTGGGTTTCTTTTTTCTTTAATAGATATATTTATGTTTGGATTGTTAATTTTTTCTTTTAGTTCTTGTTTGATAATTTCTATTTTTGTTCCTTTATTTCCAATCACCATTCCAGGTCGTACAGTTTCGATTGTAACATTTATTCTATCCATCACTCTTTTTATTAAGATATTTACAATCGTACCTTTTGGATAAGAATTTTTAATATGATCTTTTATGATTAAATCTTCGTGCAAATAATCTTTATATTTTTCGTTTTCGTACCAAAGGGAATTCCATGTTTTATTTATGCCTAATCTTAAACCTATTGGATTAACTTTTTGTCCCATAACTCATTCCTTCTATTCTGATATTACTACAACAATTTTACTAGTTCTTTTTAATCTTCTAAATGCTCTACCACGTGCTCTTGGTCTAAATCTTTTTAATGTTGGACCTTGATCTACATATAATTTTTTAATATATAATTTATTTTCATCTGCATTTGGGTTTAAATTTAAATAATTTGCTTTTGCAGATATGATTGCTTTTTCTAGCAATCTTGCGCCTTTTTTGGTCATATTTCTCAAAATACTTAGGGCATCGTTTACTAAATAACCTCTAACTTCATCTGCTACTAAGCGCAATTTTCTAGGACTTATCATTAAAAAATTTGAAACTGCTTTTGCTTCCATATTCATTACCCACTATTTTTTTAATTTTTTATCCATTGAGGTATGACCTCTATAAGTTCTTGTTGGTGCAAATTCACCTAATTTATGACCTACCATTTGTTCTGTTACATATACTGGTATAAAGTTTTTTCCATTGTGAACTAAAAACGTTAATCCAATCATTTCTGGAAATATTGTAGATCTTCTTGACCATGTTTTGATTGGTTTTCTGTCATTTGTTTCTTTAGCTTTTAAGACCTTTTTCATTAAATGATCATCTATAAATGGTCCCTTTTTTAATGAACGTGCCATTTTTATCTCCTAATTATTTTTTTCTTTTGGATTTTCTTCGTTCTATAATTAGAGCATTTGTATGTTTTCTTTTCTTTCTTGTTTTATAACCCAATGTTGGTTGTCCCCAAGGAGTTTGTGGATGGTTACCTTTACCTCGACCTTCTCCACCACCATGTGGGTGATCGATTGGGTTCATTGCAACACCACGAACAGTTGGTCTTATTCCAATCCAACGCTTACGACCAGCTTTTCCAAAAACTACTAAATTGTGATCTTTTCCACTTACTTCTCCAATGGTAGCTCTACATGTTTTTAACACTTTCCTTAATTCAGAAGAAGGTAATTTAATTATAGCGTATTCTTCATCAAATCCTGCTAATGTTGCATAAGATCCAGCTGCTCTACACAATTGTCCACCTTTACCAGGTTGTAATTCAATATTATGAATATTTGTACCTGGTGGTATTTTTTCCAATGGTAAACAATTTCCAATTCTAATTGGAGCATTATTCGAAGAAATTATCTTATCACCTTTTTGTATACCATCTGGTGCTATTATATATCTATATTCACCGTCGGGATATTTTATTAATGCAATATGTGCTGTTCTATTTGGATCATATTCAATGCTTACAACTGTTCCTTCTATATCGAATTTATCTCTTTTAAAATCGATGATTCGATATTTTCTTTTATGTCTTCCACCTCTATGCCAAACAGTTATTCTTCCTTGAGAATTTCGACCAGCTGTATAATTCAAAACTTGTAATAAAGATTTTTTTGGTTCAACTTTATCTAAATTTCTAAAATCGTAATAAGTCTGATATCTAGTTGTTGGTGTATATGGTTTTAATCTTTTTATTGGCATCTTCTACCTCTTTTATTCAAACTTAATTGTTTTACCTGGCTCTAATGTTATAATTGCTTTTTTAAAACCTGGTTTTTTTGTAACAATATTTCTAAACCTTGTTTTTCTGTATGGTTGATTGATGATGTTTACCTTCATCGCTTTTACTTTATATAATTCATAGATCGCTTGTTTTATCATCGTTTTCGTCGCTTTTTTATGAACTTTAAATACAACTACTTGTCCTTTTTTAGAATTTTGGTTTAACATTTCCGTTTTTTCTGTTACATAAGGCATGATTAATATTTTATCAATTTCCATACTACACCTCTAATTTTTTAAAATATTTATAAAATCTTGATAAGCTTTATCTGTAAATAATAAGATACTGTTGAAATATAATTCTGGAAGAGTTGGTCGAATCGATGATACAAGCTTTAATAATGCAATATTATTTGCAGATTTAAATAAATAAGGTTCGTCATCATTATATAGCAAAGTTATTGTATTCGATGGGATTAGATTTGCATTCTTTAATGTATTGTAAACAGTTTTTGTAGAAAAGTTATTTAAGTTGAATGCTTTTATTCTATATAAGGCATTTTGTGCTGCTTTCAAGTTTAACAATTGTTTTAAAGCAACTTTTCTCATTTTTGGGTTGATTTTTTTGTAAAAGTCTTGTGGTTGAGGTCCAAATACAGTTGCACCGCCTCTAAATTGAGGAGCACGTATTGAACCTTGACGTGCATGTCCAGTTCCTTTTTGTCTATATGGTTTTTTCCCACCACCAGAAACTTCGCTTCGCGTTTTTGTTTTTCTTGTTCCTTGTCTTCTATTCCATCGTTCAGCTTCTAATACTTCATGTATTAAGCTTAAAGAAATTTTATCATTTTCAATAATTATATCATCTATTAGACTTTCTGTTCCTATTTGATTACCATTTTCGTCGAGTAGGATGATTTTTCTTTCTTTACTTAGTGTTTCTAAAATCATTTTAACACCTCTATTTTTAAAATAGATTTTTTGGGTCCTGGTACTGAACCTTTAACGAATAATAGATTATTTTCTTCGTCAATATCTACGATTTCTAAATTTCTTATTGTTACTGTATTTGCTCCCATTCTTCCAGGCATTCTTTTACCTTTAACTACTTCCGATGGGAAAGTACTAGCTCCTAAGGAACCTGGTGCTCGATGGAATTTAGAACCATGAGTCATTCTACCACCACCAAATCCATGTCTCTTTATAACTCCTTGGAATCCTTTGCCTTTGGTTTTTCCTTGGATTTTTACAATTTGTCCCTTTTGAAATATAGATACATTAATTTCTTGAGCAATTTGAACATCTTGTCCAAAATCTCTAAATTCTCTTAGTATTTTAAACGGGGGTAAATTATTTTTCTTTAAATGATTCAACTCTGGTTTTGTTAAATGTTTTTCTTTTGTTTTTAAAAAAGCCAACTGTACTGCATCGTATCCATGTTTATCTTTTGTTCTTATTTCTGATACATAACATGGACCACACTCTATTATTGTTACAGGCGTTTCGTTCTTATTTTCGTCGAAGATTCTTGTCATACCAATTTTTCTTCCAATTAGACCTTTTGCCATTTTAATTCTCCTAACTATTTTCTTTTTGTTTTTAAAGTTTGTGCCTGTACACCAGCAGGTAACTTTAATTTACTCAATGCTTCTGTTACTTGTTCATTAGGATCAATTATGTCGATTAATCTTTTATGTGTTCTTATCTCGAATTGTTCTCTTGATTTTTTATTCACATGCACAGAACGTAACACAGTAAATCGCTCTATCGATGTAGGAAGAGGAATGGGTCCAGAAACTTTGGCTCCATTCCTTTTTGCTGCTGTAACAATGTCAAGTGCAGCTTTATCTATTAATTTGTGATCAAAAGATTTTAATTTAATTCTTATTCTTCTAGATTTTGTTTCCATTCCCCTTTCCTTTTATTGTTATTCAATAATCTCTGTTACAACACCAGATCCAACAGTTCTACCACCTTCTCTAATAGCAAATCTTAAACCTTTATCCATAGCAATTGGGTAGATCAATTCTACTTCTAAGTTTACATTATCACCAGGCATTACAACTGCTACACCCTCTGGTAATTTGATTGTTCCAGTCACATCCGTTGTTCTAAAATAGAATTGTGGACGATAGTTGTTTTGGAATGGTGTATGCCTTCCACCTTCTTCTTTCTTTAATACATAAACTTCTGCTTTGAATTTTTTGTGTGGTGTAATCGTACCAGGTTTTGCCAAAACTTGTCCTCTTTCTACATCTTCTTTTTTAAGACCTCTTAACAATGCTCCAATGTTATCTCCCGCTTGAGCATAATCGAGTTGTTTTCTAAACATTTCTATACCAGTTACAACTGTTTTTTGAGTGGGTCTTAAACCTACAATTTCAACTTCATCGTTTATGTTTAGTTTACCAGTTTCTACTCTTCCTGTTGCAACTGTACCACGACCTGTAATAGAGAATACGTCTTCAACAGGCATTAAGAATGGCTTATCGATATCTCTTTTGGGCTCTGGAACATAATTGTCCACAGTTTCCATTAACTTTAATATTGCTTGCTCTCCAATTTCGGAGGGATCACCTTCGAGGGCTTTTAAAGCAGAACCTGCTATCATTGGAGTATCTGCTGGAAAACCATATTTTACTAATAGATCTTTTACTTCTTCTTTTACTAATTCTACCATTTCTTCTCTTTCATCTGGTGCCAACGCGTCGACTTTATTCAAGAAAACTACAATATATGGAACACCAACTTGTCTTGCTAACAAGATATGCTCACGTGTTTGAGGCATTGGTCCATCTACTGCTGACACAACCAATATAGCAGCATCCATTTGAGCTGCACCAGTAATCATGTTTTTCACATAGTCAGCGTGACCTGGACAGTCAACATGTGCATAGTGTCTTTTTTCTGTTTCGTACTCTTGATGAGATGTTGCAATTGTAATACCTCTTTCTTTCTCTTCTGGTGCATTATCAATTTCATCATACTTTACTGGTTTATTTCTTCCACCTTTGTACTTAGCTAATACATGAGTAATAGCTGCTGTTAATGTTGTTTTACCATGGTCAACATGGCCTATTGTTCCTATGTTTAAATGTGGTTTCGATCTATCAAATTTTTCTTTTGCCATAACTTTACCCTTTTTTATAAATTTTTTTTACTTTTTTATTGCAATGTTGAGATAGTTAATTTTTTTTAATCTGTTTTTATGTCTACTTAATTTTAAGTAAATTACGTAAAAAATTAAAAAAAGTATCTGTTTTACACAGATACTTTTGCAATGATCTCATTTGCAATATTTGCTGGAACTTGCTCGTAATGTTTAAACTTCATTGTGTAAGAAGCTCTACCTTGGGTAAAACTTCTTAAATCTGTTGCATAACCAAACATCTCTGCCAAAGGTACTTCTGCTTTTATTACCCTTGCATTTCCTCTTTGATCCATAGATAAAATTCTTCCTCTTCTTCTGTTTAAATCACCTACAACATCACCCATATAATCTTCTGGTGTAACGACTTCTACATCCATAATTGGTTCGAGTAGAACAGGGTTTGCTTTTTTACATGCATCTTTAAATGCCATAGAAGCTGCAATTTTAAATGCCATTTCTGAAGAGTCAACTTCGTGGTAAGAACCATCAAACAATTCAACACTTATGTCAACAACTGGGTATCCAGCTAATACACCAGTTTGCATTGCTTCTTGTATTCCTTTATCAACAGCAGGAATGTATTCTTTTGGAATAACACCACCTACAATAGAGTTGATAAATTGATAACCTTTACCTGGTTCATTCGGTTTTACGCGAATCCAAACATGTCCATACTGACCACGACCACCAGTTTGTTTTATATATTTTCCTTCTACTTCTGCTGAACCTGTAATTGTTTCTCTGTATGCTACTTGTGGTTTACCAACGTTTGCTTCGACTTTGAATTCTCTTTTTAACCTATCTACAATAATCTCTAAATGTAATTCGCCCATTCCAGAGATAATTGTTTGTCCTGTCTCGTGATCTGTTTTTACTCTAAACGTAGGATCCTCTTCTGCTAACTTCATTAGAGCTGTTCCTAATTTATCTTGATCCGCTCTTGTTAATGGCTCAATTGCTAGATCAATTACTGGTTCTGGGAATGTCATGCTTTCTAATACGATAGGTTTATTTTCGTCGCACAATGTATCACCAGTAGTTGTATCTTTTAACCCCACTGCTGCTGCAATATCACCTGCATTTACTTCATCAATCTCTTCGCGTTGGTTTGCGTGCATCAACAACAAACGTCCAATTCTTTCTTTTTTTCCTTTTGTAGAATTATATATATACGATCCTTTTTTTAATGTTCCAGAATAAACTCTAAAAAACGTCAATTTACCTACATAAGGATCGGACATGATTTTAAATGCTAATGCAGAAAATGGTTCATTATCGTCGGTTTTTCGTTCGATTTCTTCCCCAGTATTTGGATCGATTCCTCTTACGTGTGCAATATCAATAGGAGAAGGTAGAAAATCCACAACAGCATCTAGAAGTGGTTGGACACCTTTATTTTTAAAAGCAGCACCACATAATACTGGGAACAATTTTTTTTCTAGTGTACCTTTACGGATTGCTCTTTTTAATTCTTCTACTGAGATTTCGCCATCATTTAAGTACTTTTCCAATAATTGGTCATCGCATTCAACAGCTGATTCTACTAATTTAGAACGATATTCTTCTGCTAAATCTTTTAAATCATCAGGTATTGGTTGGAATTCAAACTTTGCTCCTAATTCATCACCTGTCCAAATAATTGCTCTGTTGTTAATTAAATCAACTATACCTTTAAAATCCGCTTCTGATCCAATGGGTAACTGGATTGGAACTGCATTTGCACCTAATCGTTCTTTAATACTGTTAACACAGAAGAAAAAGTCAGCTCCCATTCTATCAAGTTTGTTGATAAAACAGATTCGCGGAACATTGTATTTATCTGCTTGCCGCCAAACGGTTTCTGTTTGAGGTTCAACCCCTGCAACACCATCATAAACAGCAATTGCACCATCCAATACTCTTAAAGAACGTTCTACCTCTACGGTAAAATCTACGTGCCCTGGTGTATCGATAATATTGATTCGATGGGGTTTAAACTGCTTTTCCATTCCATTCCAGAACGTAGTTGTAGCTGCAGATGTAATAGTAATACCACGTTCTTTTTCTTGTTCCATCCAGTCCATTTCTGTGGTACCTTCGTGTACCTCTCCAATTTTATACGTTTTTCCCGTATAATACAAGATGCGTTCTGTTGTAGTTGTTTTACCCGCATCAATATGAGCC
The DNA here is from genome assembly GCA_026418015.1 of Leptospiraceae bacterium. Lineage (GTDB taxonomy): Bacteria > Spirochaetota > Leptospiria > Leptospirales > Leptonemataceae > SKYB61. The sequence goes on along the minus strand of JAOACE010000016.1, from coordinate 23,885 downwards.
ATGATTCCTATGTTTCTATAACGATCTAATGGTATTTCTCTTGGCATACTTTTCTCCCAATAAAATTATTGATAATTTTACCAACGATAATGACTAAAAGCTCTGTTAGCTTCTGCCATTTTTCTGGTATCTTCTTTCTTCTTAATAGCACCACCCATATTATTTTTTGCATCAATCAATTCCATTGCCAATTTTTCTATCATGGATTTACCCTTTCTTTCTCTTGCACTTCTTACCAACCATCGTATTGCTAAGGATTGTTGTCTGTGAGGTGGAACTTCTACTGGTACTTGATAAGATACTCCACCAACCCTTCTACTTTTTACTTCTAAATCTGGTTTGGTATTCTCTAAAGCTTGTCTCCAAACTTCTATTCCTTCTTCTCCAGTTTTTTCTTTAATCAACTCTAAGGCTTTATAAAATATTCTTTCTGCAACAGACTTTTTCCCTTTTTTAATCATGTAGTTAATAAAAGCAGTAACAACTCTGTCGTTATAAACTGGATCAGGTGGTAATTCTCTTCTTTTTATTTTGATCTTTCTTCTAGACATACAAATACCCTCTTCATTTATGCTTTTGGTCTTTTTGTTCCATATTTGGAACGTCCTTTTTTTCTATTTTCTACACCCAATGCATCCAATGTTCCTCTAACAATATGATATCGAACACCGGGTAAATCTTTAACCCTTCCACCACGAACCAAAACTGTGTTATGTTCTTGTAAATTATGTCCTTCGCCTGGAATATAAGCTGTGACTTCTATACCAGTGGTTAACCTTACCCTTGCAACCTTTCTTAATGCAGAGTTAGGCTTTTTAGGTGTAACAGTCATAACCCTAACGCACACACCTCTTCTTTGCGGACATCCTTTTAATGCTGGTGATTTAGTTTTCTTTTTTACTTTTTTTCTACCTAATCTAATCAATTGATTTATTGTTGGCATACTTCAATCCTACGTATTATTTATAAATTATATTTAAATTCCATTTTAGTAATTGGAATAACCATAAAATTTTAAAACATATATGGATCAAGTTAAAATTACTTTTTACTCTTCTTTGCTTTGTAATTCTAACTTTTGCTTATATGCTTTTTGTATATCTCCATATTCTTCGTAGAAAATTTCTATATCCCTATATCTTTTTAGACCTGTACCAGCAGGGATTAGGTGACCGACGATTACATTTTCTTTTAAACCGACTAATTCATCTACTTTTCCTTTTATTGCTGCTTCTGTTAGAACTCTTGTTGTTTCTTGGAAACTTGCCGCCGATAAGAATGATTCCGTAGTTAAAGAAGCTTTAGTCACACCAAGAAGAATCGGTCTAAATTTACATTCAACTCCACCTTGTTCTCTAACACGTTTATTTTCTTCGATTACTTTAAATTTATCTACTTGTTGATGTAGAACAAAATTTGTATCACCTGGATCTGTTATCTCTACTTTTCTAAGCATTTGACGTATGATGATTTCTAGATGTTTATCGTTGATAAAAACCCCTTGTAATCGATACACTTCTTGAATTTCTTGAATCAAAAATTCATGTAGAGCATCTAATCCTTTAATTCTGAGTATATCATGAGGATTTAACTGTCCTTCGGTAATTGGTTCGCCTTTTTTTACTTGATCTCCATCTCTTACCAAGATTCGTATTTGTCTTGGAATTGCAATTTTATAGACTAACGGTGTTGTTTTATCTATCTCGTCAAAAACATTATAGTCTTGATATTCTTGTTTTTCCATTTCTTCGAAGAGCTCATCCGAACCTTCGAGATCAATGATTTTTTCGGACATATTCTCTGTTATTTCGAGAGGTATTATATAAATGATCCTTTTGTCTTTAATTACTTCATTTTTGTCCTTAACATATCCAGTAATTGGTGCTAAGAAGGCTGATTTTTTAGGAACTCTTGCTTCAAATAATTCTTCAACACGTGGCAAACCACCAGTAATATCTCGTGTTTTAATTTCCTTCGATGTTGCAACTTTAAACAATACATCTCCTGCTTTGACTTTATCGTTCTCTTTTACTAGTAAGATAGCTCCAACAGGAACTGGATATTCTTTAAAGTTTTTATTATCGATTCTAATAATTATAGTTGGGTTTAATTTTTTACCTCTTACTTCGTAGATTCTAAAATTACCTTGCTCATCTTTTTTGAGGTTTTCGTTGATTGATATATCATTAAATTCAACCTCGCCATCACTATCTGTAATGATTATATCATTTACGGAATCAAACCTTGCTATTAGATCATTTTTTTTGTAGAATTGATTTTCTTCTACATAAATTTCGCTACCAACTTTTAAGTTTATCGTAATGATATTTTCGTCTACAATATAAAATAAGCTTCTTTCTTCATCAATTGTTGCAATACCCTTTGCATCAGAAACTAGTCCTCGCTTTAGTTCATTGTTATTGTCGTAATATTCATCTGCAATTTGCTGACCATGGATAATTTTTTCGCCATTTTTTACAGATATGCCCTTTAACTGATTCAACGGATATTTAAACCAAATCTTTTTAAGCTCAACTGATCCTCTTGTTGCTAACAATCGTTTATTATCTCTATTCTTAACAATTGTTCCTTGAATGTTTAAAATTATACAATCATCAGGTGCGCGATGTTCGTTTTCGCCCCTCTCTACGTTTGTTGCAATACCACCCACATGGAATGTTCGCATTGTTAGCTGTGTACCAGGTTGTCCAATAGATTGAGCAGCGATAATTCCTACTGCTTCGCCCATTTCTACAAGTTTCAATCTTGCTAAGTCTAATCCATAACACCTTGCGCAAATTCCTCTTCGGGATTCACAAGTTAAAACTGATCTTATAAAGATTTTTTCAATTCCCAAAGAATCAATTTTTTTGCCAATTTCTTTAGAAATCATTGTACCTGCTTTAATCACCACTTCGCCAGTTACAGGATCTTGAACATCTTTTGCTAATATCCTTCCAAAACATCTATCGCCCAAAGAGACAACGACTTTATCTCTATCTTTTACTGGTCCAATCCATAGACCTTGTTTCGTTCCACAATCTTCTTCTGTAACAATTACATCCTGAGCAATATCTACTAACCTTCTTGTTAAATATCCAGCATCTGCGGTTTTTAATGCCGTATCTGCTAACCCTTTTCTTGCACCGTGTGTAGAAATAAAAAATTCCAATATGCTTAATCCTTCTTTAAAATTAGCACGAATGGGCAATTCAATAATTTCTCCAGATGGTTTTGCCATTAACCCACGCATTCCTGCAAGCTGACGAATTTGTTGTTTAGAACCTCGAGCTCCTGATTCCGCCATTGCATAGACGGGATTAAATCCTTTTTGATCATACTTTAACTCTTCGAAAACCGCTTTAAGAACTTCTTCGTTAGTTTTATCCCAAATTTCGATCACTTTTTTATATCTTTCTTCGTCGGTGATAATTCCATTATGAAAATCTTTAGTAACCTTTTCTACTTCTTCGTTCGCTTTTTTGACTAATTCATACTTTTTCTTAGGAACTTTGATATCCGAAATAGAAATAGAAGGTGCAAATCTTGTAGAATAATAGAAACCTAATTCTTTGAATTTTTCCAACATTTCGACAGTATCTATTGCACTATAATTCGAATAAACATCAGCAATAATACGGATTGCTTCTTTATCTGTAATTGGGTTGTTAACAAATGGATAACCTTTGGGCAAAATAGAATTGAATATTACCCTTCCTGGTGTTGTCCTAATAATTTTATCATCTATTAGAACGCGAATTTCTGCACGTAATCCTACAACCTTTTTATCGACAGCATACAATATCTCCTCTAACGAAGAAAAACTTTTACCTTCGCCTACATCACCTTCTAATTTCGATGTTAAGAAATAAAGTCCCAGCACCATATCTTGGGTAGGAAATACAATTGGTTGACCATTTGCAGGGTTTAATATATTATGGGAAGACAACATCAACATCCAAGACTCCAACTGTGCCCTTGCAGATAATGGTACGTGTACTGCCATTTGATCACCATCAAAATCTGCATTAAAGGCATGACATACCAATGGATGTAATTGAATTGCTTTACCTTCTACGATTACTGGTAAAAATGCTTGTATACCTAACCTATGTAAAGTAGGTGCTCTGTTCAATAATACAGGATGTTCTTTAATTACATATTCTAAAGCTTCGTTTGCTTCGGGAGATTCTTCTTCTACCTTTTTTCTTGCTGTTTTGATGTTTGGGACAATGTCGAGTTCTAGCAATCTTCTTAAAATAAATGGCTTGAATAATTCTAATGCCATTTTTCTTGGTAGTCCCATTTCGTGTAATTTTAAATTAGGTCCAATCACTATAACAGAACGACCAGAATAATCTACCCGTTTACCTAATAAATTTTGTCTAAACCTACCTTGCTTTCCTTTTAGCATGTCAGAAAGAGATTTTAGAGGTCGATTTCCTTTACCTTTTACTACACCTTGTTTGCCACGTTTAGTATTATCGAACAAAGAATCAACCGCTTCTTGGAGCATTCGTTTTTCGTTTTTTACGATGATTTCTGGTGCTCTTAATTGTTGTAAACGTTTTAAACGATTGTTTCTGTTTATAACTCTTCTGTATAAGTCATTTAAATCCGAAGATGCAAACCTACCACCTTCTAACTGAACCATCGGTCTTAATTCTGGTGGTATAACGGGAATTACTTCTAAAATCATCCATTCTGGTCTATTTCCAGATTCTTTTAATGATTCTAAAATTTCCAAACGTTTTAACAATTTTTGATCCGATGCCTTATTTTGCTCTACGGATAATTGACTTCGTATTTCGTGAATTTCTTCTTCGATGTTGATTCTACTCAATAATTCTTTTAGAGCTTCTGCTCCAATCATCGCGACAAATTTTTCACCGTATTCGTCTAAATATTCGTTGTATTCATCTTCTGTGATTAATTCGCCAACTTCTTTGTCAGAATCCGCAGGATCGATTACTACATACCTTTCGTAATTCAAAATACTTTTAATTTCGTTGACGTTTTTGTTGAGTAATAATCCAATTCTACTTGGCACATTTCTATAATACCATATATGGGCCACTGGTGTTGCAAGTTCAATATGTCCCATTCTTTCTCTTCTTACTTTACTGTGGGTAACTTCTACACCACATCTATCACAAATCACCCCTTTGTATCTTACAGATTTAAACTTACCACAAAAACATTCCCAATCTCTCGTTGTTCCAAATATTTTTTCGCAAAACAATCCTTCGCGTTCTGGTCTTAAAGTTCTGTAATTAATAGTTTCTGCTTTTTTTACTTCTCCGTAGGACCATTCCCGAATTCGATCGGGACTTGCTAACATAATTTTAATTGCTTCGAATGTTTTTTCTTTTTTTAATGCCATATGTATTCCCTTTTTTTAATTTCTTTCGATGGTTTCGATTCTGATTTTAGTTTTACTCGAACGACTATAATCTTCGTCTAAATCTGCTAAGTCGATTACATTACCATTTTCGTCCAGCATCACCATATCTAATGCTAAGCCTCTTAACTCTTGTAGTAACACATTAAAAGATTCTGGTATACCTGGTTTGATGGTGTGAATCCCTTTTATAATCGCATCGTAGATTCTGTTTCTTCCAAGTATATCATCTGATTTTACAGAAAGTAATTCTTGTAGGCTATATGCTGCGCCATAAGCTTCTAATGCCCATACTTCCATTTCTCCTAACCTTTGACCACCAAATTGAGCCTTACCTCCCAATGGTTGTTGTGTGACCAATGAATATGGACCGGTAGAACGAGCATGCATTTTATCATCAACCATATGAGCCAATTTTAGCATATAAATATATCCACAGAAAACTTTTCCTTCGAATTTTTCTCCAGTCCTTCCATCGTATAATTCGAACTTACAATCCGATGGTAAACCAGCTTCTTCCAAAAATTTTTTTATGTCTTCTTCTGTTGCACCATCGAATACAGGTGTTTCGAAAATACGGTTTAATTTATAACCAGCAAATCCCAACATGGTCTCCAAGATTTGGCCAATATTCATCCGAGAAGGAACACCTAATGGGTTTAAAACAATATCGATAGGTGTTCCATCTTCCATAAATGGCATATCCTCAATTGGTAAGATTTTAGAAACTACCCCTTTATTACCATGTCTACCAGCCATCTTATCGCCAACTTGAAGTTTTCTTTTACTTGCCACATAAACCTTTACCATGTCTTCTACACCGGATGGTAACTCATCTCCGTTTTTTCGCGAATATCTTTTTACATCTACTACAATACCTTCTACACCATTTGGCACTCTTAAAGAAGTATCTTTAACATCTCTGGATTTTTCTCCAAAAATACTATGCAAGAGTTTGTACTCTGGAGACATTTCTCTATCTGCTTGAGGTGTAACTTTGCCTACTAATATATCTCCTGGTTTTACTTCTGCTCCAATTCGAATAATACCGTTTTCGTCTAATTCTCTAAATGCTTTATCACTAATATTGGGTATATCTCTTGTTATTTCTTCTGGACCTAATTTTGTCTCTCTTGCTTGCACTTCGAATTCTTCTATATGAATAGATGTATACAAATCATCGCGAACCACTCTTTCACTGATTAAAATTGCATCTTCGAAATTATAACCATTCCAAGGCATAAATGCTACAAGAATATTTTTCCCCAACGCTAATCGACCATTATTTATGGATGGTCCTTCTGCCAATATAGTGGCTTTTCTTTTAATAATACCATTGGAATCTCGCAATTCTTTATAGACTTTTTGTCCAGCTAAAATTGTCCCATTTTTAATTTTTGCACCTTCTTTTACAAAGGGTTCAAATTCTTTATCCTCGTATTTTAATGGATAAGTAATAATATCTTCTGTTTTATAATCTTGATCTTCTACAACTACTTTGATTTCTATTGCATCTTTTTTTACAGAATTTACAACCGCTTCTTTTGGTAAGAGATATTTTCTTTTTTCCGGATGCCAAACTTTATAATCAAATATTAAAGTATACACAACGGGTTTTTGGTTAAATAAAGTATCTTGGTTGGTCCTTTCGAATTTTCTTAACTTGTAGATTCTTTCATTTCCGTTCTTTTCTCTTACAATGATTTGATTTGCATCAACCTTTACTACTACACCATCTTCCTCTGCTAATATACAAACGCGAGAATCATAAGCTACACGAGTTTCCATTCCTGTTCCGACAATAGGTTCTTCTTCGAAAAGCAGTGGAACAGCTTGTCTTTGCATGTTAGAACCCATCAATGCTCTGTTGGCATCGTCATGCTCTAAGAATGGAATAAGAGATGTAGAAACACTTACAACTTGAAGTGGAGCAATATCCATATAATCGATTTCTTCTGGTGGTTTTAATGGATAATCATCTTTTTTTCTACAAGCTACTAAACGATTCTTAAAAGTTCCATCTTCATTTAGAGGGGCATTTGCTTGCGCGATAACATAGTGTTCTTCGATATCCGCAGTCATATATTCGATTTGATCCGATACATAGACTTTTGTAATTTTTCCGTTTTTATCTCTTTCTTTTATAACTTTTCTGTATGGTGTTTCCAAAAATCCAAATTCATTCACCCTTGCAAATGTACTCATAGAAACAATCAATCCAATATTTTGACCTTCTGGCGTTTCTATTGGACACATTCTTCCATAGTGACTAAAATGAATATCTCTTACTTCGAAACCAGCTCTTTCTCGGTTTAAACCACCAGGGCCTAATGCATTTAACCTTCTTTTATGGGTTGTTTCTGATAGCGGATTGGTTTGATCCATAAATTGAGATAATTGTCCCAATCCAAAAAAATCATTGATAGCACTTGTTATGGGTTTTATAGAAACAAGGGATTGTGGTGTAATTGTATCTCTTTCTGCAGAATTGATTCTTTCTTTTATTACTCTTTCCATTTTAACGAAAGCACTTTTTAACTGGTTCGCGAGTAATTCCCCCACACTTCTTACCCTTCGATTTCCTAAATGATCTATATCATCTACATCATATCCATCGATTTCGTTTACAAGCCGGATAAAATATTTAAAGGTTTCTATGATATCGATTTTTCTTAATACTCTTTCTTTTGCGTTTTCGAATTCTTTGGGGTTGATAAACCTAAACTTATTGTTTACTTTAAACCTACCAACAGGAGATAGATCATAATTTTTCTCGTCGAAGAACAAAGATTCTATAAGAGTTAATGCATCTTCGTAAGTATAACCATCCCCACGTAAATATTCAATAAATTTTAGAACAGCTTCTTCTTTATTTTTAACTCCATCTTTTTCCAATGTATTGATTAATAATGTATCATCTTTATCGTCTGGAAAAATCAATATTTCTATTTCTTCTATTTTTCTTTCTTTTAAGATATTGAATGCATCTTCGTCGATCAACTCTCCTGCATGCATAATAACTTCGTTGTTTTCTGGTTCAATGATATCTTGTGCAACTCTTCTTTTTAAGACTTGATTTAACTGATTTTTTTTGAGCTTTTTGATGTTCACTTTTTCTGTATCGTAGAATATTTTTAAGATTTCTTCGTCGGTTCCTTGTTCTGCAATTAAAGAACGTAAAAAAATTGTAGCAGGTATTCTTTTCTTTTTATCGATTTTTACATAAAGAATTTCTTTTTGATCTAACTCAATTTCTATCCATGAACCTTTGTAAGGAATAATTCTTGCGGTAAACAAAGCTTTATCTTTTTCTTCGAAAAAGAAAATTCCCGGTGAACGATGAAGCTGAGAAACCACTACACGTTCTGCACCGTTAATAATAAACGTACCATTAGGAGTCATTAATGGTATTTCGCCAAAATATACTTCTTGTTCGCGTATTTCTCCTGTTTCTTGATTAACTACGCGAAGAGTTGCTCTTAGTGGTGCACCATATGTTATACCTCTACTTTTGCATTCTTTTGGAGACCATTTACATTCACCTAATTTGTAATGATCATATTCTAATATGATAGTTGCGTCATTTGAATAAATAGGGAAAGATTCACGAAAAACTTGTTCTAAACCTTTATTTTCTCTTTTATGGGGATCACAATCGAGCTGTAAAAATTCATTATACGATTTAAATTGTATTGCAATTAAATCAGGAATTAAATCATAATTGGTTATTTTCCCCAAATTTACGACATTTTTTTGTTTTTTTATTTGTTGGTTTAATATTTTAGTTGTCATAATTTCCTCGATAATTAAACTATATTAATATAGCACTTAGCCATTAATGTTGATGTATCTGTTATTTTGATTCATTGAAAATAAAGTAAATAGAACTTTACTTAACATGATTTTTGAACATTTATTGAAATTTAAAAACATTTTATTCAGTTGTAAAATATTTGGACCGCACTTAAAGTGCGGATCCAATTTTTTAGATAGAAGATTTAAGCGGGTACTAATTCTACAGTAGCCCCTGCAGCTTCTAATTTTTTCTTTAAATCTTCTGCTTCGGCCTTTGCAACACCTTCTTTTACTACTTGGTTTCCTTTTTCTACTAATTCTTTCGCTTCTTTTAATCCTAATCCAGTAATTTCTCTTACTACTTTAATTACATCGACTTTTTTATCACCTTGATTTTTTAGAATTACATTAAAAGAAGTGGGTTCATCTGCTGCCTGTTGTGCTCCACCTGCTGCTGGTGCTACTCCCGCAACTGCTACTGGAGCAGCAGTAGATATTCCAAATTTTTCTTCCATTTTTTTTACTAATTCTGCTGCTTCTACTAATGTTAGCTGTCCTATCTTTTCAAGTAATTCATCTGTTACTGACATATGTTTCTCCTTAAAATTTAATGATTATTTTTTATTTTATTTATTACTTTTCTCTGCGACTGCTTTAATTCCTCTTGCCAATTTTGCTATTACCTCGTTTATACCAATAGCAATTTTTTGTGCTGGTGTATTCAATCCACGAGCAATGATTGCTAGCAATTCTTCTTTTGTTGGTAAGCCAGCGATATTCTTAACTTCTACTTGATCTAAGAATTTTCCTTCGAAATATCCACCTTTTAGTTGAATTTTTTCTTCTTTTTTAGATTCTTCTACGATGATCTTTGCTATTGCTGGCAATTCTTCGCCTGCAAATGCAACTGCTATTGGTCCTACAATTGTTTTTTCGATTTTATCCTTTTTTTCTTCGAATTCATGTTTTTCGGAATTTTTTAGAGCAATCTTAAAAAGAGTATTTTTTACAACTTTTAACGTTCCATTTTTTTCTCTGATTTTTTTTCTTAATTCTGTTAACTGAGCAACTGTTAAACCATTATAAGTCGTAATTAGTACATTAGGTTTTTTTTGCAATATCTCGTTAATTTCTTCGTATAATTTTACATTCCTTTTTGATGGCATATATATCTCCTTTAAGAATTTTTACTTACTTGCCTTTGGGAGCAAGATGTCGTATTGTAAAACACAACCACAATTTTTCTTATTACTACGCTATACTTTTTGTATTTACCTTTACTGATGGTCCCATTGTTGGCGCTATATAGAGAGATTTAATATATTCCCCTTTTGCATCAGCAGGTTTATCTCGCATGATAGTTTGATATAACGCCTTTAAGTTTTCTTTTAACTGCTCTTCGGAATAAGAAACCTTTCCAATTGGAACGTGTACAACGCCCGTTTTATCTGTTTTATATTCTACTTGACCACCTTTAACATTTTTAATGGCAGTTTTAAGATCTTCCGTAACTGTTCCTGCTTTAGGTTTTGGCATTTTTCCTTTTAGAATGGGACCTAATTTTCCGATTTTACCCATCATATCTGGTGTTGCGATACAAACATCGAAATCTGTCCATTTTTCGTTCTGAATTTTTTCGATGATATCATCCGCACCTACAAAATCAGCACCTGCTGCTTTTGCTTCGTCGTGTTTATCTTCTCGTGCTATGACCAAAATTTTAATCTTTTTTCCTGTACCATGAGGTAGATAAGCAATACCTCTTACATTTTGTAGTGATTTATAGTTGATTTTAAAATGCGCTTCCACTGTTCCATCAAATTTCGTATACGAAACCTCTTTTACTTTTTTTACAGCTTCGTCGATGGAAAGTGGTACATTGGAATCTACTTTTTTACTTGCTTCTATCCATTTTTTACCGCGCTTCATTATTTCCTCCGAGTATCATCAATCTAATTCTACATCAACGCCCATAGATCTACATGTTCCTGCAATGATCTTTACCGCAGCATCTATATCGTTTGCATTAAGATCATCTTTTTTGATTTGGGCAATTTTTTCTAATTGTGCTCTGGTAATTTTTCCAATCTTTTTACTACCAGGCGTACTAGAACCTTTTTCTAAACCTAATTCTTTTAAAACCAAAACAGCTGCGGGGGGTGATTTTGTTATAAATGTAAAACTTCTATCCGAATAAACTGTTATTACGACAGGTATTTTTAATCCCGCTTGAGCCTTGGTTCTATTGTTAAACTGTTCACAAAATTCTTTTATGTTTACTCCTGCTTGACCTAACGCAGGTCCAACAGGTGGTGCTGGCGTTGCTTTTCCTGCTTCTATTTGCAATTTGATTTGCTTTACTACCTTTTTTTGTGCCATAGTCTTTTGCCTTTTTATTTAAAATATTTTATAAATTATTTATACATTTGATGCTACTTGGGAATAGTCAACTTCTACGGTTGTTGTTTGACCAAATATTTCTATTTTAATCTTTAACTTCCCTTGATCTTTTAAAACATCTTCGATAACACCACTAAAATTATTGTAAGGTCCATCGATAATTTTAACCTTTTCTCCTTTACTAAATAGCAAGGGCGGTGGTATAGATATTTCTTCTTGGGAATCAACCCCTTGTAGGTTCAATATATCTCTAACTTCGTCTTTTGATAAGGGTTTAGGATTCGCTCCACCTACAAATCCAGATATAGAAGGAATTTTTCTTATTTCTGATTTTATATCTTCGTCTAATTCTAATTCTGCAATAATATAACCTGGCATAATCTTTTTTTCGATAAAAACCTTTTTCCCCTTTCTGATTTGTGGTACTTTTACAACGGGCACAATTACTTGTCCTAATTTATCTCTAATTCCTTTTTTTTCTAAATATTTTTCTAAATTCGTTTTAGCTTTTTTTTCGTGCCCAGATTGTGTTCTAATAACGTACCATTGCTTCATAATTATTTTGTCCCTAAATTTACCAAAAATTCAAAAACCTTTTCGAAAACAAAATCTATCATAAACAAAAAGATCGATAATGCAATCACAGTAAGTAGTATAATCCACGTTGATTTTACCACCTCTTCTCTTGAGGGCCAAATTACATGCTTTAATTCTTCCCTCACTTCTTGAATAAACTTCCACATATAAATTATTCCTCTTCTAACTGGCAGGCCGGGCGAGAATCGAACTCGCATCAGAGGCTTTGGAGGCCCCTATTCTAGCCATTGAACTACCGGCCTATTTGCCCTCTACCAGACTCGAACTGGTGACCCCTTCCTTACCATGGAAGTGCTCTACCAACTGAGCTAAGAGGGCAAATTTTGTATAGAATGACCTTTATTTTTTTTTATGAAATGTAGTCAAGATTTTTCGAAAGAAACCGATGGGAGTTTAAAATAAAATTTGTGTTTAGTTGTTAGTTTTATAAGTATTTTCTTATATTAAATATAAACCTTTTTAAGAAGCTTAGTAGCTTCTGCCTATCATTTTCATCTATTATAGAAATCAACAATAATTTTAAATTTTTATCAATATTACTTTCTAGAAATTGCTCTTGATTTTCGCCATTTAGGAGAGATATAAAATCCAGCAAAGGCTCATAAATTCCTAAAAAATAATTGTGCAATTTGGGTTCATGCTTTTTTAAATGTTCTGCAGCTTGTTTTAAAAAACCAATACACATATTGTATTTTTTAATTCTATAATAGAGTTCTCTAATAGATTCCTTTGATGCATTTAATTTTATAGAAACATTCTCTAAATAATTCTCCAATAAAAAATTGGGATCATTTTCTCGAGAAATGATGTTTAAAATAGCAATTACACTTTTTTGGTTTTGGTTTGCCGTTTTAATAAAATTTGCGTAAGCATTCGGATCATTTTTGTATTGTTGTAATTTTTTTCTTAAATCCACATATTCTGCAATCGTAAATGGAATAGGTATAAAATCCTTTTGTGTTTCTTCTGTTTGCTCTGAAGTACTTTTGATTTCTGTCTGTTGAGCCATTTCTTCTTGATCGATAATTTTTTGTAAATCCTTCGAAATGGGGAATAAATCCGAAAAATTCGTTAATATTTCTCGCAAAATAGATTCCGAATCAGATTGCTTTTGTTGAGTTATATGAACTTGCCTTTCCTCTTGTTTTTCTTCCTTTATAACAATAGCTTCTAAGGATTCCACTTCCGCAGCTAAATTTTTTGTTGTTTGGACGTTAGGAAATAGTTCTAATATCTCTTTTAAAATCGATTTTTCTTCTTTTAGTGGTTGTTGTGGTTGTGTTGTTTTTTGAGTTTTATTTTCTTGCTTGGCTAGTTCAGATTCTTTTAAAGTAGAAACAGATCTTTCTACAATTTTTTGGTTTGGTAAATACAATACATATAATTGATTTTCTTCTTTAAAATACGAATCAAATAAATTCGAAGGAAAAATATGTTGAGTAATAATGTCGATGATATTTTGCTTTTCGTCTTTTAAGAATAAATTAAAGCTTTCTTTTTGCTTTTTTAGCTGTTGAACAATCTTAAAATAATTTTTTTGAATGATTTCGTTAAGGCTCTGTGGATTGATTCTAAGAATTCGAGCAACCTGAGAAGAATTTTGTATAAGAGAATCAATGCTATAAATTTGATGATTATCTAAATAGTTTGTTAGCTGGTTGTACAATTCACTCTTATTAGATGGATCGATTTTTAAAGAATCTAAAAGCTTTTTTAAGAGTGTATCTATTACCTCGCGTTGAAAGGATTTTGATTGTTCATCAACAGATAACACGATTTTTAAAATAATTACGTAATCTTATTGTCAATTGATATTTGATCGTGTATTTTTAATAAATTCCCCTCTTCTTCGATAATTCTGTATCTTATGTAAGTATTGCAACTTCCTTCCTGGGAATATCTTACTAAATCGTAATCAACACGCGGCGAAATAAAAAAATCTGATTCTTTTAATCTCTTGTTGATTTCTTTTTTAATGTGAGCACGCGCTTCGGATCGTCGTGTATACCATGTTGGAACAATCATTTCGTTCTTATAAGCCAACTTTTTGTTCTTATAAACAGCAACTGTCAGCTGAATCCTATAGAAAACCTCTTTGGGTTCTCCTTCCAAATTCTCTCGCGAACTCCGTATATCTTTATTCTCTTTTTGCCCCATAGTTAAATATAATATCGACTAAAAAAAACTTGAATCTAAAATACCTTTAAGATAATTTTTTATCATAAGATTTAATTTTTTTGCCATGGATTGATAATTTTTAAGCCATTCTTCGGAGCCATTTTCGTAAACAGCATTTGTAATACTCAAAAAAGCAGTAAAAGGAATTTTTATCTTTGAGCAAAACAGAGCGATACCATAAGCTTCTAAGTTTTCGTATACATTACCGATAGAATGATTATTAATTTTTTTTAATAATAAATTTTTATCAATTTTTTTTAATGTAATAGAATCGGTAGAATTTACGATACCAAATTCCCAATGGTAAAGATGAGCAATAGATTTTGCAACCTCTCCTTGTTCTGTTTTGATTAGTTTCGAAACTTCTGGTAAACTCTTACTTTGATTCGTCAAAGATGCATAATCATAATTGATAAAATTACAAGATGCGATAAAATCTTGTTTGTAATCTAAATCATAACTACCACAAGAACCCAAGAAAATGATTTCTTTTAGAGTATCTTTTCGATGATTATTATACCAATTCATCAAATTATACAAAGCATTGAGCTTTCCAATTCCAAGAGGTAATAAAATAATTTTATAAATATTTTTACCTAATTTTATTTCTTGGTGATTTAAATCTTCTAATTCTATTAATTCTTCTTCGATGGCAGAAGTGATAAGAAGTAAATCCATCAAAAAAATCTATGAACCTGAGAATAAATAAAATAGATCCCCGAAACAATAAATACAATTGCAGTCAAATAATACAATATACTTCTCGTAGTCTGAACAACTCTATAAGAAAAAGATACAACAAAAAACAAAGCTGGTACATTTGCCAAACCAAACAAAAACATAAACAAAAAACCTTTAAAAGGATCATTCAGTCCACTCGAAGCAATAAAAGCTGTATAAGATAATCCACAAGGCAAAAATCCCAATATTAACCCATATAAAAAATATTTCCAACTAGAAGACATATCGCGAAGGAATAAAATCATGTTAGAGAATAACTTTGTGGTATTCCCAATCGTTTCGAAAGACAAATTTAGATGTTTTATTAACCCTACCATTTCTAATCCCTTTAAGATTAAATAAATCCCAACAAGAATCATAATAGTATTTTTGATTCCAATGATAAGCCCCAAGTTGCTTACAAAAAATCCCCCATATCCCATAAGAAATCCAATCATACTATAAGTAAAGATTCTACCAGAGTGATAAAAAAATTGTGCCAAATAGATACTATACTTAGGTTGATGCTTTTCTACAACAAAAGAAGTAATAATAGGACCGCACATAAAACTACAATGGCTAAGACCACCCAAAAACCCAGAAATTAAAGCCACCAAATAGTACGATTCTACGTCCACAAACTCCATAACTTTCCATTAAACCTTATAAGTAATCCCCAATCTTTGTGCTTTCTCTTCGAGCAACAAGTCCATATCGTTAAAAAGTAATTGGGATTCTTCTTCTGCCATATCAAAACTATTAAAAATGTTCTCTTGATTTTGTGCTAAATCTTTTTTATTTTCTATTAATTCTACCACGTTATACAATACCTTATGATAGTTCGCGTGATGGTTTTCGATTCTTTTAAATGTAACCAAATCTGCAAACTCTTTAATGCCTTCGGAATAGTACCATTTTCCAAAAGCACAATTGTAATGATCCGTAAATTGGAACACCATTTTATTGTGTGTTACACTTAAATAGGTGTTGATTTTAAATATTACATGGTCCAACTTTTTGGTAGATAGAAATACATTTAAAGATAACACATCTGTTAGTTTTTCATTTAGAATTGCAGAGCTTACAAAGTTTTTTAGAATTCCCGTTAGTCCTTTAATAGAAGAATTTGATTGTTGTGTTAAGTTTAATAATTCGTTTGTTTTGGATAAAGTGTCTTTACTTTGTTGCTGAAGTTCCAGAATTACATCGTTTACATCTTCTGTCCCTTTTTTGGTTCTTTCTGCAAGCTTTCGAACCTCGTCAGCAACTACTGCAAAGCTTTTTCCTACTTCGCCAGCTTTTGCAGCAACAATGGTAGCATTAAGTGCCAATAAATTTGTTTGGTTTGCAATATCTTTTATAAGAGAAACAATCATCCCAATATCTTCCATTTTTTGGGCTAAATTCTGGATCATTTTGCTGTAATCTTCTATGTTTTTTATTAAAAAACTAAGATTATTTAGAATTCCCAAAACTACTTTTTCTCCTTCTACTGCAATTTGGACTGTTTTATTATTTTCTTGTTTAATCATTTGAATCTTTTGAACCACTTTGTTTAAATCGCCTGCAATATTCGTTAAACTTTTTTGGATGCCATTTTCGATCTTAGAAAGTTTTTCTTTATCGATTAGATTTTCCAATTGAGATACTTTTTCCATTTTTTGTATATTTTCTTTAAGAGTATCTTTTGAAACTGATTCTGTACTAAGTAATAAATGGTTTATATGATCGATAAGTTCGTAAAGTTCGCCACCTTCTTTTAAGTTTTTTATTTCTTCTAAGGATTTTACATTTATGCTATGGTTAATTTTTTTTAATAGATTTTTTACCTTATTAGTAGCTATAAATATATAAGTAAAAAGAAATAGGTTTAGAACCATCAAAAGTTGTAATGGATCAAAGCTTTTTTTATCAAACTCAAAGATGATCAATAATAAAAAAACCGAAAGGGATAATAAATTAGCATATTGAATCTTAGTTAAAGTAGAAATTTTTTGCATAACAGCTCCTTAATTTTATATAATTATCTATAAGATTTTAAAAAATATTGAATGATTCTTTTTAATTTATTGTATAATATCAAATTGGATATCTGTTGCATAGGTTTTTTCGTTTTCTCTTAACACAATTTTAATGTTCCATCTTCTGTCTTCTGTGACACATTCTGCAAACATACCATTGCCTTTATAATCCTTCGAAGAGATTTTTTTTAAAAAAACCTTATTGATTCCCATATACATTGCTGGCATAGTAAGGCTGAGCATGATCTCTGGATTTTGCAATTTACTTTTTGTAAGTGTTAAGTCAAATTCAATTGGATTCATTGCATGTACGGGTTTTGGATTAAGGTTTAAAGTACCTTGGGCAATGATTTCTCCACCTTCTTTGATAGAAAATTCACAAACCGTAGAGTGTACATCACAATAGTTTTCGCCTTTGGTAATTTGTTCTTTGGGTTGGGATGGAGCTTTTTTTTGATCGGGTACTCTTCCATTACCACATTGTAAAACCAAAATCATCAATAATACAAAAACAAGACCCTTTGGAAAATCCATAAATCAACTTAATATACAAAACTATCATAAAAAATTGGATCGTCAAGAATTTTAGACTATAAAAATGCAAAAATTAATAGTATTATTATTTTATTAATTTTTTTAATATATTTTTTATAATTTTAAATAATTGTAGTAGTTCTAATAGAATTTATTTGAGTAGAACATAAAACAAATTGAAAAAATTTGGTTTTATGCAGACTCGTTTTATATTCGTTACTGGTGGTGTATGTTCCTCTTTAGGTAAAGGTGTAACCGTTGCAGCATTAGGCAATCTTTTAGAAAATCGTGGCTATAAAGTTGCAATGCAAAAAATGGATCCATACATCAACATAGATCCAGGTACGATGAGTCCCTTCCAACATGGAGAAGTCTATGTAACAGAAGATGGTGCAGAAACCGATTTAGATTTAGGCTACTATGAGCGTTTTACGCGAAATGCAAAAATTCGTAAAGCAAATTCTGTCACAACTGGTCAGATTTATTACGAAGTAATACAACGCGAAAGAAGAGGTGATTATTTAGGAAGAACCGTACAAGTGATTCCCCACATTACAAACGAAATTAAGCGAAGGATGACGGATTTAACCAAAGAAGAGGATTTGGATTTTGTTATTGTAGAGATTGGTGGTACTGTGGGAGATATTGAATCTGTACCTTTTTTAGAAGCAATTCGTCAGATGCGACGCGAAAAAGGAAGAGAAGGAGTTTGTTTTATTCATTTAACACTTGTTCCAACAATTACCGTTGCCGGAGAAGCAAAAACAAAACCAACACAACATAGCGTTAAAGAATTGATGACCTACGGTATTCAACCAGATATTCTTGTTTGTAGAATCAATAAACCACTTACAGACGAAATGAAGGATAAACTGAGCCTATATTGTAACGTTAAAAAAGAAAACATCATCTCTGCTATTGATATTCAAACTTCTATCTACGAAATACCTGCAATGTACAAAGAAGAAAAATTAGATTTGGCAGTCTTAGAACATTTTAAAATGCAACCCAACCGACTAAATTTTAAAAAATGGGAAGAAATACTAGAAATTATACGAAATCCTACTAAGACTATCAAAATAGCAGTAGTAGGGAAATACATTGCTTTACAAGATGCATATCGTTCTGTATACGAAGCATTGTTTCATGGTGGTATTGCTAATAAAGTGAACGTAGAATTAGTTAAGGTTGATCCCGAACAATTAGAAAAAACAGGAGATTTAAGCATTTTTAAAGATGTTCATGGAATATTAGTACCTGGCGGATTTGGTAATCGCGGTATAGAAGGTAAACTACTTGCAATAAAATACGCGAGAGAAAATAAAGTCCCTTATTTTGGTATTTGTTTAGGCATGCAATGTGCAGTCATCGAATTTGCGCGAAATGTATTAGGCTGGAATAATGCAAACTCCACAGAATTTGATCCCAAAACAGAATATCCGGTTATTTCCTTACTCGAAGAGCAGATGGGATTACAACAAAAAGGGGGAACAATGCGATTAGGTGCTTATCCCTGCATAATTAAAGAAAATACCTTAGCACATAAAGAATACAAAAAAACCAGAATTAAAGAAAGGCATAGACATAGGTTCGAATTTACTCTAAAATACAAAGATGATTTCGAAAAACAAGGATTGATGATATCGGGAACAAGCCCCGATGAACAACTCGTAGAAATTATTGAATTAAAGAATCATCCTTGGTTTGTCGGTGTTCAATTCCATCCAGAATTTCAGTCTAAACCAATAGAACCACACCCACTCTTCGAAGGATTTATTCGTGCAGCTGTAAAGTTTTCAAAATAATTCGAATTGAGAAGGATCAACTCTACACTCTTTTTGATCCTCTAACCAATTTAACCCCAATTCAATTTTTATCCTTTGTTTTAAGATATCCAAACCAAAACCAAAACCATGATCTGGATCCCACTCAATTTCTAAACCTATGCCCGAAGAAATAAGAAGCGCACGAATATCATCCTTCATCTCTTTGCCAGAAAATACAATAATAGTGGGTATAGGGCATCTTTTTGCATCCTCTATTGCATAGGGCAATTTTTGGTAAGCAGTGCCTCCACTTTGCTGTGTTTTAGCTTCTATGCCTAAGGTTTTATTATTATATTCCACAACGATATCCAATTTTCTTTTTTGACCAATAAAACGACTTCCTACAAAAACCTCTGTATAAACATTCAAATTCGGAATCTTCCAAGATAAAATTTCTTTTATTATGGCTTTTTTAAAAAGATCGCCCGGATTTGCTTTTAATTTGCTCATATCTTATAAGAAATATTTTTTAAATCCTCTTCGTTTTTAATCAACGCTCCAACAAATGGTATTGGCTTATTGGTTAATTTTTGTTTTTCTATGATTAAAACCTGCAACCAATCTATAAATTCGGAAGTAGTGGGTTTTTTCTTTAAATCAGAAATATTACGAATTTTATAAAAAATTTCTAATGCATTTTCTAATAATTGATTATCAATGTCGGGAAAATGTGTATAGACAATTTCCTTCATAAATTCTGGATCAGGAAAACTGATATAATGAAAGATACACCGTCTTAAAAAAGCATCGGGAAGTTCCTTTTCGTTATTCGATGTAATAATGGTTAAAGGTCGATATTTTGCTTTGATCTTTTTTCCTGTTTCTACAATCACAAATTCCATCTGATCAAGTTCTAACAATAAATCGTTGGGAAATTCTAAATCTGCCTTATCAATTTCGTCGATTAGAACTATCGAAGGGCCATCCAAAGAAAAGGCTTTTCCTAATGCACCTAGGTCAATATAATTTTCTATGTTTTTGACTTTTTCTAAATTTTCGGAAAATCGCGAATCGTTTAAACGAGCAATTGCATCGTAAGTATACAAACCATCTAATGCTTTGGAATAAGATTTAACATGCCATTCAAACAAGGGAAGATTTTTTTCTTGAGCAATTGCATGTGCTAGAAGGGTTTTTCCTGTCCCAGGTTCGCCACGTAACAAAAGTGGACGTCCGGTAATTTCTGCAACCTTGATTGCTTCTCTTAATTCTGGAGAAATAATGTATTGAATTTTTTTCATCAAATACCAAAAGCATCGAAGTAAAAATTAAGTCAATTGAATTGTAAAAAAGCGAGAGGTAAAATACCCCTCGATATTTTATCTACAACCAATAGTTTCGGAATAATTGATGTCGCTAAAATAAGGATAGAGATTTCTTTGGGATGTGGAATCCACCCTCAAATACCAATCGGTAAAATTTGTACCACGAGAAACATACCATTCATCGAAACATGGATATCCAGTAGTAATATATTTGCGTTCTAATGGCCAATTCCATTTTGTAGGAATCAACAATGCCCATGGAAAACCATCATTATCTAAATATACATCTGAGCCATCATTTCTTAGATAAAGTCCAGGGAAATGAATCTCTTTATTTGTATTTAATACATAGATATAAAGATCGTAGGGTGCAGAGGTTTGTTTCGTTTTTGGTTGTGGCTGATCAAAAATAATTTCTATTTCCGAAGAATAACAAGGAACATAAGAAGAACCACTCATAGCATTATGAGAACAAAGTGTTTGTGTTCTATAAATTGAACTACTCGTATAGACTGGGTTTGCGAAAAATAAGGAATCTTTTAAAAATAATGGTACTTTATCCAACGAATCTACATGTGTATTGATTTGACTTACTCTACTGTTGTTTCCATCATAAACTTTTTGTATAATTGTACCAGAACCAGGTAGTTTGATTAATACAACATGATTGTATCCTGCACCTCTTGCAAGGAATCTGTATCTTCCACGAATTCGAACTACTTGACCTTGAGTGTTTAAATCTTCTTCGTTATAAATTTGAAGCACCACATCGTTAAAATCTGCATCTCCGGGAACTGGATATAAATCTTCGAAGGCAATTACACCTGCACCAGATAAAGGAAATACAATTTTTGTTGCTCGTGTTGGATCGTCTGGATAAGCATCATTTACATCGGGTGTACCATCGCCATCAGAATCGATGGGGTTTTGATTATTTACATCATCGTTTACCACAACATTTCTATCTATGCGAACAAGATATTGACCTAAATCGCAACGATTGTTTATGTTAGCGGAATAGATCACATTACTACCAACTTTTACTTCTAACAAAAGCGAATCTACACTTGTAGAAATCTGAGCTATCCCTTGGGCAATACCATTTTCGTTTGTTCCCACTTGAAATAGATTACTTACAGCATTGTTCGGCAATCTTAATACCACTGTTGCACCAACAACAGGTCCATCTATATCCAACACCTGTACTCTTACGTTTACATCGACGACTGTTTGAGTATCATAATTTAATGTTCCACATTGATCGTTGATGGTGTTTGTATTATTGTTAGAAGTACTTGATGTATTGTTGTTGGTATTATCGGATGTAGTTGTAGAAGAAGAGGTTTGATTTCCATCATTATTATTACCAGGAAACAACATAAATGGATTTTTGTCTTTACCACATTGTGCCAATAAAAATATTAAAAAAATCAAAATATATTTTTTAAACATAAACACCCCCTTATGTTATTATTCTAAAATAGCATAAAATATTAATCAATTTTTTTTTATTAAAATTATAAATTTTTTTTACTATTTGTTCTTTTTTGGACAAAAAACAGACGATTTTGTCCAAAGTGGGACAACCATTGTTTGAATCATTTTAAATTGATTTTTTGCAAAATAATGATTTTAGATTGAGGTTTAAAATTACAAATAGAATTGATTTTTATAAAAATTTAAAATTATTTCTGATTCCTACGCGAAATTTTGTTTTTAGTTGTTTTTTTACAGAAGCTTATGATCAACAAATTCACATAATTGGATTTTTCTAAGCTACTACAAAAAAACATAACATACACAAATTGCTTATTTATTAAGCATTTTTATTAAAAATTTACTATTTTATATACATATTTTGGTGTATTTTTTGAGCATAAAACTTGCATTTAAAATAAAAAAGGAGGCTTTTATGATTATTACAAAATCTGGAAACATTTTATTCGAACCAACTGTCTATGATAAAGACACAATCCAACAGGCAAAATTAGTGATTAGCAATTTTAAAGATGAACCCGGCATTTTATACAGAATTACCGCAGTTCTGTTTGTACATAACTGGGACATTATTTCTGCAACAATTCGAACTGTGGATGATAAAATCGAAGACATTTTTACGATTGAACCTCACAATGCTGATACTCTTATTACCAAAGAGATATTAGAAAAAATCGAAAGTGATCTGTATAAACTTTTGAGCAATCAAATCCATATAAGCGAATACTTGGCAAATTACCCCGAAAAAACAAGAAAAATCATCAACAGCATGAAGCCTTACCCCAACACAGAAGTCGAACTAGAACCCATAGAAGATGCAAAACGTCTAAAAATCCATTTTAAAACCATCGATAGACCGGGACTTCTTTATCTGATTGCTCAAATCTTATTTTTGGCAGATTTAAACATTCATGAATTCTTTGCAGCCACAGAAGACAAATTTGCTAACGATACCTTTATCGTAGAAAAGAAAAACCAATCAGAATTTAACGAAAGAAACCTAAAAGAAATCAAAGAATTATTAAAAAAATTTATTTAATAAAACCTGCGGGGCAAATACCCGCAGTTAAGCTTTATTAGAATCAAAAAGTAAAATTTTTGATTTCTTTAATTTCTTGTTTAAAATGCTTTTATTCGATTTTGCAAAAATAAAAATAACATCTATGTCGTTATAAATTTATCTTACCAACTGAATGATTTTGATAATCAATTCTAGTGCGTTTTGATTGAGAAATATCACAACAAAAAATAACATACCAAACATAATCGTCGTTTTCTTCTCCAATCGTATTATGTCCTTCGCTATCTTCTGGGTTTCTGTTTCGATCTTCTCTTCTAATATCGATGTCTCCGATTTAATCATCTCTTCTAATCGCTTAATCTCGGAATTTATTTTATCTTCCAGTCTTTGAATCTCTGATTCCATTTTATCTTCGAGTCGATTGATTTTTTCTTCCAAACTCATAATCTTTCCATCAATTCGAGCACCTTCCGATCTTATCAAACCTTCTAACCTTGATACTTCAGCATGAATCATCTCCTCTAATCTCTTAGTTTCGGTTTCTATCTTATTTTCGAGTCTTTGAATCTCTGATTCCATTTTATCTTCCAGTCGATTGATTCTTTCTTCCAAACTCATAATCTTTCCATC